>UCMT01000007.1 GCA_900473795.1 Hyphomicrobiales bacterium | reverse complement strand
GGCATCCACTCCATCAGCTCTGGCGTTACGCGCGCAAGGCGCGGATCTGGTCAGTCATGCGGCCATACGTCGAAGCAATGGTGTCCGATGCCGCGTGAGCTCCGCAACATCGGCGCATCAGTGCCGGAGATCTGGTCGTCGGCGCGAAGCCGCCTCTGGACTCGTTCGCCCGCAAATGCGCGATACCAAAATGCTTAGAAAATCTAACAATTGTGTTCGACTTTCTAAATTGAGCTAAGCGCTCAACGGCCGTAC
Organism: Hyphomicrobiales bacterium; assembly: GCA_900473795.1. Taxonomy (GTDB): domain Bacteria; phylum Pseudomonadota; class Alphaproteobacteria; order Rhizobiales; family Rhizobiaceae; genus Pararhizobium. Next base: position 135,144 of record UCMT01000007.1, on the reverse strand, counting down.
CTTCCTTTTGAAGCCGCTCGGGAGGCGGCTGGGAGTGGTGGCGGGTTCGCCTTCCCCGGAGGAGACAAGGCTCATTCGAACGGCTGCGGACGGTAGAGCGCATGGCGCTGCCGCATGCTCGTCGATGCGCACACTTCGGCCGGGCACTCCTCACAATCATCCCCTAGCTGAGGACCTATCGATGAACCTTTATTCCCTTCTTTCCCTGCGCGCGGCCAACGGCCGTCCCGTTCGTGTGGCGCTGATCGGCGCCGGCAAGTTCGGTTCGATGGTCCTGGCGCAGGCCCAGCGCATCAGCGGCCTGCACGTCGTAGCCGTAGCCGACCTCAACGTCGCCAAGGCACGTGACTCCATGGAGCGTGTCGGCTGGGCCAAGGAGCGCTACCAGGCGCAGAGCTGCGGCGCTGCACTGAAGACCGGCCAGACCTTCGTGACCGACGACGTCAATGCGATCTTCGGCTGCGACGAGATCGAATGCGTCATCGAGGCGACTGGCCATCCGATCGCCGGGACGCGCCACGCGCTCGGCGCCATCGAAAGCCGCAAGCATGTGGTGATGGTCAACGTCGAGGCGGACGTGATGGTCGGTCCGATCCTCGCGGAAAAGGCCCGCGCCGCTGGCGTCATCTATTCCATGGCCTACGGCGATCAGCCGGCCCTCATCTGCGAACTCGTCGACTGGGCGCGCGCCACGGGCTTCGAGGTCACTTCCGCCGGCAAGGGCATGAATTTCGAGCCGCGCTACCGCTATTCGACGCCGGACACGGTCTGGGGCTTCTTCGGCTGGACGGACGAGGAGGTCAAGAAGGGTGACTTCAATCCGAAAATGTACAACTCGTTCACCGACGGCACGAAAGCCGCGATCGAGATGGCGGCTGTCGCCAACGGCACGGGGCTCGATTGCCCGGACGATGGTCTCGCCTTCCCGCCGGCCGGTCTTCACGATCTCGCCCGCGTCTTCCGTCCGGCAAGCGACGGCGGCCGCATGGCCCGCTCCGGCCTCGTCGATATCGCGGCGAGCCAGGAGCCGGATGGCCGTGAGGTCTTCAACAACATCCGCTACGGTGTCTTCGTCACCTTCAAGGCGCACAACGACTATGCCCGCGCCTGCTTCAAGCAATATGGCCTCTTGACCGACCCGTCGGGGTGGTATGCCTCCATGTGGCGCCCGTTCCACATCATCGGCCTGGAGACCTCGGTCAGCGTTCTTTCCGCGGTGTTGCGCAACGAGCCGACGGGATGCTCGAAGGAGTTCCGCGGCGACGCCGTGGCGACTGCCAAGAAGGACATGCAGCCGGGCGAGATGCTGGACGGCGAGGGCGGTTACGCTGTCTGGGCGAACGCCATCCCGGCGACGCGCAGTCTCAACCTGAAGGCTCTGCCGATCGGCCTTGCCCACAACGTCAAGCTCAAGCGGCCGATTAAGAAGGACCAGATCGTCAGCTTCGACGATGTCGAGATCGTCAACGACCTTGATGTCGTACAGCTGCGCCAGGACATGGAAGAGCGCTTCCGCCCCGGCCAGGACGCGGCAGCCTGATCGTGCGGCGAGGGGGTGGAAAGATGGACGCTTTCGTCGTTATTGCGGAGTTTCGCGTGCGCTCGGAGAAGCTGCTGGACTTTCTTGAGGCCGCCCGCGACGATGCGGCGCATTCGGTGGCGGATGAACCGGGATGCCGGCAGTTCGACGTCGTCCTGCCGGAAGGTGAAGACGGTGCTGTCCTCTTCTACGAGGTCTACGACAGCCGAGAATCCTTCGATGCTCATCTGCAGACGCCGCATCTCGACCGGTTCCGGACGGCATTTCCGCCCCTCATCCTGGAAGAGCGGCCCGTCCGCTTTCTCCAGCGCAGCTACCCGTGAAGGGAGGACGCATCATGGCCGAAGCTGCCAAACGCATCGCCGTCATCGGAACTGGCATCATGGGCGGCCCGATGGCCGGGCGGCTGGCTGATGCGGGGTTTCAGGTGGTCGCCTGGAACCGGACGCGGGACAAGGCGGATGCGCTTTCGTCCCGTGGTGTCGGGACCGCAGACTCGGCGACACAAGCCGCCGCCGGGGCCGACGTGGTGATCTGTATGGTCAGCTCCGGTCCGGTCTGCGAGGACGTGCTTCTTGGCAACGGCGGCGTGGTGTCTGCGATGAAACCCCCAGCCGCGCTCGTCGTCATGAGTTCCATTCCGGTGGAAACGGCAGTGCTCATCAGCGAGCGGGCCGTCGAGCAAGGCCTTGCCTATAGTGATGCCCCGGTTTCCGGTGGCGAGAAGGGCGCGCGGGAGGGCACGCTCGCCATCATGGCAGGGGGCGCGGAGGCTGATGTCGAAACCCTTGCCGCCGTCTTCGCTTGTCTCGGACGGGTCACGCATGTCGGCCCTGCCGGCAGCGGCGCGCTGACGAAGCTCGCCAACCAGCTCATCGTCGCCTCGACGATCTGCGCGGTCGCCGAAGCCCTGACCCTGGCCGAACGGGGCGGGGCGAACCCGGCCCGGGTGCGCGAGGCGCTGCTTGGCGGCTTTGCCGACTCCACCATCTTCCGCCAGCACGGGCTGAGAATGGTGACGGGCGATTTCCGGCCCGGCGGGCCCGCGAAGTACCAAGTGAAGGATACGTCCACGGCTTTGGCCTTTGCCCATAGCCGGGGATTGCGACTACCGGTCGGCGAGGAGGTCGACCGGCTCTACCAGGCCATGGTCGACAACGGCGATGGCGATCTGGATCATAGCGGGATCATTCTTGAACTTCGTCGCATGAACGAGACCGCGAAACCGACGGCTTGTGCCTGACATCAACTTTTTGGGAGGATTTGACATGAAACGCATTACCATTCGCGGCCTCGTTGCAGTCGCAACCCTGTTCTCGGCGTCGCTGGCAGCGGCCGAAACCCTGACGCTTTCGACGCCGGATGCCGATACGTCGGAAATCACGCTCGCCGCCAACAAGTTTGCCGAGCTGGTTTCGGCCAAGACGAACGGCGAACTCACCATCAAAGTGTTCCCGAACGGCACGCTCTACGGCGGCGACCCCTCGGCCGGCGTCAAGCAGCTTGCCGGCGGTTCGCTGGACATGCTGCTGAACTCGACCTCGCTCTATGCGACGTTCAATCCGAAGTTTACGGCGATCGCCATTCCCTACCAGTTCCGCGACATCGAGCAGCTGCGCGCCTATCTCGACAGCGATCTTGGCAAGGAATTGCAGGGCGATCTTAGTAGTATCGGCATTCTCGGGCTCGACCTTTGGTCCCGGCCGCTGCGCCAGATCACCAATTCAAAGCTTCCGATCACCGCGCCTGCCGACCTCAAAGGCATGAAGCTGCGCGTGCCGAACAACCCGCTCTGGGTGGAATTCTTCGGCGCGATGGGCGCGGCGCCCACGCCGATGGCCTTTGCAGAAGTCTATAATGCCTTGCAGCTGAAGGTCGTCGACGGGCAGGAGAACCCGATCAATGTCCCCGTCAGCGCCCGCCTGTTCGAAGTGCAGAAATATGCGACGATCAGCAATCACATCGCCGATGCCTGGGTGCTTGGCATGAACCCGGCACGCTACGAGGGCCTCAGTGATGCCTTCAAGGCCGCCTTGCGGGAAGCCGCCAAGGAAGCCGAGGCTTGGAAGGCCGAGAACGACGCTGCGGATATCGCAAAGTCGCGCGAAACGCTGAAGGCGAACGGCATGGAGATCAATGAACTGACCGAAGAACAGCGCCAGGCCTTCGTCGCGGTCGCGGCCGGGCTGTCGGACAAGTTCTCGGCGCTCGTGAAGGATCAGTCTTTCTTCGATCGCACGCAGTCCTTCGCCAAGACGAACTGATGCCTGCCGTCGGCACCTTGCTTTCGGGCAGGTGCCGGCCCGGGCTTTGGTTTCCCTCCCGCGGAAAGGCATTTCTATGCGTGTTATCTTGCGCTCCCCGCTTGGCACCTTCGTGAAGATCATTGCCGATGTCGCCGCCGGTGCGGCCTGTGCCGGCATCCTCATCGTCGTGCTGATCCAGGTCGTCGGCCGTCTTGCGGGGCATCCGTTTCCCTGGACCGAGGAAGCAACGCGCTTTCTCTTCATTTGGATGGTGTTTCTTGGCCTTGCCGCCGGATTCAGAACTGTCGAGAGCGCACGCGTCGTCGTCTTCCTGGTCATGGCGCGCCGGCTCTTCCAGCATCTCGCCGTGCCGATTTACGTCCTTTCTTCCGTTCTCTTCTTCGGACTTATGGGATGGACCGGGCTGACGCTGGTGCGCCAGCAGGTCATGATGAATGAGACGGCCGCCACGCTGCCCATTCCCATGTGGGTCATCGGTATGGTGATGCCGGTTTCCGCAGTGATCGCCATCCTGGCGATCTTCGACTCGCTGCGCCGCCGCCGCGACCTCATCGCGCTTCCTCAACTCGGCCTGCCCGCGGGCGAAAGCGCTCATGCCGACATCTCCATCTCAGCGGGACATTGATCCATGTCGCTCTTTCTTCTCCTCTCGTTCTTCGGGCTGAGCATGCTCGGCATCCCGCTCGCCGTTGCGCTGGCGCTCGCCGGTGTCGCGACGCTCTGGCTCTACACATCCATGCCGATGGACCTGCTCTCGCAGACGATGTTTTCTTCGATGAACTCGTTCCTGCTTGTGGCGGTGCCGCTCTTCATCCTGGTCGGGGCCGTGATGGAGCGCGGCCGGGTCGCCGAACGCATCTTCGACTTCGCCGAGGCGATTGTCGGCTGGCTTCCGGGCGGACTCGGCCATGTCAATGTGATCTCGTCGGTGATCTTTTCAGGTGTGTCCGGCTCCTCGGTCGCCGATATCGCCTCAGTCGGCGCCATCGAGATCAAGGCCATGGAGCGGCACGGCTTTCCGAAAGGCTATGCCGTCGGCATGACGCTCTGCACGGCGACGCTGTCCTCGATCATCCCGCCGTCGATCCTTGTCGTCATCGCGGGCTCGATCGCCAACGTCTCGATTGGTACGCTGCTGGTCGCCGGCCTGGTGCCGGGCCTGTTCATCGCCTTAGCCTTCCTGGTCTTCAACCACTTCTATTCGGTCCACTACGGCTACAATCCGCCGACGCCGTTCAATTTCCGCCTCGTCGTGGTAACGGGCTTGCGCGCTATCCTGCCCATGCTCACCCCGCTGATTCTCATCATTGGCATTGCGAGCGGACTGTTCACGCCCACCGAGGCGGCGGCGATCGCCGTGGTCTATGTCGCGGTGCTCGGCCTGCTGGTCTACCAAACGCTTCCGATCCGCGAGATTCCGGAAATCCTCATCTCGACGGCACGCATCTCCGGCACGATCCTCTTCATCGCCGCGACCTCGCAGCTCGCGGCCTGGATCTTCACCTATGACGGCCTGCCGGAAAAGGTGGCCGAGCTAATGCAGGTCATGAGCCTCGGCCCGCTGACGGGCATGCTGGTGATCTTCGTCTTCCTATTGATCATCGGCATCTTCATGGAGGCGATCCCAGCCATGTTCATCCTCATCCCGGTGCTGATGCCGCCGGTGCAGGCGCTGGGCATCGATCCGATCCACTTCCTGATCGTAACCGTCATGACGCTGACGCTCGGCCTTGTGACCCCGCCGGTCGGTGTCTGTCTCTTCGCGGCAGCACAGGTGGCAAACATGAAGGTCGAGGACGTCATTCGCGGTTCGCTGGCGCCGATGGCGGTGCTGACGCTCGCTATCTTCGCGCTGGTGCTTTTCCCGATCCTCACTCTCGGGCCGATCCGCCTGCTCGGGATGTACTGACGATGACCGATGTGGTTCAAAGCCTGCGCACCCAAAGGGCGCAGGTTGGTCATACCCTCGTGATGGGCGTTGCCGGCACAGGCAAGAGCGCGATCGCCAGCCGGCTCGCTGCGGCGCTCGGCGGCATCTTCATCGAAGCGGACGTGTATCACAGCCGCGACAACGTCGAACGCATGCGCCAGGGCATCGGACTCACGGATGACGACCGCTGGCCATGGCTGGCGACAGTGGCGGAAGCTGCGCTCGGCGCGGAAGGCCGGCCCGTGATCATTGCCTGCTCGGCCCTCAAGCGCAGCTACCGGGATTTCCTCCGCGCGAAGATCGGGGCGTTTCCGATCCTTTATCTCACCGGTTCCCCGGAGCTGATCGGCGAGCGGCTCGCCCATCGCCAGAACCATTTTGCCTGCGCCTCGTTGCTGGAAAGCCAATTGCAAACCTTGGAGACACCGGCAGAAGATGAGGGTGTTGTGCACCTTGATATCCGCCTGCCGCCTGATGACATCGTCGCGGTCGCGCTTGCCGGCCTCGATAGCCGAGTCTCGGCCGGCGGCTGATCCTCAGCCCTTCGCCGCCCATGCGTCCCGTTCTTCGCGCAGCCAGTCCAGGAAGATCCGGACCTTCTTTCGCCGCAGGTGATCGAGCGGGCAGACGATCCACTGGGTCACCAGCCGGATTGCCGGATAGGACGCGACGGGGCAGATGAGGCGGCCCGAGGCCAGTTCCTCCTCCATCATCAGCGTGCTTTCGAGTGCAATGCCCATCCCACGGGCAGCGGCGTCGATTGCCATATGGCTGCGGTCGAACAGCACGCGCTGCCAACGGTCGGTCGATGTTACCCCCGCCAAGGGAAACCATGTCGTCCATTGCGCCTGGGACTTGGCGGAATGGATGAGGCGAAACTTCGGGAGGTCTTCCGGGGTGAGGCTGCCGGCTGCCGCATAGTGTGGTGCGCAAACGGGTATGAATTCCTCTTCCACCACTCCCTCGACAAACAGGCCGGGCCAGCGCCCATCGCCGTGACGAAGTTCGATGTCGACGATCTCTTGGCTGAAATCGGTCGGCTCGTTGGTGCCATCGAGCCGCACCTCCAGATCCGGCTGCTGGTCGAGAAAGGAGGCGAGCCTCGGAAGGAGCCATTTGTTGGAAAGCGTCGGCGTTGCGCGAATGGTGAGGCTGGTGACGGAGCGGAAGCCCTTGATTGTCGCGGTGGCTTCAGCAATGTGCTCGACCTGGTCGGTAATCATCGAAAAATAGCGTTCGCCCGCCTCCGTCAGCACGATGCCGCGTCCGGCCTTTGCGAGCAAGGCGACGCCGAGCTGTAGCTCCAGCGCCTGGATCTGCTGGCTGACGGCCGATGGCGTGACGCTGAGTTCTTTTGCCGCGCGCGAAATGCTGCCGGCACGCGCGGCGGTGTGAAACACAAAGATCGGCTTGATGGGGATGTGCATTAGGGATTGTCCACAGAAGGTTCGCTTTCTTAAACCACCTGTCGTCCGTCCCGCCAAGCGCCGAGGAGGCGGCAACGCAGCAATGCGCAATCTGTACAGCATCGCTGGCGCGCCAAGCTGTAGAGTCCGTCAGGAAAACGAGGACACGACGATGCGTTCGACCAACCGGAAATCACAGAGCACCGCCCGACGTATCTGGGAAGTGTTCATGACGGGCCGCACCTATCAGTCGCGCCAGCTTCTCAAGAATCGCAGCACCTAGTTTCCTGTTTTCGTTCGCGCCGCGGCGTAAATGGCTCCAGAGGCGGCCGGCTTTTCAGACGATGCTGGTGGTCTAAAACGCCAGCCGCAGCTGCGGTTCCGCGACAGGTGCCCGCTGTTCCAAAGAGGACAGTGACACGCCGAGCAGACGTATCCCCTTTCGTGGCGGGAAGAGGGGCGCGAGCAGCAGGCCGATCACGTCCTCGAGATCGGCAATTGCTGGCATTGCTGCTGGAACGGTCTTGCTGCGAGTGATCTGGCTGAAGTCGGCGTATTTGACCTTGAGCGTCACGGTCTTCGCGCCAATTTCGTTGGCCTCGCAATAGCCCCAGACTTTCTCGATCAGCGGCTGAACCCCTTCGCGCGCGGGGTCGTAGGAATGGACGTCCTGCGAAAACGTATCCTCCGCGCCGACGGATTTCCGCACTCGGTCCGGTTTGACCTGGCGGTTGTCGATGCCGCGGGCAATTCCATAGAAATATGGTCCCGACTTACCGAAATGCTGGATGAGAAACTCAAGCGTTTGCTCCTTGAGGTCCGCGCCGGTCTCGATGCCGAGCCGATGCATCTTCTCAGTGGTCGCGGGTCCGACACCGTGGAACTTCTTGACGGGAAGTTGCTCGACGAAGGCCGGGCCGTGCTTCGGCGTGATGACGAACTGGCCATCCGGCTTCTTCTGGTCCGAAGCCATCTTGGCCAGGAACTTGTTGTAGGAAATGCCGGCCGAGGCGGTAAGTCCCGTGGTCGCCTTGATCTTCGCCCGGATCTCTTCGGCGATCTCGGTCGCAATCTCCATGCTCTTCAGGTTTTCGGTGACGTCGAGATAGGCCTCGTCGAGCGACAATGGCTCGATCATAGGTGTGTATTCGGCGAAAATCGCGCGGATTTGCAGCGAGACGGCCTTGTAGACGTCGAATCGGGGCCTGACGAAGATGAGGTCCGGGCACTTCCGCTGGGCGGTCACGGAGGGCATTGCCGAGTGAACGCCGAAGGCTCTGGCCTCGTAGCTGGCGGCTGCGACGACACCCCGGGCAGCAGGACTGCCAACGGCAACCGGCAATCCTCGCAGCTCGGGATTATCGCGCTGTTCGACCGATGCGTAGAAGGCGTCCATGTCCACATGCACGATCTTGCGTGGTCGATCGCTATCTTGGTCATACGTCATGATCTGACTGCCATCCGGTTCATGACCATGACATGGAGGTGCGTGCCGCATTTGTCACCTCCGGCATCGGCGTGCAGTCGCATGAGAAAAAATTCCCTTTTTTTGCCATCAATTTGAATCCGTTCGGGGAATCACCGGATTCGCTTGCTCGCTCAACTTTTGCGGGCCGAGCGCGCATTGACTCGTTTTCACTTTGAGAACAAATACAGAACATATTCCTGTTTCTCAAGTCAAGAACGGGTTGCCGTCAAAAGGAGACCATGACCTCAGCAGTCGCTTCAAACGCAGTTCTCACCGAGTTGCGCGAGAAAATCGCCAACTTGGAAGGCTCCGGTGTGCGCCATCGAAGTGTTTTGCCGTTTGGGGTCGGTGAGATCGATACGCAGCTGCCGGGAGGAGGGCTGTCTTATGGCGCGCTGCATGAGGTGGCCGGGGGCGGAAACGGAGCGATCGATGGGGCGGCTGCTGCACTCTTCGTTGGCGGCATCGCCGCCCGCACCTCTGGCAAGGTGGTCTGGTGCCTGACGCGCTTTGACCTCTTCTTCCCGGCTTTCGCCCAGATCGGCCTTCACCCCGACCGCGTCATCTTCGTTGAAGGCGACAGGGAAGAGACGGTGCTCGCAAGCTTCGAAGAGGCTTTACGCTACGGCGGCCTCGGCGCTGTCGTCGCCGAGCTCGTGCGCCTGCCGATGACGGCATCGCGCCGCCTGCAGCTTGCGGCGGAGAAGTCAGGGACATTGGGTTTGGTCGTTCGCCGGTGGAGGCGGCCGACTGAGGCCTCCGACTTCGGCATGCCGACGGCGGCGACGACCCGCTGGCGCATCTCGGTGCTGCCCTCCGAACCGCTTGCCGTTCCCGGGATCGGGCGGGCGCGATGGCTGGCAGAGCTGATGCGGGTCAGGGCCGGCGAGGGAGGTGAATTCATCATCGGAGCATGTGATGGCCAGGGTCGTATCTGTCTTTCTTCCGACGCTGCCGACCGACCGGATCAGGCGGGCCGATCCCGCGCTTTGCGTTGAAACGCCCCTGGTGGTGATCGCCAGGAGCGGTTCGAAGCGTTGGATTGCGGCGGCCGATCAGGCGGCGACAAAACTCGGCCTTCGCGTCGGCATGGCGGCGGCGAAGGCGCAGGCGCTGGTGCAGCGCCTGATCATGATCGATGCGGATCCGGCGGCGGACCTTCAAGCGCTGGAGCGGCTCACGCTCTGGGCCTTGTCGCAATATTCGCCCGTCGTTGCCATGGATTCTCCCGATGGCATCGTCATGGACACGGAAGGTGCCGACCATCTTCAGGGCGGCGAGGAACTGATGCTGTCGGGTCTCGTCAATCGCTTGCGCGGTCGAGGTCTCGCCGCCCGTGCGGCGATCGCCGACACATGGGGTGCCGCGCATGCGCTCGCCCGGACCACCAGTCGTAAGACGGTCATCGTCGCGCGTGGCGAGACAGCCAAGGCCGTGAACCGGCTGCCGCTGTCGTCGCTGCGATTTCCATCCGAGGCCGTCGCTGGTCTTCGGACCCTCGGCTTCGCCACCGTCGCTGATCTCGCAGCCACCCCACGGGCGCCATTGACACTGCGCTTCGGCCCCGAGGTCGGACGGCGCCTCGACCAGATGTTCGGACGCGTCGCCGAGCCGATTGATCCGATCCGGGTGGCGGAACTTGTCGAGGTCCAAAAATCCTTCGCCGAGCCGATCGGCGCACCCGAGACCATCGAGAAGTACGTCACTCGCCTCGTGCGACAGCTCTGTCTGCAACTCGAGACGCGCGGGCTTGGGGTTCGACGCGCCGACCTCATTGTCCACCGCGTCGATAACACCGTGCAGGCGCTTCGGGTGGGTACGGCCAAGCCCGTCCGCGACATCGCCTGGCTGACAAAACTCTTCCGCGATCGCATCGAGAGGATCGAGCCCGGCTTCGGGATTGAAAGGCTCAGCATGGCCGCCGTCCTCGCCGAGTCGCTGGTCGAAACACAATCGGCGTCGTCGCTCATTGAAGAGCAAATCACCGACGTAACGCCGCTCATCGACGTGCTCGGCAATCGCGGCGGTCAGCGAATTTTCCGTGTCGCGCCCGTCGCGAGCGATGTCCCGGAGCGCAGCGTCCAGCGGATTGCCCCGACGGCCGATGAGGATGGCGCCACCTGGCCGATGCACTGGCTGAGGCCGCCCCGGCTTCTGGCGCGTCCCGAACTGATCGAAGTGATTGCGCTCCTCCCGGATCATCCGCCGGTCTCGTTTACCTGGCATGGCAAGCGGCGCCGGGTGAAGCGTGCCGACGGTCCGGAGCGGATCTTTGGCGAATGGTGGAAACGCAGCACCGAATGGATCGCCGTCCGCGATTACTTCGTGGTCGAAGATGATACCGGTGAGCGTTTCTGGATTTTTCGATCCGGTGATGGTGTCGATGCGGACACCGGATCGCACAAATGGTTCCTTCATGGGGTGTTTGCGTGATGCGCTACGCCGAGCTTCAGGTCACCACCCATTTCTCGTTCCTCCGCGGCGCAAGCCCCGCGGAGGAACTGTTTGCGACTGCAAAACTCATGGGCATCGAAGCGCTCGGCGTCGTCGACCGCAACAGCCTGGCCGGTATCGTCCGGGCGCTGGAGGCCTCGCGCGCCACTGGCCTTCGGCTCGTCGTCGGCTGCCGGCTCGATCTCCAGGACGGCATGTCGATCCTCGTCTACCCGACCGACCGTGCCGCCTATTCGCGGCTGACGCGCCTGCTGACCTTGGGAAAAGGCCGCGGAGGGAAAGCAAAGTGCATTCTGCATCTCGATGACGTGTCGCTGTATGCCGAGGGCCTGATCGGCGTTCTCGTGCCAGACTTGGCCGATGACGCCTGCGCCATGCAGCTCAGGAAGATGGCCGCGGTCTTTGGTGACCGCGCCTATGTCGCGCTCTGCCTGCGCCGCCGCCCCAACGATCAGCTTCGACTGCATGAGTTGTCGAACCTGGCGGTAAAGCACCGGGTAAAGACGGTCGTCACCAATGATGTGCTGTTTCATGAACCCGGTCGCCGGCAGCTGCAGGATGTCGTCACCTGCATCCGCACCGGCACCACCATTGATGATGTCGGTTTCGAGCGCGAGCGGCACGCCGACCGTTATCTGAAGCCCCCGGAAGAAATGGCTCGTCTCTTTCCCCGCTACCCGGAAGCACTGGCGCGGACGATGGAGATCGTCGAGCGCTGCAGGTTCTCGCTCGAGGAGCTGGTCTATCAATACCCCGAAGAGGCGCTGATCCCTGGCATGACGGCGCAGCAGTCGCTGGAGCATTACACCTGGGAGGGCGTCAGGACACGTTATCCCGAAGGTCTGCCGGCGCATGTCGAGAGGACCATCCGCCATGAGCTTGCTCTGATCGAGACGATGAAATACGCGCCCTACTTCCTGACCGTCTTCTCGATCGTCCGGTATGCCAGATCGCAGGGCATTTTATGCCAGGGCAGGGGATCGGCCGCCAATTCCGCCGTCTGCTATGTGCTCGGCGTCACCTCGATCGACCCCGACACCAACGATCTCCTGTTCGAGCGCTTTGTCTCCCAGGAACGCGACGAGCCGCCCGACATTGACGTCGATTTCGAACACGAGAGGCGCGAGGAGGTGATCCAGTGGATCTACAGGACCTACGGCCACGATAAGGCAGCACTCTGCTCGACCGTCACGCGCTATCGTGCCAAGGGCGCCATCCGCGATGTCGGCAAGGCGCTGGGTTTGCCGGAGGATCTGATCAAGGCGCTGTCGTCCGGCATCTGGTCCTGGTCGGAAACGGTCGGCGAGCGCCAGGTCCGCGACCTCGGCCTCAATCCGGAGGACCGGCGTCTCGCCCTGACGCTACGGCTTGCCCGGCAGTTGATGGGCGCACCGCGCCATCTCGGCCAGCATCCCGGCGGTTTCGTCCTCACCCATGACAGGCTCGATGATCTGGTGCCGATCGAGCCGGCGACCATGGTCGACCGGCAGGTGATCGAATGGGACAAGGACGATATCGAGGCGTTGAAATTCATGAAAGTCGACGTCTTGGCACTCGGGATGCTCACCTGCATGGCGAAGGCCTTCGCCCTGATCAATGAGCACACGCATGAGGATCTCGACCTTGCGACGATCCCGCAGGAAGATCCGGCGACCTATGCGATGATCCGCAGGGCCGATACGCTCGGCACCTTCCAGATCGAATCCCGCGCGCAGATGTCCATGCTGCCACGCATGAAACCCAGGACCTTCTACGATCTCGTCATCCAGGTGGCGATCGTCCGCCCCGGGCCGATCCAGGGCGACATGGTGCATCCGTATCTGCGCCGGCGCGAAGGCAAGGAGAAGGTCGAGTACCCGACGCCCGAACTGGAGGCGGTCCTCCACAAGACACTGGGCGTGCCACTGTTTCAGGAGTCGGCAATGAAGGTGGCAATGGTCTGTGCGGGGTTTACGGGTGGCGAAGCCGACCAGCTCCGGAAATCCATGGCGACCTTCAAGTTCACGGGTGGCGTTTCGCGTTTCAAGGACAAGCTCGTCTCCGGAATGATCCGGAACGGCTATACGCCGGAATTCGCTGAGAAGACATTCAGCCAGCTCGAAGGCTTCGGCTCCTATGGCTTCCCCGAAAGCCATGCCGCCTCCTTCGCGCTGATCGCCTATGCCTCCAATTACGTGAAATGCCATTTTCCCGATGTCTTCTGCGCGGCGCTTCTGAACTCACAGCCGATGGGATTTTATGCTCCCGCGCAGATTGTCGCCGACGCGAGGAAACACGGTGTTGAGATCCGTCCCGTCTGCGTCAACCGTTCGCGCTGGGACTGCACGCTCGAGCCCGTCGAAGGCACGGACCGGCATGCAGTGCGGCTCGGCATCAGTCTGGTGCGCGGTCTGGCGACAGCCCACGCGGCGCGCATCGTTGCCTCCCGCACCGATGACCCCTTCGCATCGGTTGACGACATGTGGCGGCGCTCGGGCGTACCCGTTGCCTCGCTGGTCGAGCTTGCCGAAGCCGATGCTTTCCTGCCGTCCCTACGTCTCGAGCGACGGGATGCGCTCTGGGCAATCAAGGCGTTGCGTGACGAGCCATTGCCGCTGTTCACCGCCGCGGCGGAACAGGAGGCACGGGCCATCGCCGAGCAGCAGGAGCCGGAGGTCGAGCTGCGGCAAATGACCGAAGGCCACAACGTCGTCGAGGATTACAGCCATACGGGTCTGACCCTTCGGCAGCATCCCTTGAGCTTTCTGCGCGGCGACCTCGTCAGGCGTCGGATCGTCACCTGCGCCGAGGCGATGGGCGCGCGTGACGGGCAATGGCTGATGGCCGCCGGTCTGGTGCTGGTGCGCCAGCGACCGGGGTCTGCGAAGGGTGTCATGTTCATCACCATGGAGGACGAGACCGGTGTTGCCAACGTTGTCGTCTGGCCAAAGCTCTTCGAGCGGTCGCGCAGGGTGGTGCTCGGCGCCAGCATGATGGCGATCAATGGTAGGATCCAGCGGGAAGGCGACGTGGTACACTTGGTCGCTCAGCAGCTCTTCGATCTCTCGGCCGATCTGTCGTGCCTTAGCGAGCGCGACGGTGAATTCCGGCCGCCGACCGGCCGCGGCGACGAGTTCGCGCACGGCTCTCCGGGAAGTCCGGATTCCCGCGAACGGCTGGCGCCGGGGCTTCGGCCGAGAGATATGTTTGTGCCGGATCTTCATATCGATACCCTGAAGATCAAGAGCCGGAATTTTCACTAAGGTGCCAGGTTACCGACTGCTGGTCGACAACCACATCAATTGCGACCAACAGCTGTGAGCGCTTGCTCAGCGAAACGAGGAGACGTGAGCGCAAGTCATTCGATCGCCAGCTTGGCCTGCGATCCGGCACCTTCGCCATATGTGACGTTGACCAGATCACCCAGGCATCGGACGAACCGTGGCCGACTCCAACCTCCCGCCATCCGGTCTTACCTCGCAGGGTGACAAGCATGCCCTTGTCGAAGATCTCGATCCAGCCGCAGCCGTCTTCCGTCTGATTGGCTTTCAAATCGAGACCTACAATCTCTGAGCGCCGGAGAGCGCCGGATGCGTTGTGCCGGTGGCTTCGAGGACGGGTTCATTTGGCCAATTGCGCTAGAGCGTCAGGGGCGCCTTCGAAAGCAAAGGCATTCAGGAACTGCCGGCGCCAGAAAAGGCTTTTGTCGATCTGCTGCAGCGATGCCTCCTCGCAAACGGCATCCCAGTTGTCCTGAATGGTTTTGATCTGGTCGGCGGCAATCGCTTCGGCGTCATCCCGAGAGATCAGAAAACTTGGTGCTGCGTCGAGGCAGGTCGCCAGCTGGCTTGAGCGCCGGTCGCCGTCGATCAACATTGCCTGACTCGCTTCCTGGCCGGTCCGCCCCTGCGGGCAGATATCGTAAGCCGGGGTCAGAGAAAGTACCGAACCATTCCAGAAGGCAGCGTGATTGCGCGCATGATCATCGGTGTTGCCGCACAGGACGTTGAAGACGAGCCGAGAAAACAGCTCTCGCAATGTCGCCTTGGGTTCCGTGAAACGGTGCCGGATGATCGTCGCCAGTTCCTGGTAGCTTGCGTAGCGCGCCATCATCTCGTCGAGGCCAAGCAAGGTCAGGGCAGACACCATCGCAAGGCGTCTACAGCTGTTGCCGGTTCGTTCACGGTCGAAGCGCTGGATCAGTAGCACATCCTTTCCGGCGGATCGTGTGAGCCTGACCGGAGCGACATCAATACCGGCCAGCGCGGCCAGCCGCATGGCGATGAATTCCGCCTTCACCACGCTATAAACGTCGGCCTGCGCGGAAAATTTGGCGATATACTTCTGGTCGCCGTCGTCGATCAGGGCCTTCGGTCTTGCTCCTCCGATCGAACTGCCGTTGAGAAGAGCGGCATCGAGCTCTGGCGTCAACGGCACGCCTTCTTCAACTAGGCGTGCGGCGTCGAGCAGTTCCTCCAGCGGTGCCGCCGACGCCGCCCGCGGCACGTATTTTGAGGGCGATAGCTGGAAATCAAGTGCACCGACCCTGTCGGAGCCGGATTCCAGAAGGTAGGTCAGCTCGTCGAAATCAGCCGGATCCGCAAGCTTTGCATTGGATCTCACTATGCGATTGATGATGACCCGCCGACCCCAGGCGTCGGGTGCTGCGTCCCGCAGGCAATTGGGCATCGACAGGCCGACGGGAAGCGGAAGAATGCCGGCGCGGAGTGGAAGTTCCGGATCGTAGAGGGAAATCGCGTCTGGCCGATCGAGATAGCTGCGCCCATAGTTGAAAAGCAGATTGGTGCCCTCACGGGCGAGGCGCCCGGCCACCACCGGCTCCGTCGCCCCCGGTAGCCATGTCCAGACGTAAGCCTCCGTGTATCGAGGATCAGAAGTCATCTTTCACCTTCCCGGTTGAGTGGCGCACGGATTTCGGCATCAGGGTGAGGACCGCGTTATTGGCGGAGAGCTGAGCTATAAGGATCCGCTGATCCGCATCGAAGAGCCGCACCCCAACGATTGCGGCAGCCTCGAAGACAGCGCCAATAGCGCAGCCGGGATCGCCCCGCTCGATCCTTTGAACAAGGCCGCGGGAAATTCCGACGCGATCCGCCAACTCCTGGGTCGTCAGCTGTCTGTCAATCCGCGCGCGCCTGATTAATTGCGCCAGCAAAGCTAATGCGTCGCGGCTATAGGAAGAATAGGGCCTGGTTTCCGGCTTTGCCATTTTTTGGTCCATAAATAGATCGCGTAGTGGCCTTACGGTCGATTAAAAGCTCATTAGATGTGAAAGGCGGAAAAGTCGAGTACTCACGAGGATTTGGTTCATAAATAGCCCATATGGTGGCTAAACGGTCCATAAAAACTCAACGTGCCGGTATTGCTGGAACAAGGAACCCTCAATGGCAAACGACACGAATTCGTTGCGGGTTCGATTCATAAACTGCGAAGCTGCATGGCTTGGACATCCGCGGGGGAAGGGGAAGCCGACGAGCGTGTCACCGGAAAACGTCAACCGAGAACCGGCCATCCTGCATTCATCACAGGAATTTGGTCGGCTAGACTACTTGATACTGAACAGGAAATATATTGCGTTGATTATGTCATAGGTCCCCGTTCGAAATCATCTGGCCGCCATGCTTGCGACCAGATCGCTGAACCTCTCACCCTGGATGCCGACGTGGCCTCGAAGCAGGCGGCGGGCTTCATCTCCATCCCCGGCAAAAATTGCATCAACGATGGCGCAATGTTCCGAGAAAGATGTCGATAGGCGATTGCGCACTCGCAATTGGAGGCGGCGATAAGGTCGAAGGCGTCGATGCAGTTGTACACATTGCTCCTCAAGGAAATCGCTTCGGCTCGCCGCATAGATGGCCTTGTGGAACTCCTCGTTCGCATAATAATAGGCGTCGCTATCACCGGCACTCGCTGATTGCTCGCAGCGGCTGTGGGTGGCCGCGATCGCTTCTCGGGACTCCTCATCCAGCCGTCGAGCGGCGAGGGACCCGGCCAGGCCCTCAAGCTCCGCCATTACTTCAAACATCTGATAGATCCGGTGCGGCCCCGGATCGATGACGACGGCACCCCGGCGCGGACGGATTTCTATCAGACCAATGGCGTCAAGCTGCATCAGCGCCTCGCGCACCGGCGTGCGGGAGACTCCGAAACGGGTGGCAAGCACCATTTCGTCGAGCCGCTCACCAGGTGAGAACTCGTTGGAAAGAATTGCATTTTCAATCTCATCCCGAAGCCATCGGCCGACATTCTCGGACATTCTTTCACTTTCCTAATACACAAATGTTACTCTTGTATACACGATGATTGACGTCGTGTACGAAGCGTGCCATTCTACATACTACCGATGAAATCCGACGAGGGGAAGCAGCCGTCAAACCCTTCGCGCTGGCCGGCCGGTAAAAGAGAGGAGAAATGGCATGTCTGAGGCTTCCTTCTTCACTGACATGCTACAGAGCATCACGGATCGCGGACGCCAGCTTCTGTTTTCTGGCTCGCGCGCCACACAGGTCCCAGCCAAGGTCGATCTCCAGACACTCTGTGAAATGCTGCTGTCGAGCCGTGGCGAAGCTTCGGGCATGGCGCTTGCGGCCGAAATACTCGATCGCTGGGGCGCGCTCGAAAACGAGAACGCTCAGACATTTCTCGATATGCTTCATGAAAAGTTCGGAGCCGACACGACCATACTCGATCGCGCGATTGAAAATTACGAGGCCGAGAAGAGCTCTGCCGCGATCATTGCTCTCCACCAGGCAGCCGAGCCGCGGCGACAGGAGCTCCTGCGCCGATTAAATCACGCGCCGAACGGGACCGCCAAGCTCGTCCGCATGCGTCAGCAACTTCTCGCTTCCAAAGACCAATCCGCCGGATATCATGCGCTTGACGCCGACTTTACACATTTGTTCAGTTCCTGGTTTAATCGCGGCTTCCTGACGCTGCGACCCATCGACTGGTCGACGCCGGCTTCCATCCTCGAAAAGATCATCAAATACGAGGCTGTGCACGAGATCGCCGGCTGGGAGGAGTTGCGCCGTCGTTTGGCGCCGGCCGACCGTCGATGCTTTGCCTTCTTTCACCCCCGACTGGCCGACGAGCCGCTCGTGTTCGTCGAGGTGGCGCTTACGCGATCTGTGCCGAGCGCGATCGCAGATGTCCTCGACGAGGGCAGGGAGCAGATCAATCCCGACGAGGCGACCACGGCTGTCTTCTACTCGATTTCCAACTGCCAGGATGGCTTGCGGGGAATTTCGTTCGGCAACTTCCTGATCAAGCAGGTCGTCGATGACTTGCGCAGAGACCTGCCCGGCCTGAAGAATTTCGTCACGCTTTCGCCCGTTCCGGGCTTTGCCCGTTGGCTCGCCAAGGCACGGGCCTCGGCCGCCGACAGGCTGCTGCCGGAAGCGGCCCGCGAAACGCTGCTGTTGCTGGATGATCCGAGCTGGGCTGACAACGATGATATGGCAGCCGGAGTGGAACGCGTGTTGCTGCCTCTTGCGGCGCGCTATTTCCTCATCGAACGGACGCCGGAGGGGCGCCCCGTCGATCCGGTCGCCCGCTTCCATCTCGGCAACGGCGCTCGACTGGAAAGACTGAATTTTCTCGGTGACCGCTCGACCAAGGCCCTGCAGCAGGCACACGGCCTGATGGTCAACTACCTCTACAAGCTCGACGACATCGTGGCCAACCACGAGGCGCTGGCGCAGCGCGGCGAAGTCATTGCCTCGCCGGCTGTCAAGAGCTTGCTCAACCAGAACGATGAAGGCCGCCGTGGTGGCAATGGCCAGCAAGGCTCCCGGCCATTCACACAAATAATGAACTCAACGCTTGGAGGAGGGCGAAAGTGAGCAACCATCTTTTCGACGCCATAAGGGTCGCCGCGCCCGGTGACGCACCGTTCATCTGGATCGATAACAAGCGCACATGGACATACAATGACGCACTCGCACTTTCGGGCCGCATTGCCAGCGCGATGGACACGCTCGGCATACGCCCCGGCGACCGGGTTGCGGTGCAAGTCGAGAAAAGTGCCGAGGCATTGATCCTCTATCTCGCCTGTCTTCGAAGCGGCGCCGTCTACTTGCCGCTCAACACCGCCTATACGCTGGCTGAGCTCGATTACTTTATCGGCGATGCGGAGCCGCGTTTGCTGGTTGTCGCGACGGCTGCTCGAGGGGGCGTGGAGAAAATCGCGAAGCCCTACGGTGCGATCGTCGAAACGCTGGACGGCAATGGCAGCGGCTCGTTGCTTGATCTTGCCCGCGAAGAGCCGATGGATTTTGTCGATGCTTCGCGCTCCGCAGATGATCTGGCTGCGATCCTCTACACGTCCGGAACCACCGGACGCTCCAAGGGGGCGATGCTCACGCATGGGAACCTGCTCTCGAACGCCCTGACCTTGCGCGACTATTGGCGGGTGACCTCTGACGATCGGCTGATTCATGCCTTGCCGATCTTCCACACGCATGGGCTGTTCGTCGCCACGAACGTTACACTGCTTGCCGGCGCTTCCATGTTCCTTCTGTCGAAATTCGACGCCGACGAGGTGGTTTCCCTGATGCCGCAGGCAACGATGCTGATGGGTGTTCCTACATTTTACGTGCGCCTCCTGCAAAGCGCGCGCCTTGACCGTGAGGCGGTCGCCAGCATCCGCCTCTTCATTTCCGGTTCGGCTCCGCTGCTTGCAGAAACACATACCGAGTTCCAGGCACGTACCGGTCACGCGATTCTTGAGCGCTACGGCATGACGGAAACCAACATGAACACCTCGAACCCCTATGAGGGGAAACGGATTGCCGGAACGGTCGGCTTCCCGCTCCCGGGCGTGACGGTGCGTGTAACCGAGCCCGCGACCGGCCTCGTGCTTCCGGCTGAAGAAACCGGCATGATCGAGATCAAGGGTCCGAACGTCTTCAAGGGCTATTGGCGCATGCCGGAAAAGACCGCGGCGGAATTCACCGCTGATGGCTTCTTCATCAGCGGCGATCTCGGCAAGATCGACCGGGACGGTTATGTCCACATCGTCGGTCGCGGAAAGGATCTGGTGATTTCGGGTGGATACAACATCTATCCGAAAGAGGTCGAGGGCGAGATCGACCAGATCGAGGGTGTGGTCGAGAGCGCTGTGATCGGCGTGCCGCATCCCGATTTCGGAGAAGGTGTAACGGCCATCGTCGTGCGCAAGCCCGGCGCCGTCATCGATGAAAAGGCCATAGTCAGCGCCCTTCAGGACCGTCTCGCGCGCTACAAACAACCCAAGCGCATTATCTTCGCCGAGGACCTGCCGCGCAACACCATGGGCAAGGTTCAGAAAAACATCCTGCGTCAGCAATACGCCGATCTATACGCCAGGCCGTAAGGCAACCGCGCCCTCTGGGAGGAGGGTGCGTCGGCGTCCCGCAATCAATCATGGAAACAACAACTACGGCGCTGGAGGCGTCGGAGGGAGGGGAATCATGGGTATCGAACTACTGTCCATAGGGCTGCTCGTTGCTATGTTCATCATCGCAACGATCCAGCCAATCAACATGGGTGCGCTGGCGTTTGCCGGGGCATTCGTCCTCGGCTCCATGATCCTCGGGATGAAAACCAGCGACATTTTTGCCGGCTTTCCGAGTGATCTGTTCTTGACGCTGGTCGCCGTCACCTACCTCTTCGCTATTGCGCAGATCAACGGCACGATTGACTGGCTCGTCGAATGCTCCGTCCGTCTGGTGCGGGGGCGGATCGGCTTGATTCCCTGGGTGATGTTCCTCGTCGCCGCCGTTATTACCGGCTTTGGTGCTCTTGGCCCGGCGGCGGTCGCCATCCTCGCGCCTGTGGCGTTGAGCTTTGCCGTACAGTACCGCATTCACCCGGTCATGATGGGCCTGATGGTGATCCATGGCGCGCAGGCAGGCGGCTTTTCGCCGATCAGCGTCTATGGCGGCATCACCAACCAGATCGTTGCGAAGGCCGGCCTGCCTTTCGCTCCAACCTCGCTGTTCCTGTCCAGTTTCTTCTTCAACTTGGCGATCGCCGTGCTGGTGTTCTTCGTCTTCGGTGGCGCACGTGTGATGAAACAGCAACCCGCATCGTCCGGCCCCTTGCCGGAACTGCATCCCGAAGGCGTTTCGGCGTCGATCAGAGGCCATGGCGGTACGCCTGCCAAGCCCATCAGAGAGCATGCCTACGGCACCGCGGCTGACACCACAAAAACATTGCGCCTGAACAACGAGAGAATTACCACCTTGATCGGTTTGACGGCGCTCGGCATCGGCGCCCTGGTGTTCAAGTTCAACGTTGGCCTCGTCGCGATGACAGTTGCCGTCGCCCTTGCCCTTCTGGCGCCAAAAACCCAGAAGGCAGCAATCGACAAGGTCAGCTGGTCGACCGTGCTGCTGATCGCCGGCATCATCACCTATGTCGGCGTCATGGAAAAGGCCGGTACGGTCGACTATGTAGCAAACGGCATATCCAGCCTCGGCATGCCGCTCCTGGTGGCGCTCCTGCTCTGCTTTACGGGTGCTATCGTTTCGGCATTCGCATCCTCGACCGCGCTGCTCGGTGCGATTATCCCTCTCGCTGTGCCGTTTCTCTTGCAAGGACACATCAGCGCCATCGGTGTGGTAGCAGCAATCGCTATCTCGACGACGATCGTCGATACCAGCCCATTTTCCACCAATGGTGCACTTGTGGTCGCCAATGCGCCCGATGACAAGAGAGAGAAGGTGCTACGGCAGTTGCTGATCTACAGCGCCCTAATCGCGATCGTCGGCCCGATCGTTGCTTGGCTGGTGTTCGTCGTGCCTGGTCTGGTCTGACGGCGGGCTGCCGTTGCAAATGAAGTGTGTCGAGACCTTTTTGGGCACGCTTGCGATTCACTTGCGGTTGCTGGGGTTTTCCGTCTGTTTTCGGTGAAAGCGAATGCCCCGGCATCTCCAAGAGCGGCGAGACTGGGTTATCGCTCAGAACGTTTCCTACCCGACGGCCGGCTTCGATTTCCCGCAGCGAGCGGTGAATTCTGGAATTCCGGTGTAAAATCGGCGCAGAATGCGGCACATTTTCGGAATCACCCCCGCCGACGCCGGCATCGGGCCGACGCGTCTGGCAGCGTGCGGCGACCTTCTCGCGATTGGCCGCTGCGCGTGACCAACCTTGCGACTGACGCTCGGCAACGGCGCGTTCAGCTTTCGACTGCCCGCCGACAAGCTCGCGGCGTCAGCCACCGCAAGCAGAACCGCATTGCATCAAGCCGATCCATGACACCCCGCCGATTGGACGCCTCGATGTCGAGATAAGAGAAATCGGTTCTGCTGAACAGGCGGCACAGCCGTCCGTATGAATCGAATCCCGATGACACCGCGATGCCCGCTCCGAGGCGTTGCGCACGCATCGCGGCCCCGGCGATGCAGCACCGGTTCACGGTCCAGGTGATGAGCGCCGAGAGGGTGGTTCTCGTTTTCGCCGGGTACCGGCCAAAGCGCGCAGGCGGTAAATTTTCCCCATTCGATCAAGCATTTTCGCTCGATCGCCAAACGGCACTGTCGGCGTCGCGGAGATCAGGGCTCGGTGAGGCAACTTCAAAAGGGTGAACATTATGGACAGACTCTTCTATGTTGGCGTGTCAGCCGCTCTCTTCGCGGCCTTTGCCTTTTCGCTCAACTTCGTCGTGCCCTTCATCATCGGTGACTATTCCACCTTTGATTTTGCCCTCATCCGTCACGTCGTCTCGGCACTCGTCGGGCTTTATATTCTGTTTTCCGAGAAGAGTGTCATGCGCCACCTCACGCTTCGGAACTGCCTGCAAGCCATCTGGCTCGCCTTCGTCGGCTACGTCGGCTACTTCCTGACGGTGACGGGAGCGGCCGTCCATGCCGGCCCGGTCATTGCGCCGGCTTTTCTCGGTCTGGTACCAATCGTATTGATGGTGATTGGCAATCAGCGTCAGGCATCATTGCCATGGCGATCCCTCATGGTGCCTCTGGCGCTGGTGCTGGTCGGCCTTGTTCTCGTCAATGGCACGGCATTCACGGCCGAAGGATTGAACTCTGTGCAATCGTTGTGGATTGGCGTGCCGCTGGCGCTTGCTGCCGTGGGACTTTGGGTCTGGTTCGCGCTTGCCAATCAGGCAGCACTCGCCGCTCGACCGGAAATGCCCTCCGGTGTGTGGTCGGCGCTGATACTGGTCGGCGGCGGCGTCCTGATGTTGGCCTTCTATCCCATCGGTGCCGCGATGGACCTCTTCCGGCTTCCGGCAGTGGGATTCGGCTGGAGCGCTGCCGGCAACTTATATGTCTGGGGTGCATCTCTCGCGGTGCTGGCCACTGTAGGCGGCGTCTGGGCGTGGAATGTTGCCTCACGCAGCCTGCCGGTTGCCCTGGCTGCACAACTGATCGTCTCCGAAACTGCCTTCGGCGTGATCGGAGGACTGGTCGTGCATGCTCGCTGGCCAACCCCGATCGAAGTCGCCGGGGTGGTTGTGCTGATCGCCGGTGTCGTTCTGTCTGTGCGGATTTTCTATGATCGCCAATTTGCATCTGGAAGGGCATTGCTTGCGCACGAGTGACCTGTTGGACGCAGTGCCGATCACAGGCGCTGACACGATATCAATCACGTTCAACGTAATGTCCGCATTTTCCTCAATGCTTTCTTTTGTTCCCATCAAGAGATGTCGAGCCGGCGGCCGAGGGATGGGCATGCAAAGTCTCGCGGTGGAAAAGATGCCATCTGCACAAATGTAGGTCCGATCCGCACTTGCCGCGACGGCGATGGTTGAGCCCGTGTCGGCCACATAGGTATCCAAAGCACCGAAGTTCGCTATACACAACGGATGTACCGGCGGCGGTTCGAACGCGCGTTCGGCTCATAATCAAGACCTTAAGGAGTCCTCGACGTGGCCACGTTTGAAAAGAAGATGACTGCGACAGGTGGTTCTCATTCGGGCGAGATCGACTCTGGATATGCCTGGTGGAGGCTGGTACTCACGCTCATTCTCGGCACCGTTGCCTGCGTCGGCAACTGGTCGGTCGTGGTGCTGCTGCCAACCCTGCAGATCGAATTCGACACGGTGCGTGGCGGTGCCTCTCTGCCCTATACCTGCACCATGCTTGGCTTTGCCTTTGGCGGAGTGGTGATGGGGCGCCTGGCCGATCGCGTTGGCATCGTTGTGCCCGTGCTGATCGGGGGGCTCTTGCTTTGCATTGGCTACGTTATGGCCGCCCTTACCACCAATATCTGGCAGTTCGCCGCCTGCTCATTAGTCATTGGCCTTGGATCGGCTGCCGGCTTCTCGCCGCTGATATCCGATCTCTCCCTTTGGTTTGGCAAATACCGGGCGCTCGCGGTCACCTTTGCGGCATCGGGCAGCTATCTTTCCGGCGCGGTCTGGCCACTGGTTATCGAGCATTTCCTGGCGACCCATGGCTGGCGTTCCATCCATGTCGGAATCGGTGTGTTCGTCCCTCTGGTGATGGTGCCAATCGGTCTGCTGTTGACGCGGCGCCTAAGGACCGCAACCTATGTCCAAGCTGAGGCGGCAACCGAAGCAGCACGCAACGAACTGGGTCTGAGCCCGAATGTGCTGCAGGTCGTTCTCGTCGTCGCCGGCTTCGCATGCTGCATGGCAATGTCAATGCCGCAGGTCCATCTCGTCGCCTATTGTGGGGACCTCGGCTACGGTGTGGCCGTGGGCACGCAGATCATCGCCTTGATGCTTGGACTGGGCGTGGTCAGCCGCTTGGCATCCGGTGCGCTCGCCGACCGCACCGGCGCCGGGCCGATGTTGATCCTCGGTTCCTCAATGCAGGCCTTAGCGCTGCTGCTATATCTGTTTTTCAACGACAAGTCGTCGCTCTATGTGATCTCAGGACTGTTCGGGCTATTTCAGGGTGGTATCGTTCCGATGTACGCGGTGATCATCCGGAAGTACCTGCCGGCACGCGAGGCAGGCATCCGGATCAGTCTGGTGTTGATGGCGACCGTCCTTGGCATGGCTTGTGGGGGCCTAGCAGCTGGCTACATTTACGATGCCACCAGTTCTTACCGCCTGGCCTTTCTGCATGGCTTCCTTTGGAACTGCGTCAACCTTGCTTTGGTGAGCTGGCTGATCGCGTGGCCCAAGCTGCGCCGGAGGCAGGAAACAGTGTCGGCGTGAAAGGCGGAGTTTCTCGCCCCGTGAATTGGAGGGTTGTCGATGGTTCGGATCTTATCAAGGCGCTCACTCAAACCAGTGTCCATCATCAGTGCGGCGCTGGGTGGCAGGCCGCTTTATCGTTGGAGGTGGACCAATCTATTGGACCTTTGTTGCGGTAACGGCCAAATTGCGGAGAGTATGGATTCTCGGAGGAATATTGTGCATGCTCCACTGGCAAAGTGAATGGTTCACCAAAGGCTACGATTCCATTTTGCCTGACGATGACAGTTCGGATGTCTTCCTGCATCAGCAAGGTTCAAAAAGCTACGGACCTTCGCTAAGTTATCTTCAGGAATTTTGCATTTCTAGTTATACCCTAAGAACCCCGCCCGCCGCCAGAATTGCCTCCGGTGTATCGACGTCCAAGAGTGAACGTTCGTCTATAGGAACATCGATGACGGGAGTTCCTGCTGTCTCGATCAGATGCCGTGCCCCCACATCACCTTGGAGCCGCAACACACTGCGGTAGAGAGAGCGGGGAAGCACCGCAGGATTCCCCCCTCGACCGTGCGCTGCGGCACGAACTACAGCATCACACTTTGCATCCCAAAAAGCTTTGATCAGTGCATCGAGATCGCCTGAGGTTATCCTCGGCATATCGGCGTTCATAACGAGAACACCGTCGGCGCGTTGTGCTTGATCCGTTTTAAAGCCGGTGACGAGCGATCCCGCCATCCCAGAAGCATAATCTGGGTTGTAGACATATTGGAGGTCGAGCCCTTCCAATGCGGCGAGGATTTCTTGATGGCGGTGGCCGGTGACTATAGTAACCGACGATGCTCGTGTACCAAGTGCTACCATGGCCGACCTCCGGACGAGCGGGACGCCGTCGAACTCGGCAAGCAACTTGTGCGGACCGCCAGCGCCCATTCGGCTTGCCTGGCCTGCAGCAAGGAGGATCAGGGCGATTACAGCATCGCTCTCCGCTTTACGTATAGCGCCATGTAAAGGTGGTGGCCCGCTTGCCTTCAAGGGAACTCCTGCTCAATCCCGGATACCGTCAAGACGATCTACTAGATGGTCCTTAAACGCTAGCCCGCAAGCTCGCGCGGTCCCTCCCGTGCCGTGCACCTATCGCATGCTCAAGGCAAACGGGTCGCCCAGCCTCATTATATGGCGGCAATGCTACGGCGTCTCAAAGACTGAATGATTTCCGCCAGGATTGCTATCGCGATTTCTGCCGGACCGATCGCCCCGATATCAAGGCCGATTGGACCACGAATCCTCTCGAGATCGGCGGCGCTGAACCCTTTCTCTGCGAGGCGCTGCAAACGCAACGAATGCGACTTGCGGCCCCCGAGTGCGCCGACGTAGAAACAGCCGGCTCGTAGAGCCTCGGCAATGGGAAAGTCGTCGATCTTCGGGTCATGAGACAGAGCGACGAGCGCCGTATAGGCATCTAGCGGGCGTGTTGCGAACACCTCGTCTGGCCAGTCCGAGTAGAGCTCTATGTTTGGGAAACGCTGCGGAGTGGCGAAGGCCATCCGCGGATCAATGACGCGAACGGCGAAACCGGCAAGTTGTGCCATTTGCGCCAACACCTGACCTACGTTCACGGCGCCGATCACGACGATTTGCGGCGGCGGCACCTGAACATCGATAAGATATGTTCGGCCTGCAATTTCTGAGGATCCCGACTTGCCCGAACGGAATGCGGCCGACACCGGCACAGCAAGTAGAGGGTCGCACGCTTCACCCTCCACTACGATGCTGTCGTGGCCCCCATGCAGATCGGTAATTCGCAACACTGTCTGGCGCTGCTGACGCGCCGTGTTCAGCCGCCTTAGATCGTCCAGTTTCATTAAACCAGGCTTTCAATATAGATACGGATACGTCCACCGCAGGAAAGTCCAACACTCCATGCACGTTCGTCGGAAACTCCAAATTCAAGGATCTTTGCTGTACCACTGTCAATGACATCCGCCGCCTGGCTGATTACCTCGCTTTCGACACATCCTCCCGAGACCGAACCTTCGAAATTTGCGTCACGGTCGATCACGAGATGGCTGCCAGGCGCGCAAGGGGCCGATCCCCACGTCTCGATGACGGTCGCGATCGCAACTTGGCGGCCAGCGACTTTCCATTCCTGCGCCGTCGTCAACGGATCATACCGGAAAGATGTATCTGCCATGCCAGCGTCTCCATCGAGATTCCAAGATCCCTGTTTCACGAGTTCACCAAAGATCCAACGAGTTTGTTTTCCGACGCAGTTCCCAAAAACTGAGCTGCTCCCATTTTCAGACCTCCTGGAACTGGGATTTCGGCGGTTACGGCGCTTCCCAATGGCAGCGATGATAAGCCATTGACGAGCGGCATTGGCTCCTTGGCGCCGCCGGTGGCTGGACCTCTTTATCTTTGCGCCAAATTCCTATTTTCCGTTTAGCCCCGTCAAACGTCGTCATCCTCGGAGACTTTGCGCAACAGGTAGAGCAATGCGACACGTTCTGCCGGATTGAGCTTTTTCATGGTCAGCTCCGTGATCAGGTGCGCCTTGGGATACATATCATCCAGCACGGCTTGCCCTGCCGGTAGCAATGACATGATCACCTTTCGGCCGTCCTCCTTGTCCTTGGAAATATCGATCAGGCCGCGCGCTTTCAGGCGATCGATGATGCCCCTGATCGTTGCCTGATCCACCGCCGTCGATTTGACCAACTCGGCCTGCGAACTCGGTCCATTGTCGCGCAGCGCGCAAAGCGTGACGAACTGCACCGACGTCAGATGGGGATCGCTGGCATTTTCCTGGAAGATGGCCAGATGCTTCTGATAGGCCTTGCGCATGAGATGGCCGACCTGCTGGGTGAAGGTGTAGCTGCCCGGCGGTACATCCCTTTTGTCGTCGTCTGTCATTGCCAGGCATATCCTTAAAACGAACCCTGTACGCCGCGACCCCGCAGCTGCGGGGTGCGACAGAATAGGGGCGAAAGCAGAGTTTGTCGAAAAGAGTTCCGCCCCCCGACGGGGAGCGGACCATGTTGTCTGCGGCGAAGGCTCTTAAATCGAAATCCGGCGACGAACAATCTTCGCCAGGCTTCCGAAAGGCCCACGCCTTATTTGAAGTTGTACTGCATTTCCTTGACGGCGATGTCGCCGTTGAGAACCATCGGCTCGTCGTCGAGGAAAAGCGAGCAATTGCGCATCGGGATATCGAGATGGCAGGCGGTGTCGTTCGGGCCGCCCAGTTCGTTGTTCGGGCCGGTCGAGAACATGACGTTGCCGTAGAAGGAACGGGCCTCCATGCCCATGCCGCCCGGGAATTCGCCGGGCACCATGCGATGCCACTTGGCGTTCTGATTGAGGCCCCAGCCGACATGGCTCATACCCATGCCACGCGGATCGTTGAAACCTGCCATGTAGGATTTGACCAGCTCGGCGTCGAGGCCGCCGCGAATGTCGGTGATCCAACCGTTTTCAATGGTGTAGTAAATCGGATCGCGCACGTAGATGTTCTGCGGCAGCAGGATATCGCCCGGAGCAACGACGATCGTACCATCGACGCCGTCGTCGTCCCCACCGGTGAACACGAAGCCAGATGGCCAGTGATCCCAGCGGCCCGGCTCGTCGGTGCATGCATATTCCGTGATGGCGGGATAGGTGTTGAGCTTGTAGGTGACATCTGTGCCATGCGCAGAAGTGATCCGCATCACCTTTGCCTTGGACAGCAGGTCGCCGGCAAATTCGACGCGCTCGCGCAGTTCCTTCGTCGGCAGCATGCGGGCGAGAAGCTCCGGCGGTTCGACGGCGGTCAGAATACGCGTACCGGCCGCCTGGATCGCCATCTGTTCCGGACTGAAGAGCAGAAAGATGCAATCGATCAGCATGTCGGCGGCCTTCAGGGCCTCGACCGCTTCCGGCATGGCCGCGAGGCCTGTCTGGCCGACCGCCCATGCACCTGCCGGCGGCACCGGCGGCAAACGCATGTGATACATCTTGGCCCCGAGACGCATGCCCGCGGCCATGAAGGCGTCGGCGTAATCGAGGCGCCCGTTGCCCTGGGTGAGGACGATGAGTTTTTCGCCCTCGTGGACGCCTGACATCTTCAACTGATGCAGGCAGATTTCCGTGAAGCTGAATTGATCCATGCTCGTTCCCCTATCTTGTTTGAAGGCTTGGCTGTTTTGTAAAGTTACGGACAGTCGGACTTGACCTTGGCGATTTCGGCGATCGCCTCCTCCCTCGAAACGACATCGCCATACTTGCTGTCGATGTCGAAGAGGTTGGCATTGTGCGGATCGGGATGCCGGTCGCCGACGCAATCGCGCACGACGATGGTCCGGAAGCCGTGCTGCACGGCATCGACGGCGCTCGCACGGATGCAGCCGCTGGTCGAGCAGCCGGCCATGATAACCGTGTCGGTCCCCTGCGTGTGCAGCAACGAGGCGAGGCTGGTGCCGAAGAAGGCGCTGGCATATTGCTTGACGATGACCAGTTCGCCTTTTTCCGGCGCGACGCCGTCGCAGAATTCGGCCAGCACGTTGCCCTCGACCATGGCCTTCATGACCGGGGCCTTCTTCACCCACATGCCGCCATCGGCACAGTTTTCGGCCAAATAAAGGATGCGGGTGTGGATGACGGGAATGCCTGCGGCCCGCGCGGCAGCCAGGAGCGCTGGTGTTTGCGCCACTGCATCGACGACGCCCGGTGCAAAGAGCGGTGCGCCTTCCACCGTGTAGGCCTTCAGAAAGTCGATGACGAGCAGGGCGGGGCGCTGACCGAAGCCGATGCGGTTGCCCCAGACGCCCTGATAGTTGGCTTCAGCACTTAGCATCGGGGTCTCCTCAATACGCGCCGGACAGCAGCGCGCCGGCACCCGGCACGACTGCTTCCAGTCCCAGCGATTTCAGCATGCAATACGTCGTCGCGACGGCGGCGGTGAGGACCGGCTTGCCGGTCATGGCCTCGACCTTGGCGATCACAGGCAGCGACGGCATCTGCACGCAGGCTGAAAGCACGATGACATCGACATCCGAGAGATCGAGCGTCTGGACGATCGCCGGCAGGTTTTCCGGATCGTGGCGGGCGACATCGAGGTTGTCGGGAATTTCAAGCGCCCGCCAGTCCATCACCTCGAAGCCCTCCTCGCGAATGTAATTCACGACGAGTTCGGTCAGCGGCTTCATGTAGGGCGCCACGACAGCGATCTTCTTCGCCTTCATTACCTTCAGGCCCTCGATCAGGGCGCCGGCGCTGGTGACGACCGGAATATTAGTGCCGTTTTCCTGGGTGCGGCCGGTCAGGCGCTTTTCCGACTCGCGGTGATAACCAAGCCCCATCGCCATGATGGCAACGAGGCAGGCATATCCAAGAACATCGACGCGGGCATCGGACAGCTCGATGGCGCACCGATCGGATTCGGCGTCCATGGCCGCCAGCTCTTCCTTCACCACCTTCTTCATGCGCATGCGGCTGGAATGGAAGGTGAAGCGCTCTGGACGGATCATCTGGCGGGCCATCAGCATCGCCGGAATTTCCGTCTCCATCGTGGTGTTGGAACTCGGGACGATCTGGCCGATACGATAGGGTTTCTGCACGGACGGCTCCTTTGATGAAGTGAACGGGCGCACAACTCTGCGCTCACGCTGCGGCAATAAAAATGGCGGACCACAGGCCCGCCATTGCGTTTATCGGGAGAGGAAATCTCCAAGAGCTTCGCAGAAGCCGTCGAAATCGTCCCACGGAATCATGTGGCCAGCATTCGGTACGCGAGTCACCTCGATCGCGGGATTGAGACCGCGGATCTCGGCTTCGTCCTCCGGCGCGATCACGCCGCCGCGCCCCGCGACCATCAGCAACGACGGTTGCTTCAGCGTGGCGAAATCCGGGAAGATGTCGTCCTTGTGGAAGTCCTCGAAGGCGGTGACGATGGCAGGCTCAAAGCAGGTATGCAGCCACTCGGCGCGCAGCTGCAGCTGGCTTTCGGTCCAGGTCGGGCAGAACGCCTTCATGCCTTCTGCATCGATGCCCGCCAGCGCGAGACGAATGCTGTCGACATACCAGGGCAGCTTGCTTGGATAGGGCCTGCGGCCCGGTCCGGAGACGGGAGGGTCGATAAGAGCGAGGCGGGAAAAATCGCCGCCGGAATTTGCCGCCCGCATCGCGATGCGCGCACCCATGGAGTGGCCGAGAAGTACAGGGGCGGCAAGGCCGAGCGCTTGCGCAAAGCCGATAACGTCGGCGGCCATGGCATCAAGACCGTAGTCGAGGTCGGGGCCGGTCGAGGACAGGCCGCGTCCCCGGACATCGAGAACGTAGACATCATACCGTTCGGCAAGACGTTCGGCGACGAAGCCCCAGGTGATCGCCGGGCTGGTGATGCCGGGGATGAGGATGACCGACCGACCCTTGCCGCCATAGCGGAGGTAATGCTGGCGAATGCCATTGGCAGCGACATTTGCGCCGTAGAGAAGGGCCGCGCTCATGCGACGCTCTTGTCAAGGATAGGCTGAGCGTAGACGTCGTAGCCGTAGACCCAGGATGGGTCTTCCTGCTTCAGCAGGAATGTATTGGCGTTCGAGACGGTCTGGACCTGCGTTGCCCGATCGCGGCGGCTGGCTTCATAGAGGCGGAAGGCGGTCGCGTAGTCGGCCGCTCCGGTCTCCTTGAGACACCGCGCCAGCATTGCGGCATCCTCGATCGCCATGGCGGCACCCTGCGCCATATGCGGCTTCATTGGATGGCAGGCATCGCCAAGCAGGACCATGCGACCCTCGCTCCACAGCGGCAGCGGATTGCGGTTGAACAAGGGCCACTTGGTGACCTCGTCGGTGGCTTCGATCAACGCCTGGATCACCGGGTGGTAGCCGGCGAAGGCTTCCGACATCTCGTCGCGGCTGCTCTGCACAAAAGCGCCGTCGAATTCCCAGGCCGCGTGCGGGACGCCGGTAACATAGTAATATTCATCGCGTCTGCTGGTGGTGTAGTAGACCATCATGTGGCGATCCGGTCCCCACCACTTGACGCAGTCCTCGAAGGTCAGGTCGAATTTCTTCAGCTTTTCCGCCGAAATCATCGCACGATGGCCGACCCAGCCGCTGTAATTCGGCCGCTCGGCACCCAGCAGCGTCTCGCGCACACGTGAATTGATGCCGTCTGCGCCGATGACGATCGCCGCACGCGCAGACGTGCCGTCCTGGAATTCGAGATAGACGTCCGAGCCGTTGTCTTCGAGACGGGTCAATCGCTTGTTGAACTGGACTGTGCTGGGAGTCATGGTGTCCATCTGCAAGGCAGAGAGATCGCCGCGATGGACGGTACAATAGGTCGCCCCATACCCTTCGAGCGGAATGCGGGAGAGATAGTCTCCTGTCAGGCCGTTCCGGCTGAACCAATAGGCCGGCGTGCTGCTGATATCGATCAGCTTCTGGTCCATGCCGATGCGCTGAAAGATCTTCAGGACGTTCGGGCCCATGTGAATGCCCGCGCCCAGGCGCGAGAAACTCGGCGCCTGTTCGAAAACCTGAACGTTGAAGCCCGCATGCTGGAGCAGTGCGCCCGCCGCCGCGCCGCCAAGTCCGGCGCCGATGATTGCGATCGTCTGGTTCTCGTTCGGCATGGGTGCCTCCCCTTGGCGGTTGCGTGTAAGACCTTAATGGCTCAAGCTTCAGGATCGGATATTAAGCGTATACGCTTTAAACTGCAAGGGCAAAATGGATGCAAAGCAGCGGGAAACCCGCCTAAAATTGCTGCAATGCGGCGAAATTTCGCCGGAAATTTGACCACAGATTCTCGTTGCCAGGAAATATATAAAGCGTATACACTTATTAAAGTGAGGGTGCGCCAGGCTCGAGGGCGCAGGACGAGCGGGGAGTTTCATGTCGTTCATTGCCAAGCGCAGCCGCGGGTGTCAGGCCGGTAACGCCGGTAATCCTCGTGCTTGTCTCCGGCTCCGGCCCAAAAGATGACGAAGATGTCCGTGCCCTCGCTATTTTCTCTCAAGGTCAACGGCAGGAATGTGGTCGTCGAGGCCGATCCCAAGGCCCCCCTGCTCTATATCCTGCGCAACGATCTCGCGCTCAACGGCCCGAAATACGGATGCGGCCTCGGCGAATGCGGCGCCTGCTGCATTCTGATCGACGGGCGCGCGGTGCGATCCTGCATGATCCCGATCGCGGCGATTGCCAAGCGGGAGATCACCACGCTTGAAGGGCTTGGTGACGAGGAGCATCTTCATCCCGTCCAACAGGCCTTCATAGAGGAATCTGGCGCACAGTGCGGATATTGCCTCAATGGGATGATCATCAGCGCGGTCGCGTTGCTGGACCGCAATCCGGATCCTCAGGAAACCGATATCCGCGAGGCGCTGCGCCATAATCTCTGCCGTTGCGGCACCCATATCGAAATTCTTGCCGCCGTGCGCAAGGCTGTCGTTCTGTCGAAGGCCGCTTCGTCCGCAAGCGCCCATTCCGTCGTTCCGGAGACACAAGCATGACTGTCGGCCGCGATTCCCCAAAGTCGAGCTATCTCGCTGCATCGGACATGCTGGCTGTGGTATCCGCGTCGCTTCCGGATGCCGAGCTTTATATCGCGATCGATGCAGAGGGTCGCGTCACCGCGTTCAACGGTCACGTGGATCTGGGAACAGGCATCCGCACATCGCTCGCCCAGATCGTCGCCGAAGAACTCGACATGCTGTTCGAAAATGTCGAAATGGTTCTGGGCAGCACCTCCGCCGTGCCCAATCAGGGCGCGACCATCGCCAGCGAGACCATTCAGGTCACTGCCAAGCCGCTGCAGCGTGCAGCAGCGACGGCTAGGCAATATCTGCTGCGCCGGGCGGCCGAGCGGCTCCAACTCCCGCCGGAAAATCTCGTTGTCGAGGATGGGATCATCCGCGCGGTCACCGGCGAGAACAGAAGCCTGTCCTTCGGCGATCTTGTCACTGGTGCCAATGTTCAACTTGTCCTCGATCCGGAGGCGCCGCTGAAGCCGGTGGCGGACTACCGGATCGTCGGGTCCTCCCGTCCGCGCGTGGATATTCCGGCCAAGGCGACCGGCCGATGGACCTATGTTCACGATGTTCGCCTGCCGGGCATGCTGCATGGCCGGGTGGTGCGGCCGCCCTATGCCGGCTTCGATCACGGCGCGCATGTCGGAACGAGCCTCATTTCGGTGGATGAAAGTTCCGTCGAGCACATTCCGGGTCTTGTTGCCGTCGTCGCCATCGGCGATTTCGTCGGCGTTGTCGCAACCCGCGAGGAAAATGCGGCGGAAGCTGCGAAGAGCCTGAAAGCCGTTTGGCGCCTTCCGCCGGAACTGCCCGACCTGAATTCTCCCGAAGAAGCTTTGCGTGCCAATCCATCGACGCCGCGCAAACTGGCCGATCGCGGCAATGTCGATCTGGCGCTCGAGGGCGCCGCGAATGCGATGGACCGCACCTATGTCTGGCCCTACCAGATGCACGGCTCGATCGGACCTTCCTGCGCGGTGGCTGATTATCGCGACGATCGGCTGACCGTGTGGTCCGGCACGCAGAATCCCTTTCCGATGCGCAAGGACCTTTCGGTTCTTCTCGATATGCCGGAAGAGAGCATCACCGTGGAGCGGCTTGAGGCCGCCGGATGTTACGGCCGCAATTGCGCCGACGATGTCACCGCCGATGCGGCGCTGCTGTCGCGTGCCGTCGGCCAAGCGGTGCGGGTGCAGCTGACCCGCGAGCAGGAGCACGCCTGGGAGCCCAAGGGCGCGGCGCAGGTGATCGACGTGCGCGGCGGGCTCGATCTCGAAGGCGGCCCCGCTGGCTATGATTTCGAGACGCGCTACCCGTCCAACCTCGCGCCAACGCTGCCACTGCTGCTAACCGGCAAGATCTCGCCGGTTGCTGATGTCCTACAGATGGGCGACCGGACGGCGATCCCGCCCTATGCCTATGGCAATCTCCGGGTAACCGTGCACGACATGCCGCCGATCGCGCGCGCCTCGTGGTTTCGCGGCGTCTCGGCCATGCCGAACACGTTTGCGCATGAATCCTATGTCGATGAACTCGCCTCGGCCGCCGGCGTCGATCCGATCGAATACCGGCTGCGCTATCTGCAGGACCCCCGGGCCGTTGATCTCGTCCGGGCGACCGCCGAGCGTGCCAAATGGGTGCCGCACACCGGTCCCGGCACGCTGGGCGGCGAAGGCGATCTGCTTTACGGCCGGGGCTTTGCCTATGCGGTCTACGTGCATGGAAAATTCCCCGGAACCGCCGCCGCCTGGGCGGCCTGGGTTGCCGATGTCGCGGTCAACAGGAAAACGGGCGAGATTGCCGTCACCAAGGTGACTTGTGGCCAGGATTCCGGCCTGATGATCAACCCGGACGGTGTGCGCCATCAGATCCACGGCAACATCATCCAGTCCACCAGCCGGGTGTTGAAGGAGCAGGTGGGATTTTCATCGACGGCGGTGACGAGCAAGGAATGGGGCGGCTATTCGCTCATCACTTTCCCCGAAGTGCCCGATATCGACGTCTTGATGATCCCGCGCCCTGACGAGCCGCCGCTCGGGGTCGGGGAGTCCGCCTCCGTTCCGAGTGCCGCGGCCATCGCCAATGCGGTGTTCGATGCGACCGGCATCCGTTTTCGCGAACTGCCGTTGACGCCGGAGCGCGTTCTGGCCGGCCTCAACGGGAAGGAGATCGAAAAGACTGTTTCACCCGTTCGCAGGCGCCGCTGGTGGACTATGGGCGTGCCAGTCGTTGGTATCTTGAGCGCCGTCGCCGGACTTGCGACGATGGCCTCTCCCTGGCGTCCGGCGATCAGCTCCGTCGACAAGCCGGACCCGAATGTCTACAGCGCCGTCACCATCGAACGCGGCAGGCTTGCCGCCGCAGCTGGTGCCTGCAATGTCTGCCATGTCGGCACCGATGGCCGGGCCTTTGCCGGCGGGCGCCGGTTCGACACGCCGTTCGGCGCGGTCTATGCCACCAACATCACGTCGGATCCGGAAAATGGTATCGGCAACTGGTCCTATCCGGCTTTCGAGCGCGCCATGCGTCAAGGTATCAGCCGGGATGGCCATCATCTTTATCCGGCGCATCCCTACACGTCGTTTGCCGGCGCCGAGGAAGCCGACCTTCAGGCCCTCTATGCTTTCATGATGACGCAGGCGCCCGTCGCGCAGAAGGCGCCGGAAACGAAGCTGGCCTTCCCCTACAGCATTCGTTCGATGATGGCGGGCTGGAACGCCATGTTCCTGAAGGCGGCTCCCTTCAGCTATGATCAGGCGAAGGATGCCGTCTGGAATCGCGGTGCCTATCTCGTCGAAACGCTTGGCCACTGTTCCGCCTGCCACACTGAACGCAATGTGCTGGGTGCCGAAAAGACCGGAAAAGCCCGCCTTTCCGGCGGCTTTGCCGATGGCTGGGAAGCGCCGGCGCTGAACGCGCTTGCCAAAGGGCCGGTGACGTGGACCGAGACTGCGTTTTATGACTATCTTCGCAGCGGCTATGCGCGCGATCACGGGAGCGCCGCCGGTCCGATGGCCGATGTGGTCTCGGCATTGGCGCCGTTGCCGGACAGCGATATTCGCGCCATGGCTGTGTATCTTTCTCGGTTAAACACCTCTCCAGCGTCCGAAACGCCGGATGTTCAGACGCAAGCGGCGATCACGGCAAGCGCTACGGCATCAGAGCAGGCCGCAAGGATTTCGCCGAAGGGTGCGCGCATTTTCGAAGGTGCCTGCGCCTCCTGCCATGAAGGAAACTCGATCCTTTCGCCGCTGACACTGAACAGCAACCTGCACAGCGATGTGCCCGACAATGTTCTCCAGGTCCTCATGAACGGCGTGGAAGCCCCCGCGATCCTTGCCGAAACGACGGGCCGCGGCGCACCGGAAGTCATGTCGATGCCGGCCTTTCGCGACGTGTTAGACAAGGGGCAGATGGAAGACCTGACGGCCTATCTGCGCGCACGCTTCGCGCCCGGCAAGGAGGCCTGGGCTGGTACTGGTCCGGCAATAGACCACATCAAGTCCATGGTGCATTAAGGATGGAAACGCGGCGGGCAAACGAGGCGATGACGGAGGCGGAAAGCCGGGCGCTGTTTCGCGATCCGACCCATGCGTTCCGCCCGTCCGCCTACTGGTTCTGGCATTCGATACCCGATGCGCAAACCAGCCGCGCGCAATTGACCGATTTCCGTGATCAGGGCTTCGGCACCATCCTCATTCAGACGCGCATTGCCTTTCCCCGCGAACTCTATCTGTCGGAAGCCTATCTTGCCGCCTACCGGCAGGCGATCGAGATTGCCGGCGAGCTCGGCCTGATGGCCGGTATCTACGACGACTACAATTGGATCAGCGGCCACGCCGGCGGGCGAACGGTGGATGGCCGCGACGACCTGCGGGAGCGGCATCTTTTCTGGTCCACGACATCGGAAGCGAAAGGGAAGATCAGCGGCCTCCATCCGCCCTTCGTCAACAGCATGGGGCCGGAAATCCTGCGCTGGCACTATGAGGGCGGACAGGCTCGTTGGTGCGAATGGACGATCGAGGCGGCGCTTCTCCATCCGTCCGGGACAATGAGCGATCTTCGTCAGGCGATCGACATCAGCGCGCGAGTGCGGGTTGCGAACGCCGACGCGCTGTCGTGCAGTTTCGCGTTCGATGGCAGCATTCCGGCCGACCAAGTGATGACGGTCTTCGTCAGCGCCCGCTCCGCGACGTCGCGGCTCATCAACTATCTTCTGCCGGAGGCGGCCGCACGCTTCATCAAGGTAGGCCTTGAACCCTATCGCCGTGTCTTGGGCGATCTGATACCCGATCCGCTGGGCTTGGTCTTCTACGACCAGCCGGCCGCTGGCTTCTATCGCTGGGATCAGCTGGCGGGCAATCTGGGCAACAGCCTTCTCTTTGCCGAGACGCTTGCGCCGATCGCCGCGGAAAAGGCCGGGGCCGCTTTTCCGCACGTCCTTCTGTCGTTGCTGCGCGATGTCGGCCAAGAGACGCCGAGGCTGCGGGCGCAGTTCCACGAGGCCTATTCGGGCCTGATGAACGCGAGCTTCTTCGGCGCCTTGCGCGAATGGGCAGATGATTGCGGGATCGTCCTGACAGGGCACGAGATCCTGCCGCATGTCAGCTCCTGGTCTCTCAACGGGGGCTTCACCAGCATCGATCCACGGGTGGCGCCGGCTACGGACTTTTTCGGCATCGACCGTTTCCGCCATGAAACGGCGGTAGATTCCAACAATTTCGTCGCCCAGCTCGCCCCGAAGATGGGCGATTCCGTCGCCCGATCCAATGGCCGCAGTCGCTGCGTCGTCGAGACCTATGCCAGTGCCACGCGCACGCCTGTTCGTGCGGCCGGCCAATGGGAACTGACGCTGGAAACCATGCGGGCGCAGGCGATCCGGCTGCATTGCCTGGGAACACGGCAGTTTCTCTGGCACGGTGTCTATCAGACCGATGGTCACGACAACGATCCGACCCCGTTTGCCAATCCGCGTTTCGACTATGGGCCGGGCATCAATTTCGAACCCTGGTGGGCCTATCATCACCTTTTCGCAGAGGAATCGGCGCGGATATCGGCCTTCATCGAGCCGGCCAGGCCGCATGCGCGTATTGCCATCCTTTATCCGCTGCACACCGCCTGGGCCGAAGGCCCGCGCCATAGCCATGCGACGCATATCGGCGCGTGGTGCGAGCATCTTCTAGCGCTCGGCTGCGATTTCATGCTGGTCAATGAACGTGACCTGTCGAACGCGTCCATTGACGGCCGAACGATCGGGCTGGTCGGACTTGCCTTCGATGCCGTCGTCATGCCTTCGGCGACGGTTCTGCGTTCCGCCGATACGCTGGGTAAGATTGCCGATTTCCGCGCCGCCGGCGGTCTGATTTGGATGTCTGGCAACGGCGTCAAAAGCGTTTGCAGCGGCACTTTCGACAGCTCCGGTGAACGCGGGACAGCGCATCTGCGCGATCTGCCGACGCGATCGGACATTGCCGAACTGGTTGCCCAGTTGCCGCTCATCGGGCCGCAGATCGTTGCGCCAGCCGGCCAGTTTCTATGGCGATGGATAGGCCGGGATACCGACGGTTGGTGGCGGGTTGTTGTCTTCAACGATGGAACGCAAGGTCTCGAATGCAGCATCGTCCAAGGCGATGGCTTCAACTGCGAAGTCTGGTCGGCCGCCGATGGCGCGGTCGACCCCATCGGCACATTCGGACGTTTGTCGATCGACTTGGAACCTCAACAGGTAAAATGTCTCCGCCTGAGGGAAGCGGGCGGGCATGCACCGGTCGACAAAGAGCTCACGTCGTTTCCTTTGATGGATACCTCGCGTGCCATCATCCTTGAAGACGGCTGGACCTTTGCAGCCGGAAGCGACAGCGGTTTTGATCCGATTTCCGTCCATACGGGCTGGGAGATGCAGGGTCACCCGGCCTTTTCCGGAACGGGCATCTACCGCCATCTGCTTGAGATCCCCTCGGACGGTGTATGGATGCTGGAACTGGGTGAGGTTCACACGGCAGCCACCGTGCGCCTCAACGGTCGCGAGACCGGCCTGCGTGCGTGGCGCCCATATCGTTTCCTGCTCGGCCGGTTGCTGCCCGGCCGCTACGAACTGGAGCTTGCCGTGTCCAACACCGCCGCAAATCGCTATTACGCTGGCACGCCTTATCAGGGCGAGACGCTGGACAAGAGCGGCCTGACCACACCGCCGCGCCTCATTCCGCTTGCGAACGAACACTGACGGGAACCCGAGACATGCTGCTGCACACGACCGTACCCCTAAGCCGCGCCTGGAACAGCTGGTCGGACCGCCCGGCCGAAATGGTGTTTCTGCCGCTCGGCGTCCGGATTACGCCGATCCTCTATTCCAGCAGGAGCCGCACGACATCTGAAATTGCCCCGCGCAGCAACACCGTGCGGCTTGGACGCCACAGCATCGACGGTTCGCACATTGACCTTGAGACCGACCATTCCGATACAACCCTTGGCTTCTCGGCAACGAAGTCAGATCCCTTCACGGTTCGTGGTGAGTGGCAGGGCTTGAAAACCGGCGAATGGGGGCTGCGCTTCTGGGTCACGATCGCGATATCGGCTGAAGGCGGCGAGACGGTGACGTTCGATGCGGAAAAAGGCGTCGCACTGGTGAAGATCGGTACGCGGTTCGTTGCGATCACAACGGCCGATGCTCCTGTCCAGGTGACCGGCCATGACACGATCGCCGCTTTGCGCGCGGATTTCGAGGCGAACGGCTATTTCCACCTCGCAAGCCGCAGCAATGCCGCGCCCGTCCTGGCCCTTCGCTTCAATCTGGAAATGATGCGTCAGGGCGCCTATTGCGCTGCCGTCGCCGACAGTGCGGCGCTTGCTATCGAGAAAGCCATCGCCGGTCTCGGGAGCAGACCGACAGAAATACCGCCGGCGCAGACCGCCGCCTATGAGGGTGCTCTGGATGCGATTCGGGATGTGGTTGCCTGGAACACTATCTGGGATGAAACCAATGCACGGCCCTATACCGCGGTGACGCGCATCTGGAACCTCGGAAAATTTGCGGTCTGGTACAACGACCAGACGTTCGCAGCCCTTCTCGCCGGGGTTTTTGACGCTGATCTCGCTCGCGAAAACATGGCGGCGGCGCTTGCCGGCGCCACACCGCAGGGCAATATCGCCTGCATCGTCACCTCCAACGATGCCTGGGTGGATCGCAGCCAGCCACCGCATGGCGCGCTCGTTGCCTGGCAGCTTTATCAGCGAACGGGTGAAATCTCGATCATCAAGGCCTTTTACGATGCGCTTGCGCGAAACCAGCGCTGGTGGCGGACCCATCGCGATCCGGATGGCGTGGGTCTCGTCTCCTGCGGAACGTCCGATGTCGGTGAGGGGCTCTACAAGGGAACCGCCTTTGCCGCGCGCAACGAAACCGGCATGGACAATTCGGCAACCCATGACGAGGCCGTCTACGACCCCGCGACGCGATCGCTTTCCACCTTCGATCTGGGGCTCAACTGTGCATTGGCGCTGGATGCCGAAATGCTGTCCAAGATGGCAGCTGTGCTCGGCTATCAGGCGGATGCGGACGAGTTTGCGACCGCTGCAACACAAATCCGCAAGCTCATTTCGCAGGAACTCTGGGACGACACGCGCAAAATCTTCGCAAACCGGCAGCGCAAGGGCGGCTTTATTCGCTCCCTGTCACCAACAAGCTTCTACCCTTTGCTTTGCGGCGCTGCGACCGCCGATCAAGCAGAAGATCTGCTTCGCCATCTCAAGGACGAAAGCACCTTTGCCGGCACGTTCGGTCTGCCGAATGCTACCCGCGACGATCCGGCCTTCGCCGACAATGTCTATTGGCGCGGCCGCATCTGGCCGAATGTCAATTTCATGGTCTGGCTCGGCCTGCGCCGCTATGGCTATTTCACGCAGGCGAGCGCTCTGGCACGGCAGAGTTATGACCTGTTCATGAAGTCCTGGCGGACCAACCGCATCGCGGCGGAAAACTACAATGCGGTCACGGGCGAGGCGATGGACCAGGGGGACACCGATCCCTTTTACATCTGGGCCGCCCTGTTGCCGATGATGGCGGTGGGCGAGATCTGCGATTTCGATCCATGGCGCGGGTGGACCATCACCAATTCCGGAGATGATGTTTCCGTGGGGCCGATGCTGACGCCGGCGGGGTCTGCGACCGTCACCATACGCGACGGCCGTCTGACGCTCGCACTTAATGGTGCCGATTTTTTGCGCACGCGCATGCGCGGGCAGCTGTCCGGTATCGTCGTGGAAAAAGGACATATCAGCTTCTGCATGTTAGCGGCGGAGCCCGTCGAGGGAACGATCGAGCTTCCGACGGGCGGCTCCAATGCGCTAGTCGTGACTGAAGGCGAGGGCGGCGCGGTCGTCTGGAGTCAACTGGTCAATCAGGAAATTACGGTGCCGGCTTCTTCCGGGCCGTTCGCACCGCGCTTTACCGTGGTTTTTTCGCCCATATCAGCAGGCTCTGACGGAAGGCAACTATTGACTCCATAACGAGTTCGGCATATTAATTAGTGTACAAACTAAAAATAAAAAGAATGTAATCCAGAGGGTATATGAGCAAATGGAGATGTCAGCCGAATGCGCTAAGGAAAAAAATGCCATTTTAGCGCATTTTTGACCTTTTAGTAAAAATTTGGCCTAATGGAACTTTGTTCATCGGCGAATGACGTCAAATTATGCATGCGTGTAAGATTCGATCGTTCATTCACATGCTGCGCTGCAGAGAAAAATGCGGCGCTTCCTTCTGGACTGCTACGTCAAAATTAGTTTGCTTACAAACTATTATGGGCGATTTTGCCCAAGAGTTTGGTCGCAATCGAATGCCTGGGTTCTACCGGGATCGTGACTGTATGTGTCAACCAAAGCCAGAGGGGCTAACAATGAATAACATTACCAGGCGCAACACACTTCAATTGATGTCCGCAGGTTTGATCGCTGGCGCCGGCTATTCGATGTTCCCGCGAAAAGCCGCCGCGGCCGGCACCATCACGGTGCTGAACTGGCAGGGCTACGGTACGGACGAAGCGTGGTCGATTAAGGCTTTCCAGGAAAGTACCGGTATCGAAGTCGTTCACGACTACTACAGTTCCGAAGCGGAAATGCTGACCAAACTGCGCACCAATCCGGGCGCCTATGATCTTGTCGTGCTCAATGCCGCCCGTTGCGCCCAGGCGATGGCCGAAGACCTCATCGCGCCGATCGACTATTCCAAGGTGCCGAACATCTCGTCGGTGGCCGAAAATCTCCGCGCCAACGAGAACTTCAACAAGGACGGAAAAGGCTACGCAGTGCCGTGGGTCTGGGGCCTGACGGCACTTGCCATGCGCGAAGGTCTTCCGAAAGCCGACAGCTACGCCGTGCTCGGAGATCCCGCCTACAAGAACCGGGTCGCGCTTCAGGACGACGCCGTCGGCGTCATCGCCGCCGCAGCGCTTCTTACCGGTCAGGACATGAACAACCCGAAGGATCTCGACCTCGTCAAGGAGACGCTCAAGGGCTTCAAGCCGAACGTCAAGCTCCTCTGGTCGACCGAAGACCAGTGGAACAAGTCCTTCGCCGCCAAGGAATTCGACGTAGCAATGTACTGGTCGGGCGGTTCCGTCCGCTCGAAGCGCGTCAGCAAGCTTCCGGTCGACTTCGTCGTTCCGAAGGAAGGCGGC
The DNA here is from genome assembly GCA_900473795.1 of Hyphomicrobiales bacterium. Taxonomy (GTDB): domain Bacteria; phylum Pseudomonadota; class Alphaproteobacteria; order Rhizobiales; family Rhizobiaceae; genus Pararhizobium. The sequence goes on along the minus strand of UCMT01000007.1, from coordinate 91,792 downwards.
ATCGGCTGGGTCGACGGTCTCGGCATTCCGGCTAGCGCCCCGAATGCCGAAGGCGCGCACGCTTTCGCCAACTGGATGATCGACCCGAAGTTCTACGTCGAATGGGCAACCAAGGCCGGTGCTCCGGCTTCGTCCAACGTCGCTGCCATGGAAGCCTTGCCTGCCGACGACCTCAGCCGCCAGATCCACAAGCCGGAATATATTGCCACCATGAGCATCATGTCGGCGCTGCCGGACGACCGGCGCGAGGCGTTTAACAACCTCTGGCAGGAGGTCAAGGCGTTCTATGCGGAGTGACGCTGTTCTCAACGAAGCGGTGCGCGGACCTTCGGGTCCGCGCAAACACCGCATGCTTCCCTCTTGGGTCGCGACCACGGCACTGTTGCTGCCGACTTACGCATGGTTGACGCTGGCGGTGCTTTTGCCGCTGCTCACCATGTTCGTGTTCAGCTTTATGTCGGCGACGCCAATGGGCAAGGCGCCGATCACGTTCACGCTCAAGCATTACCGGGCCTTCATCGATCAGCCCTATCTGCTGAATATCGGCTGGACATCCCTTGTGATCGGCTTCTGGACGACACTGCTCTGTGCGATCTTCGGGTTCCTCGCGGCGGTGGCGCTTGCGAGGGCCACGGTGGGCCGCATGCGCGAAACGCTGCTCATCCTTATCCTTCTTCCTTTCTGGACGAACGGCCTTGTCCGCGTCTTCTCCTGGACGATGGTGCTCAGGGAAAACGGCTTTCTGGACAATGTGCTGCATATGGTTTCCGCCGATACTGGCTCGATCTCTTTCCTCTACACGCGCTATGCCATCGTGCTGGGTCTCGTTCACGGCTATCTGCCCTATATGATCCTGACTTGCTATATCGCGCTCGTGACCATCGATGATGCGATCATCGAGGCTGCGGCTAGCCTTGGCGCGCGGTGGTGGACGATCCTGTTCCGGATCCTCATCCCCATGGCAGCGCCAGGCCTTATTTCCGGCGCCGTGCTTACCTTCGTGCCGGTCATCGGCTCCTTCATGGAACCGCGCATTCTGGGCGGCAAGGTCGGCGTGACCATGGGAACGGTGATTGAAGATCAGTTCACGCAAGCGTTCAACTGGCCGCTGGGTGCTGCGCTTTCCTTCACGCTGCTTGCCGTTGTCCTGGCGATCTTCGCGACGTTTTCCGGCGTACTTCGTCGCGGCGCTGCTGCATAGGAACCGAAACAATGAAGCAAATCGGTCACATCTATCTTCTGGTGGTTCTGTTCTTCCTCTACACGCCGATCATCGTGATGATGGCGATGGGGTTTAACGAATCCCAGCTCTACGAGCTGCCCTTCACCTTCTCCTTCCGGTGGTACGACGCGCTGCTCGGCAACAAGCAACTGCTGACGGCCGGCATGAACAGCATCATCATCGCCGTCATCACCTCTGTGCTCGCCACGAGCCTCGGCACGCTCGCTGCCACCGCGCTTGCCCGCCGGACATTCCGCGGCAAGAGCCTACTGCAGCTGCTTCTGTTGCCGCCAATCGCCATTCCGTGGTTGATCACGGGTACCGCGATGCTCGTCTTCTTCTACTGGTCCGGGATCGGTCGCGGCATGCACGCCCTGCTAATAGGCCATGTCGCGCTTGCCATTCCCTATGTGGTGCTGGTGGTCGGGACCGGCTTCAAGACGATCCGCGCCGATCTGGAAGAGGCCGCAATGAGCCTTGGCTCCACCCCAATCCATGCGTTTTTCTCGGTAACGCTGCCGCTACTCTATCCGAGCATCCTCGGTGCTGCACTGTTTGCCTTCGCAGTCTCCCTCGACCAGTTCGTGATTTCCTACTTCCTCGCAACGCCCGGCTACTCGACCCTGCCGGTCCAGATCTACTCCGCGATCCGCAAGGGCTTCACGCCCGAAATCAACGCGATATCGACGCTGCTCCTGCTCGGCTCGATGACCGTCATTCTCATTTTCGCGCGCTTCGCCAAACCCGGAGATACCAGTGACAAACGTTAAAGTTGACACGGTCGCCAAGACCTACGGCTCGACCAAGGTTCTGACGGATATTTCCACGGAATTTGTCGAAGGTTCCTTCACCAGTCTTCTGGGTCCTTCCGGGTCTGGAAAGACCACTCTGCTGCGCATCATCGCCGGCTTTATCAAGCCCGACGAGGGTGTCGTGATGATCGGCAACAACGACGTGACCAATATTCCCGTCTGGGGCCGCAACATCGGCATGATGTTCCAGTCCTATGCCTTGTTTCCGCACATGACGATCGCGCAGAACGTTGCATTCGGCTTAGAGCGGCGTGGGATAAAAGGTGCTGCGGCACGCAAGGAAGTTGATCGCGCTCTGGAGATGGTGCGCCTTCCCGGTTTTGCCGACCGGATGCCGAAACAGCTTTCGGGCGGCCAGCAACAGCGCGTCGCGCTGGCGCGCGCCATGGTCATCAAGCCAAGCGTGCTTCTTCTTGACGAGCCGCTCTCCGCGCTCGACCGGCGTCTGCGGCAGGAAATGCAGGTCGAGCTTCTGCGAATCCAGCGCGAAAGCGGCCTGACGACGATCTTCGTAACGCACGACCAGGAGGAAGCGCTGACGCTCGCCGATACGGTCGCCATTCTTGACAAGGGCAGGATCGTTCAGACAGGCAAACCGGCAACCGTCTATGAAAGACCGACGACGCGATTTGCTGCGGAGTTCCTGGGAGATTCGAATTTCCTCGAAGGCAAGGTTGAAGGCGGCGCGGTGCGCCTCGCCAGCGGCACGGTGGTGCGGACTGCAAGCACGCTTCCTGCCAACGGTTCGGATGTCACCCTGGCGGTGCGGCCGGAAAAAATGACGATTTCTTCCGGTGGAAGCCACGCCAACCGGCTTGAGGCCCGCATCACCACCGTCATCTATGCCGGCCCTGTTCTGTCCTACCTTCTCGAGACGCCGGATGGTATGGCGGTCAAGCTGTTCGCGCAGAACAAGGACGGCGTCGTGCTGAAGCAGGGCGACACGATCTCGCTCGACTGGTCGCCTGAACACACGATCGCCGTTGCGAGCTAAACGATGACGCTCCCGCGACTCTCCCCGAACACGTTGCATCTCGTCATCGACATGCAACGCCTGTTCGCCGAAGAAACCGACTGGCACACGCCGGTGATCGCGGACATCCTGCCCAACGTACTTCGCCTTTGCGAAGCCTGCGAGGGTCGGACGGTCTTCGTCAAGTTCATGGTGCCGCGCACGATGGATGAAGCGCCGGGACGGTGGAAAACCTACTACCGGCGCTGGTCGGCGATCCTGAACGGGGCTCCGGATTCCGGTTTGCTGGATCTGGTCGCACCGCTGGAGGCACGCGCAGACGAGAGGTCGACAGTTGAAAAACATACCTATTCCGTCTTTGGCGCTCCGGGCTTTGCGGAACGACTTGAGGCGGAGGGTATCGACACGCTCGTTTTCAGTGGGGTCGAGACGGATGTCTGCGTCTACGCCAGCGTGCTGGACGCCATCGATCTCGGATTTCGCGTCGTCCTGGCGTCGGACGCGATCGGCAGCAGCGATGTGGCAGCCCATGAGGCGACGATGAACCTCCTGGTTCCCCGGCTTTGCGACCAACTGGAACCGGCGACGACACAAGCGATCCTGGACGCTTGGCGTCACTGACCAAACCCGGTTTCCAGCTGGCCCACTTTTCAGATCCCGGACGTATGGCGTTTTCACCTGGGCGCAACATGCGCTAGGTTCAATCGATTAAGCTCCAGATGAATGAGAGACATGATGAGCGGCGCTGTTGGAGAACCATCGACCTTGAACGGAAGTGGCATTGACGAGGACCTGCCCGCGCAGCATGAGGGTGCGCAATATACCCTCGGCGAGCAGGTGGGCTTCTATCTGCGCCAGGCCAACCAGCGCCACGTTGCGATCTTTTCCGAACTGATGGCCGAAAAACTGACGACGACGCAATGGGCTGCCCTTGCCAAGCTTCGGGAACTGCAGCCCTGCTCACAAGGCAATCTCGGCCGCGAGACGGCCATGGACATGGCGACGATCAAAGGGGTCGTGGACCGTCTGGTCAAACGCGGGCTGATCAACACCAAACCCGATACAGAGGATGCGCGCCGCCTTGTCCTGACGCTGACGAAGGCCGGTGAGGAAACCATCGACAGGAACCGTTCCGCAGCGCTCGACGTCTCGACGCAGACCCTCAAGCCGCTGACCCCCGGCGAGCGCATGATGCTGATGGAACTGCTTCAGAAGATCTGCTGAAGCAGGGCGGAAATCGGCTCCACGACGAAACAATTATCAACACAAAAGATAGTATCGAGGCGAGACATGACCGATGATCACGACAGCGCAGTGGCTGATATCGTTGCTTCGATGAGCGACCTTGAGAAGGTCGACCTGATCAGCGGTCACGGGCTCTGGAAAACCAGGGCTATCGACCGGCTCGGAATTCCCGCCATCACCATGACGGATGGCACCTACGGTGTGCGCTATTCCACCACGCAGATCGATTCCGGCGAGGATGCCGCCGCCGCGCTGCGCGATTTCCTGGCCGTGGTGAACCGCCGCGCCGACGACGACAGTCCGGAGGGAATGTTCGGCACCACCCGTCCGGCCACCTGCTTTCCGAACGGCAATCTGCTCGGCTGCGCCTGGGATGTGGATCTTGCTTCCGAGCTTGGGCAGGCGCTCGCAGCCGAATGTCGCGCTCTTGGCGTCCACCTGCTGCTCGGTCCCGGCATCAACATTCGCAGGACGCCGCTTGCCGGACGCGCCTACGAATATTACTCCGAAGATCCGGTGATCAGCGGCGAGCTTGCGGCCGCTATCATCAACGGGCTGCAGGGTTTGGGCGTCGGTGCGTCCCTCAAGCATTTCGCCTGCAACAACTCGGAAATCGACCGTACCAATATGAGTTCCGACGTGGACGAGCGTGCCCTGCGCGAAATCTATCTCGCCGGCTTCGAACGGGCGATCGCAAAGAGCGATCCGTGGACCGTGATGAGTGCGTACAACCCGTTGAATGGTGTGCAATCGGCCGAGAACCATTGGCTGCTCACCAAAGTGCTGCGGGAGGAATGGGGTTTTGACGGTCTGGTGATATCCGACTGGCACGCCGTCAAGGACCGGCCGGCCGCGCTGCAGGCCGGCACCGATCTCGACATGCCGGAAAGCAGGCCCCGCAAGGCAAGCCTGCTCGCAGCGCTCGAAGCCGGGACTGTTGATCGCCAGGCGCTCGATCGCTCCTGTGGACGGGTTCTCTCCCTCATTCTCCGTGCGTCCGCCGATACAGGACTTGCTCTGGCGATTGACCTTGATGATCATCACAGCCTTGCCCGCCGCATGGCCGCTGAATCGATCGTCCTCCTCAAAAACGAAAACTCAGCGCTACCGCTCAAACCCGAGGTAGCAGGCCATATTCTCGTTATCGGCGATGGTGCCGTCAGGCCGACAATCCAGGGCTCCGGCTCCGCGACAACGAATCCCTTCCGCGTCGACAACCCGCTCGATGAAATCCGCGCGCTTGCAGGTGAACATACGACCGTCAACTTCCTGCCGTTCGCCAAGGATGGCGGGCTCGATACGGACGCGCAGATCGCCAGCGCTGTCGAAGCCGCCCGCAATGTCGATACAATCGTGGTCTTCGCCAATCATCGCTGCGGCAAGGAGGGCGAGGGCTCCGATCGCGACAACCTTTGCCTGGCGCCCGGCCAGGATGCCCTGATCGATGCCGTCTCTCGTCTTGGCCGCCGCACCGTCGTCGTCTTGACGATGCCCGATGCCGTCACCATGCCGTGGATCGATGAAGTCGATGCCGTGCTCGCCTGCTTCTATCCCGGTCAGGGCGGCGGAGAAGCGATCGCACGCATCCTTTTCGGACATCAGAATCCTTGCGGAAAGCTGTCCTCGACTATGCCAATACGGATCGAGGACATACCGGGCTTTCACACCTATCCCGGCGAAAACGGCCGTCATCGCTATAGCGAAGGCATCTTTGCCGGCTACCGCTACTACGATGTCCGGGATGTCGCTCCGCTCTTCGCCTTCGGTCACGGGCTGAGCTACACAACCTTTGACTATGGGGACCTGTCGCTCGACACCGAGGAGATCGCCACCGGCAGGGCTGTGACTGCCCGATTTTCCATTCGCAACACCGGCGAGGTCAGGGGCAAGGAGATCGTCCAGCTCTACGTTCGCCCCATCGAACCGGGGCTAAGGCGGCCTGTCCGGGAATTGAAGGCGTTCGTGAAGGTCGATCTTCCTCCAGGCGAGGCAAAGGTGCTGGACATCGCGCTTTCGCCCCGTGACTTCCAGTATTACGATACCGCCACCGGGCGATGGACCCTGTGCGCGTCGGCGTTCGCAATCGAGGTCGCGACCTCTTCGCGCGATGTAAGGCTGTCGCGGACCGTACCATGCCATTCCGACGAACGTCCTGTCCCTCAGCTCACCACCACCTTGCTACCCGCGGTGGTTTTCAGTCACCCGCACGCCGAAGACGCGCTGAGTGATTTTCTCCGGAAAAGGCTGAACATCAGTTCCGACGAGGCTCAGGCAATTCTGGACGGCACCCGTCCATCCTTCCTGGGCGTTTACAACACGCTCAGCTGGTTCATCGGTGACAGTGTTGGCGAGGGCGAGATCGAGGCGCTGTTTAAGAGCATAGATTCAAAGAGTTGACTGATGTTCACAGAGGGTACCGGTTCAGATCCTATCAAGGCGTTCAGTTCAAGAGAGCAATTCAGCTGCCTCTCGTTCGACCTCTCTGAGCAGGAGCGACGCAAAGCGACGTGTTGCACCGCGTCCTAAACCAGATGAATTCAGGCTGTCTTGCTCATCGACCAAGAAGTGCGCTTCGCGATAAATTCCGCGAACGGTCTGACGTTAATGTGGACGCTCGCTTGTTCAAGGCCGGCCAAATAAGTTGACCGATCCTCAACTCTAACCACTGTCCATGGAAATCCACCCGAGGCGAACATGGCGTTCATTAGGAAGCGCGCCACCCGTCCATTACCGTCAGGGTAGGGATGAACATAGCCCACCAGCCAATGGTCAAGCACGGCCCTAACCGCTGGTTCGCTTTCCTTCTCAAGTAGATCAAACATGGCTTCCATTCCATCTGGAACCGCTTCGGAACGCGGTGGTACATGCCATGATCCGCGTTGTATAAGTCCAGCCTCGGCTACGCGGAATGGTCCTCTACCGGTTAGGATCACGAACGGCAGCAACCGTCACTCCCCTAAGCACCCCAAAGATCGCTCCGACCATCCCGCCGATGACGATACCTGCCGACCCTCCCGCCAACGCTCCAATCAGGCTACAAGTTACCCAGCCGACAACGCCGGATGTGTCGGCGAGGACCAGTGTCGCAACGACACCTATCACGGCTCCCACGATACCGACGACGATACCGACCCCCGTCACGGACTCCGAGGGATCGAGGGTACGGTTCTTTGAGGATGGGCTGGCGTCATGTTCTGCCATCGGAGACTGTCGCTCTCTATCTTCCATTCGGACCTCCTTCAGTGCGTGTCAGCCGCCCAGCGGCTTGTCGTCGTTTTCGTAGAGTATGCGTTCCGCCGCGCCGTCCAGGTCGTCGTACTGGCCGTTGCGCAGAGACCAGAGGAATGCGCCCAGTCCGCCGATACCCATCAATACTGCTACGGGTATCAGAAACGACAATGTGCTCATTGGACCGCTCCGGCCAGCCTGTCTGTCTGGGCTCGCCGCAAGGATAGCGCATCGGCGTCAATCTCGAGCCTGACCGCATTGGCCACAACCAATATCGACGACGTCGACATCGCCACCGCGGCGATCAGCGGGCTCGCATAGCCTGACAACGCAAGCGGTATGCTGATCACGTTATAGACGATGGCGAGAGCGAAGTTCTGACGGATAAGCACGGAAGCACGCCGAGCCGTCGTCAGCGCGACCCTTATTCCATCCATGTCGCCATTGAGCAGGATGAAATCGGCGGCGCTGCGACTGATGTCGCTTCCCGACGCCGGAGCCATGGATACATGCGCGCTCTTCAGCGCAATCGCGTCGTTTATCCCGTCACCGACCATCATTACGTTGCGCCCGCGACCACGCAACGCATCGATCGCAATGGCCTTGTCCTTTGGAAGGGCAGCAGCTTTTACGTGGTCGATCCCCACTTCACGTGCCACGGAAAACGCCGCCGCCGGAACGTCGCCTGTCAGCATCTGGACGGCGATCCCGCGATCCTTCAGGAACTGCACCGCCTTTACCGACCCCGCCCGGATCCGTTCTCCGAAGAGGAAAGAGGCGAGGACTTGTCCCCCTCGAGTCAGCACGATCGTGGAGGCTGCAGCGGTCCGGTCACCTCCATCTCCGTTCGCCGCCCACGCTGCTCGTCCGAGGCAGTAGCGTTCACCTCGGAAAGATGCCTCAAGACCATTACCGCGTATCTCCCTGACATCCTCGAGCGGGAGAGCCTCCGCCTTGCCCCGTGAGGCGTAGTCGGCGATCACTTTCGACATCGGATGGCTCGAGAAGCGCGCCAGCGACCCAGCCAGTGAAAAGTCCAATGGCCCGTTCCAGGTCCCGGTCACCAGCATCGGATCGTACTGCGTCAGGGTCCCCGTCTTATCGAACACGACGGTGTCGATTTCCGCCAGACGTTCCAACGCCGATCCGTCCCGTGCGACGACGCCGTGCTTGAACAGCCTGCGTGCGGCGACGACCTGCACCATGGGAACCGCCAGTCCAAGCGCGCACGGGCAAGCGATAATGAGCACCGAGATCGCAATCGTCAGGGAAAGGTGGATGTCGTGCGTGACGAGAAACCACGCGAGGAACGAGAACACCGACAGTCCGTGGACGACGGGTGCGTAGAGACGCGCAGCCCTGTCCACGAGCATCCGGTATCCGGATCGGCCGTCCTCGACGGCCTCCAGCATCCTGTGCAGCTCGGCGAGCGTGGAATCCCCCGGTGCAATCGTGGCTTCTACGGTGAGCGGATGGCCGACGTTCAAATCCCCTGCGCGAACCTGTCCGCCTGGCCCGACCGTCTCCCAGCGGCTCTCTCCCGTGAGCAGGGAGCGGTCGAGTTCCGAGAGGCCGGAGAGGATAGTCCCGTCGGCCGGAATTCTGTCGCCGGCCGCAATCAGAGTGCGGGTTCCGGGGCCGATTTCGTTCAGCGAAACATACTCTACCCGGCCGTCCGCGCGTATCACATTCGCGCCTTTTGGCATCATGTCGGCCAGAGACGCCGCAGCCGATCGCGCCCGCTTTCGCATCAATTGATCAAGGGTGCGGCCGACGAGCAGGACGAACAGGAGCGACGTACTGGCCTCGAAGTAGGTCTGCCGTCCCTCGGCGAACGTGTCGTATAGGCTCAGACCGAACGAGAGCAGGACGCCGATGCTGATCGGCACGTCCATGTTCACCCGGCCATGCGCGAGCGCCCGCCATGCCGAGCGGTAGAATGTCGCGCCCGAGTAGATCACGGCAGGCAGCGCGAGCGCGGCCGACATCATGTGGAGCACCTGGCGTGTCGCCGGGTCAGCGCCCGACCAGACCGAGACGGACAGTATCATGATGTTCATCGAGCAGAAACCTGCGACCGCCAAGGCGCGCAACAGCCCGGAGATCTCATCGTCGAGATGCTCATGACCTTCCGTCGGCAGGACCGCCGTGTAGCCGATCGTTCCAATCAGGCCGGCGAAATCCGGCGGCGTGCCATTGTCCGCCTGCCAGTTGATGGTCAGCCGCTTGGTCGTCAGGTTTGCGCGTACCGAGCGAACCTCGGGTATCCTGCCGAGGGTCGTCTCCAACTCGACCATGCACACGCCGCATCGCATGTCGGGAACCGACAACGCGACCTGCCGGAGACCATCGCCCAAGTCGCGGCTGGCCAGCATCAGCTCGTCCATACCCGGCCTCCGCTGTCCGGGATCGTGGCCATACGTCAGGTCCGTGGGAGCGCAGCAGGTCATCGTCCGCTACCTGACTGCCTTGTAGGCGTGCCACGTGGCGTGGCCAAGCAACGGAAAGACGACAATCAGCCCGACAAATCCGGTCAGCACGCTGGCGACAAATAGGACAAGGACGATCGCACCCCAGACCAGCATCGGCCGCATGTTGTTCCAAACCATCGCGGTGCTGACGCCCATGGCCGTGAACGCGTCGACCCGTTGATCGAGGAGCATCGGTATCGAGAAGACGCCGATGGCGAACGCGAACCCGGCAAACAGCGCGCCCACACAAAAGCCCACGACAAGCATGCCCCAGCCCTCCAGGGTCGTCAGCAGTATCGTGGCTATGCCATCGAGACCGGGGAACGGGTTCACCCCGAAGAACAGCGCGTAGATGATCACGGCCGCCCTCATCCAGAGGAGCATCAGCATGCAGAGCACCATTCCGGTGAAGAATACCTGTTTTCCGGCGAGCGGACGCACACCAAGCATGGCACGGAGCGTGACGCGCCCACCGTCCGCCAAGGTCCGGCTCTTGACATAGAGCCCAGCGGCGAAGAGCGGGGCGATGATCAACAATCCCGCCATCGCGGGGAAGAGGAGATAGTCGAGGCCGGATCGGAACAGGATAATGACGGTAGCCGACGCGAGAATGAAGACAACGAAACCATAGGCCAGACTTGGAAAGGGCTGCGTGACGAGGTCATACCAGCCCTGGCGGAGCCAGTCGAACGGAGCGCCGACGGGCAGATGCCGCTGCCACTTCGGATTCATCGTCTCTTCGATCCCGGATACCTCGCTCAGATATCGGGCGGAGTTGTCGTCCTGCGGCATCTGACACTTCTCCTTCGTTCAGCAAGCGGCGGCAGCGGCCCTGAATTCCTTGGGCTGCTGGCCTTTTTCCTTGATATGTTCGACGCAGGCGGGCTGGCTTGCGATCGCGACGTAGACGAGATGCGCGTTGGAACCGACGAAGGTCGCGCCGACGAGGCCGACCAACAGCCATACGACGGTTCTCGCCGAAGGCCTGCTCGCGGAGGTCATGGCTGCTTCCCGCCCAGTCCGCTGACATAAAGCGCGAGGATTTTGATTTCTGCGGGCGTCAGGCGTTCGTCCCAGGTCGGCATATGACCCTGGCGTCCGCCATGCACCGTTTCGATGATCTGGCTCAGCGTTCCACCGTAAATCCAGCGGCCGTCCGTCAGGTTGGGTGCGCCGAGGTCGGCCTTGCCCTTAGCATTTTCCCCGTGGCAGGAAGCGCAGCTTGTCACAAACACCTGACGACCAGCCTCGATATCACCGAGGCTTTCAGCGCCCGAAGCCTCCTGACTACTCAGGGAATAGACAAAGCTGGCGACATCGGTCACCTGCTTTCGGTCGAGCATTTCGTCCGCTCCAAACGCAGGCATCTGCGAGACCCGGCTGTTCGAGTGCCGCGAGTTGACGCCAACCGTCATCGTCTCGACGATCCGTTCCGGTTCACCACCCCAGAGCCAGTCGTCGTCAGTCAGATCAGGATAGTTCTGTCCGCCTTTTCCGTCCCGGCCGTGGCAGGCGGCGCAGTTATCTCCGAACAACTGGTGGCCGCTCGCGTTCACCTTGGACATCAGTTGCCCGTCAGCCCTGATCTGATCAAAGGACTCCTTCTCGATCCGTTCGGTCCATGGAACGCGCGAGGCAGCGGCTTCGACGATCTTGCGCTCCACCGTCTGCTTCTGGTCACCCCCGATCAGGCCTTTGGTATAGGTGGTTCCGAGCGGCCAAGCTGGATGAAGCACCCACCAAAGGGCGGCGAACAGGTGGGTGACGATGAGGAATATGAGGACACCGCGCGGGATCGGCGTATCCAGTTCCTTGATGCCGTTCCAGATGTGTCCCGTCGTCCTTCTGCCCGTTACCTGGTCGGTTTCCTCTATCGCCATGGGGTGTCGTCCTTGTCGAATATCTCCGTTTGCGCCCGATCAAAACGTGCCCGATTGGAGGGCCAGAACGTGTAGACGACCACTCCGACTGAAAACAGGATGAGATACAGCAGCCCCCAAACCTTGGAGAGCTCCAACATGGTTTCGTGGTCAAAGTCCATGTCAATCCCCTTCGCACTCAGTTGTTGGGGTCCGGGACCTGCTCGGGTGCCGCGGTGTTCTCGTAGGCAGCGTTCGTCAGCCGACCGACGACCTGAAGATAGGCGACCAAGGCGTCCATTTCGGTGACGGTATTCTTGACGCCGTCGAACGCCGATACCTGCGTCTCGTCGCCATAGCGTTCGGTGACGCCGGCGGACTGGTCGCTGTCCGGATTGGACTGGCCGTAGGCGTCCGCGGCGGCACTGGCGATCATCTCTTCCGTGTAGGGAACCCCGACGGCCCTTAATGCCGCGAGATGGCCGCCCAGATCGGAGATTTCAAGCTGGGTCGTCGCCAGCCAGCGGTAGGACGGCATGTTGGATTCGGGAACAACGTCACGAGGATTGATCAGATGGGCCACGTGCCAAAGATCGGAATACTTGCCACCGATGCGCGCCAGATCGGGTCCCGTGCGCTTCGACCCCCACAACATCGGATGGTCGTACTTGGATTCGACCGCAAGCGAATATGGGCCGTACCGCTCGACCTCGTCACGCAACGTCCTGATCATCTGGCTGTGGCACGCATAGCAGCCTTCCCGGACGTAGATGTCGCGGCCGGCCGCTTCGAGGGGAGTGTAGATCCTCATGTCGGGGGCGTCTTCAACCGTCTCGTGGATCGTGAAGAGCGGGGCGATCTCGACGATGCCCCCCACGCTCCCGGCCACGACAATGGCCAGCATGAAGCCGACAGCCGTGCGTTCCAATTTTCCGTGCAGACGATCGCTCATGACTCACTCCGCCGGAGAAGTTGTCGCACCGTAGATGCCCGAGGGCAGCGGTGCGTCGGAAGACGCCTGCACGGCGACGGGAACCGTCCGGACGGTCATCCAGATGTTGAAACTCGCCACGATCGCTCCGATCAGAAACAGCAGTCCTCCGAAGGCGCGCGCTATGTAGTAGGGATACATCGCCAGCAGACTGTCGACGAACGAGTATACCAAGGTGTTGTCGGGCGAATATGTTCGCCACATCAGCCCCTGGATGATACCGGAATTCCACATGGCGAAGACGTAGATCAGCGTACCTATGACCGCCAACCAGAAGTGCACTTCGACCAGAGCCGAAGAATACATACGTTCGCGTTTCCAGATCGATGGAACGAGTGTGTAGAACGATCCGAAAGTGATCATGGCGACCCAGCCCAGCGCGCCAGCGTGAACATGTCCGACTGTCCAATCGGTGTAGTGCGACAGTGAGTTGACGGGCCTGATCGCCATGAAAGAACCTTCAAACGTCGACAGCCCGTAGAAGAAGGCTGCCATCATGATGAAGCGGAGCGTGGCATCGTCACGGACGCGGTGCCAGGCCCCATTCAACGTTAGCAATGCGTTTCCGGCCGACGCCCACGACGGAACGAGCAGCATCACCGAGAAGGTCATTCCGAGGTTCTGCACCCAGAGAGGCAGCGCGGTGTAATGGAGATGGTGGGACCCCGCCCACATGTAGAAGAACGTGATGCCCCAGAAGCTGAGGATGGACAGTCGATAGGAGAAGATCGGCCGCTGCGCACGGATCGGCAGATAATAATAGAGCATTCCCAGGAAGCCTGCCGTGAGGAAAAACGCCACCGCATTATGCCCATACCACCATTGCACCATCGCGTCCTGGACGCCTGACCACACCGTGTAGCTTTTCGCATTGCCGAGCGAGACGGGCACCGCGAGGTTGTTGACGATGTGGAGGATCGCCACCACGAGGATGAAGGCGAGGTAATACCAGTTGGCGACGTAGATGTGAGGTTCCTTGCGCCGTGCCAGCGTGCGCACGAAAAGCACGAAATAGGCGATCCACACGATCACGAGCCAGATGTCGGCGTACCATTCCGCTTCCGCGTATTCCTTCGATTGGGTGACGCCCATGAAATACCCGCTGACCGCGATCAGACAGAAGAGGTTGTAGCCGAATATGACGAACCAGGGCGACAATTGATCGGCCAGCCTGGCGCGCGACGTCCGTTGCACCACATGGAATGATGTTGCGATCAGCGCGTTTCCGCCGAAGCCGAAGATCACTCCCGTCGTGTGGGCTGGCCGTATCCGGCCGAAGCTTGACCAGGCTGTATCGAAGTTGAGGCTCGGCCATGCAAGCTGGGCCGCGGCCCAGACGCCGATGAACATCCCGAAAACTGCCCAGAACAACGTGAGGGCAACCCCCACCTTGATGGGATCGTCATAATAGCTGGAAAAGCGCGAAGCATCCGGCTCCTTGCCGAAAAACGAAGTGAGAATCCACCAGAGCAACGCTCCAGAATACAGGAAAACCATGCCCCCGTGGACGCCCATCGGATCAAAGCGGCCGGCGGCCGCCATCGCGATGCCGAGAATCATCAGAACCAGAAGTATGACGGATGCGAACTCACGTTCACCTGTCGTAAGCTGTCCCATGTCCCTACCTCTCGATAGCGCCGACGGCATCGTGCAGCACACGGTTCGAAAAGGCAACCGCTTCTAAAGGCTGCAACTTTTGGCGCAACCGTCAATTGTTTACTTTTCACGAGCCGCCAGGAGTTCTCGGTGACGCCGGAGACGGTATTCGCCAATCGAAAGCTCTCCTTCAAGAAAATCATCATGGCAATCTGGGGGGACGTCACAGCCGTCAAAGGTCTTGCCCTTGCCGGAAGCTGCGTGTCCAGTACAAGCGCTTATGTGCTCCTCCAAAAGCTCCGCGAGGCCGTCGGTGCAAGGCGCGAGAAGATCATGCTACAGGACCGCGTTGAGATGGCAAGTACGTCCGCGGTCGCCTGCGCAAGGCAAACGAGAGGAAGCACCGCAAGGATGGTCGGAAGAGGTAGAACCAGAATGGCAAGGCGCGGGCCTGAACTTCAATCACCATCGTCTCGGTCATCGTCATCCTCGTCATCGTCAAATCTCGAGGGGTCGACGACTGGGACCAGGAAGACACGCCAGTCTTCGTCATCGCCTGGCTCTCCCGACCGGCCAGCCATCGCGCGGCTAGCTTGCCAGGTTTCGGCCTCTTTGGGGGAGCGCTCCACGCAAATGGATTTCCGAGACACCGTCCCAAAGAGAACGGCCTTGGTTTTGGAACAAATGCAGGTCCCGCCGCAACGCGCTGTCCGCTAGCCGAGCCTTTGCCTCATCCTCGTTTGCCGCGTCAAAAGCGACAATCCCTCGTCCTAAGAAGAGGACCGATCGACACAATGGCCGGTCGCAGGTCGATAGCGACCAGCACCATACAGGTGATGGCGACCGCCACGGTCAATTCAGAGGATTTGCGGTCGTCTTCCTTATCGCAATCAGCTCCATTCATTTGCTTTCTCCCGAGGTTGATGACCTACTGCAGGACGCGCGAAGCCGTTGACTGGTTGTCCAGTCTTCGAAGCGCGGCGAGTGGTTGATGATGACTGAGCGAGGGCGCTGGGCTCTTTTCGGAGACGGGCGCTCGCCGGAAATTACGAGGAGGCTGCCGAGCCGGTCTCGGCGATGGCGATGTCTTCCGCGACGGTGCCGCCTCTCACGCCAATGGCGCCGATCGTCCGCCCTTCAAATCGGATGGGAATGCCCCCTCCAAAAACCACAACCCTTCCGCCATGCGAATGCTGGATGCCGTACAGTTCGGCGCCAGGCTGGGCCAGTGCATTCAGCGCGTCCGTCCGGTTGTTGAAGATCTGAGCGGTAAAGGCCTTGTCGATGGCAAGCGCCGCTGACCCTGCCATCGCCCCGTCTTGGCGAACAAAGGACAGCAGATGCCCAGACGAGTCGACGACGGCAATTGAGCAAGGAACGTTCAGCGCGCACGCGGCGGCGATGGATCTGTCGATCATCTGTTGGGCGTCCGAGAGCAATATCGTTGGAGTGGTGGTGGACATGATAAACTCCAGTTTCTGAAGATGATCTGCCGGCGACACTCGCCGTCGGCAGATCAAGCTGTTTCAGTCCGCTCAGGCGGTCTTGGCCTTCCTCTGGCTCAAAGCGCCTAGCAGCGCCTCCGCTGCCTCACCCGATGACGCCGGGTTCTGACCGGTGATGAGCTGGCCATCGACCACTGTGTGCACGCCCCAGTCCTTGACCTTGGAGAAAACCGCACCGAGGCCGATGAGCTCGTCCTCCACCAGGAACGGCACGACTTTCGTGAGACCGACAGCCTCTTCCTCGCTGTTGGTGAAGCCGGTGACGTAGCGTCCCTGCACAAACGGGCTGCCGTCGGGATTGGTCACGCGATGCAGGACGCCCGGTGCATGGCAAACGAAAGCGATCGTCTTGCCGGCCGCGATGAAGGATTCGACCAGCTTGATCGAATTCGGATCCTCAGCCAGATCCCACAGCGGGCCGTGGCCGCCGGGATAGAACACCGTATCGAAGTCCATCTGCTCGACGCTGTCCAGGCGCACAGTTTCTGCGAGCTGCGTCTTGGCAACCTCGTCAGCGCTGAAGCGCCGCGTAAGGTCGGTCTGGAACATCGGCTCGTCGCTCTTCGGGTCGAGCGGCGGCTGGCCGCCCTTCGGCGAGGCGAGGGTGATCTCGGCGCCGGCGTCCTTGAAGACATAGTACGGCGCTGCCAGCTCCTCGAGCCAGAAGCCAGTCTTCTTGCCGGTGTCGCCGAGAGTGTCGTGGGAAGTGAGTACCATGAGGACTTTCATCGTTGGATCCTTTCGCCAGATGATGCCGCGCCATGAGGCGTCGTGGCCGGTTGATTTTGTGCTCGATCAGCCACATCGGCCTGTCGACAAGCCAATAATGGCACCTGCCACATATTTTAGAAATTTACTTCTTTGATTTTAGATATTCATCTGAGATTATATCTTGATGAGATACGATCTGAACCTGCTCCCGGTTTTCCTGACCCTGATGGAGGAGCGGAGCGTGACACGGGCTGCAACGCGACTGGGCATCACCCAGCCGGCGCTGTCCAATTCGTTGAACCGCCTGCGCGATACCCTGCGGGATCCGCTGTTCATTCGGGAAAGGTACGGCATAAAGCCGACGCAACTGGCCGAGGAGATCGCTCCAACGATCGAAGCAGCGTTGGCGCAGTTGGACGATCTCATCTTGAACCAGCAGGAGTTTCAGCCAGCAAATGCCGACCGAATGTTCACGCTTGCCCCCAATAGCTACGTAGAGCTCGTGTTGATGCCAGCCCTCGTCGCGAGGACGCGTGAGCTGGCGCCGGGGATCAAGCTCCGCCTGACAGCATTTGGCAACGATCTCGCTGAAACTGGCGTCATTTCCGGCACGACTGCCATGGTGATTGGCCGGATCGTCGATCCGCCGGACAATCTGGTTGTCCAGCATCTTCTGGACGATGGGCTCGCCTGCGTGGTGCGTGCCGACCATCCCGAGGTTCGAGACCGTATTTCCCGAGAACAGTATGAAAGGCTCAAGCACGTGAACGTGCTCCCGCCGGGCCGGCTGCGGGCGGGCCTTTTCCAGGCATTGGGGCAACAAAACCTCAAGCGAGAGGTTGCCGTTTCTGTCACACACTTCCTGGCCGTGCCAGAGATGCTTGCCGTCACGGATTACTGCGCAACGCTGCCGAGACTGATCTGTCGCAGCCTTGAGCGGGATCCGCGCCTGAAGATACTACCGGCGCCGGTCGACCTCGGCACTTTTCCAGTGCAGATGGCTTGGCACGTTCGCTACCGCCACGACCCAGCCCACAGGTGGTTGCGTTCAATGATCGGCGAACTGGCAAAAGAAATGACTGCGGAAGAGATCTGAGATCGCTTTCCTGTATTCGTGTTGAATGTCCGCCAGCACCGGAAATCCCGTGCGATATCGACGAGCGGCAGCAATGGGTCGAAAGTGCCCATTGCGTTAGCGCCTTTTGGCAGGCTGCCGGTTCGCGCCGCGGGGAGGGGACCGGAAGATGCCACTCATTCCCCGAGATTCCTCTTTCTCATTCGGCTACCACACCAACTTCGACGGAATCAGGTACGGTTGCGTTGAAGATTTCCATGAAGTTGCGGCGAGTGGTTGGAGACTTATCGCGGAGCTTTTCGACCTTCGTCTCGACCGCTTCCTTGAGCTGCGTGGCCTTTGGTTTCAGGCCCTCCTCGATGGCCTTTATCCGGGCTTCCATAGCGTCCAGGCTTGCAGGGGCTAGCCATGGCATCGTCCTCTTGAATTCGATGATGCTAAACTGACTGTGGGCGGGGAATGTTCCGTCCAAATGCCCACCGGGGCGTTCATGCGCCCTCCCGTGAGGGAAGCGCGTATCGTCCCCCAAGCGCCGATCCTCTGACCACTGGCAGTGTAATTGATCCGGACATCACCGTCGAAATCAGCGGCGTTAGGGAGGGGCCGGGTTCATAGCATGGACCGAAATTATGCCGCTTTGGGAAAATAAAACCTGACCGGCATAAGGTATGTTCACGAGGCCGCCATCGATCAGTGCTTTGCAAAGACGTCATGCGCCAAGAACCTTGGAGAGAGCGCGGGTGGAAGCCGCCATGGAAGGTGATAGGGACGGTTTTCAGTCTCTCATCAAGTTGGGTCCTTCCTGTTTGGACAAAAAGATCGAAGTCTTGGGGCCGGACACACCATCGTCAGATGTGCTCGATGCGTACCGGATACTCGCCGCGCACCAGCAACGGGTCGAAGCCATCCTCAAAGAGGCCGAGCCGGATCAAGCCGTCCCAGCGGTAGTCGGCGTAGAACAGAGCCAAGTTGCCCCAGGGCTTGAAATAACAAAGGTCGCCGGGCCGCTCGTCTCCGAACGGGCCACTGCCTTCCTCGGTGAGTTTGCGAGGCAGGTAAACGATCTTCTCGTTTCTACCGTAGTCCTCGATCTTGAGGTCCAAGGGATGCATGGAGGCGAAATCGCGAGCCGACGGATTGTCGTAGAGCATCGCGGTCAAGGTCAGTTTGTTAAAGGTCATTCTGATCGACATCCGATGGTTCTTGACTGGCCGGATCGCGTCCTTCCTGGCCGCTGGCCGCAAAGGGCAAGGCTGCGACCGCCATGGCTCCGCCCAGAACCGCTCGACGACTGAACAAAGGGTAGTTCGAAGACATAGCTACGGCTCAAATCAGACAGGCTGCGCGGTTGGTCGGAACAGGATTTCATTGATGTCGACGTCGTCAGGCTCGTTCACGGCAAATGCGACGGTGCGGGCGAAGGTCTCTGCACTGACGGCGATCTTGCTAACGAACTCCTTCGTGCCAGCTTGAATATCCTTTTCGCTGATGTGTTCCAGGAGTTCAGTGCTGACCGCGCCGGGTGAAATGATGGTCGTGCGGATATTGTACGGCTTCACTTCTTTCCGCAGTCCCTCCGAGAGGGCGCGAACCGCGAACTTGGTGGCGCAATAGACGGCGGCACCCGGATCGACCACATGGCCATACACGGAAGATACGTTGATGATGTGCCCGGATTTCTGCGCCTTCATGTACGGCAGCGCCGCAGCGATGCCGTAGAGCACGCCTTTGAGGTTGACATCGATCATGCGATCCCACTCGTCGATCTTTAGACGTTCGAGTGGGGCAAGCGGCATCAAACCCGCGTTGTTTAACATCACGTCGATTTGGCCATATTCCTGAACCGCAGTGTCGACGAGGTTTTTGACCTGGTTCTTGTCGGTGACGTCGGTTGGAACGGCCAGAGCCTTGTATCCTTTTTGGTTCAGCTCCGTTGCCAGCGCATCGATGCGATCACTTCGGCGGGCACCAAGGACTATCAGGGCACCTCGCTCGGCAAGATGGCGGGCCGTGGCCTCGCCAAGTCCGCTGCTTGCCCCCGTGATCACCACGACTTTGTTTTCGATTCCTTGAGACATAACGATCTCCTTTGCTGAGTTCTGAAGGATTAAGTGCGGGGGCTCGCCAACGCAGCGAGCAGGGCTGATCCCGCAAGGAGGATAGCGGCGAGCAGGAAGGCGCTCCACCAGCCAGCCAGATCGAACAGCGCTCCACCTGCGAATGCGCCGCCAGCGATAGCAAACTGGATCAAGGCCACCTGCAATCCGCCAGCTGCTTCAAGTTCGTCGGGGATTATCTTGGCCATCCACGTATTCCAGGCCACCGGGATTGGGGCCGTGAAAAATCCCCACAATACCATCAGAGCGGCCGTGATTGCCACGAAGTGCCCAAAACTGATCAGTAGGAGGGCGAGGATTGCCAACATCCCCGGCAGTCCGATAAGCAATGCTGGGAGATGCCGCCGGAGGACGAACCCCACGATGGAAGTTCCGGCGACTCCGCCGATCCCTAGTCCAAGAAGAATGATCGAAAGCCCGTTCAACTCGACGCGTGTGACGCTTTCGAGGAATGGACGCAGGTAGATCGACAGCGAATTCTGACCAATGAATGCGAGGCTTGTTGCCGCCATTCCAAGTGCGAATGTGCGGTTGCGCAGCAACCCAAAGATGCTGCGCACAGAGACGGCTGCGGTTGCTGGCATCTTAGGAAGCACGGCCACTTGCCATACGAGTGCGGCAACGCCCACCGCCATCGTGATCAAGAATGTGTTCCGCCAGCCGATCAGACCGCCAAGGAAACTACCGAGCGGTGCGGCGAGGACGAGCGCCAACGCCGTGCCACCTTGAAGCAAGGCGATAGCCTTGGGAAGGTCAGGTCCCGATGCCAGTCGTGCCAGAATTGCCGTCGAAAGTGACCAGAAGCCGCCAATCGAAATACCAATCAACGCTCGGCCAACAAGGAAGACAAAAAAGTTGGGAGCCACAGCTACGGCCAAACTCGAAACGATGAGCACACCCGTATAGAGCAGGACGACCAGTTTTCGATCCAGCTTTGCCAGGATGGCGTTGCCAAAAAGGCTGGTAATCACGGCGAAGAATCCCGACACGGTGATGGCTTGTCCGGCCTGACCCTCTGAGATACCCAGGTCCCGGGCAATCGGGGTCAGGAGGCTCACTGGCATAAATTCCAGTCCAACCAGGAGGAAGGTCAGCAGTGAAAGGCAGACCACCGCCATCCATGGAGCCGATACCCTCTCGGCTGTAAGGGCTTCATCCACTGTCAGTTCAACGGTCATTCCGCAGTCTCCTATTCGTCGGCACAGAAAATAGCCTGGCTGGTTTTGATCGACTAGCAGCTATAATCTGCATGCTACGGTGAAGGAGATTCAACAATGCGACGGGACGAGTTCACTGAGATGCGAGCGTTTCTCGAAGTAGCTCGGGAGCGAAGCTTTACGCGTGCTGCGGGAAAGCTGGGTGTCACCCGCTCGGCTCTCAGTCACACAATCAGAGCGCTTGAGGAACGGCTCGGTGTCCGTCTCCTCTCCCGCACGACACGGGATGTAGCACCCACGGCTGCTGGGGAGCGCCTCATGAGCAACATCGAACCTCTTTTCCAGAGCATCGCCGCCGAAATCCGCGCTATCGGGGCGCTACGCGACAAGCCCTCCGGCAATGTGCGTATTGTATGTCCCGATGACGCCATCGAGCTGGTCTTCCGCCCAAAGCTGTCAACGTTTCTGCGAGATTTTCCGGACATCAGCGTCGAACTTATTATCGACAATGGCTTCACGAACATCGTCGAGCGCCAGTTTGACGCTGGCGTTCGTTTGGGTGAAGCAGTTGCGCGGGACATGGTGGCCGTTCGGATTGGACCTGATGTCTCCTATGCCGTGGTCGGGTCGCCTGATTACATCGCGCGTCATTCCATACCGAGGAGCCCGCAGGATTTGATGAACCATAATTGCGTCAACCTGCGCCTCCCGACGTCTGGCGCACTATATGCTTGGGAGTTCGCGGAGAACGGACGCGAGTTCAGCGTGCGCGTGGACGGCCAACTGACGTTGAACAATATCGGACCGGCGATTGATGCCGCCCTTGACGGCGTAGGTTTTACCTATGCGCCCAAAGACCTTATCGGGCGATACGTGGAAAGCGGTCAACTGCGGGAGGTCCTTACGGACTGGTGTCCCACCTTTCAGGGATATCATCTTTACTACCCCAGTCGGCGCAATCCGTCCCCTGCTTTTGCGGCCTTCGTTGAAGCCTTCAAACAACGATCAAGGTAGCCGTCACCACGGGTCCGTGAGAAACGATCACCGTTGGTAGAAAAACGGGTACGTACCTCAACCAGAATGTCACATTTTCATCTTGTGCGCCTACTACTTTCGACTAAAGTTGCAAGCGCTGGAGGCCGCGAGGAGGCGGTTTCCCACAAAAAAGATGTCAATCCCTGGGAGGAAAATGATGCAGAAATCCGATATCGCTATACCGCCCAAAGACCTCAATATGCTCCAGACGGTTCTTGACGCTTGGTGCACACAGCATCGCATTCTACGCAAGGACGCGACTGAAGAAGCGAAGATATTGATCAACGAGTACAAGCGCGGCACTCGTTCGCAGATCAAACTTATCGATGCGCTTTTAGATGGCACCACGCACTAGCGGGCCCAACCGCCTGCTTTAGTCGAGAACCCGGCCTAACCAGCCGGGCTTTTTATGCCTATGGAAGTAGCGTGCCATCTTAACTCCCGTCAGCCCAGGTCGATCTTGGAGCTTCGAAAATCTCTCGTAAAAGTCGCCCAATTATGCGGGGAGGTCAGAATGGAAACTTCAAAACGCCCCCTGCCTTTGATCGCACGCTTATCATGGGCAACGGCGGCACAGGCAAAACGTGGCTTGCGCGTCGCCTTGCTAAGCGCTTTCAGCATCCGGTTGTCCATCTCGACGAAATTCATTGGGAGCCCGGCTACTATGGCGTCGCTCGCGCCAAAGCCGCGAGAAACGAGATCGTCAAGGCTGCGGCGGGGCGGTCAACGTGGATCATGGAGGGCGTCTACGGCGAGTTGGCGAATATGGTCCTCGACCGAGCGACGACATTGGTATGGATCGACCTTCCAGAGGCTGAGTGCGTCGCCAATATCGAGCAACGGGGTGCTCAGGGCGGGGAAAGCAAAACCAGCTTTGACGATCTTCTAAAGTGGGTCGCCGAATACAGGATGAGGACCAATAATTGGAACTCGTTTGAAGCACATGCGCGATTCTTCGCGGCGTTCGCTGGTCGGAAGGCCCTTTTGTCAAGCCGTGTGGCCGTGTCCCGCTTTGTAGAGATCGCCATTGAGCATCCGTGAACGCGCGGATGAACGCGCGGAACCGGACGGAGGAGCGCCCACCATCTCCGAAAGCCGACTTGCTTAGCTGGCAGAGTCTAAAAAAAGGGCTAAAAAAGGGCCATCCTTAACCCGTACTACATTAACGCACTTGCTAATTCGCGGAATAGTAGAATAGTCGAAGTTGTTCGACTTGCTGTCATGCTGGCCTCTGGGCAGTTTGCCGCCAGTCGGAGGACATGCCGTGCGCGTCCGGACCACCCTGGAATGTGGTGCCGTCTGCGCTGATCCCAAGCAAAAAAAATTGGAGGAGCAGAGCATGACATCGATCAGTAGCAAGCTTTCATTTGTGGCAATACTCATCGCCGCAACCAGTCTCAACGGTGGGAATATCGCTTTCGGCCAGACGACGGGCGAAATCCCCCCCATCCTGGTTACCCCGGACAAAGTAGAGTCTCGCATCGGTACGCTTGAGTTCAAGGATGGCGCTCCCACCGCTGAAACTGTCAAGAAGGTGTATGACACGCTTGATTTCACGCGCGGCCTGGACGTCTTCCTCAATAGCTATGGCGGCGCATCCGCCTATGCGATCCGCAAAGGCCTTCTCGGCATCGGCGCTGAGGACAATACGGTCACCATTTATCCCGAGCTGATGGATTCTAAGTCGCTGTTCCTCACGGCCAACGCCGATACCGTCTATTACTTCAGTATCGTTGATCTCACGAAGGGGCCTATGGTCGTCGAGCAGCCCCCGATGGGTGTCGGCACAATCAACGACATGTGGTTTCAATGGGTTATTGATATCGGGTTCCCCGGTCCCGACCGTGGCGAAGGCGGAAGATACCTGCTCTTGCCGCCCGGCTATGACGGTCCGGTTCCGGAAGGTGGTTTCTACGTGGCGCGGTCGAAGACGAACCGGGTCATCTATGCATCTCGCGGTTACCTTGTCGACAACGATCCGAAGCCGACCGTCGACAATATCAAGAAGACGATGAAGATTTATCCCTACACACCCGGAGGCATTGGAACGAGTGTAGCGACGGCGCTTGAAGGCAAGGTCAAGCTGGAAGCAAACCCGCAGGTTCCTGTGACCAAGTTCGTGGAGGCGAGCGGGAAAGCGTTCAATACGATCCCTCCAAGCGATTACTCATTCTTCGAGATGATCAACGCGAATGTTCAGGACGAGCCCGCCGATTCCTATAACCCGGAACTTGCGGGGCAATTGGCGGCAATCGGCATTGTGAAGGGTAAAGACTTCAGGCCAGACGAACGGATGAAGAAAATACTCACCGATGCCGCAGCAGTCGGAAATGCTGCCGGGCGAGTGCTCAACTGGGATTCAAGCAACATACCAGGTTGGGCATACTATCCCGGTTCAGGTTGGGCCAACATGCTTTGGGAGGGCGGGGCAAATTTCGAAACGCCCCCGCCCATGATTACCAAGGAAGGGTTGTTCGATCCATTGCCGCCAACTGGTGCCCGGACCCTCAACTCCAAGACGGCGTTCTACTACGGCTACACCCTCGACTCGCCGGGCATGATCATGCGAGCGCCCAAAGTCGGCTCGCAGTATCTCATGGGCTTCGTCGATGCAGACAAGAAACCCTACGATGGCGGCAAAACCTATAAAGTGACGCTGCCGAAGGGCATTCCGGCGGCCGCCTTCTGGTCGTTCACACTCTACGACAACCAGTCGCGTTCGATGCTCCAGACGCCGCAGGGGTACCCCCGCGCCGGTAGCCAGAGCTATCCATCGCCCGCCGCCGAAGCCGACGCGGACGGCTCAACAACGATCTACTTCGGCCCCACTCAGCCAAAGGACGTAAAACGCGGTAACTGGATTCAGACAGTTCCGGAGAAAGGTTGGTTCACGCTGCTTCGACTCTATAGCCCTCTAGAACCGTTCTTCACCAAGGAATGGCGTTTGAGTGAGGTCGAACTAGTCCCATGATTCTCGGGTCGGCCGTCTAGGTATTATTTCGAGAGATGTCGAAATATCTCTTGACGGCTTTCCTAGCCGACGGTAGCGTATTTCTATGATCATCGAAAAAGCAGCATCCCAGCTTGAAGCTCTCGGCAATGTCACCCGCCTTCGGATTTTCCGGATGCTGGTCCGTGCTGGTGACGAAGGCTTGCCGGTCGGCCAGTTGCAGGAAAAACTGGACATTCCGGGATCAACACTGTCGCACCACCTTAAGAAGCTCGTGGATACTGGACTCGTTGTACAGGAGCGGCAGGCGACGACACTGATCTGCACCACGAACTACCGCGATATGGATGCTTTGGTTGGGTATCTCGTGAACGAATGCTGCGCGGATGCAAAGTGCGGGACAAAGTCGAAAGAGGTCGCCGCCTGATCCCCTTTTTTGACTTCAAATTTCGAATGTTCTGGAAATACCGAAGGAGAAAAGAATGACTGCCACCAAGGAACTCGCAGTTGCCGTAATTGGCGCGGGACCTGTCGGACTTGCCGCCGCCGCCCACCTTGTCTCCCGTAACATTCATCCACTCGTTTTCGAACGTGGCGAGACGATAGGCGCGGCGCTGCTCGATTGGGGACATGTCAGGGTTTTCTCGCCATGGAAATACAACATCGATGATGCGGCACGCGTTCTTCTGGACCGTCACGGATGGGAAGCCCCTAATCCGGATGATCTGCCGAACGGCCGCGAGATCGTCGAAGAATACCTTACCCCACTGGCATCCGTGCCGGAGATCGCGTCTGACCTGAAATTGGGTGCAACAGTGACCGCGATCACCCGCCATGGGCTCGACAAGGTTTCGTCTGGCAATCGTGACAATGCTCCGTTTGTTGTCCGGTATAACGATCAGACTGGCGAGCATGACGTCCTTGTCAGGGCCGTGATCGACGCCTCGGGAACATGGACCCAGCCCAACCCAATGGGAATTAACGGCCTTAGCGTTCCGGGAGAAATCGCGTCGATCAGCCGGATTTCCTATGG
Organism: Hyphomicrobiales bacterium; assembly: GCA_900473795.1. Classification (GTDB taxonomy): domain Bacteria; phylum Pseudomonadota; class Alphaproteobacteria; order Rhizobiales; family Rhizobiaceae; genus Pararhizobium. The sequence goes on along the minus strand of UCMT01000007.1, from coordinate 65,812 downwards.
CATTCCTGATGTTCTCGGCACTCGCCGCAACGAGTTCCTTGGCAAACGCACGCTGGTGATCGGCAGCGGCCATTCGGCCATCAATGTCGCCATCGCTCTCATGGACCTGCAAGATATCGACGCCGAGACCCAAATCCTCTGGGCACTGCGGCACCACGGCGTCGAGCGTCTGCTCGGTGGCGGCCTGAACGATGAGTTACCGGAACGCGGAGCGCTGGGTATCGCGGCGAAGAAGGCCATGGATGAGGGTCGCCTGCAGATGCTGACTTCGTTCTCTGCCGAAAAGGTCCGCGTGCAAGAGGGCAGGGTGCATCTGACGGCGAGGGTTGGGACACAGCAGACAGAATTGGATATCGACCAGATCGTCGTCACCACCGGATTTCGTCCGGATTTCTCCTTCCTGAGCGAACTCAGGATCGAGGTGGACCCAGCCGTCGAAGCACCGCCAGCGCTGGCCCCACTCATTGATCCAAATTTCCATTCCTGCGGAACCGTGCCGCCTCATGGCATCTTGGAATTGAAGCATCCGGAGAAGGATTTCTACATCGTCGGTTCGAAGTCCTACGGCCGAGCGCCGACGTTCCTGATGAAGACGGGATACGAGCAGGTGCGGTCGGTCGTCGCCGAAATCGCAGGCGATCATATCGCCGCCCGCATCGTCCAGTTGCTTCTCCCCGAAACCGGTGTCTGCAGCGTCGACCTCGGTGGCAAGGCGGTGGCTTCGTGCTGCGGTGGACCAGTCCCTATCGAAGTCGATGCCTGTTGTGTCGCCGACGCCAGGGCAAAGTCGGTTGGCAAATCTGGCTGCGGCTGCGGAACCCGGTCCGCCTGACTGAGAGCGTCTGAGTAATGGATGATCGGAAACTGCCAGTTACAACTCTTTGGGGACTCGGCCTTACCCAGATCATCGGGTACGGCACCCTCTATTATGCTTTCAGCATCCTGGTACCGGACATTGCCCGGCAACTTGGATGGAGTGAACAATGGGTTTTCGGCGCGTTCTCGGGGTCACTTCTGGCCGGAAGTTTGGTCGCGCCGACAGCCGGGCATTGGGCGGACTTCATTGGTGCTGGACGGTTGATGGCGGTTGGATCGGCCGGTGCCGCAATCGCCCTCCTTATTACGGCAGCCGCACCAGGACCGATTTCCTTCTGTCTGGCTCTCGCCCTGACGCAGGTTGTCTCTGCAACCGTGCTTTACAGCACAGCCTTCGTGGTCATCGTTCAAATCGGCGGACGAAGAGCGCAGAAATCGATTGTTCATCTGACCCTGATCGCAGGCTTTGCCTCCACGCTGTTCTGGCCGCTTACATCCTGGCTTCACGACTGGATGTCGTGGCGGTGGGTCTATGTCCTATTTGCCCTGCTCAATATTGGCGTATGTTTCCCGATCCACCTTTGGCTTGCCAGGCTATCATCCTCGAAGGGGGCAGGCGAACAGCCCATGAACTCCTTTGCATCCGCTGTGTCGCCTTCTACCCCGTCGCCCCAGGGGCAGTTGATATTCGTTCTGATGCTGATCGGCTTCGCAATGGAAGGTTATGCCTTGTCGGCAGTCCTGGTTCATATGGTTCCATTAACACTGGCCCTGGGTCTTGGCGCATCCGGAATCTACATTGCCTCGCTATTTGGACCGTCACAGGTCGCGAGCCGTTTCGTCAACTTGCTGTTCGGCGGCGGACTTTCCCAAACCTGGCTCGCGGTAATCGCGACGCTCTTTCTCCCCCTCGGCCTGGCGATCCTACTCCCCACATCGCCTTGGATTGCTGGGGCGGTTGTCTTCGCAATCTGCATGGGCCTGGGTTCAGGTCTGACGAGCATTGTTGGCGGTACACTGCCCTTGGAACTGTTCGGCCGCGAAGGCTACGGCAAGCGTCTCGGCTGGTGCACCTCGGCGAAACAATTCACGTCGGCAATTGCCCCGGTTTCCATGTCGGCATCGCTGTCCGCAGTAGGTGTCGTTCCCTCTTTGTGGATCGTCGCTTTGATCGGTATGGTTGGGGCAATGGCGTTCCTGGCGATTCCATTAATCGTGAGGCGAGGGGTGATTACGTCGCCACTGAACGCCTGAAATTCCCCGCCCACGGAGGTAGGTGCGCTTGTTACCGGAAACGCCAAACGGCCTTCATGTCTTCGCGGACGGTTGTTACGAACCAAATTCCGGAGGAGGGGGATGGGCATTTGTCGCATACCGTGATGCCGTGGAAATCGCCTCCGGCTTCGGAGGCGTGCAGAATTCCGCGAACAATTCAACGGAATTGATCGCCCTGCTCAACGCAGCGATATGGATCAATAGCAATGCCAAGGGTGAGCCAGCCGTCATCTGGTCCGATTCCATCTACGCAATTAAAGGCTGCAACAGCTGGCGACATATCTGGAAGAACAACGGCTGGAAGAAAATCGTCCCGAAAGCGAATGTCCGCAGCCGAACTATAGCCAACTCGGCACTTTGGAAGGCAATCGATCTTCAATTATCACCCAACCCCTTGGTGACCATTGCCTGGTGCAAAGGTCATTTCGGCATTGAAGGCAATGAACGCGCAGATGAACTTGCGGAAAGAGGACGCCTTTCGATCCAGAGTGGCGAACGTGCTTGATTTGCGAATGGCGGTAGCTCGTTGGGGAAGGGGACGGCGGTTTCGAGCCACCTCGCGACCATGGCAGAGGTCCCAAATGCGCGGTAATTGAAAGTTGTGCAAACCGCAACATTCAATTGACAAAGTTGCCCATTTCCATCGGGAATGAGCCGGTGGCTGACGCGTTGGACAATGCAGAATGATTTATCTTTTACGACATGGCGAAACTGTCTGGAACGCGGCGGGCCGATTTCAGGGGCGAAAGGATTCGCAACTTACGCCGCGTGGGATCGAGCAGGCTGATGAAGCGGGAAATCTTTTGGCTAGCGCGATCCGGGGACGTGAAGAACAGTTCGAATTTCATGTCAGCCCCCTTGGTCGGACAAAGGAGACAGCGGCTCGCATTGTTCGGTCCGTTCCACTGGTTACAAAAGATGAGCCGCGCTTGATGGAAGTGACGGTGGGGTCGTGGGATGGCATGACCCACTACGAAATAGACGTTGAATATCCAGGTGCCTTAAACGGTGCGGATGCCTTCGACTGGTATTTTCGGTCTCCGGACGGCGAGACGTTCGACGATGCTTGTTCGCGTGTGGGAACATGGCTTTCGGAAATATCAGCGCCCACAATTGCGGTTTCGCATGGGCTGACCGGTCGCCTGATCAGAGGTGTATACCTTGGCCTGTCCCGACGAGAGATGCTGGAGCTACCTGTTCCGCAGAATGGTTTCTATAGGCTCTCCGGCGGGGAAGCAGCTTTCATCGGTAGGAGCGGCGCAATTACGCGCCATTCAAAGTCGGTCAGATCATAGCGGCTCATCCTGAATTCGCAGGCTATCGCCCAGTTTGAGGATTGTCTCGACGAGATCCGGCGAATATCGCACTCCGCTACTGAAGGTGGCGGAACATTCAAGCGCGCCGGTGGTTACGGGAGGTGACCACGAGGAATATTCCATGAGCACCTATAAGGACGAACGCGGCGATACGGTTTCGACCACGGATACGCAAAAGGTGGTGGAGGCTACGCCGGTGCAGGCACGGCAGGGATTGCTTGGGCGACCAGTACTGATGGTTCTGATAGGCGGTCTCATTCTCGCCATCGTCGCCTGGGCTATCGCGGGCATGTATGGAGAGGCTGTCGACAACGACGCCACCACGGCCACGAAGCAAACGACGACGACCGATACGAAGGCGGTGGTCACACCGACCGATCAGAAGGTCATCGATAACACCCCTCCCGTTGGAGAAACCATACAGACCGCGCCAACAGACCGTGATCCCACGGCTGAATCCGGCACGGGCGGCGATTCGCAATCGGTGGCCCCGGCGGGGACCGAGAAGACGCAGTGAACAGCTCGGCAGGAGTTTCGACATGATGGATGACCAGGCCGCACCGAACACTCTGATCGAAGAGGCAGCGCCGCTCGTTGACGAAGCGCTAGCTGCGACAGACCGGAAAGCGGACAATCAGGACGAGCTCAGCGCATTGCGGGCGGAAGTCGCTAGGTTGCAGGATTCGCTCCATGAAGCGGCCTCGGGAGCCGGGCGTCTGGCGATCAAAGAATTCCGCCGCAAGGTGCGGGCGCAGCCGATCACGGCTGCGGTAGCTGCGGGCTTGCTGGGCTTTTTATATGGGGTCACACGATGAGCACCACCGCCAATCGATCGAAAGATCTGGCTGCGGAATACATCAGGCTCGGTGGCAAGCGCCGCGCAGTACTCGACGATAACCTCGTCTCGACCAGAGAATGGGCAGAAGACACAGCAGAGGCGGAGGACTTCTGGCGTGACGAGATTGAAGGCTTGCCCGATGCCCAGCGCAAGGACGTCGAGAAGTTCCTGCCAGGGATAAACGCCGTCTGATTCCCTTCCGACAATGTTACTCATGAGGAGCCTCCCGATGTCGAACGCAACAAGCGACCAGAGCCATCTTGGCCGTTCCACTGGAACCAGCCCGAGCGAATTCGGTCAGTCTGTCGAGAGCCGCGCCCAAATCCTCGACTCGTCAACCACCGAGGGCAATGAGCCAGAACTTCTGAATATCTATCGCCTCGTTCCCATAGCGGACGCCCACGATCCCCGGTGGGACAACTCGCCGTATCAGGGTGAAGTGGTGGTTGCCGCGCGGACCGCAGGCGATGCGCGCATCGTCGCCACCGAACGTGAGCTCGACTTCATGGAAATTGATTCAGCTCCCGCCGAGGATGTGACGACAAGCAACGCGAGCGCGTTCAGGTCGGAAAAGCCCTACACTGTCATTGAGGTGGAGCACGCCAGACGCGATCTTAGACGTGGGGTGCTCAAGGGCGAAATTAGCGTCGATACGATCAAGCCCGTTCAAGTCTGACGGTCCACCCACTTCTTATTCGCCGAACTAATCCGTTCTCAGGCGAAGCGGTCAGCGCGTCAAATTCCTTTGAATCAAAAAGAGAACTCGGTTGGAGATTTCTCGCACGGCCCTAGAGCCATCGCTGCTTCATGCGGCGAGTCCGAGGAGGGCAGGAATGAGATTCAAGTTTCGATTTAGGGATCAGGATGGCGCCATGGAGGGGCTTCCCGGTCAGTCGTCTTGGGCGTCGAGATGCTCCACTGTGATGGCGTTCCGGGGAGCGCGTCGGACCGACAATAAGTGTGGACTTTCTTGACGCAGAAGCGACGGGGCCTTGTAAATGGAACACGTCGTCAGTGATCAGGCGTGGTGGGGCTGGCGGTGTCTTGATGCGATCAGCCTTCCGCTTTCCTTCAATCGTAGCGGTGCAAAGCTCTTCCGCTGCTCGAAAATCTCCCATCGGAGACGGCCCGCGCAGTCTGAGTTTGTTTTGCGCATGGTTGGAAGTTTGACATGTCTGCTGAAAGAATGCCGGTTGGAATCTTCGGAACCAAAGCACCCGGTGTGAGTTGACTGGCGCTATCAACCCCACCGAGGAGACCGAAATGGCTGAGAAAACACTGGACGACCTGTTCCTTGATACGCTCAAGGACATTTATTTCGCAGAAAAGCAGATTCTGAAAGCGCTGCCGAAAATGGCACGCGCGGCACAGTCCCCTGACGGCAAGGCGGCCTTCCTGAAGCACAAGGACGAGACCGAAGGCCAGATCGAACGCCTGCAGCAGGTGTTCGAGATCATCGGGAAACCCGCTCGCGGAAAGACGTGCGAGGCCATTCAGGGCATTATCGCCGAAGGCGAGGAGATCATCGAAGAGTACAAGGGTTCCGTCGCGCTCGACGCTGGCCTCATCTCGTCCGCTCAGGCAGTCGAGCACTACGAGATCGCCCGCTACGGCACATTGAAGTCCTGGGCGACGCAGCTCGGCTACACTGATGCTGTCGCACTGTTCGATGCGAATCTGCAGGAAGAACTCGCCACTGATCAGAAGCTGACCCAACTCGGCGAAGCTTCGGCAAATCCGAAGGGCGCGAACAAGAAGGTCGCCTGATCGCGTCGCAATTAAAAGAAGGGCCGTCTCCTGCGAGGCGGCCCTTCCTATTTAGACTCGCAATTCCACTAGGCACCAGTCTCGGCATGCGGTGCAGCGACGGGCTTAGATTCCGGAGAGCCTCTGAAACGCAGGAATATCGAGAGCACGACAATGACGGCCGTCGAGAGGAACTCGCTCTGCCAGTTTTGCAGGGATTCGAACCAGAATTGGCCGCTAACGACGTGCTCGGCGATGGAGACTGTTGGCTGGCCGTGCATCATGGCTTCGGCATTTTCCGCGTCTGCGCTGTATCGCAGGTGGAGGATGAATGTCAGCACAAAAAGGAAGCCGAGAGCGATCCCCAACGAGTAGGAATACACGCCCTGGGCAAAGCCGCCGAGGCGGACGGGCCACGGAGCTTCGCTATCGTCCTGCTTGACTGCAGGATCCTCGTCTTGGTCAGCGACTTTGTCCGGGTCTTTCGATTCGCTGGATCCCCGCTGAAACAGAAACGCCGTCAGCATCACATACGCCGACATTTGCAGGAACTCGGACTCCCAGTTTTCGAACAGAGACGACAGGAAGTGCCCGGACTTCGCGTAAGCCGCGAGGCCGATCAGGTTTGCGGCGTGATCGGCGAGTTCATGATCGTAGACCGACCATCCTGTGAGAAGCATGCCGCCGATGGTGAGAAGCGTCAGGGTAACGAGCACGATTGTGAGGCTGTTGTCGCGCAAGGTTTTCATGTTCTCTCCCCTTTGTGAACTACACAAACTAGGGTGTGAATGGATGGTTCCCGCATCGCCGCGATTGCCAAATAACTGGATCGGAACCAAATTGCTCTGCCTCCGTTGAGGGCATTGCCGCCGGACGGCCTTTAGGACGTCGCGGGCACTGATCGTGGCTTCCGACACCTCGGGAGAGAACCATGCCCTTTACAGCCAGCGCGAAATCAGGCGCCCATGCACTCTTCGACGATCGGCGGCCATCGCCGTTGGGTCTAACAGAGCAAGACGTTGTCGGTTTCGTCAGCGCGATGTGTTCCGTCCCATGGATGATGGCGAAATGGTCATGCGGCTGGCGGGAGAAGACGGCGAACCCATCGATCTCCGCACGAATCCGGTCTGCGCCGGGAGGCTCGCGATCTCGCTTCTTGATCTCATCAACCAGAATGGCTGGTTCGACGTCGATCTACGCGTGACCGACAGTGGTTCGGAGATCGCACGGATCAAACCCTTGGCGCGCAACACCTTTGTCTGCGATGCCGCAAACGATTGATCACTGGCCGCAGCGATATTTGCTCTCTGATAAAAGCAAGCGTCCTCTCACTGCTTTTGGTCCTTGATTCCCTAAAAATCTCGAGACCTACCAAGCCGGCGTAGGGCCTTTGCAATAAGCCCAATCGTCGTCACCGTTGTGGTGTCTATGCCCGCGGTAGCCTCGATAGCCGCCCCTGTATCACGATTGTAGCCGCCGCGGTAACGCCTGTACTGGACCGTCTGCGCCTCGGCGACTTCGATCTTCGGCACGGCAATGGTGGGAAGCGCCATGGCCGGCGGGACGCTCGTCAGCGCCGTCACCAGCGACAAGGCAACGATTGCTAACCTTTTCATTGGCCTCACCTTTCCGCTGCAGCGCCCCGGGGCCGGATACGGAGCGCAAGGACGCTGCAGCTCTCTAAATAAACTGCGTAATCTTATTACGGCAGAAAGCGTCGATCTCTGGACATATTCATTCAAGTGCGCCGAGGACCGAGCCGTTGCCATGCGTGAAACCGCCGTTATCGGCGGGCAGACCAAGGCAATCATCCCGGCATGAGGGGAAGACGATGGAATCAGACCTCGAAGCCACCCGCCGCGAACCGTTGTCGTTCGCTGCTAGTTAGAATCAGGGGTAGCGCAGGTTTTTTCCGTGCCTTAAAGTCGCCACATGGCAATGGAGGTTGCCCGAGGAGGATCTCATGAACGACTCCATCATTGGATTTTTGGTTGCAGGTGAACTGTCCTGCCTATTCTGGGCTGCAGTGTTCATGTTGGTAGGCTAAATCCCAACGCTGCATCACTCTTCGTTGGCCTCTTCTAATATTTCCGCGAACTCTTTTCGTCACCACCGCCGCGGCGCTCGCCGCGCCTGCCATTCTCAGCCGGGCGAGCTTCGCCCAGGACGCAAGCGAAAATCCCATGGCCACCCAACCCCAGACCAAGAGCTTCAAGGTCGGCAAATTCGCCGTCAGCACCATCCGCGACGGCAAGGTCGTAGGGGAGAAGCCGCACGAGACATTCGGCACCAACCAGAAGCCGGAAGATGTGGCCGCAGCACTCGAAGCCAACATGCTGGCTGCGGACAAGTTCATCGATTCTTTCGCACCGGTTTTGATCGATACCGGCAGCGAAGTCATCCTCTTCGACACCGGCTTCGGCGAAGGCGGCCGCGTCAATGGCAACGGCCAGCTGATCGCCGGCCTGCAGTCGCTCGGCTATGAGCCAGGGCAGGTGACCGCGGTCGTGCTGACCCACATGCATGGCGACCATATCAACGGCCTGATGGAGGGCGGCAAGCCAGCCTTCGAGAAAGCCCGCTATTTCGCCGGCCAGGTCGAGTATGATTTCTGGAAGGATCCGGCGCGTGCCGGAACCCCGGCCGAGAACGGCCACAAGGGCGTGCTCAAAAATATCGTGCCGCTGGTCGAGAAGATGACCTTCATCAAGGAAGGCTCGGAAGTGGTGCCGGGCATCGTGGCGCACGAGGCCTTCGGCCATTCGCCGGGGCACCTGATCTTCCGCCTCGAGTCAGAAGGCAAAGGCCTGTTCATCACCGGCGACACTGCCAACCACTATGTGCTGTCGCTGCAGCATCCGGACTGGGAGGTGCGTTTCGACGCGGATAAGGCCGCCGCGGCCGCGACGCGCCGGAAGGTGTTCGACATGATTGCGACCGAGAAGCTGCCTTTCGTCGGCTATCACATGCCCTATCCGGCAGTCGGCTATGCGGAAAAGAGCGGCAATGGGTATCGGTTTGTGCCGGAGACCTATCAGTTCGAGCTTTGAGCTAGCATTACGCGCTCCCAAGCTCCTCGCAAAGGTCGGAAAAGGATGGGTCACGCTGCGCCATGGCTGCCTGGGCAAGCCGCATTTGCGCTTTGGTGCGAGCGAACTTCCGACCTCCCTTGCGACCTCGTGCTCTGGCGGCGGCAAGTCCTGCCATGGTTCGCTCGCGGATCAGATCCCGTTCGAACTCCGCGAGCGTTGCGAAGATGCCGAACACCATGCGGCCGGAGGCTGTCGTGGTCAATCTGCGCGCCTTCTCCGGTAATGACCCTGAGACCGATTCATCGAAGATAGAACCCGCGCGACCGCCACGCTCTGAAATACCAGCGTTGCAGTTGCCAGTCGTGGTCGACAGTGCGCATCCAGCCGCCGCTGCAGCGAAGCTGGCGTTAGTATCGAGACGCCCGGACCGGCTGACTCGTCTTCGGTGATCGAGTTTCGGCGTAAACCCGCCGCCACCCATTCGTGTGCCAGGCCTCCGCCTTCGCTCGGATTCGCGATCAGCAACGGTGTAGCTCAAAATTGTCCAGCCTGCTCGGAACTGCATGTCCGATTCTCGCAAGCCTATCCACATCTCGCAGCTTTGGTGCCGTCGCGCGGAAGCATTAGCGTTTTCTTAACTCGCGCAGATGGCAATAGGCCTCAGAGTCAAAGGGCCGCTATTCCCACCGTAGGGCCTGCTTCTGTCGCTTGAATGATTCGTGGCGGCTTTTTCCACACATGCCCCTATCACCATCCGCCCCGCCGATCCAGGATCCGCGGGCGCCGGAGCGTCGAGCCTGAATTGGAGTATCCAGTGCTGTCCTTTTTCAACAACATCAGAATCCTCGGCAAGATCGCCCTGGTGTTTTTTTTAATGCTGGGCGTTGGGACAATCATCAACGTCGTAAGCTACAGGTCCCTAACCACGCAGGAAGCGGCGGCCGGATGGACGGAGCACACCCATGCAGTGCTCGGCACCGTCGATAACATCGTCGCGGCAATGGTCGACCAGGAAACCGGCATGCGCGGTTATCTTCTCTCCGCAAATGTGGATTTCCTTGCCCCGCAAAAGGCTGGCGCCAAGTCCTATCTGGATAGTTTCGAGAGGATCCGCAAGCTCACGTCCGACAACCCGGCGCAGCAGAAGCGTCTCGATGAACTGGATACCCTGGTCACCGGCTGGACCCAGGATGTCGTCGTCCGCGAAACCAAATTGATGGCTTCAAAGGAGACCATTCAGCAAGCACGCGATCTCGAAGTTTCCGGCGTTGGCAAGAAATGGATGGATCAGATCCGCTCCAAGGCGGCGGATATCAAGGCCGTCGAGCAGGAACTCCTCGTGAAGCGCTCGGAGGAAGCGGCACAGGCGGCGGCAACCGCTCGCACCGTAATTACTACTGGCTCCGTCGCCCTGATCGTCTTCAGCCTTTTCATGCTGTTTGTGCTGAACCGAGCCATGGTCCGTCCACTCGTCGGCATGACTGGCACCATGGGCAAGCTTGCCGAAGGCGACACCTCGGTCGCCATTGCCGGCGCGCACCGGAAGGACGAAGTCGGCGCCATGGCCGGCGCTCTGGAAGTGTTTCGTCAGGCAGCGATCACGAATCGCGAACTCGAAGCGGAAGCTGCCGCCACTCGGGAACGGCAGGCGCGGGAGCAGGCGGAGATCGACCGGATCAAGGCAACCGAGGCCGGTCAGTTGGCCTTCGCCACGCAAAATATCGGCACCGGTCTGAAGCGCCTCGCGGGCGGTGACCTCGCCTTCCAGCTTGACGAGGCTTTCGCGCCTGCCTTCGAACCGCTACGCCAGGATTTCAACCAGTCGATCAGCCAGCTCCGCACCGCGCTGTCTTCCATCGCCGATAGCATCGGCACGATGAACAATGGCACCCGCGAGATCGCGTCGGGCGCGCAGGACCTCGCCAAGCGGACGGAGCAGCAAGCCGCATCGCTCGAAGAGACCGCCGCCGCTCTCGACCAGATCACCGCCAATGTCGGCTCCTCGACCAAGCTGACGGAAGAGGCGCGCACCGTCGCGACCCAGGCCAACCAGAGTGCTGCGAAATCGGCCGAGGTGGTCTCGCACGCCGAAGAGGCGATGCGCCGGATTGAGGAGAGCTCGCAGCAGATCTCCAACATCATCGGCGTGATCGACGAGATCGCCTTCCAGACCAATCTCCTGGCGCTCAACGCCGGCGTCGAGGCGGCGCGTGCGGGTGACGCCGGCAAGGGCTTTGCTGTCGTTGCGCAGGAAGTGCGCGAACTCGCCCAGCGCTCGGCGCAGGCCGCTAAGGAAATCAAGGGCCTGATCCGCAACTCGACGACGGAGGTGGAAAGCGGTGTCAAGCTGGTGCGCGACACCGGCGAGGCGCTGAACGTCATCGGCGGCTTCATCGGCCAGGTCAACAGCCACATGAATTCGATCGCTGTCTCTGCGAAGGAGCAGTCCACTGGGCTTGCCGAAATCAATACCGCCGTCAATTCGATGGACCAGAGCACGCAACAGAATGCGGCGATGGTGGAAGAATCGACCGCTGCGGCCGCGAGCCTCGCACAAGAGGCGGCCAAGCTTCGCGACCTGGTCGCTCGCTTCAAGCTCGAAGGTGCCTCCGGCCCGCGCGCAGCCGGTGAGACGGCAAAGCCTGTCGCCTCACCCGCTCGGGCGCTTGGCAACAAGGTTGCCCGAGCCTTCGATGGCCGGGGCGCAGCCGCGGCGGCAGTCGCCTCCGAGTGGGAGGATTTCTGATGCAGCGTTCGTCTTCGGCCCCCGGACAGGCGGAAACGCTGGAAATCATCGCCTTCCATCTCGGTGACCAGCAGTTCTGCATCAAGACCACGTCGATCCGGGAAATCCGGGGATGGGCAGCGGCAACGCCGCTGCCCCATGCTCCGGCAGATGTCATTGGCGTGATGAATCTTCGTGGATCGGTCATCCCGATCATCGACCTGGCCGCCCGGCTCGGGGTTCGCAGCAATGTCGACACAGCCCGCGCCGCCATCGTCGTCGCGGAAGTGGGCCGAAGTATCATTGGTCTTGTTGTCGACCAGGTGTCGGACATCCTGTCAATCCGAGGCGACCAGATCCAACCGGTGCCCGATCTCGGGGTAAGCTTCGATCCCCGCTTCTCCCACGGGATCATTCCGCTCGAACGCGGCATGGTCTGTTTCCTCGACCTCGACCACATGTTCGCCAATCTCGATGACACCGCGAGTGCAGCCTGAGCTCTGACCGTCAAACGCGGGCCGCTTCCATACGGAAGCCGCCCGCACTGGCAACAGGCAAAAAGAGAACATCAAATGTCCCGTGCCATCATGTTTTCACCTGATAACCAAAACCGTCGACAGGACGCCGATACAATCGCTTCGGCGGACCTCGAAGTACAGAAAATGCTCCAACAAGAACGCGACAAGGTACGCCAGATAACCAACTATCTGGAGGCTCTACATGCAAGGTTGCTGGCCGAAACTAAGGGCGGCACAGCCCTCGCGATGATCGCCGACGCGACGCGGCACAACTCAACCCAAACCGTCTGAGACCAACTCGATCTCTTAGTCTTCGGACGGTGCGCACCAGACACAATCCCCTCTGGAGGTAGGCCTCTTCACCGCGGCGGAACTCGACCGACAACGCCGGTGTGACTGCGGCTTCGAATCGGTGGAAATGTTGGCGCGCAAGGCCGTTGATACTGGGCCCCCGTTGGGTCGCTCAATTTCGTTCCAGAGATAGTCACCGGTGAGCGCGACCTGGGAGAGAAGATCGTCGTGAATGACGATGCCTTGGCCGCGCGATGCCGATAGCCTCGTCTTTGTGACCACCAATGTTACTGCAAACTGGCTTGCGCTGGAACTGGCTGATCTCGGCGTCGCGTTTGTCGAGATCGGAGGTGGCCTCGCCCCAAGGCAGGCACCCTATGCGTTTTACGAGGGAAGGCGAGCCGGAATGAAACGGTCGCATCAAAAAGCGTCAGTCGCTGTCATGGCGAGCTAAGAGCGTTCCACTCTCCATGTAGTTCGCTCATTGAGCCCGCGACGCATTATGCGCCGCGGGCTCAATCCATCTTAATCGGCTATCGTGTATGGAAGGCGCGGCCACAAGGCTGGCCGCTGAACACGCAACAAAAGCCGACATCGCAGGACTGCGGGAAATACAGGACGACTTTCGCGACGACGCGGTTGACCGCAACGACGTCGACGGTCGTGTTCTGCAATGATCGGTTCCACCTCCGCATAGGCGAGATCGCCAACAACGTCTTCGTCCTTTCTACGCCGCCTAGCGATCGATCACGCGCGCATCGCAAAGATCTTCTACAAGCCAAACAGCACTAAAATGCTGGAGGAACTCCGTGAAGCATCGCGTCAGCATGACGAAATCGACGCAATCGCAAACCATGACGCAGACCGCGCGGAAGCGCTGATCCGCGCGCATCTGGATTTGTCGCGCCGAAACATGGCGATGTATGCCGCTCCCGAAGGCCTGCAGATAGCGGTGGACGTCTAGGCTGCACGCCTTACCCTAGAGGCAATTGGTCTCGAAGATGGGGTGGTAAACGTGATCTTCATCTTTGGATCAAATCTCGGGGCACGTCTCAGTGCACGACGGCTCCTTCACAACGAAAGCTCCATCGAAATCCATGAGCACGCAACTCATCGAGCAGCACTGGGATAGCTCTCGTGACTTGTATCGCACATGTTGGGAAGATTGGAAGATTTGGAGCGCTGCGGCAATGTCAGAACAGGCATTTGCTCCTCGTTCTGGCCCAGGATTCTCGTTATATGCAATCGCCGAAGAGGCTCTATTGGGATTGGGCGTGCTCATGGGACGTAAATCCTTGGTGCAGCCCTATCGGACCAGCGGCGCTTTGGTGGCACCGTTTAATGAGGTTGCGTCGCTTAAACTAACAATCGCAGTCTGGATGCTTCCGCAAAGTCGAAACAGCCGGCACACGGTCGCGGTCGTTGAAGCACTGCAAAAGCTTGCGAGACATCCGATCCAAACACGCAGTTCGACGTGTCGGAAGTCGGGGTCCTCGTCAATATTGGCTTCAATCCGTAACGGGCAGATGCGAGACCCCGAAGCCTTGCGGATACCCGTCATGCGAAATCTCCAAGCACTTCCGGGGTAATCTCTCCACGCAAAGTCAGGCCGGGCCGCCGATTGCTCAGCGGCCCGGCCGTTAGATGTTACTCCGATTTGATATTCTCCCAACGCTTCAAGAGGTCGGCATGGCTGTCGGTCCAATCCTTGACCGCCTCGTCTATTGTCTTGCCGTCAGCGATTGCGCCTGATATCGCGGTGATTTCTGCGAGTGGGAGATAGACGCTGGCGATGACTTCGCGCGCATGCGGGTTCTCGGCGGAGAAGCCGCTCTTGGCTATCCAGTTGTAGGTCTGCGCCAGCGGAAATATCGCCTTCGGGTCTTTCAGAAACTTGACCGGGTACTTCTGCATCATCCACGACGGTTCCCAGAGCGTCACGGCAATCCATTCCTTGCGGTCGATGGCCGACTTCAATTCAGCCGTCATCGCAGCCGTGCTGCCTTCGACAAGCTGTAGCTTGAGGTCATAGGTTTTGACGGAGTTGGTGGCATCGCGCATGAGGCCTGAACCCGGCTCGATACCGACGATCTTGCCGCCGAACTTGTCGGCGTTGGCGTTCAACTGCTCCATGGAGTCGATCGGCACATAATTCGGAACCGCAATAGCCTGGTACAGGCCAAACGAAACCGGCGATATCTTCTCCAGCTTCTTCTTGTTCTTATCCCAATAGTCCTGTGCGACGTAGTCGGTCAGCGAGGCGAGAACCTGAATATCGCCCTTGCCGAGAGCGGCGTAGGCGATGCCCCATTCGGAGAACGACACAACTTTGACGGTGTAGCCGGAATCTTCCAGTACCTTCTTGGTGACACCGGTGATCGACCCCAGGTCTTCCCACTGCATCGTGCCGATGGTGATGATCTTTTCTTCCGCATGCGCGGGCAGCATGGTCATTCCAACCATGGCCGCGGCACAAAGCATTTTCCAGAACTTCTTCATTTTCTTGCTCCTAGTTTTCGTTCCCCTTTTCATGAAACACCAGCGGTCCGCTTGGCCTCCATGATTGCGCGGCGAGGTCGTCCCAACGGCCTGCACGCAATTCCTGCGATCGGATCTTCAAACCCACGGCCGTGATCAAACCGCGGCCATGAATCGATGCGCGTCGTATATGGCCGCGTGGATGTTCCTGCTTGCGACCGCATCGCCAATCCGAAACAGCTGAAACTTTCCACCGGGGTTATTGGCTACAAATTGCGGCTTGCCCGCTATGAAAGCCCGATAGTCGATTTCACCTTGGTTCCGGGAGAGCGGCTTGAGCGAGAAATAGAGTTCGTCCATCGGCTTCGTCCCGCTTTCGACGACAACCTGGTCCACCTCTTTTTCGACCCAGAGCTTGGCATACTCGTCGAAAAATATGGCTGCGATCCTGTTGCCGCGACTTTCGAGGCGCTCAATGTGCAGGTTCAAGGTGATCTTTGCCCCCGCTTTGTTGAGAGCACGGAAATAGGCGGGGTAGCTCGTTGCCCCGATATCAGGCGCAAGGGTTCGCGCAGGCGTGACAACTTCAAGATTCGAGCCCGCGTCGACCAGAAACTCTGCGATCGTCATGGCGGGGTGCGAACCATTGTCGTCGTAGACCAGCACATTTTTTGCAGGCTGAACGCTTCCGCCGAGGATGTCCCAACTGGTCGTCGCGAGCTCCTGTCCTTCCTCAAGACAGTCAACATTAGGCAGTCCACCCGTAGCTACGACCACGACGTCAGGTTCTTCAGCCACAACGTCACTCTCATCGACGAAGCGATTGTAGTGGAATTCGACGCCAAGGCGCTCGCATTCAGACAAGCGCCAGTCCACGATCCCAAGGATTTCGCGACGTCGCTTCAGTGCCGCGGTTATTAGAATTTGTCCGCCAGCTTTTGGTCCAGCCTCAAAGACCGTGACCTTGTGGCCCCGCTCGGCTGCGACCCGTGCAGCCTCAAGACCGCCCGGTCCCGCTCCGACGACCACAATCTTGTGCATGGGTCCGTTGGTCTTCCTGATCACATGCGCGAGGCTGCCCTCCCGACCAGTCGCCGCATTGTGCACGCACGTGGCATTGCCAGCAGGGTAGATGGAGTCGATACAGTACCCCATGCCGACACAGGGGCGAATTTGATCCTCCTTCCCTTCGATCACTTTGCGGATGATGTGAGGATCGGCAAGGTGCGCGCGTGTCATGGCGACCATGTCAAGCTTGCCGCTCGCGATCGCATGTCGCGCGGTCGCCACGTCCTGAATTCTTGCCGCATGGAAGGTCGGTATCTTCACATCCCGACGAACCTCTCCGGCGAAATCGAGATGGGGAGCAGATGGGGTTCCCATGTTCGGAATCACATGACTCAAGGCCTCGTCTTCTGAGACGTGGCCGCGAATGACGTTGACGAAATCGATCAATCCGCCCGCCTTCAATCGAAGGGCAATCTCCACACCTTCGTCGCGCGAGAGCCCTTTATTCCAAACCTCATCGCAGACCATACGGACGCCGACAATGAACTCGAGGCCGATACGCTTGCGGATGGCGGTTAGAATATCGTTCACCAGGCGCATCCGGTTCTCGAGCGAGCCACCGTATTCATCATCCCGCTTGTTTGTTGCCGGAGACCAAAAATGCGCGATGAGATGCGAGGCGCACTCAAGCTCGATACCGTCAAGCCCCGCGTCTTTGACCCGCTCGGCGCTGTCGGCATATGCGGTAATCACGCGCTCGAAATCCCAATCTTCCATCGCCTTGGGATAGGCGCGATGCGCGGGCTCCTGGATGTGGGAAGCATCGATGATCGGAAGCCAATCGCCTTTGTTCCAGTTGGTTCGGCTTCCGAGGTGAGTGATTTGAATCATCACGGCAGCGCCGTGGTCGTGAACGTCGTCGGCAAGCTCTCGAAGCCACTTCACGGACTCGTCTTTGTGGAGTTGGATATTGCCGAACGCCTGGGGACTATCGATGTCGACGACGGACGAACCGCCGATCATCGTCATGGCTATCCCGCCTTTGGCCTTTTCCGAATGGTAGAGACGGTAGCGCTCCTTCGGGAGGCCATCCTCCGTGTATCCCGGTTCGTGCGCCGTCGACATCATCCTGTTTCGGAGTGTCAAATGCTTGAGTTGAAACGGCTGGAGCAACGGATCGTTTGACATCTCAATTGTTCCCATGACGGTTTATTTTTGTTGCTGCCTGTTCTCCCAACGTCGAGTTCGGGCGCTTGGAGAACACTGTCCGGCGAGGGTGCGGTCCCGTAAAGGGCAATTAAATTCATGGAAGTATGAGGCGAGATCGACAAAGACCGTCGAGGATCGGCCGCTAGGCTTGTTGACCACGAGAACGATTAGGTGTTCGTCTCTGTATCGGCGCGCAGTCTTGCACCGTGTGACAGGGATGCCGTGCACCACAATTTTCGAACGGCGAAGAACTTGAACACATGAGCCATGATAGTCATTCGCTACGACGGACAATTCCCTCCCTCCACAGCCTGATCCTGTTCGAGGCTGCGGCGAGATATCTGAACTTTTCGAAAGCCGCCACGGAACTGTCCATCACCCAGCCTGCGGTCAGTCACGGGATCAGACAACTCGAGATTTCCCTCGGCCACGCGCTTTTCGTTCGGGAAAGGCGGGCCCTGAGCCTGACAACACAAGGCCAGCGACTTTATTCGGCGGTATCGGGGGGATTTGCCTCGATCGCCGAGACGCTTGACGATATCGCCGGCATGCCGCGCCGAGACACGCTCGTAATCAGCGCCTCTACGGTCATGGCAACAGAGTGGCTGATGCCGCGGTTGCCGGAGTTTCGCCAGACCCATCCTGACTTAATGATTGACCTGAGGTGCCTGGACCGCGATCCAGTTATGACCACGAGCAACATCGACGTTCACATTCGGCTTGGCGATGGAAACTGGCCGGATTGTGATGCCGTTCCACTGTGGGCCGAGGAAATATTGCCTGTTTGCAGCCCGGATTATCTGGCGAAGAGCGAGCCTCTATCACTTGCCAGCGACATCTTGTTTCATCGGCTTATACACTACGTTGACCCGTATCGCTTCAGGATCGGTTGGGCCGAGTGGTTGCGAGCCACAGGCGTCGGCGCCCCGCCAACTTTGCCAACGTCGCTGCAGGTCAACGATTCCCTTGTCGCGATGAAAGCTGCGGAAAACGGTGAAGGCATCGCGCTCGGTTGGCGACCTCTCATTGATAGGCCCATTCGAGATAAGCGCCTCGTAATTGCTCTTGACCGCACCCTGAAGACAGGGAGGCGCTTCTACGCGGTAACGCCAAGTGCCCCGAACCGCAGAAAAGTCGCCTTGATTTTCAGAGACTGGCTGACGAACCGTTTTGAAGGTCTTTGAGGCCTGCGAGTCGAAGCCCCTTGTCGATCGATGTGGATGCCTCAGGGAGGAGGCAACCGCCACGTATCTCGCCGGCTTCTGGCCTTTCTAAGAAGCGGCCACGCGCGAAACAGACGAAATCGAGGCCGAGACTGCCGAGGAGGCCGCATAGCACTGCCTTCGAGCCTTGGGTGAACACTCTTACATCCCGGAAATTTGGCACGGGATTTGCTTCCATTCGCATGAACAATTCGCCTTCGACCGACGAGGCGTTGCCTTGTTATTTCCCGCAACATCTTATTTCGATTGATTGCCTGCATGCCCGAAAACGCATTATTTGGCTTTGCACCCCGGTTCCAAGGGTCAACTTTTGAGCAGATGGTCGAGACCTACGCTAAAAATTTCGGCCCATTCGATGCCAGGCCTTCCGATCCGGCACGAACGTTCCTCTGGAAATCAGATATCCGATCTGCTGGTACCACAACGGTGGTCACAGGCCACTATCCGTCGGCCTTTCAGCTGAGAGCCGTCCCCGAAACTCCGGAATGGCTATCATTTATCTTACCACACACCGGTGCAGTCAACGCAACCCTCGGCGGAAGGATAATCGAAGGCGCCCCTAACCGGATGCTGCTGGTGAACTCTCACGAGGCAGAGCGTTTTGACGTAAGGGGGGAACCCCATCTGTCAGACGTACTTCGCCTGAACTGGACGGTGATTGCACAGACTATTACCACGGTATTTGAAAGACCGTTTACCGGAGCGCTGGACCTGTCACCTGTGGTGGACCTTTCCACCCGATCTGGCCAATTGATCGGCAGCGTTGTCCACACGTTCGTCATCGGGATGCGCGACAACGGACCATTGCTCCAATCCCCGATCGCGTTGTCGCAACTGACCGAAGTGCTCGCTGGTCTGGTAGTACGATCGATCCCGCACCGCTTCTCGACGTTGTTGGATGAGAAACCCTTCAGCATCGCGCCCCGGCACGTCCGCCGCGCAATCGACTTCATGCAGGCCAACCTCGACAGACCCATTGTAACGCAGATGGTGGCTGAGGCGGCCGGCGTTTCCATTCGCGCTCTTGAAAACGGCTTCCGCGCTTTCAAGCAAACGACGCCTGCGGCCTATCTGCGAACAATACGCTTACAGGCGGTCCGACAGGATCTTCTGGATCCCTTGAACCATCAGTCGGTCAGAGAGGTATGCCGCAAGTGGGGCTTCTGTCATTTCGGTCGCTTTTCCGCCACCTATAGAGCTACCTACGGCGAAAATCCATCCGACACCAAAAAACGGTCTCTCATTATTTGACGCTGCTCACCCGAGCCCGGAAAATATTGAAACAGATAGCCCGACAGGCAAGCCTCTTTGCGCGCCGCTGGTGTGGCCCATCTCACCGACCGGGACCGTTGCGGTCCCAGGTTGCTAAGCCGGGCTTACACGGCCTCAGTTGAGCTTGACGAGGAACCTTCGGCAACGACCGACAAGTGCGATCTCGCGAGGACATGGCGGCTGAGATTTGCACAGAGCGCCTCCAGATAGTTGGCTGCTTTGATCAATTTCTCGCGGTCATGCTCCAGCAGCTGCTGAATGGCGGCATCCACTGTTGCATCTGAGAGCGCGGTCGTACCGACGCTGAATGATCGAGTCGCTTCACGTGATGGAAATGCGACAACATGAGGCATCTTCTAAGTCCCTTGAATTCGTGGTTGACGGATTGCTAAACGCAAGTGAGCTGTTAGGCCGCAAGCGCCATGTCGAGGTTTGCGAACATATGATCGAGGTTCAAGAAGCAAACCATGCCCTCTTCGAGAGGGATGATACCGTGTGAGAAGGCGGGATCGAATGCGGTCCCTAGATCGGGCACGGGCTGGATCAGTTCGCCGCTGATCGACAGGATGTCGGAGACGCGATCAACGATCAGACCAACGATGTTTGTCCCGATCTCGGCGACGACGATTGCACTGCGACTTGTTTCCGCCGCACTGCGGACATCGAGCATCGTTGCCAAGTTTATCACAGGAATGACCGAACCCCGCAGGTTCATCACGCCGAGAACATGCGGCGGTGAATGGGGCAGCGGCGTTGCCGCTGCCCATCCTCGGATCTCCCGTATCGCGGTTGTCTTAATGCAGAATTGCTGGTCGCCAAGATGGAAGGCGATAATTTCCAGCGCACTGCTCGAGCGTAGTTCGCGGCGATGCTGAGGATCATCCATCAAAAGTCCTCCCATACCTGTGTTACCGCCGCTGTGGCGGTTCTGCCGCCGAAGGCGCTGGCGAGTTTGTTGCCGAGCGCACGGGCCGGCGAAACGACCGGCCGGCTGGTCGGGTCCACCGCACGCGGCTGGGAGGCAGCGCCTTCAAGCTTGAACTGGGCGACGAGATCGCGCAGCTTGGCCGCCTCCTGCGCAAGGCTCGCGGCCGCCGCAGTCGACTGTTCGACCATCGCCGCATTCTGCTGGGTGCCCTGGTCCATCGAATTGACCGCCGTGTTGATCTCGGCCAGTCCCGTCGCCTGCTCCTTTGCCGAAACGGCGATCGCGTTCATATGGCTGTTGATCTGGCCGATGAAGCCGCCGATGACGTTCAGCGCCTCGCCGGTATCGCGCACCAGCTTGACACCGCTTTCGACTTCCACCGTCGAGTTGCGGATCAGCCCCTTGATTTCTTTCGCGGCCTGGGCGGAACGCTGCGCCAGTTCGCGCACTTCCTGGGCGACGACGGCAAAGCCCTTGCCGGCATCGCCGGCCCGCGCCGCCTCGACGCCAGCATTGAGCGCCAGAAGGTTGGTCTGGAAGGCGATCTCGTCGATGACGCCGATGATGTTGGAAATCTGCTGGGAGCTCTCCTCGATCCGGCGCATCGCCTCCTCGGCATGCGAGACGACTTCGGCCGATTGCGCTGCACTCTGGTTGGCCTGCGTTGCAACCGTGCGGGCCTCTTCGGTGAGCTTCGTCGACGAGCCGACATTGGCGGTGATCTCATCGAGGGCGGCAGCGGTCTCCTCGAGCGAGGCGGCCTGCTGTTCGGTCCGCTTCGACAGGTCTCCCGCGCTCTGGCCGATTTCCCGTATGCCGTTATCTATCGCCCCCGTGGCATGAGCAACAGCATGCAGTGTGTTAGCGAGTTGAACTACAGCTGCATTGAAGTCCGCACGCAGGGTTTCAAACTCCGACGCGAACGGCGCGGAAAGCTGGTACGACAAATCACCGCTGGCCAAATGCTTGAGACCTGTCCCAAGACCTTCTGTCGCTTGCGCCATTTCCTCCGCGCGGCGCCGGTCCGCATCGGCTTGGCGGCGGCGTTCCTCTTCGGACATGCTGCGATTGGCTTCGGCTTCCTGTTCTAGTTTTTGGTTTGCAAGTGCATTCGTGCGAAAGATTTCGACGGCTGCTGCCATTTCGCCGATTTCGTCTCGACGCGAGATTTGGCCCACATCGATATCGAGCTCGCCGTGCGACAGGCGCTGCATCGCTATGGTCATGGTTTGGATAGGTTTGGCGATACTAAACATCAGGCCGATGGCCGAGGCGATAAGAACAAGAACGACGCCAATACCAACGATTAACGCGATCAAGCCGGCCCTTGAGACCGTAGCAGCTAACACTCCTTTTGCTTCTTCGGTAAAATGACGCGCATTCGTGATGGAAGCCTCGGTTGCCACGCGCGCTTGATTCATTGTCTGTCCGATCTCGTTGTTCGAAACGACAGCCAACGCCGCAGTGACCTCTGCTTGGCTAAGTGCCAATCCCTGCTTTTTCATCATAGCGGCAGATAGGGAGGAGGCGCGTCTGGTAATCAACGCTTCATAAGCTCTCAGGCTGTTGCGGATATCGTTGAGAACGTCCGGCTTTAAGGCAATGCTTATGGGTTGATCGAGGCCATCCCAGGCCTGCTGACTAGCTGTCTTGGCACGATTGAGTGCCGTTTCCAATTCCTCACCAGTTATTGCGACGTCAACATCGCGAGCGGAAACGCGCATTTCTGCGAGAGACAGGGAGGCTGTCTGGATGCCGCTCAGGATTACCTGTTCCCGATCAACTGCTTGGTTCGCCAACCCTATCTCGTGCCCCGCCAGCTGTTGATTTACGATCATACAAATGATGAGAAAGATTCCGACAGCCGAAGACACGGCAAGCTTTGTTCGGACACTCGCGTTCTTGAAGAAAAACATATTAGCTCCTTGAATTGCTGTAATTCTCGCTTGCGGCCAAGCGCAACAGGTCGTCTTCCGATGTTCCGGAAGGCGGTGAATAGGCATTCATGCCTGTGAAATAGCGACGCTGTTGGCCAACACTCTCGGCGTTGGCGTAAGGTGGCCCTCGGAGTCGGGTGGAAATGATTGCGCTTTATCGACGAATTTCATTTCGCCGATACGTTCGCTCGCTCATAAGCCACCAGAAAGCTCCCAGCGGATCGCGCCTTTTGGCAATCGGAGCAAACCATTGTATTGGTTAACAAAAATTCACATAAACAAACACGACAACTTTAATCGACGCGAATTGGACAGGACAATGGAAAAGAGGACAGGCAAGACACAGATCGTGGTTCGACGGTCGTATCGACACACGCGTCTGGCCAAGATGTTCAACCCGACTGCGCTCTTGAGGAGAGTGGGAAACCGGGAGCGAACGTCACTACGTGACCGAAGCCACAGGCATCACGGCAGGTCAATCCGAATTACGTCCCGAACGGCAAGTTAAGTCCAGCGCCCGGGGCTATCATTTAGCTACGCTTCAATCACCTTGGTGCACGCTCTTGCATCCTGGAATTTTGGCAGGGGATTTCTTTGGCCGCGTGCTTGGAACTAATGACGGGCGAGACTGTTTCAGCTGTGACTTTGGCATGACGCTGACGTGCCCTCCTGGCTGGCAGATGGCCGTTGTCAAAATTCTGCGAGCAATCGAGGCCTAGACCCCCATCGGTTGGCGCGAATGACCGCTTTGCGCCTTCAACTCGGTCGAGCAAACGATCGAGTTCCTGAGAGCCGACGGTCTGCTCGGGAGTGACGCGTTCGAAAAGCGCCAACAAGCAGTCATTGAGATGCGGATGGCAATAGTCCATCTCTAACTTGGCGTGACAATTCCTGCCTCGCTACCTCTTAACCTCTATTACAAGCGGAAATCCCTCGTCTTCCCACTCCAAAAGACCTCCGGCAAAATAGTAGATGTGGGTGTATCCCCAGGCATGCGCCTTCGCCGACGCAAAGGCGGCATAGTTGCAACGTCTGCCCTGACAATAGAAGGCGAGTTCGTCTTCTTTGCTCGCTACCTTGGCGAGACTTTCCTTTGAAAGGTCGGTGACCAGCGACAAGTTGATGGCTTTTGGCAGATGGCCGTTGTCAAAATTCAGTGGGGCACGCACATCGATGAAGGGCACACCCCGGTCGAGCAGCGTCCTCGCTTCCGCAACATCGATTTTTATTGTCTTGGCGACACTGAGTTCGCCTTTCGTCAGCGTCATGAACTTGGCGTAGTCGTCAAAAGCAAGGTCGGTGCCTGCCCCCTCGGGCACGCCGGCCTTGCGCAGCCCTTCCTGCAAGCGCTCAATGTAAGGCCTATGATAGCTGAACACGTTACCATACCAACTAAATGCACTTTCCTGGACCGTGAGCGGATCGACCATCAAGGAGACAGCAACTTTGTTGTACTTGTCGATCAGCACCTGAACGCCGTCGGTGCGTACGAGATGTCCGTAACTCGATATCATCGTAGCGTAATCCGGCAAGAGATCAGACTTCTTCTCGATCACACGCTGAAAGGTTTGGACGGCTTCGTCGTATTTGCCTTGTGAAAAGAGCGTGATCGCGAGCATGCGAAGCGTTGCCTGCGGAGGATGAGGATCAATTCTCATCGCCCGACGCACTTGCTGTTCTGCCTCTGCGGCATGTCCCGTCGAGTTAAGAACACGCGCCATAGTGACGTGGTTGTCGGGATCATTCGGGGCGAGCTTCATCGCCCTTTCGATGGCAGAGAATGCTTCATCATAACGCCCTTGCTCAGCCAGCCATTGCGCTGATACCGCATAGGCAAGCGGCGTAGGATTCTCCATGGCCTTCGCAAGATTTCTGTCAAGGTTCCGGGAGGCGCTCTCCCTACGGGAAATATTCAAGGATAAGACGCTGGCCCTCCAGTTTGCTGCCGCCAACGACGCATAGGCGCGGCTATAGTTCGGATCGAATATTATCGCCTTCTGGAAGAAGGCGGTGGCCGTCACTGTTTCCGCCTCGTTGTCACGGCGAAGATGCTCCCAGCCCTGAAGCAAAGCATCGTATGCTTGTGGACTCGTCGTTTCTGGGAGTGCTTCGACGCTCTGTTCGGCACTCGTCAGCCTTACAGAAAGCGTCGAAACAATCTGCCCTATCACCCTGTCCTGCAGCTTGAAGACGCCGCTCATTTCACCATCATAGCGCTCGGCCCAGAGGTGATGTCCGTCGATCGTGTCGATCAATTGGGCATTGACGCGAACATGGTTTCCCTCTCGACGTACGCTGCCCTCCAGAATGTATTGGACGCCCAGGTCCTTGGCCACCTGCTGCACACTGTTGGACCTGCCTTTGTAGGCAAAGGTCGAGTTGCGCGCGATCACGAAGATGCCAGACAGTTTTGAGAGTTCGGTGATCAGGTCGTCGGTCATCCCGTCAGCGAAATAGCTCTGTTCGCTATCGGAGCTCAAGCTTTCGAATGGCAGGAAAGCGATCGAAGGCTTTTTGGGTAGCGGAAAGGCCATATGCGCAACGGAAGCCGCGTCGGCATTCTCGCGCTTCTGCACCAGCCATGCCGCGGAGGCGCTTGCTAGGAGTAAAAAGGCCAGAGCAGCCGGTATTCTCCAACTGCGAAAGCTCCTGACGTTGAAGCGCGGGAGCGGGGTATTTCCGTCAAACCTCACCCGGTAGACACGGACAGGCCGCTGGATATTCTTCACATGCTGCTCGCCGATGAATTCCAGCGGCAAATCGAAGTTGCCCTGCAAGTGATCGAAAGCAGTGCCGGATACGAAAAGCCCTCCCGGCTCGCACATTTGTTCAAGCCGCGCTGCGACGTTGACGCCATCGCCCAGCAAATCATCCCCGTCGACGACGACATCGCCAAGGTTGATGCCCATACGGAGAAGAAGTCTATGTTGGGATGCGAAATCCGCTTGGTATGTCGCGGACCTGCTTTGAGACGCGACTGCACAAGAGACGGCGTCGACGACGGAGCCGAACTCCACGATCGCTCCGTCGCCCATAAGTTTCACGATGCGTCCGTGATACTTCTCCAGAAAGGGATCGAAGGTTTCGCCACGCCACGCCTTCATTGCTGCCAGGGTCCCGGCCTCGTCAGCTTCGATGAGTCGCGAATAACCAACAATGTCTACGGCAAGGATTGCAACCAGTCGCCGTTCCGCGCGAACTGCTTCCATAACCACCTCTCCAGAGGGTGTAGATGGCCTCGCTATTGCTTTACTCAGGGGTGGGGAAATCCCAACCTCTCAACCTCCAAAGGCTACACTGGTTTCCTCGCTCGTGCCAGATTTATTGGCTGGATTGGACCTTGTCGGAGTGTCCGCTCAGGGCGGCCATTAACGGACCTTCGCACGAGGGGATGCAATTCCGCTTTCCTGTTGGGCTGTCCTGGAAGGGGACGGACTGGTGTCGGCCCCATCAGTGTTCTCATGAGTTCCTCTCGCGGCCAATGTTGGTCAAAGGAGAACGAAAATGGGTATTGCACAATATGATCCTAACGCACTGGGACGACCGGCTTGGAACGCGGGCCGAAAGGTCGGCGTCAAGAAGCCGCTAAAACAGCGCCAGATTTGGGCGATCCGCTTCTTCCTCGACAGGGACGCATGAGAGATCGCGCCTTGTTTGACCTCGCAATCGACAGCAAGCTGCGTGGTTGCGATCTCGTCAAAATGAAAATCGGAAGCCTCGTGACAGGAACGGAAATTCGAACCCGAGCCATGGTCGTCCAGCAAAAGACCGGCCGTCCGGTTCAGTTCGAAATCACGGCGGACGTGAGGGCAAGTTTGCTTGCATGGCTTGAGCGGCGAGGTGGAACAGTTGACGACTACGCCTTTCCCAGTCGAGTCGACCATACCGATCATCTGAGTACTCGCCAATATGCCCGATTGGTCGACGAATGGGTGACCGCAATTGGTCTACGACGCGAAGACTACGGCACGCACTCGCTTCGGCGCACTAAAGCCGCAAATGATCTACAAGGCGACAGGCAATCTTCGCGCGATTCAAATCCTGTTGGGGCACACCAAGATCGAAAATACGGTCAAGTACCTTGGAGTGGACATTGAGGATGCACTGGAACTAGCGGAGCATACTGAGATCTGAGCGCGTGCGGCCCCGCCCACAGTGGGGCTGCACGTATCAACGGAACGTTTTCCAATTCCAAAGTTTGCAAGAGCGGTCATTCACTGAGCTGGCGTAGGACGCCAGAAGCGGTCATCCGGACCAATGATCGCTTGCGTCGAGGAGTTGTCCCTGGTTCCACCCACAGCCGCCTGCACTAGTCTTGGTCTAGCGCCCCATGAGCACGTCTCTCGGACAATCTGATGCGAACCATCCGGCCCAAAACCAGACAACATGCATCGGTGGACCCCGCACAGAAACTGTGGCCCATTGCCGCTGGCGGCAAAACAATCAGCTAGTCAGGCCAGCCTGCCGCAGGCCGTCCACAATGCGTTCGAAATCGGCAGGGTTCTTGTAGGGCAGTACTTTGCGCCTGTGCTCCAGGGAATAATCGGGATTGATTCGGAACACTTCCGCCCACTCACCGCGCGCCTCCTCGAAGCGCCCCAAGTGACCATAGCTCGCCGCCAGCAGCACTCGCGAGACGTCTGTGTCTGGATTACGGACGAGCCGCCGCTTCAGGATGACGACGGCCTCCTCGTACCTGCCTAGCTGAAACATCGCCTGCGCGTAGAAGTGCAGGAACAGGTCCGGGTAATAGGGGTTCAGGGCCATTGCCCGCTCGAAATAGGCGAGCGCCTCGGCCGACCTTCCGGCATAGTGCAGTGCGTTGCCGAGATTCTCGTACCCCTCGACAAAATTGGGAGCAAGCGCGATCACGCGTTCGGCCTCGGCGATGGCCACGTCGTGCTGTCGCAAGTGCAGTTTGACGACGCCGAGCGCCCAATGTGCGTAGGGATATTGATCGTCGAGCGCCACCGCCCGCGTGGCAGCCTCAATCGCCTGTTCAAGCGATTTCGACGGCGATTGGCTCCACTGGTTGATGTAGGCCAGCCCATGTGTGACGGCGAGGAACGCGTAGGCCGGAACGAATTTCGGGTCAAGCTCGATGGCGCGTTGCAACAGTTCCCGGCCCTGCGTGTTTTGCTCTCTCGTCAACCTCCACATGTGTTCACGGCCCCGAAGGAAGCAGTCATACGCTTCCAGGCTCTCGGTCTGCTCCGCAGCCAGCCGCTGCTGGTCGCCCTCTCTCAGGTTGAGCGCGAGCGCGCCGACAATCTGCTGCGTTACGTCGTCCTGCACGGCAAAGATGTCGGTCAGGTCGCGATCGAAACGCTCCGCCCACAGATGGCCGCCTGATGTCGCGTCGATCAGCTGTGCGGTGATCCGCACCCTGCTGCCCGATTTGCGGACACTGCCCTCCAGCACGTAGCGCACGCCAAGGCCGCGGCCCACCTCTTGGACGTTCACGTTCCGGCCCTTGAAGGTGAACGACGAGTTGCGGGCGATGACGAACAGCTGCGACAGCTTCGACAGAGCCGTGATGATGTCTTCGGAGATGCCATCGGCGAAGTATTCTTGCTCGGCATCACCGCTCATGTTGGCGAAGGGCAGCACCGCAATCGAGAACGCCGGCGGCGATGCAGCTGGCACGCGCCCAGCGGCGGCGTAGGCGGTCACTGTTGACTTTGCCAGTGCGGCGACGCCGACCTGGAGCGAATAGATCCGAATCGGCTCGGCGATGTTCTTGAGCTGTGTGCTGCCGAGGTCGGTGACAGAGAGATCGAGCCTGGCCTTGACTTGGCGATAGGCATCTTCCGACACGCAAATGGCGCCCGGCGCTGCGACGCCCTCCAGGCGCGACGCGATATTGACGCCGTCGCCCATCAGGTCACCGTCGCTTTCCTCGACCACATCCCCCAAATGGATGCCGATTCGGAACTCAATACGGCGGTCTTGGGGCACGCCGGCATTGCGTTCGACCATGGCATTCTGCACCTCGACGGCGCAGCGGACGGCGTCCACCACGCTGCGGAATTCGACCAATGCCCCATCGCCTGTGCGCTTGATCACGCGCCCGTTGTGCACAGCTATAGTTGGATCGATCAGGTCGCTACGCAGTGCCCGCAACCTCGCCAGAATACGATCTTCGTCCGCGCTTGCGAGCCTGCTGTATCCGACCACGTCGGCGGCCAGAATTGCGGCCAGCTTGCGATTCTCGCCCATTGAGCCGTCTCCTCTTCTCCACTATAGCAGGAAGACAGTGGGCAAGACGGAACTTTTCGCTTCTTTTCGGAGCGATCTTGGGCGATGTCTCATGTGGGCGAGCCGCCGTGCAGATCCGGGCAATGACTGTTCTGTCGGCGGTCGTCCGTTTGACGCAGGTGTTCCGAAAGCCCGCTCAGGGTCAGATCACGTCGATGCCCCCAAGGAGCCTGAATGTCCGCTTCTGACGATTCGAGTCTCGAAGCTGCCAGTCCTCTCTCGGCCTCATTTTGACCAGTGCAATCAACATGTACAATGACCGCTTCTTGGCGCAAAGCGGAAGCGAACATGCGTTCTCGTTCTGTGCTCGCAGGATCAAATAATATCTCACATGGAACGTATTTTGGACCGATCTTGGCCTGCCGCCGATGTACGGTTTTCAATGCCATCGTAGGCCGGCTTTGCAACATGTCCGCCCTACTAGATCGTTCCGGCTTGTCTTCCTGCCATCGCAGCGTCAGCGTTATACCCTGCCGCATGGTCTGAGCTGCAGACACCCATTCAGGGGATAACGTTTTGCGGGAAGCGACGTCCTCACACGGTCAGCACTGACGAGGTGCCGACCCCTCGCATCACTGGCGCGGTCAAGTTGCCGGTGATGAAATTACGAAGGTGGCTCAAGGATGTCATGCGGTGTGGACACGGGCAACGGCAAAAGGCGAAAGTCTTAGCTGAGCCCTTACGATTCCAACTGACTTTACTCCGGATTTCGTCGCTTTCCTCATTGTATCCCCGTCAAGCACAATCAGTTGAGCGCGCGTTGGATTAACCAACTCGCTCATGTCCACCGTTAGTGCGTGAGCGCCGAGATTGACGATCCACAGAGTGGCCTCCTTTTCGATTTCAGTTCTGAAAGACATGACTTTTTGCGGATGGGAGGCAACGACGGTACGGCACTGCTGCCCTGCCAGTTCCGCCAGGCCGGCCACAATATGAAAGAGCGGTCGTCTTCCGCCTTCGGTGATCGGCTCGTCTTTTCCAGCAAAGAGGCCAAACGGTCCGGTGAGGGCTGATAGCGTCAGTGTCTCGATACCTGCATCCAGCACTGAGGCGGCGTAGCCGGTGGCGAAGGCGGCGGCGAACAGACCGGTGTGGCGGGGATCACGGTTGGCCATCGGGACGCGGCAGCAATCTGGGTTGTCCATCGTGCGGCTGCCATAGGGGTTTTGTCGCATGGCGATGGTGGAGGGGCCGAGCCGGTACGGCTTGTCGCCATAGATGGCACGGACCGACTTCGTGATGAAGGGTAGTGCCTCAAGTGTCTGCATGATGCTGAGATCGTCGGCCGAATGCACAATGGGACTGGTGCAGTGGCTGACGAAACCAAGATTTCCGGCTGGAACGCGCTTGCGGTTGAGTTCGGTGAAATAGGAGAGCATGCCGCCGCCGAGGCGAATGCCGGGAAATGCGTTCGCTGCGGCTGCGTAGACATCCTCGAGCGGTGGACAATCCGGCCATTTGCTACCGGGCGGGGTCGATTGGCGATCGACAGAGGGGCAAACCATGATGGCATTAGGTGCGAAATCAGCGGCGCGCATCCACGCGGCAATCCCCAGCATTTCCTCATCCAGCAGGCGTTGGCAGGGGACGGCGAATTCGAGCGTTGTCGTGCCGCCGTGGATGGCGGCAATCTCGGCAAAACCCTTGAAGGCGGCGGCGTCGTGACCGGCTGCGGGGTCGAAGTGGAAGAGCAGGTCCTGAACCTTTGGCCCATCCTGGCGCGCGAGGGCAGCGAGACTGGCTTCGACTTCCTCCGGGGTAATCACCAGGCTGATGCCGGGCATCGTGCCGGACGCAGTCCCGGGCGTTAGCCGGATGACGCTGGAGTTTTCGGCCGAGGCGGGGCGATCGCCCGAAGCGGCGCGGCGGTCGGTGATTGTCAGGGTGATTTGCTGGAGGATGGGCTCGTTTTCCAGAATCTTATAGGGCCAGGGCAGGGACAATGGGCGAACATAGGTCTTGTAGGAGGCGTCCGACCAGTTGCGTTGGTCTTCCATCTCGAACGTGTCGCCTTCCATGCGGCATTCGACGCTGACGTCGGGAAGTGCTGTATGGGTGATGGCGCGCAGGTTTTTGACGGGCTGCCAGGGATCTATGAGAACGGGCAGTTTGGTGTTCTCAATCTCGCCATCGACATGCTCGACGGAGACTGGCGTTCCTGCGACGCCGATGATGGGATGCAGCATGCAGAAGCCGCAGCGATTGGTCTCGAAGCCTGTGGCGGAACAGGCGCTGCTCCTGAACGTCAGTTTGCCACCGGCACCTGCTTCGATCATTGCAACAATGTCGAGAACCGTGCCGTTCGGGCCGTCGCAACGGGCGTCGTAGGAGACGGTGAAGCCGCTCTCCGTTTCGGTGACAGCAAGGTTAGACAGCGTGGGGTTGTAGGTGCCCCAGTCGCGGTCGCGGACCACATAGGAAATGGCGCGCAGGACTTCGACGCCGTCGTAAGTGATGGCACGAAGATTGCCGCCAGCGAATTGTGCCGTCAGTTTTCCGGCCCGCAGGAGACGCGGGACGGGTTCGGCCTTGATGGTTCCGTAAAGCTGAAAGGCAGTTGCCGTGTCGCTCATTTCAGCAAGGTCCGGACCTCGACGGTCGCCTTGGAGGCGGCGCTTTCATAGGCGGCTTCGACGAGGGCGAAGGTCTTCAGATTGTCGGCGCCGGAGGTGCACGTTTCTTCTTGGCGGCGGAGGCAATCGGCCCAGTGCTGCTGGATGGCAAAGACGCTTTCCTGGATATTGTGCCACGGCCGCGAAGCCCAGGGCAGCAAGATTGGCGCGACGTCGGTGTTCGTCGTTCCCTCGGCATTGGTGACCTGCAGCTCGTAGCCTTGCGACAGGCGCAGCGAGCCCTGCGTACCGTCGAGCTCGATCAGCGTTTCCGGGAAGGGTTCGACGGATTGTCTGGTTGCATAGCTGACATCGACAATGGAGGTGGCGCCGCTGTTGTGGTCGAGCAGGATGGTCGCCACGTCCTCGCCGCGGATTTTCGGATTAACGCGCTTGGTTCGCGCGGACAGGCTCGTCACGTCGCCAAGGATATAGCGGGCGATATCCAGTGTGTGGATGCCGAGGTCCTCGATGATGAAGCGCTTGCCTTCCGCAAGGTAAGGCTGGCCGGAAAAGACGTCGTAGCCGGAGCGGAAGGAGAAGCGGCCCCAGAACGGCGCGCCGATCGCGCCCGAGTCCAGCGCCTTGCGGACGGCCTGGATCGGTGTCTGCCAGCGGAAATTCTCGTGGATCATGAGGGGAATGCCGGCAGCCTCGCAGGCGGCGACCATGGCCTTGGCATCCGCAAGCGTCGGGGCAAACGGCTTCTGGCAGATGGCAGGAACCTTGTGGGCGACGGCCATTTCCACCAGTGTGCGATGACTGTTGACCGTGGTTGCGATATCGACGAAATCGAAGCCGCCATTTGTAAACATCTGCCTCGCATCAGTATAGCGGCGGTCGACGCCGAACTGGTCGCCGACGAGCTTCAGCCGCTCGGGGTCGCGGTCGCAAATAGCGACGATGGACGCGCCGTTGACATCCCTCCAGCCATGCATCTGATTGACGGCGAAGAAGCCGCAACCGATCAGGGCGCCACGCAATTCCATCATTCTTTTCAACCCTTCTTTGCCAATTGCATCAACGTCACCTGCTGCTGCAAGCGGCGCTGGGCTTGGTCGACCACCACCGCAACGATGATGACGATACCCTTGATCACCATCTGCCAGAAGGAGGAAACACCCATCATCACCAGGCCATCGGACAGGATGCCAATGACGAAGGCGCCGATGATGGTGCCACCGATCGTGCCGCGACCTCCGGACATCGAGGTGCCACCGAGAACGGCTGCGGCGATTGCGTTAAGCTCGAACGAGTTGCCGGTTGCCGGGTGCGAGGCCATCAGTTCGGAGGAGATGACTATGCCGACGATCGCGGCGCAGAAGCCGGAGAACATGTAGACGAACATCTTGACACGATCGACGCGGATGCCGGACATGCGAGCGGCGCGCTCGTTGCCGCCGACAGCGAAGATCTGGCGGCCGATCGGCACATATTTGGCGACATAGGCGGCGGCGAGCGCAACGACGATCAGGATCCAGATCGACACCGGCAGGCCGATGATGCGGCCGGAGCCGAGGAAGCCGAAGCCGGTGGTGGAAAGCTCGGTCTTGCCGACGAGGTTCGGGAAGGTCTGGCCGTCGGACGAGAGCAGCGCGAAGCCGCGGGCGACGTAGAGCGTGCCGAGCGTGGCGATGAAGGGGGCGACGTTGAGTTTGGTAATGAGCAGTCCGTTGACCGCACCAATGACGACGCCGACGGCGAGGGTGATCAGGCAGACCTCGACGACGTTGAAATACATCGTATAGCCGAACTGCAGATCGATGCCGTTGAGGATCAGACCGCCGGCGACCATGCCGCAAAGGCCGACGATCGAGCCGACCGAAAGGTCGATGCCGCCGGTGATGATGACGAAAGTCATGCCCATGGCGAGGAAAGCATTCAGCGCCACATGCTTCGACATCAGGATGATATTGGCTGTCGACAGAAAGTTCGGCGCGAAGATCGAGAAGAAGGCGATGACGGCAAAGAGCGCAATGAACGTCCTGAGCTTCATCAGCGTCAAAAGGATGGAGCCGCTATCGGTTGCCGGTGCATTTTCGGTCACGGTTGCCGTGGTCATCACGCAATTTCCCCAATGGTTTTGTGTTCGGCCGATTTGTGTCCCTCGGACGCAGCCTTGACGATGAGCTCTTCGGTGGCATCCGCCCGGTCAAGGATCGTCGCTACCTTGCCGTTGCTCATCACGGCGATGCGGTCGGACAGCGCCATGACCTCCTCGAGGTCGGAGGTGGAAAACAGGATGGCGAGGCCTTCACCGGCGAGCCTGCGCATGGTGCGGAAGACATCCGCCTTGGCGCCGACATCGATGCCGCGGCTCGGCTCGTCCATCAGCAGCACCTTCGGATTGGTCATCAGCGCCTTGCCAATCACGACCTTCTGCTGGTTGCCGCCGGACATTGAGGTGACGTCGAAATCTGGATTCGGCGCCTTGATCGAGAGGTTGCGGACCTGCTCCTTGACAGCCGCCTGCTCGCGCTCGCCGGAAATGTGGAAGCCGAATTTCACGAATTTTTCGAGGCTCGCCAGCGTTAGATTGGAGGCGATCGACAGGACCTGCACAAGGCCTTCGCGTTGCCGGTCTTCCGGGATGAGGGCAAGTCCCTTGCGGATACGGGTGGAGGTATCCTTGGCGACGATCTCTTCGCCGGCGACGAAGATCTTGCCGGTGGAGTGCGCATGCTGGCCAATGACGCATTCGAAGAACTCGCTACGGCCGGCGCCCATCAGGCCATAGATCCCCAGCACTTCGCCTGTCTTGACCGAGATCGACAGATGATCGACGGCGAGGCCGCCGGTCCGGCGCGGCAGGCAGATGTCTTCGACGCGAAAGGCTTCCTTGCCGAGCTTGTGATCGACGGATTTGGCGAAATCCTTGGCATCCGAGCCGATCATCGAGCGGACGATCCACTTGGTGTCGATGTCGCGCACCATCGCCTGGCCGGTGATCTGGCCGTCGCGCAGCACGGTGATGTAGTCGCCGATGCGCATCAGCTCCTCGAGCCGATGCGAGATATAGACGATGGCGACGCCTTGTGCCTTCAGTTCGCCGATCACTTTGAACAGGATATCGACTTCGGCGGCAGACAGGGCCGAGGTCGGCTCGTCGAGAATAAGGATGCGGGTGTCGAGCGAGATCGCCTTGGCGATTTCGACGAGCTGCTGCTGGCCGATCGGCAGGTCCTCGACCATGGTCTCGGCGCTGATGCCGGCATCCAGCTTGTCGAGGAAATGATTGGCCTTTTCGACCTGCGCTTTGTGATCGATGCCGCGAATGCCGCGGGTGATCTCCCGGGTCGCGAAGATGTTTTCGGCGGCCGAGAGGTTGCCGAACAGATTGAGTTCCTGGAACACCATGCCGATGCCATGCCTCTGCGCATCGGCCGGGGAGTTGAACTCGACTTCCTTGCCATCGAGCAGGATGCGGCCGAGAGAAGGTTTCTCGACGCCGGCGATCATGCGCATCAGCGTCGACTTGCCGGCGCCGTTTTCGCCGACGAGCACGTTGACCGCGCCGCGCTTCAGTTCGAGGCTCGCATGCTTGACTGCGACGATGCCAGAATAGACTTTCGTCACGTCGTCGAGCTTTAGGATGGTCTCGTGTGTCTCGGCTGCCATGTCAGCCGCCGATCGTAATGGTGGCGGGCGTCAGCAACGCCGGCTGGCCAGCGGACGGCAGGGGATAGGCGCCGAGCGCTTCCACATGGTTGCCTTCGAGGCCTTCGCGCGGCAGCTTTTCGAGCGTCAAGCCGTTGACATGGATGTTGAAGGCCTTGCCGAATTCAGCCCACTGGATCTGGTTCTTGAATTCGTTGAAATTGACGAAGTCGAGGCTGTCGCGGATCGCGGTGCCCTTGATGACCGGGCCGATCTGGACGCGCACATCCGCCTTGCCGTCGCCATCGACATCAGTGTCGAGGTAGGCAGCACGGGATTTCGTTTCGGCCTTAACGATCGTGCCGGAGACTTTCGCGGCAAATGTCCAGGGGGCCGTGCCGTCCTTTTCCTTGTGGCCGTATTTTGCCGCGGCGGCATCGAGATCGGATTTCGACAGAGCGGAAACCTCCTGGAAGGTTCCGGCGCGCGTTTCCAGGAACGGAATGACTTTTGCTCCCCATACTTCCGCGACCTGGCGATCGGGATTGAACCCGCCGCTTGCAGCTTCTGCGGCCTCTTCGGGCGTCGGCGTCTTGATGATCTTGCAACCGGGCACGGCCAGCACGATGGCGAGCGAGATTGCGGCGGCTGTCACGAAGTTCGGCATGGAATTCTGCTCCGGCGCATGGAAATAAACGCAGGACGGAGTGTGTCCGCCCTGCGCGCATTCTTTGGGAGGATCAGTTGGTAAGCGCGAAGGTTTCGAGCTTGACGGAATTCTCGCCGTTGATCAGCACACAATCCATGAGCTGCTTTTCCTCGGCCGGTCCCTTACCCGTCTTGATAAAGACGTCGGCCTGCTCGACTGCCATTTGCGCCTGCGCGTAAGCCGGTTGCAGCACGGTCGCCTTGATGCCGCCTGAGGCGATGCTATCGCGCACGTCGTTGGAGCCGTCGAAGCCGACGACGATCACGTCCTTGCGGCCGGCGGCCTGGAGAGCGGCGATTGCGCCCATGGCCATCGTGTCGTTGCCGGAGATGACGCCCTTGATATCCGGGTTCGCCTGCAGGATGGTCTCCATCTTGGAGTAGCCCTCCGTCTGGCTCCAGTTGGCCGACTGCTGGGCGACCATCTTCATGTCCGGATATTCGTCGATGATGTCGTGGTAACCCTTGGAGCGGATGCCGGCGTTAAGATCGGCTTCGCGGCCGAGCAGCTCGACATAGTTGCCGGCCTCGCCCATCAGCTTGACGAACTCTTCGGCACCGAGCTGCGCGCCCTGATAGTTGTTGGAAACGATCTGCGAGACGGCAACGCCGGTGGCGTTGATTTCACGGTCGATCAGGAAGGAGGGAACGCCTGCGTCCTTGGCCTTCTGAACGGCAGCAATCGAGGCTTCCGAGCCCGCATTGTCGAGAATGATCGCCTTTGCGCCGCGGCCGATAGCGGTATCGATCAATTGCGACTGCTTGTTGGCATCGTCGTCATGGACGAGAACCAGGGTTTCGTAGCCGAGTTCCTTGGCCTTGGCTTCCGCGCCGACGGCTTCCGCCTTGAAGAACGGGTTGTCGTGCGAGGGGGTGATGATGGCGATGAGGTCGGCGGCAAAGGCCGGCATCGCAACGCCCAGTGAAAGGGCGCAGGCAAAGGCGGTAAGGGTTAGTCTGCGTGTTAGTTTCATGTGGTTCCTCCCAAGTGAATTGATCGGCCCCGTTCCCGGCGGAGCCGATGATTGTCAGGCCTTAGAGCCTGACGGCGATCAGGTGATGCGCCGAATGCTCTCGGCGATCTCCTGTGGTTCGAAGACTTTTTTCCAGTCGTCGCGCATCAGCGCCGGGATGCCGAATTCAATGGCTTTGTTGCAGGCATCGGAGAACACGCCCTGCACTTCGCCGAAGATCACGGCGCCGAGCACGTTCATGTGGCCGAGCAGGAAGTCACGAGCGGCCTCCTCCGGCACACCGCGTTTCACACACTCGTCCATGGCCTGCTTCATGACGACCAGCAGCGAGGCGCAGACGGTTTCCGATAGGCCCGGCTCCAGCATTGCCATCTGCTCGACAGTAACGCGATGCGAGCGCATGACCGGCGACCAGATGACCTTGGCGATCTCTTCGCCGAGGCCGTAGGCCTCTTCCGGTCCCTGCATCAGGGCGGAAACGATATGCTGCTTGGCAAACAGACCGCCGAAATGATCCCGCTTCGCGGCCATGTCCGTTTCGTCGTTGAAGATCGGCGGATGGCAGGGATGGGTGACGAAATAGGTGAGATCGGCCCGCACCGGCAGGTGGCCGGCAAAGGGGGCGGCCGCGTCGAGAGCCACAACCATGGTGCCGGCTACGAGCTTGTCGACGATGCTGGCCGCGACCTTGCCGATTGCCGTATCCGGAACGGCGAGAATGACGACGTCGGCGCCATCCAGCCCGGCATTGGCCGGCACGCAGGAGATCTCGAGATCGTTTTTCAGCCGCGCCTGACCCGCGTCGCTGACTTCGATGTGGCGCACGTCAAAGCGCGAGCCTTTTAGGTTCTTGGCCAGCCGGTAGCCCATTTTGCCGCCGGCGCCGAAGAGAGCAATTGACGTCATTTTTCCTCGCTTATGTCTGTTTGCGATGACTATATGCGACTGGTATAATGAGTCAATCAGTATATCAGTAGAACGACGAATTTTTCCTCACCGGCCTCGCAGCCCGCTTGCTCGCTTACTTCACCCTGTCCAGTCGGTTGATGGCCTCGACATTTTCGGCGGACGCGCCGTTGGGGTCGAAGTCGGATTCCAGCCATTTGTCGACGATCCTCTTGGCAAGTTCCGGGCCGATGACGCGGGCACCCATGGTGATGATCTGCGCGTTGTTAGACTTCGCCGCGCGTTCAGCCGAATAGGTGTCGTGGGTCAGAGCGGCGCGGATGCCGGGCACCTTGTTAGCCGAAATCGCTACGCCGATGCCCGTGCCGCAGATCAGAATGCCGCGCTCGTTCTGACCATCGATGATGGTCTGCGCCAGCGCCAACGCCAGGTCGGCATAGTAGCCGGATTGGCTGAGGTCGCTGACCTTAAGGTGCGGCCGGGTGGCTAAATGGGCGGCTATGACCTCGAGCAGCGGCTTGCCCGCGCTGTCTGCTCCGATGGCGATATTCATGGGATGTCCTTCCGTTTGTCGTAACCTGGTTCAGGGGAGCGCCTTGGAGACGCGGCCAAGAATGTCGAGATAGCCGGAAACCGCCCAGGCCGAGCGGCCGATGAACAGCCCGTCG
This sequence comes from Hyphomicrobiales bacterium, assembly GCA_900473795.1. Lineage (GTDB taxonomy): Bacteria > Pseudomonadota > Alphaproteobacteria > Rhizobiales > Rhizobiaceae > Pararhizobium. The sequence goes on along the minus strand of UCMT01000007.1, from coordinate 27,477 downwards.
ATATGGGCGCAGGCGGCGAACTCCACGCAATTGTCTGGATTGACGCTACCGCCATAGAGCACCGGGATTTTGCGCCCGAGCACGGCTTGCGCGGCTGCGGAGATTTTCGCATGGCGCGCATCGGCATAGTCCGAGGATGCCGGAATGCCCTTGACGCCGATCGCCCAGACCGGCTCGTAGGCGAGCAGGATGTCAGCATTCTTAGCCTCGCCCTGAAGCCGCCCAAGCGCACCTTCGACCTGCGCCTTCAGCACCGCGTCCGCCCGCCCGCTCTCGCGCTCCACAAGCGTCTCGCCGATGCAGATCAGCGGAATCAAAGCATGACGCACGGCGCTCTCGACCTTCAATCCAACAGTCTCGTCCGTCTCGCCGAAGAATTCTCGGCGCTCGCTATGGCCAAGTTCGACCAGATCGAGCCCGCAATCGACCAGCATCGGCGCAGAGATCTCGCCGGTCCAGGCGCCGGCATCGTCCCAGTGCATGTTCTGGGCTCCAATCTTCACCGAGGTACCCTTCAGCGCCGCCTTGACCTCACGCGCGGCGGTGAACGGCGGGATGACAAAGCGCTGAATGCGCGCATCGCGCGCGGCATCCGTAACGACAAGAGCATTCGCAAAGGCGAGAGCCTCCGAGAGCAGCTTGTTCATCTTGAAGCTCGTCCCTACCCAGAACGTCATCGTTTCATTCCCCCTCGATTACGCCTGCACGCCGTCCCGGATCTGCGAGAAATAGGCATCCGAACCCACCTGGCCGCCCTTCAGGGCGATCTGCAGACCGTTCGTCGGTGCATGTCTGCCGTGGGCCGTGCAAAGGGGGGAGCCGGGCGTCTGGGGCAGCGGTAGCAAGGTCGTCAGCGCCTCGACGCTCAGCTCTCGTAACGCATGGCTTGACGTGTCGCCGCCAGCAATGACAGCGCGCGTCAGGTACTGTTCCTCAACCAGGCGGCACAGAATTTTGCCGATCATCCGGCCAAGGCGATGGCGGCTGCCAGCGATCCTGTCAATAATGCTGCCACGGTCGGCAGACGGGCCCAGCGCAGTGTGGAGGATCACGCTGCGGCCCTTTTGCAGACATTCGATGCCGGCGGCGATGGCTCGTTCCAGCGCAGCGTTGCTGTCCTCTCCAAGGAGTTCCATCGGGTCGAGGTTGATGCCGGTAAAGCCGTTTTCGGTTGCGTGGCGGATCTGGCGTTCGGTGGTGGGCGAGACGCTACCGGAAACTATCGCGATGCGGTCGACCTTTCCGGGGAGCGGAAACGTCCTGCGTCCTTGCGTCAGCCCGGCTTGCGACCAGGCGGTAAGGAGTGCGTATTCGACGCCCGACGAACCACAGACGAACCAGCCATTGCCGGGGTTCCGCCGCCAGAGCTGGCGACCGGCATTGACCTGGCTTTCGGCGCTGTCGACGTCGAACAGTATAATGCCGTCTGCGCTTTTGCAGAGGGCATCGATTCTGTCATCGGCGTCTGCGGCGGCCAGCATCGAGAGATCGGCAAGCCGGGCCTCAAGCTCCGTCTGTCCCTTGAGGTGCAAGCGCAGGTCTGCCTCCGCCATGGGGGTCACAGGGTGGCGGTTCATCACGGGATGACGGTCGATGCGATAGACCTCGCCCTGATAGGCGGCGAAGAGATGGCCGAAGGCTGTATAGCGTTTCAGTTGCGGCGCGCCGACGATGAGGGGAACATAGGCCTGATCGAACAGTCTTTTTCCGATCTCGACCGCCTTACCGATACTGCCGATCTGCGGGCTCGAGTCGAAGGTCGAGCAAACCTTATAATGGCAGATAGCGGCATTCAGGCTTTTCAACCATGCCAGGGCGGGCGTCAGGTGTTCATCCATCCAGTCCGGGGCTTGACTGCGGCTCGTGCCTGCAAGACCGATGGCGCGGCAATGGCCGAAGCGCTGCAGAAGACCTTCATCCGGAATGTCCATGAACAGGACGGTCTCCACGCCGCTGGAGGCGAGCGCTTCCATCACATCGGTGGAGCCGGTGAGGTCGTCGCCGTAATAGGAAAGAAGCGGATCGTGTTTCGTCATGGGTCTCACTCGCCTTTGCCGCCGAATTTCCTAAGCGATGCCGCCAGCTCCGGATGGTCCTTGGCAAAGGTTTCGAGCGGGATATCGGCAACCGCTGCTTGCCAGGCCTGTTGCACGGCATGTACGCCGGCGGCAGGCCCGCCCGGATGGCTGACGATGCCGCCGCCGCACAGATAGAGAAGATCAGTCGTGCGGCCGGTGCGGTGATAGGTTTCCGGTGCTTGCCCGCCCCATTGACCCGAGCCTGCAACGGGGAGCGCGCAGTCGGACGCGTCGAACAGCGGCGTAGTGACAGCCTTGAAAGATTCGACGAAGCTCTCGTCCGGTTCCCAGTACTTAACGCCGATGCCGTTGATCTGGAACTGGTCGACGCCGAGCAGCCGCCAGAATTGCTGCCAGACCTTGAAATCGAAACCAATGCCGGGATGGCGCGTCAGCACGTCCCAGCCGTTGCGATGAGCGTGCAACGCGAGGCCAGAGCGTTTGCGCACAAATGCCATGCCGCCCATGCCGATGGAGTTGATGTTGATGACGGCGCAGTTCCCACCCGCCTTCAGAACGAGGTCGTGGTTTCGCATCATCTCGTCCGGATCGGTGTGCGAGATGCCGAACGCATACATCACCTTCTTGCCGGTCTTCTGCTCATGATCGAGGATCTTGGGCATGATGGCGGCAACGCGTTCCTTGAGCGGAGAATAGACCGGGCTCATGAGTTTCTCGTCGTCCTTTATGAAATCGACGCCGGATTGGATGAGTTCGCCGACGAGTTCCGCGGTTTCCTGCGGACGCAGGCCAAGCGCAGGCTTGACGATGGTGCCGATGATCGGGCGGTCGTAGACGCCGGTGAGCTTCCGGCTCCCGACAAGACCGAACTGCGGGCCGGGATAGGCGCCGCGATAGGCTTCGGGCAGCTTGAGATCCACAACCCTCAGGCCAGTCATGCCGCGAATGGAAAAGATGCCGCCGACAGCAATGGTCATCAAAGCGGAGAGATCGGTGCCGATGGCATCGAGCGGGAAGGCGATATCTGCGTCGGCGCGGTGGATGATGCCGTACCCCGCCGGTGCCTCCGGCCAGCTTGGGGACGGCGCATCGGGAAGGGGACGAATGGCGAGCACACGGGCGGCGACGCGGGCCTTCAGTTCCTGTGTCTCACCTGGAACCGGTACGAAGGTACCTGTCGACTGGTCGCTGGCGATCTTTTCCGCCATGGCGTCGACGCTGCCGGGCGTTTCAATACGGTAGGTGAGGGTGATCATCATGAATTGTCCGTTGCTCCTCTCGCCAACATGCTCATTGATGACGCCAACTCATTATCTGGTATAATGAGTATTCCAATTCGCGCAAGATGTTTTAGGTTATCCCTGGAAAGTTTTCGGCTTAAAACGGCGACTTGATCTTTCCTTGCCAGTGAGCTCAGGTGCATAAGGAGGAAGACCTTGACCCAGCGAGTCAGCATGAGCCAGCCAGTAGAGCAGATCGTGAGGCGCAAACTCTCCGATGAAGTGTTTGACCGTCTTGAGCGGATGATTATATCGGGTGAATTGAAGCCGGGCGACGACATGCCGTCGGAACGTGTCCTCATGGAGCGCTTTGGCGTCGGCCGCCCCGCGATACGCGAAGCGATGCAATCGCTGGCGAACATGGGCCTGGTCGCGATTTCTCACGGCGAGCGGGCGAAGGTTTTGGAGTTGACCGCGCAGTCCATCTTCCGGCAAGTCGATGCGACCGCGAAGATCATGTTGTCGCGATCATCCGACTCGCTGGAACACCTGAAAAACGCGCGTATCTTTTTCGAGCGAGGGATGGCGCGCGAAGCAGCCGCAAAAGCCACCGAGCGGGACATCGAAGAACTGCGCGAAATCCTCGAACGGCAGCGGCGATCATTGGGAAAAGCCGAAGAATTCATTTCCGCCGATATGCAATTTCACACCCGCATCGCCCGGATCTCGGGCAATCCGATCTTCGTTGCAGTCAGCGAGGCGATGTTAGCCTGGCTCAAGGAATATCACACCGACATGCTCATTTGGACCGGCAAGGAAAAGTTCACGCTTGTTGAACACGAGAAGATAGTAGATCGACTGGCAGCAGCGGATGCCGATAGGGCCGAAGTCGCAATGTTAGTGCACCTTGAGAGATCAAGCGCGCTGTATGTGAAGTAGCCGTGGGGGCTGTATTTCCCTCCAATGGCCGACTCTTTTTATACGCTCTATCGCAACTCCATATTCCCCAGTCCCGCCGGATCGGCTGATCGTCACCGAACATGACGGGTGTTCCGGAGCTACGCTCGATGGTATGGGCTGTCCTTTAAGACTAAAGGGGAATGAAACCCGAGATGGCATCGAGCGCATCGAGTTCGTCGGCACGGCGCAGCACCGGATCGGCGGGGGAGGGCAGGGCTTTGGGCTTCGGCTTGATGGTATTGGGCGCTGTGATTTGGCTTTTCCTATTTGACGAGACTTACCCTCACTGCGTGGAATCGCAATCTGCTTTGGTCGATGATGGCGATAAACTGTGTGAGAAAAATCTAGAGAATGCCAATTTTCCACCGGCGTCAGTAAAGCAATCGAGCTCGTATCGTTCCAGGGATCTGGCGTAGCTCATCCAGTATGTCACCCGCTGTCTGGCCAACGCCCTCGGCTTCAATGACCACATAACCCGTTTCGCCGTGCGTCTGCAGGAACTCACCGACGATATTAAGTGCACGGGACGAAAAAATCGTATTCAGACTGTTGAGCATGCCAGGGCGGTTCTCATGAACATGGATGAAACGCGTGCCGTTTGGACGTGGCGGCAGTTGAACCTGCGGAAAATTGACGGCGCCCAGCGTCGAGCCGACGTCGGAATACTCCACAAGCTTCCTGGAGACTTCCCCTCCGATGCGCTCCTGGGCTTCTTCTGTAGACCCGCCAATATGCGGCGTCAGAATTACATTGTCCAAACCCTGCAGCGGCGTTTCGAAACGTTCTTTATTTGATGCCGGCTCTTTCGGGAACACGTCCACAGCCGCGCCTGCGAGATGTCCGTCTTTTAAAACCTTCGCTAGCGCTTCAAGATCCACCACGGTTCCGCGCGAATTATTGATGAAAAGGGCGTCCTTTTTCATTCTGCGCAGTTCGGTCTCCGTTATCATGTTTTGCGTCGAACTGGTTTCGGGAACGTGCATTGTCACGAAATCTGAGATTTCGAGAAGCTCGCCGAGCGTCGCCATCGATTCTGAGTTGCCGTGACGAAGCTTGTCTGAGGGATCAAAATAGCGCACGTTCATACCCATGCTTTCCGCAAGAACGCTAAGCTGCGAACCGATGTTGCCGTAGCCGACGATGCCCAGCGTTTTTCCGCGCACCTCACGACTGCCTACGGCGGATTTTTCCCATCCGCCCTCATGAGCAGAAGCCGAACGCGGGAAAATCCGGCGGGTCAGCATGATGATCTCACCGATCACAAGCTCGGCGACCGAGCGGGTGTTCGAATAAGGAGCGTTGAATACGGGGATGCCACGTCGGCGGGCCGCATCCAGGTCGACCTGATTTGTCCCCACAGAAAAACAACCGACGGCAATAAGCTTTTTGGCGGAACTGAAAATTTCCTCTGTCAGATGCGTGCGCGAACGAATTCCGACAATATGCGCGTCGGCTATGAGACTTTTGAGATCCTTGTCATCCAGAGCCTTCGGCAGATGAGTCACATTGACGTAGCCGGATGACGAAAAGTAGTCCACAGCGCTCTGGCTAATGCCTTCAAGCAGAAGTACGGAAATCCGATCGCGCGCAAGAGAAAGATGTCGGGTCATTGAATTGCTTTCGGTTCTCGAATTCGATTAGGCCGAGCTCGCATGTCGGCCACAAAAGGCGCACAGACATGGCAACATGGTTTAGCGACCATCCAACGGACAACGCTAGAACAAACTCCACTCCGACGGCGGACAGGGGGACGTCAGTCCGTTCGACCGCGCCAGGGCGGTGATTTGCCCCAACTTTACCCTCTCTGCGACTCGAAATCCTTCACTATCGATACTTGATCCCTATCGATTGTGATACCCTCAACGAAGTGGACTATGCGGTGACGGACACAAACTATCATCTAGCGTCCGTTTAACAAATCATTTACCATAAATTCAATGCGTTACGATTTGTCAAAGTTGGCCATGACCACCCTGATCATCCCGGTTTCCGACGCGGCCTGTGGCTATTACTTCCCGATTTCAATTGAAGCCGTAAGCTGAAATTCCGTCCCTCAAATTTGACCTGTCGGTTCACTTCGAGCAGGGGAGGGGCCTTTTCAGAGCCCGGCAGCCTTTGTCAGATTGATGCGGAACCGGTCCCTGCGGCGCTGGTATTTTCGGGTCATCTCGGCGGAGGCATGGCCGAGCTGCTTCTGGACGTAGCGTTCGTCGACCTCGGCCGAGGAGGCAAGGCCGGCGCGCAGCGAATGGCCGGAGAATTTCGCCGCCCGCTCCCCTTCGCTGAGGTCACCGCGAACACCGGCGGCAAGCGCCGCCGCCTTGACGAGGCGGGCGACCTCCTTGTCGTTGAGGCGGTCCGGGCCGACATCCTTGCCTTGGCCCCGGACGCGGCGGAAGAGGGGACCTTTGGCGAGCTTTCCAAACTTGATCCAGGTTTCGACGGCCACGATAGGGCAGGTGGTGTCGGAGGAGCCGCGGCCGACCTCCACCTCGCGCCAGCCGGTCTTGCCGCGCAACGTCACCAGCACTCCTTTGTCGAGGATCTCGATCCAGCCGCGGCCGTCCTCGGTTTGGTCGCGGCCAAGATCAAGCCCGACGATTTCCGAGCGGCGCAGGCCGCCGGCAAAGCCGATCAGCAGCATCGCCCGGTCGCGCAGGCCGCGCAGGGTTCCGCGGTCCAGCGTCTCCAGCATGGCGATCAGGTCTTCCGGCAGAATGGCTTCCTTCTGCCGGGGCGGGGCGGCGTGCGTGTTGCGAATGCCGGCCATCACCGTGGCGATGGCGCGGTCCTTGCGATCGAGCGGCATGCCCCGCTGGGTGCAGTTCCAGCTGATGGCCGAAAGGCGCCGTTCGATGGTCGAGACGGAGTTTGCCTTCATGCTGCGCTCGGCGGTTCCGGAGGCGCAGGCAGTTATGTAGAGGCCAACGACTTGCGGATCCGGAGGGAGGGGCGAAACATTCTGGCGCCGGCACCAGGCAGCGAAATGCTTCCAGTCGGAAGCGTAGGCGCGACGGGTATTGGGGGAACTGGCGGCCTCGACATAGGTGCGGGCGCGATCGGCCAGCTCTTTGAGATGGCTGGGTAGGGACGATGCATTGTCGGTCGGCGACGGCAGCCCAGAAACATCACCAGAATGCGCCGTGCTGTCAGACGGCGCAGCGCTCTCCGCGGGGTGTTTTTCGGGGTTCTGATCGCTGATTTGGGCCATTCTTTATATAAAGTACAGAATGTCCGATAAGGCAATCTTATCGGACATTATTTATTGGCGACAGAGTGTGTCCTGGGAGCTAAACCGCACGTTTGGTTTATGCTCCGCGCCATGGATTCGTTTCTGGCTCTAACTTCGAAGTCATCAATCTGGGCGCCCCGCCGGACTGGGCCTTGTCGCGCGGGCGCGATCTTGTCGAATCCAACGCTGCCTTCGCCGCTGGCACCGCACTGAAATCCTTGGAAGATCTCGTCCGTGTCGAACCTGTTTGCGCCGACTGTTGGCGCGCGCCAGGCGCTCAAATATGCGCAATCCGCAGGGCGTTTCGTCGGCCGCAATGAGAAGGAACGGCTCTTCGCGACGCCGTTCTGCTCACCGCGCCCGGCGACGACCCGGGGCCGGCGGGACGCGTATTTTTGACCTTCAGAAGGCTGGCGGGCAAGAGGCGGACGATCAACAGCAAAGTCCTGGAGGATTTGGTTGAGCTGGTGGGCTCCGCTGTTGTCAGGCCCATATTTCCCGCGCCGTGCAAAACGCCTGCCTCGTCGAGCGGAATAAGATGTCGCCGATGTCAGACCGGCAGCCCGACCTGCTTTCGCAGGCTCTTGTCGAATGCGAATGCGGGTACGAAACGGCGCAGAAAACTGACCTGGCGTGCCATTTTTCCGGCCGCATAGCGCCTCTTCGGAGTGGGATCGGTCGCAGCCGCCAAAACGGCCTTGGCCACCACGTCGGGCGCGTCGCCTTTTTCCATCGCTTTCCGCACGACTACATTCATGCCAGCGCGCGCAGAGTCATAGATATCAAGCAACTGATCCGGCTTGACGAGATTGTCTTCGAATGACGTCCGGGTATAGGCGGGCTCCACCAGCGAAACGCGAATGCCGAAGGCGCGCAATTCGTGATCGAGCGATTCGGAATAACCCTCGATGGCATGTTTGGTCGACGAGTAGAGCGCGAAATAGGGAGCGGGGATGAACCCCTGTACCGAACTCAAATTAACGATTCTGCCCTTCCCTTGGCGTCGCATTGCCGGCAACACCGCGTTGGTCATGCGGAAAACGCCGAAGACGTTCACGTCGAACAGCGACTTAGCCTGGGTCATTGAAGACTCCTCCGCGCCACCAAGCAGGCCCATGCCAGCATTATTGACAAGAAGATCGATCCGCCCGGCCTCCGCCAGCACGTCATCAACCAGTTTCGCCACGGACGCGTCATCGGTCACGTCGCAAGTCAGCATGGAAACGCCGTCGCTCCTCTGGGCTGCGAGACGGCGGCTGGTTCCGAACACGCTAAAGCCCGCGTTCTGCAGGGCCGCGGCCGTTACATACCCAATGCCGGTGGATGCCCCAGTCACCAGGGCGACGCCAAGATTGGTCTTGTTCATGGGATCACTTCTTTCTGTGTACTGAATCGCGTTTTGAAAATGTCGGGCGGGCTGTCTGCGACCTACGCGCAGCGTCACCTCCCTTTTAGATTTCGCTAGAAATCTATGCACGATATAGAGCTCGAACGCAATCTAAAAAGGAGATGTGATACGCAAATCTTAGGCGCATCGCTCCGGCGGCGCTGTTGCTTGCAACCGCGGCATTTCCAGAGGAAGCGGACGTCCAATCGAACGGGGCAGTCTGGGAGAGGGCACTTCGCATGATGGTCTACTGCGCCTCGATCGACGCGATCTGCTGGAGGTCACCGTCACCTGCACGCCGCCGCAGGTCGGCACGGGTTTCGCCGAGGGCGTCCCGTGGCATTCTTCATGCCAGGCTATCGGGACTCGCTTTACGCGTTGTCAAGCTCCGGCCAGGAGGTGACGGTCTCGATGATCTGTTCATCCCGGGGTGGGTAAAGTATTTGCACTTGAGGACTTTTTACGGTTCACAGGCGGCGGGCCGCGGTCTTGCCGTCCAGGCAGCAGTTGGCCACGAAGAGGCGGTCGCCGCACTCTCTTTGTTGTTTAATCGACCGCGTCTTTTTCTCGCCGGTCAGTTCCGTTTCGAAAACGGGATCGAAACCGAACTTCATTCTGAAACATCTCACGTGCTTCTTTGATGTTCGAGAAGCCGATCATACTGACAAACCTCAACACCGTCGAGCTTGAGACCCCGGCACGTTTTGCAATGTTATTGGCAGAGCTAAAGGCAAGCACTTCGGGACAATCCAAGCACAATCTTGCAACTTCCTCGACCCGAGCGGGGAAGAGCAGCTCTCGTTTAGCGATCTGGTCTTTGAGGCTCCGGAAAGTGGAATCCGGAGCCATGGCCGTTTCGAGTGCAGGCATGGCTCGCCACCAGCCTTCAGAATACGTCGGCGAGGCGAACGGTTTGCCCGGTTGCCAGGGACCGTGCCGCCGCCTCCGCGACAGCGAGCGCTTTGACGCCGTCATCAAGCGAAACTGGCAGCGCCGATCCGGACGTAATGGCTTCGACGAATGCGTTCCATTCGATGGAGTATGCGCGCATGTAGCGTTCGAGGAAGAAGAATTCCGGCTTGGCGCCTGTCACTCCATCCTTGGTGGCCTTGGTCAAGGTATTCTCCAGGATGTTGCCGGCTGAGAGCAGACCCTCCGAGCCCAACAACTCAATACGCTGATCGTAGCCGTAGACGGCTCGCCGGCTGTTCTTGATGACGGCGATGCGGCCATCGGCGAACTTGAGCGTGACGGCGGCGGTATCGACGTCACCCGCGGCGCCGATATCCGCATCGACGATCGAACTTCCGATAGCAGTGACAGTCTCAGGCGCTCCACCGAAGATCCAGCATGCCATGTCGAAGTCGTGGATCATCATGTCCCGGAACAACCCGCCAGAGACCCTTACGTAGGACACCGGAGGCGGTGCAGGATCGAAGGAGGTGATCGACAGCAGTTCCGTCTTGCCGATCTCGCCCCGGTCGGCGGCAGTCTTGAGAGCCGCGAAGTTTGGATCGAAGCGGCGGTTGAAACCGACCATCACGGGTTTGCCAGTGGCAGCCGCCACGATCTGGCATGCGCGTGCGCGCTCAAGGCTGAGATCGACGGGCTTCTCGCACAGCACCGCCTTGCCGGCCTCCGTCGCCGCCTCGATCAGGTCCGAGTGGGTATCCGTCGATGTCGCGATGAGCACTGCGTCGATAGCGGCATCGTTGATAATGTCGGAACTGGAACGCGCTTCGGCTCCATATTGCGCCGCCAGTTTTGCAGCAGCGGCTGTGTTGACATCCGAGACTGCGACAAGCTCGCTTCCGAGGTTAGACGTGATCGCTTTGGCGTGGACGTTTCCAATTCGTCCCGCACCGAGAAGACCGACTTTCAGCATGTTCATTCCTTTTGACGTGTGAGCGCGTGTGCCTGACGAACCACCGCGCAGAAAGGGATCGTTAAAGTGTGAACGCCTGGCGGAAACGGCTCAGTGCGAGCTCGTCATCCTCGGATGGCCAGGCTTCGAGACCGATGACGCCGGTGTAGCCCATGTCACTGAGCGAGCGAGCGATGGCCGGATAGTTGATCTCTCCGGTGCCTGGCTCCTTGCGACCGGGCACGTCCGCCACCTGGATCTCGCCGATGAACGGCAACGCCTGACGGCAGAGCTCGATGAGATTTCCCTCTCCGATTTGCGCGTGATAGAGATCGAGATTGAGTTTCAGCGACGGACGATTGATCGCAGAGACCAGGGCGATAGTATCGGCGGCCTTGGCAAAGGGCGTCTTCGCATGATCGACTGCTTCGTTGAGGTTTTCGAGAACGAAGGTGACGCCTTCTTCTTCGCCAAGATCAGCAATTCGATTGAGTGTATCGCGCGCCTTCAGCCACATAGAGCCGGAGACGAATTCCGATTTGACCACCGGTAGCCCCTGCCCGTCGAGGCCCGTCCCGTGCAGATTGAGCCGGGGGCAACCAAGTTCCTTCGCTACAGGGATAGACAAGCGCGCCGTCCTAATGAGCTCATCGGCACCCTCATCGTCTGCAAGCGTGCCGGTGATGTACCCCGTCATTGACGAGAACGTCGCGCCGGACCGGGCAAGAGCGGGAATGTCATGCTTGGTCCAGTCCCAGATTTCGGCGACAAAACCAAGCTCGGTGATCCGCTTCAGCCTTTCCGTGACCGGCATAGAGCGGAAAACCATTTCCGCGCAGACCGCCAGCGTGAAAGCGCCAGAGGATGCATGTTCGTCAGTCATTATTACAATCCTGTTTCGTGATTTAGATGGTGCCGCCGAGCTCGTTGGAGAGCGCCTGCAACTCCTTGCCGCCGGCCATCATGTTTTGAAGCTCGTCGATGGAAATCTCGCTCTTGGCATAGGTGCCCAGCGTCTTGCCGCGATTGAGGATGGTGAAGCGATTGCCGACGGCGAAGGCGTGGCGCACATTGTGCGTGATGAAAATGACCCCCAGGCCTTTCTGCTGCACATGGTTGATGTATTTGAGAACCATGGACGTCTGTGCCACCCCCAGCGCGGACGTCGGCTCGTCGAGGATGAGAACCTTCGCCCCGAAATAGACCGCACGGGCAATCGCCACGCATTGCCGTTCGCCGCCGGACAGGGTTCCGACGGCCTGGTTCGGATCGCGGACATCGATCCCGATCTTGTGCATTTCCTCACGGGTCACGGCATCGCAATGCTTGAAATCGATGTAGCGGAAAGGTGGAATGCCCTTGCGCGGCTCGCGTCCCATGAAGAAGTTGCGCGTCACGGACATCAAAGGGATCATCGCCAGATCCTGGTAGACAGTGGCAATGCCGGCATCGAGCGCGTCGCGGGGGCTGGAGAACGTCACAGGCTTTCCATCGACGAGCAATTCGCCGCCGGACGGTTTGACCACGCCGGACAGCGTCTTGATCAGCGTCGACTTGCCGGCGCCATTGTCGCCGAGCAGGCACAAGACTTCGCCCTGCAGCACCTTCATCGAGATTCCCGACAGCGCGATGACCGAGCCATAGTGCTTCACGATGTCCTTGGCCTCGATGATCGGGGCTGCGGAATTGGATTTCATATCAGCCATGCTCAGCGCTCCCCTGTGACCTTGCGGCGAATGAAGTTGTTGAAGAGGACGGCAAGCAGCAGCATCGAGCCGAGAAAGACTTGGAACCAGTCGGAGTCGAACTTGGTGTAGGTGAGGCCAATGGAGACGAGGCCGAAAATGATGGCTCCGAAGAACGCGCCGATGGCCGAACCATAACCGCCTGTCAGCAGACTTCCGCCGATCACCGCTGCGATGATGGCTTCGAACTCCTTCTGGAAACCGCGCCGGGCGTCAGTCGATCCGGCATCGAGCACCGTGATGATGGCGACGAGGGCGGCGGCGCACGCCGTCAAGGCAAACAGACCGGTCTTGACGCGGTCGACCGGCACACCAGAATTGCGGGCGGCGTTGGCATCGCCCCCAACCGCAAAAATCCAGTTTCCAACCCTTGTGCGCAACAGGACCCATGTCGCTACACCGGCAAGACCGACGAACCAGACCACGGAGACCGGCACGCCTGCGACCTTCGGCACGCCATTGTCGAATTTCTCGATCAGGTCGTTTTCGGCAAGCCAGGCAAAGAAGCCTTGGAAGGCCAGGCCTGAGAATAGGCTCGCAATGGAGGTGTCGCCAACGGCTTCGCTAATACCGCGAAGCTGCGTCGATCCGCCGGTGGCCCATTTGAGACCGACGAGTGTCAGTCCCCGCAAGATGAACAGGAAAGCGAGGGTGACGATGAAGGATGGAAGCCGCGTGCGGATGACGATCTGCCCGTTGACCGCGCCAAGCACGGCGGCAAAGAGTAGGGTAAACAGGATTGCGATCCAGAGCGGCTGGCCAAAATTGACCAGCAGGCCGCCGAAGATCAGACCGGCGAAGGCCACCATCGAGCCGATGGAGAGATCGAACTCGCCACCGATCATCAGCATGGACGCTGCGATGGCGAGGATGCCCAACTGGGACGCCGGCGCCAGGATGGTCATCAGGCCCGACAAGGAGAACATCGACGCGTCGGCGGTGAAGAAGAAAAAGGTCACCACCATCAAGAGGCCCGCAACGGCACCAAGTTCGGGGCGTCGCATCAGACTTGTCAGAACACTGACCTTCTTCATGCGTTCGTCAGATTTAATCGAAGTGGCGGGAATTCTGCTAATTTCGGTCATGGTTCCTCCCGTGGGCGTCATACGCCACAGCCATGCAGGACAATGCGAAAGGGTGGTCGGCAGCCCTCCGGTTGGCAGGGCTGCCGATACGCGCTAGCGCGGCTGGAGATGGATCAACGGATACCCTTTGCGGACAGCTCGACGACCTGAGCCGCCTTGTCCTTGGTGATCAGGTTCGGACCCGAGGGTACGTTGCCGCCCGGGATGAGGCCGTATTTTGCGTTGTTGGCCAGAAAGACCGTCGGCAAGTAACCCTGCAGGAACTGCTGCTGATCAATGGCAAACGCGGCCTCGCCTGCATCGACTGCTTTCAGGAAATCGGCAGAAAGATCAAAGGTCGCCACACTGATCTTGCCGGTCTTGCCAACGTCCTTGACGGCTGCGAGAGCGGGCTCGCCGGCAGTGCTTGCACCCAACGCCATGATGGTGTCGACCGCATCGTTGGCGCTCAGAGCGGCTTTGACTTTGGCCTGGACTTCCGCCGGATCGTTTGACACAGGAAGCACAGTAACAGTGCCGCCGAAACCATCCGAGAAGCCCTTGCAACGCAGGTCGAGCGAGACGTTTCCGACCTCCTGGTTTATGCAGATGCCGGTCTTGCCGCCCATCTGGTTCAGCTTTTCGCCCGCGGCCTTACCTGCGCTGTACTCGTCCTGGCCGACATGCAGCAAAGCGCCAAGCTTTTTGGAAACATCGGACCCAGAGTTGATGGAAATCACCGGAATACCAGCAGCAACGGCTTTTTCGATCGACGGTCCGAGAGCCGAAGCATCCGGGATCGACACGATCAGACCATCGGGCTTCTGGTTGACCGCAGCGTCGATCAGCTGGCTCATGGCCACCATATCGAACGTTTCGGGAGCGCGATAATCAACCTGAACGCCGGCATCCTTCGCACCGGCTGTCACACCATTCTTGACCACCGACCAGAAGGGGTCGTTCGCCTGGCCATGAGTCACAGCAATGATCTTGATGTCATTTGCGGACGCCAGGCTTCCGGTACCTGCAACGGCTGCAACGATCGAAACACCGAGTGCAAGCTTCTTAATAAGCGATTTCATAAAAATTCCTCCCAAAGGGTGTCCCGCGCCTCCCAGCGCGAGAACCACCAAAAACGCCTCAGACGGCGCGTCCTCCAACTTGCTACCGGGTGCATTTGTTTTGCTACCGGTAGCAAACGTGCATAGCTATAGGATTCTTGCTAGAAGAAATCAACCATTCATTTCGCATTCCGGTAGAAATGGAATAAACGTTTCAAAACGGAGGGGTTCGACTATGAAGCGAGCGACGGCGCAGAACGTGGCGATGGAGGCCGGCGTTTCAAAGTGGACGGTTATCCGCGCATTTACCCCCGGTGCATCGATCACGGAAGCAAGCAAAGCCAAAGTGCTGGAAGCGGCAGAACGACTCAATTATCGGCCGAACCTGTTGGCCAGGAGCCTTGCCACCAATTCTACACACCAGGTCGCGGTTCTCGTTGATGACTTTGCAAACCCGCACAAGCTTCCGTTTCTTGAAAAGCTGACCGCTAGCCTGCAGGCGGAGGGGCTCGTGACTATGCTGATCAATATCAATCAGCACTACAGCCATGTGCATGCCATATTGAATGCCGACCAGCGGCAGGTTGATGCGATCGTGCTCTTTGGCACAGCGTTTCGCGACGAGATGTTGACAGATCATAAGCTGGGACGCGGTGGGCCTCCGATGTTTGTTCTCGCGCGAGATAGCCAGATCGAAGGTGTTCCCGCCATCTCCTGCGATGCGGTCGTGGCGATTGCCGAGATCGGCAAGCACCTATTGGAAAGGGGGTATCGGAGACCGGGATTTATGGCCGGCGCGCGTACATTGTCTACGGCGCTTGGCAGGCGGAGGAACTTCAAGGAGTTCTGGCGAACCACTCTCGGCGTCGAACTCGTCGAGATGTCTGCCGAGCGTTACAGCGCAGAAGCCGGCGCGCAGGCCGCCCGGGACTATTTGTCCCAAGTTGCGCCGGAAGACCGGATCGATGTCCTCATGTGCGAAAACGATGCTCTCGCGTTCGGAGCTATGGATGTTGCCCGAAGCGAGTTCGGGTTACGCGTGCCGGACGATCTTGCCATTGTGGGCTTCGATAACGCTGCCCCAGCGGCGTCACCAGCATACGGCCTGACAACCTATGAGCAGCCGACCGATCAAATGGTCAAAGCGGCAATAGACATGATTCTGGAAAGAGCGCCGAGGGAGACAGTGAATTTCCAGGGCAAACTTGTTGTGAGAGATTCAGCTTGATTGATCAAACATTAGGCGCGGTCGATTTACTTACACTTGGTTGTGCTCGGAGTCCTCGGGCTCGAAACATCCGACGCGGAAGAACGGCTGCGGCTGTGAGCATTCCGTAAGCGAGCGCCGCCACGGCGACGGTTTGGAACAGGACGCCGACGCTCGCTCCATACCAGATCACCGCGGACCATCCCAGACCCGCAGCGACAATCATCCTTACGGTTCCGGCCAGTACGGGAAGAAGCACACGATTGGTTCCCTGGCTCGCGAAGTAAAGTGCCAGACCCAATCCAATCGCCCCGTATGCAGGTGCTATCGTTCGCAGATAAAGGGATCCCATTTCCTGTACGTTCGGGTCGTTTGTGAACAGCTTCATCCAAACATGCGGGAACAGCGCAGCGAGGAGGCCGATGATCTGTGTGACTCCAAACGCAATCCCTGCGCCAATCCAGGCGACCCTGCGTGCACGCTCGACCTGGTCTGCTCCCATATTGATGCCGACCATCGTTACGATTGCTGTCCCAAGGCCGAAAATGATGGGGATCTGAAGGTAGTCGAGGCGCGACGCAATTCCAAATCCAGCGATGGCATCAGCGCCGAAGTGGCCAACGGCAGCGGTGACGAAGGTGACCGTGAGATTGACCTGAACCGTACCGACAGCGGAAGGGAGTCCGACGCCCAATATGTCCATGAACAACCGACCCTGTAGCGGAACAATTCTGAGTTTCACCGGGCTACGTGACGATCGCAGGTAAATCGACAGCGCGACTGCCGCCAAGAGGTAATAAATTAAGACTGCAGCACCGCCGCCGGCAACGCCGAGCCGTGGGAACGGACCCCAGCCAAAAATCAGGGGAGGCGACAGTGCCAACAGAATAACAGCGCCCGAGACGATCACCAGTGCGGGCACTTTGACGTTGCCGGCGCCGCGAAGTGCCGCTGACAGTAGTGCCGTGATCCAGATAGGAATGGAGCCCGCAAACACAATCCCTGAGTAGGTGAGGGCGGCTGTGAGTGTCGCCCCGGATCCGCCCATTGAGCGGTACAGATATGACCCGAACAGGATGGCGGCGAGCGAGAAGACAGCGCCGAAAGCGGTGGCAAGGGCGACTGAATGCCAGACAAGTCCGTCGGCATCGGAGTGACGATTGGCCCCGAGTGCCCGAGCAATCGCAGAAGAGACACCACCGCCGATCCCGCCATTCGACATCATCTGCATCAACATGAGAACTGGGAAGACGAGAGTGACGCCTGCCAGCGTTTCAGTGCCAAGAAAACTGATGAAGTAGGTTTCGGCAACCCCGACAAGTGTTTGAACCACGAGAACGACAACGGTCGGAAGCGCCAATCGGAGGAGGGTTGGTGTGATTGGGCCGTCCAGAACTCCCAGTGGAGCCCGCAATCCTTGGCTGGAGGGGACGTTATTCGGTGCAGTAACCATCGTTTGGATCATAGAAGGTCAGCTCCCAAGCAAAGCTAGTTTCAGGCGGGCGGCCACGGCGACGAGAGTCAGCCAACGGTGGATTGCTACCACTGATCCCTTTATGTCCACCGTCTGAAGAGTGCGCTGGCATTGACCCCGCCAAAGCCGAAACCGTTGGATATTGCATATTCAGCGTCTAATTGGCGCGCTTGGTTTGCGACGAAATCGATACCGTCGGCTTCCTGATCCGGAGAGCTCAGGTTCAGGGTCGGTGGCGCGATCTGGTTCTTGAGCGCCAAAATCGTGAAGATAGCTTCCAGTCCACCAGCCGCGCCGAGCAGATGTCCTGTGGCTGATTTCGTACCGCTCACAGCGATGGTGTTGTCGGAACCGAACACAGTCTTGATGGCCCTGATCTCACCGAGATCTCCAACTGGTGTCGAGGTGGCGTGCGCGTTCAGATGACCGATCTCATGCGCGGCTATTCCAGCCTGCGCGATAGCGATCTCCATGGCTCTGCGCGCGCCGTTCCCGTCTTCGGGACCGGAGGTAATGTGATGGGCGTCGGCTGTCGTGCCGTATCCGACGAGTTCGGCAAGCGGCGTGGCACCGCGAGCAAGTGCATGGCTCAACGCTTCGATGACCAACACGCCCGCTCCCTCGCCCATAACGAAGCCGTCGCGCATCATGTCGAAAGGGCGGGATGCCTGGCTCGGGGTTTCGTTGAAGCCGGTCGATAGCGATCTGGCGGCGGCAAAACCACCAAGACTGACGATATTCATGCAGGCTTCTGTTCCGCCGCATATCGCAATATCGGCTTCATTGGATCGGATTAGCCTGGCAGCATCACCGATCGCCTGAACACCGGCAGCACATGCCGTCACGGGCGCGCCGAGGGGACCCTTGAAGCCGAAACGGATCGAGACTTGTCCCGCTGCGAGGTTGGCGAGAAACGACGGTATGGTGAAGGGCGAAAGGCGCCGCACACCGCGTTGATCGACGGTGCGGACCGCTTCGGTTATTGCAGGAAAGCCGCCGATACCCGACGCGATGATCGTCGCGGTCCTCAGCCGGTCATCATTTGAAACCGGCTCCCACTTCGCCTGCGCGAGCGCCTCTTCGGCGGCCGCCAGTGCGAAAATGATGAACCGGTCGACCTTGCGTTGATCCTTCGGCGCCAGGACAGTATCCGGATTGAAGCCGCCTTCAGGGTCCTCGGCGAACGAGGGGACCAATCCCCCTATTTTCGACGGGAGGTCTCTGACGACATCGTCTCCCAGTCGCCGAATGCCGCTTCGACCCGCAAGGAGGCGCGACCAGGAGATATCGACTTTGGCTCCAAGGGGGCTCACAGCTCCCATTCCTGTTACAACGATACGACGCATCTGTTTTCCACCTGTCTTCACATTAAAAATAGGCACACCTCAAGCGTGCCGGCCGACGATACGGCCAGTGCCCATTGTCAAAACATTCAATTTACGCAGGGACCAAAGTGCTGTTGCCCGCATATTAACGCGGCAGCTCAACGCGGGTCCTTATCCGCACCAGGTCACCGAACCCAACGACAGCCTTCAGGCGACATCATTACCATGCGCAATGCGCCTGACTTCGCCAGCAACTGCGTCGAGGATGCCTTGCGACAAACTCTCGTCTTCCATAATCCGCGACAGCGTGACGGCGCCCACCATGAGAGACAGTATCGCCATCGCCTTGCCGCTGGGATTGGAGCTTCGGGCGCCGCCCATCAGTTCATCCAGAACCTCAAAGTGAGCCCGGATCCCATCCTCGAATGGGCGTCTAACTTCTGCATTCTGCCGCGCTGCGTCCGACCCCAACGCCACCAAAGGGCAACCGTCGGCCTTTTCCCCGAGATGGCCCGGTGAGAGATAGAACTCCATGACTGCTTCAAGGGGATCGGAACTGGTCGCAGCCGCCGTCGACCATCTCCGCGTAGCGCTTTCCAGTGCACGCCTGGACGCCTGGGCTGCGAGATCGTCCTTCGAAGAGAACTGCTTGTAGAACCCACCCTGCGTCAGACCGGCTCCCTTCATCAGATCCTTCAGGCCGATCCCATCGAAGCCATGCTCTCGAAACAGACGGCTCGCGACGTTGATCACGGTCTCCCGATTTTCTTCAGCCTGTGCGCGGCTTACTCTCATGACGATCTCCATTTAGATTTCATTTGACATCTATAGCTCAAATAGAGTTAGATCGCAATCTAAATCATCCCGATCGCTGGTCAAGAAGAGAACTTAAAATGAAACGCAAACATGTCCTGACTTTCGTGGGCCTCGTGGCAGCGGTGGGCGCGGCTGCCTTTTTCCTGGTTTTCGAATCACCGAAACAGGAAGCCGAGACTGCAGACCCAAGGACTGCTTCACCACTGGTAAGGGTGGCAGAGGCGACAAAGACTGAAGCGGCGGAGCGGTCGTTTACCGGCACGGTCGCTTCGCGGGTACAGAGCAACCTCGGGTTTCGGGTTCCGGGGAAAATCGTCCAGAGGATGGTCGATGTTGGACAGCAGGTGAGACAAGGCCAGGCCCTGATGCGCATTGATGAAACCGATCTCCAGCTCGCGCTGACAGCAAAGCGCAATACGGTTATCGCAGCGCGTGCCGTCCTGACCCAGGCACAGGCAGATGAGAAACGCTATGCGACGCTGGTGAAAAATGGATTGGCTGCCACTCAACAGCGTTATGAACAGGCAAAGGCGGCTCTCGATACGGCCTCGGCACAGCTTGCCGCGGCTGAAGCCGATGCAAAGGTCGCGGAAAACGCTGCCACCTATACCGTTCTTCTTGCAGACTCGGATGGAACGGTCGTCGATACTCTCGGGGATCCTGGGCAAGTCGTGGCTGCGGGCCAGACGGTCGTTCAACTCGCGCAGTCTGGGCCGCGTGAGGCTGTTGTCTGGCTCCCTGAGACTCTGCGGCCCGACATAGGGTCCGAAGCCGAGGCCAACGTCTACGGTGGCGACGGTCTCAGCGGAAAAGCTCGTTTGCGACAGATCTCCGATGCCGCCGATCCGCAAACCCGCACTTACGACGCGCGTTTTGTTCTTGAAGGCTCTGCCGCATCTGCTCCGCTCGGCTCGACGGTGACGATTAAAATTCTGGACGCGGAAAGGCAGTTGGAGGTCGCTGTTCCCGTAGGCTCCATCCTGGACGACGGTAACCGCACGGGTGTGTGGGTTGTTGATGGCGGCACATCCACCGTGAAGTTCACCCCGGTCAAAGTTCAGCAGATCGGCGAAGAAACGGCATTTGTCACGGGAATTGGAATTGGCGAGCAGGTTGTCGCTCTGGGCGCGCATCTCCTCGACGATGGTGCGGCCGTCAGGATTGCCTCGCAGCAAGAGGTGACGAAATAATGAGCTTCAATCTTTCCGCCATCGCTGTCCGCGAACGCGCCGTCACGTTATTCTTCATCGTCCTCTTGGCCGTCGCAGGAGCCTACGCCTTCGTCAAGCTGGGCCGGGCTGAGGATCCCTCCTTCACCATCAAAACCATGACGGTCACCTCGGTTTGGCCGGGTGCTACGGCGCGAGAAATGCAGGACCTTGTCGCTGAGCCACTTGAGAAGCGTATCCAGGAACTCACGTGGTACGACCGTGTCGAGACCACGACCCGGCCTGGCTACGCCTTCCTCACGGTCACACTCCAGGACAATACTCCGGCAAGCGCCGTCGCAGAAGAGTTCTATCAGGCTCGCAAAAAGCTCGGCGACGAAGCCCGAAATCTTCCGCCCGGCGTCATGGGTCCCTTTGTCAATGATGAATACTCGGACGTGAGCTTCGGACTTTACGCGCTGAAGGCGAAGGGGATGCCGATGCGCGACCTCGTTCGCCAGGCGGAGGTCATCCGTCAGGACCTCCTGCATGTTCCGGGCGTTAAGAAAATCAACATTCTCGGAGAGCGCCCAGAACAGATTTTCGTCGAATTCTCCTATGCCAAGCTGGCAACACTCGGAATATCGGCAACCGATATCGCCGCAGCTTTGCAGAGACAGAACACGGTCACGCCGGCCGGCTCTATCGACACGCGTGGCCCCCAGGTTTTCATCCGTTTCGACGGAGCCTATAACAGTGTGCAGGCGATTGCCGACACGCCGATCGCTGCGGCCGGCCGGACGCTGAAGCTCTCCGATCTGGCGGATGTGCGGCGCGGCTATCAGGATCCCGCAACCTACATCATCCGCTATCAGGGTGAGCCGACAGTCATGTTGGGTGCGGTGATGCAACCGGGCTGGAATGGCCTTGAGCTCGGCAAGGCGCTTGAAGCGCGGTCCGCCGCGATCGCGCAGACACTGCCGCTCGGCATGACGCTCACGAAAGTCAGCGATCAGGCCGTCAACATAGATGAGGCGGTCGGCGAGTTCATGCTGAAGTTCGCCATGGCGCTTGGCGTCGTGCTGTTCGTAAGTCTGGTCGCACTCGGCTGGCGCGTCGGCATCGTTGTGGCGCTCGCTGTGCCGCTCACCCTTGCTGTCGTCTTCCTCATCATGCTGGAAACTGGCCGGTTTTTCGATCGTATCACGCTCGGCGCTTTGATCCTTGCGCTCGGCCTTCTCGTGGACGACGCCATCATCGCCATCGAGGTCATGGTCGTGAAAATGGAGGAGGGCATGGACCGCATCAAGGCGGCCGCTTATGCCTGGAGCCATACGGCGGCGCCGATGCTGTCGGGTACGCTGGTCACGATTATCGGGCTGATGCCTGTGGGCTTCGCACGATCGACTGCGGGTGAATACGCCGGCAACATCTTCTGGGTTGTCGGCTTTGCGCTGATCGTCTCCTGGATCATCGCGGTGACCTTTACGCCATACCTCGGTGTAAAAATGCTGCCGAACATCAAACCGGTCGAAGGCGGACACCACGCCATCTATGATACGCCGAACTACCGGCGCCTGCGCTCCATCATCAAGTTTGCGGTTCGCCACAAGTTCGTGACTTGCGCTGTGGTCGGCATCACGATGGCTGTTTCGGTCGTCGGGATGGGAAGCGTAAAACAACAGTTCTTCCCGACATCGGATCGGCCCGAGGTGCTGGTCGAAATTCGTATGCCCGAAGGTACGAGCATCGAAACCACGACAGCCGCAGTAGAGAAAGTCGAAGCCTGGCTGCAAACTCAGCCGGAAGCGAAAATCGTCACCAGCTATGTGGGCCAGGGTGCACCTCGCTTCTTCTTCGCCATGGCGCCGGAACTTCCCGATCCTGCTTTCGCCAAGGTCGTTGTGCTGACGCCCGATGCTCATGCACGCGAGGCTATAAAGCACCGCCTTCGGGCCGCTATTTCGGAAGGGCTGGCTCCTGAAGCATCTATCCGTGTAACGCAGCTTGTATTCGGCCCCTACACGCCGTTTCCGGTCGAGTTTCGGATCATGGGACCGGATCAGGATGAGTTGTACAAGATTTCCGAGCAAGCCCTGGCAATTATGAAAAGTGTACCCGATGTACGACAGGCCAACCGGGATTGGGGCAACCGAACCCCTGTGCTGCGGTTTGTTCCAGATCAGGACCGGCTCAATCTGATCGGTCTCTCACCCTCTGAGGCAGCCCAGCAGATGCAGTTGCTGCTCAGCGGCATTCCGGTCACACAGGTGCGCGACAACATCCGCAACGTCCCCGTTGTCGCACGCAGCGCAGGTGACAACCGACTTGATCCGTCACGGCTGAGCGATTTCTCGCTCATGAGCAGGGATGGCCGTCAGGTCCCCCTCGATCAGATCGGGCATTCGGAGATCCGGTTCGAGGAGCCTGTCCTGAAGCGCCGTGACCGCACGCCGGTGATCACGATACGCTCCGATATCAACGAGGCGACGCAACCCCCGGAAGTTTCTCAGCAGGTCATGAAGGCACTTCAGCCGCTCATCGCATCGCTTCCGGTTGGATATCGCATCGAGATGGGTGGCAATATCGAGGAGTCGCTCAAGGCCAATGTCGCACTCGTCCAGGTTTTTCCGCTAATGATCGCGGCCATGTTGATTGTCATTATCCTTCAGGTGCGCAGCCTGTCGACGATGACAATGGTGATGTTGACCGCCCCCCTCGGGCTTGCCGGGGTCGTCCCGACCCTGCTCCTGTTCAATCAGCCTTTCGGCTTCAACGCCATTCTCGGACTGATAGGATTGGCCGGTATCCTCATGCGCAACACGCTGATCCTGACTGAGCAAATCAAGGAAAACCAGGCGGCTGGCCTCGACGACTATCATGCCGTCATTGAAGCGACGGTGCAGCGGACACGACCTGTGATCCTGACTGCGCTGGCAGCCATTCTCGCCTTCATACCCTTAACGCATTCGGTGTTCTGGGGGTCGATGGCATACACACTGATTGGCGGAACGGCAGCGGGCACAGTGATGATCCTGCTCTTTCTGCCAGCACTTTACGCCGTGTGGTTTCGGATCAAGCCAACGAGAGAGGAGAGCCACGGAGAAGCGATTGAAGAACTGGAGCCACCGAGGGCAATGGCCGCTGAGTAGCGTTCCGTGTTCAAGACGTCGCGCCGGTTTTTCACGGGCTATTTCCCAAGCCTACCGATGTGCGTCAGAGAAGCGGACCACCGGCAAAAATCGGAGGCGTCTAGGAACGCCGGTAGGTTAGAAACGTCGGAATGGAGACCTCATGAGCCGAGCTACGCCCAGAGCAATTGACGTCGGCCTCTTTCGGGAGCGGATTCTGGATGTGGCGGAAGAGCACTTTCGCCGCATCGGTTAAGCCGGTCGAAACCGGGATCGAATTGCTGGAGAGAACGGTAATTGGGATTTGCGGCCCGCGGGGTTGTCCGCTCCTGGGCGTAAAGCGGAAGACAAACGATCGGCGTTCCCGATCTGTGCGCACAGGATCGCATAATACCTCCTGTGGAACCGCCTTTAGATGTCCTTGCGGCGGCCCCGAGCAACAGAGGGTCGACGAAACTCCTTCCTCGAACGCTACAACGCGGTCATAGCCCTACGCCGACACAAAGGCACCGAATCCCTGATCTCAGCTCCGCCGTCCGCGGCGAAGATTTTCTGGTGTTTTCTCACCTTCCGCCGGCTCCAGCAGCAATTCAAAGATTTTGCATTCAAGCGCGGCCGCAATTTTCCCAAGAGAATCCACTCCGAGATTAACTTGTTTGCGTTCAAGCTGAGAGATGGAAACGCGCTCAAGACCAGCCTCAAAGGCAAGGCGCTCCTGTGAAAGCCCGCGCCTAACGCGAAGCTTCCGAACATTCCAAGCCAAAAGGTCACGCGGTGTCATCCGACCACATGATCACTGCGACCATAATCAAATAACTGGCTATTCTATACATAAATGAGTATTCTGGCTGCGAAGCTGGGATTGCATATCTCTGGACCCAGCGGCAACCACGGGGCGCCTGATGGAACTTCGCCAGCTAACCTATTTCGTCGCAGTCGCCGAAGAGCTTCATTTCGGCCGGGCTGCGGCCCGGGTGCATATTGCCCAGCCGGCGTTGTCGACCCAGATCCAGGCGCTTGAGCGCGAGCTCGGCGTCCAGCTGTTTGTCCGTTCGACCCGGCGGGTCGAGCTGACGGTGGCGGGAGAAACGTTCTATGAGCGATGTGTGCGAATCCTCAGCGATATCGATGTCAGTGCCGAGGTGACCCGGTCGGTTGCCGGCAAGGCGGCGAGGAAGATCCGGATTGGCACCATCTATCCGGCCACGATTGGCGTGCTGCCGGCCTTTCTGTCGAGGATCGCCCGCAAGTATCCCGACATCCAGCTGCAGATCCAGAGCGGCTCGACCGGCGACATCATTCGCAATCTCGAAAGCGGCCAGATCAACCTCGGCTTCATCCGGCCGGTGGAAAACATCGGCTCCTTGCGCTTCTTGTCGATGGCCAACGACGAGTATCTCTTGGCCGTCGCCAAGGGCAGCCGGCTTGCCGGGCTCGACGAGATCGGCATTGAGGACCTGCGCGATCAGAAGATCATCTCGTTCTCGCGCCAGAACCTGTCCTACACCGAGCGCTACTTTGCCGAGATGTTTGCCCAGCACGATCTTGCCCGCAACATCGCCTACAGCTGCGACGATACGTTTGCGCTGATATCGCTGGTGTCGGCCGGCCTTGGCATTGGCTTTGCGCCGCAGTGGACGAAGGATTTCCCTAACCGCAATTTCGAGCTTCGCAAGGTGAGGGGAGTGGACTTCAGGATCGGCATGGGGGTTGCCTGGAACACGGAGGACCCGACAGCCGCGCGGGACGATATCATCGATATTGCCCGCTCGCTGGTAGGCCGCCGAGACAGCCTGCAGCGCATTTGCGATCTCTCGAGCCACGATTCGGCGGCGATGGGCGTCTGTCAACGAACTCAAAATAACTTCATACGCGGGAGATGATGGTGTCGCGTAATCCATACCGGTCCAGTAAAATGCAGCAAACAAGCCCTCGACCCGCCGACCACGGCGATCCGGCCGACGACGCCATCATCGCCGAAGCAGTCGCGCTCTATGGCAGTGACGCAGCAACTGCGGTCGCATTCTGTGGGCTGGACGCCTGGTTCGAGGATGAGGAGGTCGAGTTTCGCCGCTTCGCTCGAATGTTTAGCAGGCTCAGGAACTAATGAGCCAGCCGTTCTCAGTCAGGCGACGCCAACGGCCGCTCCCTTACCATATTCCTGATATCGCCGAGGATGGTCGGTGCCTCTTCGGCGACTTCAGCACCAGTGCTGTCGGCCAAGGCATGATTGACGCTCAATGAGTGAGCCTTAGCAAAATCCATTCAGTTTAAGGATCTTGTGCGCGTCGATTGATGCGCGAAGCTCGTCCTCGGAGTTGCGGTTACCTTGGTTGGCGTCGGGATGGTGCATTTTGAGCCTTTCCTTATAGCGGCGCCTGATTTCCTCCGGTGTTGCCTCGGGCGAAAGACCGAGTGTCTCAAAGGCCTTGGCTTCGAGCACTTTGAGTTTTCGTTTCTGCAGATCAGCCCTTTGCGCTTGGCGTTGTGCTGCGGTTTTTCGGGCATTCAGTGCCTTTGCAGAGCCAGAACGGACTTTCGACGGGATCGGGATTTCGGTCGGCTGGCTGACTCTCGATCCCCAGGTCGGACGACTGCCGGCTGTCGCTTCCTTCTGATAGCGGGCGACGTCCGCATTTGATGGAGCCGTCGTGTAACTGTATCCCTTGTTGTATTCTTTGACGTGATCAAGACAAAACAACAGATAAAGGCCTTCAGCGCCCGGCCCCACAGGGGCGCGATGCGCGCCAACTTTTTCACAACCGTCCCATTGGCATTTCGGGCCAGTGGGTTCGCAGGACTTTTTGCGAGCAGATCTAAGGCCCACGAATATTTTCGAATCAAGCGTCATCGCATCTGTATGGATGCCGGGCGTCACCTCGGCAAGATTTAGCAAATGAAAGTGCCAATCGATGACTTCTGCCATCCCCGACTTTGTGAGTGAGCTATATCGGTCGGCCAACGAGGTCTCAAAGGTATCAACCTTCGAACGCCGGCGCCTGGTCGGGCGCGCCACAAGAATGATTGCGGAGCAGTGGAAACAACTCGCGGCTACGGGTAAGGTCGTATCCATGCCGTCAAGCGTTGTCGCAGGCCTCGACACTCTTCTTCCGCAGATCGACGACATGCCCGACGCGCTCATGAGCCACATCCTTCTGGAATGTGCTGACGAGATCCGAAAATTGCGTGTCCTGTGCGCGAAAACCGAGTGATGGGAGAGGGTATTCGATCATGTCGCTCTTGGCTCTCGTGAAGAACGACGAACTTCTGGAGGAAGCTGTCGAGACTTTCCGAACCCTTGAGAAAGCTTTGCGTGCCAAAGGTGTATCCGACGAGGTAGGGGACCTCCTCGACGAAGCATATGATGCTACTTCATGGATGGTCACACGACGCAGGCTCCGGAAACCAAGGGCTCTGTCCGGATGCATGTGACCTCAACCATCGGCTTCTTTGCGGGTAGGCGGAACAACGTTGCACCGGCCGAGCAGTTTGCATCGGTTCCGGAAACCGGCCCTGTGATCGAATTCCGCCCCGATCCTGCTACGCTGGTTGCAGAGGGTGTCCCCTCCCCTACCTCTGGATGATTACGAACTGTTCCAGGAGCTAGAAGTCTCTCGCGCCATGTATCTCCCGGTCGAGGATCGCGATCCAGGCAGCATCACAGAGGCCAAGGTTGCTGCGCATCCGGATCGATACGACGGAGGCCATAGGGATCGACTCCTCTATGGTGTAGAGTTCTCGACCCCTAGACTATGCAGAATATCTGGCGGCTATCGCCTGGTACCTTGCGGAAATCCGTTGACT
>UCMT01000033.1 GCA_900473795.1 Hyphomicrobiales bacterium | reverse complement strand
AACGCCTGCTCCGGATCGGTCGGCAGTTCCTCACGCGACAGCTTGCCTTCAAAACCGTGGCCGTCTTCCTTGTCGCCGGCACCTGTTTCCAGATTTCCGAGGCAACCGAGTTCACCTTCGACCGAGACGCCGGCGGCATGAGCGATCTTCACCACTTCGGCAGTGACACCGACATTGTAGTCGTAGCTGGAGATCGTCTTGCCGTCGGCAAGAAGCGAACCGTCCATCATCACGGAGGTGAAGCCGTTGGTGATCGCCGAAATGCAGGTCGATGGCTGATCGCCGTGGTCAAGATGCAGGCAGACCGGGATATGCGGATATTCTTCCGCCGCCCCCAGGATCAGATGGCGCAGGAAAGCGTCGCCGGCGTAGGCACGTGCGCCGCGGCTCGCCTGCAGGATAACCGGGGAATCCGTCGCATCGGCCGCGCGCATGACAGCCTGGATGTATTCCAGATTGTTGACGTTGAAGGCGGGCAGCGCATAGTCATTTTCTGCGGCATGATCGAGCAGCTGACGTAAGCTGATGAGTCCCATCGTTTAATTCCGTTCAAAAGTAGGTGGAAACGTCTCAGAGCTCGCCCGTCAGAAACTGAGCGCGGCCATGTCCGAACGACCAGTCCTCTTCACCATTTTCGGTGAAGGACACCATGACATCGGAGGATATCACGCCGCATTTGCTTTCCAGGGCTGTGCAGAGGTTTTGATAGAACGCTACCTTCGCCTCTCGCCCGCGGGGCCTCGTGACAACTTCGAGAAGCACGAAATCTGCGGTCCGCGGCATGCCAAGGCCGGTATCCAATGCTTGCATGTGAGAAGGCTCATATTCCGATACGACCTGGTAACGATCGCCGATGGGCACCACAAACGATAGGACCATAGCTTCGTGAGCCGCATCCAGCAGCAAACCTATTTCCTCACGTGAACGGCCTTTGTACAGGTGAAACTTCAGCAGCGGCACTACACTCTCCTCAGGAGAAACAGTCGGGAACGGTCGAACAGGTCCTTCATCTCAAAGCCAGCGACCTCTCGATGAATTCGAAAGACCGACGAATGTCATTTTCGAAGGACTTGCTGTCTTGAACCGCAGCACTCGTACATTCGAATGAAAACGACCCCTGGTATCCAGCCTCAATGAAGGCAGTGATTTGATCAATGGTCCCACAGCGATCGCCACCATCGACAAGGCCGCGATGAGCATCAAGCTTGTCGTCGAGCGGAGGCAGCGGATCGGAGATTCCCGAGATATGAACCATTGCCGTGTAGTCCGGAAAGATTGGACCACCACCGGCGATCGTATGCTGAAACGTATCGTGTACCAGCTTGAATTTCGTTGGTCCGCCGACCGCCTCGATGGCATCGACCAGTTCTGCTTTGTGTTTGAGCGACGAAGCGGCAAAGCCGATGGGCTCGATGAGTGCTACAATCCCATGCCCGCCCAGCATCGGCAGCACTTCACGCATAACCTCGCGCAGCACTCTTTGCCGCACGCCATCTTCCGCGCCACGGCCATCGACGCGTGGGATGAGGCTGATGGTTTCGGCCCCGCTTTCGACGGCCGTGGCTACCAACGCCTCAACGGCGTTAGCGCGCTCCTCCGACCAGTCGTTGAAGGGATAGACTTCGCTAAGCCCCAATAGTCGCAGCCCCCTCTGTCGCGCCATGGCACCGGCGTGGCTCGGAGAAATGCCATCGAACAGCGGGCGGCCAAGATCGTTCCGGGGCTCGACCCCCACGCAATCGAGATTCCGTGCCAGTTCCAGAAAAGCTTCGTAGGCCAGGTGGCGAGCTGTTTTCTGGTTGATTGCCCGGCTGATCATTCCGCGTCCCGCTCCATGATCCATTCCACCTCCGGCGCGGGCACGAACCGCCACTTCCGCAAGGGGCCAGCCATGACGTTGAGATAGTACATTTCGAAGCCATAAGGCGCGCCGCAGGGGTGGTGGCCGCGCGGCACCAGGACGACGTCATGATCCTTTACCGCCATTGTTTCGTCGAGCAGTCCGTCGTCGGTGTAGACGCGCTGGACGCCGAAGCCCGCCGCCGGGTTCATCCGGTGGTAATATGTCTCCTCCAGGTAGGTGATACGCGGGAAGTCGTCCTCGTCGTGGCGGTGGCTTGGATAGGACGACCAATGTCCGGCGGGCGTGAATACCTCTGTGACCAGAAGACTGTCGCAATAGTCTTCGTTCTCCATCGCGATATTGTTGATATGGCGCGTATTGGCTCCCTTGCCGCGTGCCGTCAGCGAAATCCCGTCGGGACCGATCCGGCGCGCAGCGTGTCCGCCTTTTCCGGGCGCGGAGCAAACCGCAATCGTGCACTCGGTGTCCGCGACAGCGCGCCAGTCCTTGCCGTTCGGCAGATAGAGGCAGTGCGGCGGTGTTTTCTCGAAGACGTTCATCCGCTCGCCCAGTATACCCCAATCCTGCCCGGCGGCGTGCAAGGCCGCCTTGCCCTCGACAACGACGAGAATGACCTCGCGCTCGCCAGTTGCCTCCTCGGCAACCTCACCTGGTCTCAGCCGATATAGCGAAAAGCCGACATAGCGCCAGCCCGCCGCCTGGGGCAGGATCTCGTGGACTTTGCCATGCGTGCCGAAAGGCTTGCGTAACAAATCGAGCATCCCTTGTCCTCCGGTTGGCACACTGATCAATCAAAGGTACGCTGATTGGCAGCATTTCGGTTGTATCGCTCGCGCGCTTGCTCGAGACGTTCAGGCCCCCCCGCCTGCGGCACGGCGACATCCCACCAATGCCCGCCCACATCCAGTCCCGGGACAGCGTCGGTGTCGATCACAATCACCGTGGGGATGTTTCTCGGGCGCGCTTCAACAATTTTCTTCTCGAGATCGGCGATATCGATCGCCTTTTCCGCATGGGCACCCATGGAGCGGGCATGGCCCACAAAGTCGATCTCCGGCATGACCTCAATGTTGGAGTCCTTGTACATATTGTTGAACTCCGCCCCGCCGCATTCGATCTGCAAGCGGTTGATGCAGCCGTAGCCGCGATTGTCGGTCAGCACGACGGTAAAAGGAATGCGCCGGACGACCGCAGTCGCCAATTCCGAGTTGGCCATCATGTAAGAGCCGTCGCCAACGAAGCAGATGACTTCCCTTTCCGGCGCCGCAAGCTTGATGCCCATGGCGCCTGCTACCTCGTATCCCATACAGGAATAACCGTATTCCATGTGGTAGCCGCCTTTCGCAGACTGCCACAGCACCTGAAGCGCGCCCGGCATCGTGCCTGCCGCGCACATTGCGACGGTTTTTTCCGTGGCTACCCGCTGCACGGCGCCGATCACCTGGGCGTCGGTGGGAAGATAGTTGGTCAAATCGACTTCCGGCGGGGCGGTGACCTTACTCACCGTCTGGTGCCAATTGTTCCGGGATTCGGCGTCGAAAGATGGCGCCCTATGATCCTTCAGCAGAGCGGAAAGCCTCTCCAGGGTCACCCTGGCATCGCCAACGAGGGGCATTGCACCATGCTTTGTCGCATCATAGCCATGCAGGTTGATGGAGACGAGCTTCCGCTCCTGGTTCGTGAACAAAGCCCAGGATCCTGTCGTGAAATCCTGAAAGCGCGTGCCGACGCCAATCACCAGGTCGGCTTTCGCGCAGAGACGGTTGGCGCATTCCGAACCGGTAACGCCGGGAGAGCCGAAATTGTAGACGTTTTCCCACGGGGTGGCGCCCTTGCCGGCTTGTGTCTCGACGAAGGGGATATTGTGCTGTTCCACGAAGGCAGCAAGAACGTCCTCGGCGCCGGAATAAAGAACGCCGCCCCCGGAAATGACGACAGGGCTCTTGGCCGCCCGGATCATCGCAACCACGTCATCGAGCTCTCGGCGATCAGGTTCCGGGCGGCGAACACGCCAGACCTTCGGCTCAAAAAACTCTTCCGGATAATCGTAGGCATCGGCCTGCACATCCTGGCAGAAAGCGAGGCATACCGGTCCGCAATTCGCCGGATCCGTCATGACGGACAGCGCACGTGGCAGCGCGGTCAGCAGATGCTCCGGCCGCGCGATGCGGTCAAAATAACGAACCACCGGCCGGAAGGCGTCATTGGCACTTACCGTGCCGTCGTCGAAATCTTCGATCTGCTGCAGCACCGGGTCAGGGCGGCGATTTGCGAAGATATCGCCGGGAATGAACAAGACTGGCAGACGATTGACATGCGCCAGAGCTGCCGCTGTCACCATATTGGTCGCACCGGGTCCAATGGAGCTGGTTACCGCATGCGCGCGCATGCGTCGCTTCGTTTTGGCATAGGCGATGGCAGCATGGGCCATGGTCTGCTCGTTCTGGCCGCGCCAGGTCGGCAGCTTGTCGCCGATCCCATGCAGCGCTTCTCCCAGGCCCGCCACATTACCGTGCCCGAAAATCGCCCAGACGCCCTCGATGAAGCGCTCGCCGTCTTCGGTCATCTGCACTGAAAGCCATTTGACCAGCGCCTGCGCGGCGGTGAGCTTGATAGTCTTGGTCATGCTGCCTTCTCCCGTGCGGCGGTCCTCGCCTTGTCCCAGATCGAGCACAGGCGTCGATAGCGCTTTGCCATCTCGCCGACGGCGGCGGCGTCTTGCATCTCATTTTTCATCCAGCTGCGTGCGACATCGCCAAAAATCGTCCGCCCAACGGCAAAGCCTTTGACAAGATCGAAACCGGCGGCGACCTCGAAACTCGCCGCCAGTTCTGCCTCCGGCGCATCAAGACCCAGGACGACGATCCCACGCGTATACCGGTCGTTCTTCTCAATCGCGGCAATGGTGTTCGCCCAGGCAGCGGTCGTTGTCATCGGCTCAAGCTTCCACCAGTCGGGAAAGATGCCAATGTCATAAAACTGCTGGATCAGCGTCGCCGTCGTTTCGTCATTGACCGGTCCCACCTTCGAGGGAATGATCTCAAGCAGGAATTCCAGGTTGTCGCGCCGCGATGCCTCGAAAAGGCGTGTCACCGTCGCCTCCTGATCGGAACGCATTTCAGCGTCATCCTCGGGATGGCAGAAACAAAGGACCTTGACGACGTTTTCCCGTGCCCACTCGCCCAGGCCGCCATAATCGCTGCCCAGTTCCGGCTCCAGCGTCAGCGGGCGCGCACCCGGCCATTCGCAGGGCCTTCCGATCCAGAGGCCAGTACCCGAGGCTTCATGCAACGCCCGCCGCCCGATGCGATTGTCACACAGGATCCCGTAGCCAGATCGTCCCTCTTGAACGTCTAATGCCGCTTTGAGGCACAGCTCCTTGAAGGCGCCGCCCCTTTCGTGGGTGTAGCCATGCATCTGCTCAAGTTGCATACGGTGGTCGAACGCAAATATCCGGTATTCGGGCCAGTCTTCCCCGTGATTGCGACGACGGTTCGTGGACCAGTGGATCTGTTCGAGCTCACAGTCATTGCGCAGGTCAGGTTGCTTGACCCCGCGCTCAAGGAAGAACTTCAGTTCCTCGAGCGACGGGTAGGCCGGCGTGCATCCGTGGCGAGAAACGGCA
The DNA here is from genome assembly GCA_900473795.1 of Hyphomicrobiales bacterium. GTDB lineage: Bacteria > Pseudomonadota > Alphaproteobacteria > Rhizobiales > Rhizobiaceae > Pararhizobium. The sequence continues at coordinate 75,182 of UCMT01000033.1, read as the reverse complement.
AAAGCGCCGCAGGCATTGGCGTATTTAAGAGCCGTGGCCCAGTCCGCATCTTCGAGCCACCCCTTCAGGAGCCCGGCGAAGAAGCCGTCGCCCGCGCCCAACACATTGAACACTTCAATCGGGAAGCCGGGACCGGTCTCTCCGTCTTCCAGCCTGCCCGGTATTGGGCCTACGTAGGCCACCGCGCCTGCAGCACCGCGTTTGCATACGAGCGTCGCGTTGGACACTTTGCGAACTGCGCGCAACGCCTCAATCGTCTCGGTCGAGCCACCCGCAATGTGGAACTCTTCCTCCGTGCCCACGATCAAATCGAACAGATGCAGCGTCGTTTGCAGTTTTGCCGTCACCTTGCCGCTCTCCACAAAACGGCTCTCACCTGCACCGTGGCCGGCGACACCCCATAAATTTGGGCGATAGTCGATGTCGAGCGCGGTACGCACCCCATGCTGGCGGGCAAGCTCCAAAGCCTTTAGAATAGCTGCCTCGGTACGTGGGTGGCTCAGATGCGTGCCGGTCACGACGAGCGCACGCCCCGAGGCGATGTAATCCGCATGAATGTCATCCTCGCTGAGCGCCATATCGGCACAATTCTCGCGATAGAAAATCAGCGGGAACTGTTCTTCACTCCGAATGCCCAGCAGGACAAGCGCCGTTAGACGCTCAGGATCGGTAGCCACCCCGCCGACATCTACACCTTCGCGTTTAAGCTGCTCGCGAATGAACCGGCCCATGTGCTCGTCGCCAACGCGGGTAATCAAACCGGATTTCAGACCGAGCCGGGCCGCACCGCAGGCGATATTGGTGGGCGAGCCGCCAATGTACTTATTGAACGAGCCCATGTCCTCCAGCCTGCCGCCGATCTGGGCTCCGTAAAGGTCAACCGAGGACCGGCCGATGGTGATGACGTCAAGTGATTTCATGTCAAGTCTCCTCGCAGGCCCTCAAAACCCGGTACGCGCCAGGAAGGCCCGGCTGGCCGCCAGGTCTTCAAGAATGCCGCCGGCGTTCCGGGGGTCGCGCTCTTGTTCGATGGTGATGTATCCGCCGTAGCCAAGCTCGGTAAGCAAGGCTCGGACACTAGGGTAATCGATCGAGCCGCGCCCGATCGGACACATGACCCCCTTCGCGCAGGCATCGAAGAAGCGGATGCGCTCGCCCATGACGTGCTTGAAAACTTTGGCATCTATGTCTTTGAAATGAATGTAATCCACACGATCCCAGTAGCGGCGAAGGGTGGCAACAGGATCCATACCTGAATACGCCATATGCCCGGTGTCGAGGCATAGACCTGCCAGATCGGCAGGAATGTCGTCGACGATACGCTCCAGCTCGTCGGCAAATTCGATGTAGCCGCCGGCATGGGGATGGATGGTGACGCGCACACCATATTTGTCGCGCGCAAGCGTTGCGATGCTGCGAATGTTTTCCGCCATCCCATTCCACGCCATTCCATCAAGGCGCGGAGCTTGATCCGAATGTCCCGCAGCATAGTCACGCTCGTCGTGACCCCAGTCCATGACGGTCAGATAGGGTGCTGCATAGCGCTGACCTGGATGGGTTTCGGGCTTCGGCAACCGTGTAATCAACGCGCAGATCTCATCGGTCTGGCGCAGGAGGTTGTCACGGTTTGAAGGTGAAACCAGATCGTCAAAGATAGTGCCCGCGACGATCTTCAGGCCGCGCTTGTTTAGCGCTTCCGAAACGAGGCCGAGCTCAAGCGGCAGATAGCCATAGGGCCCAAGCTCCAGCCCCCCGAAGCCGGCGGCCTGCGCCTCGTCCAGCACCTTCTCCCATTGGGGGAGATGAGGGTTTTTCACGTCATCGACACCCCAGCAGCAGGGGGCAGTGGTGATGGTGATCGGGTTGGTCATGTCGTCCTCACGCAGGCGTGGTACGCGGGCCGCAATCGCAGCCCGCGCCGCCAAACCGGTCATCGGCTGATCGTTGCTTGAAGTGCGTCAATGGAAGACTGGATGCCCGCCTCGGTGGACATCGTGAAATCCTCCATCTCGAGGCTAACCCAGTCATTGTACCCAACCATACGAACCACCGAGAAGAACTCCTTCCACCATTGCAGATCGTGGCCGGCCCCGACTGCGACGTAGTTCCAGGTCCGGTTGGCAACGTCAGTGACCTCCTTGAGTTCAAGCAGCCCGTTCACGTCGGCCAGTCCGCGTTCAATACGGGTGTCCTTGCCGTGGCAGTGATGAATCGCATCTCCGAGCGCGCGTGCTGATGCGATGGGATCCGCCCCCATCCACATCAGGTGGGACGGGTCGAGGTTCATCCCGACTGTCGGGCCAACCTCGTTGCGTAGGCGGAACAGGGTTTCGGGATTCCATACGAGCATCGCCGAGAAGTTTTCGAGAGCGTATTTCTCGACGCCAACTTCCTTGGCAAGCTTCACCAGATCGTGCCAGAGCGGAAACGCGCGGTCTTCCCACTGGTAGCGATCACGCTCCGGCATCTCGTTCGGCCAACTCTTGGTGTAGACGAGCCAGTTCGGCACCGTGTCACCGGGCGCCGCCTCCGGCAAACCGGACATGGTGACGATCTTCTTTACACCGATCTCGCCGGCAAGCCGGATGGTTTCCTCCATCTCCTTGCGGTGGCGCTTGCCCATATCGCTGGGATCGAGCGGGTTCGCGGAGCAATTGAGGGCGGCGATTTCCAGACCGCGGGCCTCGATTTCCTTGAGCTTGGACCGGAGAAGGCCCTTGTCGGCCAGAAGTTCGTCGGCACGAAAATGCGGGCCGCTCGACCATCCGCCGCCGGTCATTTCTATACCCTCGACGCCGAGCTTAACGCATTTATCGAGCATGTCGGTGAAAGAGAGGTTCGCCATCACATCAGTGCAAATCGCGAGTTTCATTGTGTCATCTTTCCAAAGAATGTGTGGGGGACGCGTTTCGGGAGGAGGACGGGAGGTGGTCCAACGCGCCCCCGGTCCTGTTACATAAAGTCGACCCAGGCCGAGCCCGTATCCGCCGAACGGACGCAGTTTTCCAACCAGCGCACGCCCTCCGTGCCTGCCTTGATGCCTGGGTAGTGATGGGTCTTCAGGAAAGCTTCGTCTCCGCGCGTCTTCGCGTCGATAGCCTGGGCGATCCAGAGATAGATGTTCGCCCAGCTGTCGCCGAGCCCCTCGGTATGCAATGCGCCCATGCGATCGACAGCAAGGCTCTCCTCTTCGAGATAGGGCATGCCATGATGCAGCGTGCGGTTCGGCTCGCCTTGAACCTCGTAGATCAGCTGGTCAGGGTGGGAATCGGACCACTCGATCGACGCCTTGGAACCAACAAAGCGGTAACGCTGTGAACCCATGTTGCCGGCATTGACCGACGAGACCCAGAGGCGCCCACGCGCACCGTTGTCGTAGTGCATAAGGACGGTGGCATGATCCTCGAGTGGCGCGCGGGTCGGGATAAAAGCCTTGCGGTCGCAAAGTAGTTTTTCGATTTTCATATGCGGCAGCACCACTTCCGAAAGATAGTAGAGATGCGTGCCAATATCACCGAGAACGAAGGTCGGCCCGGCAGTCTTCGGATTGGTGCGCCATTTCACGGCTTCGCCAGCGCCAACGTCGTCACCGGAATTGAAGCCGTGGGTGTATTGCATGTCGACGATGCGAATGTCGCCGAGCATTCCCTTCTTGACCATCGCCGCCATCTGGTGGACCAGCGGATGACCCGTAAAGCCGTAGGTGACGCCGACAATCAGACCCTTTTCCTCGGCCAATTTGGCGACTTCATCGCATTCAGCGACAGTGAAAAAGAGCGGCTTTTCGCAGATCACATGCAACCCGGCCTCAAGGCAAGCCTTGGTGATCTCGTAATGGGTAAAGTTCGGTGTTGCGATCGACACCACGTCGACACCGTCCTCGCGGGAGGATTCGCCTGCGATCAGCGCCTTGTAGTCGGGATAGCAGCGATCGAGGGCCACGCCCAGATTGACGCCGAAATCCTGGCCTCGTTCAACATCCAGATCGAAGGCACCAGCCACCAGTTGATAATTGCCGTCGCGCAACGCTCCTGTACGGTGCTTGTACCCCACCTGTCCGGTGCGCCCGCCACCGACCATTCCCCAGCGCAGTGGGCGCGAAATCAGTCGTTCTCCGTTGATCATCTCGGTAACCTCTTCAATTGAAGCCTCGGGCGCCCATTCGTTTGCTGACCACCTTGTCGAGGCAATAACTACCCTGCCGGAGACCGCCCTTTGGGCGGTATCTCCGTTACATTTCTCGATTTCTGTCGTGTGCTCTGGTTCTCGCCGCTAGAGCATGCATTACTTCTTGAAGTAGCGGTCGATGTATTCCTGCATTTTGTTGCGCATGAACTTGCTTGACTCATCCGCTCGATCTTCCCAGGCGAAGACGCAAGAGGTCATGATGCCGTCGAAGCCGATCTCGGCGAGCGTGCCGAAGAAGTCGTCCCACGGCACTTCGCCCTGGCCGATATTCAGATGTTGGTGCACGCGAGCATTGGTACCAGGCGGGTTCAGGATGTAGCGAAGCCCAGAACTTGCCTTGTGATTGAACGTGTCGCCGACATGCACATGTGCCAGCACATCCTTTGCCTCGCGCAGCATGGCCTTAGTATCGTCTCCGAAATAGAAGGTATGCGGCGCGCAATAGAGGAACTTCACATTCTTTGAATTGACCGTCCGGATGATGTCGAGCGCTGGCTGCAACGTCTCGCACCAGTCCTCCGGGTGCGGCTCCACGTGCAGATTAATGCCTTCACGCTCAAAGATCGGGACGAGTTCCTCCATGGAGCGCCACCAGGCGTCCTCACAGGCCTCGATCATCGAACCCGTGTGGCAGCAATAGCAGGAGCCCTTGTCGGGATGCGGACCGCGGCCGAACTCCGAATTCATCGTGTCGACTTCAAGCTCGATCGCAATCTCGATGGCACGCTTCCAGTGCTTGACCGCGGCCTGTCGCTCTGCTTCGTCGTTCGACGCCCAGCGATACATCGGCAGAAGTGAGGCGATCTTCACGTTCTCGGCAGCGAGTGCCTTCTTGAAAGATCGGATTCGTTCAGGGAACACACGCGGCGCCTTGAACCATTCCAGAAAATCCGCACGCGGCGACAGTTCGATCCACTCGTAGCCGAGCTCGGCAACCTTCGCAGGCAATTCCTCTAGACTGGTGAACCGGTGCATGTGAGGGTCGAGGGCAATCTTCATCGGTCTTACTCCGTTATCTTTCTTTTTTCACTTTGCCGGCACCGGCGGCGGATGGCCGTCATGGGTCGCCATGTAGCTCTCCACCTCGGCACCCAAATCCGCCAAAGCTTCGCCGCCCGCCATCAAATCGGTGATCTCCTCGCGCGACCTTTCGCCCTTGCGGAAATTGGCAGCAACCGCACCACGGATCAGGACTGCGAAGTGGTCGCCAACCGCGATCGCATGGGTGACCTGGTGGGTAATGAAGATCACGGCGATCCCTCGCCTCCTCGCCTCCAGCACGATTCGCAGGACGTGAGATGCCTGCTTGACGCCCAATGCTGCCGTCGGTTCGTCAAGGATCAGGACGCGTGCACCGAAGTGCACGGCGCGGGCTATCGCCAGAGACTGTCGCTCACCGCCAGAAAGACCGCCAATCAGTCGGTCTCCGTCATCGATACGGGTGATGCCGAATCCCTGCACGGCCTTTACAGCAATTTCGTTGGCTTTCTTGCGGTCGTAGACCTTGAAGGGCCCGAAGCCCTTGGTCGGCTCGGCACCAATGAAGAACGAGCGGCCGATGCTCATCAGCGGGAATGTTCCGCCAAACTGATGCACGGTGGAGATGCCCATGCGCTGCGCATCTCGCGGGCCACTGAAATCGACGGGATTTCCGTCCATCAGCACTTCGCCCGAGTTTGGCTTGTAAACGCCTGCCAGCGTCTTGATGAGTGTGGATTTGCCTGCCCCGTTGTCCCCCAAGAGGCACAGCACCTCCCCCGCATGCACCTTCATCGAGATATCGTGAAGGACATCGATCGGGCCAAAAGACTTGTTGACGTTTCTCAGTTCAAGGATTGGCGTGGTCATCGTCTGTCCTCACTTCTTCTTCGGGGAATAGGTCAGGGCCATAATGCGGAACGTGTTGTTCATCAGCACCGCCAGTAGCAACATGACACCGATGATGAGGCTCGACCAATTGCGGTCGAAGGACGTGAAATAGATCCCCTGGTTAACGATGGCGAAGGTAATCGTGCCCAGAAAGATGCCGACTACCGAGCCGAAACCGCCCGTCAGCAACACGCCGCCCACCACGACCGCGATGATCGAGTTGAAGATGAACGTCATGCCGGCCGAGACCTGGGCGACGTTGAATAGGATCGCCTGACACATTCCGAGAAAGGCAGCACTCACAGACGATAGTACGAATAGCGTCACCGTCAGCTTGTCTGTCGGGATGCCCGCATTGCGTGCGCTCACCTTGTCGCCGCCCAGGGCGAAAAGCCAGCTTCCGAAAGGCGAATAGTGGACGTAGAAGACATAGATCGCGGTCAGAACCATCCACCAGATAATGGTTACCTGGAAACTTCCGCCGATGAATTGGCCGAACAGGGCCTTTGCGACAGCGCCGGATTGCGCCGGGCTCAACGCCACGCTGGTCGTTCCCGTAAGAAACACGGAGCAGCCCAGAATGAGCCCTTGCACGGCAAAAAGCGTCCCGAGCGTGACGATCAGCGATGGCACTGCTGTGCGTATAACCAAGAAGCCGTTGATGAGGCCGACAACCAAGCCGAGCGTAAGCGAGCCGACCACACCAAGCCAAATCGGCAAGCCGTAGTAGCCGGAGATGATCGCGACGGTCAAAGCTCCCGCAGGGATCATCGCACCAATTGAAATGTCCAGTTCGCCGGAGATCATGAGAAGTCCGACCGGGATTGCGACGATGCCGAGATTGGCGGCAACGTTCAGCCAGCTTGCAGCGCCGGCAGGCTTCAGGAATTCGACGCTACCGAAGACAACGAAAAAGACGAGCACGAATACAAGACCAAGAAAAGCGCCAGATTCCGGGCGACGAAGAAGATCGCCCACAGGGAAATTTTTCACGTGTTTCACTCCAGTGTTGTCCGGAAGCTTGGAACGGGCAGCATTGTCCAGCGCCCTTGCAGCTTCACGAGGTCGCGAGCGCGGCTCTCGATCCGCGGCAAAGGCGCGGATCGAGGCGAAGAAGAGTTGCTGCTTATCGGGCGCCCTTCGAGACACCAGCCAAGGTGGCGTCGATGTTGGACTTGTCAACGATGCCAGGCCCGGTCAGGACCGGCGCCGTTGGGAGATCGGTTCCAAAGTCTATCGCGGAGGACAGAAGGGTGACCGCCAGATAAGACTGAAGATAGGGTTGCTGATCAATTGCAAAGCCCTGCGTCCCGTCCTTAATACGGTCGAGACCAGACTGGTTGAGGTCGAAAGTCCCGAGAAGAACTGTTTCAGTCTTGCCGGCCTGCATAACGCCGATGGCGGCCGAGTCCGCATCTCCGGCGGAGATGGTGATAACACCATCAATACTGGCGTCCTGAAGCAATGTCGCCTTGATGGCTTCGGCAACCGCCGTAGCATCGCCAAAACTCGTCGCGGGCAGTGGCAATTGCTTCGCGGTGCCGCCGGCCTTCGCAATTCCCTCGATCACACCCTTGCAGCGAGCTTCCAAATTGGCGGCCCCAGGAACAGTGTTCACGCAGAGCACGTTTTTCTTGCCCTGCTTCGAGAAGTACTCGCCACCTGCGGCGCCCGCAATGTATTCATCAGAGCCGACATAGTTGATGGCGCCGAGTTCCTTCGCCTTTTCAAGTCCACCGGCATTCATCAGGATGACCTTGATGCCCGCCTTGATCGCTTCCTTGATTGCCGGATCCTCGCCTTCGGGAACCCAGTTCGGAATAACGAGCCCATCCACCTTCTGGCTGATCGCCGTCTGGATGAGCTGCACGACGTCGGGGGCAAAGTTATCGTAGCTCTGAAGACGCAGGTAGTTCACCGTTCCGCCATTCGCCTCGACGATCAGGCGAGCGTCATCGACACCCTTCTTGATAATGTTCCAGAAAGCGTCGTCGTTCTTTCCGCCGACGACGGCGATATTTGCAGCCGAGACCGACCCGGCGGCAAATGCCAACACGGTTGTCGCCAGCAATGTTGCACAGAAGTGCTTCAAACGTCCCATTTCTTCCTCCCATTTCCCATCATCAGATGGCTCCACAAAATGCGTATTGATGTGTAACGTGAGAGGTGTCAGAATGAAACCTACTTCGTTTTCAATGCGCTTTTTTGTTCCAAAACATGTCATTCATGAATGACATTTGAAGGGATGTTGGAAGATGAACAGACCGACGATGAATGATCTGGCGAAGACTGCGAATGTGAGTCTTTCCACTCTCAACCGGCTCTTGCATGGAACAGGAACGGTGCGGGCGGAAACGATTGACCGAATTCTGGATGCTGCTGATGAAATCGGATTCTATGGGCTTGGCGCGTTACGCCAACGCAAGCGTGAGAACCTGCCGCATCGTCGGCTTGCCTTCCTGATGCAGCAGTCGCACCGGCCGCTGTACCAGTTGTGGGCGGAAGGGATCACGACAGCGTCCATGCTCCGCACCGACGCTGTCATCAAGCCAGAAGTCGTCTTCGAGGACGACCTTTCCCCCGAAGCAGTTTCCACGAATCTGATGAAGATGGGAGAATCGGCCGACGCCATCGCGGTAATAACGGCTGATCATCCGCTGGTGAGTCAGGCAATAGACGAGTTACGCGCCATGGGTATTCCAGTTGTCGCCTATGTTACCGACCTCTCGGCCGCTAGCCGGGCGGGCTTTGTAGGCACCGATAACTGGAAGAGGGGTCGAACGGCCGCCTGGTTCATCAGCCAGACGACCGATGGTCCCGGCACGGTCGTTCCCCTGGTGGGAAGTAATCGGTATCAATGCCAGGACATAGCCGATGCAAGCTTCCGGTCGTACATGCGTGAGCATGCGCCCGAAATCCATGTCAGCGAAACACTTCTTACCCACGAGGTTCCAGAAAACGCTTATGCTATTGTTCGCAGATTGATAGAAGAGGAACCGGAGCTCAGAGGTGTTTTTGTCAATGGCGGCGGCATTTCGGGCGTCTTGCGGGCCTTGCGCGAACTATTACCGGAGCAGCAGCGCAAGATCCGGATCGTTTGTAGCGATATCGGTCCGGAAACCCGAAAAGGGCTAAGCGAAGGCTTGATTACCGCATCACTGTGCCATCCCCTGGAAAGAATGCCGCGGGAACTCATCGACGTTATGTTGCGGCTGATCGAACGAAGAGACGCAGCATCGATCGAGCAGCGGATCGTTCCTTTTGACATCCTTACCCCCGAAAGCATGTGGACGTGAGCGTCGCTTGTTTCGTTGGTTGAACGGAGATTAACACTTGCATCGTCCCACCATCCGCGCGCTAGCCAATGCGGCTGGGGTATCGACGGCGACCGTCAACCGGGTGCTCGCGGGATCAGCTAACGTGAAACTCGCCACCACGCAGCGTGTTAAAAACGCCGCGCGAGATCTAGGCTTCACAGGCGTGCAAGCCGGCCAAGGGCAAGTGGCGGCGGTTAAGTCAAGGTACAAGGACGTTCCAACTCCTTTTCCCGGCTCCGGCCAAGTGAGGATAAAGACCCATGCGGTGGCACTGGGCTTCGTTGATGGGCTGATCGCCGCCGGTCGGTATCAGATGATACCGACGCTACCGTACACCCCGGGAGGGGAGATCGGCGGGGTCGTCGACATGCTGGGTCCAGGAGTTCCTGACATCCGACCGGGATCGCGAGTCGTCACCTGGCAGCTGGGTGGCGGGCTCGCGGACTATGCCATCGTGCCGGCGACACGTCGGCACTGGTGGCAGGTTCCCGGGCGGTAGTCCGACGCTGACTTCTCAACTAAAATAAGTCTGGTACGACAGGTGATTAGGCTTCAGGGCGTCGAGGAACTCTTGGGCATCGAAGACCGCACCGGGCGCCTGCGCGCCGTGTATACGCGCTTTACCCGCTAGAACCTGCTGAACGGCCTCACAGACAAGCGGGGCGGTAAAGGCGTAGATGTCGCGACCAGAAGCGGAAATGTGGCGTTCTTCGCTCCCCTTGCGAACCATGACCTCAACCCTGAAGTGCTGCGCTGAAAGACCGGATTCATCAGCCGGCACGGGTGGCGGCGTCTTCGGATCATGAACATCTCGATACCCCCTCTCATTGAGATATGTATGAATCTCCGTGCTGCGCAGATGCCGGTTGATAACCGAAATCTCCGAAAATGGCTGTTCGATCACTTGCTGCGGGCCGAATGGCTGGAGAAACGTCCACTCCTGTACTGCGGCCGGCAGAGGCACAGGCGACAAGTGCCCGTTGGCGACCACCAATCGCCGAGCGGTGTTGCGCTCCCCGGTATTGCGGGAGCCGATTGTCGGATGCCAGCTGTCGAGCGCGATGCCGATCCGAATATCGTCGACCGAGTCCCAGTCTCCGAGCAAAGCTGACACGAGCAAATCAGCAAATCCACCGTAGAATCCCATCGCCGGTATAAACGCCAGCCCGGCTTGCCTTGCGTCGTTATCGAACGTCTCGTAGGTTGATAACGCACTTGCCTGTTCAGCCGTCACGTCGAAGTAATGGGCACCCGCCCGTAGCGCTGCTGCGGCCACCGGATCGGCCGTATCCAAAAACGGACCAGCGCAGTTGATAACGGCTGCCGCCCCAAAGAATGCTCTGTCGAGCGAATTGGCGTCTTCGATAGACGCCTCGCGAATCTCGGCGGCCTGCGTGCCCGCCTCGACCAACTTCGCTGCGCTCCGGCCGACGGCGACTGCCTTCAAGCCCCTCCTCGCCAGCTCCGATAGCACGAACTTACCGGTATGCCCGCTGGCGCCATACACTGCGATCGCCACATTCTCGTTTTGCTGTTTGGACACTTTCATTTCTCCGCGCTACAGACCTGTCTGTTTTAATACGTACAGGTCTGTAGCGCGTCAAGCTGTTTTTTGATAAGGAGATTTCCGAAAACGGCGCGATGCCAAGAAACGGAGCACACGTGAAGAAGTTGGAGCCAAATGTGCAAGAGGTTCGGGAGCGCATTCTCGAGACGGCGTCGAACCTTTTTTACCAGCAAGGCGTTCGCGCTGTTGGCGTGGACCTCGTTGTTGAAAAGGCAGGTGTTGCGAAGACGAGCCTATATCGACATTTTCGCACGAAAGACGACCTCGTCGCCGCGTTCCTCGAGCGCGAGGACAAAGACTTCTGGGGTACTTGGGACAAGGTCTCGCAAGTGAATGTTGGCGATCCAAAGCGGGAGTTGGAGGCTCACCTCAATTGGATTGGTGAGCGCGTCAACCGCCCAGGTTATCGTGGGTGTCCCCAAATCAATGTTGCAGCAGAATTTCCCGAAGCCGAGCATCCTGCTCGCAAGGTAGCTGCCGCACACAAAGCCGAGTTGAGGCGGCGGCTTCATGAACTCGCCGAGCAACTAGGCTCGATGAGACCTGCCGAACTCGCTGGACAGTTGGCATTACTTATCAATGGCGCGTTTGTCAGCTCCCAGATGTTCGACGCCGGGGAGGCGAAACCATTACTGCAGCGCGCGGCAAGCGCTCTCCTTCAGGCGAGTCGCAATTGAGTGACGCACCACTGGTGCCCAACGGCCCAGCGCCAAAACACCTTTCAATCGTGCAAAAGCAAGGACTAGGAATCGCTGTCCTGATATCCCACCAGGAACGGATCGCGGCCTGTGCTACGGCAGAGTGGTTCGCTAGAAATCTCCCTGGAGACCCGTCAGGCTTATGAAGCTGATCAACTAAGGCACGCCGTAATGTCCATAGTCGAGAGGCTGATCCGTCGGTGCGTTGAACCTTTGTTTCGCTCGGCTTACCGAGTTCAGCGGACCGCATGTGTCCGCTTTTTTTCGTTTGAGGGCATTCGTTCCGCTTCTTTTCGGACAAACCCGTTCCACCAAGTCGTACCAACCGACCTCCCTCCTTTCGCAATACCTTAGACCCCGCGCAACGCGATGATCCGGGAGCCCGCCGCTGTCTGCCGCTGACGGGCGAGTGGAGCATAGTCCGCTGACGCGAACAGACAGCGGATGGCATCCATGTCAGGGAATTCGATGATCAACATGTTGGTCGCCCGCCATTCTTCGAGTTCGAGGGGGGCGTCATCGAGCGCGATGAGGCGGCCACCAGCTTTTGCCACCAAGGGCAGAGCCTTCGAGCGATAATCCGCAATTGCTTCAGGGTCGTGAATGTCGAGATCGACAACGAGATAGGCGGACATGACTGTCTCCATTTCATGAGTTTGAAGTCTAAAAATGCGTGAGTCGCCTCCCCGCAGGCATGCGGGGAGGCGAAAACGACATTCTGGTGCGGTTACCAACCCTGTTCGACCGGCAGAACGAAGAGTTCGGCGACGTCCACATGGGCCGGCGCCTGCGCGGCAAAGACGATAGTGTCGCCGATGTCCGCGGCCTGGAGGAACGTCATCTGCTTGGCAAGGTCGTCCATCTGTCGGCGATAGCCAGGGTCGGTAATGTGATCGTACAGTTCGGTTGCCACCGCGCCTGGCTGGACGCAGGTCACCCGAATGTGGTGCTTCGGGCCGACTTCCATACGCAGACCGTCGGAGAACGCGGCCACAGCGTGCTTCGTGGCGCAATAGACCGAAAGGCCCTTGAAGACCTTGCGGCCAGCGATCGACGACATGTTGAAGATGTGCCCCGACTGCTGTTTGATCATCTGAGGCAGAACGGCAGCCGTGGTGTTCAACAGGCCTTTCACATTGACGTCGACCATCCGATGCCATTCATCGACTTTGAACTGATCGACATCCGAAAGCGGCATCAGGCCCGCATTGTTGACGAGAATGTCGATTGCACCATAGGCACCCACCAGCTTTTGGACGCCGGCTTCGACGGCGGCCGGATCGACAACGTCCATTTCGATCACGAGGGCTTCGCCACCCTTCGAGGCGATCTCTCTCCTCAGGCCTTCAAGCTTGTCAGTGCGACGGGCAGTAATCCCGACCTTTGCGCCGGCCTCAGCCAGCTTCAATGCGGTAGCCGCGCCGATGCCGCTCGATGCGCCGGTGACCAGCGCAATTTTTCCATTGATAGTCGTCATGATCTGTCTCCTTGTCTTGGCGCCCTTCTGTCTGAAGGGGCTGTCGTGTTCGACAAGGAGGAACATAGGCAGGAGCGACTGATCCCTCTCTCGGGGACTTGCGGCACCTGTCGGGATCTTGCTCAAATCAGTAAGAACTGGGCTGAAACCCTAGCTGCGGCGATAGTCACTGGGCGAGACGCCGGCCTCCCGGCGGAAAACCTGAGCAAAATGGCTCGGGCTCGAATATCCCACGGACATGCCGACATCGATGATACTGGTATCGGTTTCCTGCAGAAGTTGCTGGGCTCTGGTGATGCGTTGGCGGATGAAATAGTGCGATGGAGAAAGGCCGGTCGCCTTCTTGAAGAGACGGCTGAAGTGGAAAGCGCTCATGCCAGTCGTTTGCGCCAGACGTGCGAGATCAAACGGCTCGTGAAGGTTGGCATCCATGAATGCCATGGCGCGCCGCAGCTTTGCGCCCGGGAGCGCGTTTGACGGCCGCGCCTCCGTATCATACGTCGCATATTGCCGGATAAGATGAACGGCGAGCGTCTGTGCCAATCCCTGAACGAAGAGCTGACTTCCCTGCCCTTCTGCCATTAGTTCAGCATGGATCAGCTCCAGCATGCTGGAAAGCCGTTGGTCGCGGCCGCCTGATATGTCGCGCAGGTGCATGGCGCTCGCGGCCTTGCCGAGGATCTCTTCCGCCACCCGCTCAAACAGCGAAACCGAAAGATAGAGATGCATGACCTGGAAAGGCTCGTCTCCCTCGGCCTGCCAGCGCAACTGATATGGAGTAGGCGATCGCGTCAGGAAAAAGTCCCCAGCTGTGACTGGGTTGGCCACCCACTCCCCGCCCAGATCCCGTTCCTCCACACATGCCTGGCCAGAGATCACCCAAACGACGAGCGGTTCGGCGACCGCAGGAACAAGGAAGGGTTGTTGCACCTTCCGGCGAGAAAACACCTGCACGAACATGTCCGTCCAGGCTGGTCCATCCCCACTGACGAGCGTTCGGCCGGCAATGTATGTTTCCAGCCCGGCAGGCGACGTTCGTAGTGGGACCGAAGAAGTTTCCTCTCGACTATCCACGGTCATTGCGGCTCCAGGTGTGGCGATTTCTGCGCTCGAACAAGCTATTCATCGTGGTGACCGACTGGGACAGCATACCGACATCGCTTGTGAAACCACCAATGGTTTCGGCGCAATCGAGGATGTGTAACGCGCAAAGAAGGCGGTGTCGCATCGATACCGCCTTCAGATACAGCCTCTCGTGCCTACGGCCTGCGATAGAGAACCATTCCAGCATGGTGCAGAACATCGTCGACAAAATCGCCGTCGGCGGTGAAACCGGTATCGTCCCAGTATTCGATGTGATTTCCGGTCACCGCGTATCGACCTTGATAGGCGCTTTCGCGCGAGCCGCGAGCTTCATCGTAACGCCCGTTTGGGAGCAGCTCGTGCCGGATGCGACCGTCCGCGGTCTGCCACATGCCAACATAAGGGTGGGTGGACGTGGCAGGGGCGGTCATTGCACCGTCCCCGTGTTGCCCAGGAAACGCCGGATGCTTTCGGGCTTGACGATCCATGCATAGTTCAGCTCATGACGGATCTTCCATTTGCCGCCAGTGCATTCCCAGCCAAGCTGCGAGCGACCGTCGAACGCGACGACCGCACCGTCAAGACGATCAATACGGCCGACGAAGCCAAGCGTCGTTGAAGCGACGGTGTCGCCGACGATTGCGTCGTGACCACCGGTCAAGCCGTGGTGGACGGACCGCGCAGCGTTTTGCAGCGCTTCCCAGTTTGCGCCATAGCGGGCGGAATCGCGAAAGAGCTGTGTGTCGCCGGGTGCGAAATTGTCGTAGAAAACCCCATTGGTGTTTTCCAGGTCGTAGAACGTGCTCAGCTTTTGAGAGAACACGAAATTAGGGTCGCCTTCATGGCGTTCCCAGCCTTTCATGATCCAGTCTGCGTGAAGTGCGAGGGGAGCATCGGCGCCCTCCCGGGGACATGAACTATCCTGCGCTGCAACAGGTCCGGCGCAGGCGCCAATCGCCAAAACAGCGGCGACTATGATTTTCACGTGTGTCATTGGACTACCTTCCTTTGATGACCAGGTTCCTGGCTGTCGTGCCGCCAAATCGCTGTTCGCCGGGGCACGCGGAATAGGTAGACAAATTGGATTGTCGCTTGTATCTCCTTTTGGCTAACGTGATTGGTTAGCAAGGCTCGACAATGACAATCGATCTGAACCTTCTGCCTGTCTTTCTCGCGGTCGCCGAAGAGGGGAACTTCAGGGCAGCCGCTGACCGCCTCGGCGTCACACGCTCTGCCGTCAGCCAGGGGATCAGACGGCTGGAAGACATCTGTGGTATTGCGCTCGTCAGTCGCACGACGCGCAGCGTGCGTCTAACCGAGGCGGGCAACCGTTTTCGTGAAGCGCTTTCCCAGCCAATGATCGACGTAAAATCCGCGCTCGAGGACGTGGCCGGTGACGTCAGTCCCCGTGGATTGCTGCGGATTGCAGCGACCTCGATTGCGGAACAGTTTCTCTCAGGCCCCCTGATCGCGTCCTTTGCCGAGGCCCACCCAGGTCTCACCATCGACGTGACGGTGACCGACGACATGTTCGACATCGTTGCCGCCGGCTTTGATGCCGGGGTCCGACTGGGCGAAGTCATTGAGCAGGATATGGTGGCGGTGCCTCTGACGAGAGAAGAGCGAGAAGTGGTGGTTGCTGCACCAGGGTATTTCGAGCGCCACGGTACCCCGCGCCATCCTCGGGAACTGGTGCATCATCGTTGTATCGGATGGCGTCCATCGCCGAGCGCGGCTCCGTACCGGTGGGAGTTCGAGCAGGACGGCATAGCGTTCGACGTCGCCGTCGAGCCCCAAATTACGACAAACGACCTTCGTCTTATGATCCGGACAGCGCTCGCCGGCGGCGGCATCACATTTGCATTGGAAGAGACATTTCGTTCCCATATCGCTCGCGGCGAGCTCGTTACGGCACTGGACGACTTCCTGCCACCTTTTCCCGGCTTCTTTCTATATTTCCCAAACCGGCGGAACATGGCGCCCAAACTGCGCGCGCTCATTGACCACGTTCGAGAGTACAGACGGGCTGGAACAGGCACAGCGCAAGGGGCCGGGTGGCCTGTTTCAGAGTGACGATGGCTTGCTTCAGAGCAGGATGCCTGGCGGCCTCGCACTGGCCGTCTCGGTAGGCCAGGCAATCCCAATTCGTATGCATATAGCAACGATCCAGACTCCAGATAGCTTGCGATTGAAATTCAAGGCCATTGCGCTTACGCGACCGTTGTTGTTGATTTCTTACGCGACCCTTTTGAAAAAGGCATTTCGACCACTTCGCCCATAGGACGCGACGAGTCCCTTACCACCAATTCGGTGGGCAACATGATCACAGCGGTCGCCGGCTCAATTCCTGCAATCATCGCGACGATCGTATTGACTGCAGCGCGGGCCATCTGCGCGGACGGCTGCTTGACTGTTGTCAAAGCAGGATAAATCTGACTGGCAACGGCCACGTCGTCAAATCCCACGAGCGAGATGTCTTCCGGGACAGTAAGTCCGCCATCCCTTATGGCCGACATAGCGCCGGCTGCGCTGATGTCGTTTGCTGCAAATATCGCCGTCGGCCTAACCGGGAGCTTCAACAACTCCTTCGCCGCGTTGAAACCTCCTTGTTGGAGGAAGTTACCGTTCACCACGAGTTCCGGATCGTCGTCGAGACCGAGCTGGGCTTGCATGTCCCTGAACGCTCGCTCCCTGTCTCGCGCCGACGCCAGTTGGTTGTTGCCCGAGATGAATCCGATACGTCGATGACCCAAGTCGGCCAAGTGCTGGATCGCCAGGCGTGCGCCTTGATAATTGTCGGCGACGATCTTGGGGAAATTGTCGTGGGACCCTTCATCGATGGTCACGATGGGCAGATCAGCATCCGACAACGAGATGAGATAGTCCGACTGAAACGGCAGGATCACGATAATTCCGTCCACAAACTGACGTAGAAGGCTAACGATGGCTTGAGGCGGCTGGCTGTCCGTGTCGGAGAGCGAATAGACCAGCATCTCATACTTTGACGACCGCAGCGCGCTGCCGATCCCGAGGACGAGATCGCTCGTGTAGAGTGTGTGAAGCTGCGCGATCACACCGATGACCCGCGACTTTCCTCCGGAAAGCCGTTGCGCAACGCGGTTCGCCACATAGCCCATGTCTTCGGCGATACGAAGAATCTCGGCGCGCTTCTCTTCGGAGACGCCGGGCTGGTTGTTCAGCGCGCGGGACGCGGTCATCACGGACACTTCCGCGATTTTCGCAATCTCCGACAGCGTTGAACTTCTCTTGTTGGTCGACATCTGATCGCTCGCATTGGACCGGGCAGCCGCCGGGATTCTCGGGTTTCAAGGTGACCTCTACGCTCTTGCAGGTCAACCCCAAGAGTTACCATTGACTCAAAATAACGTTAACGCTAACGTTATTCATATCGTGACGTAGGTGGTCACGAAAATGCGACGGTGGACGTCGCCTTGTGCTGGGAGGCTCAATATGAAATCGATGACCCGCGCGCTTTGCGTGCTCGCAATGACCGCGCATGGCGCACTGGCCGGCACGGTCGAAATCGACATGGTGCACATTCAGTCCAACCCCGGTGAACTGAAGCTCATGGACGAGATGGCGGCCGCCTACGAAGCGTCGCATCCGGACGTCAAGATCAAGGTCCGGAAGTTCGGGGAAGACTATAAGACGATGCTGTCCACCGCCCTCCAATCGGAAGATGCTCCCGATGTCATCTACAGCTGGGGCGGCGGCGTGCTGACCGACCAGGTGAACGCCGGGCTTCTCCGCGATATTGGCGGCGTCCTCACGAACGACAACAAGAGCGCCGTCGGCCCCGCCGGCGTCGACGCGTTCACCAGGGACGGCAAGCTTTACGGCATCGCGCAAAACGTGTCCGAGGTCGTCTTCTGGTACAACAAGGACCTCTTCGCCAAGGCGGATGTCGACGTCGCGTCTATGAAGACCTGGGACGGCTTTCTGGCTGGCGTCAAAAAGTTGAAGGACGCTGGCATTACGCCGATCGCGCTCGGCGCAAAGGACAAATGGACTGCGGCTTTCTATTGGGATTATCTCGCGCTTCGCCTGGCCGGGAAGCAAGGGCTTGACCTCGCGCGGGCGGGCGCGAGCGACGGCTTCCTGGCTCCGGCCTTCGTCAAGGCGGGCGAGGAGTTCCTCAAGCTCGCAGGACTCGAGCCGTTCCAGAAGGGCTTCGAGGCCGCGGGATACGCCTCGTCCTCGGGCGTGTTCGGCGACGGCAACGCCGCAATGATCCTCATGGGCGACTGGAACTACCAGGAATCCAAAACCAATTCGACGTCCGGCCAAAGCGTGCCGGACGACAAGCTGGGCTTCTTCGCCTTCCCGTCGCTGCCGGACGAGAAGGGCAACCCAACTGACACGCTCGGCGGCATCAACGGCTGGGTGTTTTCCAAGAACGCCCCCGACGAGGCAGTCGAGTTCGTGACCTGGTACCAGGACGCTGCGAACCTCGCCAAGTTCGCCAAGGGCGGTTACTACATCCCGATCAACGTCAAGGCCGCCGAAAGCCTGGAGAACCCGTTCCAGAGGCAGATCGCCAAGGACATCGGCGCTTCCACATACCACGCGATCTTCTTCGACCAGAGCCTCGGCGTCAACGCGGGCAGCGCGGTGAACGACGTCTCCTCTTCCCTGGCGTCAAAGGCAATATCCGCCGTGGACGCTGCGGCCGACGTCGAAGACGCGATGGCGGGCGACCGCTGATCGCCTTGGGCGGCCGCAGTGATATGCGGCCGCCCTGTGCCGAAATATTGGAAAACAATCATGACATCCACCACCATAGCGACGGCAAACGCCGAGGCTGGGCGCGCGTGCCTGCGCATCAACCGAACGCATCTGGCGGCGATCGTGCTCCTTGCACCCGCCGTGGTGCTTTTCGGGGTCTTCGTGGTCCTGCCCATTCTGCAGGCGCTGCGTTTTTCGTTCTATGACTGGAACGGATACGGGTCGCCGTCCAAGTTCGTCGGCATCGAAAACTATAGCAAGGTCGTGACCCAGCGTCATTTCGGTACCGCGTTGCGGAACACCGCTTTCATCGCGCTTGTGTCCCTGCTCGTGCAGTTGCCCCTGGCCCTCTGGCTGGCGCTTTCGCTTTACCGCAACACATGGTTCACCGCGTTCTTCCGAACGGTCTTCTTCCTTCCCTACATGCTGGCGGAGATCGCCGCTGGCCTCATGTGGAACTTCATGTACGACGGAAACTACGGGCTGGCGCGCGCGCTCAGCGACGCGATTGGCATCGAGCCGAACTTCGTACTCGCCGATCCCGCCTGGGTCATGCCCGCGATCGCGGTCGTGCTGGTCTGGAAGTACTTCGGCTTCCACATGATGATCTACATCGCCGCCCTGCAGGGTATTCCCAACGACATGATCGAAGCCGCCCGCCTCGATGGGGCGAAGCCCTGGCAGATCGTGCGCCATATCAAAATACCGATGATCCGATCCGCGCTGGCCGTGACCGCATTCTTCGCGATCACGGGCTCCCTGCAGCTGTTCGACCTGATCGTCCCCCTGACCAATGGCGGCCCCAACAATGCGAGCCTCACGATCGTGGGTTTCCTCTACCAGTTCGGAGTTACGCGGATGCGCATAGGCTTCGGCAGCGCGGTGAGCATCGTGCTGTTCATTATCTGCGTCGCGGTTTCGATCATATACCAGCGCGCCGCGCGAATGGCGGAGGAATGACCATGTCAAATACACCGATGGAAGAACGGCGCTCCTTCTCCAGTCCCGGCGAAATCGCCGGCATCCTGGTCGTCGCGGTCTTCGTTCTCCTGCCGATCTACGTCACGCTGGTCGGCGGCTTCAAGACCATCGGCGAACTGCGCACGAGCCCGTTCGGTCTGCCGCAGAGCTGGACCCTCTCCAATTTCGCGGCCATCATCGGCGGCGGCCAATTCCCTGTGATGCTCGGCAACTCGTTGTTCGTTTCGATCGCGACGGTCGCGCTGACCGTGTTGCTGTCTTCGATGGCCGCCTTCGCCATGGTCCACATGAAGTTCTTCGGCAGGTCTCACCTCGCCACGTTCTTCACGATCGGGCTGCTGTTTCCGGTCGCCACGGCCATCCTCCCGGTCTTCCTGACCCTGCGCGACATCCAACTGCTCAATTCGCTGTGGGGTGTCATCTTGCCCCAAGTGGCCTTTGGCCTGGCCTTCGCAATTCTCCTGTTCCGCAGCTTCTTCGCCGAACTGCCGCGAGAACTGATCGAGGCCGCGCTCATGGATCGGTGCGGCTATCTGGGCATCTACTGGTTCATCGTCATGCCGTTGTCGCTGCCGATCATCGCAACCGTAGGCGTGTTCACCTTCATCACCAGCTGGAACAGCTATCTTCTGCCCCTCGTCACCCTGAGTAGCGAGTCTCAATACACCTGGCCATTGGGGATGCAGCAGTTCCAGGGGGCCTATTCCACAGATTGGCCCAAGCTGCTCGCGCTTCTCACTCTGACCCTCGCTCCGGCGATCGGGTTCTTCCTACTCGCGCAACGTTACATCATCGCCGGCCTCACAGGCGGCGCAGTCAAGGGCTGAACCATGTCCAGTGTTTCCATCGTCGACGTCAATAAGCAGTATGGCGGACTGACGGTTCTTCCGTCCCTGTCCCTGGCGATCCCGAAAGGATCATTCACCGTCATCGTCGGTCCCTCCGGCTGCGGCAAGTCGACCTTGCTCAGGATCGTGGCGGGGCTGGAGTCCACATCTGGCGGTCAAATCCTGATTGGTGACAGGGATGTGACGCAGGTCGACGCCGCCGAACGCGGCATCGCCATGGTCTTCCAGTCCTATGCGCTCTATCCTCACATGACCGTGGCCGAGAACATCGGCTTCCCACTGCGGATGTCGCGCGTTGCGAAACCCGAGGCTGATCGCAAGGTCCTTGATGCTGCCTCCATCCTGAAGCTGGAGCACCTGCTCGACAGGAAGCCCAAGGCGCTGTCCGGCGGACAGAGGCAACGCGTCGCGATCGGGCGCGCGATCGTCCGCGAGCCGGACGTCTTCCTGTTCGACGAGCCGCTTTCTAATCTCGACGCCGCCATGCGGACGCAGATGCGGGTGGACCTGGCAGAGCTACACCGCAAGCTCGGAGCCACCATGATCTACGTGACCCACGATCAGGTCGAGGCGATGACGATGGCCGACCAGATCGTCGTCATGAACGCGGGCCGCATCGAACAGGTCGGCTCACCAATGGAGCTTTACAACACACCGCGAACCGAATTCGTCGCGGGCTTCCTCGGAGCGCCGAAGATGAACTTCCTCACCGGAGAGTTTGCGAAGCCCTACGATGCTGAGACGCTCGGCATCCGGCCGGAGCATATCACCATCGAAGCTGCCCCCGCGGTGTGGACGGCGCGCGTCCGCCACCTCGAACGTCTCGGTGCCTCTACCGTGTATTACCTCGATATTCACGACGGCCAGTCGGTCATCGTCACGGCTTCTGGCGAAGACGTTCATGAGATCGGCTCCGAAATCGGACTTCACCCACGGGAAGACAGGCTGCATCGGTTCAGAGCCGGCGTCCGCCAGGAATGATCGCGCGGACGTCTTCAACACTTTCACAACACGCGGATGGGGTTCTTGGCGTCTTCGATGCTCTCCCCCGGAGCAACGTCGCAAACCCGTCGAGAAGAGAACATGATCCCCACCTACAAAAATCCGTCCGCACCGATTCAGGACCGTGTCGCGGACCTGCTTCAACGGATGACGATCGACGAGAAGGTCGCGCAGTTGCATGCCTTGTGGCTAATCCTGTCTGCGGACGGAAAGCACGAGGTCCGAACCGACAAATTCACGGGGGCGGGCGACGGAGACCAGATGCGGGAAATGCTGAGGCATGGACTGGGCCAGATCACCAGGCCACTGGGTAGTCGTCCCATCGACCCACTGGAGGGCGTGAAGGCGCTCAACACGCTCCAGAAGTTCATGTGCGAGGAAACCCGGCTCGGCATCCCCGTCATGTCGCACGAGGAGTGCCTGTCGGGCCTCATGGCACGCGGCGGGACGCTTTTTCCGTCCTCGCTGGCGTTCGGAGCCACATGGAATCAAGACCTCATCGAGGAGGTCGGACGGGCGATCGGCATGGAGGCGCGCTCCGTGGGTTGCCATCAGGGCCTCGCGCCCGTCCTCGATGTTGCCCGTGATGCCCGATGGGGCCGGACGGAGGAGACCTTTGGCGAAGACCCGTATCTCACGGGCATCATGGCATCCAAATATGTGGCGGGTCTCCAGGGCGAGAAGCGCGACCTGTTGGCGACACTCAAGCATTTCGCGGGGCATTCCGCATCCGAAGGCGGCCGGAACCACGCTCCGGCGGCGCTCGGATGGAGAGACCTCAACGACACGTTCCTGGTGCCGTTCGAGATGGCGGTGAAGCTCGCAAATGCCGGATCAGTCATGCCCGCATACAACGACATCGACGGCGAGCCGTGCCATTCCTCCCATAGGCTGCTGACGAAAATTCTCCGGGACCAGTGGGGCTTCGACGGCTTGATCGTCGCGGATTACATCGGCATCAACCTCCTCCACCAGCATCATTGCGTTGCCGAAGATGCCGCGGCGTCGGCGGCGATGGCTTTCAACGCCGGCCTGGATGTCGAGCTTCCCGGAAATGATTGCGCCCAACACCTCCATACTGCACTTGCGAGAGGCCAGATTTCAGTCGAAGTCCTGGATATCGCGGTAGCCCGCGTCCTTACGGAAAAGTTCAGGATCGGTCTCTTCGAGAAACCCTACGCTGACGAGCAGGCCATCCGGCTTCAATCAGTGGAAACCATCGCGCTGGCGCGCAAGGTCGCACAGGAATCGATCGTCATCCTCGAAAACGACGGCATTTTGCCTATCTCCGGAAAACCCAGGATAGCTCTCATAGGCCCGACCGCCGACGATCCGCTAGCCCTCCTTGGCGACTACTCTTTCCCCGTCCATCTGATCGTCAAGGACGAGGTTGACGGCACACAGCATATCGTCACGCCCAAGGCAGCGTTCGAGGAACGGTTCGGCCCTGAGAACATTGTCTACGCGAAAGGATGCCACATCCTGGAGCAGCGGGAATTCGGGAACCCGGTGTTCCCCGGCGACGTCCTGGACAACACGAACCTCGACGTGGAATCCAAGGTCTCCAAGAGGCTCGACCTCATCGATGATGCGGTGGACGCGGCAAAGTCGGCCGATCTCGCCGTCGTGTGCCTCGGCGATCTTTCAGGCATCTTCCAGACCGGGACGGTTGGCGAGGGATCGGACGTCGACGCCCTTGATCTCCCGGGCGTCCAGCAGCAGCTGCTTGAGGCCGTGGTCGCGACGGGAACGCCTATCGTGATGGTGCTGTCATCAGGTCGCCCCTATACGATCGGCGGACTGGAAACGAAGCTCGCGGCGTACGTCATGTCGTTCTTTGGGGGCCAGGAAGGCGGGCACGCGCTCGTCGATGTCCTGACGGGTGAAAAAGAGCCGTCGGGGCGGTTGACGCTGTCCATTCCGCGAAGCGCGGGCGCTTCGCCGTACTATTACAATCACAAATTCAAAAGCTCCGGAACGCCGGTCGCCAGGCATTTCGGGAGCCGTTATCCCTTCGGACATGGACTGAGCTATGCACGATTCTCGTTCGAAGACCTCGTCGTTCAATCCTCCCAGGTTCCGGGCAAAGACGGAGTCGCCAGCCTTGAGTTCACTGTTCGAAACCTCAGCGATCGGCCCGGCATTGCCGTGCCGCAACTGTACATCCGTGATCGCGTGGCTTCTGTTGTCCGCCCAGTCAAGGAATTAAAGGGCTTCGGCAAGATACTTCTTCAGGCTGGAGAAAGCAGACGGGTTGGGTTCAATGTCCCTTCCGACATGTTCTTCCTGACAGGTCTCTCAGGAGATCGCATCGTGGAACCTGGATTGTTCGATATTACCGTCGGAGTGTCCAGCAATGACATCCGACTGACAACAGTCATTGAGATGGTCGGTGACACATTGAAGCTTCCCAAGAGTTGGCGAATGACCAGCGAGTTCACCGTAGTGCAGTAACCAACGCGTTAAATCTCGATATGACCGGGCTGGGCCATTGCAACGGCGATAGCCCAGCCCGAATGAGATTCATCGGAGTTGACACGTTACCGAGCGTTGAGCGGTCTTTGTCGCAGGTAGTCTGCTATCAAGCGGCCGCTGTGACGGCTTTCCAATGCGCCATTGCGCGGATGCGATGAATGTGGGTGGCCAGTGCGGATCGTTTGTGACGTGGGATGACGAAGAGATTTCGCACCGCGGAGAAGATCGAGATAAAACGCTGCAGACTTCTCGGTGATCGGAAACCTTGCATCGTCCTCTCCCGTTTCCGCAGTGGCACATGGGAATTTTCGGCTCGATTGTTGAGACCCTTGTGGGATCGGTGCTCGACGGCCGGCATAACCTCACGCTTGGCTGCGCCATACGAGCGGAGCTTGTCGGTGATGATCCGCTTGGGCGGCATGCCTGCTTTCTTCAGTAAACTGATGAGCAGTCGCTTGGCAGCCTTCGTATCGCGTCGGCTCGTCGAGAACATAGCCATCTTGATCAACGGCACGCCAAAGCCAGTGCTTTCTGCCGGCGATGGAAATCACCACCTCATCCAGATGCCAGAGATCCTGGCGCGAAGGTCGCCTGCGACGAAGTTTTTTTTGCATAGGCCGGTCCGAATTTGCGACCCCATCGCCGGATCGTTTCATACGAGACGACAATTCCGCGCTCCAGCAGCATTTCCTCGACAAGGCAAGCTCAGCGGAAACCTGAAATATAGCCAGACCGCATTCGAGATGATCTGTCGCGGGAAACGGTGGCGCTTGCGGCTAACGGCAGGATTCTTCATCCCTCCGTCTCTAGGCCCAATTCACTGACGCCGCGTTTATGTGACAACACCCGCCTGTGTTCCTGATCTGTCAGCCTATGGGCGATGATCTCGCCACTGTCAGCATCGAGCGCCAGATGCAGCGTGCGCCAACCATGGCGGAGCCAGAGTAACCACGTCATCAGCGAACAAGCCGGGCTCTCATATTCATCCGCGCACCAAAGCCGACGCGGGCGAGAAGAGCTCCAATAAAACTGGCAAACTGTCAACAACCAAATCAAGGAATAGCGAAAGACTTGTCAGACAGGTTTTTTTGTGTTTTTCCTCTTCCCGGCGATTACGAAGGAACGGTTTTGAAGCAGATTCTGGCATTTGGTGACAGTTTGACATGGGGTGCGGATCCGGTGACCGGCCACAGACATCCGATTGAGCAGCGTTGGCCGACATCTCTTGCACAAGAACTGAATGGCACCGCGCATGTCATTCCGGAGGGGTTGGGCGGCCGGACAACCTGTTTCGACGACCACGCAGCACCCAATGAGCGTAATGCAGTCAAGGCGCTGCCAATGCTTCTCGGCAGTCACTATCCGCTTGATCTGGTTATTATTATGCTCGGAACAAACGATCTGAAGCCCCAGCTATGCGGCTTTGCCAACGGTGCGCAAGGCGGAATGCGCCGTCTTATCCAGCAGGTCCAGCTCTATCCGTGGAAAACCGGCGTTCAGGTGCCAAAAGTCCTGATCGTTGCGCCGCCATCCTGCCGCCTTACCCGCGACAATCAGCCTCCGGCGCAAAATCGCTCCCTCGAGGAGTCGCAGAAATTTGCTCCACTTTATGCAGCGTTGGCAAGCGAACTTGGTGCGGGCTACTTCGATGCCGGAACAGTTGCCGAGGCGTCGGCCGAGGATGGCGTACATCTCAGTGCCGATACCACCAGAAAATTGGGAATTGCACTCGCAAACCCCGTGCGAAATCTGCTCGCGATCTAACTTGTCCTACAATTGACAGATGCTGTCATATATGGTTAGGTTTATCTAGCCGAACGCTGGTGGAGGCGGGACGGTTTATCTTGGAGGTATCATGAACAAGTTTCTTTCGACGGTTGCGGCCGTCGCCCTTGGCGTTGGCATCTTTAGCATGCAGTCGCTGCAGGCTCATGCCGAGACGCCGGCCAACCAACTCGTCGTTGCGATGTCGATGGCGAACATTCTTACGCTTGACCCGGCGGGCATCACAGGCCGCGATGCGGTGTTGGTGCTTTCGAGTGTCTACGACAGTCTTCTCGTTGCCGACCCGGCCGACCGGACGAAGTTCCTCCCGCGCCTTGCCGAGAGTTGGGAAGTGTCGCCCGATGGCAAGTCGATCACATTCAAGCTTCGCTCGGGCGTGAACTTCGCCTCCGGAAACAAGTTGACCGCCGAGGACGTGGCTTACTCGTTCAAGCGCCTGATGACGCTCAACCTTGCGCAGGCCTCGTTTCTGAAGACGCGCGGCTTCAGCGCCGATAACGCAGATGCCTCTTTCGAGGTCGTGGACGAACAGACTTTCAAACTTAACCTCCCCAAGGCCGATGATCCGAATTTCGTAATGATGACGATCTCGCAGGCAGGCCCAGGCTCGATAGTCGATAGCGCGCTCGTTAAGCAGAACGAGAAAGATGGCGATTGGGGCGCGGCATGGCTGAAGACGAACTCGGCGGGTTCCGGCGCCTATAATCTGCGCGAATGGCGCTCGAACGAGTACGTCCTGCTGGATCGCAACGATGCGTACTGGGGCGATGCGCCCGCGATGCGCCGGGTCATGATCCGCCATCTGCCCGAATCGCAGTCCCAGCGTCTCCAGCTGGAGCGCGGCGACATCGACGTTGCCTACGCTCTGCTGGCTGCCGATCTGAAGGCGCTCGAAACGACGAAGGACGTGAAGGTCGAAACTACCCCCGGTGCCGGCTTCTATTACCTCGCGGTGTCGATGAAGGACGAGCGTTTTACCAACAACAAGGTACGCGAGGCGCTCCGCTATCTCATCGACTACGAAGGCATCAACAAGTCGATCATGCCCTACTACGGCGTATCGCATCAACGTCCGTTGAGTACCGGCGTAATGGGCCTGTTGCCCGATCCGGGATACAAGCTCGACGTCCCCCGCGCCAAGAAGCTGCTCGAAGAGGCCGGTTACAAGGATGGGATGACGGTAACGTTGCGCGCGCTGTCGGATCCGCCTTTCATCACGATCGCAACCGCGGTCCAGGCCACTCTTGCGCAGGCGGGGATCAAAGCACAGGTGATCACCGGTTCCGGCGACCAGATTTACGGCGCGATGCGCGAGCGCAAGTTTGAGCTGATCGTCGGCCGCGGGGGTGGCGGGCAGCACCTGCACCCTGATTCCAACCTGCGCGCCATTGCCTACAATCCCGACAATTCCGACGAGGCGGGCCTTGCGAACTATCAGGCCTGGCGGACGAGCTTCTACGATGAGAAGCTCAACACCCTTATCATCGATGCCCTGCTTGAAAAGGATAAGCAAAAGCAGATCAAGGACTATGAGGACATTCAGGTATACTACGAAAAGATGATCCCGGCGATCCAGCCTTTTTCTGAAGTCGTCGATACTGCTGCTTTCCGCACCGACGTCAAAGGACTGATCGTCAACCCTTGGATCACGCGCTTCGAGACCGTGACCAAAGACAGATAACAAAAAAGGCGGGCTTCGAAACCCGCCTTTCTCTTTGCTTCATGAAAGTGCCGGATTTTCCTCCGGCACTTTTCTGCTTAAACCAGGTCTGCCGGCAGCAGGTCGGCTGGGATGTTCTGATAGCTCACGGGCCGCAGGAAACGC
Source organism: Hyphomicrobiales bacterium (assembly GCA_900473795.1). GTDB lineage: Bacteria > Pseudomonadota > Alphaproteobacteria > Rhizobiales > Rhizobiaceae > Pararhizobium. The sequence goes on along the minus strand of UCMT01000033.1, from coordinate 47,321 downwards.
CGGATGGACATGGTTCCGACACTGGTCGCTCCGAAGTTGGTCGAAGCCGGATAGGGCCCGCCATGCACCATCGAATCGACGACTTCCACCCCGGTCGGAAAGCCGTTTGCCAGCACGCGGCCGGATTTGCGTTCCAGAACGGGGAGAAGGTTGCGCGCGTTCTCGGTATCGCCCGAATCCAGATGGATTGTGGTCGTCAGCTGGCCTTCGAGGCCTTTGGCAAGACGGACCATATCGTCCACGGAGCCGACCCTTACGACGACACCCAGCGGTCCAAAAACCTCTTCGCCGATCGTATGGTCGGCAAGGAAAGCCTCGCCAGTCGTCTCGTAAAGATTTGGGGATGCCTTTCGTTCGACGCTTTCGGTCGAGAGTACGGGCTTTACGGAATTGCGGAGGTCCAAACGATCCTTGCCGTCACGATAGGCCTTGGCGATGCCATCGGTCAGCATCGTCTGCGGTGCAACTTTCTCAAGAGCAGCGCGGGTGCTCTCGACGAAAATATCGGCGTCCGAACCGTCGATGACAATGGCAATGCCGGGATTGGTGCAGAATTGTCCTGCGCCCATCGTCAGCGATCCTGCCCAGCCTTCACCGAGTGACTGACCGCGTGCCTTGGTCGCTTCAGGAAGCAGGAACATGGGGTTGACAGAACCCAGTTCGCCGAAGAACGGGATCGGCTCTTCGCGCTGAGCGCAAAGATTGAAAAGTGCACGACCGCCGACCAGCGACCCGGTGAAACCGACCGCCTTGATCAGCGGATGCGTAACGAGTGCTTCACCGACCTTGCGGTCTCCGCCTTGGATGAGACTGAATACGCCCTTATGCACGCCGGTCTTCTCGATGGCTGCGTGGATTGCTTCGGCAACGATCTCACCCGTTCCCGGATGCGCCGAATGTCCTTTGACCACGACCGGGCAGCCCGCCGCCAGGGCCGCCGCCGTATCGCCGCCAGCGGTAGAAAAAGCCAGCGGGAAGTTTGAGGCACCGAAGACCGCGACAGGGCCGATGGGGCGCTGGAACAACCGGATTTCCGGCCGCGCTGCGGGTTTGCGATCCGGCAGCGCCTTATCGATGCGCTTGTCGAGGTAGGCACCATCGCGGATATGCGATGCGAAAAGCCGCAGTTGACCGGTGGTCCGTCCGCGCTCTCCTTCAAGACGCCCGGCCGGAAGGCCGGTTTCATGCGTTCCTATTTCGGTGATCTCGGCGCCACGAGCCTCGATCTCGTCGGCAATCGCTTCAAGAAACGCGGCGCGCTCTTGCCGGGTGGAATAGCCGTAGGACCAGAATGCGTCTTCCGCAGCTTCGCTCGCGCGGGCTACAAGTTCCGGCGTACCGATGGCGAACTGGTGTACCGGACCGGATGCAGGCGACGAGGCAAAGCGTGAAGGCCCCTCTACCCACTCGCCAGCGATAAGATGGCGGCCATGGGGTGTAAAACTCATATTAATCGTCCTTGTAGATAGGGTCTTGTGTAAAGGGGCCGCCCATATAGACCGCCAGTGGAGAGTGGGGTTCGGGTCGCGCCACCGTCTTCTCGAGTTCGGCGCGATATTTTTCGGCATTGTCCTTTGGCTTCCAGCCGAGGAAGCGAGCCTTGCTGTTGTCCCACCATGAGGAATCGTTATCCGAGACGCCCCATATGGTCGGGCAGCCCAGCATAGGGGTGCGGAAAACGCACGCGATCAACGAGATGAAGTCATCATAAGACATCCAGCTTGAAAGCATGCGATGGTTGCGCGGCTCTTCGAAACAGGAGCCGATGCGAACTATGGCAGTTTCCTGACCGAACTTGTCGAAATAGAGCTTGGCGATCGCCTCGCCGAAGCATTTCGATGCTCCATACAGCCCATCGGGCCGGATCGGCGCATCGACATCGATGTATTCGTCCTGACGATAAAAACCGATCGTATGGTTGGAACTCGCGAACAGAATGCGGGGGTGACCATGTGCCCGCGCGGCCTCATAAAGATTGTACAGCCCAATGATATTGCCGCTGAGAATTTTGCTCAAAGAAGCTTCGACCGACACTCCGCCCAGATGAAGGATACCATCGCATCCTTCTACCAGGCGATCGACAGCTTCAGCGTCCGCCAGATCGCATTGTACGATCTCTTCATTCTCACGCGCATCGCCGAGGTCGGCGATGTCAGACAGGCGCAGTACCTCGGCGTGAGAGGCAAGTCTCTCCCGCATGACGCGGCCAAGGCCGCCTGCCGCGCCGGTTATCAGTAGTCGTTTCACGCTGAAAGCTCCCATGCTTGCTCTATCGGAATTTCCAACATATCATACATGTTGATAGTTTATGGTCAATCTGCATGCTTTGACGCGGGAACTTGACTTATGACGCGCCCGCGCGCTGTTTAATCCGGTTGGACAATAGAAAGAAGCCCGTGACAGAGCAACTCGACGACAAAACCTCTCGCCCGTCAGGCAATCTCGTTATGCGAGTGAGTAAAATCCTTCGCCAGTCGATTCAGTCTGGAGAATTCAAGCCCGGCGAAAGACTGCCCAGCGAAGCGAAACTCACGCAGGAATATGGTGTCAGCCGCACTGTGGTGCGCGAGGCCATCGCAGCACTCCGCTCAGACGGGCTGGTGGAGGCAAGGCAGGGCGCAGGCGTTTTCGTGCTTGATGCGCCGCAGCCGGAAATCATGCCTTTTCAGAACCTTAACTATGAACGCATCTCTTCGGTCATCGAACTCCTCGAGCTGCGAACCGGGGTGGAGGTCGAAGCCGCAGGCCTGGCCGCCTTACGCCGTTCACCGCAGCAGGAAGAAAAGATCGTCGACTGTCATCGGCAGATCCTGGAGTGCCTGGAACGGGGGGAACCCACCACCGCCGCGGATTTCGCACTGCATCTGGCCATTGCAGATGCAGCCAACAATCCACGGTTTCGGGAGTTTCTATCGATGATCGGCAGCGGCGTCATTCCGCGCGCCGCCCTGCAGACCGGACAGGATGCAAGCTCGGGCGATTACATAGCCAAGCTACACGAGGAGCATAGTGCCATTATCGATGCCATCTCGAACGGCGATGAAGATGGTGCGCGGGAAGCTATGCGCCGGCATCTGAAGGGAAGCCAGGCCCGCTATCGTGCGATTTTACGCCGTTCGCAGCTAAACATATAATACAACTTGTTGACAGACGTATGCTAAGTAGAGTATACCATTCGGAACGTCCCCGGATGAGGTCAGCAACGTGAATCCTTTAGATATAAAGCAGCGGCTCGGATCGGGCCTTCTTTCTTTCCCAGTTACCCATTTTGATGCCGAGGGCCGTTTTGCGCCCGAAAGCTACAAGGCGCATGTCGAGTGGCTTTCCGGCTTCGATGCCCCGGTCCTGTTCGCAGCCGGTGGCACAGGCGAATTCTTTTCGCTTTCGCCGTCCGAAATTCCGGCAATCGTTTCCGCGGCCAAAGAGGCTGCAGGCGATACTGCAATCGTATCCGGTTGCGGCTATGGCACTGATGTTGCTATCGACATCGCCAAGTCGGCTGAAAAGGCCGGTGCCGATGGAATTCTGCTTCTGCCGCACTACTTGATCGATGCGCCGCAGGAAGGGCTTTATCAGCATGTAAAGCGTGTCTGTCAGGCAACTGGCGTTGGTGTAATGGTTTACAACCGTGACAACTCCGTACTGCACGCCGATACTCTCGCGCGCTTGTGTGACGAGTGCCCCAATCTGGTCGCCTTCAAGGATGGTACGGGCGATATCGGTCTCGTGCGCCAGATAACCGCAAAGATGGGCGATCGCCTGATGTATCTGGGCGGCATGCCGACAGCGGAGCTGTTTGCCGAAGCTTATCTCGGCGCCGGGTTCACGACTTACTCCTCGGCTGTGTTCAATTTCGTTCCCGGCCTTGCCGTCGAATTCTACAAGGCTTTGCGTGCCGGTGAGCGCGCCACATGCGAGCGGATCCTGATCGACTTCTTCTATCCGTTCATGGCGATACGTAACCGCAGCAAGGGTTATGCCGTATCGGCCGTCAAGGCAGGCGTTCGCCTTCAGGGTTTCAACGCCGGCAAGGTCCGCAGCCCGCTGACGGATCTGACGCGCGAGGAAGAAGGCATGCTCGATGCGCTGATCCAGCCTTATCGTCGCAAGCAGGCAGCCTGATGAAAATTGTCTCGATCCGCACGCATCTTCTGGAATACAGGCTGGAAACAGCCTTCGAAAGTGCATCCATGCGTTTCGACAGAAGAAGTCACGTGCTGGTCGAGGTCATCTGCGACGATGGTACGACAGGCTGGGGCGAGTGCCTGGGTCCGGCCCGCGCCAATGCTGCCATCGTCGAAACCTACGCGAACTGGCTGATCGGCCAGAACCCGCTGGAAACCGAAAAGATCTGGGCGCTGCTCTATAATGCGCTCCGTGACCAGGGCCAGCGCGGCCTGACGGTCGCCGCGCTTTCCGGCATCGATATCGCGTTGTGGGACATCAAGGGAAAGCATTTCGGTGTGCCGGTCTCCACGTTGCTCGGCGGGTGTTTTCGCACGTCCGTCAAGGCATATGCGACCGGCAGTTTCAAACGTGACGGTGTCGACCGGGTCGAGGACAACGCGTCCGAGATGGCAGGTCATCGCGATGCCGGTTTTCACGCCTGCAAGATCAAGATCGGCTTCGACCCGGATGAGGATCTGCGCGTCATTAAAGCAGTCCGCGAGGCCATCGGTCCCGGGATGAAGCTGATGATCGACGCAAATCACGGTTACGACGCCGTCGAAGCCGTTCGGGTGGGAAGAGCCGCAGCCGAGTATGGCGTCGACTGGTTCGAGGAGCCCGTTGTTCCCGAACAGCTCGGCGCATATCGCGCGGTGCGTGTAGGGCAGCCTATTCCTGTTGCCGGTGGCGAAACCTGGCACACGCGCTGGGGAATGCGGGAGCCGATCGAAACCCGCAGCATCGATATCATCCAGCCGGACCTTTGCGGCTGCGGCGGTTTTTCGGAAGCGCGCAAGATCGCCGACTTTGCCTCAGTCCACGGAATTCGCGTTGTCCCGCATGTGTGGGGAACCGCAGTACAGATCGCGGCCGCGCTTCAATTCGTGGCGGCAATGGTACCTGATCCAGCGCGCAACAGGCCGATCGAGCCCATTCTCGAATTCGACCGAACCTATAACCCTTTCCGTCAGGCGGTCGTGACAGAGCCGCTCGAACATCAGGCGGGCATCGTGACGATCCCTGATGGTCCAGGCCTCGGGATCGAGATCGACCGCGCCGCCCTCAAGGAATTCAGGATGAAAGACGCATGACCATCATTCGTAAGCTGTCCGGAACATCACCGAAAACAAAACTGCCACGCGGAGCGGTCGATGCCCAGATGCATATGTATCTGCCCGGCTTCGATGCGCAGGAGGGCGGACCGCCGCTTCCCGGCGGCTCTCTGCCGGGCGCCGATCAATATCGCCGGCTCATGCAATGGATCGGCATCGAGCGTGTCGTCATCACGCAAGGAAACGCACATCAGTTCGACAATCGCAATCTCGTCGCCTGCCTCAAGGAGATGGGCGACGTTGCGAAAGGCGTTGCGGTCATCAAGCCGGATGAAACCGATGCCGAACTCAAGAAACTTTCTGACGCCGGCGTTGTCGGCGCCCGCATCATGGATCTTCCGGGCGGTGCTCTGGGTCTGTCCGGCCTTGAAGGCGTGGACGCACGGGCACAGTCGCTGGGCTGGATGATGGCGGTGCAGTTCAACGGCAGCGATCTTCTAAAACACCTGCCCCACCTTGAGAAAATCAGATCGAACTGGGTTTTCGATCACCATGGCAAGTTTTTCGATGGGGTTTCGAATGCGCATATCGATGCAGTGAAGGGGCTGATCGACCGTGGTAACGTCTGGTTCAAGTTCGCCGGGTGCTATGAATCCTCGAAATCCGGCGGGCCGGACTACGAAGACATTGCCGCCGTTGCCCGCAAGATCGCAGCCCATGCGCCCGAGCGGATCGTCTGGGGAACGAACTGGCCACACAATCTCGCCAAGACCACGGAAGAATATCCGCAGGATGCGCGGCTGACGGATACAGTACTCGGCTGGTTCCCGAACGAGCGGGCGCGCGATCTCGCCCTCGTGGAAAATCCGCAGCATCTGTTTGGTTTTCCCGCCTTGTAATCCGCCCGTGCCTCAATACGAAAGACGATACGATGATCATCACTGATGTTTCGGTTAAAACCTTCCTGACCACGACGCGCCGCCATTCCGATAGCGCGGGCCATGCGCATCCCGGTCCTGCGCACCAGGTGCAACAGGCAATGCTCATCATTCGCACCGAGGACGGCCATGAGGGCTACAGCTTTACCGCGCCGGAAATCGTACGCCCGCATCTGATCGACAAGTTTGTCAAGAAGGTGCTGATCGGTCAGGATCATCGTGATCGCGAACGGCTCTGGCAGGATCTGGCGCACTGGCAGCGCGGTTCGGCAACACAGCTCACCGACCGTACGCTCGCGGCGGTCGATGTCGCGTTATGGGATCTGGCGGGACGTACGCTTAATCAGCCGGTCCACAAGCTGATCGGTGCTTATCGCGACAAGGTCCGTGCATATGGATCGGTGATGTGCGGCGACGAGTTGGAAGGTGGCCTGGCGACGCCGGAAGACTACGCTCGATTTGCTGAAAAGCTGGTCAAGCGCGGCTACAAGGGTATCAAGCTGCACACCTGGATGCCGCCCGTCAGCTGGGCACCCGACGTGAAGATGGACATCAAGGCCTGCGCTGCAGTTCGCGAAGCAGTGGGCCCCGATATTCATCTTATGATCGACGCATTCCACTGGTACAGCCGAGTGGATTCGCTTGAACTCGGTCGTGGATTGGAAAAGCTCGGCTTCGACTGGATCGAGGAAAGCATGGACGAGCAGTCGATGTCCTCCTACAAATGGCTGGCTGACAACCTCGATATTCCGGTCCTCGGGCCTGAGAGCGCCGCCGGCAAGCACTGGCACCGCGCAGAGTGGATCACATCTGGCGCAGTCGATATCCTGCGTACCGGTGTGAACGACGTCGGCGGCATTACGCCGGCTCTCAAGACGATGCGTCTTGCCGAATCCTTCGGCATGGATTGCGAAGTTCACGGCAACACGGCGATGAACCTGCACGTCGTGGCTTCAGCCAAGAACTGCCGCTGGTATGAGCGTGGCCTGCTGCACCCATTCCTCGAATATGACGATGGCTTCGACTACCTGAATTCGCTTTCCGACCCGATGGACGAAGACGGCTTCGTGCTTGTCCCGGATCGTCCGGGCATCGGCGAGGATATCAATTTCGATTTCATCGACAATAACCTCGTCAAGAAGTCTGCCTGAGAAACTGCAACAGGACGGATGAATATCGGGAGAGTTCATCCGTCGGTGGAGGGGTCGTGATCATCATCGCGGAGGAAGACATGCGCCGGGAGGAAGCGACGCCACATGGCAAGATCGGTATGTCCACGGCATTTCGCCTGACGGCGGATATCCCGAACCGGACGCTGGAATTCAGGAAGCGCATTCTCCATCCCGGTTCGGCAATCGGCGCGCATCTGATTGATCATGACGAGGTCTACTACGTCATCTCCGGCAAAGGCGAAGTGTTTTCTAACGAGCAGGCGCATTACCTGGGCGGCGGCATGATGGCCTATCTTTACCGCGGCGATACGGTCGGCATTCGCCAGATCGGTGATGCACCCCTTGAGATGATCATTTCGTATCCGCTTGCAAACCGGTAGTTGATTGACAATCCGCAGCAACATATGACAAATAAGTAAATATGTATGATGACTTTGCTGAGCAGCCATCATGCGGGAGGAGCGAATGTCAAAAAATTCCAAGACAGCTGGCTGGGGCTCTGCCCTCGCCGTAAGCCCTGCTAAGAAGATCAGGCGCCCGTTCAACTGGCGTCCGATGATGTCGCAGCTTTTCACCGTCGCGGTAACTCTTTTCGGCCTCTTGGTGCTGACGTTTGTTATCGGACGCATGATGCCGTCTGACCCGGTGCGCGCCATCGTCGGCGAAGACGCCACGCGCGAAACCTACGAAATGGTATTTCGTCAGCTTGGGCTCGACCGTCCGCTATGGGAGCAGTTTCTCATCTATCTGCGTGACGTGCTAACCGGCAATTTCGGAGTGTCGATCCGCACTGGACAACCCGTCATCACCGATATTCTTCACGTGCTGCCCGCGACCATCGAGCTCGCTACCTTTGCTATCCTGATTGGTGCGACGCTCGGCGTGAGCCTGGGTGTTCTTGCGGCCGTCAACAAGGACCGGTGGCCGGATCACGTCATCCGTGTATTCAGCCTGATGGGCCATTCGATGCCGATCTTCTGGACCGGCATGATCGGCCTTCTGGTTTTCTATGCCACACTGGGTTGGGTCGGAGGCAGCGGTCGGATGGCCGATTTCTATATCGGTCTTGTCGACGAGCGCACAGGGTTCCTGCTGATCGATTCCGCTCTGGCGCAGGACTGGGAGGTTTTTCGCTCGGCGCTCAACCATCTTATCCTGCCTGCGAGCATTCTCGGCTACTCGTCTTCGGCCTATATAACCCGCATGACGCGCAGCTTCATGCTCGATCAGATCAATCAGGAATATATCACGACCGCCCGCGTCAAAGGCCTGTCCAGCCGCCAGACGATCTGGCGGCACGCCTTCCTCAACATCCGCGTCCAGCTCGTCACAATCGTAGCGCTGGCATATGGCTCGCTGCTTGAAGGCGCTGTCTTGATCGAGACGGTTTTCGCTTGGCCGGGTTTCGGGCAATATCTGACCAACAATATGCTGATCGGCGACATGAACGCCGTGATGACATGCGTGCTGATCGTAGGAGTGATCTTCATCACCCTCAACCTGATTTCCGACATGCTCTATCGAATTTTTGATCCGAGGACGCGCTGATGACGACCCAGGCCACAAAACTCGCTGTTCCCGGTCCCCTTCTGGCACTTGGCAACATCCTGCGTTTCCTGATGAAAAGCCCGACCTCAGCTTTCGGACTTCTGGTCATCTCGGTGCTGATCGGCGTTGCCGTTTTCGCGCCCTGGATCGCCCCGTTTGGACCGTACGCCCAGGATCTCAACAATACGCTGGCCGCGCCCGGCGGAGCGCATCTGTTCGGCACGGATGAACTGGGTCGCGATATTTTCAGCCGTCTTGTTTACGGCACGCGTATCACGCTTACGATCATATCCCTCGTTTCCATCGTCGTTGGCCCTATCGGCATATTTGTCGGAACGACAGCCGGCTATCTCGGGGGAAAATACGATACCATCATGATGCGCATCACCGATATTTTTCTGTCCTTCCCAAGCCTGATCCTTTCGCTCGCCTTTGTCGCGGCTCTCGGTCCCAGTCTTAACAATGCGATCATCGCCATCGCGTTGACGTCTTGGCCGCCAATCGCGCGTCTGGCGCGCGCCGAAACGCTGACCTTCCGCAGCGCCGACTACGTGGCTGCGGCCCGTTTGCAGGGTGCTTCCACTTCACGCATCGTCCTCAAGTCGATCGTGCCGATGTGTCTTCCCTCGGTCCTCATCCGCCTCACCCTCAACATGGCGACGGTCATCCTCACTGCCGCGGGGTTGGGCTTCCTGGGTCTCGGCGCCCAGCCGCCGGTGCCGGAATGGGGTGCCATGATTGCAATGGGTCGTCGCTACATGATCGACAGCTGGTGGCTCGTTACCTTCCCCGGTCTTGCTATTCTTCTCGTAGGCCTTGCTTTCAACCTTCTTGGCGACGGGCTGCGCGACGCGCTCGATCCCAAACAAATGAACCGGAGATAGACCTATGACCGGTGAACATATTCTCGATGTGAGGAAACTCAGCGTTGGCTATCGCAGCGACGGCGGCTATATCGATGCGGTACGCAATGTCTCGTTTAAGCTCGGTCGTGAAAAGCTTGGCATCGTCGGCGAGAGCGGCTCCGGTAAATCGACGATAGGGCGCGCGCTCCTGCGGCTTTTGCCGACGGCGCGCATCACCGCTGAAAGCATTCGTTTCGAAGAGCTCGATCTCCTCAATATCTCCGAGCGCGAAATGCTTAAAGTTCGCGGACGTCGCATGTCGATGATCCTGCAAGACCCAAAATTCTCGCTCAATCCGATCCGTCGCGTCGGCGACCAGATTTCGGAGGCCTATCTGACCCATTTCAAGTGCGCCAAGGCGGACGCGCGTGCAAAGACTATCGACATGCTTCAGGCGGTCCAGATCAGAGACCCCGAACGCGTCTACGATCTCTATCCCCATGAGGTTTCGGGCGGCATGGGTCAGCGCATCATGATCGCCATGATGCTCCTCACCGATCCCGACGTCGTTATCGCAGACGAGCCCACATCCGCGCTCGACGTGACCGTCCGTCTGCAGGTTCTCAACATTCTGGACCGGCTGGTCAGCGAACGCGGCATCGGTCTGATCATGATCAGCCACGATCTCAATCTCGTGCGAAATTTCTGCGATCGCGTCTTGATCATGTACGCTGGACAGGTGGTTGAAAGCCTGAAGGCTCCGGAGCTGTCGAACGCCCAGCACCCTTACACCCAGGGTCTTCTTGCCGCACAGCCGCGCATAGGCGGCGGACGGACGCCGCTCAAGGTGCTCGATCGCCGGCCGGAGTGGAAGGAACCTCTGGAGGTGCAGGCATGAAATCGGTCAATGTTAAGAACCTGACGATCACGTTGGGAGAGGGTTCAAAAGCCGTGACTATCCTCCCCAATGTATCGTTTTCCGTGGAGCCGGGTGAATGTTTCGGCCTGGTCGGCGAAAGCGGCTCCGGCAAGTCGACCATCCTGCGCTGTATGTCGCTGCTTTTCAAACAATGGGAGGGTGAGATACGGCTCGGCAACCAGTCGGTGCGCGATATGCCCCTGATCGAACGATGTCGCACCCTCCAGATGGTTTTTCAGGACCCTTACGGTTCGCTCCATCCGCGCCAGTCAGTTCGCACGGTGCTTTCGGAGCCTCTCCGTATCCATAAGCTGGATCGCCAGAAGGAGCGCATGGAACGGGCGATTACCGAGGTCGGCCTGCCGGTGGAGTTCCTCGATCGCTACCCGCATCAACTTTCCGGTGGCCAGCGCCAGCGCGTGGCGATTGCCCGCGCGCTGATCCTTGAGCCTTCGATCCTGCTTTTGGACGAGCCCACCTCTGCGCTCGACGTTTCGGTGCAGGCCGAAATCCTGAACCTGCTTGCCGATCTCCGCGCGAGGAAGGGCTTCACCTACCTCATGGTAAGCCATGATCTGGCCGTGGTGGATTACATGTGCGATCGTTTTGCGGTGATGCAGGCAGGTGATATTGTCGAGATTCTGAGCCGGGATATGCTTGAGGGCAACAAGGCGACCCATCCGTATGCCCGGCAACTCATCGACGCCTCTCTGGAATATGACAGCGCCATCTGAAGCACTTCTTCCATTTCTGACAGAGAGGATCGCCACGCACCGCTATCCGCTCGCCGTTCGCGAGCCCTTTGGCGAATGGCAGAAAGAGTTGCGCGGCATCTGGCGCGGGGGCCTGCCTCCATCGAGCGCCATTCGCTCTGAAGTCCTCGAAGATCAAGGTACCCACCGTCATCTGCGTTTCCATTATGCGACCGGGGATTGCGGGGAAGCCGTAATGATGCTGCCGCAGGGTCGTGGCCCGTATCCTGCGATCCTCCTCATGCACGACCATGGCGGCGTCTTCGACATAGGCTGGCGGAAGGTTGTGTCTTGCGACGCCGGGAAGGCTCATGCCGCGCAACATTACGATGGCCGGTTTCTGGCCGACGACCTCGTCGCACAGGGCTACGCCATTCTCATCTGCGATGCGCTCGGATGGGGCTCGCGTTTTGCAGGCGGTTACGGAGAACAGCAGGCGCTTGCGGCACAGGTCATGCAGGCCGGATGGAGCCTGGCGGGGCTGGTAGCAGCAGACGATCTTGCCACCTTCGACTGGTTGAGCCGGCAGCCAGAGATCGATCCGACATGCATTGGCACCCTAGGCTTTTCGTTCGGCGGCTTTCGCGCCTGGCAGGTGGCCGCGCTTGAACAACGCGTTCGAGCGTGTGCGGCATTCTCCTGGGCAGGAACCAGGCGGGATCTACTTGTCCCCGGCGCCACACTTTTGAAAGGTCAGTCGGCTTTCTATACGCTTCATCCGCACCTGACCATGCTTGCCGACTTTCCGCACATGGCCTCTCTCGCCGCCGACCGTCCACTTTTCATGCGGACCGGATCCGAAGATCGCCATTTTCAGACGGAAAGCGCGCAACATTTTTTTGCGATAGTGGAAAAAGCAGGCGGAGCCTCTGGCATGCAGCCGGAGTTGGGCATATTTTTTGGCGCCCATTCCTTACCGAAAAGCGCGCAGGGAATGGCGTTGCATTTCTTGAAGCGACACCTTGCTTAAGGTGATCCGCAGGCATTGCTTTTGAAGCATTTATCCCACCGTCTCTAGGCCCAATTCACTGACGCCGCGTTTATGTGATGTGATGGATGGCGCACTCCGACGGCATCGAGTGTGCCAAGATAGGTTGTTGCAAAACCTTTGAGAGGAGCCATCCACCATGGAAGGGATTACGACGATTGGTGTTGATATCGCAAAAAATGTTTTCCAGCTTCACGGCGTTAACGCTGAAGGACAGGTCGTTCTGCGCAAGGCCCTGAGACGCGGACAGATGCAATCGTTCTTCCAGAAGCTTTCCCCTTGCCTGATTGGCGTGGAAGCCTGCGCGACAGCCCATCATTGGGCGCGAACGCTGATAGCTATCAGGTATCGATAGTGAGATGGCTAACGGTAAAATCTTTCCATCTGGGCTCGCAATCGCTATCTTACGCATATAATTCGACGAGGAAGCGATGCCCGAACCGCAACTCTCCGTGCGCAGCGCCAAGGCCCGGGATCTGGCACATGCGCTTGCCAAACGCACCGGCCAGCCGATCAACAAGGTGGTCGAGCAGGCATTGGAGCATTTTGAACTGGAATTGCGGCAATCGAATGCGCGCAAGCCGGAGGATGTTCTTTGGGACCTCATGGCTGAAGGTCGCCGCGCGGTTCCTGCCGGGGCGACCTCGGCGTACGACGACTTTTATGACGAGAACGGCTTGCCAATATGATCGCGCTGGATACCTCGGTCATTCTGGCTATGTCCCTGGCAGAGCCAGAGGCTGAAACATTCGATGAACAGCTGTGAAGTTCTTAATTGACGAATGCCTGCACACGACGCTTGTCGACGTGGCACGTGAATGCGGCCATGAAGCCAGTCATATCAATTATCTCGGACTAAGTGGCGAGATGGATTGGGATCTGATGCCGCGCATCGTTGCTGATGACTACACCTTTGTCACGAACAACGCGCGCGACTTCTCATCGATGCCCATCAGGCGGCTGTAGCCAACGACGTCAGACGCCATTATGACGGAGAGCTTTTGTTCCATCGGCACCCCCAAGTCACTCACGTGCCTATCCACTACATGACACACCTTCATTTTCTCGGCGTCAAACGTCTTCCCTTACGGCTCGTACAGGTGCGTATCGTAATGGCATCACGTTATCGGCGCTGGCTTGCCAGTCGGAGCCAGGGTCGAGGCGTGGGACGATCCGGGTTCGAATTCGAGGTTATCTTTCCCGACCAGGCGACCACGCATATCCTGAGGCCCCCTATCGCGCTTCAAGGGGACGACCGAAAACGAACCCTTTGTGATGAGGCTCGCACTCGCTTGATACGAGTATAGTCGACGCCTTACGGCAGCGCTTGGTCGGGCTATGGTAGTTCGATCTCGCCGTCCACTACGTGGTTGAGGCCAGTGCCTTCCGCCGTCAGCGTCATGCGAACCTTCAGCATCTTGCCGTCAGTCCGGCCTTCGCGCACCGCCTCTTCGATCTTGCGTTGCGAAGTGACGCCGACTTCCTTGAGGAACTTGCGGATCGACATGTTGAAGCCGTCTTCGCTCATAGCGGAACTCCTTTGTCTCCGAAGGAGATTGTAACGGAAGGCGAATGATCAAGGAAGCAGGACGGTGACGCGCCGTGCTATCGAAAAGACCCCGAGCCAGGCGGAGGCATCGGGGTCTTTGAACCGATCGGTTCTAGGTTTTAAGGACGCTGGTGCCGCTATGACATCCAGCCATGTTATTTGGTCGATGGGTTCCGCGCAAAACACGAACTAGATTCGTCCAAGCAAGAGCTCGACGAAGTGCCGGTCTAGCTAAGGGTGACCTCGGTGCCTTCATTGACTGTTACGAGCGCGGGTTTGATCGGTGTGACGGTCTTTATGGGAATCGAAGCTCAAAAGCAGGGTTGTGCCAATCGCCAAATCAGGTGACATCACGGCATTCTTGGGCGGTGGAAAACCAAAAATGCCAGCCACACCAATGCACTGGTGGTGACCGATGAAATACTGAAAACTGTGTAAGAATTGGAAACAGTTTGTGACTAAGTAGCTTCAAAATCTACAGTTTTTAGCTTGCCGGGGAAAGAGACATGACGGATATTGCTCCAACTTGAGGGAACCATCATGATCAGAATGATTGAAGACCCCGCCGAACTGGCCGGCCAAGACATTACGGGCAAATATATTCTGCGGAAGCTGAACTACCACTGGTTTGCCTATGGCAAGGCCGGAATTGTTACCGCTTGCAAGGGAACAATTCTGCATATCGACCGTGAGGAGACGGTTTATTCCGAACGTTGGGGACGCCGCGCTTATACCGGTACCGGAAAGCGCTATCCCGGCGGCGTATGTCCTATTTCAGCAGTCGCCTGCATTTGCGATACGCCGGATGATGTGAACGCCGTTATTCAGCTCGATATCGAGGCGCAGGACGAATTCTATCAGCTCATCGCCAAGGCGGAAGCCAGGGTGCATGCGCTCGCTTCGTCCTCACAGAACAGTTTGTTTCTCGTCGCCGCTGAATGAAAGTGTGGATCGCAACTGCGGTCCCTGCGCAGCTTGGTGGCCTTGAAGCGCCGAACCGAATTAGCCCATAGCGCATGGAGGAGCGGGCGGCGGCGCCTCCCCTCTGCTTTTGCCACAAGCCCTCGGACGCGGGCTCCCGCGCACTCAGGCGGTCGACTTGCCGACACGGGCAACTCCCATCCAAAAGTCGAGCGTCCGCGACTGGCTAGAATGGCGAAATTCGCCGGCAACAATGTCCTTCCGCGACGCGAGAGCCCTACCTGCCAAATCGCACCACCGGCACGATCGGTGTTGACTGCCTGAATCGCTCAAAAGCGTATTACCGCACAGCCATGCGGTCCAAGCGAAAGGCAACCGTTCACCTCCTTGTCGGTGAGCAAGTCCATGCCGGCCGGCAATGACGAAATCTCGACCGTGCCTTCATCCGTATTGAGCACGAACAGGAGTTTCCGGTCGGCAGCGTGGCGCAGGGTCACTTCCACATTGGCGGGAAGGTCGGCGATCAGCGGCGCAATACCCGCACGGGCAAACAGCTGATCGGCCAGATTTTCGACCAGGGTCTCTGTGAGATAGGTGCCCATGTAGACGGCACTGCCCTCCCCCACTTTTCGGATGGTAATGGCAGCCCGCCCGCTGGCGAAACGGCTGCTCCAGCGGCCAAGCACCTTAACGTCCGCATCAACGTCAAGCAGCTCGTAGAGATGGGCAGCTTCGTGCTCTCGATTGCCGAGCACGAACTTATATCGTCGTGCAGCGGAACTGGCTGGACGTTGCGCTGCGGCGTTGTACAGCCCGAATTCCGTGCCATGCAAACCGAAGAGACCATCGGCACCGGGCTCGGCGACGCGACCGAATTCCTCGACGCGAACACCGCAGAGTTCGGAAAGGCCGCGGCCAGGAGCCGGTATCGTCGGGATGTGGTTATGCTCGTCGCGCGTGCCGGTCATGGCGCCGATCACCAGCGTGCCGCCGTTCTTCACGAAAGCCTCGACGTTTGCGTTCCACTGCGGCTTCCACATGACCCAATGCGGAACGTAGAGGAGCTTGATCCGCGAGAGGTCGTCCTCCGGATGAATGAAGCCGCAGGCGATGCCCTTGGCATGGCAATAGCGGTGCAGGTGCACGGCATCCTCGAACGGGCTCGGCATGCCCATCGGATAGGTCTTGTAGGCTTCCTGGTTGTCGAAATCGGCGCCCGCGATTGCCACGTCCATGCGCACAGTGGTGCCTAGAAGGTCCTTCTTGATCTTGGCGACATCGCCGGCGAATTCCACCGCTTCCCGGTAGCGCCGGCGCGGCACGTCGTCATGGTCAATCAGGCCCATCCAGTAGATTTCGGCGCCGTAATGCGCTGGGCGCCAACGGAAGAACAACAAGCCGTCGGCGCCGCGCGCCACGGAACTCAGCGCCATGCGGCGCATCTCACCCGGCTCGGGGGTCATGGTGGAAAATCCCGGCTGGCTGCCGAAGCCCGAGGCTTGCTCCGGAACGATGAAATTGCCGCTATAGGCACGGCAGACATCGAGATGTAACGCCTGCGTTGCCGCATGCCCGCCGGTACGACGCATTTCGTCATAGAGCATCGGGTAAATGTCGAAGCCGATGAAATCGAGATCCTGGCCGAACTGGCCGCGGAAATCTATATCTTCCAGCCGTCCGAGATTGTGGAAGATGAACCAGTCCAGATTGGCCCGGCGCAGGATTTCCACCTGATCGTGCTGGAAGGCGGCGGTCGCATGCGCCAGGAAGCGGTGATAGTCCTGGAAATGGCCCGGGCTCGGAAAGCCGGGATTGTGAGCGCGCGGTGCGGTGATCTGGTCGAAATGGTCGTAGGCCGTCGCCCAGAAATTTCCGCCCCAGGCAAAATTGAGCGCGTCGATCGTCTCGTAACGATCCCGGAGATAGCGCCGGAATTCTCGTTCCGTCGCTTCGGAATAGGAGGTCGACGATGTGGTGTTGAGCTCGTTGTCGGTCTGCCAGCCAATGACATGCGGATTGTCGCGATAGTGATCGGCAAGCGCTTCGGTGATCCGGCGGCTGTGCATGCGGTAGACAGGGCTGTTGGTGTCGGCATGCTGGCGCGAGCCATGGGTTGCGACGCGGTCGTTCACGTCAACGCGCAACACTTCCGGATAGGTCGCGGTCAGCCACCGCGGCGGTGTCGCAGTCGGCGTACAGAAGATCGTGTTGATGCCGCGGGCGCCCAGAACGGCGATCGCCTTGTCGAAGAGCGAGAAGTCGAACACGCCTTCGCGCGGCTCCATGATGTGCCAGGCAAACTCGCCCAGACGCACGACGTTGAAGCCGGCAGTGGCCATACGCTCGGCATCACGCTCCCAGTAGCTCTCGTCGACATGCTCCGGATAATGCGGGACGCCGATGAGAAAATCGTCGAGATTCAGGGTGCGCCACACCGAAAGGGGCGCAGGAGCTGTGCGCTTCATGTCATTCTTATCCTTGTTCAGAGCCTTGCAACAGGCTTGGGAGAGCTGATGGTTCGGCCGTCGGCCGCAAAGAGGTAGGCATCGCGCGCGTCGAAGGCGATGGAAACCGGCGCAGCTGTCTGGAATGGTCGGATCTCGCCGATCTGGGCGGTGAAGGCCCCGGTTCCGCTGTCGGAGCCGGTCGTCACCAAATCACCGGCATCGACATACAGGATGGTTTCGCGACCGAGATACTCGGTGAGACGCACCTGTCCGCCGAAGGCGATGGCGGATCCTGCGTCATTGATGCGGAGCTTTTCGGGGCGAATACCGATTGTTACTGCTTCACCGATGGCAGCCGGTTGCACAAGATCGTCTAATGCCACGCCCAACCCGCCGGCACAGACAATCCTTGCGCTCCTGCCCTGGGCCTCCACTACCTTGCCGGTCACGAAATTCATGCGCGGGGCACCAAGGAAGCCGGCGACGAACAGATTGGCGGGGTTGCTATAGAGATCGAGCGGCGTACCGACTTGTTCGATACGCCCGCGATTGAGCACGACGATGCGGCTTGCCATTGTCATGGCCTCGACCTGGTCGTGCGTCACATAGATCATCGTCGACCCAAGTTCGGCATGCAGCGTCGACAGTTCGACGCGCATCTGGGTGCGCAGCGCCGCATCGAGGTTGGACAGGGGCTCGTCGAACAGGAAAACGTCGGGCGAGCGGGTGATGGCCCGGCCGATGGCAACCCGCTGGCGCTGGCCGCCGGACATTTGCTTCGGCTTCTTGTCGAGCTGTTCCTCGAGCCGTAGAATCTTTGCCGCCCGGGCGACCGCCGCATCGATCTGCGTCTTCGGGCGCCCGGCCATCCGAAGGCCGAAGCCCATGTTCTCGGCTACGGTCATATGCGGATAGAGCGCATAGGACTGGAAGACCATCGCGATGCCGCGGTCGCCCGGTTCGAGCCGGGTTACATCCCGCCCCTTGATCAGCAGCTGGCCGGACGTCACCGTCTCAAGGCCCGCGATCGTCTTCAGGAGCGTGGACTTGCCGCAGCCGGACGGCCCGACCATGACGACGAACTCGCCCTCTTCAACGGAAAGATTGATGTCGTTGAGAGCATGGAAGCTGCCATAGTGCTTCTGGACATTCTGGATTTCTACGCTGGCCATTTGAGCCATCCTTTGACGTTGCGCGTCAGCCCTTCACCGCTCCGACCGTCAGGCCGGCGATGAAATGGCGTTGCATGAGGAAGAACATCACGACGGGCGGGATCGCGACCATGATCGTGGCGGCCGCCACGAGGTTCCAAGCCGAGACCCATTCGCCACGAAGGTTGCTGAGGCCGGCCGTCACCGGTTTCACGGCGTCGCTCTGCGTCAGCACGATCGCCCAGAAATAATCGTTCCAGACGAAGGTGAAGGTCAGGATCGCAAGCGCGGCCAGGGCCGGCCGGATCAGCGGCAGCACCACATGCACCAATGTCTGGCCGGGAGAAGCACCTTCCGCCCTTGCTGCCTGGAACAGCTCATCCGGCAGCGCCGCGATGAAGTTGCGCATGAACAACGTTGCAAAGCCGGTCTGGAAGGCGATGTGGAAGACGATCAGCGCATAATACGTATCGTAAAGGCCGATCGACACCATCAGATCGCGCACCGGGATCATCATGATCTGCGCCGGCAGGAAGTTGCCGCCGACGAAGAGCGCGAACATCAGGTTGGCGCCGCGGAAACGGTAACGCGACAGCACGTAGCCGGTCAGCGTGGACAGGATCAGGACGCCGATCACCGACGGCAGCGTGATGATAAGGCTGTTGAGAAAGTAGCGCGCCATGGCGGTCTGAGTGAAAACGGCGGTGTAGTTTTCGACGAAGTTGAAGCTTTTCGGCCAACCCCAATAGTTGCCCGCCATGACCTCTTCAAAGGAACGCAAGGACGTGACCATCACCGCCATAAGCGGCACGAGCCACAGGATGAGGACAAGGGCGACCATGGCGGCATACGCAGTCCTGCGCCACGGTGAATCTTCGGGGATCGGACGCGGATACATTCAGGCGTTCTCCTGTTCCGGCTTGAGCAGGGTGCGCAGATACCAGGCGATAAAGACGGCCATGATGACGAAGAGCACGGTGGCGATGGCGGCTCCATATCCGAAGCGATAGGAGAAGATGGATTGCTCGTACATCTGATAGGCGAGCACGGTAGACGAGCCGAACGGTCCGCCCGACGTCATGACCGCGACCATGTCGAATGAACGCAGCGCTCCAATCACGGTCACGGCAAGCGCGATGAAGCTGACCTCACGCAATTGCGGTAGCACCACGTGCCAAAGCATTGGCCAGCCGCGCGCGCCATCGACGCGACCGGCCCCGATGAGATCCTCGCTCAGGTTGTTGAGGCCCGCAAGGAAGAGTACCAGGCAAAAGGCAATCTGCGGCCAGAGTGCTGCGGCGACGACCGCGAATGTCACGAAATGCTCGTCCGAAAGCAAAGCCGGTGCCGTCGCTCCGAAATAGCCAAAGATCAGCGACAGCAGGCCAAAACTCGGGTCGTAGACCCAGGTGAAAACCACACCCACCGTCACCGATGCGAGCACCAGCGGCACGAAGAACAGCGACTTCATAATGCGCATGCCCCCGATCGGCTGGTTGAGCAGCAATGCCAATGCGAGACCCAGCGGCGGCGCCAGCATGAACATGCCAAGCCAAATCAGGTTGTTCTTGAGCGAGACGTAGAATTGCGCGTCATCGAACAATTGCACATAGTTCGACAATCCCACCCACTGCATCTCGCCCACGCCGTCCCAGTCGAAGAACGAGACCCAGACCGTCTGGAGAGACGCCAGGATGATCACGATGCCGAACAGCAGGGCACCGGGCAGGATGAACATTGTTGGAGCCATCCATGTACGATGGCGTCGCCAGAAACTGGACATCTCTCATACTTTCCAGGTTGCTTCGCGTGTAATCCGCAGAACACCGGCCTCGCCGGAATTCCGGACAGGAGGTGCATCGAATGCAGCCCCTGCCCGAAATGCGGCCAGCCTAGGGAGGGTGCCTGACCGCAGGTGCTTGGCGATCAGGCCTTGAAGATGCGCTTGCGCGTTGCTTCCAGGTGTTCCAGGATCTGCTCGCGCCGGTCCGGCCTGGCCATAAATTCCTGAAAACCCTTCAGACCTTCCTGCGCCATATCGGGATCGGTATCACGGTCGTAATATTGAGCGGAGCCGACGACAGTCTTCAGCGATTCCACCGCTGCGTTGACCAGCGGATCCTTGCTCGGCGGGCAGTCGTTGCGCGGCGGCACCGCACTTTCGGTTTCGAGAAAGGCCGAGAGGTTCTCCGGCTTATAAAAATAGGCGAGGAAGTCGCGTGCACCTTCCTTGTTCTTGGCGTTCTTCGGCACATGGATGGAGTTCAGGGCGAAATCCTCATAGCGCGCCATGCCGGAGGTGATTTCCGGGAACGGCGCAAAGGCGATCTGTGCGACCTGATCCTCGGGGAAGCCGTATTTGATGAAGCCGGCGAGATTCATCATTGCCGCCTTTTTTTGGGCAAGCGCGGCAGCAGCCTGTTCCCAGCCGAAGGACGTGTGGTTTGGGCTGAAGAGATCAGCCTTGATCAGTTCTTCCCACGCGTCGAACACCGGCTTGAGATCGTCGTCCATGTAGGACATCTGACCGTCCATCAGCGCGATATGCTTGTCGAGACCATTGATGCGAAGGTTCATATGGTCGAACCAGCCGGCCGCGGGCCACATCTCCTTGGTCCCCATGCTGACGGGGACCATACCTGCGGACTTCGCCTGCTCGCCGAGCACCAGCAAATCCTTGACGGTCTTGGGTGCTGTCCAGCCTTTTTCGGCAAAGACGTCCTTGCGGTAGAACATGCCCCAAAGAAGCCCCCCGAGAGGCAATCCATATTGCTTCCCGTCCACGGTGACCGCTGCCGCCGACGGACCAAGCACGCTTTTGTAGTTCTCGCGCTCGAAGAGGTCGGAAATATCGTCAAACAGATCGCGCTTGACGAAGGCTTTCATGCGATTGCCGGAAAACCAGAAGCAGAGGTCGGGAGCGCCGACGACGAGATAGCTGCGGATTGCGGTTTTATGGGCCTCGTGGTCCATATTGTTGATGGTGATCTTCACCCCACTTGCTTTTTCATACTCACTCGCAAGCCGCTGCAGCACGTCGCGTTGCGCGGCGTTGCCGATATTGGAGATAATCGTCAGCTCTTTGGACTGCGCAACTGCCGGGCAGCCCAGCGCAATGCCGGCCAGGGCCGTGCCGGCGCCAATCACGAACTGGCGACGCGACGCGGACGCGCTTTCCATCAACGACGTTAGATCTTTCATTGCCATTCTCTCCTCCCAAAGAACAAAGCTTCTCCGGTACCGAGCAAGCGTCTGCTCAGGACAGGTCAACTTCGGTGAATGTGCTTGAGCGTCGCCTTGCCGTGCGATTTGGCTGCAGGCGAACCCTCCTCGATTGCCAACGGTGCGAAGTTAGCCTAGCTTTGGCAAACGGGCAATAGTTAATTTACGAAATAAATTAATGAGGGAAATGAAGTGAGAGGCAATGCCAGCACGTCGCGCGCACTCAACCGCCGACTGATCCTGAACCTGCTGCGGAGCCGCGGGCCGATCTCGCGCGCCGAGATGGCGCACATCACGGGTCTCAGTCCGGCGGCGGTGACCTTCGTTACGGCGGAGCTGATGGAAGAAGCGCTCGTGGTCGAGCGCGAAACGGTGTCGGGCACCTCGGGCGGCCGACGGCCCGTCCCCGTCGACATCAATTACGAGGCCCACCTGGCGCTCGGTTTCAAGCTCAATCGCTACAATATCGAGTGCGTGCTGACCGATCTGGCGACCTCACCGCTCGCCACGGCCGAGTCAAGCGTAGCGGACACGACCCCTGAGGGCATGATCGAGACCATTGCCGCGACCATCCCTCGCCTGCTCTCCCAGGCCAATCGGCAGGAGAGTGAAATCCGTGGCATCGGCGTCTCTATCCCGGGCGAAATCGACCCCGCCAGCGGCATCTGCCTGCAAAGTCCGCGCTTCGGCTGGAAGAACCTGCCATTCGCCGAGATGCTGGCCGAGCGCGTCCACGTCCCGGTGTGGATCGATGACGATGTGAACGCCTTCGCTGTGGCGCAGAAACTGTTCGGCGTCGGCCGGGATCACCCCAACTTCGCAGCGCTTGCGATAGGTGCGGGTATCGGCTGTTCGCTTGTGATCAAAGGCGAGATCCACCACGGAAGCCATTGCGCCGCTGGCAAGATAGGACATGTCACCTCCGTTCCAAATGGCCGCTTGTGTGAATGCGGCCGACGTGGATGCCTGATGGCGCATGCAGCCGAACCCTACATGTTGGACGAATGGAAAAACCGGACAGGCTCCGCGACAAGCCGCGCTGAGTTTGCCGCCTCTGTCGAACATGGAGAGGACATGGCGCTTTCTATACTTTCGGACTGCGGTTCGCGGATCGGCCGCCACCTCGCCGATATGGTCAACTTGTTCGACCCCGAGATCATCGTCGTCGGCGGTGAAGCCGTGGAATTCGGTGATGCGCTTCTCGCTCCGATCCGCAGGACAATGGAGGAATTCGCCTTCTTCACCAAGCCGGAACTCGTCCCCGATTGGGTTCCGAGTTCGTGGGCACGGGGCGCTGCCGCACTCGCCACGCAGAATATTTTCGACTTCGAACGCTCGCCGAGTGGTTGATGCGCCCAAGGGGCGTGCTAGCCGATGTGAGCGCTTTTAGCTTTGGAGACGAGCATAACCGCACCGCCCGTGGCACTCACAAAACGAACGATAATTGCAAAAGCCCCCCGCTGGCGCTCTACCCTCCATGAAGAAGCGGTGGCTCGGCCAGCCTTACGCGCTGGTCATTGGGAAACGGACGAGGTGCCCCGATCGGCTTTTAGCATGGCGTGACACTTCCGTCTGCCCCCGTAGGCTCCCGGCACTCAGGTTCAGTCGAAATCCATCGGTCCACTGGCAGTCAATCCCACGAGGCCGGGTTTGCCCCTTGCCTCACGCGAACTTTCATGGGCATTTCGGCCATGGAAGGCCGCTGGCGCGACATGGAGGGCATGGCCGGCAACACCACTCACCCCACACGCCATTTCGCGCTGTACGGCGCTTTATTTTGGGTATAAACAATGTCTGCAATGGATGGATTTTTGATGCATCTCTTATTTGTACAAATGACCTCGGTCACCAGGACGCCAAAATGACCCGAGCCGGGAACCTTCCCCCTGCCCTGCCCAGAAGGCTGATCGGATATGCCCGCCTCTCGACGGAAGATCAGTCCGATGATGGCCAAGTCGATGAATTGCGGGCTGCCGGTTGCCACCGTATCCACCAGGAGCATGGTCCCGGCGTAGGGGGCGCCAGACCCGTTCTTGCGAGGCTGCTGCGGGACCTCGTTCCTGGCGATGTTCTTGTCGTCGTCCGCCTGGATCGGCTGGCACTGTCGGTGAGCCACCTGCTTGACGTCATCGAAGACCTAGAAAAGCGTGGTGTGGATTTCCGCGCCCTCCGCGATCCGATCGACACCGCAACGCCACAAGGCAAGCTGGCTGTCCAGGTCCTCGAAGCTGTCGCACGCTTGGAGCGCTCGCTCATCGCGGAGCGGACAAAAGCCGGCATGAAAGCCGCCAAGACCCGGGGGCGCCTCGCGGGAAATCCCGGTCTGCGGGAACGCAGACCAGACGCGGTGCGAGCGGTCGCGGCGGCACGTGACCGCGCCTATCTCGACGAATTGACGTCGTCAGCGCAAGTGTGGCTGCCGACAGTCCGGGAGCTGCGGCCCCAGCATAGCTGGGAGGATGTCGTCCGCATTCTCAATCGCAAGGGGCTCGACTGGACCGTCGAACGATTGCGGCGTGCGGTGCATCGCATGGTGCGCGAACATCTCGCCGAGCCGGAGTTGATCAAGCGCTCCCCGCGGCGCCCGCCCGAAGATCGCCTGATGAAGCTCGTCGCCGGCATCGCCATTGCAGATCCTGATCTCTCCTTGCGTGGGATTGCAGCCCAGTTGGAGCAGATGCACGAGCGCCCACCACGCGGTGGTCGCAAATGGCAACCTTCGTCCGTCAGAGCGCTGTTGGACGACGCACGTCGTTTGGGACTGGTTCGGTCGCGCGTGGGTGGCGCATAACACACGACAGGCTTGATCCTGTGGCCGCCACCCTGATCGGGAAAGTTGCCGTCGATCCGGACATGATCGGCGGCGAGAGGTGTCAAGCCAAGCGAGGAATTGACCCCTCGGGCGATACGCGAAACTGGCGAACTGAAGAACTGCCGCCTTGTGTCAAACGAGGAGAGATGGATCACAATCGAGATTTCAGCGCATCCTGCATGATCGCGAGCGATGCAGGGCGGGAAAATGCTTCAGGCTGATGAGGTCGTGCGATGCGGCTCCACGGGCTTGGTGCCAAGTGCCACTCAAAAGAATTTGGATGCGCCCGCAATACTATGCGTCGATATTGGCGGGGAAGGTGGAGCGGCTCCTTTCAAGAAGACAGTTCGGGTTAGTGCGTTGACAGGCTGGACGATTGGCTACGAAAGCGCTTCTTCCGCCATAATGGCAATGCGGGTGCAGTCCGACTCCTGGCTAGGCTCTTGACGTTTGCGAGCACCGTTCGAACGATAGCGGGCCTCGCCGAGCAACCACGGGGAGGGTCAAGCTTCTTGCTGAATTGGTGGGAGATGCCTATGCTCTTGCGCTATCGGCCAGACGCAAGAGCTTGCCCCGCATCAAGAAACCTTTACCTGGATTGCGATCAACGGCGGCTGCGGGACCGAGCGGGATGGAGGCCGTCGGTATCCATGGGGCTCGTCGGAGCCCGATTGGGTTGCTGCCTGCGCCTCACCCGACCCGGTTCCTCCTCAAGGCAACCGTTGTACAACAGATGCGGTGGTTGTGTGCGTGAAAACCGAGATGAAGAATATGAAAGCGGACCAGGATCACATGTTGCCAGTAGCGCGATCAATTCCAGGAGCAAGCGCCCAGCAGCCCGCTCAAGCCTCTGGCATCTCAAGCGCCCCTGCCGATCTCGCCGGCGCCCGGGACACTGTCGGCACAACCTCGTCGGACAACACGCGGCGCGCTTATACCGGCGACTGGAAGCATTTTGCCGCCTGGTGTCGACGCCAGAGCTTAGCCGTCCTGCCCCCGGATCCCAAGATCGTCAGCCTGTATCTCACCGCCTGCGCCTTGGGAAACGTGACGGGAGACAAGAAGCCCAACTCGACCTCGACGATTGAACGCCGCCTCTCTTCGCTCAGCTGGAATTACGCCCAGCGGGGCCAGCCGCTGGATCGTAAAGATCTCCAGATCACGACCGTCATGGCGAGGATCCGTAACACCCATGCAAAGCCGCTTGCCCGGAAAGAAGCGGTAAAGCAGGAGGACATCATCGCGATGCTCGAGACCCTCGATCGGGGAAGCTTAAGGGGCATTCGGGATCGAGCCATACTGCTGATCGGTTTTGCCGGTCGTCTGCGCCGCTCCGAAATCGTAGGCCTTGACGTCGACAAGGATCAGACACACGACGGTCGGGGCTGGATACAGACTCTCGACAAGGGACTGCTGGTCACAGTGCGCGGGAAGAACCGCTCGCGCTCCGTCGAGATCAGCCGCGGTCCATCGGACGCCATCTGCCCGGTCGCCGCACTGGAGACGTGGCTCAAGTTCGCCAAGATCAACCATGGCCCAATCTTCCGGCGCGTGACCGGTCAAGGCAAGTTGGCGGGATCGCGACGGCTGAACGATCAGGAGGTGGCCCGCCTCGTCAAACGGACAGCCCTGGCCGCCGGCATGCGCGGCGATCTTGCCGAGCACGAACGAGCACGGAAATTCTCCGGGCATTCCTTACGCGCCAGCCTCCCTTCCCTGACCGACATTGATGACGGCAAGGCGTAGGACCATCCGGCCCTCGCCCGCCAAGTAGCGAGAAAAGCCAGTATCCGCAACACAGCCCGGATCAGCCCACCCAGCCGCAGCGGCATAGCCGCAGACCTCGCACAGACCGGAGCGACGTTTCTGCCTCCTGCCGGACCTGGGTGAGCCAGGCTGCTCACACGATGACGTTCTCGAATGGACGGTGCCGGTGACCGGGGGCAGGACCGAAACACCATCGACGTCGATTGCACATAAGCCTTGCTTGGGGGAGGGGTCGATGTGCGAGCCATCTTTTTGCCGGCGAGCTCGGCATTAAGGCGCCGCTTGCGCCGTTGCCTGATGTAGCCTGACAGTCCAGGAGCTGCGGATGAGGCTGCGCATCTTTCGCCCCTCCCTTGCAAGGCGCCCTATCGGGTCCACGGTGACGGGCAGGAAGCCGCAAGCTTCGCCGAGATTTCCGGGACGCGGGTCTTGGGCAGGCGAATTTCGCGAGAACACTGAGACGTAACCGCCGACAGCTGGAAACGGACAAGATGGAGAGATGCGCGGGAACGCGGCACGGAACATCCTCAACTGACCTCGTCAAAGCGCATGCGCCAGGCCGGCATTGCCACGCTCAACGCAAAGTCGCCGTCGGTCAGGCGGCAGCCTCCAGGGGTGCGGACGGCCATCGCCTTGTCAGCCGGACACGTGGTACCGACAAGAGGCGGGAGACAGAAGCGCGGCGACTGTGTAAAACGACGGAACCGACTCCACCACGGCGCGGGAATCGGATAGGTCGTCAAGAGTCTCAGTTGTACATGTACAACGCAGGTGTGGGTGCCGTTTTCCAGGCAAAATGATTAACCGCCTGTTAATGAAAAACTCTTTGCCACGCGATTTAGAATCGGGTCTATTGCCATCAGCGCTTTTTGAGCGCTTCGCCGGTAATAAGCGCAGATTTCATCCCGAGGCAACGATGTTGAACATGGCAAACAACCAAAAGAGCAGCAACCTGCGCTCCCTCATTTCGTCTGACGCGGATGAGCTGTCGCGCCAGCTCCAGGCCCACCAGCAGCGTACATTCCCTCCGACGGCCCTCAAGACCATCCGTCAGTTCACGCCAGCCGAGGCGGCTGACTTCATCGGCATTCATCAGGGCTACCTTCGCCAGATCGTCGCCGACGGGCACGGCCCGGAGCCTTTGGCCAATGGGCGACGAATGTATTCCGTTCAGGATATCGAGAATTTGCGCCAAATCCTCGATGACGGCGGGAAGGGGCCTCGAAAATACGTTCGCCATCGTCGCGAGGGAGAAAAGTTGCAAGTCGTTTCCGTCATGAACTTCAAGGGAGGATCCGGCAAAACGACGACATCGGCACATCTTGCGCAGTTTCTCGCCTTAAGAGGATACCGCGTTCTGGCCGTGGACTTGGATCCCCAGGCGTCCCTCTCGGCGCTCTTCGGTCATCAACCCGAGCTGGATGTCGGTGAGAACGAGACCATTTACGGCGCCATCCGCTACGACGAAGCGAGGCGGGATATTACCGAGATCGTAAGAGCGACCTACACGCCCAACCTGCACGTCATACCGGGCAATCTCGAACTCATGGAGTTTGAACACGAGACGCCCAAAGCACTTGCGGCGCGCCAAAGTACGGATTCGATGTTTTTCGCACGGATCGGCGAGTGCCTGGCCGAAATCGAGAGCGCGTACGATATCGTTGTCGTCGACTGCCCGCCGCAACTGGGCTTCCTCACTCTGTCGGCCCTCTGCGCGGCAACGGCCGTTCTCATAACCGTACATCCGCAAATGCTCGACGTCATGTCGATGAGTCAGTTCTTGCATATGACCGGTGACCTGCTGCGCGTCGTGGAAAACGCCGGCGGGACGATGGATTACGACTGGATGCGCTATCTCGTCACGCGCTTTGAACCCAACGATGGCCCGCAGTCGCAGATGTCGGGGTTCATGAAGTCGATTTTTGGCAATCGGCTCCTGGAGAACGCAATGGTGAAATCGACCGCCATCTCCGACGCCGGCCTGACCAAGCAGACCCTTTACGAAGTTGACCGCAGCCAGTTCACGCGCGGCACGTATGACCGCGCCCTGGACTCCCTTACAGCGGTGAATTCGGAAATCGAAGACCTCATCAAGCAGACTTGGGGGAGGAAGTAACCCATGGCTCGCAAGAACATTTTCGGGCTTGCAGAAACCGACCCGTCAACAACAGGGGAAATTGACCATCCCCTCGTCAATACGAGGCCGCTTGCGGGGTTTGAAAAACCGCTTCGGCGAGCAACCCCGGTCGGCGCGATATCGCAGTCGCTGGGTGGAATCAACGAAAAGGCACAGCGCGCCGACGATCTGGAAAAGCAGCTCGCCAAAGGCCAGGCCGTCGTTGAACTTGATCCCTTGCTGATCGACAGCTCATTCGTCATGGACCGCTTGAGCGTCAACACGGAGGACCAGGAGACGCTGGTTGCCCAGATCAGAGAGCATGGACAGCAAGTGCCTATTCTTCTTCGTCCGCACCCCGAAATGCCAGGGCGTTTCCAGGTTGCGTACGGGCATCGCCGCTTGGCGGCCATCAAGCAGATCGGCGGCGCCATCAAGGCCGTTGTGCGTGATCTCAGCGACGAACAACTCGTCGTTAGCCAGGGGCAGGAGAACAACGCTCGCACCGATCTGACGTTCATCGAGCGCTCTTTCTTCGCGTTTCGCCTCGAAACGCGTCAGTTCAACCGCGAAATCATCATGTCCGCGCTCGGGGTCGATAAGGCCGCGCTTTCGCGTATGATTGCGCTCGTCAACCGTCTTCCTGGCGAACTGATCGAGGCAATTGGTGGTGCACCTGGCTTTGGCCGCACGAGATGGGCCGAGATTGCCGACCTTCTGGAGGAGACCGGTAAGAGAGCCAAGGCTATCAAGCTCGTCCAAGCTCCAGACTTTCAAACGATGACGTCGGACGAACGCTTCCAAGCCGTCTACGACGACCTTCGCAAGGTCAAGGACAAGGCCAGAACGGCGGTCTGGAAAACCTCGGAAGGCGGCAAGCTCGTCAGGATTTCAGAAACCGAGGCGAAACTAAATCTCGCCTTCGACAAGGCAATCGCACCCGAGTTCGGGTCATTTGTCGAAGCGAGGCTGAGCGCTCTCTACGATGAGTTTATGCAGTCAAATATGGCTGGAAAAGGAGACTGAACCGCAAAAGAAAAAGGCCCCCAAACGTCGCCGTCGTGGAAGCCTCTCTCGTAGTTCGCACCTAGAGAATCGCATTTCCCCGAATCGCAGTCAAGAGTTTTTGGCACCGTTTTGGTGAGCGGATTTCTTTTGCCTTACGGAAGGTGAAGGAAAATGCAGATACAGAGTGTAACGACGCCCGTCGGGCGGCGGCCGATGACGCTTGCCCTGATGAAAAGGCAACTCGACACGGCCGAGATGAAGACAGGCAAGACCGCAGACAAATGGAAAGTCTTCCGCGACGCCTGCGAAGCAAGGACAATCCTTGGGATTCAGGACCGCGCGCTTGCGGTTCTGGACGCCTTGCTGACATTCTACCCAGACAACCAACTGTCGCAGGAGCGCGGGCTCGTGGTGTTTCCATCAAACGCCCAGTTGTCCGTGCGGGCTCACGGGATCACAGGAACGACGCTACGACGGCATTTGGCAGCATTGGTAGCCGCCGGTCTCATCATCCGCAAAGACAGCCCAAACGGCAAGCGCTATGCCCGCCGTGGCCGAACCGGCGAGCTCGAGCAGGCGTTCGGGTTCAACCTCGCTCCCATGCTTGCCCGCGCTGAAGAACTCGCGGCGATGGCTCAACAGGTTGCGGCGGAACGCAAAAACCTCCGATTGGCAAAGGAAGCCCTTTCGCTATGCCGGCGTGATATCCGCAAACTGATCGCCGCTGCGGTGGACGAAGGGGCGGCGGGCAACTGGGCCACGATCGAGGAAGACTTCCTTGCTCTCCTGGCCCGCATCTCTCGATCGCCGACGACCAGCGATTTGCTCGACATCCTCCAGGAGATGGAAATAGTCCGCGAGACGATCATTAATGCGCTGGAAATGCAGATTAAATCCGAAAAAATAGACACCGATGATGTCCGTTTTGACCACCACATACAGAATTCACATACCGAATCCATCATTGAACTTGAACCCCATTCTCGAGAAGAGCGCAAAGCAAAGCCGATCGAGAGCCTCCGTCCGAAACGACCGCCGATAAAGGCATTTCCCTTGGTCATGGTGCTACAAGCCTGCCCGGATATCGCCGATTACGCGCCGGGAGGCACCATCACCGATTGGCGAGCTCTGATGTCGGCAGCAGTCGTCGTCCGATCCATGCTCGGCGTCACCCCGTCAGCCTATGAGGACGCCTGCGAGGTCATGGGTGCTGAAAACGCAGCTGTAGCCATGGCCTGCATCCTCGAAAGGGCAGGGCACATCAACTCAGCTGGCGGCTACCTGCGGGATTTGACCGCCAAAGCCAGACGAGGAGAGTTCTCTCTGGGGCCAATGCTGATGGCACTGATGCGGGCGCATCGCGCCGAGACGACGAAAATAGCGTCATGATCCTGCCTGTCGCGCCTAAGCCTTGGGCTCGTGGGGCCGGTTGCTGGAAAAACAATCCCCGTAGGGATCATCTACCGGGTCTGATCGGTCTCAGATCATGCGCACCAACGTGTTTAAGAGAGGGGTTTGGAGAGAACGCGCATGCATGTTTGAGATGCTCGCCAAGCATGCCGCTCACGGAGGTGGTGAGCGTCAGCGGGATGCATGGTTCAAGCGGCCAGCTTGCAAAGCCTTGGTTTAGGGCTAAGCTTCGATGAAGCGTTTGGTACGTTGGCATGCAGGCCTTCTGGGTCTTGTACTTTGGCGGGCGCAATCGGTGATCGCCAGATCGTCCATTCGGGGACCCGGGGAAGATTCGCGACGCTCTTCCAACATGACGGCAGTGCTGCATAATTATCGTTCGTTTTTTGAACTCGACGCGCGGTGCGGTTATGAGCGTCAGAACATGGCATAACCGCTCAACGAGCCTAACCACCATTGCACAGCAAAATGAGGCGTCGAGAAGGATCACGCGAAAAGATTGCTCAACGTCAGCTTTGGGGAAGTTGCGCCACTCCAGTTCACCTTGCCTGTTGTAGCTTTCCCGCAGTCTTACGGCATGCTAATTTGAGGGGACGGGGGTAGCTCTCGGGATCCGCACATCGCAAAGGCGCAGTCAACGTCACACGCGCTGGAGGTAGGTATGATCGCGTTCAATGTCGTGCGTTTCAAGGTCAAGCCTGGCATGGAGAATGCTTTTCTCAACGCCCACCGAAATATCGCGGAGAGCTGGTCGGGTTTGCGTCACGCCAATATCATCAAGACAGGCGAGGAACGCTACTGCATCGTCGCGGAATGGGAGAGCATGGAGGCGCTCGCCGCGAGCAGGCCCCAGATGCTTGCGACGCTCGACAGTTTCCGTGAGACCCTGGAGGATCTGGGCGGCGGGTTGGGCGTTACGGACCCGGTCGCAGGTCCAGTCGTCCTGTCGGTTAAATAGTCTGCCCCTTCGCTGAGCAACGCATACTGGTCTAGACCCCTCTACCCTTCAGAAATCAAGCAAGGTTCTCGCGCACCGCAACCACTCGGGCGCCGGTCGCATCTCGAATATGGGATACCTGCGGAGACGTAACAAAGACCTTCCCGTAGCGTTCCCGTTCTCTGGAAATTCGCCCCTCGCAAGGGAGGCAAGGGCAGCCGCTTTCCTACAAGCTCAGGCAGGGTGACGGATGACGGGCGCGAGCTTTTCAATACCGTCCCGGCCGGCAGGTTGAACGGATGAAATTTGCGTTCGCCGTTCGAGCGACACTCGCCGACGAGCCACGCCTCCTCGCCCGGCATATGTTGCTGTCCCTTGTCGAGGATCTAGGTGAATACCGCGATGAGAACGGACAGCCAGATCAAGGCGACCCCCAGCGCCAACGCTCGCCTCGCGCTTTCGACCTTCTCAGCGCCCTCTTCTGTGACCGGTGTCGTCACAATCCAAGGCACCGAGCCAAGCGCTGCGAATCCAATAAGGGCCAAGATCACCACTACAAAATCGGAGCCACGCCAGCCGACGGGCTCATACACGCCCCAGTAACCGAGGAAAGCCATTCCAACTGCGAACATCGTGGCGGAGGCGGAACAAAGGCCCGTAACAGAACCTGTCGGCGCGCGCATCTTGCATCCCTCCCTGCCAAAATCCAAATAAGCAATTCCTCGACGGCACAAACCGCCTTCGCACATATGTGTCAGGAATTGGGCGCCAAGTGAAGCGATGATCAATTACGCACGATGAGCCACGGCAGAACTGATCCGGCTGGGCATAGGCGGCTTCTCTACATCGCCGTCCCGAAGGCAATATCACGATGTGGAACGCTAGGGTGGCGTGGTCGAGGCTTTGCACCAAACGAGGCTGACTGCGGAAGCGGTCTGCCGCTCCGGCGGCAATCTCGACGATCAGCACGGTTTCGAAACAGGCGTCCAAGCCGCAAGTGATTTTGCTCGGCTGACGGTTAAGCCGACAGCGGTGATCGCTACAAGTGATAATATGGCCGTATCGTTTGTCAGTTGTGTGGCGCTGCACCGGATGTGAGATGGCTCCCGGGCCGTCATGAGACCGTTGTCCAAATTGCGATATATCGTCCGTATTGCGCAAATGAGGTGCGAGCCGGCACGGATATCAGCGTTTTCTTAATCTTCCTGTACCGTAATCGATTTGAGCTGCCGCGCTCCGGTATGCGAGACATCTCGCATATGGGGCCGACGGCAGATGCAAAAATTTCCATTTTTCCGCCCGAATGACTTGTGCGGTTTCCAATGCGAATTCCGACCGGGCGCATGACACGTCCCGTCACCGCGAGGAGAACCCAAGTGACGCGTCATTCCCTGTTGCTCAAGACGTCGCCTTTGGTCGTAGATGGGCACGCCGTCATGCAGGGGCTGTCGTCGCTGAACCATGCGGACAAGGCCGCAAGCGACAGGGAAGCTCTTTTCGAAGCGTTGCTCGACACACTTCCCGTGCCTGTCTTTTACAAAAACCGGAATGGGGGCTACATCGGCTGCAACAAAGCCTTTGAGAATTTCTTCGATGGTACGAGAGGCGAGATCGTCGGGAAAACTGTCTTCGACATCAGCCCGGAGGAACTCGCAGAAATCCATCATGCCCGGGACGAGGCCCTTTTTCGGGACGGCGGCATCCAACAATACGAATCGAAAATTTCGACTGCACTCGGGGTGACGCGCGACGTCTTCTTCAACAAGGCCGTCTTCGACGATGAAAAAGGCGAGCCGGCCGGCCTGATCGGTGCGGTTTTGGACATTACCGAGCGAAAGCAGGCGGAACAGAAACTCAAGGAGGCTCTTGAATTCGCAGAGGGGATTATCGCCGCCATCCCCGACATCCTGTTCGAGATCGACAGGGACGGCCGATACCTCCAGATTTGGACGAAAAACCCGGAACTGCTGGCCCAGCAAAAAGAGTCGCTTCTCGGAAAAACGATCAATGAGGTGCTCCCGCAAGACCAGGCTGCCATTGCAATGGAGGCCCTTCAGGAGGCTGACGCCAAGGGGGTCGCCTATGGCTGGTACCTGCGGATCGACCTGCCGGATGGTGAATCGCGCTGGTTCGAGCATTCTGTGGCCAAAAGACCGGGCAGCAACCCATCGGCAGGCACGTTTCTTGTGCTCTCACGCGACATTACCGAGCGCAAGCAGGCGGAAGATGCCGTCAATGCGATGCGCACGCAATTGCTCAGCGTGCTTCAAACGATCCCCGATATGGTTTGGCTTAAGGACGCTGAGGGCGTCTATCTGCTGTGCAACCACGCCTTTGAGCGACTTGTCGGGAGAGCGGAGGCCGACATCGTCGGGAAAACGGACTATGACCTGTTCGGTCCCGAAAAGGCTCAGTTCTTTCGGGACAAGGACCGAGCCGCGATCGAAGCCGGGCGCGTCCTTATCGACGAGGAGTGGGCTACTTGCGGAGAAAACGGCCGATCCATCCTGCTTGAAACGCGTAAGGTTCCCGTATTCGGCGAGGGCGGCAATGTGAATGGGATACTCGGCGTTGGACGCGACGTCACCGAGCTGAACGCCTCGCGCCAGAAAATCCATCAGATGGCCTTCTACGACTCGCTGACCGCCCTGCCGAACCGGGCACTCTTCAATGACCGTTTGCGGCAGATGCTCGCCGACGCCGCATGCCATGGCCATCTCGCGGGCGTGATGCTGATCGACATCGATCATTTCAAGGCGGTCAACGACACGATGGGGCATCCCGTCGGTGACGAACTGCTTTGCCAGGTTGCCGCGCGCCTCAACGCCTGTGTGCGCGACTACGACACGGTGGCACGTCTCGGCGGCGACGAGTTCGCGATCCTGCTTCCGGAGATTCGACAGGGCGCCGATCTCGGCCGGATTGCCAACAAGATACTGGAGAAGTTCAACGAGCGCTTCCTGCTCGACGGGAAGGAGATCTTCATTTCCTGCAGCATCGGCATAGCGCTCTATCCCGATGACAGCATTGATGCCAATGACCTCGTGAAATACGCCGACTCGGCGATGTATCTTGCGAAACGTTCGGGGCGTAACGGTTTCCGATTCTATTCGAAGGACCTGACAGCCAGCGCGGAAGAGCGTCTGCGGCTGGAATTGGAATTGCGGCGCGCAATCGAGCGCGAGGAACTCGAATTGCACTATCAGCCCAAGGTGCTGCTCGAAACCGGCTTGATCATCGGGTCTGAGGCTTTGCTGAGGTGGCGTCACCCGGAGATGGGCATGGTTCCCCCGAGCCAGTTTATCGGCATTGCCGAAGATTGCGGGTTGATCACCGATATCGGAAGATGGGTGTTGCAGGAGGCGTGCCAGACAGCCGCCGAATTGAATGCCGAGGACCTGCCCCTGCATAAGGTGGCAATCAATCTTTCAGCGCGGGAATTTCAGTGCCAGAACCTGACAGCGAGGGTAGCTGCTATCCTTGAAAAAACCGGATGCCGTCCGCAATGGATCGAAATCGAGATAACGGAAAGCCTCCTGCTCGACGAGAAAGGCGATACGCTGGAGACGCTTTCCGTACTTCGGGCGATGGGAATTACCATTGCGATCGATGATTTCGGCACCGGCTATTCGGCTCTGAACTATCTGGTACGCTTCCCCATCGACACGCTCAAGATCGACCGCTCATTCATAGGTAGCGACGACAAGCGGAGCGCGGAACTGGTGAAGGCCATTCTGTCTATCGCGCGCTGCCTGGGACAAAACGTCGTCGCGGAAGGCGTCGAGACAGTCGAGCAGGCTGCGTTCCTGAGGGAGAACGGATGCGCTGCCGCGCAAGGGTTCCTCTACAGCAAACCCGTCCCCAAACGCGAACTCATGACTCTGCCACGGCGGTTTGGCGATGTCAGCCTTGCATGCTGAGGCAGTCGTAGAGCAGTAAGGCGCCCCAATCGACCGCCAGAGATTGTAGAAGTGCCACGCTCCATCAACATCGATCTTCACGATATCGCGTCCCAAGATGTCCTGAACCACAAGCGCTGTCACGCTGCACCGCCCGCGCGCCGGATTGTCGGCAAGCCGATTATTCGATGTTTCGATGGACCATGCCCGCTCCAAAGCAGATTGAAGGGCGGTGAGATCAGACATCAGCGTGCAGCCACGACAGCAACGCCAGCGCCAACCATCGCGCCACCAGCTGTCCGGTTCACGCGGCGAACAACGGTCGGCGTCCGAAGCAACTTGCGAGCACGACCAGCGAGGATCACATGCCCGCCGATCACCACGACCTCAACGGCGAGGATGACCACGGCCAGCGCCGCAATGTGGCCAGGGGTAAGCGATGCGCCAACCACGTTCGGCAGAAGCGCGACGTAGAACAGCGGCATTTTAGGATTGCCGAGATTCAGCGCAACTCCGGTTGCGAAAACTGCCAGCAGCCCGCGCCGTTCAAAAACAGGCTGCAGCTCCGGCACGACAGGTTCGGCCATCCAGAGCCTCACACCCATCCAGATGAGATAGGCCGCGCCAACATAACGCAGAATCGTCATCACGACGCCCATCTCGGCCGCGATGATCGACAGGCCAAACGCCGCCAAGGTTAAGAAGATGAGGATACCCGCGACCGTTCCAGCCCCATAGGCGATGCCGGATGCCGCACCATACGAAATGGTGCGAGCGACGATCGTCATATTGTCAGGGCCGGGACTGGCAGCGAATGCGAAAAAAGCGGCAGCGAAGGCGAGTAACGTCGAAAAATCCATGAAACCCCCGAAAGTTATGATTGCTCTTGGGACTTCAGAATAAGCTTGCTCCGCAAATGGGAAAGAGGGCGCGCAACATTCCAGCATTTTCGCGATTGAATGGCTAGATCTATCGGACCTGGGGTTAACCGGCCAGCACCGACGAGGCTTCGACCATCTTCGTTCGAACTGACCTAAGACCGCACGATAGCTGTTGGTGACGGCGCAATCAGATTGCCATGGCCGGTCGACGTTTTTCAAGCACCACCAGGCCAAGAATGCCGGCAAGCGCCATCAGCACGCCGAGCCAGGCCGTACCCGAGTAGCCGAAAAAGTGTGCTCCAACGGCAAAGGCCATTGCCGTCAGTCCGTTCCCCAGGAAGGAATTGATCGGGTTGAACGATGTGCCCAGGCCCGGCCGGCCGGGAAAGAGATCCTGGAAATAGGTCAGTGGCATGGAGAGCAGCGCCGCCGCGCCGGCTGCTGCGGGAATGGTCAAGGTGTATATTTGCCAAGGGGTCGTGGCAAAGGCCAGTGCGACCATGAAGCCGGCATAGATCATGCCGGCGACGATGAGAATCGAAAGAATAGTGAGCCGTTTCAGAAGATTGGCCCAGATTAGCATGAACGGAATTTCGAGAAAGGCGATGAGCCCAGCGATGATCCCGACATCGGTGGTCTTGCCACCGAGATTGACGATGAGGATCAGCGGCCAGAGCGCGCTGGAAAGCCGGATCGTGCCGGTGAGCGCGGCCATTGAGAGCATCCGGGCCAGCATGACCGGTGCGGCGAGTTCGCCGAGCGCGGAAAAGAAGCCCGTTAGCGATTTTGCCGGGGCCGCATCGCCGGCTGGTGTTGCGAGCAGGAACGTGGAGCAAAGGAAGATCGAGAGCGCGCAGAGCCCGGCAACGCCCCAGGCGCTCATCATGCTCGCTGAGCCGGCGAACGCCAATCCCATTGCCGCCGGCATAACCACCCACGAGGCCGACATGAAAGCCCGCACGGCGGCGTTGATCGCCGCGGCGTCCCGGCCGGGAAGGTCGGCTGTTTCGGCCCGAACACCGACGAAGATCAGCGAGCTGACGGACTGGAAGAACGGGATGATGAATGCCGTGGCGACGACGAACACCGGCACCGAGGGGAAGAAGAAGATGGCGCCATAGCCGGCCACGCCCATGAGTGCCATGGCGATCATGATCCTGCGCCGGTCGCCGATCAGATCGGAGAGAATGCCGAGCGAGACGCTGATGGTGACCGCCAACACCGATGTCACGAAGACGAGAACCGAATAGGCCTGATCGCTCATGCCCAGCTCGCGGATTGCCGTTATCGAGAGATAGGGCAGAGTCGAGCCATAGGCGGAACCCTGGACGAAGATCATGAAGGCAAGGAGCAGCAATTGAGGTCGGGCACGGATCTGACGAAGGGAATGAAACATCAAAAATGCAATCTCAAAGCGGACTTCCTTCGCATCGCCGACGGAAGCGAATCAGGGCGATCTGCCGATGCAGGGTGAAATACGGGCAGTTATCCGCATTCCACTCAGGGTTACAAGCGAATTGAGTGCTGACGTGATGGCCTAGTCAGCGTCCGTTGCGGTAGCCGCTGATGCGCAACCTTGCCAACGAGACTAATGCCGGCCGGTGGCGCCCAAAAAAGGCGTGCGGCCGTGTACGCCCAAAGGCGTCACGCCACGAGCTTCCGCACCTTCTGCGATAACTCGTCCAATGTTGCCATCACGCGGTTTACCTGCGACAGCGCAGCTGGGAGTTCGGGGCTGTATCTTGTGACGAGATATTCTCTGTTCGAAGATAGCGATGCCAAATGCTGGGCCGTCCGCTTTTTCAAGATGAGGCCGGCATCAACCGCTCTTCGCGATCTCGCGCCAATGTCGTGCTGAAGCCCGCGAATGGTTTTATGGTCAATGCCTTTGGCGAGCAGAAACGCATTCAGGTAGAGCTCTATTGCGTGTAAAGCGAGAAAACGACGGGGGATATGCGAGTGTAGTTTGCCACGTGGGGATCGCTCTCCGAGGATGATCGCCGCATATCTGTAATGCCCTGCCAATTCGAGAACCTCTCGAACACTTGCGGATTCTCCAGGATAACCTGCATCCACGGAAGGCTCCATTTGACCAACGCAGTGGTGTGCAGAGTGGCAGAACACACGCGAGCGTCAAGATTCACCAATAGGCGCAGTGCAACGCGAAATTCACCCCGTTTGGAGTAGGTTACTACAGCTTCTTCTGATGCACGGTACCGGATAACAATCGCGGCGCAAATCTGTCCGGGGAAAGGGGTATGCGCGATCGTCGTTATCAGACAAACGCCCAGCGGCAGCCACTGTTGATTCAGGCTCCGGCTCTGTTCCTCGGTCTGGTCGCTGCAGGCGTCGCCGGCATTTATTCGATCATGTAGCAAAGTCACAAAGCATGCACCCTGCGGTTCGGTCCTTCTCAGTGGTGTCGTTTGCCATATGGCGGCACGTGCGGAGTTGGATGGGTAGGGTGACCTGGACCCAAATCGCCGAATTGGTGAGGGTCACACGCCATCGGGTTAGCTAGACTCAATCGTCAGGACTCAGCATGATTGCAATCATTGGGGAGACGTGGCGCGATAGCCGGCGGAGCCGTAGCGAGGCGTCACAAACTTGCGCCTGGGAAGGTCGTCGGTGAGTACCGATACTGGGAGTGCCGCCTGCGAGAACGACAAAGCAACCCTGCTCTGTCATGCAAAACCATCCCTGCAAAACCTCCTTCTCGTCATCAGCGGTGTCTGTCTCGGAATGGTCTTCGTCTGGGCATACCTCGGGCTGCCAACTTCCGCCGCGGTCAGGGAATATATCCTCGGCTTGCTCGGACTGGCTCTCGGATGTTTTCTCGTCTGCGGCGGTATAGCCCACATGGTCGGGATGATATTCGGATATCCACGCCTCAGGCTTGACAGTAATCATCTCATTTTCGTCGGCGTTCTCGGCCGATCATGGACCTTGAACCTGGGCGAATTAGGCAAGGCTACTGTTTTCCAATCAGGCCGCGGCACGTGGCTCGCCTTTTTTACGTTGCGAGAAGAGCGGGCATTGGCAGCGGCAGGTGTTCTTCCCAAGCCCAACGGCTCAAATGCGGCCAAATACGTCCCACTTTTTCCATTCATCGGAAACAACTTTCAGCGGGCACAAGAACTCGCGGATCGTATCAATGCTACTCGCTGCAACTCGGTCAGCCGGGAGGTGGATGCAAGCGATCCCGAGGCGGCCATTAAGACCATAGAGCAAAGAGGAAGACGCCGCATCTCGATGTTCTTGATGGCAATTCTAGCCATTTCGATCTTTGCTATATTGATTTAGCGCCTTGGTGCCATCGCTTACAAAACTCTACGCGCGCCACCTTTGCGCCAGCACAGGACATGCCAGGGCAAACGTTGACTCGCAATAAGCTCGTGCTCGAGCAAGCGAAGGTCGTCGGTCTCCTTGGCTCGGCGAAGAATACCCGCTTGTCGGGGCGAGTGCCCTCGGCGTTGATCGAGGCGGCCAAGAAGCGCGCGCATGTCACCTCCGACACCGAGCTGCTGGAATTGGCGCTCTCCCGGTTGGCTCTTGAAGATGACTTTGGAGCGCGTCTGGTCGGCCGCAAGGGCAGCATCCCGACGGATATCGATCTTGGGGTTTGATCTCTCTGAGACCCTCCGATCACTGAAGCCCACGTCGTGACGCTTGAGCGCAGGTCCGATGGAGATATCCCCTGGGCTGCTGACGAACGGCAATCGGAGGGCCCCTGTTCCTGGATACCAGCGTCTATCTGGATGTGCTTCAAGGGCGCTCGCCGGTGGAGGTCGACACGCGCTTAAGTATCGCCTATGTCACCATTCGGCAGTCTGCCTGTCGGAGCTGACCCATGCCTTCGGCCGGTTGGACCCAAAGCATGCTTCTACAAAAGCGGTCCTCGAAACGATCGCGGCCACGGTAGAAGACATTCCGGAACGCCGACTTCACGTGCCAGATACGACCATCTGGGGACAGGCAGGCGTGTTGGCGGGTCTGCTGTCTCGCGCGAGCAACTGCCAAAGGGGAAGGGACATAAGCGCCGCTTCGTCAATGACGCCCTTGTTTTACTGCAGGCACGGCAGCTCGGCGCGAGCGTGCTGACTGGGAACATCCGGGACTTCGATTTCCTCTCCCAGATTGTACCGAGTGGTCGGGTCATCCTCTATCGAGCTCCGGTGGAGCCTCGATCATCATGAACGCCGAACTATCGCCTTTTGTCGCGATCCTGCACCAACTGGAACAGCTCGGTAGCCGCGCGAAGTCATCCACACGCCAACTAACGTCACCGCCAGCCCCGCAAACATCGTGACTGTCAGAGGTTCTGAAAACAACATCCAGGCCCACAGCATCGTCACGGGTGGACTGAGGTAGATCGCGGCGCTGACCTTGGCCACGGGGAACAGCCGCAGGCTGGTGTAGTAGACGGCATAGGCCAGGAACGTTGCGATCAGAACGAGCCAGACCATGCCGACTGCGAAATCACGAGTCATCGGTGGAGCAAGGCTGCCCTGCGTCAACGCGCACAGGCCGAAGAGACCCGAACCCATCAGTGTTTGGATGCAAAGACTCTGATGGACAGGCATATGCTGCGTCTTGCGTCTCCTGTGGAGGACCGAGGCGACAGCGAATATCAGCATGGAACCCACCGTCAGTGCGTATGCCCAGACCGGCGCCGTACCGAAACTGAGGTTGTCGACGGACACGATCAAAACACCGATGACGGCAATCACAGTGCCCAGCCATTGCCGAGCGGTCAGCCGTTCGCCGAGGACGGGTTGTGAAAGAGCGGCGATCGCCAGCGGAAGAAGGTCGGCGATGAGCGCGACCAGCCCCGTGGGCACTTTTTGCTCGATAGCCAGCGCAAAGCCTCCCAGATACAGGAACACGGCCATGACGCCGAACAGGGCCTGATCTCTGACCGCACGCATGGATATGCTCGGCCCGATCGCCAACGCGAAAGGCAGAAGGATCAGTCCCGAAAGCAATGTCCGCCAGAACAGCAGAAGCATGACGCTCGCTTCCTGGTTGGCATACCGGATGCCGACGAAGCCTGAACTCCATCCGATGATCAGGAGAGTGGCGAGCAATGGCCAAAGCAGTGGGTGGCGGCTCGCGTTGGCGGAAGGAAGAGAGATGTCGGTCATCAAGCGCTCTGTTGTAAGGAGTACGATCTACCGATAGGCGGATCGCACAATACGCGCACATGACAAATTTCGATGGCTTCATGACATTTCGCAATTGAGTGTCATGACTGGCGTAGTTCGTGGTAAGTTTCTCACTGGAGAGAACGAAACGGATATGGCCATGAATGAACTCAACAGTCGCCGCCTCGAGATCGACGCTTTGCGGGCGCTTTCCGCCATCCGCCAACATGGAGGCATTACCAGAGCAGCGGTTGCTCTAGGCCTCTCACAGTCCGCCGTGAGCCATAAGATCAGGCGACTGGAAGTCAGCCTCGACTGCGAGCTGCTCGGACGGAAGTCGGGCGGTCCCATGTTCACCGCTGCGGGAGAAGACTTGCTCGACTACGCCGGGCGTATCCTCGGTCTGCATGACGAGGCTCTGCTCAGCCTTTCGAAGACACCGCTCGCGGGTAGGCTTGCCCTCGGCCTCACCGAAGACACGGCGTGTACCGACCTCGCCCGTATCCTGGGGCGGTTTCGGCGTCTGCATCCGAATGTCTCGGTCCGTACAAAGGTCCGTATGAGCCTCGTCCTGCGCGCCATGCTCGAACGTGGCGAGCTCGATGCCGCAATCATTCAGGTCTTCAGCCATGAGGTGCGACCGACCGACGTTGTCCTCTTTCGTGAAGACCTTCACTGGGTGAAGCATCCGGACTTGGCGCTCCCGAAGGACGGCCCGATTCCGTTTCTGTCGTTTGACGACGAGTGCTTCTACCGTCAGTGGGCGCTCGACATCGGCCAGGACGATGCGACTCTCGAGACCATCTTCGAGTGCTCGAGCGCCGCCGGCATCGTTTCGGCCGTCAACGCGGCCATGGGTGTGGCGCTCCTGAGCGACCGCCATATCCGTGGCGAGATGCACGTTTTCGTTGAACGGCTGCCTCCGCCGCCCGCCTTGGCGTATGTCGTCCGCCGAGCAAGGAAATCGAGGAACCCTGCGCTGGACAGCTTGGTCGGCGAGATTGAGAGGGATATTGGTCGTCACGGAAGTTTGGCTCTCGCCGGCTGATGGCCGTGATGCAACTACGAGTGGCATATGTCGATTGAGGCATCCTGGTCGCGTGAGGCTCATGAGCTGGCATCTACAGTTGAAGCTACCAATCGGCTGCAAGATCGTTGAAGTAGTGACAGTGAAGCAGCGCAATCTACCGTAGGAGCGACGCGCAAACAGCACATTCCTCGCAGGAGCTTATGCGGGAACAGATGGAACGGAGGGGACGCGACCACGACGATCAGGCCCGTCAAAAGAATATGTTCGACCATAACCGGCAACACGTCTTTCAGATGGACTAGGGAGGGTATTCCCTTCATTCTCATGTTCGTGATGTTCCTGGCCTTCGTCCAGGTGGCCTTTGGATGGCCCCTGGTCTGGTACCGCGACACGATGGTTTGGACAAACGAGGCCGCCATTTATCTTGCCGGCTTCTGGCCTTTCTAAGAACCGGCCACGCGCGAAAAGATCGAATGTTTCGCAGGCACGCCGCTCCTTGGTTGAAAGTGC
Organism: Hyphomicrobiales bacterium; assembly: GCA_900473795.1. Classification (GTDB taxonomy): domain Bacteria; phylum Pseudomonadota; class Alphaproteobacteria; order Rhizobiales; family Rhizobiaceae; genus Pararhizobium. The sequence goes on along the minus strand of UCMT01000033.1, from coordinate 4,136 downwards.
GATCGCAAACCGTCGTGACAGAGTGACGCGACGCGCTCGCTCACTCTGAGCTACGACACAGTGAAGCCCAAGACGAAACGAGTAGAGACGAGGGTAAGGCTATGCACAAGTTCACCGTCACCGTCACAGACGAAATCGACGCCGAGACCGCCGAGGAGGCCGCCTTGCTCATGTATCAGCAACTGACCAAGGGGCCGGCACTACTGCATTATTCGGTAACCGATGAGACAAAGATTATAACCAATATAACGCTTGACCGGGAAAAGGCACATGAGTTTGCCCTCATCGATCACACTGCAGACCCCGGCAACTGGTAACGACGCAAGAATCGACGAAAGCGGGCCACCCAATCGGTCGGGCGATCAGGAAAATAATCTGTCGATGAAGCAGGCATCTCGCGGCGACGACCTTGGACGGGCGACTGTGACGCCAGCGAATTTATCGGTCGCAAACGAGCGTTCTGTCTCCGAACCTTTATGGTTTGTTTGATGACGGCTGCTCCTTCGAGGCAGCTGTTTCCCCGCGCCCGCAGGGCCAAGTGTGGGATGCTACTTGCCCCGCGGTCACCCGGCGGGGATTGTCGTTCCAGGGCCGATAATCACGTGAAAACGCGGCCGTCACCGGGACGCCGGATCAGCCCTTGGTCCCATCATCAGATAGACTTTCGTCTGACGGTTTGCGGCATAGGTCCCATGCCGTTCTAAGCGGGAACCAAACCCGATTTCCTTGGTTTGAGACATGCCGCATTCCCCCGACGCGGCACATGTGAATGCCCCTTCTCCTGGCCCGCTGCAATCCCGCAACGGGCCATCTTTTTGCGACGGGCCAAGAGGCCTTTCGAGTCGTTTTACGGTGCCGTCATGTGCACGAAGGCGATTTGCAAGCTCTGACCTTTCAGGCCCGCTGAGCGAGCCGAATCTCGTGAGGGTCGACCCTCAGTGATCAGAACAAAAGGAAAGGGTGGCGTCCTTCGCATCGACTTTGGCGAAAAGAAGAGGACTTTGACGAAATCAGCTGGGAGGAGTTCTTCAAGATCTTCGACGAAAGGCCTTCCTCTACCAGGACAAAACGAAAGACGGTGAGACCAGCCGCTTCAACAAGTTCGTTGAGCGCTGATCGACGCGGCCCCTGCCTACGCTGCCTGATCCGGCCATAATGGGGTTTAGCATCACGCCCCAGCGGCCGATTCGATGTCAAATGGAGCGATAGGGCAATTTCGCCCAGCCGCTACCTGGCGCGTTGACTATACCAGTCGCGCCCCTAGAGTGTTCAGCCGCCTGCAATTCCTCGTCAGAAAGACACTTCGGAAAGTCTGTGTCAGGTTGAGCCCTAAGGCGCCAACGCATAAAAGTGTCATAAAATATAGCAGGCAATTGAGATAAAAAGGGAAATTTGCCAAACCTCAATGTCATGAAGTCAGAGAAACGAGCCAGTAAGCCGAACGCGGGCAAATCACAGACGCTGCTCCAACAGCTTGCCCGAACTCCGGACAAGTTGTTCGGGAAAGCGTTTCGCCCGCAATGCGGTGCTCTGTGCTTCCGCTACAAGGAGGGTGGTTCCGAGATTGAAGTCCTGGTGATCACCTCGCGCGAAAGTCGGCGATGGATCATTCCCAAAGGATGGCCGATGAAAGGCAAGAAGCCCTACGAAGTGGCAGCGATCGAAGCCTGGGAAGAAGCCGGCGTGCGCGGTAGGGCGAAAAAGAAGCCGGTGGGTCGTTACACCTACCTGAAAGAACTCGATGACGGTAATGTTGCTTTCTGCATCGTGGAGATGTTTCAAGTTGAAGTGACAGAGATCAGAACCGATTTCAAAGAGCGAGGACAACGCGTTTTCGCCTGGGTTAGCCCGAGCGAGGCGGCCAGACGGGTTCGCGAGATTGAGCTGAAATCCCTGCTGGTCAACTTCAAGCCGAATGCGAGCAAAGCAAGCGGCTGACACCTTTGCGGTCGGCGGCCATGTTCCACGTCGGAAGGCACGAATGCCTGATCGGAAAGCAATCAATGGGGCAGGAGGGGCCGTTTCAAAGTCCGCTCATTTTGGTGAGATTGACGCGGAACCGATCGCGATGGCGGTGATACTTCCGCGCTGGCATGGCCGAGTGCCTTTGGACATAGCGTGCGTCCACCTCGGCCGAGGAGGCAAGTCCGGCGCGCAGCGAATGACCCAAGAATTTGGGCGCACGTTCGCTCTCGGAAAGATCGCCGCGCGCCCCAGACCAAGCTAGTCGACAGCCGGCTTGTCCACCAGCTTCTCGACCAGTCGCCGAAGCTCCGACGGCGTCGTTTGGCCAGCTACGACCTCATTGTAGCCGATCCCGGCCCGTCGCAGCGCCTCTTTCTTGACGGCATCGCGCGCGGCCGCCGCATTCCGATGGTGTGCCCCGCCCTGGTATTCGATTGCGTGCCTCGGCCGGCAGTTACCATCCACGAGCAGCAGGTCGACCCGCTTCGAGTTGATGCAACGGTAGGCCTCGGCATCCTTGCTGCGGAGGATCTCGCCTAACGAGACCTGCGCCATCACCTGCCAAGCAGGATTGCAGCCGATCACGATACGGTCGAGTTCCTTGAACACCCGCGCCTCGCTTTTGTTGAGGAGCGGCTGAATCGTGAAATTCGAGCTCATGACAATGCGCAACTGGTCAGCAGCGTCGAATTGTTTCGACGGCTCCGGCCCAGACGCCGGAAGCCAAGGCGCGTCGACGGTGCTGGCACTGGTGCCCTTTTTCCCCCAGCGTGAGCGGCTCCGTGTTCGCCATGCCTGCCGTCGCATCATGGATAGTAACTCCGCAACGGCCATGCCGATGATGAAGCCGACCAAAAGAGAGGCGATCAGCATCTCCGGTTTCTCGAAGTCGCCAAGGGTCATACCGCCGGCAGCGCCTACCGCAACCGCTGCGACAACTAGTCCAGGTGCCGCGAAAAGCACCGACCTCTGGCGATAGTGCATGCCCCTCTCTCCCCTGCGCACGATGATAGTAAAACGCTTGAGTGGGCTGGCGAAAAGCTACACAAAAGAGGTAGCGCGGCACCTTGGCGAAGTGCACGACAGCGGCAACGGCAAGCCGTGTCGCGGTCATTAGACTTGATCGCCGGTCGGGGCGAACGAGATGGCCATCGGCAGCCGCATCACAGATGCGCGTTTCTTCGAGTGGATACGCGACGAAGCGCTCGAGATCGAGATAACGCCTGGCGGGGGCCCAGAACGCCAGCCGCTGGATCGACGATCGCATAAATTCTCCCCCTATGGTCTCCTTTGACGCTCCTGAGACATGAGGCAACGGGTAAACTCGACCGGATTGCGACGCCGGCGGTCCGCGGGAATTGTCCACTCCTGGGCGTAAAGCGGAAGACGAATGATTTTCATTCCCGATCTGTGCGCGCAGGATCGCCTATCTCGTCCTGAACTAGGCAGCCCTATTGACGATATAAGGGGCCTCCCAGTCCAGTTGGCACGGCCCTCAAGGCGAAGAAGCAAATCAAAGTTTGAAACGAGAATCGGGGTATGTTTCGCGCGACTGATCCCCTAACCGAAGCAACTGGATCAAAGCACGCTGACGTTTTCAGCCTTCGACTTTCCGGTCTTGCGATCTTGGCCCAGCTCGTAGCTCACTCTTTGCCCGTCTCTGAGTGAACTGGTCCCCTGCAAGGCAGACACATGAACGAACACGTCAGGTCCTCCATTCTCGGGCGTAATGAAGCCAAATCCTTTGCTTTCGTTGAAAAACTTGACGGTGCCATTAGCCATAACAAACCTCCCTCGCTCCCGCGGCTGCTCGCCGCGACGCAGAACGTATAGCTCGACAGTTTCATCTGCAACATGCACCCGCTCATCACGGTAAAATATTGCCGATCCTCTGGCAAGTTCGGGAGGAGGTCAGTGGCCGCCCCGAACTTGCTGGCATCATCATCTGGTGATTTTTAGGCGCTGTATTTCGTCAGTGCTCGGAGTCATGGTTACTTGATTTAGGACCAACGCGACCGCCTGGTCCCGCCCAATCTGCTCTCCGGCCCCGGCGTCGGGTCACGGAGGCTACTCCTCGTTTAAAATTAGCGTCGCTCGAACCGACTGACAGAATTTTAAAAACTCTGAAGAGTGTCGGAGGTCGTGTCTGTCCGCTCGTTTGCGGCAGTGGA
>UCMT01000064.1 GCA_900473795.1 Hyphomicrobiales bacterium | reverse complement strand
ACGATCACCGGCTTTGATCTGGCGAACGAGACGCTGAAAATTGTTGCTACCAACGTGTCAAGCTTCGTACATGGTACAGACACGGCCATTGGCACCGCCGGCGCGGTAAATGACGGTACCGTCGGCAGCTTCACCGCTTTGACTGGCCTGATCGAGCTCAACCAAGCGACGAATAATGATTGGGATGACAACGGGGACATCGCCGTCACGTTTGCTTCGCCGACGGGTACTTTCAACGAAGTGAACTTCGAGGCTCGCCTTCAGTACAATCTAACCGGAACGAGTTCAGCCAATACCATCACGACGGGTGCATTAGACGATATCATCGATGGCGCAGCTGGCGATGACACGATCAATGGCGGTTCCGGCAACGACACGATCACCGGAGGCGCGGGTGCTGATGCACTAACCGGCGGCTTGGGCGCTGACATGTTCATTGTCGGGAGCGCACAATCCCAAGGCACCATCAGTGGCAGCTCCGTTGGCGGATTCGACATCATCACTGACTTCGATTCGGCTTCCGACATACTCGATTTGGCTGGGACACCCGTCATAGCGGGTAACACCAGTGGCCTCGTCAACGGGACTAACTCCACGCTCACGATCGGCGGAAGTCAGGTCAGTCAACATTCGATAACAAACGGCATTATTACCTTCTACAATAACGGAGGCTCCCTGCTGAGTTTGACTTCCAATGCAGATGTTGCTGCGGCTGTGCAGTATCTGCATATAGCTGCAAACGACCTCGGAAATTCGGGCGCTACGGTGGCGTTCACCGCTACATTCAGCGGACCCGTTACTCACACATTCGTTTTCGAGCAGGTAGGCACCACTCCAAGTGCCACGAATGACATTCTGGTAGACCTCGCGGGTGTAACGGTCACCGACCTATCTACGCTGATTCCATCACATCTGTTCCCGGCTGGCATTGCAGGACAGGCCATCAACCTGGCTCTGACCAATCCCGCGGCCGACCCGAGCGACCCGGTCACAGTTACGATTACCGGCGTTCCCTCGGATTGGAGCCTCAGCGCTGGCACCGACAACGGCGACGGCACTTGGACCGTCCAGAGCAACGATCCAAGCGCGCTGACCGTCACTACGCCGGCGGATTTCGTCGGGGCGATGGTACTCCGCGTGACCCAAACCTGGACCAATCCGGACGGCACAACTGGGATTGCCAACTTCTTTGACAACGTGGAAGCCTACTCACCCAACTCACCCATCTTCGCCGTTTCGGAGGAGGACCACCTCACCGGCTCCAGCGGCGCCGATCTCTTCGTCTTCGGCCAGCCGATCTCGCACGACACGCTGCACAACTTCGACGCGGCGGCTGACAGGATCGACCTGATCGGCTTCGACGGTGTAAGCGGCTTCGGCGATCTTTCCATTACCGATGACGGCAGCGGAAATGCCGTCGTCACTATCAGCTCCGGAGAGACAATCACCGTGCAGGGCCTCTCGGCCTTCGAGCTCGGCGCCGATGCCTTCCTCTTCAACCAGGAGCCAGTCACCCACCATGCCGGCACCATGTCGATCGCCGACGGCGCGGTCATGCCGTTCGGCGGTGTGATCGACAATACGGGCACGATCGCGCTCAATAGTGCGGGCTCGACCACGCTGCTCGAGGTGATCGCCAACGGCACAACGCTGCAAGGCGGGGGCCAGATCGTCCTGTCCGACAGCGATGCGAACCTGATCTCGGGCACGGCCGCCGACGTCACCCTGACCAATGTCGACAACACCATCTCTGGCGCCGGCCAACTGGGCGGCGGGCTGCTCGGCCTGAACAATCAGGGCACGATCATCGCCACCGGCTCGCACGCGCTGGTCATCGACACCGGAGGCAGCACCGTCGTCAACTCGGGAACGCTGGAGGCGACTGGGTCGGGTGGCCTGACAATCAATAGTGCCGTCGCCAATTCCGGACTGATCTGGGCCAATGGCGGCGACGTCACGATCGGCGGTCAGGTAACCGGCGACGGCGATGCCATCATCGGAAACATGTCGCAGCTGGAGTTTCACGCCGCCTCTTCCGCAGACGTCATTTTCGGGGTGGATGCAGCCGGCACATTGCGGCTGGACGATTCATTTGACTTCAGCGGCACCATCGCCGGCATCACCAATGATGACAAGGTAGACCTCGGAGATATCTGGTTCAGCACCGGAACATCCGCTGTCTATCAGGCAAACCAGGATGGAAGTGGAGGAACGCTGCTCATTTCGGACGGCACTCATGATGCCACACTCCACCTGATCGGCGCTTACGATACGGGCACTTTCACGCTCGCCGACGACGGCACTGGCCGGACCGTGGTCGCGTATAATCCAGCGGACGGCTTCCACTTCGTCTGACGCTGAAGTCGCAGGCTCCAATGTGATAGCATGCGCCGGATCAATCCGGCGCACTGGCGGACTTTCTGGCCGAGGAGATGATGACCGCCATCTCCGTAAGCTCAAGCCCCTTGTTCTTGGAGGTTTGCGAGCGGTGACGGCGCGCGTGGAGGAGGTGTTTCCGGCCGGAACCCGGGTGTCGAGACCCAGGGCCGGGTTCCTGCTCTGGATCGAATTGCCGCCGTCGATCGACGCACTCGAGGTATACCGTCAGGCTCATGCCGAAAGGATAGGTGTCAGTCCAGGACATCTCTTTTCGGCGCAATCGAGCCTCACGCATCACCTTCGGCTGAATTGCTCCAACGAACCAACGCCGCGTCTTCTGCGCGCCGTTGACCGCCTTGGGGAAATATGCCGGGGACTGAATTGACGGAAACTGTATGAGGGGGCGTTTGCAAGGAGAGGAACAGCGGTCGCCAAACAGCATCAGATCCGGGCTGCTCCGAATTTCCGACCGGCTCAGGTGGCAGTCCGTCGATCGCAACGATACCTGGAAAGAGGTTTTCAATCTTCAGCTATATTTCGCACAACCGCGCTTGCCGCATTGGCAAGCCAACCCGCGGATGGAGGTAGAGGCCTTAGAATATATTGGCTGTTTGTAAACTTCGTGCTACATAAAGACATGTTTTGTAGCGCGAAGGTACCAAATGCCTACTCCTCATCAGCCGCCGGCAGCCGTACGACGCACTTTGCGAAAGCTTGGCTCGGACATCAAAGATGCGCGTCGGCGACGTAAGCTGCCGATGGCTGTCGTGGCAGAGCGTGCATTTACATCGCGCTCGACCCTGCAGAAGATCGAGGCAGGCGACACGAATGTTAGCATCGGAATATATGCCGGGGTTCTTCAGGCTTTAGGCCTGCTCGACGGCCTGAGCGAAATAGCTGACATCAGCAACGATAGCGTCGGTCAGGCGCTTGCCAGTGCTGAGCTGCCAAAGCGCGTTCATCTGAAGCGGGCGTCAGGATCGTCCCGCGATGGCTGACTTCGAAGTTCATATCGACCTTGCCGGAGGCACGCGCCGGATCGGATTGGCGAGGAGCAATCGCATCCGGGGATCAGAGACCATACTGTTCGAGTATGACGGCGCCTGGCTGAACGACCCTAATCGCTTCTCGTTGGAGCCCGCGCTTGCATTAACTCGCGGGGCCTTCGCTCCGCCGGCAGGGTTGGCAACGTTCGGGTCCATCGGCGACTCGGCTCCGGATACGTGGGGGCGGCGTCTGATGCAACGGGCCGAGCGTCGTAATGCGGACCGAGCTACCCGGCCCGTTCGCACACTGACCGAAAGCGACTATCTGCTGGGTGTCGCCGACGAGAACCGGCTTGGCGCGCTGCGGTTCCGCTGGACCGGGGAAGAGGTCTTCCAGGCTCCCATTCAAACCGGTGTCCCGGCCATCGTCGAGCTTGGTCGGCTTCTGCAGATCACCGAACGCATACTGCGTGACGAAGAGACAGACGAAGACCTTCACGTCATTTTTGCTCCCGGCTCGTCGCTCGGCGGAGCACGGCCGAAAGCGTCGGTCGTCGATCAACATGGTCAGCTTTCCATCGCCAAGTTTCCGAAGGAGACCGACGAATATAGCATGGAGACATGGGAGGAGATCGCCCTTCGACTTGCCGCCCAAGCAGGTATCGTGACGCCACAACACGAGCTTATAGAGGTGGCCGGCAAAGCGGTCATGCTGTCTCGACGCTTCGACCGTGACGGCGCCATCCGCATTCCATTTCTGTCAGCGATGGCGATGATGGGTGCCAAAGATGGCGAGCGCGGCAGCTACCCGGAGATTGTCGATGCTCTCGCGGAGCACGGTGCCCAGGGCAAGACGGATGCCCACGCTCTCTATCGACGCGTGGTCTTCAATGTGCTGATCTCCAATGTCGACGATCACCTGCGCAACCACGGATTTTTGTGGCTGGGCAAGGCGGGCTGGTCGCTTTCCCCAGCATACGATCTCAATCCCGTTCCGACCGATCTCAAGGCACGGGTGCTGACCACCAACATCGACCTTGATGAGAGCACGTGCTCGCTCGATCTCCTGGAAGCTGCATCCGATTATTTTGCACTCACACTGACACAGGCACGCGTTATCATCAAAGAGGTAGCGACCGTGACCGCAACCTGGCGTGATACCGCCAAGGCAGTCGGAGCGCGCAGCAGCGAAATCAGCCGAATGGCTAGTGCCTTCGAGCATGACGACCTGAAGCGAGCGCTGGCCTTGGGCCGCAGATAGTCGTCTGAAGCTTTTTTCGCATCCAATCCGTTCCGCATTGATTATGCGGTGCGGTCGCTTTTTTATGCAGTTTGAAGGCTTGGCGCTTGCTTGCATGGCAACGGCTCGCAGCTCGCGATGATTGTCCGATGTGATGCCGAGCCGAAGACCCATCGTCGTCTATTGTCAGAGCCACATGAGAGGATCCGAAGAACATGGCCACTCCGCCATCTCGGGCCGTCCGTTGAATCGAAATCGCGACGAAGCCTACGGGCAGACCTTAGCCCTCCGCGCCTGAGCATCTCGATGATGGCTAAATCCACAGAATTACCACTGGACGGTGGTCGTCGAGCGAGTTTCAGAAGCTATTGTGCAACTTGGGAAGCTGTCGACATCAATTCCTCGGGATTCGGCGCCCTGAAGGTATTGAGGCCCTTCTCCAGAACTTCAGTGAAGGTCCAGCGTACGATGCCCCCCTGGTCGATTAGGAACTGACCGACAAGCTGCCCCTGGTCGGAAGTTATCATCTGCTGATCGGCTTCCGTAATCTCATATCCTTCCCTCTGATTGAGAAACTCGTCCATTGCCTCTACGTCCATAGGCTCGGGCAACTCGCCCGGGAGATCGATCCGTATCGCCATGACCGTGTCCATCCCGACCTCGCGCAAGCCGAAAGCACGGTGCGAGGCCCGCTCCGGGTCGGATGCCGCGAGAAGATCGGGTGCCGGGTGGTAACGGAAATAGAGCCGCGCCCGCTCGACCGGCGTATTGACCACCGCCAGGCATTCGACGCCTTTCTCACGCAGGGCCGGCGTGAGTTGCGCCATCGCCGCGACATGGCGGCGGCAGAACGGACAGTGCAGGCCCCGAAATAAACCGATCAATAACGGGCTACGGCCCCGAAAATCATCGAGCGCGATTTTGCCCTCGCGTGAGATCGCATTGAGCACAACATTCGGTGCCCGGTCGCCCGGCTGCAGCGGGCGGTCGACACTACTCGTTGACATGGACAACCTCCTCGCCCCGGATCAGTCAAGAACAGGCAGCACACCCAGCGTTTCGGAGTTGAGCCCCGTGCTGAGGGGCGCAAAACTTCCAGGGCAAAATAGCTTTCGGCCCCCACCATATTGCCGAGGTCGAGATTACGCGCGTTGCAAGCCCATCATAACACGAAAAAAGCATCTGCGGGTGGCCGGTTTCGCGAGCCGTCTCGAGCAGCGCAATTTTGGCCTGCGCACTTCGGACCGGAAAGTCAGCAGTTCCAAAAGATGCTAATTTCGCGATAATCCCAGCACATCTCGCATGTCGTCATGCGCATCGGCTGTCATATGCCCACTGGAGGAGCGCCTGACGCTGTCGTGGACGGCAGCGCCAGTTGTGCGGCTCGCAGTGGCGGCGTAGCTGCGACAGATGGCGCCGCATGGCCTTCCACCGTCCTATCTGGCGTTCGTCCTCACCTGGCAACCGACGGCCGAGAAAGTAGCGGCAGTACCATTGGAACCAGCCGCGGGGATCGTCCGGATGGATCCAGCCCTTGGCTCGCCACACGCTCAGCGGTTGGCTGGCATCGACGCCAAAAAAGTTCAATGCGGGATCGCGATCCGATGAAAGCCTGGCCTCGGCAAACCACTCGCCGGGAAATTCATCCGCGCAGTCGGTCATGTACTTGCCGCCAAAAACGCCCAGCTTCAGCATCTCGGTCGGCGTCAACTCAGGTGCGAAGGCGGCGTCGAAGTTTTGCCCTACGGGCGCTGTCAAAGCATATCGGTAGCCTTGCTGCATCCGGTCGTTCACTTCCACCCATGAAACAGACAAGGTCGACCTCCTGGCGTACAGTGTTAACGCGCCCATCGGTGGGATTGAAGGCGGCCATTCATCGTTCGAATGCTCAGTCCCATTTCGTATTTTGGATGGGCATAGCTTCAGTTTCTTTCCAATTGCAAGCTTCCGTTATCTCCCACATGCTTGGTGGTGGGGTAGGAAAAGAAATGCTTTCGGCGACGGTGCTAACGATACCTTGTCCGGCGATGCGGGCAAGGACAATGACTGCTGTTTGCGCATTTCGAGAAATGGAATTTCTCCTGACTATTCAGAAAGGGAACGTCTCCGGGAACTATGATCAAATCGCCACGGTTGATAGCCAAGACCCGCCAGGGGGGTATCTGCGTTACGACGATCGCCGCGATGCCGATGACAGGTTGGATCACGTCTAGATCTTTCGCTCATCGTTTTGCGGCCATTCGATTTCGGTTGAAGGCGGCTTGAAGCCAGCATAGCGGTGCTGAAGGCGACGTTGCATATTTCAACGGGGATACAGAAGTGCCGGAGATCACTGCCAGGCGGCGAAGAGCGCCGCGGAGCAAGTGTTCCGGAGCGGTCGCAAGATCGAGGGAGCGCCGGAGGATTGAGGCATGAGCGATCGACACCGCGAAGGCATTCGGCGAAACGCGGAGTTCCACGGCAAGAACCGGCTCACCCTCAGCCGGACCTTCGGCCTCGGCCCACGCGCGCTGGTGATTGGGTGCAACCCCTCAGAGGCGAACGCCTTGAGAGACGACCCGACGTCGATCTGGTGGAACAGATGGTTCGAAGCTGACGGGTTCGGTGGCTATGACGCGGTGAACCTCTATCCGATCTGCACGTCGAACCCTGCGGAGTGCCGCCGCATCGTGGCGACGATCGATCATGGGGCGCGGGATGTGCGGGACGATATCCATTTCGTCAATCTTGCCCATGTCGTGGCAAAGGCGAAGGCCGCAAGCAAGGTCTTCGTCTGCTGGGGCGCAATCGCTTGGGATATCGATTGGGTGGAGCACGTCGTCGAGGAAATCCAGTCAGGTGAAGCACCGTGTCCCGACCTCTGGTGCTGGGGGACGACACAGTCAGGCGCTCCCAAGCATCCCATGGCGCGCGGCAAACACCGCATCCCGGCCGATCAAGCGGCTGTCCTGTGGAGGCCTGCATCAAGAACATGGGGGTATCCGCAGCGCCGTTCGACAGCGAATATCAGCATGGAACCCCCGCCGGTCCGTATGCCCAGACCGGGGCCGCATCGAAACTGAGGCGTCGAAAGACACGATCAAAACACCGATGACTGCAATCACAGTGCCCAGCCTTGCCGTGCGGTCATGGCGCCATCTGCGCGTTCGACTGCCATTGGAGCCATGACAAGCTAGGTCGCCGCATTCACTTGTTCGTGTGCCAGAGTCGACGTATTGGCCGGAAAGCGGCGCGCAACTCGGTGCTGAAAAGTTCCGGCTCTTCCCAGGCAGCGAAGTGTCCGCCCTTGTCCACTCGGTTGTAGTAGATCAGGTTGTGGTACGCCCGTGCCGCCCAGCTTTTCGGCGGCTTGTAAACCTCTCCGGGGAATATCGTCACGGCCGCAGGGATCGAGACGGGCGCCAGCTTGGTATTGCTGGCGTTGCTCTCCCAATAAATCCGGGCGCTCGACGTCCCGGTGTCGGTTAGCCAGTAGAGCGTGATGTTGTCGAGAATCTCGTCGCGGCTGAACGAGCGCTCCGGTTCGCCGCGGGTGAAAACCCAATCGGCGAGCTTGTCATAGAACCATGCCGCCAGTGCCACCGGCGAGTCGGTGAGACCGTACCCGATGGTTTGCGGACGCGTTCCCATGATTGCGGCATATCCGAAACCCTTGTTGAGGAACTCCCTGGCTTGATCAAACACCAACCGCTCCTCGGCGGTAAGGTCTGCAGGTGCCGGATCCCCGCTTCTCAACGCCTTTGCAACCTCCGGCGGGATAGTGGTAGAGCGCTCAATCCTGTTGACATGGATGCCGAGCAGACCCGCGGGAGCCTGGCGGCCCATCGCATCGGAGATGATCGCACCCCAATCGCCGCCTTGCGACACGTAGCTCGTATATCCAAGGCGCTTCATGAGGACATCCCAGGCGCTGGCGATGCGGGCAGTGTTCCAGCCGGTGCCCTTGGGCTTTTCCGAAAAGCCGAAGCCGGGAATGGACGGAAGCACGAGATGGAAGGCGTCCTCCGCGGAGCCTCCGTACGCAGTGGGGTCGGTCAGCGGACCGATGACGTTCAGCAACTCGAAGACCGAACCTGGCCAGCCGTGGGTCATGATGAGTGGCAAAGCGTTCGCATGATGCGAACGCACATGGATGAAATGGATGTCGAGGCCGTCGATATCGGTCAGAAACTGCGGCAGGGCATTAAGCTTCGCCTCCGCCTTGCGCCAATCGTAGTCCGTCTCCCAGTAGCGCACCAGCGCCTGAAGCGTCGCAAGTTGCACGCCCTGGGAGCGGTCACCGACCGTTTCGGGGTCGGGCCAGCGTGTCGCGGCAAGGCGCCGTCTAAGGTCGACGAGTTCTGCCGCGGGGACATCCACGCGGAAGGGGCGAATGTCGCCAGCCTTCAAAGGCGTCCTGGTGGTCGCTTGGGCGACAGCCCTGGCTGGCAGAGACACCGCAAGCGCTGCCGCCACGGCTCCGTTCAGCACCAGAGCGCGACGGGACAACGCAATAGTGTTGGCCGGGTTCTCAGCGGTCATTTTCACACTTCCTTCTCTGTTGCTATCCAGCATCCATCTCGAAACGCTCACTTGACCGGAACGACAAGCGGAATACCCTTCTCGACGATGTAGGTCGCGAGCTCCGATGCCTTGCCGCTGCCGACATTCTTCGCGAGATGGGCCACCCCGGCGGGTATGAACAGGGCCTCGCCGGCATGAAGTGTAACTGGCGCTCTACCCTCAAGCTGGTATTCCAGCGAGCCTTCGAGGACATAAGCCACCTCTTCGCCCGGATGGGAGTGCTTGATGGAGGTTGCGCCGGGCTCGATATCGACGCGTGCCTGAACGGTCTCGTGCCCGGGTACGCTCAGATCGTGCTGCAAAAGGTCGGTGCGTTGAATTCCCGGTTGCTGCGCGTTGGCCGCCTGCAGCGCCAATCCAGTTCCAACGAGCAGCAGTGCACCCGCCACTATACGAGACATTTTCATATGGTCTTCCTTTCCACATTGGTCGAGCCTTCGTCTTGGAGGCCAGTGCCACCATTTGAGTGTGTTCGTGTATCGACGATGTGTCCGCCGGACGGGCCATTTGTAACGGCATGTATGGCCGCTCACTTTCCGGGTCTGCATTGGCGCTAAAGAGAGTTGTGTGAGTGTGTATCAGCCGGGCAATTTGACACAGTTCGATACCCACTGGCCGCATCTGTGAAAAATTCGATACACAAGAAACGCGCAGATCCTCCTCCGCGAGCCGGGATGGTGTCACCACCCTGGCCGCCAGCAACGTAAGAGGAAGATCGCAATGAACGACATCACAACTCAGCTCGAGAAGGTCCGCGGGCTGCCGGGGCACTCCACCGTAGGCACCAATGACCTGGACGCTGCAGCGGCATTCTATGACAAACTGCTCGCCGTATTCGGTATCGGGCGCGTTCTCGTTCAGCCCGGCAGGGCTGTCTATTATGGGCACAAGGCACTCGAATTCGGCGTGATTAGCCCCTTCAACGGCGAGCCGGCATATGTCGGCAATGGCGGGATGGTTGCGTTCGAAGCTCGTTCCCGTGCCCAGGTTCAGCAGGCACATGCGGTCGCTTTGGCGGCCGGCGGCTCTGACGAGGGCGCTCCTGGTCCGCGAGGGGATTCCGACGGCCCGTACTGCGCATATTTCCGCGACCCTGAAGGCAACAAGTTCCTAGTGTACAGGAAGGGGCCCGACGAGGCTTGATCGTCGGACATCACCTTTGACCGGCCACTGGATTTTCAGAGCGATGATCCGGTGGCCGCGAGCCGAGCCCAAACAGTGTCGCGCCAGCCGCATTCGACGGCATCTCCTCCTCATAAGGTCGGACCATCAACAAGGTGGCCGGCGTGAGGCAAGATCTCGCAAGCGTTCATCGCACAAGAATGATGCCCACTTGGTCGGCGGCGGTATCATCGTTCTACAGTCAAGGGCCTCGACGCCGAAGGTATCGCCCAATCATTTTAAACTCTGTTTCACGACGGTTTTTATCTTTGCCACGGATTCGAGCGTGCGATGGACCGGGCACTTTCCGGCAATTTCGGCAATCTTGTCGTGCAACTCCTCCGAGACCTCGCCATCGATGGAGATGACGCGTTCGAAATGGTCGATCCGGGCGCTACCGCTGCGTTCCGTTTCGGAGCACTCCTCGCAATCCCTGGCATGGATCTTCGCATGCGACACGTCGACGCCGACGCGCCCCAGCGTCAGCTTCTTGTGATCGGCATACAGGCGCAGCGTCATCGACGTGCAGGCGCCAAGTGCGATAGACAGAAAATCATAGGGTGATGGTCCAGAATCGAGCCCGCCCACGTTTTCGGGTTCATCGGCGAAGAGACGGTGGCTGCCGGCCTGGACGGCATTCTGAAACCTGCTTCCCCCCGTTTCCGTCACGCGGACATGCTCGATCGGTCCCGTGCCCTGCGGCGTGTCGGGGGCGAGGTAGCGCGTCAGCCATCCCGAAATGATCCGTCCGGCGAATGCCGCGTCCTCCTGGTTGCTGAGCAAGTGGTCTGCCTTGTCCAGCGATACAAAGCTCTTGGGATGTTTGGCCGCGAGGAAGATTTCCGTGGCGTTCTCGATTCCGACCGACTGGTCCAGCGGTGCGTGAAGGATGAGGAGCGGCTTTTTCAGGCTTGCAACAGCATCTTTGATGCTCTGTGCGCGCGCGTCCTCGACGAATTGTTTTCTGACGAGGAACTTGCGTCCAGCAAGATCGACTTCGGCCGCACCACGCTCTTCGATTTCCTCAAGGTTTGTTCCGAAGTTCTTCAACACGTGGGCCACATCGGCCGGCGCGCCGATCGTTACAACGGCCCGCACTTCCGGAATGTTTTTGGCGACGGCCAGGACAGCCGCGCCACCGAGCGAGTGACCGATCAGCAACGACGGCGCCAGAAAATGATCACGTAAATAGTCGGCGGCTGAAAGCAGGTCGGCAATATTGGAGGAGAAATTTGTCGAGGCGAATTCGCCTTCGCTCGATCCGAGACCCGTGAAATCAAAGCGCAGGACAGCGATACCTTCGCGCGCGAGCTCCGCTGCGATGTGGCGTGCGGCCGCCAAATCCTTGGAGCAGGTGAAGCAATGGGCAAACAGTGCGTAGGCGCGTAAAGGCCCGTTTGGCAGGTCGAGGCGGGCGGCCAGGGTTGCGCCGGAATGGCCGGCAAATTGAAGCCGTTGTGTGTTGAAGGCCATGGTGAAGCTCCTTCGCTGCAGGGACTGCTCATTCCACATCGGCTACAAGATCGACCATCCCGACGCCCGTTCCAAGCTAAACCTTCGCCCGTATATCCATGCGCCGGCGGTCACTGGAGGACGCCCTCAAACCGGGTATCGTGCTCCTGCCGTATCGCCGGACCAATAGCCGGCCGAGATGGGCGGCCGGCTATTCGGCCGCCGACCGCCGGGGCAGCACCCAGTTGGGGCGCGGATAGTGGCAGGTGTAGCCGCTCGGGTAGCGCTCAAGGTAATCCTGGTGCTCCGGCTCCGCCTGCCAAAAGTCTCCCACCGGCTCGACTTCGGTCACCACCTTGCCCGGCCACAGGCCTGAAGCATCGACGTCTGCGATGGCATCCTCGGCTGTGCGCTTCTGCTCATCGTCGACATAGTAGATCGCAGAGCGGTAGGAAACGCCGATGTCGTTGCCCTGCCGGTTCCGGGTGGTGGGATCGTGGATCTGGAAGAAGACCTCCAGTATCCGCCTATAGCTGATCGTCCCTGGATCGAAGACGATCTCTATGGCCTCGGCGTGGGTGCCGTGATTGCGATACGTCGCGTTCGGCACATCGCCGCCGGTGTAGCCTACGCGGGTTGCAATGACCCCGGGGAGCTTGCGGATCAAGTCCTGCATCCCCCAGAAGCAACCACCAGCCAAAACAGCTTTCTCAGTCATTTGATGTCCTCTACTTGGTTGACATAGGCGCCGTAGCCCTGGGTCTCCATTTCCACGCGGAATGAAGTACCGCGGAATTGATGCAGTAACGCAGGCCGCCCCGGCCTCGAGGGCCGTCGGGAAACACATGGCCGGGATGACTGTCGTCATGCGCGGAGCACACTTCGGTGCGGATCATACCATGCGAACTGTCGCGCATCTCGTTGACATTTGCCGATACGATCGGCTGGGTGAAGCTCGGCCAGCCGCAGCCGGAATCGAACTTGTAGGCCGAGGCGAACAGCGGTTCGCCGGAAACGATGTCGACCTGGGTTCCCGGCACTTTGTTGTCATTGTCCTCCCCTGGTACAGCCTATTGTCGATCCGCGGGGCCTTGTTGTCCGAATAGGTCACGGAATTCTGTTCCGCTGAGACAGACGCTTCATCAAGGGTTATGCGACGTACACCTGCGTTGGCAAATACCTCCGACAAGGGTGCCTTCATCGTGGCCGCATGTCTCTCGCGGAAGCGGGCCGCCGGAACTTGCCGGATTCAAGAGCATGCCTCTCGAAATCGAGCTCTACCGGTCGCGGCGGCGATGCTCAATTCTTAGCGTCGATAATCATCCATATCGTGACCGCCCGGACCGATCTCGGGCCCGGCGGTCGTCTCTGAACAGAAAGGACAAACTGATATGCGCAAGCCATCAATCCAAAGCCTGTTCGCGGCGGCTGCGGTTCTCGGCACTTCAACTGCGCCGGCAAGCGCCGAGCCCTCCGAGCACAAGAGTAAGGTCGATATAGGTTTCATCGAGATCGACAAGGACATCACGTTGAGACGAACGGTCGTGCATAACGCGAGGTCGAAAGGCACTGTCCTCTTTCTGCACGGATTTCCCGAGACCTCCTACGTGTGGAAAGACATTTCGATTGCGCTCGGCGACGACTACGAAGTGCATGCCTTCGACTGGCCCGGATACGGCCTGTCATCAAGGCCGGCTGTCGACACTTTCTCCTATGCGCCGAAGGACTATGCGGACGTGCTGCAGAAGTACATCGAGAAGGCAGGCGTCGATCGATTGAATCTCACGATCTACGCCACGGATATCGGCGCTCTGCCTGCACTGCTTCTTGCCCTGAGAGAACCGGACATCGCGAGAAACATCATCGTCGGCGATTTCGCGCCTTTTGACAGGCCCGCCTATATCTACGAGAGTTTGCAAAGCCTGAAGGCGGAGCCTGCAGCTTCCAAGATCCACGCGTACATGAACAAGACCAGCGACGAGATACTCGAGAATGCGTACAGGCGGGGCCTGTCGAAGGAAGAGCAGTTCGATCTCCCGGCCGATGTGAAGGCGGACATGCTTCATGGCTGGAGCCATGGTAGCCTGACCTCTGCCGACGCGTTCTATCACTACTATGCGAAGTTCACCCGCGACCAAGACTTCCTTGAGGCGAACCTGGACCGGCTCAAAACCCCGGTGAAGGTGATCTGGGGCGAAAAAGACATCTACATCAGCAAAGATTTGGGGGTGGAGTTCTCCACGAAGATCGACGCAAAGCTCGATGTGCTTCCCGGCGTCGGACACTATCCCCATCTGCAGAAGCCCGAGCTGGCCATCGACGAGGTTCGCGCCTCCCTACGATGAGCGCGCGGTGTCTGCGGCGTTGGCAGCGCGGTAGCTGCTGCAGGAAGTACGAAGTCGCGGCAAAGCCCAGTCGATGAATGAACGCACCTTCAATGCGAGCAGTCCTTGGCGCGGATAGACGATGTGGATTGGTTTCGGCGCGCCAGCATATTCGTTGAGAATCGGCACAAGAGCACCGCACGACAGTTCGTCAGGGATCTGGTAGTCGAAGAGCCGGGCGATACCGGCTCCGCTCAAGGCCGCTGCGACACAGTTCGCCGCGGTGTTGACCTCGATGCGGTTCCGCGGGGCGGCATCGATCGGTTCACCGTCGATATCGAAAGTCCAGAAAAATGCTCGGCTGTTGAAGATGATCCCGTCGTGGTTGGGCAAATCGCTTGGGTGCTGGGGAAGTCCACGCCGTAGCAGATAGGTCGGACTGGCACACGTCAGCAGGCGGAATTCGCCGGCTTTGACCGCAAAGAGGGAACTGTCCGAAAGTTCGCCGAGCCGAATGGCGATATCCACCTGCTCGCTTACGAGATCAACCGAGCGATCAAGCGATAGGAGGTTCAACGATACGTCCGGGTACTTCTCCAAAAAGCTCAAGGCAATCGGCAACACATAGCGGTTGCCGAACTCCACGGGCATTGTGATCTTCAGCGTTCCACGAGGCGCCTGATATTCGCCGGAGGCACGACGCTCGGCCTCCTCGAGGTCTGCGATGATTTTCCGTGCAGCTTCGACATACTCGCGCCCAGCGTCGGTAAGGTGCAGCTTTCGGCTTGTGCGAATGATGAGGTTTGCACCGAGGTGCCGCTCCAGATCTGCGACCTTGCGGCTGACGCTGGGCAGGGGAGCATTCAGCCTCCTGCTGCCAGCAGACAAGCTGCCGGCGTCGACGACGGCAAGCAACACCCGCATTGCATCAAGTCGATCCATCAGACACCGCGACGAGAGTTTTCTATTTGGTAGTTCAATTTAACGACGGTGCCTAGACGTCTGCCGGGTGCGGCGTCGCTTCTAGCGCCGAACGACCGCCCGGGGCCTCATCGGGTACACGATGCTCAGGCACGTACGGGGTTCAGAACGGCAGGAGATCGAAACGAGGCGGTCCGCCCTACGGAGACTTCTATCGCACTGCCACTGGGGCGAATCGACACCCTGGCGGAGCCCGCAAATTAGGCCAAGCCCCTCAAAAGCGTCGGGATCAGCTCCGACACCGTTGGATGGATTGGAACCGACCACTGGAGGTCGGTGTAGCGGGTCCCGGCGTTCATGGCATCGATGACGCCGTGAATAGCTTCGTCGCCTTCAATGCCCAGAATCGCGGCGCCGAGGATTTCCCTGGTGTCGGCGTCAGCGATCACCTTCATGAAGCCTCTTGTTTCGTCCCGTTCCTTGGCCCGTCCAACCCGGGCCATGGCTCGCCTGGAGACAAGGATCCTGCGGGCTGAGGAGGTCGCCTCCCTTTCGGTCATTCCGGCACGGCCAAGCGGAGGATCGATGTAGAGGGCGTAAGCAGGAATCCGGCTCGACACCTTGCGGTCATCGCCGTCGAGAAGATTGGCGGCAACGATCTCGAAGTCATTGTAGGAGGTGTGGGTAAAGGCTCCGCGCCCGTTGCAGTCGCCGAGCGCCCAGATGCCCGGGACGTTGGTCGCCAGCGTGTCGTCGACCAAGATGTAGCCACGGGGATCTACCGCGACACCGGCCCCGTCGAGACCCAGATCATCCGTGTTCGGTTTGCGCCCGGTGGCAACGAGAACGTGACTGGCGTCAACGTCGGCGTCGCCCAGGGATATCCTTGTCCCCTCTTCACCTCGAGCAAAGGCGATGCGTTCAGCTCCGGTGCGGACGTCAATTCCCTCCGCCTCAAGGATTTCCTGAATGGCTTCGGAAATGTCGCCGTCCTCCCGTGAAGCGACGCGGGCTCCGCGCTCGATCACGGTGACTTTGGAGCCGAACCGCCGATACATCTGCGCGAACTCCAGGCCGATGTAGCTTCCGCCGATGACCGCGAGGTGGCGGGGCAGGGTGTCGAGATCCAGGATCGACGTGCTGGTGAGGTAATCGATGTCGTTGATTCCCGGCAGATCGGGGATGACCGGGCGGGCG
Source organism: Hyphomicrobiales bacterium (assembly GCA_900473795.1). Lineage (GTDB taxonomy): Bacteria > Pseudomonadota > Alphaproteobacteria > Rhizobiales > Rhizobiaceae > Pararhizobium. The sequence goes on along the minus strand of UCMT01000064.1, from coordinate 9,440 downwards.
CCGACATTGAGGAAAATCCGCGAGGCGGCGAGGGTCTCACCGTTGACGACGACCCTGTCGGCTGCTTCGAACCGGGCATGGCCATAGACGACGGCGACGCCCTCCAAAGTGCCGAGCCAGTCTGCCAGTCCATTTCGGGCGTCCATGGTAACCTGGTGTGCGCGGCGTCGAACGACTTCCATGTCGACTGCGACTTCACCCGCAATCTTGACGCCCAGCTCGGCGCCCCGTCGGCTGACATAGGCCGCACGCGCGCTGGCGACCAGCGTCTTGGTGGGCATGCAACCGGCATTGACGCAGGTTCCGCCGAGGAACTTTCGTTCGATCATCGCAACCTTCATGCCGCGTTCGGCCATCCGCGCTGCGAGGAAGGGGCCGGCCTGGCCAGCACCGATGAAAATCGCATCGAACCGTCGCATCAGACTGCTCCGAAACTATCCAGCGAATAATCATTGAGGAAGCGTTTCGCCCCGCGCCCTTCGCTTCGCGACCAAGCATACCACATGGACCTGCCCAAGCGCACGGTACATGCGTTCGGGTACCGCATTCGGCCAAAGATGTCAGGCGAAGCCGTCTGCCTTGCGCCAACGCCCTCCATCTGGGCAACCCAGACGGAGGGCGTTGGACTTGTCGGCCCAGTCGCTTCAGGACTTGGCAGCTACGGCAAGCAGCTTGCGATAGTGCGCCGTGGGAAGGCCGCCCCAGCCCCAATTGTCCAGGTCGACCTCCTCAATTACCACATAGGTCGATTCCAGGGGCTTGTTCAGAACTTCGAGGAGGACCTCACTGACGCCCTTGATAATGGCAGCCTTTTCCTCGGCGGATACGGAAGTGCGGTCGGGTGTAGTTCCCTCTCGGGTAACCTGTACAGTGACGATAGGCATTGAAACCTCCATTCTTTTGAGACGATTGTTCAGAGCGACAGCCACGGTTTTCGTCCGTAGTCGCGGGGGGCGCTGGTTCTTGCCCGGGCAGGAACCAGCTCATGGTCTTCACCAGCGTCCGGCGTTCTGGCCACCATCGACGTGGAGAATCTCGCCGGTGACGAAACCGGCGCTTTCCAGGTAGAGGACGGCGTCGACGATATCGCGCATTTCGCCCATACGGCCGACCGGATGCAGTGTCGAAAGCGCCGCGTGCGTTTCCGGCGGATTCATCGGGGTTTTGATGATCCCTGGGGAGACCGCGTTCACGCGAATGCCGTTCTTTGAGAATTCCATGGCGAGGGCTTGGGTAACTGCGTTAAGGCCGCCTTTGGTCAAAGAGGCGAGGGCGGCGGGCAGGCCAACCATCGGCTGACTGACAAGGCTTGTGGTGATACTGACGATGTGCCCGGAGCCCTGCTTCAGCATCTCGGCGGCAGCGCGCTGGGTGATGTGAAAGAAGCCAGCGACATTGACGCCCATGTTGTAGTCATAGTCTTCCTGAGTGAACTCGATGAACGGCTTGGAGAGGAAGACACCGGCATTGTTCACCAGCGAGTCGATGCGACCAAAGCGCTGAAGCCCCTCGCGGACGATCCGCTCGGCGGTCTCGGGCTTGCCGATGTCTCCCGGCACGGCGAGGATATCCGGGTCGGCGCTCGGCTTGATCGACCTGGAGCTGGCGATGACGCGATAGTTCCGATCGCGGTAGCCGCGAACCAGTGCGGCCCCGATTCCTTGTGACGCGCCGGTGATGATGACGACCTTCTGCTCGGCACTCATGATATGATCCTTTCTCGATTGCAGCGGTCTTCCAAAGGACCGCCCTACGCCCTCGGCGTTGGTGCAATTGATTTAGATCCATTCGAGCACTGGGAGAATATTCGCAGATTGGCAGAAAATCGTGCAAAAAACGGCATAATCAATCGAGTATGCCCGCTTCCGCCGCTAGGCGTGCAAATTCGGAGCGCAGACGCGGAGCGGCGAAATCGACAAAGGCACGGACCTTCGGCACCGACATGCGGCCATGTGGTGCAATGAGATGCGCCGGCAGGGACGGGTGTTCGGCGTCGGCCAGCACGATCTTCAGCTGCCCGTCTCTCACATATTGCGCGACGTGATAGGAGTAGAGCCTGGTCAAACCGGTGCCCGCGGCGGCCGAGGCGGACGCAGCGCGCACACTGTTGACGATGCACCTCGGCGTGAACTGGACCGTCCGGGGGATGGACGAGCCCTGCGCCGGCGTGAAATTCCATGAATCAAGGCCGAAATTGCTGAACGCGATGATCTGGTGTTTCGCCAGATCTGCCGGCTCGGCGATGCGGGGATGACTGGCAAGGTAGCGGGGCGACGCGACCACGACGCGCCTGACATTACCACCGATCCGGGTGGACACATGAGACGAGTCTGACAGATTGCCGATGCGTAGGGCAAGGTCGACGCCCTCGTCGACAAGGTTGACGAACCGGTCCAGCATGAAAAAGCGGACAGAGACAGCCGGGTGAAGCTCGAGGAAGTCATCCAGAATGGGGCGCACCACCTCTTCTCCAAGGATCGGCGGCGAGGAAATTGTCAACATCCCGCGAGGCGCCGAGCGTTCGCCGCCAGCCAGCATATCCGCTTCCTCGAGATCGATCAGCACCCGCCGGCAGGCGGTGGCATAACGTTGGCCCGCTTCGCTCAGCTTGAGCGTGCGGGTCGTTCGGTGGATGAGCTCGACGCCAACGTGGGCTTCAAGGAAGCTTAGCGCCCGGCTGACCGCCGTCGGTGATCGCTTCAGCAGGCGTGCGGCGCCAGCGAGACTGCCCTCGTCGATCGCGGTGACGAAGACTTTCATTGCATCGATGCGATCCATTCTGCCGCTCTCCGGGATAGTGACTGCCGAACAGCAAGGTATTCACCCGAAAACGGCAATCAGTAAATATGGCGACAGAACGAAACCTGCGGGCGCACCACATCCTGATCGCGCGCTTAACGAAGGAAGGTACGACCATGAAAGCGCTAACCCGCCTGGTCGGCCGTGGCCGTTCACTCGAGATCCTGATTGGCGCGGATGACTTCAACGGCGAACTGGCCGAGCGCTACGTCGACGCCCTGGCGACGCGCATTGCTTCTTTCGATCAGCACGCGATTGTCGAAACCAAGAAGTTGGTCGATGCCGCCGGCATGCCTTCGGATGAAGCAATGCGGTCCGGATGGGATGCCTTCATCACTTCCGTCCAGCGGCCTCCTGCTCGGACGCGGGTGAAAGCGCTCGTGGAAAAGGGCCCGCAGCAACCCGGGGACGACAAAAAAAGTCTCGGTCAACATACGGCCAAGTACGAAGAGTAGGTGTGACGGCAAGGATAACCCGGTGATGCCGCGTCCCGGCACGCCCCAACGAAAGGGAGACTAAGGATGAAGATCTTGATGGTTCTGACTTCGCATGACCAACTCGGGAATACGGGCAATCCGACCGGTTTCTGGCTCGAAGAGTTCGCGGCGCCCTATTATGTGTTCAAGGACGCCGGGGCCGAGATCACCCTGGCGTCGCCCAAGGGCGGCCAACCGCCGATCGACCCGAAAAGCGATGATCCGGGCAACCAAACCGAGGCGATGATGCGCTTCAAGGAGGACGCGGCGGCCAAGGAGGAGCTGGCGAGCACCGCAAAGCTCGGCGACGTGAAAGCGGAGGGCTTCGATGCGGTTTTTTATCCCGGCGGCCATGGCCCGATGTGGGACCTCGTCAATGACAGGAACTCGATTGCCCTGATCGAGGATTTCTACAATTCTGGCAAGCCGGTTGCCGCGGTCTGTCATGGGCCGGCCGTGCTGAAAAAGGTGACCTACCAAGGCGAGCCCATCGTCAAGGGAAAGCGCGTCACCGGCTTCACCAATACCGAGGAGGAAGCCGTCCAACTGACCGAGGTCGTGCCTTTCCTCGTCGAGGACGAGCTGAAGCGTCTGGGCGGCCGCTATGAAAAGGCTGGCGATTGGGTCGATTTCACCGTCGTTGACGGTCGGCTGATCACTGGCCAGAACCCGTCCTCGTCCAGCTCGGCTGCAAACGAATTAGTGAAACTTCTGCGGGCATAACCTGGTCGGGCGCGGGCCAACTGGGTCCGCGCCGGCTCCCCCATGCCGTCGGCCTCCTGCAGTGACCCCGCTAACCGGACACATCCGGTACTTGGCGCTGATCCAATGCGCCCAGTGTCAATTGCGGTCAACGCGGAAAAGCGTCGACTTCGGGAACCGCAGTGGATTTTATTTGCGAATCCGCTGTTGGGCTCGGCTCAACCAGATGTGGCCCTACCTTAAGGCTGCTTAAGGGTGCTCATGCGTTGGACGTTCAGGTAGTTGAGGCAATCGACCATGTCATCGACTTCATCGAAGTCCAGACAGTCGAGCTGGATACTCTTATAAAAGGTTGGATGTCCGGTGAAGATGTCGATCACGGACCAATACTCGTCTTTTTCATTTTTCCTTGCGCTATACCTGACGTTACGCATGGGTCATCCTAACATGAGCCTGAGGTGATGCGGTTTGGGCGCCGATTCTGGCGCCGTCGCGGTGCCCTGCTGTCGCTCAGAAACGTGAGGATGGCCTAATTTGTTCCTTTGAGCCGGATCGCTCAGTTTCAGGGGTTGGATCGCCCATCCCAGTAGTCGGCAGCCAGGTGCTCCGCGCAGCGCCATTCGGTGATGCCATGGCCACGCTCTTTGCCCAAGGCGCCCCACTTCACGCAGCCAGGATAATCGCAGTAGTGATCGAAGTGCAGAGGCACCGCTGGCGGTGGGCTGGTTCGTCGGACATTTCATCCTCCTGACCGCAGCACAACCATCTGGTCTTCGGGCAAGGCCCGCTGCAGAACCTTTGCCACGTCCCACCAGGAATGCGAACAGGTCGACCGTGATGAGGCCTCCTTGATCTTGCGGGCGCTTTCCCATTGCGGCACCCAGATGCCGGCGAAGAACCCGCGCGGTCCGAAAATACTGGTACGCTGCGTGCGCCTTGAGCGGAAAGGCTCATGAAGTCACGAGCGCTCTGTTGCAAAGAATTGATCGAACTTTGGTGGGATTTTTGAGGAGCGATGCAAGTGGCATCAATTTGAGGGTGAGGTGATTTTGGGCGGTACGGCAAAATAGGGCGCCAACTACCGCAACATTGAAACTATGCTCTGCGATCGCGGTGTCACGATGGATCACACGCGGATCTATCGCTGGGCCCAGCATTACGCATCTGAGATGGAAAAGCGCCTCCCTGCTGTCGCCGTTCCGGCTCGCTCTGGTGAAGAAAGCCTGCGAAGATGTCCCAAGGTGGGGTGATGGAGAGTTGCCAGAGTAACCGGCCAACCTCGCCCCGGTGATAGCCTCCATGCAGTGCAACATGGGTCAGCATTTCCTCTCTGGTCATATAACCCTTGTCGCCATCAGTGAAAATGAAGGGGACGGCCTCAGTCAGATTTTCTGGCGAGACGCCTTGAAGGTAATCGACATACCATTGATCGGAAGAAGTTATGGCAGCGCGCAGCTCACCCAACGTTGGCGTCTCGTCCGTATTGTCGGAGGTATAGCAATGCGCAACGCCACACAGATGCGCTGCGAAGATTCGGGCCACGACATAATAGTGATTGGCCAGCCGCAAGGCGGCGTGCAACTCGGCCTTTTGATGTTCCTGATCCAAAGTCGCCAATTTGTCGAATAGATCAGTATTTGCCCAAGCGTTATAGCCATATAGTTTTTGGAGCAACATACTCATGAGGGCGGCCCTTCCAGGTTTGCGAAATGTAAGTAACTATAAGGGGAGCTCCGTTGTCTACTCGCATCTCAAACCAGCAGTCGGTAATGCGCAAGGAGCTGTGGCAGGCCCGTTCCCGCGCGACGGTCGAAACGATCCTTCAGGCTGGTGCTCGCATTTTGAGCGATGAAGGATGGGCCGTGTTCACGACCAACAGGGTCGCAGATTTGGCCGGAGTGAGCATCGGTTCGCTTTATCAGTATTTTCCGGACAAGCTTTCTCTGGTCAATGCGATCCGCCGCCATTTCGATGACTGTCTTGTTGGCATGCAAAAATCCAAAGCCGCAGGGCTGTCACCAGTGCAGTTCCTGGCGAACCTCGTTCGCGCGGTGATTGCCGCCCACAGCATTTACCCTGGACTGAATAGGGTGTTGCTCGATGAAGCCCCAAGCTCTGACAACTATACGCCAACAGCGAATTTGAATCGAATATCTTGGATACTATGCAGAGGCGGTAGCTGCCTATCGAAACCGCCAGCTCTGCACGACCGATCAAACCGCCACGCTGATCATTTCCGATGCGATTGATGGGGTAGTTCACCATGCCGCGCGCCGTGGCATGTTGGGTGACCAGAGTGAACTCATCCGGCTGGTCAGCCGGTACCTAGAACACGCTGGCGACGGCTCTACAGCTAAATAGATGGTTAGGTTTCGCATTGCCAATCGTCTCGCGCGGCGCACGTAAAGCATCGACGGGCCGGACGTAACCTGCGCGACTCGTCGAAATGAACATGCAATGCATGCGTGCGAGAGCCACAAGCGAACATGCTAGCTGACCGTCGCCTGATTTGAGTTTGACAGCTCTCGATGAAGGCTTTCCCGGAACGCGTTCGTCTGGATTTGAACCATGCGCGGGATCAGGAACAGGTCGTTGATGACCTCTCCTCGGGCCGAATGCGGACTACGACCCGACCGGGATGAGCACGGAATACCTGCTGGTCGAGGCCGGCGGTAACGAGCCGTTGGACGCCTCGATCGCGTCCGGTTACGACGTCTATGCCCGAACTGGGTGCCGTGACGGCTCGCCATTGAGTGCGCTGGTGTCGGCGCTGCATCCAACTGTCAGTCCTAACCCTTTGGCAAATATCCTCGGGGGCTGGGAGCCGACGGTCCCCGGGTCCTTCAATCAATCCAGCTTAAGAGGCCATTGCCGGGCGCCGTCAAGGACGGTGACGATTTCGATGGGTTCGGGTTTGACCCGGTAGGCCATGATGTAGGGAATGTCGGCAAAGACATATTCCCGCGTACCCTTGATGCGGCCGGTATGGCCCATCACCGGATGGCTCGCGAGATTGTCCACCGCCGAGACGATGCGCGCCACAACGCGGGCGGCAGCCTCTGGGGCATCTTTCGCGATGTAGGCACCGATTTGGTCGAGCCGCCGAACGGCTCGCCGCGTCCAGCGCAACGTCTGGCCGCTCATGCGTCGCGGGCAGTCTTGACGTATTTCGCCACCACGCTGGCCAGCTCGCTCGCACTGGCAAACTCACCGCGGTCGGCTTCGTCGACGCCGGCTTGGATCTCAGCCAGCTGCCACTCTTCCCGCGCCACGTAGTCCTCAATGGCCTGGGCGGCGAGGTAGGCACGGGAGCGATCCGAAAGCGCAGCGATCTTGTCGAGCTTTTCGGCTACGTCATCTTGCACGCGCACTGTGAATGCTGCGGTCATGGTCTTAACTTTCCTTGGTTCACTATGATTATTGGTGAACCACTGTGGTTCGTCAAGCGTATTGGGGGGCGCCGGTTATGCCAGCCTGCCGATGAACGCACTGGTATCGCCGAGGCGGATCAGCGCCAGGCTGCCTCGCTTTCTGTCGGACTGATCGGCAGATTTGAGGCCGTGATGATGAAATCAGGCTTGGGGGACGGACAGCACCAACCTGGCTGAGTACGACTACCACGTAGAACTTAGCGGCTCTTGGCAGCGACTACTGCTTCAGCTTGACTGATGCGCATCTCGATTTCTTGCTTGGACATGCCGTTTGCTGCATGGGAGAAACGATCCATCAGCGCTGCGAACTGAGGGTTCGTCGCGCTCGCAAGAGACACGCCCAGAAGCCAATTCGGCGAAGTTCCCAGCTACCGTCGGCGTCTTCGTCGGGATTTGCTCTAGCATTTCGCGCAGCCTTCCAGTCGATGCTGCGCGAAGCCGGTACCGAGGTTTGAGGTGGGCGCGTTTGCGGACTAGAGCCGAATGTTGCAGGGTGACGGAGGTGTTAGAAAGGGACCCTGTTTAGCAGTTTTCCAATTGGGCTTGCCCTTTCTCGGTGAAGAAGTCCGTTATGCACGTCGAACCGCTGAGCGTCCGTCTCACAGCGAGCCCACGGCATCATATGCGACGGCTCGCAGGAGATCGGGACTGGATATATCCCACTCAGCCGTCTTTTCGTGTGCATTAGCGTCTGCTACAATTCCCTTGGGGAGCGCTTTCTGCCATGCGCAGCGCATTTATTTTCTTTGTCCTATTGTTTGTCACTGTTTCGGGACAGGCGATCGCCGAGAAACGCGTTGCGTTGGTCATTGGCAATTCGGCCTACCAGCACGCCGTCCAACTCGCCAATCCAAAGAACGATTCTTCCGACATGACTGCCAAGCTTGAAAACCTTGGCTTCCAAGTCGTGAGCGACCAGGACCTCGACCTCGCGGGAATGCGTCGCACAATACGCAATTTTTTGGAAAAGATCGACGGTGCGGACATGGCGCTGTTCTTCTATGCCGGGCACGGTCTGCAGGTGAATGGCAACAACTATCTCATTCCGGTAGACGCGCAGTTGTCCGGCTATAATGACCTCGACTTCGAGGCCCTTCCGATGGACCTCATACTTTCAGCGATGGAACGCAGCACCAAGGTCAATCTAGTCTTCCTTGATGCCTGCCGGGACAATCCGTTTGCTGAGAAGCTTTCCCGCTCGATGGGGACGCGCTCCGGCACCGTGGGTCGGGGGCTTGCCAGACTTGGCAGCGGCGTCGGCTCACTCATCTCATTTGCAACTCAACCAGGTAACGTCGCGATGGACGGGGCAGGTCGGAATTCTCCGTTTACCACCGCACTGCTCGCGCATCTCGGGACGCCTGGGCAGGATATCACGCGGGACCTTATCGATGTGCGCCGCGATGTTCTGGCCGCGACCCAGGGCAAGCAAGTGCCGTGGGAAAACTCCTCCCTCACGGGCGAGGTCGTGTTGAGGCCTATCGGCACGGATGAGTCGAAGACGGAAGCTGTCCCGACCCAACAGTCGACGTCGCCGGACAATGCCGTCGAACTTGCATATTGGGCAACCATTAAGGACTCGACCGATAAGAGCTTCTTCGAGGCGTATCTGCAACAATTCCCCACGGGCGCTTTTGCAGCCCTTGCCAGGCTGAAGATTAGCACCATCGACAAGCGTATTGCGGAACAGCAGCTTGCGCAACCGCTCGAGACGGAGCGCGCCGCAGAGTCAGCCGACGAGACCGAGGCGACGGAAGTCGTTCGCCTTGAACAGCCTGATCCGCTGGCGCAGTCGCCCGCAGGCAACCCAGACTCTGGAGAGCTCGCACTAGCCACTCAAACAGAACTCGCTCGCATAGGATGCCTTGCCGGCCAAGCTGACGGAAAATGGGGGCGCGGCAGCCGCAAAGCGCTTCAGGACTTTGCCGATCGGCAAGGGCTAAAATTAGCCTCGCTCGAACCGACTGACAGAATTTTAAAAACTCTGAAGAGTGTCGGAGGTCGTGTCTGCCCGCTCGTTTGCGGCAGTGGA
>UCMT01000039.1 GCA_900473795.1 Hyphomicrobiales bacterium | reverse complement strand
ATACATTCTGCCAAAGTAGTGATAGGCAAGCAGTCGATCTGTCGGCAGACCGCTTTCGAGGATGCGTGCCGGCGCCAGGGCCTGGATCACGCCGTCGCGGCCCCGGAAGCGTATCTGGGGCGGCGCGTCAGCCGGTGATTATCGGCGAAAAGGATAGTTTCTCGCAGAATCCTATGAGCTTACGCACAGCATCGGAACCCGGCTCCGTCACTGCGGGGTCGGTGCCTATGAGGGTGATCACGCATTGGGCTCTACCCTGCCAATCGAGGATGGGTGCGGCAATCGCAACGAGGCCGGGAATGTAGCGTCCTTCCACTGATGAGAATCCACGCATTCGGAACGTCTCGGTCATTCTCTCGATGTCCTGCTCCGTTCGCAATTGGCTGTTTACGGTGGATGATGCCTTGCGAGCGGCGCGTAGTTCCTCTTCGCGGATCGCCTGAAGCGGCGCCGGCGGAGCCCAGGTGAGAAAGGCCCGTCCGGTCGCGGAGTTAAGAAGCGGCAGGATGGTGCCGAGGCCCATCGACGTGACCGTGGGCGTGGCGGCGCGCTCCCAGCGGACGACGGTCGCACCATGCGTGCCCCAGACCGACAGAAGCACGGTCAGGCCGGATTCGAGGCAGAGTTCCGGAAGAGCGTCGGACGCACGATTGACGAAGTCATGCCGGGCGAGCGCCGCAAGACCGAGCGCGATCGCGCCTTGACCGAGATCGTATTTGCCGGATTTGCCAGCCTGAACGACCAGGCCCGCGTTTAGGAAAGACGTCAGATAGCGGTGCACCTTGCTCGGTGGCATGCCGCAGTCGCGCGCGAGTTCCGACAGGGACATCGGACGCAGATAGCCGCCCATCGCGTTCAAGAGCTTCAACGCCGCGTCCAGCGACTGGATGCCGCCGGACTGCCGATCGCTTTCGTCGTCCTTATCCATCTTCACCCAGTAGTTTGCGCAGTACCTCTATTTCGCTGGCGACAATAGCATCGCCCGCCGGCTTGAACAGGCCCCGGACCTCGCCGCCCACAGCTGTGACCTCGCCTGCTACCGTGATCTCATAGCCGAGCCGCAGGGTTTTGCGGCCCCATTCCTCGATGGAGAGCGCGATGCGAAGTCGGTCGCCGTCGCGCATAGGCCTGCGGAACTGTGCCTTTGCTTCCAGGAGCCCGATGCCGACCGCGCCGAGGGTTTGGCAGATTTTTCCATGGCCCCCAAAGTTTCGCAACCAGTCGTGGAAGGCGCGGTCAAACCAAGCGTAGGTCCGGGGGTAGAAAACGATCCCCGCCGGATCGCAGTCACCAAAACTCACCGAATATTCAAGCACATGTACGTTTCTCATTTTTCCACTGTATGAAACCAGTTGCACTATGTGGAAAAATATCTATCATCTGGATCGGGAGCTGTCGAGTGACTTGGGAGGAAACATGTCGCAACTGTCCAGCGTGGAGATACTGGGGGGAGGCCCTGCGGGGCTCTACACCGCAATCCTCTTGCGGCGTGCCATGCCGCATCTGCGCCTCCGCGTGACGGAACAGAATCCTGAAGGCTCGACCTTCGGATTCGGTGTCGTCTTTTCCGATCAGGCGCTGGATTTCCTGAAGGCGGATGATCCGGAAACGCATGATCTCGTGACGCCCGCCATGGAGCGCTGGCGCAACATGACCTTGAACCTTCCCGGTGGGCAGACCGTCCTCGATGGCGTCGGTTTCTCGGCCATCGGGCGGCTGGAACTGATCGAGGTCCTGCGCAAGCGCGCAGAAGCCCTCGGCGTCGAAATCCGTTTTTCACATCTGATTGAATCGCTGGACGAAGTGCAGGCCGACCTGATCATCGGCGCCGACGGGCTGAACTCGCTGGTGCGGCGGTCCAATCAGGCGGACTTCGCGCCGACGCTTGAGCATTTCGGCAATCATTTTGCCTGGTTCGGCACGGAACGGCCTTTCGACACCCTGACCCAGACTTTCGTGAAAATGCAGAGGGGTGCATTCAATGCGCACCACTACCGCTATCAACCCGAACGCAGTACCTTCATCGTCGAATGCGACGACGCCACATTCCAGGCCTATGGCTTTGCGGCCATGGACGAGGCCGAGAGCGCGCGTGCCTGCGAGGCGATCTTCGCCGATGTTCTTGATGGCGCGCCGCTGATCACCAATAAGTCCATGTGGCGGCAGTTTCCTCGTCTCTGGTGCGAAAACTGGATGGTCGGCCGTCACGTGCTTCTCGGGGATGCCGCTCATACCGCCCACTTCTCCATCGGCTCCGGCACGCGGCTTGCCATGGAGGATGCCATCGCGCTTGTCCGGGCACTCTCGTCCCACGACGATGTTGACCGGGCATTGGCTGGTTATCAGGCGGAGCGCCAGCCGATTGCCAGGAAGATCGTCGATGCCGCCAACACGTCCGCCACATGGTATGAGAATTTTGCCGCCAAGATGGATATGTCGCCGGTCGATTTCGGGCTCGACTATCTGATGCGCTCGGGCCGTGTCGATATGGACAGGCTGCGCCGGATGGCTCCCGGCTTCATGGCAAGGTACGATGCGGAGAGGGGCGGCGGCAATATCGTCGATCCCGTCGGCCACGATAACGCGGGTGCTGCGGAGGTCGGTTTCAGGCGGGAGGACCATCCGAATTGTTCTTCAATCCTCTGGGACAATCTCTTCCGCAATCCGGACAAGCTTGCGCTGATCGGCCCGGCGGGATCGCTGACCTATGCCGAGTTGGTGGCCGAGGCGTCATGCTGGGGGAATGCCTTCATCGCCGCTGGACTTGAGCGTGGCGACCGGATTCCGTTCTTCCTCGACGACACGCCTGTCTATCCGGCTGCCTTCTTCGGAGCAGTCCGAGCTGGCTTCGTGCCGGTCCTGCTCAACACCCAGACCACGCCCGATGTGCTGAATTTCTTCCTTCAGGACACGGGCGCGAAGATCGCGCTGTGCGAAGCAGCGCTTGCGAAGCGCTTTGAGGGCGAGGCGCTACACGGCACGACACTCGAGCGGGTGGTGATCGTTAATGGCGCGGCGGATGGTGAAGGGCGCATCGCGGCGGCGGACTTTCTTGCTGGGCAGCCCGACACGCTCGATTGCGCCGATACCGGGCCAGAGGACATGGCCTTCTGGATGTATTCCTCGGGTTCGACGGGGCGGCCCAAGGGGATCGTCCACCTCCACCATGACATGGCCTATACGCAGGCCTCCTTTGGCAAGCATGCGCTCAAGCTGGCCGAGGATGACATTTGCTTCTCCGTTCCGAAGATATTCTTTGCCTATGGCTTCGGCAACGCCCTCACATTCCCGTTTTCGATCGGCGCGACTACGCTTCTGATGCCGGGCCAGCCGAGGCCCGACGCGGTGCTCGACATGATCGAAAAATACCGGCCGACGGTGCTCTTCGGACTGCCGACGCTTTATACGGCGCTGGCGCGGACGGAAAATGTCGGGACGCGCGATCTGAGTTCGCTCCGGCAATCGATGTCGGCGGCGGAAATCCTGTCGCAGGATATTTACGACGCCTGGAAAAGTCTGACCGGCCATGGTCCGACCGAGGGGCTGGGGTCGACCGAACTGCTTCACATCTACCTCTCGAACAGCCTTTCCGATCACCGCATCGGTTCGGCCGGCGCGCGGGTGCCGGGCTACGAAGTCCGGCTCGAGACGCCGGATGGCAGGGTGCCGGAGCCAGGGGAGGAAGGAGTCATGTTCGTGCGGGGCGATTCTTCTGCTCCGTCTTACTGGAATCGGTCCGACAAGACGAAGGAGACGATGCGGGGCGACTGGATCTATACCGGCGACCGCTTCATCGAGGTTGACGGTTACTATTATTTCCAGGGCCGCGCCGACGAACTTATCAAGGTTTCGGGCCAATGGGTCTGGCCGCTTGAGGTCGAACGCTGTCTCAACGAGCATCCCGATGTCCACGAATGCGCGGTCATGGCCCATCAACTCGAAGACCGCCGAATGACGCTGCGGGCCGTGATCAGGCTGAGGGAGGGGCGCGCCGCGACTGAAGTGCAGTCGGATGCGTTGCGCGCCTATGTGAAGACGCGGCTGCAGCCCTACAAATATCCGCGCATCGTGGATTATGTCGCCGACCTGCCGAAGACCGGAACGGGGAAGATCGATCGCCAGGCGCTGGCTGCCGTGCCGGTGCGGCAAGATGCTGCAATCGGACTTTGAAGCGTATGACCAGAGGAAGGGAAACCATGGGAACTTATGTACTTGTCCATGGCGCATGTCATGATGGCAGCCATTTCGAGGCTTGCGCCGCGCCCATTCGCGCAGCCGGGCATATCGTCCACTGCCCGACGCTGAAGGGCAACCGTCCGGGAGACGACCGCAAGGCCGTGACACTGGACGATGCGATCGACTCCCTCGTGGCGTTCTTCGAGGAAAACGACATTCAGGACGCGGTTCTGGTCGGCCACAGCTGGGGCGGCATGGCCATCACCGGGGCAGCCGACCGGTTGGGTCCGGGGCGTGTGCGTCGTCTCGTCTATTTCAGCGCCTTTGTGCCCAACAATGGCGAAAGCCTGATCGATATGTGCCCGCCGCATTATCAGGCACTGTTTCCGCAGCTTGCCGGCGAGACCGGCGAAGTCTTGTTTCCCTATCCGATCCTGCGTGAAGCCTTCATCAACGACGGAACCGAGGAGCAGGCGCAGTCGCTCTTCGACAGCCTCAATGCCCAGCCCTTCAACACGATGAACGACAGGATCAGGCTCTCGAAGAACCCGGCGGAGCTCATGATCGGCAAGTCCTTCCTGCACTGCACGGAAGATGTGTCGCTGCCGCAGTCGCTCCCCTTCCATCCGCGTCTTTCGGAAAAGCTCGGGCTCTACCGTCTGGTCAGCATGCCCGGCAGTCATTCGACGCATGTAACGGCGCCCGTGCTGCTGGGCGAGAAGATCATGGAAGCCGGGCGGGATTGAAGCCGCAAACATAGGCGAAAGCCCAAACGCTCCGCGGATCGCCGCGGAGCCCGAACTGCAACCAACAAGGAAAGATAGATGACCCTGGTCCTACCCGCTCCTGCCACCCCCACCGTCGCCGTCGCCGGATCGGATGCCAGATTTCCGGTGCGCAGGATATTCTGCGTCGGCCGCAATTATGCGGCGCATGCGCGCGAAATGGGCAAGGACCCTGACCGGGAGCCGCCATTCTTCTTCAGCAAGCCGGCGGATGCCGTGGTCGATTCCGGTGAAACCGTGGCCTATCCGCCCCAGACCGAGAATTTCCACTACGAGGCCGAGCTGGTCGTGGCGATCGGCGAGGGTGGATGCAACATAGCGGAGGCGGACGCCCTCGATCACATCTGGGGCTATGCCGTCGGCAATGATCTGACGCGGCGCGACCTACAATTGGCCGCGCGTGAGGTGGGGCGGCCCTGGGATTTCGGCAAGGCGTTCGACCGCTCCGCCATTATCGGCCCGGTGCATGCGGTATCGGAGACGGGGCATCCCGCGAAGGGGTCGATCCGGCTCGCGGTCAATGGCGTGGTCAAGCAGGATGCGGATCTGGCCGAACTGATATGGTCGGTTCCGGAAGTCATTTCCTATCTCTCGCATTCGATCGCGCTTGCGCCCGGCGATCTCATCATGACGGGAACGCCGGCCGGGGTCGGTCCGCTGGTGCCGGGTGATGTTTGCACCGTGAGCATCAAGGGTCTGGGCGAGATTTCCACCACGATCGGGCCGAGGGACTGAAAATGGTCCTCAAGCTCCACAATTTCTTCCGCTCCTCGACATCGACGCGGCTCCGCGCAGCGCTCAATCTCAAGGGGTTGGCCTATGATTATGTCCCCTATGTCCTGCGCCGTGGCGATACGCGAATGCCCGAATATCTGTCGATGAACCCCCAGGGTCTCGTGCCTGTCCTGGAGCGGGAAGACGGAAGCTTTCTGACGCAATCGCTCGCCATCATCGAATGGCTGGAGGAGACGCATCCAACGCCCGCGTTGCTGCCCACCGATCCGGATGGGCGGGCACGGGTGCGTGCGCTTGCCTATATGATCGCCTGCGAAATCCACCCGCTGAACAATCTGCGCGTGCTCGGCTATCTCGCCGACCGCTTCGGCGCGAGCGAGGATGGCCAGAAGGAATGGTTCACCCATTGGGTGGCGACGACGTTCGACGCGCTTGAGACGATGCTGGCTTGCCATCCGCGCACCGGCGCCTTCTGCCACGGCGACGTGCCGGGCCTCGCAGACATCTGCCTTTATGCGCAGGTCTGGAACAATCAGCGCTTCGGGATCGCCACGTCGGCCTGGCCGACCATCCAACGGATTTTCACGCGCCTCGACACAATACCGGCGTTCAGCAACGCCGCGCCGCCCCGGCAGCCCGATGCGGCCTGAGACCGTGAAAAGGAGGACATGCCATGCATGATGAGATCCACGGCAAGCCGGCCAATGCGATGCAGCCCGATGATACGCCGGAATTGCGCGCGCTGTATGAGGGCTTCGAGGCGATGCATCTGATGCCGCTCTGGACACAGCTCGGCGATCTCATGCCGCGTCATCCGAAGCCCAAGGCTGTCCCGCATGTGTGGAAATGGGCCGATCTCCTGCCGCTCGCCCAGACATCGGGGGATCTGGTGCCCGTGGGCCGTGGCGGCGAACGGCGGGCCATCGGCCTTGCCAATCCGGGCCTTGGTGGACATGCTTATGTCAGCCCCACGCTCTGGGCCGCGATCCAATATCTCGGCCCGCGTGAGACGGCGCCTGAGCATCGCCATGCGCAAAACGCCTTCCGCTTCGTGGTTGAAGGCGAAGGCGTCTGGACGGTGGTGAACGGCGATCCCGTACGCATGAGCCGGGGCGACCTGCTTCTGACGCCCGGCTGGCATTTTCACGGCCATCACAACGATACCGACAAGCCGATGGCCTGGATCGACGGGCTCGATATTCCGTTTGCGCAACAGAACGATGTCGGCTTCTTCGAATTCGGTTCCGACCGGGTGACGGACTACGCGACGCCGCGCTTCTCGCGGGGAGAGCGGCTCTGGTGCCATCCGGGCCTTCGCCCGCTGTCGGGCCTGCGGGATAGGGTTGCTTCGCCGATCGGCGCTTATCGCTGGGAACATACGGACCGCGCGCTGACAGAGCAGCTGCTACTCGAGGAAGAAGGCCAGTCCGCGACCGTCGAGCAAGGTCATGCTGCCATCCGCTACGTCAACCCCACGACCGGCGGCGATGTCATGTCGACCATGCGCTGCGAATTCCACCGCTTGCGCGCGGGCACCGACACGCCGCCGCGCCGCGAGGTGGGCTCGACCGTGTTCCAGGTCTTCGACGGTAAGGGCGCGGCCGTGATCGGCGGTGTTACGCATAAGCTGGATATCGGAGATATTTTCGTGATCCCGTCCTGGATTCCCTGGTCGCTTCAAGCCGAAACGCAATTCGACCTGTTCCGTTTTTCCGATGCGCCGATCATGGAGCGACTCAATTTCATGCGTAGCCATGTCGAAATGGCCGAAACATGAGCCAGACGCTGGAGGAGGCCCGGATCGCATTGCGCGAAAGGCAGGGCAGCGGCGCGCGCCATGACGCAGCGCTCGCGCCCTCGCAAGCGCTGGACTGGGCTCGACGCGGCACGGCCTATTTCGCCCGCTTGCTCAACGATCTCTCCGATCGCGCGCTTGATGAACCTAGCGCCGTGGAAGGGTTCAGCCGGCGGCGGCTTGTCGCTTATGCCGGTTACCATGCGCGTCTCCTGAGCGAATTCGTGGCTTGGGGAAGGGCCGGCGAGGCCGGACCTTTTCCGCGCAATCTCGACGTTGCCGCCGACGATCTCGAATTCGGCATTACCCAGCCCTCGCGGGCATTGCGTTATCTCTTCGACCATTCCGCCGTTCATCTGAATGTCGAATGGCGCGATTTGAGCAATGAAGACTGGGGCCGCTCGGTGGCCGACACCACGGGACGAAACATCACGCTGCGGGATACGCCTCTGATGCGCGCGCGCACGCTCTGGCTTCTCGCCATCGATCTGAATTCTGGCGGCCGGTTTGCGGATATGCCGGCGGATTTCGTCGATTTCCTGATCCGCGACCAGGCCTCGCGACGGCTTCCGACCGGGAGGTTCGCGCTGGTCGCGACCGATCGGGCCGCCCCACTGATCATGGGCCAGGCGCCAGCAATAATCGTCAGGGGGACCGCCCGCGACCTCGCGGGTTGGCTCAGCGGAAAGGGCGCAGGCAAACTAAGCGCCGAAGGTGGTGCGCTGCCTGCCCTCGCGCCGCCTGCCGCCATCGGACCGGGCTAGGATAGTTCCACCTCGGCACATCAGCGTGCTTCGAGCTTGTCCAGGTTGGTATGGATGATCTTCAGCGCCGATTTCAGCCAGGCCACTTCCGCGTCGCTGAATGTCTCGACGCCGACCGCCTCGAACTCTGCGGCGAGCGGCATCAACTTCTGCACGAGCGCATCGCCCGAGGGCGTAAGCATGATCGAAACCGTGCGCCCGTCGTCGGGCCGGGTGCGCGACACCAGTCCTTTCTTCTTCATCACTGTGACCAGACGCGACAGGGTGGAGATTTCGACGGTAACCATGGGGCTCAGATCTGTCAGCCTTTGCGGGCCTTCCTGCTTCAGGATGGCCAGGACGCGGTACATGGGCAAGGTAATGTCAAAATCGTGCAGCCGTTGCAAAAAGAGCTCGCCCATGCGCACGCCGACGCGATTGAGAAGATAAGGAAGGGATCCGGTAAATCGATAGGACATTTTCGCTCACAATAATTGCATCTGCACTGAATAGCCGGAGCCGAGGGCATGTGCAATCAAATGTCGCATTCGTCCGGGCAAATGAAAGCCGGCCTCATCGAGGCCGGCTATGATCGCGGGTATTCCTGCCGGTCAGTGCGCGATGACACTTCCCTTCTCGGTCGTCACATGCAGGAAGGTGAGGGCCGTCAAAGCGCAGCCAACCACTGCTGCTATCGAGAAGATGTAGAAGTTCCACTCCGGTGCGAGCCCTCGCTGCAGCACGGCGCCACCGATCAGCGGTCCGGCGATACCACCCAGGCGGCCGACCGCGAGCGAAAAGCCAAGGCCCGTTCCGCGGATCTGGACAGGATAGAAGCGGCCGACCAGAACATTCGAGAGGATTTGGGTTCCGATCGTACCGGCGCCGGCAAGAGCGACAAGTGCGTACATGAGAACGCCCTGCTTCAGCGTAAGCATGTAGATCGTTGCGGCGCCGATCGCGAACAATACGGCGACAGTCATCTTCACATGGCCCCTATCGGCAATCCGGCCGGCAATGACGATACCGATGGCGGCGCCGACATTGAGCATGATCGCAAACAGCAGCGCCGAACTGATGTCGTAACCCATCTTGTTCATGATGGTTGGCAGCCAGTTCACCATGCCGAAGGTCAGCAGCAGGGAGCAGAAATGAATCCCCCAGGCGTTCAGCGTCAGCGCAAGCCGCCCTTCCGCAAACAGCGCCCGGATACCCTGCTTTCCAGAGGCGGTCGGCTGGTGCAGAACCCGTTCCAGGCCGAAAGTATCGCAGATTGCGTCAGCCTCGGCACGGCGGCCTTTGGCGGCGAGCCAGTCGGGCGATTCAGGCAGCGACTTGATCAGGACCGGCAGTGCCAGCAAAGGCGCGCCGCCGATGATCATCAGGGGACGCCAGCCGTAATGCTGCAGGATCAGCATGCCAAGAATACCCGAGAGAATGCCGCCCAGCAGATAGCCCATAAAGGACAGCGAGTTGGCCAGCGCCTTTCGGTTGGTGGGCGAGAATTCGAGAATGAGTGCGGTCACCGTCGGCAGAAGCGCGCCAAGCCCGAGCCCGCTCAGGAAGCGGGTGCCTGCGAAGACCGGGAAGTTCGGAGCAAGCCCGCTTGCGATCATCATGACGGAAAAGCTGGCGAGGCTACCGAGAACGACTTTCTTCCGGCCGATGCGATCGGCGAGAGTGCCGGCGATTGCAGCACCGAGCAGCATGCCGAACAGGGTCAAGGCGGCGGCGCGGCCGACGAGAGACGGATCCAGGGCCCATTCCACCTGCTTGAGCAGCGCGGGTGCAATGACACCGAAGACGACCAAGTCATAGCCGTCGAACATTATCATGAAGCCGCACATGGCAATGACACTTGCCGCACTTTTGGTTTGCGCCACCATGGCGCTCATTTCCTGCGAAGACATGGCTCCTCCTCCGTGATCTCGCTTTGAAAAAGGCTTCAGCGTTCTGAGCCCAAAAATCAAAGTCTCCCCCTCCGTCATCGGGTTTCCGGACAGCGCGCAAAGCACGCTTGTCCGACAGTCCTCTCCCGCCCGATGCCTCCAACAATAAAAGATTGCAAATGCAAATATTGCAAGAGAAAATCGGATAACGATCAAAATTATCTTCGGCGGAGATCCTCGAATGCGTCGATCGTTGTCCGATTACGGTTCTCGACCATCACGGTTTAAAAAATATTTGCATTGACAATAATTGCATATGCAAATATTTGGTGGAAATCGGAATGGGAGAGAGATCATGCATATTTTATCCGATGAAGTGGTTGGCGCGAATTTTCGTGCCGCGATGCGAAAATTTCCAGCGACAGTCACCGTGATCACGGCGGTAAAGGACGGTATCGACCATGGCATGACAGTCACGGCCGTCACCTCCGTTTCTATGGATCCGCCGTCGCTGGTGATCTGCCTCAACAACAGGACCCTCCTGCACGAAATGCTGCTGTGTCAGCCGGATTTCGCGGTGAATGTGCTCAGTCACGCGCAGCGGCCGCTGTCTGAGGCATTCGCCGGCAAAGTCGAGCCGCATGCGCGCTTCGGACTGGCGAACTGGCGGCGGCACGAGGCCGGCATGCAGCTTCTCGCCGGTGCGAACGCCAATGTCGTCTGCCGCCGCATGGCTGCCGTGCCTTATGGCACCCACACGCTTTTCATTGGCCAGGTCGTTCACGCAACCGTGGCCCCCAGCACCATACCGCTGATCTACGAGGACGCCCGCTACTGCGTTTCGCAGCCGGCAGCCTGATCGCGGAAGACGAAGGAGGAAATCATGAAACTCGAGTTCATCGAAAGCGGCCGGGAAAACCTCGCCCGCATCATGCGCGGCGGTTCCCTGAAGGACCGGGTCCTGCCGCTTCTGCCGACATTCAGGGACCGGGCATTGGCGACCGAAAGGGCGCGCCGGGTACCGGCGGAAAATATTGCAGCGCTACGCGAGGCCGGCTATTTCGATGCGGTCAAGCCGGCGGCCTATGGTGGCGTGCCGAAGCCCTTTTCAGAGCTTGTCGACGCCAATATCGAACTCGCCTCGGCCTGCGCCTCGACTGGGTGGGTCGCGGGCCTCCTGTCGGCACATCAATGGCTGCTCGCCATGTTTCCCAAGGCCGCGCAGGATGATGTCTGGGGCGAAAACCCGGATGCGCTTCTCTGCGGTTCCTATGCGCCAACCTCCGTGGCTGAGGCCGTCGAAGACGGTTATCGGCTGAACGGCCGCTGGGCATTTGCCAGTGGCTGCGAGAATGCCGACTGGTCGCTCTGTGCAGCTATCCTCCCCGCCGAGGGCGAGCGGAAGCCGGTTCCCGCCTTCCTGCTTGTGCCCGCGACGCAATATGAAATCGAGGACACCTGGGATGTGGCGGGGCTGGCGGGCACGGGGTCCAAGACCCTGATCCTCAGCAATGTTATCGTCCCGAAATATCGCGTGCTCACATTCCCGGATGCCACAAGCGGTCGCACGCCGGGCGCCAGGCTCTACGCCCAAGCCGGCCTTTTCAACATGCCGCTTCTGACCGGCATTCCGTCCTGCCTCGCCTCCGCCGCCGTCGGCGCGGCGAAGGGCGCACTGGAGAGCTATGTCGCGTCCACCGGCACCCGATTCACTCGCGGGGCGGTCGCGGGCGGCAACAGCCGCATGGCGGAATTTGCGACGATCCAGCTCCGGGTGGCGGAAGCCGCGGCCAGCGTCGATGCGGCACGCGAGATTCTGCTACGTGACGTGGCGCGGGCCGAGGAACTGGCAGGTTCAGGCAGAGAATTCACGATCGAGGACAGATTGATGAGCCGCCGCGGCCAATCCTTTGCCGTCAATCTCGCGCTGCGAGCCGTGGAGGCGCTTAACGCGTCCACCGGCGGACTTGGCCTCAACATGGACAATCCGGTGCAACGGGCCTGGCGGGATGCCAATGCCGTCGGCCGCCATATCAGCATGAACTGGGATGCCGTCGGCACAATGGTCGGCCAGCATATGCTCGGCCTCGAGCCGAAGGGCCAATACTGAAACAAGAACGGGGAGAGAGAGCATGCAAGGCAAAATCGCGCTCGAAGAACATTTCGCCATTCCGGAAACGCTGATGGATTCGGCTGGGTTTGTACCGGGGGATTACTGGACCGAGCTTCAGTCCCGGTTGCTCGACATTCAGGACAAGCGGCTGAAGCTGATGGATGCGCACGGCATCGAAACCATGATCCTGTCGCTCAACGCGCCGGCCGTTCAGGCCATCGCCGAGACGGGACGTGCCATCGATATCGCCCGCCGCGCCAATGACGCACTGGCCGAGGAATGTGCCAAGCGTCCTGACCGCTTTCGTGCCTTTGCCGCCCTGCCGCTGCAGGACCCCGAGGCTGCCGCCCGGGAGCTCGAACGCTGCGTCAAGGAACTGGGCTTCGTCGGCGCCCTGGTCAACGGTTTCAGCCAGCGCGCGGATACCGATGCGCTTCTCTATTACGACCTGCCGCAATATCGCAGCTTCTGGGCGACGGTCGCCGCCCTCAACGTGCCGTTCTACCTGCATCCGCGCAATCCGCTTCCGCAGGACAGCCGGATCTATGATGGCCACCCCTGGCTGATGGGCCCGACCTGGGCCTTTGCCCAGGAAACGGCGGTCCATGCATTGCGCCTGATGGGATCGGGCCTGTTCGACGAGCATCCCAATCTCAGGATCATCCTCGGCCATATGGGCGAGGGCCTGCCCTACATGATGTGGCGCATCGACAACCGTAATGCCTGGGTCAAGTTGCCGCCGAAATATCCGGCCAAGCGCCGCATCGCCGACTATTTCAACGAGAATTTCTACATCACGACATCGGGGAATTTCCGTACCCAGACGCTCATCGATGCAATGCTGGAAATCGGCGCCGACCGGATCCTGTTCTCGACCGACTGGCCCTTCGAGAACATCGATCACGCCGCCGATTGGTTCGATACCACGACGATTTCGGAGGCGGACCGGGCGAAAATCGGCCGGACCAATGCCAAGCTGCTCTTCGGGATATGAGGGAGGGCAAGATGGTCGCTACAAACTATCCGCTTTTCACCGAGGAAAACTCGGTCGAGGCCGTCAATACGCGCATGGGCGGGGATATCGATCCCCGCCTGCGTGCGATCATGTCGGCCATCGTGCGCCATCTTCATGCCGCTGTGAAGGAGGTCGAGCCGACGCATGAGGAATGGCTGGCGGCGATCGAGTTCCTCACCAGGACCGGGCAGATGTGCAACGAGTGGCGGCAGGAGTTCATCCTGCTCTCGGATGTGCTCGGTGTGTCCATGCTCGTCGATGCGATCAACCATCGACGCCCCTCGGGCGCGACGGAGAACACCATTCTCGGTCCGTTCTACGTGCCGGAGGCACCGCGTTATGCGCGGGGGACGAACATCTGTCTCGACGGCAAAGGTGAGCCGCTCGTGGCCGGTGGCTTTGTCAGGGACACCGATGGAAATCCGATCGAAGGCGCGCTGATCGACGTCTGGCAGACCAACGACGACGGCTTCTACGACGTCCAGCAGAAAGGCACGCAGCCGGATTGGAATCTGCGCGGCGTCTTCACTACGGACGGGGAGGGCGGCTATCGGTTTCGTTCCGTCAAACCGCGCTATTATCCGATCCCCGACGACGGGCCGGTGGGCAAGCTGCTGGGGCGCCTCGGCCGGCATCCGAACCGCGCGGCGCATATCCATTTCATCGTCAGCGCCGAGGGTTACGATCCCGTTGTCACCCACATCTTCCCCCCGGATTGCCAATATCTGGATCAGGATGCAGTGTTCGGCGTGAAGGAGAGTCTCATTGCCGATTTCCGGACACGGCAGGAGGACGGCGTGGGTGAGGACGAGGGCCTCAAGGCCCCCTATTGGCAAGTCGACTGGGACTTCGTGCTGACAAAGAGGGTTGAGACCTGAGATGAAGGACTTCGTCTACAACGGATTGGCAACGCGCGTGATTTTCGGTACCGACACGCTCAAACAGCTTGCCGATGAGGTGAAGCGGCTCGGCATGTCCCGGCCGCTGGTCCTTTCCACGCCTCATCAGAACAGCGAGGCGGAAAGGGTAGCGGACCTGATCGGGACACAGCAGGCCGTGATCTTTTCGAGCGCGGTCATGCATACGCCTGTCGAGGTTACGCAGGAGGCAATGAAGGTTGTCGAGAAAACCGGTGCCGATGGTCTGATCGCAATCGGTGGCGGCTCGACAACCGGCCTTTCGAAGGCAATCGCGCTTCGCACGGATCTGCCGCAGCTCATCGTGCCGACGACTTATGCGGGGTCGGAAATGACGCCCATTCTCGGGCAGACCGAAGATGGTCGCAAAGTCACGCTCCGTGACATGCGCGTACTGCCGGAAACGGTTATCTACGACGTCTCGCTCACACTGGAACTTCCGGTGCATTTATCAGCGGTCAGCGGTCTCAACGCGATTGCACATGCGGTCGAGGCACTCTACGCCCGCGACCGCAACCCGGTGACCAATCTGATGGCAGAGGACGGGATCCGCGCGCTGGCGCGGGCGCTGCCGCAGATTGTCCGTGATAGCCTCAACGTTGAGGCCCGCTCAGATGCTCTCTATGGTGCATGGCTCTGCGGCATCTGCCTGGGTTGCGTCGGCATGGCGCTTCATCACAAGCTTTGCCACACGCTGGGCGGCATGTTCGACCTGCCGCATGCCGAAACCCACAGCGTGATCCTGCCTTACGCGATGCGTTACAACATGCAGGCTGCACCCGAAGCGGCCGCAAAAGTGGCGCGGGCGCTGAGTGTGGACAATGCCGCAACCGGACTCAGGAACCTCATCCGGGAGATCGGTGCGCCGCTGTCTCTTGCTGCAATCGGAATGCCGGGCGAGCGTATAGGCGAAGCCGCCGCCCAGGCGGTGTCCAATCCCTATTGGAATCCGGCGCCTGTCACCGAACCGGCCATTCGCGCGCTGTTGACGGATGCATTCGACGGCAGTTGGCCCGACTGAACTGTTTCGATCTGCGCGCGATACCTGCAGATCTTCGCAGCCCCAACAGCATTATCGAGTGCAAGGTTTTGGTACAGCTCTACTAACCGTCGATCAGAACAGATGAAGTGTGACATGCACCAATCCGCGCTCTTGCTTCGTAATTTGACGCAGGCCGCTTTTCTTGAACACCGTCAGCATCGGGATATTTTCCGGCAGGACCTCGGCGATTAGTTCCCTGATCCCGGATTCACGCGCTATCACGGTGAGGTGGCGCATCAGTGCCCCGCCCAAGCCCTGTCCCTGGTATTGGTCAACGACGCTAAAGGCGACTTCGGCCTGCCCGGGGTGTACGAGGATGTAGCGCCCGCCTCCGATAACCACCGCGTGTCCGCCTTCTTCCGCTACAGCGACCAATGCCACATGATTGACAAAGTCCACGTCGACGAAAAAGGCGATCTCCTGCTCCGTTAAGCTGCGCCGTGGTGCAAAGAATCGTCGGCGCAGGGATTCTGGAGAGGCACGGCCGGCGGCTTCGGCAAATCCGCCCCGGTCGTCAGGTCTCAGCGCGCGGATTTCAACGCGTCGGCCATCCCGCAACGCCTCGATCACCGAGTACTGGGCTGCTTCCGCCATAAAATCGTCCAATCGTTTCGCGACGCCGCCGTAAAAACGACTCTCAAAAGCGATACTAGTATGTATCACATTTGAGCAGCTGCGGACATTGAGGCAAGCCCTTTTATCTAAGGCCCTGAGGTTGGAGACGGCGTGACCTCAAGGAATGCTGGCCGACCGCAGCACCAGCCACGTGTTTGTGACGGGCGTTTCTGGGACGCTGCCACGCCACGGAAGCGGGTCATTTCCTAAAGAACAACTCTCTGGCAAAATCGAATCGACGTCCGGCCCACCCGGAGCAAATGATCTATGTGCACCCCCTGCTATAAAAGAACTTCTCCACCGCTTCGAAAGCCTGCTGGGAATACTCGGCTGGGTTCAGATCGCCAATCAGATCGGGAAGAGCAAGACGTGCGTTTGCCTGGTCGATATACTCCTGGAGCAAAGTGCAGTCCTTGTCCTCACGAACAATACGCAAGGCGATAGCCTCGACAAAGCCGGCGCAGTACCCCTGCTGCGATGGATCCTTTGCATTTCGGCACATGGCTTGAAGTTTTGCGAAGGTCGGCTCTTCGGCGCGTGCAGAAACGAGATGACCTGAAAGAAGCGAAACAACGGAAAGGAGAGCTATCGCTGAAAGCACGCGCCTGCGCATGACGGATCCTCCGGGAAGCATGATTGAATTCGTATCGCACTGCCGATTTTTCCAACGTTTCTGCCCCGAACCGACAGACACTGGGAGTGTAATTCA
Organism: Hyphomicrobiales bacterium; assembly: GCA_900473795.1. GTDB lineage: Bacteria > Pseudomonadota > Alphaproteobacteria > Rhizobiales > Rhizobiaceae > Pararhizobium. The sequence goes on along the minus strand of UCMT01000039.1, from coordinate 30,957 downwards.
ACGATTTGACCAAAATAAAAGCTGGTACGAATATACGTTCGCAGTACTGGGTGGCTCAATTCGCACTTCAGATTTACCGGTACCCATCAGCGCATGTTCGCGTCAGAGCTTTGGTACGCCCTCGCTCACAATTCTGTATTCTTACAGGTGGGATGCCAGCCATTCACCCGAGCACGAATTCGGGAAGCAGTTTTCATCCAATATAGCTAAATTTCAATGGCTTGGACAGCGCGTCAGAAGGGATTCCGTCAACAATCGCCGTCCAAGTTCTCGTCGTGGGTTCGCAACATTCGGGGGACCAGATGGCCGCGGAGATAGAGCGAAAATACCTCGTGTCAAACGATAGTTGGCGCAAGCACGCCTCGGGAGGAGTTGCGTTTTGCCTAGCCTATCTCACTGCGAACAAGAAGCGGATTGTGCGCATCAGGACCATCGATATGGCGCGCGCCGTCCTTACGGTCAAATTCCGAACGAGTCGGTTGAGGCGAGAGGAACTCGAATATGATATTCCCTATGCCGATGCCTTGGAAATGCTCAGCTACGCGACCGCTTTGGTTGAGAAGACCCGCTATCAGGCCGGCTACCTCGGCTATGTTTGGGATATCGACGTCTACGATGGCGCCAACGCCGGACTCGTCCTCGCGGAAATCGAACTCGACACCGAGGGCGACCACCCTCCGCGCCCGCCGTGGCTCGGTCAGGAAGTGACCGGAATTTCGGCATATTCCAATCGAACGCTCGCGGCGTCTCCCCATCCCGATGAACTGCTCCTGTCGGCACAGGCCTAGCGAGGCGATCTGCCTACGACAGTTCGACAGCCGCATCGGCCTTGACGTGATGTTGAGATCACCAAGTCGTCATTAATGTGGTCAGTCTCGCTCTGCCAACAACTGGTCCCGGATTTCTGCCAGTCGCTTTTTCTGCTTGTCGTCGACGACCGGCATGCTCAGATCAAGGCGTTCGAGGGCGGACGATACCACCACGGATACGGCAAGACGGGCAAACCATTTGTTGTCTGCCGGAATAACGAACCACGGAGCCCATTCCGTGCTTGTATTCTCCAGCATATCCTCGAAGGCTTTCTGATAATCGTCCCAGTATTTTCGCTCCTCGTAGTCCGCCGTGGAAAATTTCCAGTTCTTGTCGGGCTCGTCGATCCGCGAGAGGAACCGCTTCTTCTGCTCGTCTTTTGAAATGTTGAGAAAGAATTTCAAAACGATCGTCCCGTTCTGCCAGAGATATTTTTCGAAGTTGTTGATCTCCTTGAAGCGGCCTTGCCAGATACTCCCTTTTCGCGTTTCTGGAGGCAACTTTTGTTTCGCAAGGAATTCGGGATGCACCCTGACAGCCAGGACTTCCTCGTAGTAAGACCGGTTGAATATGCCGATCATCCCACGCCCGGGCAGAGCCTTGGAGGCCCGCCAGAGATAGTCGTGATCCAGATCTTCCGCCGATGGCGACTTGAAGCTTGTGACGTGGCAGCCTTGCGGGTTGATGCCTGACATGACGTGGCGTATCGCCCCATCCTTTCCCGCGGCATCCATCGCTTGAAAGATAATAAGTATCGCATAGGTATCCTGAGCGTAGAGTATTTGCTGCATGTCCGACAATCGCTGGACGTTCGAGGCCACCTGCTCCAGCGCCCCGGACTTGTCATCATAGCCGCCCGTAAAGTCCGGGTCGAAGTCCTTCTTGAGCGACACGGAACTTCCAGGTTCCACCGCGATATCGCGAAACCGAAATTTCACCTGACCGCTTTCCCCGACGGGGAATTTGCGCTTCTTGTCAAAGTCCACGTCGAGTTTCATGTGGTTTCCCCCCTTTGTTGAGCCAAAGCTGGTATTGTTCAGTTCACTACGGCGTTATTTCCGTTCTGCTAAAATATACCACCCTCAATAGGTTTCGAACCGTTTACTGGGGCGTACCTGGGTATTCCCCGTTGGGAAATTGCCCAGCCGATCGGACGCGTCGAACTGGCTTACTCAGCCAACACCGCGCACCAATTTCCACGTTGATCGAGCGAGAGGGCTGGGATTCTAGGATAGACGCACGTCTTGAAGTGACACCGAGTTCTCGTATTTAGCTTGGCTGTGTAACTGCACGGCACCCTAGCGAGAATGCATCGTACTTCGTCTCCAAAACGCCATTTCTCCGTTCTTTCCGAGAAGCTATTTTATTCTATCATAATTAGCGGTAAAATCCATGAATGTGACGGATCTTCAATTAAAGGCGGTAATGTCCGCGCTACGCTACCAGGTCCGTTGGCAGACGGTAGAGACGTCAGGGCACTCAGGGAAAAAGCAGTGGCCAGCTCGGACAACTAGAGGGGGTTAGTCCGCAGAATGCGGCCGAAACCGCTTCGCATCGTTGATTTTTGTCACGTGCGCTCACAAGCAAGCCTGCACGTTCTCGCGAACTGGCGGACGACCAACGCCGCGACGGGGTGGAAACGAAAGCGCTAAGTAGCTCCTGCAGAACGTGCCGATCCTTCTAACCCGGGAGATGCTCGACGTTATGCCAACCCTTCCTCTCATATCCAGCCTAAGAGAATATCGGGCCGAGTGGCTTCGGTATGATCTGACGTCGGGGCTGGCCATCGCCGCTGTGGGGTTGCCCAGTGCGATTGCCTATCCAGCCCTGGCTGGGTTGCCGCCGGAAGTCGGCATATATGCGAGCATCATGTCGGTTCTGGGTTACGCGCTTCTTGGCTCCTCGCGACAACTCATCGTGGGTCCGGATGCTGGCACGGTAACGGTGCTTGCAGCGGTCCTGGTTTCTTTCGGTCTCACATCGACTGCCGAAAACGTGATGGCTTCCGCGGCCATAGCCGCGATCGTCGGCCTCCTCTGCTTTCTCGCAAGTTTCCTTCGGCTCGGCTTTATCGCGAACCTCCTGTCGCGTCCGATCCTGACGGGCTTTATGACAGGCATCTCGCTGTCGATCCTCGTTGGGCAGATCGGCCGACTGACCGGCGTGAAGATCGAGAGCGACGGGCTGATTGGGCCGATTGTCGAAATCGTTCATAAATTGGAACTGATCCACTGGCCTTCCCTTGCTCTGGGTGTTGGACTGTTCGTCCTTCTGCGGCTGCTGAGCGCCTGGCGTCCGTCCATTCCCGGACCGCTTGTTGCCGTGGCACTCGCAATCGCCCTGTCATATGCGTTTGATTTTCAGGCACTGGGGATACGCGTGGTTGGCGAGGTCCCTTCCCAGCTGCCGTGGCCGACGATACCGATCCCGCGCGGTGTTGCCATTGATGACCTCCTTCTGGGCGCGGCGGCAGTGCTGATCATGAGCTTCGGTGCTGGCATCGTAACCGCGCGCAGCTTTGGCGCCAAAAACAGATATCCCGTTGACGCCAATCGCGAACTCCTCGGGTTCGGTGCGGCCAATCTGGCCTCGGGATTGTGCGGCGGCTTCGCAGTGACCGCCTCGGATTCCCGTACTGCAATCAACGATCTCATGGGCGGCAGGACCCAATTGGCGGCCGTCTTCTCAGCTGTCGCCTTGGCACTCACAGTCCTTTTCCTTACCGATGCGCTGGCCATCTTGCCCACACCCGCACTGGGGGCCGTCCTGGCATCGGCAGCTATAGGCTTGATCGACCTGCGAACCCTGAGGGACCTATGGCATATCAGCCGGATCGAGTTTTCTTTTGCGCTTATCAGCATGGCGGGAGCGCTTGGTCTCGGGGTATTGAAGGGCGTGATTGTCGCCGTGGTTGCGACACTGCTCTATCTCGTCATGCAGGGAATGAGGCCGCGCGACGCATTGCTGGGTCGCATTCAAGGACGCGACGGGTTCTACAAGCTTCATCGTTATGCCCAGGCAAAGCCAGTTCCGGGGCTGGTGATCTACCTTCTCCAGGGCAGCCTGCTGTTCTTCAATGCTGATTACGTCAAGAGCCGGATCGAGGACATCTTTGCAAAAATGGGGCCGGATACCAGAGGGTTCATCTTCGACACAGGGGCGGCCGCCCAGATCGACAGCACTGCGGCCGTCATGCTCGATGAGATACGGGCATTGGCGGAGAAGCGGGGCATGAAATTCGCGATCGTGGAACTCCATAGTGAACCGCTGGACGTGCTGGAACGTTCTGGCGTTCTTGCCAAAATAAGCTCCGCCATGATTTTCGATGATATGGAGGAGGCGGTGACAGCGCTGTCGGTAAACACTGACTCACCCAGCCCTTCGTCAGTCGCAGCAGAATCCCGGTGAGCGCCGGCGATGACCCCGGGAATGCAAGACACTCCTAGTGCATGAGCGTAGGACTGATCACACGGCGTTTGTTGCTGGCTCCTTGAGGACAGAAAGATGCTTTTACAAATCATCACCGCAACTGGCGTGCTGCTAACCACCATCATTGTTCACGGCGCCGCGGTCATGCTTCTGTTTCGCATGGCGCGAGAACCCGTTGTGAACCCGCAGAAACTGCGCGCGTACACCCGGTTGGGCGTCAGTTGCTTTTTTGTCGCCGGCTTCGTGATGGCTCACATGATCGAGATTATGCTGTGGGCGGCGGCCTATAGGTTGGCAGGCGAATTGAAGAGTTTTGAGGAAGCCACATATTTCTCGGCGATTACCTTCGCGACGATCGGTTATGGCGACGTCACGCTGTCCAACGAATGGCGGCTTGCCAGTGCCATCGAGGGCGTGAACGGAATCCTGCTGTTCGGCTGGACCACGGCATTTCTATTCAAGGTCTCCGAGATACTGTGGTTCTCGCGGCATGCTCCGCGTCAAGACATCGCCCGCTCGTGACTCAAGGACTTTCCGCCAGTGACATCGCCGCTTCCAGCGGCCGCTGCCTGAAAGGATCGCTTTAACTTCTGATCCAGAGGTGCTGTCATGCAGGAAATGCGCAGCAGGAGTGGCGGGCAACAGCAGGTCATCGAGACAGCGTTGGCATTGTTGCTTGTTTCCGCGTTGCTGGCCGCAACCTTCTGGGTATTGCTGCCATTTGTAGGTGTCGTAACCTATGCCGTGATTCTCGCCACGGCGACGGCGGGGCCGTACGATCGGATGGTTGTTCTTCTCGGCGGAAGGCGTCGTCTGGCTGCCTTCTGCTTCGGCGCTATCGCTGCGGCCATCACGATCGTGCCGCTGATATACCTCTGCTCCTCCGTTGTCAGCCATGTAGAAGTCGCCAACACATGGGTGAGAGAGGCCAGTCGGGGGATCCCCAATCTGCCCGAGTGGATTTCAACTCTCCCGCTGCTCGGAAAAAGGCTGACGCCGATATGGCAGGAATTTCAGGGCGGCGGACTGGCCTTATTGCAACGATACGAACCCCAGCTCGCCGCCGCGGGACGCTGGCTTCTCAATCTCAGCGCAGGCCTTATGGTTGCGGTCCTTGAAATATTCGTGGGCGTCATCGTCGCTGCGATGATTCATGCGTCGCGCATCCAGGTAGTCGGTTTCGTATCCGCCATTGCCGCACGTATCGTCGGTCCGAGAGGAATGGTCCTGCTTAATGCCGGGGGGAAAGCGATCAGGGCCGTTGCGATCGGCGTGATCGGAACAGCTCTGCTTGAAGGAGTGCTTGCCTGGATCGGCTTTGCAGTCGCCGGTGTTCCCGGTGCAATTGTCCTGGCGGCAGTGACGTTTTTCCTGGCCGTTATCCAGATCGGGCCGCTTCTGGTCTGGGTGCCGGTGGCAATCTGGCTTGGTTCCCAAGGCCAGACAGGGTGGACAATCTTTACTGTCGTATGGGGCATTGTCCTTCTTATGGGAGCAGACAATGTGGTCAAACCGATGCTGATAGCGCGCAGCGGCGAGTTACCGCTGCTGGTACTGTTCGTCGGAGTGATCGGCGGGCTGGCTGCCTGGGGCTTTACCGGCATGTTTATCGGCGCCACGACGCTGGCCGTCCTTTGGACGGTGCTGCAGACTTGGATCAGAACCAATGGTGATGAACTGCGCCCGGTCGGCTAAAGTATTTTTGCATCGTTCGCTCGGGAGAGCCTGTCGCCGTCTGGGCTGGCTCGCCGGCGGCATCCTTATAGCCAACCTCCCCTGAATCCAGCCCGACGCAGCCCCGTTACGATCGGCTGGCACCGGCGCATGATGTTCCAGAGCAGGCCAGTCCGGTAGTTTTCGATCATCAGCACGACAGGGCCTTGATCTATGCCGAAATGATAGGGGCTGACCCACCATCCCGTATTACTGTCTTCCATCGCGTATGTTTGGTTGAATGATGGCTTGAACCCGTAAAGACGTGTCATTCCCAAATTCATTTGCGCAAAGGCCCTGACCGTCGGAATGACGATTTCCGGAGCGAAAGGCAATGAAGCCACGACCACCCATGGCGAGACAGTGCCGTCGTCCGGTCCGAAGGGCGCGCCGCGGGCTATATAGTCGAAGTATTCCATTTCCACGCCATCGATCTTCGTCTTGATCCAGCCTGGTCCGTCGCTTGCCGTGAATCCCCAGCAGTGCGCACCATAACCGACAAAATTCATTGGATTGCGAATGGCATACTCCTGCTGCACGTAGGTCGCGTGGCGGCTGTTCTGGAAGTAGTCGCTGTCGTGGTCTCGCATGAATTCGTCGCGGATACCGCGGAAATCGATCCACATATGCGAGAGCTGGTGGGTGAAGAGTGGTCCTGAGTAGAGCAGTTCGCGGCCGTAGATGTTTCTCCATTCGTAGCTTTCGGTATAGGCGGAATACGCTTCGGGCGGCAGTGGATGGGTCGGCGACCCCAGCCCGAGAATGTAAAGCAGCAGGCCCTCGTCGTATCCGCGCCAGCGATAGGGAATGAACCCGCTTTCGGGTCGCCATCCGTGGGTCAGAGTTAGTCCGTGATCGCAAGCCCAGTTCCAGTCCGCCCGTTCGTAGAGCGCATTGGCAAACTGTCGTATTTCGACCTCATCGGCAGTCTCCCCGTCAAAGTAGGTAGCTACGGTCAATGCTCCGGCGAACAGGAACGCTGAATCGATCGTGGATAATTCACACTGCCAGACCCGGCGGCCGGTCTCGATATCGAGGAAATGATAGAAGAAGCCCTTATACCCCGAGGTATCCGGTTCCGGGCCCTGGGGGCATCCCAGCAGAAATTCCAGCCGCTTTCGGGCGATCTTGGCCGCAAACTTCCGGATTATGATGCCGCGCTCCACCACAATCGGAATCGTTGCCAGTGCCATCCCGATTGCGGCGATGCTTGCCGGAGCATCGGGCTCGGTCTTATCGCGAACAAGCCCATTGTCGGGATTGGTGCAATGAAGATAGTACAGCAGCGTCGTGAACTGCAGTCGGCCGAGGTCCTGTTCGGTCGGCGTCCGATGCAGCTCAGGGTCTGTCGAGAGCATTTGGGACATATGTCTATCCAAGGATTACGCGCACGTCGTGGAAGCGGCCGTCACTGGTGAGCTGCACCTTGTGATCGATCAGCGGTTGGTCATCCAGGAAAACCGAACGTACCCCTCGGCAGACTCCGGCCTTGTTGTCCACGTGGATGCGGTATGTGGCCGACCCATGCCTGTAGTTCAGCTCACACTCCGGCCAATATTTCGGAATGCATGGTTCAATCAAGAGAACCTCGCCTTGTCTCCGAAAACCAAGGATGGCCTCTAGCGCCACACGATACAGCCAGGCGGCCGATCCCGTATACCACGTCCAGCCACCGCGTCCGGTATGTGGTGGCGCGCCGTAGACGTCGGCGCTGACGACGTAAGGCTCGACCAGGTAGTGCTGCGCGTCCTGCATCGTCGAAGCGTGATTGATCGGATTGATCAGGTTCCAAAGCTCCACGGCCCGATCGCCATTCCCTTGAAGCGCGGTAGCCAGTACAACCCAGGCCGCCGCATGAGTGTATTGGCCGCCATTTTCTCGTATTCCGGGAACATAGCCCTTGATGTAGCCGGGCTGCAGCGACCCCTTGTCGAACGGCGGGTCGAACAACTGGATCAGCTTGTCCTGCCGGCGCACAAGCCTTTCATAGACCGCGCTCATCGCCTTCGACGCACGCACCTTGTCGGCCTCGCCGGAGATGACGGCCCAAGCCTGAGGGAGGGCATCGATCTGGCATTCGTCGTTCGAGGATGATCCAAGAGGCGCGCCATCGTCAAAATAGGCTCGGCGATACCAGGCGCCGTCCCAGGCATGCGTTTCCAATGCAGCGCGCAGTCCTTCAGCTCGTTCGAGACACCACGTTGCGCAACTCTGGTCTCCACGTGAAGACGCGATCGTCGCGAATGACTTCAGTACAGTGAGGAAGAACCAGCCGTTCCAGACACTTTCGCCTCTACCCTGAGCGCCGACCTTGTTCATACCATCGTTCCAGTCGCCCGTTCCCATGAGCGGCAAGCCGTGCCGGCCGAGCTTGAAACCATGTTCCAGCGCACGGATGCAGTGTTCGTAGATGATACCGGTCTGTTGGCTGAGTTCCGGTTTGCCGAAGTCCTCGTCCTGGCCCTCTTTCAGGATCGGCGATGTGATGAAAGGCACGTGCTCTTCGAGCAGGCCGGTATCGCCAGTGGTCGAAACATAGTGGTGAACCACGAAAGGCAGGAAATACAGGTCGTCGGTCATGCGCGTGCGCACCCCGGCACCCGATGGAGGGTGCCACCAATGCTGCACGTCTCCCTCCGTGAATTGGCGCGCGGCTGCTCGCAGAATATGCGAGCGTGCTTCATTCGGCGCACTGTGGACCAATGCCATCACATCCTGAAGCTGGTCCCTGAAGCCGAATGCGCCACCGGACTGATAGAAGCCGGAGCGCGCCCAGACGCGACAAGACAGGACCTGGTACAGCAGCCAGCGATTCATCATCAGATTGAAGGAGGTGTCCGGCGTCTTGACCTCGATTGCATTCAGAATACCGTCCCACTGGCGAGAGACGATGGCGAGACTGTCTCGCGCGTATCCTGGCTCGGCATAATCCCGCACGAGGGTGCGAACCTCCTCGAGGCTATCGGCCTGCCCGAGAACGAAAACGACCTCCGCGCTCTCGCCTGGCGCCATGGGAATGTCCACCATGAGCGCGGCGCAAGGATCAACCAGCGCGCCAAAGCGCCCTGCGAAGTCGGATTTTCCCATTCCCGCAGGCTGCGATACCGAACCGTACGTCCCCAGAAACTCGGAGCGATCGCAGGTTGCCGAGCGCACGATCTGGTTTGCCGCGGCAAATGCCAGTTTGCCGGCAAAGTCATCCGCCCAGGCGTGCTTCGCAACGACCGCTCCCGATTGGAGGTCGCGTTCACAGACGACCTGCATCGTCGCGTCTTCGCGCTGCATCCCAAGGACCCATTCGGCGAAGTACGTTGCCGTCAAATGGCGCGCTCGCGCTCCGTCATTGCGAAGAGCAAGGCGCATGATCTTGACCGGATCCCTCCAGGAAACATGCACCGTCAATTCCTGGTGCACGAGTCGGCTGTCGCTTTCGTATCGGCTGTAGCCCTGCCCATGTCGAACAGTTACAGCCGCCCCTTGCCCCAGTGGCAAGGGGGTGGGGGTCCAAAGCTCTCCAGTTTCCTCGTCCCGCAAGTAGACGATCTCGCCGGGTGGATCCGAAACTGGATCGTTCGACCAGGGCGTCAGTCTGTTTAGCTGGCTGTTGCCGGCCCAGGTATAGCCAAGGCCGCCGTCGCTCGTCAGACAGCCGAATTCAGGATTGGCCAGGACGTTACACCAGGGCGTCGGTGTCCGCGATTCCACGCCATCCACCACGATGACATATTCGCGTCCGCCCGTGCCGAATCCCCCAAAACCGTTCCAATACAGCAAATCCGTGTCAGTCTCGGCAGAGCGCTTCGCGGCCGTTTCGCAGGAAGGAATCGCCGATATTCGAGAAGGGCATGATGCGTCATCTTGTCGTCTGTTAAGCTGATTTGCCAGCGAGCCTCGGCTGTTCGAAAGAACGGTCTGCGCCGCAAAAGTGATCGCATCCTTGCGATCGTTTGAAACCTCGGCCGCCGACAGGAGATGGATTCCCCCCGGCTTGCCCACCAACGCGGCTTGCGGCCCCGCGTTCAGTGTCTTTGCCAACTGCTTGGCATCCTTAGCATCACGCTGGTCGAGCAGGACGAGGTCGAAACGCAATCCCCGGTGAGAGATGAACTCGTGCGCACGTACCACATCGCGAACGAGCGACTTGTTCCCGTTTGCTTCGATGAGCGCCAGCACAATCGGAAGGTCGCCGGAAATTCCGTGAAACCATAGAGTTTCTCTGCTGAAAGGTTTTTGTCCGAGTGCGGACGCGTCCCGGTACCCCGGATCAACAAACACGATGCTTCCGGCCAATCGGTTGAACAGCGCAACGTCCTCCGCGGTCAGGTCCGAATCCTCAAGTTCTTTGCGATAGCTTTCCGCGGCGTCGGAGAAGGCCTTGTCAGCCAGGTCGAGACTCGAATATCGCTTGGCGATCGTCCGCGCCATCGCTTCGCTGTCGGTCGCGCCCGTCGCAAATGCGACCCGTTCCGTTGCACCGGGATGAAGATGAATGGCGGTTCGTAGGCAGAAGATGGGGTCGAGGACGGAGCCAGCGGTCCCGGAGAGGCCCGCTGCACCGCCCAATGCCAAAGGGTTTGTGATGGTGCGACCCCGCCCGAGGAACTTGAGCCGATCGGTCTCATACTCGACCAAGTGACGACCCGGCGCGCTCGACGCGGAAACATGAACTGCCCAGACAGGCCGTTCTTCGGCACTGCGCGGTCGGCGTCTTGCAAACAAGGCACCGGTCCTGTGATCAAACTGCGTTTCCACGAAAAGGTTGGCAAAGGCCGGGTGGGCTCTGTCCGCGCGGTGGTTGTTCAGGCAGACCTCGGCATAGCTGGTCAGTTGTAGGCTTCTCGCGGCGGGGCCATGGTTGGAGATCTTGAGCATCCGCACTTCCGCGTCGATATCGGGTGCGACACATGCTGCCCAGGATACTTCTATGCCGTCGGCCAGACAGCGGAATTCGGCACGATCTCCATAAAAGGCATTCTCGTAGACATTGTCAGGCTGATAGAGGGGTTGCCTGCCGATAGACCAAATCCTGTTCTGCGTCCGGTCTTCGATGTAACAGAACTGCCCCCAGCAATCGCGCGTAGAATCCTGCCGCCAGCGCGTAACGTCCAGGTCTCTCCACGTCCCATAACCGGCCCCGGCCGCGGTAAGCAGGACATTGTAGCGACCATTGGAGAGCAAGGCTACGCCAAGGCTCGGAGCCATTCCGCCCGCAGGGTCACGGCTTTGCGCGATGTCATGCGCGCCATAATCACTGACAGAACCCACCATCACGCGCTTCCCTTCGGCGATGCGCTGGCCCTTATTGTGGCGATTGCTTGCAGTCTGGATTAGCCTCAATCGCCGACTTGAAAATTGGACCGCGCGATGTTCCCTCCAACGCCTGTTCTGTTTCCCTCTTAGATATTGTCCCCTTCCGTAGACGTTTTCCGGACTAAGTCTGCAGCGGCTTTTAGACCCCACTTCCACCCGCTTATCTCAGGCATGTCGTCGCCGTACCTCTCGATGTATTTTCGATGCTCGATGAGCTTCGAATGAATTGCCTGCTTGAAGTAGGCGGCGCGGGCGCCGAGTTGTGGCAACCGGTCAATGACATCCTCGACGAGGTGGAACCGGTCAAGCTCGTTAAGGACCACCATGTCGAAGGGCGTGGTTGTCGTACCTTCCTCCTTGTAGCCGCGAACATGAAGGTTGCCGTGGTTCGCCCGGCGATATGTGAGCCGATGGATCAGCCATGGATAACCATGGAAGGCAAAGATGATCGGCTTTTCCTTGGTGAACAGAGCGTCGAAATCGAGGTCTGACAGTCCGTGGGGATGCTCTTCCGCAGGCTGGAGCTTCATCAGGTTCACGACGTTGATGACCCGTACCTTCAACTCGGGCAAGTGTTCGCGGATCAACTGAACGGCAGCCAGCGTCTCCACAGTCGGAACATCACCGCAACACGCCATGACGACATCGGGTTCGCTGCCCTTGTCATTGCTCGCCCATTCCCAGATGCCGAGGCCTTCGCTGCAGTGCTTGACGGCATCGTCCATGGTGAGCCATTGCGGCGCCGGCTGCTTGCCTGCGATGACCACGTTCACGTAATTGCGGCTGCGCAGGCAGTGGTCCGTGACGGACAGCAGGGTGTTGGCATCCGGCGGCAAGTATACCCGGATCACGTCCGCCTTCTTGTTGACGACGTGATCGATGAAGCCGGGGTCCTGATGACTGAAGCCATTATGATCCTGCCGCCAAACGTGTGAGCTGAGGAAATAGTTCAGCGAGGCGACGGGTCTCCGCCACGGGATTTCGTTGCATATCTTCAACCATTTGGCATGCTGGTTGAACATCGAGTCGATGATGTGGATGAAGGCTTCATAGCAGGAGAAGAAGCCATGGCGGCCCGTCAGGAGGTAACCTTCCAGCCATCCCTGACATTGGTGCTCGCTGAGAACCTCCATGATGCGGCCGTCCGGGGAGAGATGATCGTCATCCGGATAGATTTCCGCCATGTAGCAGCGATCGGTCACCTCCAGCACATCTTGCCAGCGGTTGGAGTTGTTTTCGTCCGGGCTGAACAGCCGGAAGTTCTTGCTCTCCAGATTCGACTTCATCACATCGCGCAGGAATTTGCCCATCACCCGCGCAGATTCGGCCGTTGTCGCTCCGGGGCTGGGGACCGAAACAGCATATTGCTCGAAATCCGGCAGCTTCAATTCACGCAACAGCAGTCCGCCGTTGGCGTGGGGATTGTCGCTCATTCGGCGACGTCCTGCCGGCGCCAACGCTGCCAGTTCGGGTCTGAACCGGCCTCCCTCGTCGAACAGTTCCTCGGGCCGGTAGCTTTTCATCCATTGCTCAAGAATGCGGATGTGCTCCAGCTTGTCCATCTCGCCCATCGGCACTTGATGCGAACGCCAGTAGCTTTCGCATTTCTTGCCGTCGATCACCTTCGGGCAGGTCCACCCCTTTGGCGTCCGAAAGACAATCATTGGCCATGCGGGGCGTTTCACGTTGCCGCTCGTCCGCGCATCGGACCAGATTTTCCGGATTTCGCCTATGACAGTGTCGAGCGTGCCGGCAAGTTTCTGATGTACATGCTCCGGATCATCGCCTTCTACGAAATAGGGCTTGTAGCCCATGCCCTCGAAAAACTTCCGCAGTTCGTCCTCGGGAATACGGGCGAGGAAGCATGGATTGGCGATCTTGTAGCCGTTGAGGTGGAGGATCGGCAGCACGCAGCCGTCTCGGGCAGGGTTCAGGAATTTATTGCCGTGCCAGCCGGTCGCGAGCGGCCCCGTCTCAGCCTCGCCGTCGCCGACGACGCAGGCGACGATAAGGTCCGGGTTGTCGAAGGCCGCCCCATAGGCGTGGCTCAAGGCATATCCGAGCTCGCCGCCCTCATGGAGGCTGCCCGGTGTTTCTGGCGCAACATGGCTCGGGATGCCGCCAGGAAAGCTGAACTGCTTGAAGAGCCTTTTCATGCCCTCCGCGTCCTGGCTGATATTCGGATAGAACTCGCTGTAGGTGCCTTCCAGATAAGCGTGAGCAACCAGCGAAGGCCCACCGTGGCCGGGACCGATCACGTAGACCATATTGAGATCGTCCCGCTTGATAACCCGATTTAGATGAGCATAGAGCATGTTCAGACCAGGCGACGTCCCCCAGTGCCCCAGCAGGCGCGGCTTTATATGCTCGCGTTTCAGGGGTTCCATCAGGAGCGGATTGTCGAGCAGGTATATCTGGCCAACAGACAGATAGTTGGAAGCCCGCCAGTAAGCATCGATCAGCCGAAACTCCTCCGCTGACAGCGGACTTGCTGATAGTGTCTTCTCTGCTGAACGTTGTTGGATCTTTGCCGTTTCAAGCGAAGCCATCGCAGCCTCCTGGTGAAGTCGGTGTTACATCAACTGATCCAAGGCCGGAGATTAGTCCAAGGTGGCGCTTCGGCCGTAATTTATTGCAGTCTCATTACAATTCGACCGTCAATCTTCCCTTCCTCCATCCGGCGAAAGATATCATTGACGTTTTCCAGTTCGTCCCAGGAGAAATGAGGAACAACCTTGCCCTCTGCCGCAAATTGCAGACATTCCTCGAGGTCCTGACGCGTTCCCACGATCGAGCCACGTACGGTGATGCGTTTCAACACAGTCTCGAAAACTGGCAGCGATATTTTTCCGGGCGGAAGGCCGACGAGAACCATCGTTCCCTTCGAACGCATGAACCCGAAGGCTTGCTCCATCGCAATCGGCGAAACCGCCGTGACAAGCGCTCCATGTACCCCGCCCGTGGCCTTCTGGACCTGCTCGATCGCATCCTTGTCCTTGCCGTTGACGGTGAGGTCGGCGCCAAGTTTCTTGGCCAGCGCCAGCTTGTCCTCGAATATGTCCGCGGCGACCACGTGCATACCCATCGCCTTGGCGTACTGGATGGCCATGTGACCTAGGCCGCCCACCCCGGAAACGGCTACCCACTCGCCGGGGCGAACCTCGGTTTCTTTCAAACCTTTGTAGACAGTGACGCCGGCGCATAGCACCGGAGCCGCCGGTCCGAAATCAAGGCCGTCTGGCAAGCGGGCTACGAAATCAGGATCTGCAAGACCGAACTGCGCGAAAGTCCCGTTTACGGAGTAACCGGTGTTTGACTGTGATGCGCACAGCGTTTCCCAACCGGTTCGGCAATAGGGGCAGTAACCACAAGCGCTGTGCAGCCAAGGCACGCCGACGCGATCACCTTCCTTTACCCTTTTTACGCCTGCCCCTACTGCAGAGACGAACCCGACCCCCTCATGCCCTGGTACAAAGGGCGGAGTGGGCTTCACCGGCCAGTCTCCGCTTGCCGCATGAAGGTCCGTATGACAGACGCCGGTCGCCTCATACTTCACGAGGATCTGTCCGTCCTTCGGACTTGGAACCGCCATGTCCTCTATGACGAGTGGTGCCCGGAAGGCTCGGACAACAGCCGCTTTCATTCTCTGTGCCATGAGTTGGCTCCCTCTCTTCGTGCAATGTCATGCACCGCGACTGCGAAACCGCCCCGAGTCGGGATATGGAGATGCTCAGTTGCCTGTTCCGCCCTGCGGACAAGATTGCGAAAAGTGCTCGACAACACTTCTGACGCCGCGAACGCTTTCTGCGACGACCCGCGCGGCTCTCCTGCATTCTGCGGTCTCGACATTGCCCCAGAGATGCACGGTACCGTCGGCAACGGTCACTTTCACGCCGAGACCTTCCAGGCCGGTGTTTTCTCCGAGCCGGGTCGCGACGCTGCGCTGAATGCTCTCGTCGCCTGCCGCCGTTTCATCCTGTTTGGCCGTCAGAATTGCCTGGAGCAGGTCGGCCCGGCCAACGATGCCGATCAGCTCACCAGCTCTCATGACGGGAACGCGCTTTATGCCGTGTTCCTGCATGAGTTGTGCAACTCGTATAAGTGACGTTTCCTCATCGATGGTCACGGGATCACGGGACATTGTGTCGCCGACCTTCCATGAACAGCGCTTCACATAGGCGTCGGCTCTCTCGTCGGCAGGCATCGCGATCTCGGTGGGCGCGAACACTCCGCCGCCCAGTTCCGTTCTGCGGATCAGGTCTCCTTCACTGATGATACCGAGGAGGTGCCCGTCGTCGTCAACGACTGGAATGCCGCTGACGTGATAGTCCAGCATGATCTTGCATGCCTGCCTGATACTGTTGTCGGGTGATACTTTGACGATCTTCGTCGTCATTACATCTTTGGCGAGCATCTCGGTTCCAACTCCCCTATGGATTTCAGCACCGACTTCTCCCCTGTTACATTAAACCTGTTGTGACATTTCGACAACCAACTCGCGACCGCTGCGGCTTATTTGTCCGAGACGAGGTCCGCACAGGACGTTTACTAGGAATACTGCTGGCGGCGTCCCAGTGCGTTTGCTCTTGCAATACAAAGGCATTGGGAGCAGTCTTTGACGAGCTTTCGTATGATCCTGGGAGAGATGCGATGCAAACCTCCGGCACAAGAAGGTCTTTTATCCATTGCGCGGCCTCGCGGGACGACACATCGCGGGCGTTGGACGGCGTCGCTTCGATGCCGGACCTAATCAGGATCTGATTGCAGGCAGTATGCAACTCTCCCAGTGCTTTGGAGCATGACGGCGTCTCAGATCGGCCATGTGCTCATGTCCAGGCACCTTGCCGTTGCGACACGCAGATCGCGGCGAACGATGCGCAGGCATGTCGGCCGTCGGAGGGGTTGTTTGAATCAACAGGAGTCTTAGAGCAATGGTCTATCTATCTGTTCTCCGACTAACATACAATGTTTCAACGAAATTGTATTTTTCGATATATGTAACAATTGTTTTTTTACTTCAATTTACCAACATTTCCGTTTCGGAAACTTATGCGAGCGAGCCATTTGAGGATTTTCCTTTTCTGATAAGCTGTGAATACAAGGGCATACACCATGCTTTTTATTTTTCGAAACTGAATCCAGATGGCGTCGCGACCTACATCAACCCAAGCAGGCTTGCGGGAACAATATCTGTCGGCGGGACTGCTAAAACATTGGGCGAACCAATCGGGGGAAGTTGTTTGGGTAAAACACTTGAGCAGCTACGGACGTCGGGGCAAGCCCGCGATCTGAGGCGCTAGTAACCCGCGCTCCACCAGTTTTTGGCTCAAGCCATGATGGCGGCGTGCTCGATGCATGGAGGGTGTTGAACGGTGCTTACCCGCCCCGTCACCCGCGCACGGTGCGCATCCTGATCAAGACCTGCAGGAGGTTTCCATTGTCTGACGCGACCACGACGATGCCTGAACCGTCAAAATACGACCGCCTGATTGCCGCTGCGCAAAAGGCCCGGTCCGCAGTCACCGTCGTCGCGCATCCTTGCGATGAAACCTCGCTGCGCGGCGCGCTCGAAGCAGCCGAAAACGGCCTGATCGTTCCTGTTCTGGTTGGACCCGAAACAAAAATCCGCAGCGTAGCTGCGGAAAACGGGCTTGATCTCAAAACGCACGAGATCGTCGACGCGCCGCATAGCCACGCGGCGGCGGCAAAGGCAGTCGCTCTGATCCGAGAGGGAAAGGGCGAACTCCTGATGAAGGGCAGCCTGCATACGGACGAATTGATGCGCGCGGTCACCGCCTCGACCACGGGCCTTCGCACTGAACGCCGCATCAGCCATGTCTTCGTGATGGACGTGCCCGGTCATCCGGAAACCTTGTTTATCACCGATGCGGCGATCAACATCTTTCCCGACCTGGATGCCAAACGCGACATCGTGCAGAACGCGATCGATCTCTGGGTCTCGGTCGGTCTCGGCGAACCGCGCGTGGCGATTGTCTCGGCCGTCGAAACGGTGACGACCAAGATACCATCGACGATCGAAGCGGCAGCTCTGTGCAAGATGGCGGAGCGTAGCCAAATCACCGGTGGCTTGCTCGATGGACCGCTTGCCTTCGACAATGCGATAAGCCCGGAAGCTGCCCGCATCAAAGGTCTCACCTCGCCGGTGGCGGGCCGCGCGCAGATCCTGGTCGTGCCTGATCTCGAGGCCGGCAACATGCTCGCCAAGAACCTGACTTTCCTCGCACATGCCGATGCCGCCGGTATCGTGCTCGGCGCGCGCGTTCCAATCGTCCTCACGTCGCGGGCGGATTCCGTTCGAAGCCGCCTGGCTTCCTGCGCTGTTGCCACGCTCTATGCCGCTGCCCGACGGCAAGCAATGCCGGTGGTGGCCTAAGTCATGGATACGATCCTCGTCGTCAATGCCGGCTCCTCCAGCCTCAAGTTCCAGTTCTTCGAGATCGCGGGGGCGGGTATTGAGCGGCGCATACGCGGCCAGATCGACGGCATCGGGACCCGTCCACGACTGCGCGCAACCGCTGCCGACGGAGCGGTCCTTGTCGATCGCAGCTATGAGCCACAAGTTGTCGGTGACCTGCTGGCTGCTATTGCTGAAACACGCGCGTGGTTTCAGACCCTCGAAGGCTTCGTGCTCAAGGCCATCGGCCACCGTGTTGTTCACGGCGGCCCGGATTATACCAAGCCGGTCCTGATCGATCCCGCGGTACTGGACAGGCTGGCCACCTTTCAGGATCTCGCGCCCCTGCACCAGCCCAACAACCTCGCGCCGATCCGCCTTGCCATGGAGATCAATCCGGACGTACCGCAGGTCGCCTGTTTCGATACCGCCTTCCACCGCGGCCACGCCGCGCATGCGGACTGTTACGCCCTGCCACAGTCCTTCTACGACGAGGGCGTGCGACGTTACGGTTTCCATGGCCTCTCTTACGAATATATTGCCGAGCGGTTGGTCGAGGCGGCGCCGGATGTCGCGCGGGGTCGGGTCATCGTCGCCCATCTCGGCAGCGGTGCCTCGATGTGCGCCCTGCACGACGGCCGCAGCGTCGAGACCACGATGGGCTTCACCGCGCTCGACGGCCTGCCGATGGGCACACGGCCCGGACAAATGGATCCAGGTGTGGTGCTGTATCTCATCGACCAGAAAGGCATGAGCTCTGGCGAGGTGACGAACCTTCTGTACCGGAGTTCCGGTCTTAAAGGTCTTTCCGGCATTTCTGGCGACATGCGCGAGCTTCTTGCCAGCGACGATCCGCACGCGGCCCTCGCCATCGATCACTTCGTCCATCGTTGCGCGCTCAACGCCGGCATGCTTGCGGCAGCACTCGGTGGTCTTGATGCATTCGTGTTCACGGCCGGGGTCGGAGAGAATTCAGCGACGATCCGTGCCCGCGTTGCCGAGCGGCTTGCCTGGCTTGGGGTTGAATACGACCCCGCAGCCAACGAAGCGGGCGCGATGTCGATCTCGACAGCGACGAGCCGTGTGTCGCTTCATATCCTGCCTACCGATGAGGAACTGATGATCGCGCGCCACACCCTAGCGCTCATCCGAACTCTTTGAAGCCGTTTTCCTGCAGCAGCACCCGGCTATGGTTTCAACTCAAGCCGAGTTAATCCGTTGCCACAGTCCACTTGTCGTCCGGGTCAAAGCGGTCGATGAAGGGCACGATCGCCTCGGTGCTCGGACCAAGGTCCCGTTCGTAGACGATGCCCTGCTGATTGACGACGAATGTCTTGACACCAGTCTCGGCATATTTGACCGGCCAGGCGATCAGCGCGAATCCGGCGATCATGTTGCCGTTGATGACATAATCGTATCTGCCCCCGGCAATGTTGTCGCCCTGCGAGGTCAAGATGCGGAATCGGTAGCCGAAATAGCCCTCTCCGGCCTTAGCCTCCTCCAAGGCGGCCTCGCTGATCGAGTCACCGACCGGGCTTTCGCCGTCGCCCTGATCCGCCGGCCAGTAGAGGCCGTCGGTCTGAGCCGGGCTGCTGATGAGCTTTTGCGCAAACTCGAAGACGCCGTCCGCGTCTCGATCCGTGGCGCCATAGTCCTTCTGTGCCTCGACATAGGCGCGCGCCGTCTCGATCGCCTCGAGCTCATTCTCACCGACACGGCGATTGACGATCTCCTCCAGCCCTACATAGGTGTCGAACGCCCATTTGCCGTCCTCGCCCTTCGTGAGCGGAAACGGCATGGGCCAGAGGCGGTCGCCGATCTCGAGGATCTTGCTCCCGTCGAGATCGCGCACGATGACGTTGCGCGAAGCCCCCTCGCGAATGAGCGCGAAGGTTTCCATCGCCCCCTCGCCTGCCTTGAGCTTCGTGGCGTCCAGACCCAAAAGCCGTGCCAGACCGTCGAAGTCATTGGCGGCAAGCGCCGACTTGAAGGCCTCCACCGCCTTCGAGGGATCGTCGAAGGCCGGAGAGTCTTCCGCCGCGGCATAGGCATCGATGCTCGCCGGAGCCGGTGCCTGCGCAAGAGCGTCAGGAAGCGGTGCAACGGCGAGTATCAGCGAGACCGCCGATCCCATGAGAAGAGTGTGAATGAGCTTGGTCATCATCGTTCTCCCGTCGCCCGCTAGCGCCTGCCGCCGCCACGGCCGCCACCGCCACGCCCGCCGCCACCGCGGGCCATTGGCCGCCCGCCGCCACCGCGACTGACATGGCTGCGCCCGCCGCCGCGCTGGCCGCCGCCCATGCTGTGGCCACCACGTCTCGACGATGCCACTTCCCGCCGCCCGGAGTTGACGTTGCCAAGGCCGGACGGTTTTCTAGAGCGGTTCTGCGCCTTGGCTGCCATCTTCTGCTTGCCGGCTGGTCGATTGACGTTGGGCTTCTTGCCCTTGGAACGGTTGACATTGGACTTCGACACATTGGGTTTCGCCTTCGCCGCCGTTCTCCCATCGCTGGCGCGCGCGGCTGGCCGAGGCTGGGCCTTCAGTCCTTCGAGCGTGCTCTTGCGTACGTCCTTGATCTGGCCGCCACCGGCGCGCGCCTGCGGTCGATCGCGATTGATCGCCGCAGCGCGGTTTCGGATATTGTTGTCGCCCTTCGCCTTGATGCTGTCCTTGATGTTCGTGCGGTCGAACTTCTGCAATTGGTCGCGGTCGAACTTGAGCTTGCTGCGGTCGACATTCTTCCAATCGATGTCGTTCCATTTGATCTTGCCGTCGAAGTCGATGTTGTTGAAGCACTTGTCGCAGTCTACATCGATGTCGCCGCCCCAGTCGCCACCCCAGACACCCCAGTCGTCCCAGTCGACAATGGCGCCGAAGATCGCGCCGCTGACGGCGCCGGCGAAGAAGGCCGCTCCGGGGTAATAATAGGAGGGATAGGGCTCATCGTAATATCCGATCGGCGCCGGCACATAATCCGGTTCGTAGAGCATCTCCGGCGGATACTGAGGAACATAGATCGTTTCAGGGTTCGCCGGCTGGATGATGATGTTGTCACCCTCTTCGACCACCTTCATCTTGTCATCCGACTTGATGATGTCCTTGGCGACCGCCTCGTCGCGCAATTGCTGGATTTCGATCAGCACGTCCTTTTGCTGATTGGTGATTGCTTGGCCGAAGCTCTGCGTCCAATCGAGGTCCTCGCTCATCATGTTGACGATTTCCGGGTAGTTCAACAGCGAGATCACGCTGCCGTCCCAGCTTTCCTTGGGCTTGAGATCAGCTTTTTTCGAGCGCGCCTTGAGAAACCGCGCCGCCTCGACGATTTGCAAGGGATAGAGCGAGGCGGCCGAGACCAGCGCCACCAGTTCGTCTGGATAAAGCGCGATGCGGGAAACTAGAACCTCCAACTCGTCCTCGGTGAACGGTTCGGGGGTAACACGCTCCTGCGTGGGCGGGACAGAAGCAGCCTTTTCCTGAGCTAGCGCGACACCGCTTGTTGCAAGCATCGCTAGAGTGATCACCGCGGCGCGGCAGATCACAACGATCCGCTCTATAACCATTTTCTTTCCCCCGAGGTGAACCACTTCGGCCAAGGCAAGCTCTTAGGGGCACAAGACCCCATACTCGAATTGGGTGGGCGACGGCCGACGGCCCATTGCCCTGGCGCAATCCACGGCTTGCGCTTGTTGGCCTGTGTGGGCGCGGACTTCGTCACGGTCCCTGTAGCGCCGGGATCCGGTTTGAGAAGGTAGGTGTCAATGGGCTGGCGCTCTCCATCAATGGGGCGCCGGTTGATGTCGCTGCGTTCGAAATATCCCTCTGCGGGCACCGGTGTTGGTGAGGCCACAGAGAAAGCAGTGATCGCCGCCTGATTTTTTGGAACATGACCCATTATGCGAATCCTTCCCGCGTGTCGGCAACTTCCCTTTCTACCACGAGGCAATCGACACCAGCCCGAGGTGCCTTGAGCACTCAAACGTCGTCTGGGGCCCAGTTCAGGAAGAACCCCACGTCACCTGGCACGCCGCCAGGGAAGTTGATGATCATCGCTTTCATCTTGTAGCCTTGAGGCTTACCGAATGCCTGGTAACGCTCGAAGAACTCCTTAGCCTTGCCCCGAAGTGTCTGGGGCCAGTCCTTATCGCCGCTGTTGATGGCTCTGCCGCTGTCGGAGCAAAGATCTGAAGGGAAACTGTAGACCATGGCTTCGAACTTGCCGTCTTTCACCGCGTTTGCAACAAGCCGCCGGACAACCGCAATTTCGTCTTCACTCACATGCTTCTCCAGAAAGTCCCCCGCAAAATCAGCGTGTTTCTTCTCATCCAACGCCTTGAGCTTTCGCTCTTTCTCCATTTCCTCCATCTCCCGCTGGAGAACCTGCATTCGCAAGTCTTTGGCACTTGGAGGCGCTGCATGCGGATCTATGTCTTTTTTGTCCGGCATCTTGTTGCTCCACTTCAAGTCAAGAAGACCAAGAAATATGTGAGCGCGTCTGCGGTTTGTGTCGTTTCGGTATTACATGATTGGATCGCCGCGGAGGGCGCAACGCATCTTGCTCACAATCAAATCCTGACTGGGTCCCGCGTCGAAGCGGTGCCATCCCAAGCTTTCGACATGTGGCCACGCGTATTGTAAATGATCAGATACAACCGGAGGCCGTCGCGATTCCGAACTTCACGTGCATGGCGGTTGGCGCGCGCGGCCTTTGGAAGAAGGCTGGCGGTCGTAGGTTGAAGCATGCTCCCAAGGCGCTTGTAATGCAAGAATAAACACCCAACTCGACGACCGGTACCGCTCTCCAGAGAATCTGACGGATTGGGCAATTATCGTAATATGGGGCAGAACCTCCGGCTCGATGAGCAATTCAACTCTGTGCTCCATGTTGACCCGGCGCGCCGGCGCCTTGGTCCTATGTCCCATTCCGCCTGCTGCTATTCACGTCTTTCCCGACGATTTCCCTGATAATCATCAAGGTTTCCCTGGCCGCGTCCTTGGGCGACAAGGCCGTATCTGCAACATTGCTGACAAGTTTGGTAATGTCGTGATCGATCTTCTTCTCAGACCATCCCCTGCCCTTGGCAACAGTGATGTAGACCGAATAGGCATGGTGCGTGGTTCCGGGCCGTTCGCCTATGACGTGGAGAATCCCTC
Organism: Hyphomicrobiales bacterium; assembly: GCA_900473795.1. GTDB lineage: Bacteria > Pseudomonadota > Alphaproteobacteria > Rhizobiales > Rhizobiaceae > Pararhizobium. The sequence continues at coordinate 8,128 of UCMT01000039.1, read as the reverse complement.
GGAAACTATTGGGCTCTGCTTTCTGGAAGAGCACCTCGCCGATCCGATAGCCGGCCCGGACCCTTCCGCTGGTGACCAGGATGTTCTTGTCGCTCATGGGGACGCCGGCATCGGCAAGCAATCTGCGCATTTCCTTCAGGAAGGGTGCAAGATGTCCCTCGTCCATGATGGCCTTGGCGTTCAAGCCATCGGATATGACGATCTGGCCCTGGGGCAGATTGTCCCCCCACGAATCCCTTATTCTTTCAATTTCGGCAATTGCTTCCGGACTCAGTGTTTCACCCGTGCTTGGATGGGCGATATAGTCGTTGCGGTCCTGCGATAAGGTACGGACCGGCACGACATCCGGGATGGCGGCGACGAACTCGGGCGTGAGCTCGGCCCAGAGCGACTGTTTGGCGTCATCGTATAACCCCTTGACCTTGGCTGCGAGCTTTGGATTCGGATCCCAGATATTCTCGCCGTGCCCGGTAGCCAGGTCAACTCCTCGCTCTTCGACTTCCTTCATCTTCTGCCGGCCTTCCGCGTAAACGGCGGCCTTGGACCGCTTTTCACCCTTGGCGAGGCGGTACTGATAGTACACCCAGAGGGGATCGCCGTAGTTCATGGTGTAATTGTTGTTCTCGTCAACGATCCCGATCCGTTTGTAGAAACTCCACATTGCATCATTGACTTTGAAGCCGAATTTCTCTCTCAGCCTGACATGATCCTGGAACGACGTCGTGAGATAGCTCAACATCGGATCACTTTTGGTGGGCAGCGCTATCAAGTAAACAGGATTGGCAGGCATGATCTGGTCCTGGCACCAATCCAGATCTTCCAGGCTGACCGTCATGTGCAGGGTGGTGCAGATATCCAGACCGATGGTCAGCCCATGGAGTTTGCCCATGGCAATGTCTTCGAGGCAGCACCTTACCAGTTGTTCGCGACTCTTGAAGACCTCCGGGCCGATGAACCCGGCGACATCGTTGACATGAAGCCACGCTCCTCGGGGCTGCACTTTTGCGAGTTCAATTCCCGCTGCCCTGCAGAAACCATACTTTCGGGACTCGAGTACCATCATATCGACGCCGTTTGCTGCGCCATTTGTAAATTCGGAGCCCTGCCCAGTTTCGAAGTAGAGACCATATCTTTCCCCCTTCTTCGCGTTCGCATACTTCAGTATTTTCTCAATTGTAATATCAAAAATCTTGTTGCAGTCATCTGTTCCAGCAAGGCTCTGAAACATCGTTGCAACCGTTCCCGGATATCTTTCGCTCACCTCTGCCTGGACATCGATATGGGCAAGCACACACCAGGGAATCGCCTCGTTCAACTTGAAGGTATCGACGATGTCCTTGAGTGCCCGTTCAACCGCGGCGACGCTCTTGACCGTGCTGTCCACGGGATTGGTCCCGATGACGATGTCGCCCGTCGCATAGGAAAACGCATTGAAAACCTGCCAAACCACGTCCTCGGGATGATCTGTAGGAGAATTGGGCTGGATTCGAGCCCCCATGTATCCCTTTTCCCCCATCTTGGTACCCGGCAGTACGTTGAAGATTTTCTGACCCAGGGCGATAAGCTCTTCATTGCTCATCAGTTTTGGGACGCAGCCGATCATGTCGCTGGTCAGGCCGTTCATGATGCCTTTAATCTTTGCCTCTGACTCGGCTAACAGAAATTCCTTCAATTGGCCCATCGTCCAGTCTTTGACCTTTGCGTACTGGGCCTGGTCCGTGGTCTGCCAGATCAACTGTTGGAGGCCGTCCTCAAGAAGCGGGTGCTGCTGGAGATCTTCGATCTTCGTGTTTGCCAGAAGGGCGCGCGCATTTTTCCGCGTTGCCTCATCCACAGCCCCTACTCCGATCGCCCGATCTCCCTCCTTGAAGTCATTCGCAGCGCCGACCACCTGCCGGTAAACTGTTTGATCAAAATCCCCTTTGACTCTGCTGATATACGCAAAGACGTCCTCGCCCGGCCCGACCTTATCGACTGCAATCGTGCTTCGGTCGGCCGCCTTGGCAGCATCGCTATAGCTTGCAAGGGTGCCAGCGGCAGCTCCCACCATTGCGAGGAGCTCCCGTCTGGAGAGCCCTTCCAGTCCCTTCGACGACAAGCCCTTATTCATGGCGATTTCCTTTTGCAGGAGACCAGTCTTGCCACCTGCCTGTCGGCAGAGACGCGATTTGAACGTTGCCTATCCCCGCGCCGCGCTCCGGCTTGGAGTCGCTCACAATCACCTAGCAAGTCGATTGGTCTATGCCGTTGCAACGATTAAGTGTGCCAAGTCCAGATCGCACTGGGCGGGGTTCGCAGCCAATTGGACGGGCCACAGCCTCGCACCCCGGCCACATACTGAACAATGAAGCGGTCGCTTGAGAATTCCCGGAGCTGGCAAGGCCCATGATAGCCTTACGCGCAGGCCCTGTCACTTGGTTTGAAAATCTTCGGGCTTGCCCCGGCAGCTCACCGCCCCAGCGTCAGTTGCTGGATTGTCGCCTGAGTTCGCCAGCTCAATTCTCAACCACTGATCACGCGACCCCAGTTTTCCACGCCAACTTGCTGCCGAGCACCACAACGAGCCGGATCGCAACGGGGAGCGCGGCCCTTTGGACCCACTGATTTCGGAGGTGTTACCTTTTATTGCGCGATTCCGGGCGGCAAAAGAAACAAGGTCAGGCCGAATATTGCGTAAACGGAGAGAGCCATGACCCCGACATACCAGGCAGCCCGTCCGCTGCTCGATAGCAGGCTGGCCGAGATCGCAGAAATCAGCATCATGGTCACGGCCCCTGGCCAGAACTGCAAGCTCATTGGTGCTGGCCCAACAACGTAACTTGCGAGAACCAAGACCGGTGCGACGAAGAGAGCGATCTGGGCAGCGCTGCCGAGCGCAATGCCTACGCTGAGATCAAGGCGATCACTTCTGGCTGCAGAGAATGCTGAGGTCATTTCCGCCGCGCCGCCGACAAGGGCGACAACGATAAATCCCACAAAAGCCGGGGTCATTCCCAGTGTTTGGGCTGCGACCTGTACAGATCCGACGAAGATCTCGCTGATGATGGCAACCATTAAAGTGACCAGCGCCAATACTGCAACGCCCGCCGAAAGCGGCCAGGGGCTCACTCCAGCATCTGAATGACCGACCGCGGCGAACAACTCCTTGTGCGTGCCGAGCGAGAAAAGCATGCCGAGGCCATAGACGCCGATAAGCAAGATCGCGAGCCCGACACTGAGTTGCTGCGTGAAGATGGTCGAGGGAGACAGGTCCGCCTCGCTGATTATCGACGGAACAAGCACTGCAATGGTCGCCAAGAACAAAAGACTGGCCTGAAATCGAGCACTTACCCGATTGAATTCCTGGATATGGTGCTTCATTCCGCCCAGCAGGAACGATCCTCCCAACATGAAGAGCGTGTTTGTGACGATCGCCCCCGCCAAAGAGGCTTTGACGAGCATATACTGACCAGCGTGCAAGGCGGCCAGGGCGATGACCAGTTCGGTCAGGTTGCCGAGCGTCGCGTTGAGCAGACCGCCAATGGCGTCTCCGGTTCTTGCGGACACGGCCTCGGTCGCGCGGCTTAGCAGCGCCGCAAGAGGTATTATTGCGACGACCGCGAGAATGAATATCGCCGTATGAGCGTCCGGCCAAAGTCGCTCGCCAGCGATTACCAGTGGCACGAAGATCAGGAGCCACAGGATAGGCGTTCGGCGGATTTCATCGAGTGCTTTTCCCATTTTTGTCCCTCTCTCAACGTGCTCGGCCCGCTGAAAGGCGCAATTGGCGCGCTTCGCAATACTGGTTGCCGCCGCAACTGCGACGTGACCGAGAGATCTTGGACAATGCCTGCTTACAGAATACCGGTGTCGTCCCGGGAGCACATTGATCGCGGCAACGCTCGAGCAAAGTAGCACGCCCAAGCTCGCAATTCCATCAGACTGCGGCCCCTCCTTCGGCATGTAACGGCGGACGCTGATCGGGATTTACGAAGAGGTCAGGGCACTCGGCCACGATGGCAGTGATGACGCGATCCGGCGATAGGCCAAGACTTGGACGAAGAACCGATGATCTCTCGATTACATCGGCGTCTGAATACGCTGCAGATTCCATCTCGACAGGGCTTCGGTTGATCGACAGGCGGCCTGGCGGTGTCGGATCGCGAAATCGGGTCCGGGTCCGGCTTCCCGCTGGGATGCTCTGCGCAATTTCCGCTGTATTCAAGGCTGAGATGGCGGACAGCCTTTGGTTTGGCTGCCTTCACGGTGCCGACCCCTCCGATGGCCGTCGAATCTCGACCGGCGTCTTCATGATGATTTCTCGATGGGGGAAGGGGATGGCTATGCCCTTCTCCTTGAAGGCATCCCATAATGCCATCAGAACTTGGCCGCGCACATTCGTCAGACCGTTTGCCGGATCGGAGATCCAGAAGCGGAGGCGGAAATCCAGCGAGGAGGCACCAAAGGCCGTCACCCAGCAGGCCGGGGCCTTGTAGTCGTTCGCGACGCGGGGAACGGCCGATGCCGTTTCGATGGCGATCCGCACCACCTCATGCGGATCACTATCGTACGACGTGCCGAAATCGACATCGATACGGACGTAGTCGCTGGAAAAGGACCAGTTCACCACCTGCTGCGAGATGAAGTCCTCGTTGGGGATAAGGTATTCCTTCCCGTCGCGGGTGATGACCGACACGAAACGTGCGCGCAGATCGCGAATGGATCCGAACGTGTCGCCAAGCGTAATCGTGTCGCCGGACTTGATCGACTTGTCGAGTAGAATGATGATCCCGGAAATGAAATTGGACACGACTTTCTGCAGTCCGAAGCCAATCCCGACACCGACAGCACCCGAAAAGACCGTTAGCGCCGTGAGATCGATACCCGTCGCGGACAATGCGATCGCGCCGGCGATCATGATCAGAAAGATCTTGATGACCTTGCTGATCAGCACTTTGAACGATGGTGAAAGGTCGCCCGAACGCTGGACCCAATGGGAAAGCACATTGCCGATGATGACTGCGACCCAGATAAGGGCGATTGTCAGCATAACCGCCTTCAGGACGATCAGAAGCGAGAGACGCATAGCCCCCAGATTGACGGCGGCAGCGTCCAATGTCGACAGGACAGGACCGTCAAGCCCCGTGGCGTATAGGGCGAGGTACCCCCAGCTTACGATGGCGACCACACGCGACAAGGTCGGGTTGCGGATGATCTTGGTAAGCACGGAAATGACAAACCAGGCGGTCGCCAGGGTCAGCGCGGTCGAGACCAGCCAGCGCCGCGAGGGCCAGGTAGCCTGCGTGAGAATGACATTCGCAAACCACAACCAAAGGATCAGAAAAAGCCACTTCAGCCGACGCATGAAGGCGATGATGACTCGCAGCAGATCCGGGTTGCCTTTGATGAGCCGGGCCCTGGTCTCCATCGCCGGCTCGGTTCTGGAGGCGAGCAGCGACGCGAACATGTATCCGCTTGCGATAATCCCGAACTGGTAGAACGTCCATTCGCTCAACACGAATGTCCTGAACCAGATTTCAAGCGGTCGAATCATCTGCGCGAAATCCACGGCAGTGCCTCTTGATGCAGATCTGGATAGTAACGCCTCTGAACTCAAGAATGTTCATTGCACTCGGTTGCAATGGTCATTTGCCGCGGTCGCAAAGACGAGAAGGACCGCATCTGCTGACACCGGGGCACGCCCACCAAGCGTGACAAGTGCGCCGCCCTTCCAGGCTGCAGTCGCGCGCACTTTTGATCAACCCACAGCCCGCACTGGTCTGCCGCGGGATTCTGAGCGCCCAGTGCGCCGCCAGCCTGCGGGCTCATTTGCGGCCAAAGGTGCGGCGCAGAAGCGAGATGATTTCTCCAAGCAACCTTTCGAATTCATGCGCGTTTCATCCCTCACTGCAAGCGTGAGCTCATCGATGACCACGACCGACCGGCACAGTGTCCGCCGCGATGAAAACGGCCGTTTCCAGGAGTCTGTCGGCGTCGGCAAGCCGCTGGTCAGCCGCCTGAGCGCTGAGGCGAGGCCGGGGGAAGAAGACAGTCGTCATGGTCCAACACATAGGAGGCAGTCATGCTGATCAGGAGAGCTCATGTCGCGGGCGAGGAGGATTCCCTCCAGCCCGAGAAATCGGAATTTCCGCTCGAACCCCAGTTGTTGCTAGCGGACCACTCGGCGAGAGCAAGAGCCCAGCTTCGGCGCGACTTGTTTCAGAAGGAACTTGACCTCCTGCGAGCACGCCTCGACGTCATCCGAGTTCAGGCGAGCGTCGTTGCGCGATCCGGAGCGACTTGGGCAAACGCCAGTGCGCGTGCTCAATTGGGTCCTTACCCATGGGCGACATTTGCCGGAATTGCCCTGGGTTCTTTCCTGGTGACCAGGGCGTTACGCAAGCTGCCGCTGGGGCCAGCTGCCGCGATGTCGATGCCGCTAATCATGGCTGCGATCGAGAAAAGGAGAAGCCATCATGGCTGATACCCCACGGATAGGAAATGCGTTGCCGCGTGGAGTGGTTGATACACATCATGATTTTGTCGGCGTCCCGGAGCAGGGCGTGAACCCAAAGAAGGACATAGCCAGATTGCGCAAACAGGTCGCATCACTACGGGCAAGAATAGAGGCGCGAGGTTTCCTTGACCCGAAACCGGCGAGGTGGCGCGCATCTTATGTCGCCGCCGCGGCTGTGCTTGGCGCAGCCCTTGTGGTGTGGGTGGCGATCAGATCGGGGCGGATCTGAAACACGAAGATGGTCGCCGCACCGGCTTGTAAGAAGATGCAAGGAAGGGCCGGCCGGGCCACGCCCCGTTGCGCCTGCGCCTCCAAGGGCCGGCGATGTTTCGCAAAACTCTTTGAGTACCCGGCATTACTTTGGCGCAGCGGCTGCGACCTCGCCCGGCGGCAGGATCCTGAAGACGAAGGTCGATACTTTTTCCCCTGGCTTGAAGGGGCCGGGTACCTCGTGGCTCACCGGCTTCACGTTCTGAAGGAATGCTGCAATCGCTCTCGCATCATCGGCGGTAAGATGCGCAAAAGCATGCCACGGCATGATCGGCGCCAGAACCCGGCCGTCCGGCCGCTCGCCCGTCTGAATTGCCTTAATGATTTGATCCTGGGTCCAGTTGCCGATGCCGCTCTCCTTGTCGGGCGTGATGTTGCGGCCAACAAAAACCCCCGCTCCCGGGATCTCGAAGCCCACATCCGAGCCGCCGAGGAACCGCGACCTGTCCGGCTTTCCGAAAAAATACCCCGGTGTGTGGCAATCGTTGCAGCCGCCAATCGTGACGAGATATTCACCGCGCGCGATCTGCGCATCGTCGGCAACGGCTGTCGTCAGGGGAAACGCCAAAGCCAAAGCGGCTAGGCATGCAAAGCCAACCGGTGTCCGAAACATGAGTTTTCCTCCCTTTGGCAATTGGCAGGCGCGGACGCGAAGTGCGCGCCGCGGTTTGTATGCGCAGTATAGTTTAGCATTATCTAATCTATACTGCGCAACAATTCCAAAGACGAAGACCGCGACGAACGTCTGCTGTGATGATCCTTTCGAGCCTCAGCCCGCGTTGTTTTGTGCTCCTGAGCCGCCGGCAGAGCGCTTGGCGCATGGAAAAATCTTGACGACGCGGTCGGGCAATTCTCGAACGTTTGAATCGCATTTTTTTGGAAATCGCTTCAGCCGATACCCCGGCAATGCTCTTTGGCAGGCCCGCAATTCAACAGTTCCGGTCATTGCGTCATGCGGTCCCCGATAGCGAGTTGCCTCCCTTCGAACTCTGGCGGTAGCGCCTGCGATGGAAGCCGGTCCGGGAAGTCCTATTCACATTCCGAGGCGGTTCAGATCAGTTGCCACCGATATAAAAACCGGGTGCGCCAGTGAATTTTATACTCTTAAGTTGCCAAGAAAAAAAATTCAAAAAAAAGATCTCGGCTTTGCCCGTTGCAGCAAACTCCGGGCGGTTTGAAATTTTTTTCCAAATAGTTTCAGCAGAGTAGTCAGACTGCAAGTTGCGCTTTTGTACGATTATTTAAAAAATTGAAAAAGACGGTGCTTCTTTGAATTACCTGAAATTTTGCCAATTATTTCATAGTAGCAACGTCTAATTCAATTTATTGCGGCGATAGTAAGGCGGCTATACTCGACGCTTC
>UCMT01000008.1 GCA_900473795.1 Hyphomicrobiales bacterium | reverse complement strand
AACCGTCCCTGGAAAATCATGTCCATCGGGCGCAGGAAATGGGCTAATGGGTTCTGATCAATGAGGGTTGGTATTATTTGAATTCGATACCAAAGAATTATGGTATCCAAAGAAAAACATCTCCCAGTACCTAAACTCAAAGACTAGAATTTATCGAGATGAACAACCCGTTAAGGATTGGCAGGACTACTTAGCTGCTTCGTGGCAAGGGGAGTGGGGCCAATACTCACCAGATTACTTTCTGAAACACAGTGAATTCCAAGCATCCGGCATACAACGCTAATTTAGAAACGCCGCCGTATCCAAGACACAAGGTGGCTCTACAGCTTCATAGTGTGCAGCAACGGGCATCCTCCCCCCCGGTTCAGGGCCGGAAGGACGGGCGGTGGGAATGCACCTCAGCCTCTCCCTCACCTGCAATTTCTAACACTTAGCTGCGCTAAATGTTGAAATTGCTTCCTCTCCCACAAGGGGAGAGGTAACCCCGCGGCATCCTCTCGCCTGAAAACGGGGATGACAATCTGCCGAGCGGCCGCGGCTGGTTCTCCCTCTCCCCAGTGGGAGAGGACACAAAATCAACATCTTAGCCAAACGCTAAGCCTTAGATTTTGTTGGCGAGGCGATCTCCACCACCCCCGTTCATCCCCGCCCCGCACCCCCATGCCATACTATCCCCCGTCCCGCCCTCGAGTACCCTGCCAGCCGTGGCAGCGAGGCGGGGCCGGCGCCGAGTTCGGGGAAAGGACGGAAGTCCCCGAGGCCGGGGTTCGCAAGAACGTTCCCCTCCGCAGGCCGATGCTGCTGCTGCGGGCGTGCAATCGCACAGAGGGCCGACGAGGCCGTAGCGGAACGCGTTTGCGGGCAGAAACCGCCGAACGGGGCGCTGGCGAGAGCCACCTACCCAATACTCCATGAGCCTCTTGCGAGCGCCCCGTCCGAAGCCTGCCGCAACGGCAGGCAGCGGATACGAAACGGAACCAAACCACGGACCGGCCGGTCGCGTGAAGGCGGCGTCATGCCCGTTTTCCCGTCCGCGCCGCCGCCAACGGAGAACGCCATGACCGCCAAGCCCACGCCCGCCGATTTGCGCCAAGCCGCGCTGCCGCACCGCGCCGTCGAGATGTTCGGACTGCCCGGCGATAGCTGCGCCAGTCCGGCCTGCCGGCGAAAGGGGCGCTGCCTCGGCCGGTCGCCGCACGGTCCGGCCTGCCTCGACCGACTCACCCCCGACGAGCAGAAATTCTACAAGCGATTGCTGGCCACGTGCCTGTGGGCCGAGCGGGGCCAGCTTGAGCTGCTGCGCCACTACATGCGCGCCACCGACGATCCCTATCTGTGGCTCGTCGGCGAGATCGTCCGCCGCGTCCAGCCGCGCAGCCACTGGATGCACCGGGGCCTGCCATACTGGTACCGCTACGCGACCGGCAAGCGCGGCCGCCCCGTCATCTCGCTCCGGGCCGCCGCCGACGCCCCGGCCCGTTACTATTGACGGCATGACCGACACCTCCCCACCCTCCGTCATTCGCGCCTCGCATCCCTTGTGGCGCAACACACGATGGTTCGGCGGGCGCGCGGAGATGACAGCGGTGATGGAGACGAACGCCTCCCCACCTTCCCTCATCCTCGCCCTTGTGGCGGGGATCCAGCCACGGCGCGTCTGCGCCGTGAGAGGACTCGCGCCGGATCACTCAAAGGGTCGAACGCGCCGTGGACACGGCGCACCGGATTCCTGTGCTGATCCCCGGGTCGAGCCCGGGCACAGCAAGGACGGAGCATCGGGCGAACACGCGCGAAACAAGGCCCCGCAAGCCCGAAACAACCGCAAAAACGCCCTACTCCGCCGCCTTCACCTCCGGCAGCAGCTCCAGCTCATACGAATAGCCCTCCAGCATCGTATAGGCCTGCTCGATCGCCTCGATCTGGCTTTCGGCATTGCGGATGGCGTCGGCGATCGATTGCGAGCGGGTGCGCAGCATCGAGCCGAGCACGTCGGCGGCGGGGCGGCGGCCGAGCCGGTCGATGTGCTGGCGGACGCGGGCGCGGTGGCGTTCCAGCTCGAGGATGTGGAAGCGGCTCTTGACGATGTCGTCCGACAGTTTGCGGCGCATGGCGGCGAGCGGGTCGAAGCTGCCGGGCTCGCGCTCGTCGAGGATGAACTCGTTGACCAGCGTTTCCAGCATCAGGATGCCCTTCAGGTCGCGCGGATCGGCAAGCTGCGGGTCGTAGCCGGTATTGTCATAGACCTTGCGCCGCACCGGGTCCTTCAACAGGTCGTAGCAGGCCTGCAGCCGGTCGAACGCCTCCCGGTCGCCGCCCTGGTCGGGATGGGCAGTCTTCGCCGCCTTGCGCCAGGCCGACTTGAGCGCCTGCTCGTCGGCATCGCGCGCAAGTCCAAGCGTTTCATAGGGGTCGATCACCAGGCCACCTCGTCTTCCAGCATCCGTCATGTGCGCCTACCGCATAATTCCGTGAAGCGGAATCGATTTATGCGGCGGCCGCAAGTGCGGCAGCGTCTGCGCATCCTGAGTGACGCGCGGCGCTGTCGCGATTCCCCGCCCGCGGGCGGCCCCTTCTTCGGCCATGGTCGGGACGAAATTGTGGAGAGACGGCGGCGGCGGGCGGTTTTCCCCGGCCGGCTGTCCGATTGTGGCACAGGACGCAACCTACGGAGAATGCCGAGAAATAAGGACATCATCCGGTTGAAATTTCGGGGATTAAACGCTTGCAATTTTCACGAATTGCTGCCAATTGTTACAGTGTTCGGGCGTTTGCATCCCGGAGACTGGACTGGCTGTATGGTCCCGGAGCAATCCGGGCGTGCCGAAAAGGCACTGTAGGCGTTCTTTCCCCGTTATCGACTTCACCGACTGGCTTTCCGGAATAAAGACAAAACCGGGAAGAAAAAAGGTCTCCACCCTGGCAGGGGTGAAGGCACATCATCAAGGGAAATAAGGACTTCTCCCATGGCCACCAAGGGCACCGTAAAATTCTTCAACCAGGACAAGGGTTTTGGTTTCATCACGCCGGAAGGCGGCGCCAAGGACGTTTTCGTCCACATCTCGGCGCTGCAGGCCGCTGGTCTCCAGACCCTGAAGGACGGCCAGCAGGTCACCTTCGACACCGAGCCGGACCGCATGGGCAAGGGCCCGAAGGCCGTCAACATCCAGGCTGCCTAAGCTTCGATTTGATCGCTTTGCGATGACTGACTTGAACGGCGTCCCTCGGGGCGCCGTTTTTTTTGTCGAGGCAGTGCCAGTAGGAATGAGCCAATAGCCAGTCGGCAATAGCGACTGCCGATTGCCGACTGGCTATTGCCTCATTCCGCCGCCTGTTTCGCCTCGGCTGCGGCAAAAATCGCGTCGAACGCCGCAGCGATCACCTCCGGACCGGCCCCGGCCCACGTCGCATCGGCCGAGAGGATCTGCCGGAACCGCCGCGCGCCCGGCCAGCCCTGGAACAGGCCGACCATGTGGCGGGTGACATGGATCAGCCGTCCGCCCGCGGCGATATGCCGGGCCGCATGCCCCATCATCGCATCACGGACACCCGCCCAGAACGCCAGCGACTGCCGGTGGCCGTTGGCGGTGAAGGCCTCCTCGGTGCCGAGATCGACCGGAGCCGCTCCCGTCGCCGGATGCGAAAAATACTGATCCACGGCCGTCAGCATGGCGCTATCATGATAGGCGGTCCGGCCGAGCATGACGCCGTCGAGCGCGGGATGAGGAAAAGTGTGCAGCGGTTTTCCGCCCGCATCCCGCTCCACCCCAGTCGGCTGATTCAGCTCCGCAAGGGCCTGATTCAAACTGCCAAGACCGCCGTTCAGGCCGATGAAAAGAGAAGGATTTTCTGCCTTGAGCCGATGCACCAGACCGTAATCCAGCGGCGGGATGTCGCGGTTCTCCTTCGGCGACAGCCCCTGCAGCCAGGCTTTGCGCGCATGTACCCAGACCGCATCGGTACCGGCCTTTGCGACCTGGGAAACGAGATCGCGCAACGCCACCTCCGGCTCCTGGTCGTCGACGCCGATCCGGCATTTGACCGTCACCGGGATCGACACCGCCGCCTTCATCGCCGCCACGCAGTCGGCCACCACGGCCGGCTCGCGCATCAGGCAGGCGCCGAACGTGCCCGACTGCACCCGGTCCGACGGACAGCCGACATTCATGTTGATCTCGGCATAGCCGAAGTCCTCGCCGATCCGCGCGGCTTGCGCCATCTTGGCCGGATCATTGCCGCCGAGCTGCAGCGCCACCGGCTGCTCGGTGTCGTCAAGCCCCAGCAGCCGCTCCCGGTCGCCGCGCAGGATCGCCTCGGAGACGATCATCTCGGTATAGAGCAGCGCATGCTTGGAAAGCTGCCGCGCCAGAAACCGGTAGTGCCGGTCGGTCCAATCGATCATCGGCGCCACGGCAAAGACCGGCGCCCTGAAATAGCGTCCGCCGCCCGGCCCCGCCGGCATCTTGATGTCGTCACCCATGACATTCGTTCTCAGTTCGATGCCGGAACGGCACCCGCGTCAATCCGCGTCCGATTTGTGCCGGCCTTATACAGCGCGGCGCCCGGCAAATCTATATGCCGTGTCTTGCGCTCACCCGGCCTCGTCCGCAGCGTTCGCCACCGCCTTCCACATGCTGGTCGCCTGGAATGTCCAGCCCGTCGGCCGTTCGCCGCGATGGTCATCTGCATGCGCCATCAGGCCGAGCAACTCCAAGGCATCGAGGCGCTTCTGATCGACCGCGCCGCTCTTGAGGGTCGTCATCAGGCATTGCCGGTCAATCGTGGAGGAAAGCCGTGCGCGCCTGATGATTTCGGACCACGTCCTTTCCTTGTAGAAGATCGCCCTCGCCGCCCGCGCGAGCGTCGCCGCGGCGTCGGCGGTGATGGCGGCTGTCTGTTGCAGGTGCTTAAGCGTCGCCAGCACGTTGACCAGCGGTACGGTCAGCGGCAGGTAGCCGAGCTCGGCCGGACCATGGAGCAGCGCCACATCGGCATCATCGTCCAGCATGCCCGCAGCATAGTCACTGAAAATCCGCCCCACACCGATCATGCCGAAATCGGCGCATTCCGCGGCCCGCAGGGCGCCCATGCTGGCGGCACCATAGACCTTTATACCATGCGACAGCGCATGGAGGATTTCCTTGTGCCAGATCGGCGCCACATACTCGAAATTGCCGTCGATGATGCCGATCGCGGAAGCGCCGGAGCGTACGGCACGCAAGAGATCGCCCTGGATGGCTGGCGGACGAATAACGATGTCCTGTGCTGCCAGAACCTGGGCATCGGGAAGCGTCGGGCCGACGAAGACGATTTTCATGCCGTCTCCAGCATACGGGCGACAGCGCGCGGTCCCAGTCGCCGCTTGCGCAGGCCGTCAGGGTTCTCCAGCTGCGGCAGGAAAACCTTCACGACGGAGAACGGGAAATCGCCATGCAAGAGCGGCAAGGCAATCGCCGTTTTGATGCGTGCGTCGGTCAGCTTTCGAAGGATATGGGCGAGAAGCGCATCCGGTCCTTCGGCGACAGGCGGTTGGGCGATGACGCACGGCGCAGCTGTGGCGGTAAACAAGGCGCGCGTTTCCTCCGCCAGCGGCCGGGTAAAGGTCTCGGGAAAGACATCGTCCCGGGCACCGCTGATATAGGTCAGGCGCGATTGCGCGACTTCCGTCATTGCCCGGATTGCGGCGCGGACGGGGTCCGGATGACAGCCATGTCCAATCGTTGCCTGATGGTAGAGCGGCTGTTTCATCGAAAGAATATCTTCAGGAGCAAGAACGGCCGTGTAACACGGCACGGCGATGTCACTGGTGATATCGAAAAGGCGGAGCGTGAGCCCGGCATCGATGATGCGGCCGACCAGACCGGACACGACCGCATCGCCGAAAGCTGCGGGGTCAACGCATGTCTGCAGCCGTCTTGCCAGCGGCATCATCCGCCACAGCACATCGGCATCTCTCTCGATCCGCTCGAGCATGCCGTGCAGCGTTGCCTCCGTCTGCGTGTTGCCGGACGCCAGTCCATCTGAGGACTGCCAATAACGGCAATCCTCGCGCGTCCGGTCGAGGCTGGCGGCGTCAAGCGGTACCCACGTGGTCTCGTCCTTCAACAGATCGTGGCCGCAGGCCCAAACGACGTCCTCGCGATCGCCAAGGTCGGAGACGCCGTGCGCCGTCAGGGCATGAAGGGGTATCGCCTGCTCGCCGGCCGCCAGCATCGCCTCGCGGCTTGCACACCGGGTCGGAATGGACGGCGCGCAGGCAACGGCGCGCTCCAGCGCTTCCATCGCGGCTGAAACCTTGGCGTCGATGTCGGTGATGCCCTTGCCCTGGATGATGACGATCGACCGGGCATTGGGTGAAACGGCATTCCAGACCGGGATGCCGATATTGTCGAGCCCCGTCAGGCGACCAAGCCGCGTCACGCCGAACTGGCGCAGAAAGGGCCGTATTAGCTCGAAGGTTTCTTCGGGATCGATGAGGCGATCGGAATAGGCGCTTTGGATCTCCAAAGCGCCCCCGCGGGCGGTTCGCAACCGGCTTATTCCGGGCCGCGATCCATGAAGCCGCCGGATGGGCCGCCGTTGCTTGCGATGATCGCGACATCGATGCCGCGCATGACCGGGCCACGATCGAAATGACCGCTGGAGAGATTGTCGCCGGCATCGACCATTACCGCAACATCGACGCCCTTGACGGCCTGTGCCGTGCGACCGTGATCATAGTGGCCACCGGCCATGTCACGTCCACTGTCCGTCGCTACGGCAAAATCTAGCCCCTGAATCAACGGTTTACGGGAAACGCCGCGATCGACATGGCCGCTGGCAGGGTCTTCGCCATTGTTTGTGACGATGGCAAATTTCACCCCCCGCACGAGCGGTTCGCCGGATTGGCGCGATCGGGCAGCAAACGCGAAAGCGTCCTCGGCCGCATCATCGATTTTCGTGAGCGTGCCCGCCTCGAAATCGGCAAGCCAGAACCCGTCTTCACCTTCGACACCAAGAACAACAACCTTGGACATTCTGCTCAATCCCTCTGGTTAAATGTTGGTTGGAAAATTGCGCGTGAGCAGATGAGACAAACAAGAGACGGGAACGGACACGCAGTCTCATCCGTCGGGCAGATCATGCTCAATGTGCAGGGTACAGTCAACGTGGGGTAGCGAAGGAAAGAAATACGAGATTGGTATAAAAAAGCCCGGGCTCCGCCAGCAGGCTGACGGTTCGAAAACAGCGTTTTTCACGCTCGGTTGCAGGCGGCAGCTTCTGAAGTCTGCCCGGTCAATCCGTCAATGCGCCTGTAGTCTTGCCTCTTTCGCGGCGGAGATGAAGACCTCCCTCGCTTCCTCGGGCGACTTGCGGCCGTCAATCGCGGCGCGGCACAGGCTTCTGGCAGCAACATAGCGCGGACCGCGCAGATCCGGCCAGGTATCCATCAGGCAGATCAGGGCATCAAACGGTCCCTGGACGAGCTGAGAGCCTTTTTGTCCAAACCCAACCTCTACGGGACTGGACCATTTGGCATATGGCATGAGCGTCTCCTCCGATTTTCTTGCCATCAGACGCGAAGGATAACCCATTTGGTTCCCGTTGGGCAAACGGCAAAATGAAAAAAGCCTGCCGCGGGAGGAGGTGCGGCAGGCTTCTGAAAATGACCCACGGTCGGGAGGAGGTGACCGGTGGTCGATCGCAGCTTTCCGGGAGGAGGTGAATCGCTGCGATAAATATGACTTTATTATTGCATTGCAGCAAAGTCAAGGCAATTTTTCATGCGACGCAGCAATTACCAGTAACGGCTGCGCTGTGGGGGTGGGCTCCCGGCGCTGCCGAGCAGATAGCCGGCAAGAAAGGCCGCCGCACCGACCATGAGGAACGCCGTGCTGGTCGCGGACGGATGATCATGGGCCGTCATTGCCACCGCAGTCGCCTCGTCCTTGACATAGCTCGCCGCCTGTTTTGCTTTTGCCGCTACGCCGCTTGCCTCATCCAGTTCGCCTGTGAAACCAGTTCGCAAATTTTTGATATTGGCCATCTCCGTACTCCTCTTCTTCAGCAACGAAACATCTCAAAAGTAATATTGTTCCATCAAAAAACCGGAGAGGATGCCCGCATTCTGAGCGTATGCTCGAAAAATAACTCCAAACAGCGCTTTTGCTAGAAAACCACGTATCGTTACAACACGAAATTCAAGCTTTTGCTGAAAAATGACTGTTGTGATTCGTTTACCTGTGGCATGTTATTAGGTGAGGTGCCTCATAAAAACCAATTTCGGAGTAACAACTGCGGCCCAGAATCAAAAAAATAAGCGACGGGAGAGAAAACATGGTAGAGGAAAATCTGTATCGCATCGTCGAAGTCAGCTTGAAGCGTGGAACCGATCGCCGTGACGTCGGCATTATGACCGTACGTCAGGCGCTTGAGCTTCCGGACGTCCCCAGCCTTGAATACACCCATCCGGACCTCAATTCCCGAGCCGGCGGCCGGTTCCTGACGCGGGACCAGCTCGAAGCCTATGCCTGCAGCTGAAGCATCTTTCGCCACCCCTTGAAGGGGTGCTATCGTCAGGCATTCGCAATCGAATGCCTGGATATTTGATGACCACTGTAATTCCCCTTCCCGCCCCGGTCCTGTTGCCGGTTGCGAATTCCGATCGGGCCTTTCCCGTTCGCCGCGTTTATTGCGTGGGTCGTAACTATGCGGCCCACGCAATCGAGATGGGCCACGATCCCGATCGGGAGCCGCCTTTCTTCTTCCAGAAAAATCCGGACAATCTGACAGTGCAGCGCGCGGAGTTTCCCTATCCACCGCTGTCGACCGACGTGCACCACGAGGTCGAACTCGTCGTCCTGCTGAAAGGCGGCGGCGACAACATCGATAGCGGCAATGCTCTCGATTGCGTCTACGGCTATGCGGTGGGCATCGACTTCACGCGCCGCGACCTGCAGGCGGAGGCAAAGGCGGCCGGCAAGCCATGGGCGGCGGCGAAGGCCTTCGAGCACTCGGCGCCGGTTTCAGAAATCGTTCCGGCCGAGGCCATCGGCCATCCGGCGGCTGGCAATATCTGGCTTACGGTCAACGGCGACCGCAAGCAGCAGGGCGACCTCAACCAGATGATCTGGAAGGCTCCGGAAGTCATCGCCGAACTGTCGAAACTGTTCACGCTCGCTGCCGGAGACGTCATCATGACCGGGACACCCTCCGGCGTCGGGCCGGTGTCGCGCGGCGACGTGGTTTCCTGCGGCATCGACGGCGTTGCCACGCTGACCGTGACGGTCGTCTAAGCACAAGAAGGTAAAATCATGCCGCTTTATGCACTTGGCCCGACACGCCCCGCTGTTCCGGCGGAAGGCAGCTATTGGGTGGCGCCGGACGCGCATATCATCGGCAAGGTCGAACTGGGCGACGATGTCGGCGTCTGGTTCGGCGCGGTGCTGCGGGGCGACAATGAGCCGATCAGGGTCGGCGCCCGCACCAATATCCAGGAAGGCGTCGTCATCCATGTCGATCCCGGCTTTCCGGTGACGATCGGAGAGGGCTGCACCATCGGCCATCACGCCATCGTGCATGGCTGCACCATTGGCGACAATTCGCTGGTCGGCATGGGCGCAACGGTGCTGAATGGCGCGGTAATCGGCAGTAACTGTCTTATCGGGGCCAATGCGCTGGTGACGGAAGGCAAGGT
This sequence comes from Hyphomicrobiales bacterium, assembly GCA_900473795.1. Taxonomy (GTDB): domain Bacteria; phylum Pseudomonadota; class Alphaproteobacteria; order Rhizobiales; family Rhizobiaceae; genus Pararhizobium. The sequence continues at coordinate 186,871 of UCMT01000008.1, read as the reverse complement.
CTTTCCCGACAATTCGCTGATCGTCGGCGCACCGGCAAAGGCGATCCGGCTGCTCGATGACGCGGCCGTCGCCGGTTTGAAGAAGTCCGCGGACGGCTATGTCAAGAAATGGCAGCTTTTCGCGACAAGCCTGTCCGTCATCGGGTAGTTGCCGTCAGAGCTTCAATCGTCTCAGCCGGAGTGCATTGGCGACGACGGAAACCGAGGACAGGCTCATGGCGGCGGCGGCGATCATCGGCGAGAGCAGCGAGCCGGTCAGCGGATAAAGCAGACCGGCTGCGACCGGGACGCCGACGGCGTTGTAGGCAAAGGCGAAGAACAGGTTCTGGCGAATGTTCGACAGCGTCGCCTTCGACAGGGTTCGCGCCCGCACGATGCCGGACAAGTCACCCTTCAGCAGCGTGATGCCGGCGCTTTCCAGCGCCACATCGGCGCCGGTGCCCATGGCAATGCCGACATCGGCTGCTGCCAGAGCCGGGGCATCGTTGATACCATCGCCCGCCATGGCGACGATGCGGCCCTCAGCCTTCAGGCGCTCGACCAGCGCTTTCTTGTCTTCCGGCAACTGGTCGGCCGCGACATCGTCGATGCCGAGCGCCTTCGCCACCGCGTGCGCCGTGACGGCACTGTCGCCCGTCGCCATGACAATGCGGATGCCATCGACATGCAGCGCGCGGATCGCCTCGGCCGCATTAATTTTGATCTCGTCGGCCAGCGCCAGAAGACCGGCCAGCTCGCCATTGACCGCGACGTAGAGCGCGGTGCGGCCATTCTGGCGCAGCCCTTCGGCGTGATCCACAAAGGCTGAGGTATCGATACCGACATCCGCCAGCATCGCGGCATTGCCTGCGAGCACGAGATCGCCATCCACCCGCCCGGAGACGCCCTTGCCATTGACCGCTTCGAAGTCGGAAACGGCAATCAGCGGCACGTCCCGCGCCTTGGCCCCTGCGACGATGGCCTCGGCCAATGGGTGTTCCGAGGCCTTTTCCAGGGAGGCCGCGAGCATCAGCAGCCGGTTTTCCGGAAAGGTGGGACCGACAAGCACGTCCGTCAGGCGCGGCTTGCCTTCCGTCAGCGTGCCGGTCTTGTCGACGATCAGCGTATCGACGGCCGCGAGACGCTCGAGCGCCGCGGCTTCGCGGACGAGCACGCCGGACTGGGCGCCCCTCCCCGTCGCCGTCATGATCGAGATCGGCGTGGCGAGACCGAGCGCACAGGGGCAGGCAATGATGAGGACGGAGACGGCAGCGACCAGCCCGTAGACGAAGGACGGTTGCGGACCAAGCACCAGCCAGCCGACGAAAGCCGCCACCGCGACAAGGACGACTGCAGGCACGAACCAGCCGGACACCCGGTCGGCAAGCTTCTGGATCGGCGCGCGCGACCGCTGGGCCGACGCGACCATCTCGACGATCTGCGACAGGGCCGTATCGCGGCCGACCTTTTGTGCCCTGACGACCAGCGTGCCGTTGCGGTTGATGGTGCCGCCGGTGACCTCGGCACCCGCGATCTTTTCCACCGGCAAAGGCTCGCCGGTGATCAGGCTCTCGTCGACGCTGGAGCGGCCTTCGGTGACGATGCCATCGACCGGCACGGATTCACCGGGGCGTATGCGCAGATGATCGCCAGCCAGGATGTTTTCAAGCGGCGCATCCTGTTCGGTTCCATCCGGCTGTATGCGGCGCGCCGTCTTCGGCGCGAGGTTCATCAGGGCGCGGATCGCATCGCCGGTGCGTTCGCGGGCGCGAAGCTCGAGGATCTGGCCGACGAAGACCAGCGTCACGATGACGGCCGCAGCCTCGAAATAGACGGCAACGTCCCCGTGATGGCCGCCGAGCTCCATCGGGAACAGGCCGGGCAACAGCGTCGCGACGACGCTGTAGAGATAGGCGGCGCCGACGCCGAGCATGATCAGCGTCCACATATTGTAGTGGCCGGTGCGCAGCGACACCCATCCCCGCTCGAAGAACGGCCTGGCGGCCCAGAGCACGACCGGCGTTGCGAGGAGGAGTTCGAGATAGGTGGCGATGCGCGCGCCGATCCAGTCGCGGATCGGAAGCCCGACCATCGGCCCCATCGACAGGATGACGAGCGGCACGGCGCAGGCAAGGCTTACCCAGAAGCGGCGCGTAAAATCGACGAGTTCGGGATTGGGACCCTCGACCGGGGCGCCCATCGGCTCGAGCGCCATGCCGCAGATCGGGCAGGTTCCGGGCGCGTCACGGACGATTTCGGGGTCCATCGGGCAGGTGTAGAGCGTCGCCTTCTTCGCAGCCTTCGGCTTGTTTCTGGCATGGCCCGACAGGTAGAACCAGGGATCGGCGCCGAAGCGGCCGTGGCAGCGCTGGCTGCAGAAATGATAGGTCGTTCCCTGATAGTCGAGGCTCGGTTTTCCTGCATTGAGTTTGACGGTCATGCCGCAGACCGGATCAATGGCGGTTTCGGCCTTGTCCGTTGCCTGAGGGGTCTGGGCGTGATCACGCGTATGCGCGGAAAACAGGAAATCGGACATCGAATCGTGATTGTTCACGGCTGAACCTCGGGCCTGGATGGTCACACATCCGCTGGCAGTGGGATAGGGCCTTGACCGACCGGGCGGAACTATCCGCTGGTACAGTTCTGGCAGTGGCCGCGGATCTCGATCGTCGTCTTTTCGGTCTTGAAATGCTCCTTGCCGGCGAGGACGGAAAGCCGCTCCTCGATGCCCGTGTCATGCATTTCTGTGACCTGGCCGCAATCCTCGCAGATCGCAAAGGCGGTGACGCCGTGATCATGGTGGTGATGATCCGGATGCGAGCAGGCGACGAAGGAGTTCATGCTTTCGAGCCGGTGGATCATGCCGAACTCGAGCAGCTTGTCCAGCGCACGATAAACCTGCAGCGGCGCACGAAAACCGTGGTCACGCAGCTTGTCGAGGATCGTATAGGCGCTGAGCGGGCCTTCCGCATGGGTCAGCGCATCGAGCACCAGCGACTGGTTCCTGGTGAGTTGCTGCGCCATCAGTGGTGTCCTCCATGCGTCGAATGAATGGCCGTCTCGATTTCTCCCTTGCGGCCGAAGGGCAGCAGACTGAGCACGAAAAGCCCCATTGCCGCAACCACGATCGACGGGCCGGACGGCGTATCGAAGTGCAGCGAGCCGAAGAGGCCGCCGGTGACGGCGAGCGCGCCGATCACCGAGGCGAGCACGGCCATGATTTCGGGCGACGTGGCAAAGCGCCGGGCGGTGGCCGCCGGAATGATCAAGAGCGAGGTGATCAGCAGGATGCCGACGATCTTCATGGCGATCGCGATCACCAAGGCCATCAGCAGCATGAAATAGAGCCGCGCCCGCTCCGGCTGCAGACCTTCGGCCTCGGCCAGTTCCGGATTGACGGTGGAGGCAAGCAGTGGCCGCCAGAGATAGACGATGGCAAACAATACGAGAATGCCGCCGCCCCACACGAGATCGATATCGGCCTCGGAAACCGCGAGGATATCGCCGAACAGGAAGCCGACGAGATCGATGCGCACCCAGGTCATGAAGGCGACCATGACGAGGCCGATCGACAGCGCCGAGTGGGAGAGAATGCCGAGCAGCGCATCGGTCGACAGCGCGCCGCGCTTCTGCAGCAGCAGCAACAGCAGCGAAACGACCGCGGCGACGAGGAAGACGCTCAGCATCAGATTGAGATTGAACAGCAGCGACAGCGCCACGCCGAGCAATGCCGAATGGGCCATGGTGTCGCCGAAATAGGCCATGCGCCTCCAGATGACGAAGCAGCCGAGCGGGCCGACCGTGATGGCAAGGCCGATGCCGGCGACGAGCGCGCGGGTGAAGAAATCGTCAAACACGGCGCGTCTCCTTGTTGCCGAAGCCCTGCAGGCGGCTCTGATGGCCGCAGCCGCAATCCGGACCGTGGACGTGATCGGCATGACCGTGATCGTCATGCTCATGCTCGGCGTGAGCGCCATGGTGGTGGCCGTCGTCCGGATGGCAATGTTCGGTGATGCTGCCATCGGCATGCAGAACGCGGCCGTCGGGCAGATGGGTGTGGTCGTGATCGTGGCTGTAGACGGCAAGCGTCTTGGCCGCGCGGCTGCCGAACAGTTTCAGATATTCCGGGCTCTGGCTGACCACTTGCGGCGTGCCGCGGCAGCAGACATGGCCGTTGAGGCAGATCACCGTATCGGTCTCGGCCATCACCACATGCAGGTCGTGCGAGATCAAGAGGATGCCGCAGCCGGTTTGGTTGCGGATGGACTTGATCAGGTCGTAGAGCGCGATCTCGCCGGAGAAGTCGACGCCCTGCACCGGTTCGTCGAGCACCAGCAGGTCGGGCTTGCGGGCAATGGCGCGGGCAAGCAGCGCCCGCTGGAATTCGCCGCCGGACAGGTGCTGGACCTCGGCGCGGGCGAGATGCGCGATGCCGGTGGAGTGCAGCGCCTCCTCGATCTCGCGGCCCTTCAGCGGGCCGGTCAGCGTCATCAGGCGCTCGACTGTCAGGGGCAGCGTCCAGTCGATGGCGAGCTTCTGCGGCACATAGCCGACCTTGAGGCCCGGCTTTCGCTCGACCCAGCCCTCGTCCGGCTTCAAAACGCCGATCGCAGTTTTCGCCGTGGTCGATTTGCCCGAGCCGTTCGGGCCGATCAGCGTGACGATCTCGCCGCGGCTGATCGAGAACTCGACGCCACGCACCAGCCAGCGGCCGTTGCGGCGCACGCCGGCATTGTTCATGAGGACGAGAGGCTTCTGGTCGGGGTCGCGGAAATTCAGCATCAAAAAAATCCGGGTGAGGTGTTGCCAGCCGCTATGCCACACGTTATAGCATAACGCAATTGATGTAATAACATTACATTGATTTACAAGACAGGAGTCCCCCGCATGAGCCTGAAAAAATCCCTCCTTTTGACGTCCTCCCTGCTTCTCGCCCCCTCCATGCTTCTCGCAACAGGCACCGCCCATGCCGAAGTCCCGAATGTCGTCGTTTCGATCAAGCCGATCCACTCCCTGGTCGCCTCGATCATGCACGGCGTCGGCGAACCGGCGCTGATCGTCGAGGGCGCCGCCTCCCCCCATACCTACAGCATGAAACCTTCCAACGCCTCGGCGCTGGAGAACGCCAACATCGTCTTCTGGGTCGGGCACGGGCTGGAAGCCTTTCTGGAAAAGCCGCTGGAGTCGCTCGGCAGCGGCGCAAAGATCGTCGAACTGGACGATGCGCCCGGGCTCGAAAAGCTGAAATTCCGCGAAGGCGGCGCCTTCGAACCGCATGACGACGGCGACGAGCACGAGGCAAGCGCGGAAGGCGCCGGGGATCACGCCCACGAAGAGGGCCACCATCACGACGAGGGTGAATTCGACATGCACCTCTGGCTCGATCCGGCCAATGCCAAGGCGATGGCCGCCGAGATCGAAACGACGCTGGCGGCCGCAGATCCGGACAATGCCGCCACCTACAAGACCAATCTCGAGGCCCTGAACACGCGGCTCGATGCGCTCGACAAAACACTCGAAGAAGCCGTCGCACCGATCAAGGACAAGCCCTTCATCGTCTTTCATGATGCCTACCAGTATTTCGAACATCGCTACCACGTGAAGGTGGCGGGCTCGATCACCGTCAGCCCCGAGACCCTGCCGGGGGCCGAACGCCTGACGCAGATCCATGACAAGATCGTCGAACTGGGCGCGACCTGCGTCTTTGCCGAACCGCAGTTCGAGCCGAAGCTCGTCAATGTCGTGCTCGAAGGCACGCCGGCGAAATCCGGCACGCTCGACCCGGAAGCGGCCACCCTCGATGCCGGCCCCGACCTCTATTTCCAGCTGATGGAAGGTATCGGCACCTCGCTGAAAACCTGCCTTTCCAACGGCAGCTAAACAGCTTTCCTCCCAGTGACCTTGGAAGGCGGGCCAGAGGTCCGCCTTTTTCAGGTCGCATGATGTAATAGCATAACATAAAGGATACAGGATCATGTCCGGCAAACTTCCGGTCACCGTTCTCTCCGGCTTTCTCGGCGCCGGAAAGACCACGGTGCTCAATCATATCCTCAACAATCGCGACGGCTTACGCGTCGCCGTCATCGTCAACGACATCAGCGAAGTGAATATCGACGCCGCGCTGGTGCGCGACGGCGGCGCGAACCTGTCGCGGACGGAGGAGCAACTGGTCGAGATGACCAATGGCTGCATCTGCTGCACGCTGCGCGACGACCTGCTGAACGAGGTGCGCAAACTCGCCGAACAGGACCGGTTCGACTACCTGCTGATCGAATCGACCGGCATCGCCGAGCCCCTTCCCGTTGCGACAACGTTCGAATTCCGCGACGAAAGCGGCGCCAGCCTCTCCGATGTGGCGCGGCTCGATACGATGGTGACCGTCGTCGACGCCGCGAGCCTTCTGGCCGACTATTCCTCTGACGATTTCCTCGCCGACCGCGGCAATACGGCCGGAGACGGCGACAACCGGACGCTCGTCGATCTGCTCGTCGAGCAGATCGAATTCGCCGACGTCGTCATTCTCAACAAGACCGGCAGCGCCACGCCCGAACACCTGGACGCGGCGCGCAAGACCGTTGTCGGGCTTAATCCGGATGCGCGGCTGATCGAGACCGATTTCGGGCGCGTGGCGCTGCGCGATGTGCTGGGCACCGGGCTGTTCGACATGGCCAAAGCCGAGCAGCATCCGCTCTGGTACAAGGAGCTGCACGGGTTCAAGGACCATGTGCCGGAAACGGAGGAATACGGCGTCCGCTCCTTCGTCTACCGCGCGAAACGGCCGTTCGATCCTGCCCGCTTTCACGCCTTCGTCAATCGCTCGTGGCCGGGCGTCGTGCGCGCCAAAGGTTTCTTCTGGCTGGCGACGCGCCCGCATCAGGTCGGCGAGCTGAGCCAGGCGGGTCCCATGGTGCGCACGTCGAAGATGGGGCTCTGGTGGTCGGCGGTTCCCGAGGCCCAGTGGCCGGACGATCCGGGGTTTCTGGCGATGCTGAAACCCTATCTCGATCCCGTCTGGGGCGACCGGCGCCAGGAGATCGTCTTCATTGGCGCCGATCCGATGAACCAGCCGGCGCTCGAAGCCGAGCTCGACGATTGTCTGGTGGATGCCGGAAGTTTCACACCGGAGCGCTGGCGGACACTGCCCGATCCGTTCACGGGCTGGTCCGCCCGGGCAAGTTAGCAGCACCAGCCGCCGGTGGCGAAAGGCGGCCCGCCGCCGCCTTTCCGATCCCTTAACTAACGCGTTGCCAGATTGACGATCACGCCGGTCGCAACGCTGATCAGCAGGAAGTCGTTGTCGACGCGAACCCACTGCTGGCCGCGCTGCGGTGCGTTGAGCCTGTAGCGGCGGTAATCCTGGACCGCGGCGATGTGTCGACGCTCGGCCGGCGACAGGCGATGGCCGCGCGCCCAGCGCCTCTTCACGACGACGTGCTTCTCGACGATTTTCGTGTTGCCATGCTTGTAGACATTCTTTTCGACATGCCGCTCCTTCACCTGAGCGACCTCGAACGGCTTTGCCGGCTGCGCGGAAGCCATTGGCGCGGCCAGGAAAGAACTGGCAACCAGGGCGATCAACAAACGTTTCATCGGGGTGTCCTTTCGTTCTTGACACCCCGAAACTAAGACCTTTGAGATGAACGGAAACTGAAAACGGAAATTACAAAATTGTAATGACATCAGAAAATTACAATAGTTATCTAATGCACTACTTTCTCATTCAATGGTGAATTACAACGCCTCATAGCTAAAGCGGTCGAAATCGGCGACCTGCGCCCGCCCGGACGTGTCGAAAGCGAACATGCCCGCGAAAGCACCGGTGAACGAGCCATGCTCGCCACGGCCGCCCTCGTCGGAAACGACGCCAGCATCGAGCACCGGGCCGATCTTGCGCCAGGCGCGGTAGCCGTCGGGGTGCCAGAAGAACTGCAGCTCGTTATCCCGGACTTCCATGGCCAGATAGACACGCCCGAACGGGACGGCGACGCCGCTGTCGGCGGGAAACGTCATTCGGCCATGCGGAAAATCTCCGGCGCAGGAGAAGATCGTCACGACCCGGCCAAGCTTTTCATGCAGGGTGACAACGAGCGCGTGAAACTTGTGACGGTTGTAGTAATGGGTCAGACCGGCAGCCTGCTGATAGGTATCCGGCTCGAATTCGACCACCGTCTCGGCGCGGAAGGAATGGTGCTCCTGACGGCGCGCCACCAGCGCCTGTTCGAACCAGCTGCCGATGCTCTCGCGGCCGAACAGCCGCAGATGGCCGGGCTTGTCCGTCAGCGAGAAAATCCGCTCCGGCAGCGGCGTGCGCAGCCATTGGAAATCGTCAGGCAAGGCGGGGCCGTCGAAATCGGTTTCGACCCTTGCGGGCTTCTCGATGGCGGCGGTCTCGCCGGGCGCCGGAACCTCGACAGCCGGAACGACACCGCCCTGCTCGAGATAGAGCCAGCCGTCGTCCCGCCAGACGCATTTCTGCAGCGCCGTCTCACGGCCAAGCGTGCAGCGGCGCAGCGGTGGCAAAGGCCGGCCCGTCAGGTGGGTGTGATAGGCCTGCCCGTCGGGCGTCTCGACATACTGGCCGTGCCCTGCCCTTTGCAGCACCGCATCCGGTGCGTCCTTGGAGGTGATCAGATGCGTCTGCGGATGCATCTCGTAGGGACCCTCGATGCCACGCGATCGAGCCATCGTCACGACGTGATCGTATCCGGTGCCGCCCTCGGCCGTGGTCAGATAGTACCAGCCGTTGCGCTTGAAGAGATGCGGCCCTTCGACGAGCCCTTGGGTACTGCCGGCGAAGATGTTCTTGATCGGCCCGACAAGCTTCTGCGAGACCGGATCCCATTCCTGCAGCAGGATACCGTCGAAGGCCGGCGATTTCGGCGCCCCGCCAAAGCTTTCGGTGCGGTGGTTCCATTGCATGTTGACGAACCACTTGCGGCCGTCCTCGTCATGGAACAGCGATGGATCGAAGCCGGAAGAATTGACATAGATCGGGTCCGACCATTCCCCCTCGATCGAGGGGGAAGTGACGATGTAATTGTGCGCGTCCTTGAAGTTGCCGTCGAAGCGCTTGACGTCGGTATAGACCAGAAAGAACAGGCCGTCGGCATGGGACAGGCACGGCGCCCAGACGCCGCAACTGTCGGGATTGCCCCGCATGTCGAGCTGGCTTGCCCGCTCCAGCGGCCGGCGCACCAGCCGCCAGTTGACCAGATCGCGCGAGTGGTGGATCTGCACGCCCGGATACCATTCGAACGTGGACGTGGCGATGTAGTAATCCTCGCCGACGCGGCAAATCGACGGGTCCGGGTTGAAGCCCGGCAGGATCGGATTGCGGATCGTTGCGGTCATCGACGCCAGAGCCTCCTAGAACTTCGGCGGCGTGTCGAGACCGAATGACGGAGGCTGGTCAAGACCCGCACCGCCGGTTTCACCCGCGGGCACCAGGCTGTTGATGGTGTTGAGATCCTTCACCACCTCCTTGTCGAGGAAGTAGGTGACCATTTCCGGGAACGCGATCAGCAGCCCGACAAGGATCAGTTGCAGAAAGAGCCACGGGATCGCACCGAGATAGATGTCCTTGGTGCGGATCGTCTTCGGCGCGATGCCACGCAGATAAAACAGCGCGAACCCGAATGGAGGGTGCATGAAGCTCGTCTGCATATTGGCGCAGATCATCACGCCGAACCAGATCAGATCGATGCCGAGCGCCTGCGCCGCCGGGGCAAGCAGCGGCACGATGATGAAGGCGATCTCGAAGAAATCGAGGAAGAAGGCGATGACGAAGATGAAGATGTTGACGAAGATCAGGAAGCCGACGACGCCGCCTGGAAGGCCGGTCAGCATGCTCTCGATCCAGTGTCCGCCGCCGACGCCCTGGAAGACGAGGCTGAAGACGCGGGCACCGAGCAGGATGAACACGACCATCGCGGTCAGCCGCATGGTGATGTCCATGCCCTGATAGACGAGGTTCCAGGTCAGGCGCCGGTTCATCCAGGCAAGCAGGAAGGCACCGACAACGCCCATCGCGCCGGCTTCCGTCGGCGTCGCAAGCCCCATGAAGATCGTGCCGAGCACGATGAAGATCAGCGCCAGCGACGGCACCATGCCGCGGATGCACTTCTTGTAGAGCGGCCAGCCGCGCAATGTGCGGGCTTCCGGTGGCAGGGCCGGCACATGATCCGGCTTGAGGATGCTGAGAACGAAGACCCAGCCCATGAACAGGAGAACCTGGACGATGCTGGCGCCGGTGGCGCCGATATACATGTCGCCAGGCGATTTCTGCAGCTGGTCGGCCAGCACGATCAGCACCAGCGACGGCGGAATCAACTGCGTGATCGTGCCCGACGCGGCGATGACGCCTGTGGCATGCCGGACGTTGTAGCCATAGCGCGTCATCACCGGCAGCGAAATCAGGCCCATGGCGATCACCGAGGCGGCCACGGTGCCGGTGATGGCGCCGAGGACCGCGCCGACGATGATCACCGCATAGGACAGACCGCCGCGCACACCGCCGAACAACTGGCCGAAGCCTTCGAGCAGGTCTTCGGCGAGACCACAGCGCTCGAGGATGACGCCCATGAAGGTGAAGAACGGGATGGCCAGCAGCAGGTCGTTGGAAAGCACCGAGAACAGCTGATAGGTCAAGTTTCCGAGGAAATCCGGGGCAATCAGGCCGAGTTCAATGGCGATGATGCCAAAGAACAGGCCGACGGCCGCCAGCGAAAACGCGGCGGGGTAACCGATGACCATGAAGAAGATCAGGCCGACGAACATCAGCGGCGCGATATTTTCGATAAACAGAGCGATCATTGCAGCGGCTTCTCGTAGGCGAATTCGCGCACATAATCGGATGTCAGCGCCAGAACGCATTTGATGATTTCGGATATCCCCTGAAGGCCGACCAGGCCAAAGCCGAGGGGAATCATGAGTTTTGCCGGCCAGCGCGGCAGGCCGCCAGCGTTGTTGGAGCCTTCGCCGGTGATCCACGAATCCCAGAACCACGGCCAGGTGACGTAGATCATCAGGATGCACATCGGCAGCAGGAAGAAGATGCCGCCCAGAAGGTCGATCCAGGTGCGGGTACGCTCGCTGACCCAACCATAGACCAGATCGACACGCACATGCTCGTTGACCTTCAGGGTCCATGCCGCACCCAGCATGACCATGCCGGCGAACATGTACCACTGCGCTTCCGAAAGCGTATTGGAGTTGTTGCGGTAGAGGTCGAGCACCCCCCTGAAGAGCCCGCCGGCGCCATAATTCCGCTCGAGCCAGAGAAGGCTGTCCGTCGAATAGCGGAAGATGGCGTTGAACGCAGCCGTCAGCGACGCAAACAACACGAGATAGATGGCGATGAAGCCGACGCGACGGCTCAGCTCATCGATGGCGCCGGTAATGCGCAGGGCCAATGACACGTTTTCCCCTCCCGTTTCTCTGAACGGTTTTTCCGACTGCAGTTTAGCAAACCGGCAGAAAAGAAGAAGCCCCGGCGTTTGCGCCGGAGCTGTCGTTGTGAACGAGACCGGTCAGCCGAGCTTGCCGCTGCGCTGAAGCTGCATCATGAAGGCGTCGTTGGTATATTCCGCTACCTGCTCCCAGAGGAAGTAATCCTTGCGGAATGCCTTGATCGAATCCCAGATCGTCTTGAATGTCGGGTTCTTGGCCTCGATCTCGGCATAGGTCTCGTTGGCCGCCTCGAAGCAGGCGGTCAGGATTTCCGGGCTGAACGGCCGCAACTGGGCGCCGTTTGCAACCAGCTTCTTGACCGCGGTCGGGTTCAGATAGTCGTATTTCTGCAGCATGTTGGCGTCGGCCGCTTGAGCGGCCGTGCGCATCAGCGACTGATAGTTCTTCGGCAGCTCATCGAACTTCGCCTTGTTGAACATCAGATGCACCGTCGGGCCACCTTCCCAGAAGCCCGGATAGTAGTAATAGGGAGCGACCTTCTGGAAGCCGAGCTTCTCGTCGTCATAGGGGCCGACCCATTCGGCGGCGTCGATCGTTCCCTTTTCCAGCGCCTGGTAGATTTCGCCGCCGGCGATCTGCTGCGGGATGACGCCGAGCCGGGCGACGACGGCGCCGGCGAAACCACCGATGCGCATCTTCAGCCCCTGCAGGTCTTCCACGGTCTTGATTTCCTTGCGGAACCAGCCACCCATCTGCACGCCGGTATTGCCGCCCGGGAAGGCAACCAGGTTATGCTTGGCGTAGAATTCGTTGCAGAGGTCGATGCCGCCGCCATGATACTGCCAGGCGTTCTGCGAGCGAGCGTTGAGCGCGAAGGGAACGGCGGACGCCAGTGCCCAGACCGGATCCTTGCCCCAATAGTAGTAGGACACGGTGTGACAGGCTTCGACCGTGCCGGCGGAGGCAGCATCGGCGGCCTGCAGACCCGGAACGAGTTCACCGGCTGCGAAAACCTGAATTTCGAAATTGCCGTCTGTGGCGTCGGATACGTGTTTCGCAAAGACCTGCGCACCACCATAGATCGTGTCGAGCCCCTTGGGGAACGACGACGTCAGGCGCCAGGAGATTTTCGGGTTGCTTTGGGCAATAGCCGGAGCTGCGAGCGTGGTTGCTGCGACGGCGCCGGCGCCACCGAGACCTGCACGTTTGATGAATGAACGGCGATCCATGTTTTCTCCTCTGTTTTTTTTGCGGACAGCCCGGGTTGACGGACGCTGTTCCTCCCCGCGGACGCAGACCGCACCAGCCGGTTTCGCCTGGTTCAAACGGCATGCGGTATTCCTGGCTCACGACATCGAGGCAATTTCGAATGAAATCACACGCCTCGCAGCGCAGATTACACGCTGCCCCCCTTATGTCCAGCCGGGCGAATAATGCACTATCTTCGACTTTTGTCTAATACAACGTTCAATGTTTGCAGCAACTTACGCAGCGCTGGCGAAACTGCGCAAGCGGCAGCGCCCGCGCGTACGCGGGCAAAATTTCCGCTGCGGCGCTCAATCTGTGCGCCGATCGAGCGGCAAACGCGCCGCCCCCTTTCGAGCCGGCGCGTTCCGTCTGGCGCTGGTGCCGCTTACGCGCGCTCCGCCGACGAAGCCCAGAGATTGATGTCGGCTTCCTTGGCGTAGACGTCGATCTCTGCCAGCTCCTCGGCCGTGAACGTGTCGTTCTTCAGCGCCGCGACGCAATCGACGATCTGCGACGAGCGGCTGGCGCCGATCAGCGCCGAGGTGATATGGCCGCCGCGCAGCACCCAGGCGATCGCCATCTGCGCCAGCGTCTGGCCGCGCCTCTCAGCGATCTCGTTGAGCTTGCGGATATTGTCGATGATCGACGGGCGGATGAAATCCTTCTTGAGGAAATGGTTTTGTGCGGCGCGGCTGTCGGCGGGAATGCCGCCGAGATATTTCGTCGTCAGCATGCCCTGCGCCAGCGGCGAAAACACGATCGAACCGACGCCGAGGCCTTCGAGCGCATCGACGATGCCGTCATCCTCGACCCAGCGGTTGAGCATCGAATAGCTCGGCTGATGGATGAGCAGCGGGGTGCCGAGGTCCTTGAGGATCGCGGCCGCCTCGCGGGTACGCTGCGAATTATAGGAGGAGATGCCGACATAAAGCGCCCTGCCCGAGCGGACGATATGATCGAGCGCGGCGCAGGTTTCCTCCAGCGGCGTGTCGGGATCGAAGCGGTGCGAATAGAAGATGTCGACATAGTCGAGGCCCATGCGCTTCAGGCTCTGGTCGCAGGAGGCGATCAGATACTTGCGGCTGCCCCACTCGCCATAGGGCCCCGGCCACATGTCATAGCCGGCCTTTGAGGAAATGATCAGCTCGTCGCGCAGACCGGCAAATTCCGTGCGCAGGATTTCGCCGAAGGCGGTTTCGGCCGAGCCCGGAGGCGGGCCGTAGTTGTTGGCGAGATCGAAATGGGTGATGCCGAGGTCGAAGGCCGTGCGGCACATGTCGAGCTTGCGCTCGTGCGGCGTGTCATGACCGAAATTGTGCCAGAGTCCGAGCGACACGGCCGGCAGCTTCAGCCCGCTCGTGCCGCAGCGATTGTACTTCATCGTCTCGTAGCGATTGTCCGCCGGTTGCCATTCCATGTCAGAGATCCTTCCCGTTGGGTCCGCAGAAGCGAGACAGCGATATGCCACGGAGCCGCCAGCTGAAACAAGGGCGCCGCAATCGAAGTTCAAGTCGTCGAACAGTTTTTCCCTCAACAAACGGGCAAATATCGACACCGATAACCGGACAGTAACGGCATTGATTTCATTATTGGATAAGGGAATTCAATTGTCGACGGGTGAACCGTGCCGCTCACCAACATTACCAGGATCGAAAAGGCGGACTTTCTGTCGAAGACCGCAGCCTTTCTGAAGACGTGGGAAAATTCCGCCCTCATCGGCAAGACCGCGCCGAGCGCCTATGGCGGCATCCATGACGACGGCAAACAAAACCCGACAATCGGCTACGGCCTGAACATCAAGGCGATGAGTTTCAGCGCCATCTCGGCGGCCTACAAACTGGCGCTGACAGGCAAGATCGATGGCAAGCTATCCGCCTTGCAGGAAAGCGGTCTGAAAATCATCGCAAGATGGAAAGCCGACGCAACGCCAACGGCCGCAGAAGATGTCGCGCTGATCAACACGTCGCAAGGCAAAGCGGGCACGGCGGCGGAAAAGAAGGCGCTCCAGTCGCTCTGGCTCACCGATGCGCAGGCGACCGTTCTGCTGGAGGCAAGGCTCAAGGGTCAGGCGGGGCTTTTCACCGCCTCGATCGACAAGGACCTGACGGCAAGGCTGAACGCCTTCGGCGTCTCCCTGCCGGAGGAATCGCAGGAACGCCTCGTTCTCTATTCGCTGTACTACAATGCACTAACCCTGATCGGCCCCGGCATCGCGACCGCCATCAAGACCGACAACCATGCCCGATTCTGGCATGAAGTCCGTTACAACCACAGCAATTTCGACTTCAAGGGCCTGCAGAACCGGCGCGAAGACGAATCGAACAAGGTGGGCATCCTTGCGCCGGTCGACCGAAAGGATGCCGGCGCCGTGCTCAAGGCGATGGACTTCCTCTTCGATCGCGAAGGTGGAGCATCGAGCGTCTACGAGAAGATCGCCACCCGCGACAAGGTCATCAACGAGGCGGACACGGTCAATGCGAAGACCCAGTCGTTCGAGGCACAAATCGCATCCTACCTGAAAATCCTGTCGGACAAATACGCCTTTGGCGACCAATTGCACTTCGTCCAGGCGGGCGGCGCGGGCAACGACATATTTGCGCCGGGTGTCGCGAGCTATGCGCGGCTCGATGCCGAGACGATGCGGAATGAGACGAACACCAACGATCTCGTCATCGCCGGCGATGGCGACAACAGGATAAAGACCGGCGGCGGCGGCGACTGGGTCTATTCCGGCAAGGGAAAGGACAACATCGACCTTGGCGCGGGCGACGATCACGCGTCCGCAGGCGCCGGCAATGACATCATCAACGGTGGCGACGGCAGCGACATCATGAAGGGTGGCTCGGGATACGACACCTATTTCATCGATGACATCTCGGATCGAGTTCTCGACACCGACAGGGGGAAGATCAAGACCGAAATATCGCTAAAGGCCCTGACGCAGAACATCGACACCTATGTCAACCTCAGGACCGGACTGACGCACAACCTGACACTTGACGCCGACAAGCTCCCCGCCGCCCTGGATGGTGGCGTCGACACGATCACTTTCGAAGGCAGCAGCGGCAACGATGCGTACCGCCTGTCATTGACGGATGACACCCTGCTCGTCCATTTCGAGACCGGCAACGGCAACGACAAGATCACCCTGACCGGCCGGGAAAACCCCGGAACCGGCACCACGACGATCTCCGTGGAGGACGCTGCAAGTACGGACCGGTTCGACATCTCCGTTTTCAACGCCCTTTCCCTTGACGTGTTCGAGGGCACGGCGGAGGAGATCGGCAACTACTATTACAAGCTTGAGAGCCAGTCGGGCGTCAGCACGATGGCAATCTGGTATGCGTCGGACGGCGGCGGTGGCACCGTCAATCTCAACAATGCCATCACGATCTCCTCCACCATGCCGATGTCGGATGCCATGTTTCTCGTCTGATCGCAGGCTGAGGCAATGGCCCGCCGCAAGAGCGCCTATCCAGACAGCGGGCCAGCAAACACCTTACCGCAGAAGCGCGTTGGCCTCCTCGATGCCGAGTGCCGCCGGCTGCGTGCAGGTCGTCGTCAGTTCGACGAACTGGCCCGTCTCGCCCGACTTCAGGATCGACACCATGACATCGACGCCATGCAGCGCGCGCTCCAACGAGCAGCGGGCGTCGCGACCTTCGAGGATGGCAAGCGCCATGTCGGCAAGGCCGGCGGTGCGATAGTTGGCCATCGGCCCCACCGGATGCTCCTGATTGGTGACGGCGAAGGGATGATCCCACATCTCGACGGGCTGGATATCCTTGTCGCGGCCACTGGCCAGGACCGTGCCGCCGAAGAAGTTCGGATCGGGCAGGAAGAGCGAGCCTTCCGTGCCATAGAGCTCCATATTGCCGTGGCGATGCGACCAGACATCCCAGCTTGCCGATAGCGTCACCGTCGCACCGTTCTGGAATTCGAGCAGCGCATGGATGTTGGTCGGGGTCTTTACCGGAATGACCTCGCCCTTGCGCGGCTCGCTGGTGATGGTGCGGGTCGGATTGGCCATCGAGGTCAGTGCCGCCACGCGCTTGACCGGGCCGATCAGGTTGATGAGGTTGGCGATGTAATACGGTCCAAGATCAAGGACCGGGCCGCCGCCGGGCAGGAAGAAAAAGTCCGGGTTCGGATGCCACATCTCCATGCCCGGGCTCATCACGTGGCAGGTGCCCGAGGTGACACGGCCGACCTTGCCCTGGTCGATATAGTCCCGCGCCAGCTGGTGCGCGCCACCGAGGAAGGTATCCGGTGCGCATCCGACCTTCAGGTTGTTGGCCGTGGCGATGCCGCGCAGCTGCTCGCCCTGTTCCAGCGTCAGTACGAGCGGTTTTTCGGAATAGACGTGCTTGCCGGCCTCGAGGATCATCTTCGAGACGGGGAAATGCGCTTCCGGGATCGTCAGGTTGACGACGATGTCGATCTCCGGATTGGCAAGCAGTGCCTCGATGGTCTGCGCCTTGACATCATACTCGGATGCACGCGTTTCGGCGGCGGCCGGATTGATGTCGGCGCAGGCGACGACCCTGATGCCCTTGAAGAGCGGCGAAAGCTTGAAATAGGTGGTGGAGATGTTGCCGCATCCGACGATGCCGACGCCGAGTTCTCGTGTCATGATCTGCTCTTTCTTCAGTAGGTCTTGATCGATGCGATCGAACGCTCGGCCGTCGCCTTGAAATCCTTGGGGTTGTCGTGCTCGACGATGTAGTAGCGGGCAGGTGTCGCGGTCAGTGCCTTGAACAGCCTCTTCCAATCAACGGTGCCATGGCCGACATCGGCCCAGCCGTCCTCATCCGCGTTTTCGCCGGCTGCAGCGATGTCCTTCACGTGGACGGCGGTAATGCGGCGGCCATATTTTTCGATCCAGGCAAAGGGATCGGCACCGCCACGGATGACCCAGGCGATGTCTGCTTCCCAGCTCAGGTTCGGTCCGCCGGCAAAGATATGCTCCTGCGGTATCGAGCCGTCAGCCAGTGCGACAAATTCGAAGTCATGATTGTGCCAGCCGAAGTCGAGGCCGGCGTCACGGAAGGGTTTACCTGCCTTTTCCAAGCGTTCGCCGAACGACTTCCAACCGGCCGCGTCTGTCGGCCGCTGATCGGGAAGCAGATAGGGGCAATAGATGGCCCTGATGCCGAGGGTATTGGCGATCTTCAGAACGCCGGCCGGATCGGATTCAAGCATGTCGAGGCCGAAATGGGCGGTCGGCATCGTGACGCCGCTTTTGTCCATGTCGGCCTTCAGGGCGGCAAGTGCTGCGTCGTCGAGCGAGGCGTACAGCGCGCCGTAACCCTCGACCTGTTTGTAGCCGACGGCACCGACTGTCTTCAGGACGTCGGAAAGCGGCGGGAAATTTCGCGCGCTGTAAAGCTGGAAGCTGACGGTCTGCATGGGCAAGTTCTCCTTGGGAGTTATGGGAGCCAAATGTCGTCGTCCGAGATCATCAGCTGGCTCGGGCGGGTGTCTTCTTGGGTGATGGAAAGCGGTCGGCACTTCGCAGCATCAAGACCTCGCTAACCGGTGCCCTGGCAGGACTGCAGGTCGTAGCCGATAAAGACCGGCTTCCAATCTGCTGCCTGCGGCTGCTTGGGTGTGAAACGGATGACGCGGCGTTCACCGGCCGTCAGGTCGAAGGCGTTGTCGGAGTAGCGGCCTTCAATATCGGTTTCGATCATCACATGCAGGGCAAGGCCGCTCGCCGCAACGGTGATCTCGTAGGTGCCGTCAACGGCCGGGGTCGTCGAGATCAGGAGATCGGACGGGACTAGATCGAGCGCCTTGTAGGTGCCCTGCACATGATGCCCCTCGCCGCGCATGCCGTTCGAGGTGTCGAAGGACCAGAACAGCAGCATGTTTTCCGGGATATCCGCAGCGGCGAGCGAAAGCAGTGTTGCGGCGCGATCCGGGCTGCAGGTGCCGGCGGCGGCCGCCAGGGGCTGCTTCTCGCCCGACAGCGAAACCAGGAAGGTCTGCAGTTCGACCGTGACCGGGGCGGCGGTGTCGTTGACCATCGAGAAGGCGATGGTCTTTCCATCGTCGGAGGGAATGGCGGCGACAGCCACCGGCTGGAAGAACCGGCGTACCATGTAGTGCATGGCCTTCCAGTTGCCGCCATAGTCGAGGCTCGCCCAGGAGGCGACCGGCCAGGTGTCGTTGAGCTGCCAGTACAGCGTGCCCATGCAATGGGGCTTCAGCGACCGCCAGAATTCGACGGCGGTGCGGATCGCCAGCCCCTGCTGGATCTGGCTGAGATAGACGAAATTCGAAAAATCCTTCGGAAAGCGGAAGTAGCGGAACATGGTCGCCGCGATGCGCTCGTTGCCGCCTGCATTCTTCTGGTGCGATTCCATCACCGGCGAAGCGATGTTCAGGTCCTTCTGTTCCGCGAACTGCCGCACGATCGGCATCGAGGTATAGGACTGGAAGCCGAACTCGGAGCAGAAGCGTGGCCGGACCGTGCGGTAGTTGTCGAACGACTTGTTCTCGTGCCAGACGGACCAATAGTGCATGTCGCCGGAACCATCCGCATGCCAGGCATCGCCGAAGTTGAGCGGTCCGACGGACGGGCTGGACGGCCACCAGATGGCATCGGGTGCGGCGGCCCTGATGCCGGTCTCGACGGTGCGGTTGAGGCGGTCGTAGGAAACGAGATAGCGGTCGCGATCCTTGCGGCTTTCTTCAAACCAGGTGAGCGCTCCGACCAGCTCGTTGTCGCCGCACCACAGCACGATCGATGGATGCGACGACAGCCGCTTGACCTGATAATCGACCTCCGCCGCGACGCTTTCGAGGAAATCCGGCGTCGAGGGATAGAGGTTGCAGGCGAACATGAAATCCTGCCAGACCATCAGGCCCAGCCGGTCGCAGAGATCATAGAACCAGTCCGTCTCGTAAAAGCCGCCGCCCCAGACGCGGATCATGTTCATGTTGGCGTCGACCGCCGAGCGCAGCAGATCCTCGACGCCCTCCGGCGTCACCCGCGAGGCGAGCGCATCGGCCGGGATCCAGTTGGCACCGCGGCAGAAGATGTCGCGGCCGTTGACACGGAAGGCAAAACGGCTGCCGGCCTCGTCCCTATCCGTTAGAAGCTCGATCGTCCGGAAGCCGACCTGGCGGCTCACCGTTTCGCCCGGCAGCGAGACGATGAGTTCGGACAATGCCTGTTCGCCACTGCCGGCGGGCCACCAGAGCCTGGGATTTTCGACGGTAAAGACGTGTGTGACCTGCGTCTCACCGGCATTGACGGCGCAATCCAGGTGCTCCCTTGCGCCGTCGAGCGAGAAGTCGATGCCGACGACGCTCGGATCCTCGGCGAATAGGGTCACCGTCACCTGAAGGTCGGTGGCGCCGCCGGCCTGCGGCACCTGGCGGGTCGTGACGTGTTCGATGCGGGCAGCTGCGAGTTTCTTGAGGGCGATCGCGCCGTAGATGCCGAGCGGCGCGACGGCGATGTTCCAGTCCCAGCCGAAGTGGCATTGCGGCTTGCGCAGCATATTGCCATTCGGGATCGGGCAATTGCCGGTCGAATAAGGAATATAGAAGGGCTGGGCCGCCTGCGCTTGGGCCCCCGCAGCGATCGCTGAATGGATGACGATGCGCAGCCGGTTCTGACCCGCTTTCAAGATAGAGCTTACGGCCGGGCGATAGCGAAGAAAGCAGTTTTTGGCATCGAGAACCAGCTCGTCGTTGACATAGACCGAGGCAATGGTGTCCAGGCTTTCAATATCGAGATACCAGAATCCGGCGAGATCGGCCGCGTCGATGTCGAACGTACGCTCAAGCACCCAGTCCTTGTGTGCCACCCACTGGACGTCATCCTCGTTGCGACCGGCGTAGGGATCGGCGATCTCCCCGGCAGCCTGCAAAGCGCTGTGCACGTCGCCCGGAATGGCGATCGTCAGCGCATGGCTGTTGTCCAACGAGGCAAGCAGCCACTCGCCGGACAGGTCGAGCGCCACGGGTTCGGAGGGGAAGACATCAGCAGGCATTGTCAAAAATCCATTTGCTGCCCACCCGCGCAAGGATGGGCGTCATCGTCTTCGAAGCGGCCGCTGAACGCGGCCGCATGATGTGACAGTTGATCAGATCCTGTTTTCGGTGGCGGCATCGAAGACCGAGGCCATCGCCATGTCGAAACTGATTTTCAGCGCCGTACCGGGCGCGTAGCGCCGCGCACCGGCGATGCGCACCGACATGGTCTGCCCGGCATGTTTCAACCACAGGAGATTGTCGGCGCCCATCGGCTCCTCGATATCGACGACCGCATCGTGAACTTCCCGTCCAGGCACGCTTTCATCGACCTTGACGTGCTCCGGGCGCACGCCGAGCACGACCTTGCGGCCGGCCTCCAGCGGTTCGCGCGCCGGGTAGGCCTCCATGCCGAAATCGACGCCATTCACCTCGATCACCTTGCTCCCTGCCCGGTCCTTGATCTCGCCGCGGAAGAAATTCATCGACGGCGAGCCGATGAAGCCGGCGACAAAGAGGTTTTCCGGAAAATTGTAGATCGTCATCGGATCGGCAAGCTGCTGGATGACGCCGCTCTTCATCACGGCGATGCGATCTGCCAGCGTCAGGGCTTCGATCTGATCGTGGGTGACGTAGATCATCGTATTGTTCAGCGACTGGTGAAGCCGCTTGATTTCGACGCGCAGCTCCGAGCGCAGCTTGGCATCGAGGTTGGACAGCGGCTCGTCGAACAGGAACACATCGACGTCGCGGACAAGGGCGCGGCCGATCGCGACGCGCTGGCGCTGGCCGCCCGACAGTTCCGAGGGCTTGCGCTTGAGCAGCGGCTGGATCTGCAGGATTTCGGCGGCACGCGTAACACGCTTGTCGATTTCGGCGGCCGGCAGCTTGGCAACACGCAGGCCGAACGACAGGTTCCGCTCAACGGTCATCTGCGGATAGAGCGCATAGGACTGGAACACCATGCCGATGCCGCGATCCTTCGGCTCCTCCCAGGTGACGTTCTTGTCCTTGATGAAGATCTGGCCGCCGGTGACGTCGAGAAGACCGGCGATGCAGTTCAACAGCGTGGACTTGCCGCAGCCGGACGAACCGAGCAGGACGAGGAATTCACCGTCCTTGATGTCGAGGTTCAGGGTGTCGAGCACGGTGACGGCACCGAAGCTCAGCGACAGATCCTTGACCGAAACGCTGACATTATTCATGCACTCACCCTTTCACTGCGCCGGCGGCAATGCCGCGAACAAAAAGCCGTCCGGAAATGAAGTAGACGATCAATGGAACGGCCCCCGTCAGGATGGTCGCCGCCATGTTGACGTTGTATTCCTTCACGCCCTGAACCGAATTGACGATGTTGTTGAGCTGAACGGTCATCGGATAGTATTCCGGCCGGGTGAACACGACGCCGAACAGGAAGTCGTTCCAGATGCCGGTGACCTGCAGGATCATCGCGACGACGAAGATCGGCAGCGACATCGGCAGCATGATCTTGAAGTAGATCGTCCAGAAACCGGCCCCGTCGATACGCGCCGCCTTGAACAGCTCTTCCGGCAGCGAGGCGAAATAGTTGCGGAAGAGCAGAGTCAGGATCGGCATGCCGAAGATCGTGTGAACGATGATCAGACCCGTAAGCGAGCCATAGACGCCAATTTCACGCAGCACGATGACGATCGGATAGATCATCACCTGATAGGGGATGAAGGCGCCGACGATCAGGATGGTGAAGAACAGGTCGGCGCCCTTGAAGCGCCAGTTGGCAAGCGCATAGCCGTTGATCGAGGCAATGGCGATCGAGATGATGGTCGATGGAATGGTGATGCGCACCGAGTTCCAAAAGCCGCGTGACAGCCCGTCGCAGTTCAACCCCGTGCAGGCGCTGGCCCATGCCTTGACCCAGGGCTCGAAGGTGATCTCGACGGGCGGCGAGAATATGTTGCCGAGCCGGATCTCCGGCATGCCCTTCAGCGAGGTGACGATCATCACATAGAGCGGCAGCATGTAGTAGGCCGCAGCGAAGATCAGGGCGCCGTAGATCATGATGTTTCTCGGCGAAAGCAGCGGGCGGGGCTTTCTGCCCTGGGGTCCCGGAGCCAATCTTGCGGCGCCGCCGTGAACGGCCTGTGCCTTGAGAGGTATTGTATCAGCCACGCTTGCGTCCTCCGAATTCCAGATAGGCCCATGGGACGATGATGATCGCGACGGTGATCAGCATCATGGTCGAGGCGGCAAAGCCCTGACCGAGGTTCTGCGCCTGGAACATGTAGTCGTAGACATATTTGGCTGGCACTTCGGAAGCGATGCCGGGGCCGCCACTGGTCTGCGCCACGACGAGGTCGTAGACGCGCACGATGCCGCTGGCGATGATAACCAGTGTGGTGATGAAGACCGGGCGCATCATCGGGATGATGATGAAGAGGTAGGTCTTCCACATCGGAATGCCGTCGACGCGGGAGGCCTTCCAGATATCCTCGTCTATGCCGCGCAAGCCGGCCAGCATCAGGCACATGACGAGGCCGGTCCCCTGCCAGAGGGCGGCGATCAGAATGCCGTAGATGACGATGCTCTGATTGTAGAGCGGATCGAAGGTGAAGCTCGTCCAGCCGAGCGACCGGACGACCGACTGCACTCCGAACTCGGGATTGAGCACCCATTGCCAGACAAGGCCGGTGACGATGAAGGAGAGAGCGAAGGGATAGAGGAAGATGGTGCGGAAGGTGTTCTCGAAGCGGATCTTCTGATCCATCAGCGCCGCAAGCACAAAGCCGATCAACAGGCTGAAGATCAGCGAAAACACGCCGTAAATCGCGAGGTTCTCAATCGACACAAGCCAGCGGGGCGCAGCCCAGAGACGTTCGTACTGATCGAGCCCGACAAACGATAGGCGCGGCAGGAGCTTCGAATTGGTGAAGGAATAAAACACCGTCCAAAGCGTGCCGCCGAGGAAGATGACAACGGCGGTCAGTATCATGGGAATTGAGGCAATCTTGGAATGCAGATTGCGCAACAATTGATTTGGCCGGCCGGCATACGCTTGGCCCGTCATGTCTCACTCCTCCCCTGGGTCAGGTTCATCCGGTTGAAAGCGGCGGCGCGCACCGCAGCTCCTCGCTCTGTCCTCATGCCCGAACGATCGCCATCCAAAGAGCGGCCGGCTCATGAAAAGCCCACTGCAACAGCCGGCAGCGACCATTCGGGTTCGAGTTTCTGGGCCGGTTCCGTTGTTCGCGGAACCGGCTATCGACAGAGTGACCGTTTATCAGTCGGCCGAAGCGATGATGTCGGTGAAGCGCTTCTGCGCATCCTCCGGCGTCATCGAGGGGTTGGCGAAGAACTCCGAGAAGAGGTCTTCCTTCTGCTTCTGGCTGTCTGCAGACAGGAGCTGGTCGGTGCCCTGGATCACATTGCCCTTGGCAAGAATATCGAGACCCTTCTTCATGCAGTCGTTTGCCGTGGCGAGGTCGACGTCACCGCGCACCGGCAGCGACCCCTTCTTCAGGTTGAAGGCGACCTGCGTCTTCGGATCGAGCAGCGTCGAGGCGAGCACTTCCTGGGCCTTCGACTTTTCCTCGTCCTTCAGGAGCGGGAAATAGAAGGCATCGCCCCCCGTCGAGATGATCTCGTTGACGCCGAGACCCGGAAGGCAGGTATAGTCCGTACCAGCCTTCTGGCCGGCGACCTGGAATTCGCCCTGCGCCCAGTCACCCATGATCTGGCCGCCGGCCTTGCCGGTGATGACCAGATTGGTAGCCTGATTCCAATCCTGGACATTGCTGCCCTTGGACATCTTGCGGGCATCATCAGCAGCCTTGAAGACCTTGGCGATATCAGGACCTGCGGCCACTTCCGCATCCTTGTCGCCAAACACCTTGTTGAAGACGTCCTTGCCGGCAATCGCGACCATCAGCACGTCAAACGCACCGGCCGACTGCCAGGGCTGGCCACCGACGGCGAGCGGTATGATGCCGGCCTTCTCCAGCGCCGGTGCGGCAGCGACGAATTCGTCCCAGTTCTTCGGCACTTCGACGCCAGCCTGCTTGAAGGCCGCGTTCGACAGCCACAGCCACTGCCAGGAGTGGATGTTGACCGGCGCGCAATAGATCTTGCCTTCGATGGTGCAGCTGTCGAGCAGGCTCGACGGCTTGATGATATCCTTCCAATGCTCCCTGGTAGCGACGTCGGTCAGGTCGCGCATCAGGCCGGCCTCCACCAGTTCCTCCGCCTGCCGGCCGTGGTTGAACTGCGTGGCACCCATCGGGTCGCCACCGGTGATGCGGCTGATCATGATCGGCCGCGCTGTGCCGCCCGAGCCGGCGATCGCGCCGTCGACCCAGTGATTGCCGGTCGCATCGAAAGCCTTCGCCAGTTCGGCGACCGCCGCGGCTTCGCCACCGGACGTCCACCAATGGGTTACTTCCAGATCGGCAGCGCTGGCTGCGCTGAATGGAAGCACCACAGTCGCCGCCAAAGCAGCTGCCAACAAACGCAATTTCATGAGTTTTCCTCCCTCACTGTAACGTTACCGGAAAAAACTTAGTTCAATCGATTTGCATGCGCAACAGCCACAACGCAAAATTCTTCAGAAAATATTTTATACAATTGTTACGCGCATTTCGGAGCGTGCAGCAAATCAGGCTCGGTCATTCATGTTGACGTATAGTTTATGCAAAAAAGTCGTTTTTGTCCGGGAATTTCAGCAGATTTATTAAGATGCGAAACGTTTCAGACCTGCTCTTCTCTTCGCAAATGCAAAGTCAGAATGATGCATTGCGAGATTCAACTCTACGGAGAGCCCGCAACGGTATCGGTAAAAAAAGCACTCGACAAGCGAACTGTATCGTTACAGATTTTTGACAAATGAGGAGCGCTTAGGCGACGGGTGCCCATATGTCACAAATCGTATATAAGGCATGAAAGACCAGAGAGGGTCTGCCGCAGGAAACGACGCGGCCTGAACATGAAAAGGCGATAGGCGGGGGAATGGACGAGAAGACCAAGAGCAAGCAGGCCTCGGCGTCCCCCTCATTGCAGGAACGCCCGACCCTGAAGACAATCGCCTTCATGACGGGCCTTGGCATCACGACGGTGTCGCGCGCGCTCAAGGACGCGCCCGACATCGGCGCAGAAACCAAGGAGCGTGTGCGGCTTGTCGCCAAACAGGTGGGCTACCAGCCGAACCGCGCCGGCGTCCGCCTTCGCACCGGCAAGACCAACGTCATCAGCCTGGTACTATCTCTCGAAGAAGAGGTGATGGGGCTGACGAGCCCGATCGTCGTTGGCATTTCGGAAGTGTTAGCCTCCACACCCTATCATCTGGTCATCACGCCCTACGGGTTTTCGAAGGACGCCCTAGCCCCGGTCCGCTATGTGCTCGACACCGGCGCCGCTGACGGCGTGATCATCTCGCGCACGGAACCGAAAGATCCGCGCGTCGAACTGATGATGGAGCGGAATTTTCCCTTCGCCACCCATGGCCGCACCGATATGGGACTGATCCATCCCTATCATGATTTTGACAATGAAGGATTTGCCTATGAAGCGGTCCGGCGACTGGCGGAACTCGGGCGCAAGCGCATCGTCCTCCTGCAGCCGCCGCCGCATCTGACCTTCCACCGGCACATGCGCAAGGGCTTCGACGAAGGCATCCGCGATTTCGGCGTCGAGGCCGTTGCTTTCGGCGCGGTCGATCTCGACAACAGCCTGACGGAAATCCGGGCAGCGTTCGAGACGCTGATGCGCTCCGACGATGCACCCGACGGCATCGTTTCGGGTTCCGGCGCCGGTTCGATCGCGTTGATCGCCGGCCTCGAAGCCGTCGGCAAAAAGCTCACGCAGCATGTCGATATGGTGTCCAAGGTGCCGAGCGATTTCCTGAGCTGGCTGCGTCCCGAAGTCATCACCATGAACGAGGACATCCGCCACGCCGGTCGGGAACTGGCCAAAGCCGTGATCGGCCGCATTGCCGGTTTGCCGGCGGAAGAATTGCAGAGCTTGAGCCGGGCCATCTGACGCGCATTTCAGAGCAGCAAAAAGCCGCGCGAAGCGATCCGCGCGGCTTTTTTTGTCCAGGACCGGACGAGAGCGCCGAGAGGTCAGGCGCTCAGGCCGCTGCCCCAGGGGCCATGGTGCGAGTCTTCGCCGTCGACGCGATCAAAGCCATGGGCGCCGAAGAAATCGCGCTGCGCCTGGATGACGTTCGCCGTACCGCGCCCGCGACGGTAGCTGTCGAAATAGCCGAGCGCGGATGCGAGTGCCGGCACCGGCAGGCCGCCGAGGGCGGCCGCGGACACGACGCGGCGAAGCGCGCCGTCGCTCTCCTTGACCATCTTGGCGAACGCCGGCGTGACGATCAGGTTGGCGACATCCGGATCCTTGGTGAAGGCAGTGGTGATCTCATCGAGGAACTGCGAGCGGATGATGCAGCCGGCGCGCCAGATCTTGGCGATGGTCGGCATCGGCAGGCTCCAGTTGAATTCCTTCGACGCGGCGGACATGACGGCAAACCCTTGCGCATAGGCGCCGATCTTCGATGCAAGCAGTGCGCTCTCGAGGTCCTTGAGGAAAGCGGCCCTGTCGGCAACGCGGAACTCGCCGACATTCGGCAGGCCCAGCACCTTTTCGGCGGCTTCGCGCTCATCCTTCATCGAGGAGATGCTGCGTGCGGCGACGGCGGCTTCGATGCCGGTCGCCGGAACGCCCATGTTCTGCGCCTCGATCACCGACCATTTGCCCGTGCCCTTCTGGCCGGCCTTGTCGAGGATCAGATCGACGATCGGCTTGCCGGTGATGGGGTCTGCCGCCTTCAGCACCTTCTCGGTGATCTCGATCAGGTAGGAATTCAACCGGCCCCTGTTCCACTCGCCGAAGACTTCGCCGATTTCGGTGGCGCCCATCTTCAGGCCATCACGCAGGATGCCGTAGATTTCGGCGATCATCTGCATGTCGGCATATTCGATGCCGTTGTGGATGGTCTTGACAAAGTGACCGGCGCCATTTTCGCCAAGCCAATCGACGCAGGGGACGCCGTCATATTTCGCAGCGATCGAGGTCAGTACCTTCTCGACGCGTTTCCAGGATTCTTCCTTGCCGCCGACCATGATGGACGGACCGTGGCGCGCGCCCTCCTCGCCGCCGGAAACGCCCATGCCGATGAAGGTCAGGCCGCTGTCCTTGAGATTGTCGAAACGACGCATCGTATCGCGGAAATTGGCGTTGCCGGCGTCGATCATGATGTCGTTCTTCTCAAGATAGGGCTTGAGCAGTTCCATCTGCTGATCGACGGCTTCGCCGGCCTTGATCATGATGATGATCGGCCGTGGGGGTCGGATGGCGGCAACGAACTCCTCGATGGTCTCGCAAGACACGATCTGGCTCTGCAGCTCGCCGGCATCGGCATAAAACTTCCGCGTCGCTTCCACCGTGCGGTTGAAGACTGCGATCCTGTTGCCCTTCTCGGCAATGTTGAGCGCCAGATTCGATCCCATAACGCCAAGACCGATAAGGCCGATTTCCGCCTGTGCCACCGTAAGTGCCTCCGTTAGACAGTGAAGCGGCCGATGTCCGGCTGGACATGCGCCACGACTCCACCAGATTGACTTATGCAGGGCGGTTTCGTGCGGCAGGGGATGCCTGAAAGCGCCTTGCATGCTGACGGAGTTTTGGCATTCAAATCGATTAACGACAAGTGATTGTTGTCGAAAGCGAGACTTTTCCGGGTAGGCCGCGTAAGCTCGGAAGAACGCGCCGAGCGTTCAAACGACACGGCGATTTTCCGTCTTGTCCAAGACTTTGCGCACCGTTTTCCCATCAAACTCGCAGGCATGTGGAAGGAAAATACAGATGAGCGCGAGGCAAGCCAGGATCGTTCACATCAGCATCGAGAGAAATTGGCGGGACGTTTACGACTTCGCAGCCAAGCCGGAAAACATGGTGCTCTGGGCCTCCGGCCTCGGCAGCGGCCTGGAGGCCGATGGCGACAATTGGGTGGCGCATGGCCCGCTCGGCAGCGTCCGCGTGAAATTTGCGCCGAAGAACGATTTCGGCGTGATGGACCATATCGTCACGATGGAATCGGGACTTGAAGTCCACAATGCACTGCGTGTCGTGCCGAATGGCGACGGCGCAGAGGTGATGTTCACGCTGCTGCGGCTGCCCGATGTGAGCGAGGAACAGTTCGAGGCCGATTTCAGATGGGTTCTGAAAGACCTCAATACATTGAAAAAACGTCTGGAAGCATAGCAAGGAAGACGATCATGGGACAGAAAGGCGTCGATCGCCAGATCGACAATATCGAATTCGCGGTCTCGGATATCGCCCGCTCAAAAGCGTTTTACGGCGCAGCATTCGGCTGGTCGTTCACCGACTACGGTCCGCAATATTGTGAATTCAGCGACGGCCGGCTGACGGGCGGCTTGACGACCGGAACGGTGAACCCGGGCGGACCGCTGGTGATCCTGTATGCGGAGGATCTCGCAGCCACCCAAGCACGGCTGGAGGCGGCCGGCGCCCGCATCGTCAAGGACACCTTTTCCTTTCCGGGCGGCAGGCGTTTCCATTTCCAGGATCCGGACGGCTACGAACTCGCGGTCTGGTCCGACAAATAGCCGGCATCAATTCGGCGCGCGGGTGGTGGCCCTCGCCCGTTGCGTCACGCGGCGATCGAACGGCGGCGGTCGGCGATTTCCTGGAGGATGAGGATTGCGCCGATGATCTTGCCGGTGCTCGACATGCAGGGCGTCATCCGGCAGCGCACGATGATCGTGCGGCTCTCAACCTCCTTGGCGAAGGTGTAATCCACGAGTTCGCCGGCAAAACATCTGTCGAGGTTCGGTTTGACCCGTTGCTCGAAGCGCTGAATACCGACGAACTCGACGATATGGCGGCCGACGAGGTCCATCGGTCGCGCTTCCAGCCGCGCGGCATTGACGGAATTTGTGTAGAGGTAACGGTAGTCGGGGGTGATGACGGCAATACGATCGGGCATGCAGTCGAGGATCGCCTCGTTGAGGAAGCCCTCGTCGACGCGGCCCTTCTGGAAGCTACCGGGCGTTCGCGGCGCCCAGGATTTCTCGAAACCGTCACCGCTTCCCGCCTGCAAATAACGGTCCGCCAGGATCTGCAGGACGTCGCGCTGGCGCAGCACGCTCGAAACGTCGCCAGCTTCCTTCTGCAGCAGGTCGAGAACGAACTGGAACTGCAGGCGGGCGTCCACCGAATCCCTTGCCTCTTCGTGATAGATGGCTTCCAGAACCGGTTCGATTTCGCGGTCGAGAATATTTATCAGAAGATCATCGCCGGATTTGACGGCATATTGCAGCTGGGAATATTTGAACCAGAAAAGGTCAATCAGTTCCTTCAATTTTCCACCCCACCCCTACGCAACCCTTTCAAGCCCCCGAAGCCGCAGATACGCCACGCAATCCAGACATAAATCGATTGTCGCGCGCATGGTCAGTCGTCCGAAGCGCTTGCAATCGTCTTGCTGTAATAAGTCAACTTACACCCGCGCAAACCGTATTCAACACCCGAGCATGGGCCGGAAACGTTACCGTTGAATTTATTTCAGGCACTTGCCGATTTGAGCGAAATTCTGCAGGCCGATGACTGGTAGGGAGCCGGCTGACGCGCGGCCGGGCATCGATCCGAAGACCAGCGCGCTAGGCTTGACCAAGGTGCAAAATGGCCGGTTAATTCAGCCGGGGAGAGCCTCCCAACGGCTTCCTCGCGTTGCTCGCTGCCGATCAGTCCTTCAGGCTGCGCTTGATGTTCCAGCGGTCGTGATACCAGAGCCACTGGCCGGGATACTCCCTCACCCAGCTCTCGACCTTGTCATTGAGAAGCTGCGCCGTCGCGTTGACATCGACGCCACCATCGGCCCGGCGTGGAATGGTGATGGCCGGTTCGAGCTCGAGCCGGAAGCGTCCGTTCGGCAACCGGATCGAGCGGGCCGGATAGACCTCGCAATTGAACTGCCGCACCAGCTTGGCAAGCAATGGATTGGTGCGGACGTCCCGGCCGAAGAACTGGGTCGTCAGTCCCTTGCGGAACTTCTGGTCGACGAGCACACCGACAGCGCCGCCCGCCTCCAGCTTGCGCGCGAGCGTGAACGAGGAGCCGGCATGCGACGGGACGAGATTGCCCATGCGTTGCTTGCGGAAATCGAACACCTTGTCGGCAACGTAAGGGTTGTTCGGCGGCCGGAAGAGCACCGTCACATCCAGACCGAAGGCCGCACCGGCAACCGGCAGCAGCTCGAAATTGCCGCTATGGGCGGTAAAGACGATGAACGGACGCGGATTGTCGCGCAACTCGACGAACAGCGGGATGCCCGAAACTTCGATGCGGCCCGGCTCGGGTTTTTCCGGATCGAAATCGAAGAGTTCGTCGAGAAAGACGTATTCGGCTGCCAGCCTGCCGATACTGCCCCAGCTTTCGAGGGCGATCGCCTCGATCTCCGCCTCGCTCTTTTCGGGAAAGGCATTGCGCAGGTTCGTCATCGTCAGCTTGTGCCGGCGCTTCAGCTTCGGTCCGAGCCAGCGGGTGAAACGATCGGCAAATTCGATCGCGCCATTGGCCGGAAACAGCTTGAGCGTACCAAGCAGCAGGAAGACGAACTGCGCGATCGCCCACTGGCGGAAATGCTCCACCGAAAGAACCAGCCGTGTGATCAGCATGCGCACGATGTTCAGTCCATTCGCAGGATGATTTTGCCGAAGACCTGCCGCGTTTCCATGCGCTCCAGCGCCTTGTCGATTTCGTTGAAACCGACTTCGGTGTCGATGACCGGATGCACGAGGCCTCGCGCCATCTTCTGCATGGCATTGGCCATGTTCTCCATGCGGCAGCCGAAGGAGCCGAGCAGCTTCAGCTGCTGCTGGAACAGCATCATCAGGTTCATGTCCGTCGAGACGCCCGAGGTCGAGCCGCAGGTGACCAGACGCCCGCCGCGCTTCAGGCTGAACATCGAGGCTGCCCACGTATCCTTGCCGACATGTTCGAAGACGACGTCGACGCCCTTCTTCTTGGTCAGCTTGCGCACCACGCCCTCGAAGCGATCGGTGCGGTAGTTGATGACGTGATCGGCGCCGAGCGCCTTCGCCTTCTCGATCTTGTCGTCGGAGCCGACGGTGGTGATGACGGTGCAGCCGATCTTCTTGGCAAGCTGGATCGCCGCCGAGCCGATGCCCGAGCCGCCGGCGTGAATGAGGATGGTTTCGCCGGGCTCGAGCTTGGCGTTGTCGAACAGCATGTGCTCGACGGTGCCGAAGGTCACGGGCGCCACGGCCGCGGCCACCGCATCGACACCGGGAGGTGCCGGAACGAGCAGGCGCGCCGGAAGATTGACCTTCTCCTGGGCGAAGCCGTCAAGATGGAAGCCGTGGACACCGCCGACATGCTCGCAGAGATTGTCACGCCCTTCTCGGCACGCTCGGCAGAGGCCGCAAGTGCGCGCGCCATAAATCGAGACGAGCTGGCCGGGCAGCACATTGGCGACGCCGGGGCCGATCAGATCAACGACACCCGACGCTTCCGCGCCGATCACCAGCGGC
The DNA here is from genome assembly GCA_900473795.1 of Hyphomicrobiales bacterium. Classification (GTDB taxonomy): domain Bacteria; phylum Pseudomonadota; class Alphaproteobacteria; order Rhizobiales; family Rhizobiaceae; genus Pararhizobium. The sequence goes on along the minus strand of UCMT01000008.1, from coordinate 154,703 downwards.
ATCTTGCGCTTGGCAAAAGCCATGCCGCGCCAGCCCCAGACGTCGATATGGTTGAGCGCGACGGCCTTGACCCGCAGCGTGACCTCACCGGGTCCCGGCGCTTCCGGCTCGGGAAGGTCGGTGATTTCCAGCTTGCGGTCGTCGATCAGTTGCAAAGCGCGCATGATATTTTAGTCCTTCGCCCAAGGGCGTCTTTCATCAAAAATGTCGCCTGTCGGATTAGGCGGGTTCCGCCGTCATGACAAGGCTGGCGTTCTGGCCACCGAAGCCGAAGGAGTTCGACAGGACGGCCGTCACCTTTGCATCCCGCTTCACATTCGGCACGACGTCGAGCACGATCGACGGATCGGCATTGGTGTAGTTGATCGTCGGCGGCAGGGTGCCGGTCAGCATGGTCTGCAACGAAAACACCGCCTCGACTGCGCCGGCCGCCGTCAGCGTGTGGCCTATCATCGACTTGTTCGACGACACCGGGATGCTGGCGAGCGCCTCGCCGAACACCGCCGACATAGCGCCGTATTCCATCTTGTCGTTTTCCGGCGTCGAGGTGCCATGGGCATTGATGTAGCCGATGCCGCTTTCGGCGAGGCCGGCATCGTCCAGCGCCGCGCGGATCGTCGCGATCGCCGGGCCGCCGTCCGGCGACGAGCGGGTGCGGTGGAAGAGGTCGGCCTTCTCGCCGCAGCCCTTCATGATGCCGAGCACGCGGGCGCCGCGGGCGATCGCCGCTTCGAGGCTTTCGAGCACCAGCGTTGCCGCGCCTTCGGCGATGACGAAACCGTCGCGATCCTTGCTGAAGGGCTTGGAGGCCTTCTCCGGGGGATCGTTCTGGGTCGAAAGCGCCGACAGCAGCGAGAAGCGGATCAGCGCTTCGGCGCTGACCGAACCGTCGGTCGCAACCGTCAGCGCGCGGTCGGTGCGGCCCTGGCGGATCGCCTCGACGCCGAGCTGGATCGCGGTCGCGCCGGAAGCGCAGGCGGTCGAAAGCGTGACCGGCAGGCCGCGCGTGCCGAAACGATCGGCCAGGCGCTCGGAAATGGCGCCGAACAGCATGGCTTCGTGAAAGACGGGATCGGCCTTGTTGCGCAGAACCGCCATGAAACGGTCATAGGCATCGCCCGGGCGTTCGGAGGCCGGTGCCCGGTCGGCGAGCGCAAAGCGGTCGCTCCATTCCGGCTCGATCGGCGGGGCAGCAAGGAACAGCGGCCCGTTGAAATCGCCGGAAAGCCCGGCCTGTGCCAGCGCTTCCTCCGTCGTCGCGCGAGCGAAGGCATAGGAGCGCTCAACGGAATTTTCCGCCGGCACATCGATGAAATCGACGGTGCCGGAAATGCGGGTCGACAATCCTTCCGTCGGAAAGCGCTTGATCGCGTGGATGCCGGAAACGCCGGCGGTCAGCGCCGCCCAATTGTCCTCCAGCCCCTGGCCGAGCGAGGTGATGACACCCATGCCGGTCACCGCGATGATCGGCCGGCCGAGATGATCGGTGAATTTCGATGCAGTCATGATGATTCACTCCTCACTTGGCCGACAGGAGGGCAACGCCCTCGCCACGAACATGGCCGACAGTTGTGACCACGGCCGCCGTTGCCCTAGCGGTCATCGCCCTTTCGTGGCCGGTGTCGAACGGCGGAACCTTCGCCCCGCCGTCAAGCGTCAGTGCGGCGAGCGCCAGGCCAAGCGGGAACTGGGTTTCAAGCGCATGACCGGTCAGGCCACCATAGGCGCGAAGCGCAGCACCGGGAACCGCTGCTTCGAGCACCGCCTGCTCGCGCGCAGCCAGATCGTGAAAGCCGGTCGTGCCGCAGAAGACAACGGTGCTCTCGCCCGCCAGCTCCTTCGCCGGCTCCAGAAGCCGTTCGAGCCGCGCTTCCAACCGGCCAGCATCGCGGCTGCCTCGATCGCCCTCGATCGTGTCGATCGCCGCATAGATATGGGCGCCGCGCGCCTCCGCATGAGCGCGCGATTCCAGAACGAGGAAAGCGCCGACCGAACCGAGGATCATGCCGCCGCCGTCTTCGGTCTTGCGCGCCCAGAGCGGCTGCCATTCGCCACGGGCATGGCCCTGGATAGCCTCGATCAGGAGCAGCACGTCCTGCCGTTCGGCCACGAAGGCGCCGCCGACGAGCGTATGGCTGGACTGGCCCGCCTTGATGCGGGCGAAAGCGGTTTCCACGGCCGAAATGCCCGCCCCCTCTTCGCCCATGAAGGTGCGGGAGGAGCCGGTCACCTTGTGCACGATGGAGATGTTGCCGGCCATCAGGTTCGAAAGCTGGGCAAGGAACAGGGTCGGGCGCAGTTCCGTCGTCAGCTTCTCGTTGAGAAGCCGCTCGCGGTCGTTCCGCTTCAGCCCCTCGTCGACGATCAGCGAATCGACGGTGATGTCGCGCTCCCCGCCGCCGGCCGCGACGATCATGTCCATGCTGCTGCAGGCTTCGAGGTCATCCTTGAAGCCGGCGTCATCCAGTGCCAGCCCTGCCGCGAAGACGCCGAGGCGCTGCCAGTTTTCCATCTGCCGCTGGTCGCCGCGCTTCGGGATCTGCTGCGACCAGTCGATTTCCGGCAGCGGATGCACGGGATAAGGCGCGAAGCGTTCGGTCTCGACGCGCACGGCCGGCGTCTGGGCAGCGGTGAGAAGCGCAGTATGCACTTCGGTGCCCACCCCCTGGCTGGTGACGATGCCGACACCGGTAATCACAACATCATTGGCCGATTTGCCCATCGTCATTCCCCCGTCGCGGCTGTGGCCGCCATCGCCGCCATCAGCCCAACTTCTTCGGCACGCTTCCTTACGATCGGTCCAAGCGGCACCTGATCGAACGGCATGGTCCGCAGTTTCAATTGTGCGTCGCAGACCTTCTTGCCCTGCGAGGTGATTTTTGCCTTGGTAACGGCAAAGCCGGAGCCGTCATGCTCCAGAAAAGCCTCGATGTCGAGCACGGCTTCCGGCTCGACGAAAGTGCGCATCTTGGCGCCATCGACCGACATCAGGAACGGCATGGCCGCAAAACCGGTCGCCGCCAGAACGAGAAAACCCGAGGCCTGCGCCATCGTCTCGATCAGGAGAACGCCGGGCACCAGCGGATAGCCGGGAAAGTGACCCTCGAAGACGGGGCTCTTGGCAGGAACGACCGAGCGCGCCGTCAGCGTCTTGGCGGTAAGATCGAGGGTCTCGACCCGGTCGATCATCTGAAAATATTCAAGGAGCATCAGGAGCAAATCCAGCTGGCCCGGAGCGCGGCGCATCGCGATACAGCGCCTGGAATGCTCCGGATTTCAAATCCGCGCACGACCTCGCCTGGTGTGGCCCGCCCGAAAGCCGGTGCGGTGGCGCGATCATGCGACCGTCAAGTAAAAACGCAAATGCCGCCTGTCAAGCGCAGTCCACGCGACAGGCGGCATCGATATGGTTGTTGCACGTGTTCCCGCGTGTTGAACGCGGGACATTCGTCAGCCCTTGGCGGCCCTCAGTTCGTCGATCTTGGCGCAGAGGTTCTTTAGGACGAAATATTCCTCCGTCGAAACCTTGCCTTCGTTGACTTCCTGGGTCCACTGCTCGAGCGGAATCTTGATGCCGAATTCCTTGTCGATCGCAAAGACGATGTCGAGGAAGTCCAGGCTGTCGATGCCGAGATCGTCGATCGTGTGGCTTTCCGGTGTAATCGTCTCGCGGTCGATTTCGCTTGTCTCGGCGATAATGTCCGCAACCTTGTCGAATGTAGCTGTCACGCGCTTACCTCTTTCGAATGCATGTTTTGGCGAACCTATAGGTAAATGCGGCTGAAAAGCCAATGGGCTTGAGCCTAAGAGTTGCAATTATGGCAATGGTGTTGCGCAAACATCAGATGGCTGGACACGAGCCTCGTCAAGCCGCGTCGCCGCAGGCAGGCCCTCGGCCAGGGCGTCGATGGCAAGCCGTACCCTGAGCGGCAGATGTGGCGTCTGCGGCCAGACGGCGTAGCAGTCGAAAGAAAGCCTCGATTCATTCTGGAAGAGACAGACGAGGCTGCCGTCCCTCACCCGTTCGCGCACGAGCCAGCAGGGCAGCCAGACGAGCCCCAGCCCCTGTGCTGCAGCGTCCGCGATCATCTCCAGATCATCAAAGCGCATGCGCGAGCGCGGCATGATTTCGAGGTCCGGCGCCCCCTCGACCGGAAAAAGCCAGGAGCGCGCCCGACCGGAGCGCGCATAGAGGATCGCCGTGTGATCAAGCAGGTCTTCCCTCGTCTTCGGCACGCCGTGGACCCGCAGATAGTCCGGGGAGGCGCAGACCGTCATTAGCTGGTGCGCCAGACGCCTGGCCATCAGGCCCGGCCATTCGCCGAGCGGGCCATTGCGGATGGCGAGATCAAATCCCTCGTTGACAAGATCGACCCGGCTGTCGGTGAAGTTCAGGTCGAGCTCGAGTTTCGGATGGTCCTGCGCAAACTTCAGCAGAATCGGCGCCGCGCAGCGGCGGCCGAAAAGAACCGGCATGGAAACCCGCAGGCGGCCGGCAACTTCCTTGCGCCCCGATTCGAGCATCGCCTCGCCTGCCCGCAACTCTTCGAGCGCGCGCAGGCAGCGCTCGTAGAAAGCCTGGCCGTCTTCGGTCAGCGTCTGGCTGCGTGTGGTGCGGTGGAACAGACGAGTACCAAGCCGCTCCTCCAGCCGGCCGATGGTCTTGGCCACGGCAGAGCGAGACAGGTTCAGCCGCTGCGCTGCCGCAGAAAAGCTGTCGGACTCAACCGCTTCGACAAAGACGGACACGCCATTCAAACGATCATTCATCTATTTGTCGCTCTCAAGGAAACAATTATCGGAAATCTTATCGCCACTGGCGACTGAAACGCAATGCTAGTTTCGCCTCATTCATGGAACCTACCAAGCAGGAGACGAACATGACGGACACAATGAGGCGCTGGTCGTTGGCGGCCATCGGGCGCGACAAGCTGAAGCTCGAAACCGTGGCGGTCCCGCAACCGGGCCCGGGTGAAATCCGCGTGAAGGTATCCGCGGCCTCGCTCAACTATCGCGACAAACTGGTCATCGAAACAGGCATGGGGCTGGAGCTGCCGCAGCCCTTTGTCCCCGCATCCGACATGGCCGGCGTGGTAGAGGCCGTTGGAAGCGGTGTCACCCGCTTCAAGCCGGGTGACCGGGTCATTTCCACTTTCAAGCCGGATTGGATCGACGCCGCAGACAACGGCAATGCGCGCGTACCGGCCTATCAGACGCTTGGCGGCGTCTATCAGGGTGTGCTTGCCGAGTATGTGGTATTTTCGGAAAACTGGTTCTCTGCGGCGCCCGAAAGTCTGAATGATGCCGAGGCAAGCACCCTGCCCGTTGCCGGTCTTACCGCGTGGTTCGCTCTGATCGAGCGCGGCGGGCTGAAAGCCGGATCGACAGTGCTTGTCCAGGGCACGGGCGGCGTCGCGCTGTTCGGCCTGCAGATTGCCAAGGCGCATGGTGCGACGGTCATCGTCACGTCGCGAAGCGATGAAAAGCTGGAGAAGGCAAAGGCGCTCGGCGCTGACCATGGCATCAACAGCAGCGAGGAAGACTGGGTCGAGGCGACCTACCGTCTCACCGGTGACACTGGCGTCGACCATATTCTGGAGATTGCCGGCGGCCCGAGCCTTGCCCAGTCGATCCGCGCCGTGGCAGTGCACGGGAAAATCTCGATGATCGGCGTTCTCGACGGTTTCGAAATCGCCGGACCAGCCGGACCGCTGCTGCTGAAATCACCGGTCATCCAGGGCATCAGCGTCGGTCATCGGCGTGCGCTCGAGGATTTTTCCCGCGCCATCGATTCGACAGGCATCAAGCCCGTCATCGACGCACGCTACCCGCTCGAAGACCTGCAAGCCGCGCTCGATCATCTCGACCGCGGGCCGTTCGGCAAGATCGTCATCGATCTGAACTGAGCGCAACACGTTGAGCAGAGGCTGGCGGAACGCCAGCCTCGAATATTTCGACGGTCATTCAGCTCAGCGCGCGACGATAATCCGCGTGTTTCTCAGACCGTACTGGCTGGCGAGCGAAAAGAACTCCGCGGCATTTTCCGGGTGAAGGCGGATGCAGCCGTGCGACGCCGGACGGCCAAGGCGTTTCAGGTCATAGGTCGCGTGCACCGCATAACCGCCGTTGAAGAACACCGCATACGGCATCGGCGCGTCGTCATATTTGCGCGAACGATGGTTTTTCGACAGCCACTTGGCACTCCAGCTGCCTTTCGGGGTCACATACCCCTTGCGCGCGGTCGAGACCTTCCAGCGATAGCGGACGATGCCGTTCTGCGAGACTGTCATCGTTTGAGAAGAAAGACTGACATTGGCAATAAGATTGGTGGCAAAGGCAGTTGGTGAATGAATTTGCAGGAACAAGAAGGCCAAAAAGGCCATGGCAATTCTAGGCATTAAAGTCCTCTCCCGAGATACGCACCTTACTGGAGTTACAACGGACGCAGACCTAACATTATTCGAATGATATTCGCTTAAGACACATGGAAAATGCCGGATTAACAAAACCCGTGCTTCTCTTGCTGCTGCAATAACAAAGCTAAAATATACTGGCAGAGACAGCGACAATCCCGACCAATACAACAAGCGCTGCACAGGCGCCGTAGAATACCGAAACGCCGGTTTCCACGTCACCGACCGTTGCGACAGCCCGGCCAGACCCATTGATCATCGGTTCGTTGACAAGAGAGCCGGAATAGATCCGCGGGCCTGCCAGTTGAACGCCGAGCGCACCGGCCATCGCCGCCTCCGGCCAGCCGGAATTGGGCGAACGATGCAGGCCATGGTCGCGCAGCGCCGTGCCGATGGCATTGCCGGCGGCACGGCGGCCGGTTGTGAAAAGGGCGCCGCCTGCGATGAGGAAGATCGACAGCCGCGCTGCGGGCAGGTTGGCGAGGTCGTCGAGGCGGGCGGAAGCCCAGCCGAAATGCAGATATTTCGGGCTCTTGTGACCGACCATCGAATCAGCAGTGTTGAGCATCTTGTAGGCGAGAAGCCCCGGCAGACCGAGAACGGCATACCAGAAGGCGGGAGCGACGACGCCGTCTGAGAAGTTTTCGGCCAGGCTTTCGATCGCCGCGCGGCAGACCGCCGGCTCGTCCAGCGTTTCCGGATCCCGGCCGACGATCATCGACACCGCCTTGCGCCCGCCCTCCAGCCCGCCAGAGCGCAGCCCGGAGGCGACGCGCGAAACGTGATCGGCCAGGCTTTTCTGGGCGAGGAAGACGGCGACGAGGATCGTTTCGAGCGCCATGCCGACGAGACCCAATGGAGCGAACAGCCGATGCAGCAGCAAGCCGCAGACGAGGCTCCACGCCAAAAGCGCGGCGATGACGAGGGCACCGCTGAGCTTCAGCGTCTCGTCGCCCAGACGCTTGCGATTGAAGGTCCGGTCACACCAGCCGATCATCGCGCCGAACAGGACGACCGGATGCGGCAGACGGCGCCAGAGCCAGTCTGGATCGCCGACAATGCGGTCGAGCAGAAAGGCGGCAATGAGGACAACGAGAGTTTCGGTCGACATGCAGGGATCCGTTCAGGCGAGGTCTGCCCGGCGCAGGGCGTCCGCCAAGCGTGTATCGCCTGCAACATCCGGCGCAAGCCCAATCCTCAGCCAGGACGGCGCATAGTCGAATTTTCTCGTCAGGATGTGAGCCCGGCACAGATGGGCGTGGAGATGCGCAGCTTGCTCAAGTTCTACCAGGGTGAAAAGAGGCGTGCCGCCGATGATCTTCAGCGCAGCATTGCGCAGAACAGCGTCAAGCGCGACGTTGCGCTCGGTGATGGCCGATTGAACGGCCTTGGTATCGCCGTTCATCAGCGCTGCCGCGATCACCAGCGCCGGCCCCGATACCGGCCATGGCCCAAGCCACTCGCGGAAGGCAGCAAGCACCGGCTCGCCGGCAATGACGAAGCCGAGCCGCAGGCCGGCCAGACCGAAAAACTTGCCGAACGACCGGAAGACGATGAGGTTGTCGTGCTCAATCGCCGAGCGCGCGACGCTGAGATCAGGCTGCGTGTCGCCGAAGGCCTCGTCGACCAGCAGCAGGCCGCCATTCGCCCTTATCCGCCGCGCCACGGCAGTGATCTCGCCCGGAAAATAGGCGCGTCCCGTCGGGTTGTTGGGATTGACCAGGATCGCCAGCGCGTGTTCGTCCACCAGTTGGTCAGGCGCGGTTATCTCATCGACGGCAAAGCCGGCGGCCAGGAAAACGCGGGCATATTCGCCGTATGTCGGGGCGAAAATGGCGACACGGCGGCCGGCGTCAACCAGACGCGGCAGAAGCTGGATCACCGACTGCGTGCCGGGAACAGGAAGCGGCAGGATATCGCCGCTGCGATAGTAACGGGCGGCGGCGTTTCGCGCGGTATCGACCAGGTGACGGTCCGGCAACCGGTGCCAGGCGTTGACCGGAATATCCGGCAGGGCAACAGGATTGGGGTTGATGCCCGTCGACAGATCGAGCCAGTCCTTTGGCTCGCCGCCGAATGCGGCTGCGGCTTCGGTGATGCCGCCGCCATGGATGATCGCTGTACTCATGGGACCCCGGCCATATCGACGATATGCATGAACGAGCCGGCCACCTGTCCCCGCCGCAACCCGGCAGGCCCGAGCGGCGTGCCGACGGCATCGGTGGTGTCGAACAGACGGTCGGCATCGCCTTCGGACAGGATCGAAGCATAGTGAAATTCATGCGCCATCAGCGGACCGTGAAAGAAACTGGTGTCGAGCGGCGTGATCCGCCGATAGCCGAGATGCCGCTTGCGCTCCGCAAAACTGGTCGCGAGCGGCAGGAAGCCCAGCATGTCGTAGCCTGCGCCATCCGCTGCCACAAGCGTCTCGCCCAGCACCATGTAGCCGCCGCACTCGCCAAAAATCCGGGCGCCGCGGTCGCGGGCCATCTTCATCCCCGATTTGAACTGCGCGGCATTCGCCAATGTCCCGGGGTGAAGCTCCGGATAGCCGCCCGGAAGATAAACCGCGTCGGCGTCTTCGGCGGGCGCCTCGTTCGCGAGCGGCGAAAAGAACGACAGTTCGGCACCGGCCTTGCGCCAGCCGGACATGAGGTGCTCGTAGCAGAAGGCGAAAGCGATATCGCGGGCGATTGCGATTTTCTGGCCATGCGGCTTCAGTTGCAGGACATCCGTGTTTGAACGGCGCGGCGACGCGGACCGTGCCGCCGACAGGATCGCATCCAGATCGCAGCCCTGTTCGACATGCATTGCCGCCCGCTCGATAAACGCATTCAGTTCGCCATGTTCACCGGCCTGCACGAGCCCAAGGTGGCGTTCGGGCAACTGCAGCGCTGCATTCTGGCGAAGCACGCCGAAAACCGGCATGGCGATCGTTTCCAGCGCGTCGCGCAACATCCTTTCGTGGCGATCGCTACCGACCTTATTGAGGATCACGCCCGAAACATGGACGTCAGCGCGATGGCCCGCATAACCGCGCACCAAAGCCGCCACGGAATGCGCCATGCGGGCGCAATCGACAACGAGGATGACCGGCAGTTCGAGCAAGGCAGCGAGATCAGCCGGCGATCCGGTCCCATCGGCCGCCGCATCGTAGAGCCCCATCATCGCCTCGATGATCAGCGCCGCGCCGTCGGCGGTCGCCGCGGCCGCATTGGCGCGCAGCAGGTCCGGCCGCATCGCCCAGGGATCGTAGTTGAGGCAGGCCTTGCCACTCGCCGCCGTGTGAAAAGCCGGGTCGATATAATCCGGCCCCGCCTTGCCTGGCGCCGAAGCAATGCCCCGATTGCGCAGGGCGCGCATCAATCCGAGAGTCACCGTCGTCTTACCGGAACCGGAAGACGGTGCCGCAATCAGCAGGCCTGTCATGCCGGGTCCTTGAAGGTACGGCTCGACAGCGGATCGGCATCGACAACCCGACCTTCGAGGGCGCCCAGCCAATCGAGCGCCGAGCGCAGGCGAACGACTTCGCCGACCACGACAATGGCCGGCGGCTCGAGCCCAGCGGCGGCGACATCCGCCTCGGCGCGCGCCAGCGTCGTTTCCAGCACCGACTGCTCAGGCGTCGCGGCGTTGCAGACGAAGGCAACCGGCTCCTCCGGCGAGCGCCCGGCCGAGATCAGATTGGCCGTGATCTGGCCGATATGCTTCATCGCCATGTACATGACGATGACCGGCGAGCCCTTGGCGATGCCCTCCCAGTTGATGCGGTCGGGGACGACGCCGGACGAATCGTGGCCGGTGAGGAAGGTCACGGCGTGATTGACCTCGCGGTGCGTCACCGGAATGCCGGCATAGGCAAGCCCGCCGATCCCGGCCGTGATGCCCGGTACGATGCGGAACGGGATGCCGTGTTCCACCAGCGTCAGGGCTTCTTCACCGCCGCGGCCGAAGACGAAGGGATCGCCGCCCTTCAGCCGCAGCACGCGCTTGCCCTGGCGCGCCAGTTCGACCAGTCGAAGGGAAATGTCCCGCTGCTTGGGCGACGGCTTGCCGCCGCGCTTTCCGGCAAACTCCAGCACCGCACCGGCCTTCGCCATCGCCAGGCAATCGGAATTGACCAGCGCGTCGTGAACGATGACATCGGCCTGACGCAGCGCATTGACCGCATGCAATGTCAGGAGGCCGGGATCGCCCGGACCGGCCCCGACGAGCCAGACGGAGCCGGGTGCGAGTTCGGGCAGACCGGAAAACAGCGCTTCCGTCATGGCTTCATCCTTGGCGCCGTTCGCGGCATCCGAGCTGAATCAGATTGCGAAGATGCGGAATCGTTTTGCTCGCAATCGGCGGCAATATCCTCGATTGATTCGATAAACACGCCGCCGGCAAGCGCGGCGGTTGCGTTGGCGGACTTGATTTTCGGCACGATCAACGAACTTGCCTTTCCGGCTGCAGCCAGCGCCGCAGCCTCCGCCACACCATGGCAGCCAGTCAGCGCAAAAACGCGTTCCGAGGGATTCTTCAGCCGCGCGGTTTCGGCCTCCAGCGTCTCGGCGTCGAAGACCCGGAAGGGAACGGAGAAATGGGCGGCGGCGGCGATCATCGCCGGCTCCTGCGCGCGCGCATCGAGCGACGCGACACAGGCAAGCGCATGGCGATCGATCCTGCCGGCTGCCATCGCCTCTTCGGCAAGCCGGATCACTTCGTCAGACGGCGTACCGCGTTCGCAGCCAAGGCCGAGAACGAACGGCGCTATCCCCGACGGATTGCCGGTATTCACATGCATCAGAAAAGAGGCCTCCCACGCCGTATGGTCACGATACGCGGGCCTTCGACGCCACAGAGACTTCGAAGCGGTCTGGACAGCACCGGATGAAGCCCCCTGGATGGGTCGGCCGCACCGGACGCTCTTTCAGCCCACCATGATGGGCACCGTCGCACGTTATTCTTTTTACCGAACAGCACCTGGCCGGTCAAACCGGATTGCGTCATTCGGCATGCGGCCAACGCCACGGTGCGGAATGTTCCGGCGTCGTTGGGGATCAACCATGCAGGCTGCCTTTGCTTTTCTGGGCAACCTCTGACAAACAGGGCTGAATTCCCCGCCTTCCGCGAGTCTCCCTTGCACGACATTGCTCCCCAACTCTTCGCCTTGCTGTTTGCCGCTGCTTTCCTTGCGGGGTTCATCGACTCGATCGCCGGCGGCGGCGGCATGATCACCATTCCCGCCATGCTGATCGCCGGCATTCCGCCGCTTGAAACGCTGGGCACCAACAAGCTGCAGTCGCTGTTCGGCTCGGGCTCGGCAAGCCTTGCCTATGCCCGGCATGGCCACGTCAGCCTTCGCGAGCAACTGCCAATGGCGGCCATGGCGGCCCTGGGGGCGGCGCTCGGTGCCATCCTGGCGACGGTGGTGCCGGGCGACGTGCTGAAGGCCGTCCTACCCTTCCTGCTGGTGGCGATCGCACTCTATTTCGCCGTCAAGCCCAGTCTTGGCGATGCCGACAAGGCGCAGCGGATGACGCCCGTCCTGTTGTCGCTGACGCTGGTACCGGCAATCGGCTTTTACGACGGCGTCTTCGGCCCGGGCACGGGGTCGTTCTTCATGCTCGCTTTCATCGCCCTTGCCGGGTTTGGCGTCCTGAAGGCGACCGCCCACACGAAATTCCTCAACTTCGGCTCCAATCTCGGCGCCTTCATCGTCTTCGTGCTCTACGGCGCAGTCCTGTGGAAAGTCGGCCTCCTGATGGGCGCCGGCCAGTTCGCCGGCGCGCAGGTCGGCTCGCGTTTCGCCATGAAGAACGGCGCGACGATCATCAAGCCGCTGCTGGTCGTCACCTGCATCGCGCTGGCGATCAAGCTGCTGGCCGACCCGGCCCATCCGCTCCGGGTCTGGCTTGGACTGTAGTCGCAGAGACGGTCAGTATTCGACCCCGATTTGCGCCTTGATGCCGGAGCGGAAGGGGTGCTTGATCAGTTCCATTTCGGTGACGAGATCGGCCGCCTCAATCAGTTCTTCCTTGGCATTGCGGCCGGTCAGAACGACATGGGTCATGTGCGGCTTTTCTTCCTTCAGGAACCGTACGACCTCCGCGACATCGATGTAATCGTAACGAAGGGCGATGTTGATCTCGTCGAGCAGGATCATGGAATTGCGCTCATCGCGGATCAGTTCCTTGGCCTTCTCCCAGGCCTTCTCAGCCATGGCCACGTCGCGGGCGCGGTCCTGGGTCTCCCAGGTGAAGCCCTCGCCAAGAGTGTAGAACTGGCAGAGATCGCCGAAATGCTTCTCGATCAGATCGCGCTCGCCCGTTTCCCATGCGCCCTTGATGAACTGGACGACCGCCGACGGCATGCCATGGGCGATGTGGCGGAAGATCATGCCGAAACCCGCCGTCGACTTGCCCTTGCCCTTGCCGGTATTGACGATGATCAGGCCCTTCTGATCGGTCTTGGTCGCCATGATCTTTTCGCGCGCGGTCTTCTTCTTCGCCATTTTCATGGCATGGCGCGCCTCGTCATTGCCCGGACCGGTGTCAGTCGTTTGGTCTTCGCTCATGGTGTGTCCTCTCAGAATTTGATTGTTTTGGGCCCGCGCATCGGCCTACTCCGCAGCCGCTGAGCGACCTTGCAGTTCGAAACGCGCCGAATTGGAACGCGGCGACCAGAGACCGCGGTCGATCGCCTCCAGCAGTTTGTCGGTCATCTCGCGCAACGCCGCCGGGTTCTTGTCTTCCATGAACTGGCGGACGCGTTCATCCATGACATAGGCCTGGTAGACCGCCTCGAAATGGTGGCTGCGCACGGCCCCGGTCGTTGCCGCGAAGGCGAACATGTAGTCGACCGTCGCGGCGATCTCGAACGCCCCCTTGTAGCCGTGGCGCATGACCCCCTCGATCCATTTCGGATTGACGACGCGGCCACGCACCACCCGGCCGATCTCTTCCTCCAGCGAGCGGATCACCGGTTTTTCCGGGCGGGAATGATCGTTGTGGTAGATCGACGGGCGGGTTCCGCTCGCTTGCTCGACGGCTAGGCTCATGCCGCCTTCGAACTGATAGTAATCGTCGCTGTCGAGCAGGTCGTGCTCGCGATTGTCCTGGTTCTGGACCACGGCCTCGACCGTCTTCAGCCGTGCTTCGAGCAACCCGCGCTCGGCCTTGCCGTCCTCGCCAGCGCCATAGGCGTAGCTTCCCCAGGTAAGATAGGCATCGGCCAGGTCCGCGCGGCTTTCCCAGCCCTTTTCATCCATCAAGGCCTGCAGCCCCGCGCCATAGGCACCGGGCTTTGCGCCGAACACGCGGTAGGAGGCGCGCCGCGCGGCCTCCTTCGGCGCAATGCCGGCCGCTTCGAGCCGGATGGTTTCCGCCCGCATCCGTGCGGCGATCATATTGTCGGCATCGTCTTCCTCAAGCGCCCCGATGGCCCGGATCGCATTGTCGAAAAGCGCGATCTGATCCGGGAACGCATCGCGGAAGAAGCCGGAGATGCGCAGGGTCACGTCGACACGCGGACGACCCAGCACGGCAAGCGGCACGATCTCGTAGCCCGTCACCCGCCGCGACATCATATCCCAGGTCGGCCTGGCACCGATCAGCGCCAAGGCCTGGGCAATATCGTCACCGCCGGTACGCATGTTCGACGTGCCCCAGGCCGTCAGGCCAAACGAGGTCGGCCATTCGCCGTGGTCCTGCAGGTAGCGGCGGATCAAGAGCTCGGCAGACTTCTTGCCGAGCTCGAACGCCGCCGGCGTCGGCACGGCGCGGCTGTCGACTGAATAGAAATTGCGGCCTGTGGGCAAGACATCCGGCCGGCCGCGCGTCGGCGCACCGGAAGGACCGGGCGCAACGAAGCGGCCGTCGAGACCCCTCATCAGCGCCGTGATCTCGGCGGGGCCGGATTGAACGATCGACGGTTTCAGGCGCGTTTCGATGTCCTGCAGGACCGCTTGCGTTGCAGTCCAGTTTTCCGGGCAATGGAGTTCGGCCGAGACCAGCGCTGCAGCCAGAATCTCGATGCGCTCGACCGTGTCGCCCGCGGTGCGCCACGGCACCTCGCTGAGCTCAGCCAGCATGCCAGGCTTCGGACCCGCCCAGGGGTCGGAAAGGACACAGTCGAGAGGGTCGAAGTGTCTTTCGTTTATTCTTGTCGAGGAGGAAGGAATACCCCCCTCCGGCAGGACAGAGGGGGGTGCAGCGACATTGACCAGCCCCGCATCCTTGGCTATCGCCCGTTGCAGGCTCTGATCGCCGCCCTCGCCCTGACCGCGCGGCACGCGGGCCAGCGCCACCGTCAGATCGGTCAGAAGCCGGCCTTCGGGCGCAATGCCGAAGACGTGCAGGCCGTCGCGGATCTGCAGTTCCTTGAGGTCGCAGAGATAGGCATCGAGCTTTTCCAGCGCCTTGTCCTCGGCATCCGTACGCGCAATGCCGGCGTCCTGATCGAGGCCGATGTCGCGCACGAGATCGAGGATCTGCTTGCTCAAGAATCGCAGGCGGCGGGGATCGCCGCCGGCCGCGTCGTAATATTCGTCGACCAGCGCCTCGAGACCCTTGAGCGGCCCATAGGATTCGGCCCGGGTCAGCGGCGGCGTCAGATGGTCGATGATCACGGCGCTGGTGCGGCGCTTGGCCTGCGTGCCCTCGCCCGGATCGTTGACGATGAACGGATAGAGATGCGGCAGCGGCCCGAAGACGGCTTCGGGAAAGCAGGCCTCGGATAGCGCCAGCGCCTTGCCCGGCAGCCATTCGAGATTGCCGTGTTTGCCCATATGGATGATGGCGTGGGCGCCGTAGTCCTGCCGCAGGAAAGCATAGAAGGCGAGATAGCCGTGCGGTGGCACGAGGTCCGGCGAATGGTAGGTTTCCTTCGGATCGATATTGTAGCCACGCGCCGGCTGGATGCCGACCAGGGTCTCGCCGAAGCGGGCAAGCGGCAGGGCGAACCGGCCATCGCGGAAGAACGGATCGGCCTCGGGCGCACCCCATCTGTCGATGACCTGATTCTGAATCTGAACCGGAAGAGACGCGAAGAAGGCATTGTATTGATTCAGCGAAATCGTTTCGCGGATATCGCAATCGACACGCGCCGAATTGGTCGGCCCATCCATGAGATGCCGGATCAGCGCGTCACCATCAGCCGGGACATCATCAATCGCGTAGCCCGAGGCGGCCATCGCGTTCATGACCTCGATCGTCCCGGCCGGCGTATCCAATCCTACACCGTTGCCGAGCCGTCCGTCACGATTCGGATAGTTCGCCATGATGATCGCCACGCGCCGCTCGCGCGGCGCGGTCTTGCGCAGCTTCACCCAGTTGGCCGCCAATTTCACTGCGAAGGCGATACGGTCGGCGAGAGGCTCATGGCCGACGATATTCGCCTCGACATCCGGATCATAGACGGCGGCCGCCTTGAACGAGACTGCGCGTGACAGGATACGGCCATCCACCTCGGGCAGCGCCACGTTCATCGCCAGATCGCGCGCCATCAGCCCCTGGGGCGAGGCCTCCCACGCCTTCCGGGTCGAGCCTGAGAAGATGACCTGCAGGACCGGCGCGTCGGTGAATTCCAGCACCGTCGGCTGACGATCGGCGCCCGGCGCCGAGACGGCAAAGCCAGTGGCATTCATGACCACGTCCGGCGGCGCCTCGCCAAAGATCGCTTCCAGCGTGCCGATGGACACGGCGTCCTTGAGGCTCGAAACGAAGACCGGCAGAACGGTCATTCCCTCGGCGGCGAGCGCCTCTATCAGGGCTTCCACCGGCCTGGTTTCCCCGCTTTGGACGAGGGCGCGGTAGAAGCAGAGGGCGACGATTGGCCCCGAGGTCCGGCCTTCCGAGTGCAGGGAGGGGTTACCCCCCTCTGCCCTGCCGGGCATCTTCCCCTCAAGGGGGGAGATCGCTGGGGGACGTTCTCGCCTTTCAAACCCTTCCGCGCCGTCTTTGGGCTGGTTCGGTTGCCGCGGGTCAATCTCCCCCCTTGAGGGGGAGATGTCAGCAAAGCTGACAAAGGGGGGTAACGGGCGCACACCGAACCCCACCGCTTTCTTCCACGCCTCAACGCCGATGACACCTTCGCCCGGCCACCAGACACCGGCCTTGAGCAACGGCGCGGCCGGCTCGGGCTTCTCGGTGCCGCCGATCAGCGCCTCGGCATAGGCGAGCAGCCGCATCATATTGTCGGCGCCGCCCTCGGTGAAATAGGCCCACATCCGGTTGCGGTCTTCGGCGGAAACCGTCGAAAACGGCTCGAGGCCCGGATCCGGCTTGTCATGGCCCGGCAGGACGGCGATCTGGAATTTCTGCGTGACGGCAGCGGCATGCAACGCCTCCAGGACATACTGGAAATAGCTGGCGCCGCCGAGCGGACGAACGATGATCAGCCGTGCATGCCGTGCCGTGCGTTCGACATAGGTATCGACCGACATCGGGTGCTTCAGGGTCAGAAGGCTTGCGACCCGCAGGCTGGATTTGCCTTGCCGTATCCGGTGCGCGGCGGCGATGGCCGAAAGCTCGGTATCGGCGGCGGACAGGAACAGGATATCGGCCGGCGACTGACCGAGGTCGATCGCTTCCTCGCCGTCCGAGATCGTGCCTTTCTGGGCTAGGAGGAGATGCATGTCATTACCTGCTTCCCGGAGAGAAAGATCCTCTCCCCAACCCCTCCCCACAAGGGGGCGGGGCTAATCTGCCGCGCCTTCCTGCTCAGCCAAAAAAACTCATTCAGGGAGCGAGCCAGCGAAGCAACCATGGGGCAAAACGGTCGCGGCAAACACAGCCTAAGCCTCTCCCCCTTGTGGGGAGGGGTTGGGGAGGGGAAATTAGCTCGCCCGGTCAAAATACCCTCAAACTGCCGCTGCGATGGCGGCGCGGACGGCGGCTTCGTCCATCTCGTGCAGGCCGATGACGACGAGGCGGGTGCCGCGGGTCTCGCCCGGCGCCCAGGCGCGGTCGAAATACTGGTCGATGCGGGCGCCAACGGCCTGGATCAGGAGGCGCATCGGCTTACCGGGCACGTCGGCGAAACCCTTGAGGCGCAGCACGTCGTGTTCGGCGATGATGGTCTTCAGTTTTTCGACAAAAGCGGCGGGGTTTTCGATCGCGTCGAGTTCGACAACGAAGCTGTCGAACTCGTCATGATCGTGCTCTTCGCCATTCTCATGCTCCATCTCGTGATGGGACTTGCGGTTGGCGATATCGCTTTCGGTACCGACGCCGAGGCCGAGCAGCACGGCGGCCGAAACCTCGCCGTTCTTCGCCTCGATCATCGACGGCTTGCGGCTGGTACGGGAGGCAACTTCCTTGCGGACGAAGGCAAGGCCGGTCGAATCGAGCAGGTCGGTCTTGTTCAGAACGATGAGGTCGGCGGCGGTGAGCTGATCCTCGAACAGTTCCTCGATGGGGCTTTCATGATCGAGATTGTCGTCCTCGACGCGCAGGGCATCGACCTTGTCGTGGTCATCGGCAAACCGGCCGGCAGCAACGGCGGCACTGTCGACGACGGTGATGACGCCATCGACGGTGACTTCGCTGCGGATTTCCGGCCAGTTGAAGGCGGCGATCAACGGCTGCGGCAGGGCAAGGCCCGAGGTTTCGATGACGATGTGGTCCGGGCGGTTCTCGCGCTCGAGCAGCTTCGTCATTGTCGGGATGAAATCGTCGGCGACGGTGCAGCAAATGCAGCCATTGGTGAGCTCGATGATGTCGTCCTCGCTGCAGGCTTCGGCGCCGCAACCCTTCAGCACGTCGCCGTCAACGCCGAGATCGCCGAACTCGTTGATGATCAGCGCGATGCGCCGGCCGTTGGCGTTTTCCAGGATATTGCGGATCATCGTCGTCTTGCCGGCACCGAGAAAGCCGGTAATGACGGTTGCCGGGATCTTGCCGTGGGGGGCTTTTGCGAGTGTCATGGATCAACCCTTCATTTTCAGCGGCAATCCGGCCGCGATAAAATAGACTTCCGCGGATTTCTCCGCAATGAGCTGGTGCAATCGGCCGGCATGGTCGCGAAAGTCGCGCGCCATGCGGTTCTCCGGCACGATGCCGAGCCCGACCTCGTTCGAAACGAACACCAGCCGCGCCTGTGCCTGCGGCAACCATGCGGCCAGGTTCCGGAATTCCGCCGGCAGGTCGCGGTCCTCCATCATCAGATTGGTGACCCAGAGGGTCAGGCAATCGATCAGGATGACACGGCCGGGCGCGTCGATCGCTTTCAGGCAGGCGGCAAGTTCGAGCGGCTCCTCATGCGTCTGCCAATCCGGACCCCGCCGGTCGCGATGCTCGGCAATCCTTGCCTGCATCTCGCCGTCCCACGCCCTTCCGGTCGCGACGTAATGCATGCCGAGACCCGACGTGGTGACGAGTTTTTCAGCGAATGTCGATTTGCCGGAACGGGCGCCGCCGAGGACCAGCACGGGTCCTGCTGTCGTCGATGTCATGGGCCGATCCCAGCCTTAATGTTCGCCGGGAAATACGCAGGCGTTGAGGCGAGAAACGCAAGAATGGCCGCTGCGAGAGCGGGACGAGAAAGCCATGACAACCTCCGTGCTGGCATCGGGAGTGTCTCTCCCTGGATCGGGCACGATGCCCTTGAGGGTGGCAGGTCTCCTGGCTCACGGCGTCACGGACCTCGTCAAAGGCCCGAACGGGTCCGCCTCGCCTTCCCGAAGTTTTTCGACATCACGAAGAGGTGGACGATTCGTAGACATAGAGGCGTCCGGCCCCGGCTGATCATGATGCCACCCCAGTGGCTTTTCCGGTTGGACCAGCCATTCCGCAAGCCGCACCACGCAGCCTGTCCGGAACGTCGGTTTTCCCGGATGGCGAACCCTGACCGTTCTACAGTCGCGGGGTCGGCTGCGATAAGAATGCCCGGCTTGGGTCCATCCCTTCACATTCCCATTTACTCCCGAACCGAAACGCCGGCCCGGGAACCATCCAATGGCTGATGATTAGGCGCTCCGCCTGACCCTGTCAATTGAAACGCCGCCTGACGGCTGCGTCACGGCATCAGCGAATCCAGCCATCGCGGATCGAGCACGGCTTCGAGTTCCGCTGCGACATCATCGAGCGCCCGATCGACGGATTGACGGTAGTTTTCCCCGCCGCCTTCGATGCCGAAACTTTTAAGAAGAGCCGCGCGATAGGCGTCGCTGGTAAACAGGCCATGCAGGTAGGTACCGCTGACCCTGCCGTCCGCCGAGACGGCACCGTCCGCCCGGCCGTCAATGATCACAGCCGGACGAACACAATCTGATCCCGTCGTCCGGCCCAGGTGGATTTCGTAGCCCTCCAGCGCCACATCATAGACGGCCGAACGGGCCCTACTGTTGCGCACCGTCTTTTCCGGCGCCATCTCGGTTTCGACGGACAGAAGGCCCAGCCCCGCGATCTCGCGCACATTTCCCTCGATGCCATGCGGATCGGTAACGCGGTCTCCGAGCATCTGGTAGCCGCCGCAGATACCGATGACGTGGCCACCGCGCCGCACATGCGCCAGCAGATCGCGGTCCCATCCTTGAGCGCGAAAATCGGCGAGATCAGCAATCGTCGCCTTCGAGCCCGGAATGACCACTAGACCTGCGTCGGCCGGGATCGGCTCTCCGGCGCGGACGAAGACGAGATCGACCTCCGGTTCTGCGGCCAGCGGGTCGAGATCGTCGAAATTGGCGATACGCGAGAGCACGGGAACGGCGACCTTCAGCGCCTTGCCGCCGCCGCGCGCCAGCCTTTCCAGCACGACCGAGTCCTCGGCCGGCAGGCGGCCTGCGCTTTTCAACCAGGGCACGACACCGAAACAGGGCCAGCCGGTAAAACCCCGGACGGCCTTGATCCCATCATCGAAAAGCGACACGTCGCCCCGGAACTTGTTGATGATGTAACCGGCAATCATCCGCCTGTCCTCATCCGGCAGGATAGTATGGGTGCCGACCAACGATGCGATCACACCACCACGGTCGATATCACCGACAAGTACCACAGGAACGTTGGCGCGAGTGGCAAAGCCCATATTGGCGATGTCGCCGGCGCGCAGATTGATCTCGGCGGGCGATCCCGCCCCTTCGACGACAACAAGATCACGCCCCGCAGCGACCGTTTCGAAGCTTTCCAGGACGGCAGTCATCAGCTTCGGCTTCAGGGCCTGATAGTCGCGTCCTCTCGCCTGCCCTGCCACCCTGCCCTGGACGATGATCTGGCTGCCCGTGTCCGACTGGGGTTTGAGAAGAACCGGGTTCATGTGCACCGAGGAGGGAATGCGCGCGGCCATCGACTGCAGCCACTGGGCGCGACCGATCTCGCCGCCATCATCCGAAACGGCGGCGTTGTTGGACATGTTCTGCGGCTTGAACGGGGCGACCTTTACGCCGCGATTGGCCATGAGGCGGCACAGGCCCGCCACGAGTACCGTTTTTCCGACATCGGAGCCGGTTCCCTGAAGCATGATCGTCTTTGTCATGAGGTCTCGTCTAGCACTGCCGCCGCCACAAGCAAAGCCATGTTTTGCCGCATTTTTGCCGTCTTTTCTGCCGCCCGTTCACGCGTTGTTACAGATCGCGGCAAGTCTTGCGCGGCTTTACCGCCGCACTATCCGGAAAACGACATCGCGCGGCGAAAACGATTGTTGCCCCGCGCCGAAACAGGCGTATATCCGCGCCATCAATCACGGAGCGATTGGCGCTCCGCACCCAAGGTCTTAACGCCGATGCTGTTTATCTTCTCAAAGCCCAATTTCGTGCAGATCGCCTGGAACTCCAAGGCACCGGAAAGCCAGTCGCGCGTTCGCAACGCCGTGATGCCGGCACCGTTTGGCCCGCTCGGCTTCATTCGCACGCGCAGCGTCGGCTGATCCCTCTCCTCCCCCGAGGCCATTCGAGCCGCGCTCAGCCATGGGCGCGGTTTTTTTCTTTTCCATGGCTATTGCCTCGCGGGCCCAAAACGCGAAAACCGCACCCGTCCCTCTCGGAACTGTGCGGCCTGCCAAGATACGCATGGCTTCTGCGACAAACACCCCGCAGAACGCTC
This sequence comes from Hyphomicrobiales bacterium, assembly GCA_900473795.1. Classification (GTDB taxonomy): domain Bacteria; phylum Pseudomonadota; class Alphaproteobacteria; order Rhizobiales; family Rhizobiaceae; genus Pararhizobium. The sequence goes on along the minus strand of UCMT01000008.1, from coordinate 133,270 downwards.
CGGTCCGGGACGCAATACCTGATCCGGCCGGGCGGCAAGTCTCCCGCCGCAGGCAAACAATTAGCCCGACAGTGTTACCGGATGGTTAGTGAGAGCTTAACCAAAGATGAATTCCGGGTTTTTTTGATTTTTTTCCACTCTGTCGAAAAAACTTTCAGCGGCGCATACGGAACACAATTTGTCTGCGATAAAACGCGCTCCGGAGATGCTTTGTGACGCAGTGCTAATTTTCGATCAAAGACGGCGACATTTGCACAAAAATCTTGCCCATCTGGTTAAATTTCAACAACTTATGCATGCATTTCTACGCGTTAAAAACCTTGACGGGCGATCGCGGAGGTTGATTTCTCAAGAGGAATACTTACGCTAGCCGCAACGGTAAGAAGAGGGATGACTAGGACGCGTTCCGGGTCAGACGATAAAAACTCCAACGCCGTCGCAGCGGGGATAAAAAACCAGCCTCTATCTTGAAAGCCCCTGCCTGCTTCAACCTGAACGTTTGGGTGCCCAGGACGTGCAGTATTCTGGCCCGCCCCAAAGATTTTTGGCTGCACTAAGACTGGGAGGTCTTAAACATGAAGAAGCTTCTCGCTTCCACCATTCTCGCCGCTGGCCTTTACGCTATGGCCGGCTCGGCACAGGCCGCAGAATGCGGCGAAGTCAGCATCGCAGAAATGAACTGGGCATCGGCCGGCGTTGCTGCGCATGTCGACAAGTTCATCCTTGAAAACGGCTACGGCTGCACGGTAACGCTGGTCACCGGCGACACCATGCCGACATTCACCTCGATGAACGAGAAGGCCCAGCCCGACATGGCGCCCGAATTGTGGGTCAATGCCGTGCGCACGCCGCTCGACGCTGCCATCAAGGAAGGCCGCCTGATCGAAGCCGCACCGCTGCTCAGCGAAGGTGGCGTCGAAGGCTGGTGGATCCCGAAGTTCATCGCCGATGCGAACCCCGACATCAAGACGGTTCAGGACGCGCTGAAGCATCCTGAACTGTTCCCGGCGCCTGAGGATCCGTCCAAGGCTGCGATCTACAACTGCCCGTCGGGCTGGAACTGCCAGGTATCCTCCGCCAACCTCTACAAGGCGCTCGGCGCTGAAAAGCTCGGCTTCGAGCTGATCGACACCGGTTCTGCGGCCGGCCTCGACGGGTCGATCTCCAACGCCTTTGAAAAGAAGGCCGGCTGGCTCGGCTACTACTGGGCTCCGACCGCCATTCTCGGCAAGTACGAGATGACCCGCCTCAGCTTCGGCGTGGAGAACGACAAGGCCGAGTGGGATGCCTGCACCGCAGTTCCGGACTGCCCGAATCCGAAGGTCAATTCCTATCCGACCTCGGATGTCTATACCGTCGTGACCAAGGCCTTCGCCGAGAAGGCCGGCGTCACCATGGACTACGTCAAGACCCGCAAGTGGGATAACGGCACGGTCAACAAGGTTCTCGCCTGGATGGATGAAAACCAGGGCACGAACGAAGACGCAGCAAAGCACTTCCTGGAAAACTATCCTGACATGTGGAGCAAGTGGATCGCGCCGGACGTCGCAGAGAAGGTCAAGGCTGCTCTCTAACCAACGCGTGCCGACGGGCGGCGGAGCTTCACGCTTTGCCGTCTCAACCCTTGTGACTATCTGAATGATCCGGCAACGCAGCAAATCGCGGCAACCGGAAGACAATGGGTCCAGTGCCCGGCGGCTGAGGTGCCGCCGGTATTTCACCACATGCGAATGTGAAAACGAAGATCGTCGCAAACGGCATAGTCGCTTGCGGCGAAACTTGTCATATTCTCGAGATGCCGGGGTCCACAGAGACCACCCAAGTCTGCGCACGAGCCTCGAACAGGCCCGATGACGCAGCCGGCACTATAAAATTTCCGGCTAAAAGGGGAACACAATGGCAATATGCAGTTACTTGCCAGATCTGCTTTGTAAATTTCCGGCGATCGACGACACGACCATCCGCATGGCACGCAAGAGCGTGGACGAAGGCTTCAAAGGTCTGGTCCGCAGCTATGTGAATGCCATCGATGCGCTTGTCCAGCCGCTTCAATGGTTCCTGAACTACCTTGAAAAGCTGTTCGTCAGCTCGCCGTGGATCGTCATTCTCGCCGCGATGGTTGCGATCGTCTACTACGGCAGCCGCAACATGCGCATCACGCTCGGCACCATCGTGTCCATGTTCGCGATCGGCCTTGTCGGGCTGTGGAACGACACGATGATCACGCTGGCGATGGTCACGGTCTGTACGCTGATCGCCATCCTGGTCGGGATTCCGATCGGCATCGTCATGGCCCGCTCCGAGCGAGCCCAGTCTATCATCAATCCGATCCTTGACGTGATGCAGACGATGCCGAGCTTCGTCTACCTCATTCCGGTCGTCATGATCTTCGGCATCGGCAAGGTTCCCGGCCTGATCGCCGTGGTCATCTATGCCGTCCCGCCGATGATCCGTCTGACCAATCTCGGAATCCGGCTTGTCGACAAGGAGGTGCTGGAAGCCGCGGACGCCTTCGGCTCGTCGCCGTGGCAGCGGCTGAAGAACGTCCAGATGCCGCTCGCCCTGCCCACTATCATGGCCGGCATCAACCAGACTATCATGATGTCGCTGGCGATGGTCGTCGTCGCATCGATGGTCGGCGTCGGCGGTCTTGGCCGCAACGTGCTGCAGGCGATCAACAACCAGTTTTTCACCGTCGGCTTTTTCAATGGCTTCGCGCTCGTCGCGATCGCCATCATTTTTGATCGTACCAGCCAGGCTTACGGAAAGCGGCTGCAGAAGCATTCGGAGGTGATCCATGGCTAGTCACGCAATCGAGGTCAAGAACCTCTACAAGATCTTCGGGCCTCGCGGCGGCGACTTCGTCGACCAGGTGAAGGCCGGAATGACCAAGGGCGAACTGAACGAGAAGCACGGCCATGTGCTCGGACTTCAGGACATCAACATCTCCATGCCCGCCGGCGGCGTCATGGTGGTCATGGGCCTGTCCGGTTCCGGCAAGTCGACCCTCATCCGGCACATCAACCGGCTGATCGATCCGACGGCCGGCGAAGTGCTCTATGACGGCGTCGACGTCTGCAAGATGAACGAAAACGACCTTCGCGAATTCCGCCGCCACAAGACGGCGATGGTGTTCCAGAAGTTCGCGCTCCTGCCGCACCGCACGGTCATCGAAAACACCATCTATGGATTGGAAATCCAGGGGGTGCCGGATGCGGAATGCCGCAAGCGGGCGCAGGGCTGGATCGAACGGGTCGGCCTCAAAGGCTTCGAGAACCACTATCCGAACCAGCTTTCGGGCGGCATGCAGCAGCGCGTCGGCCTTGCCCGCGCGCTGACCAACGATGCCGACATCCTGCTCATGGACGAAGCCTATTCGGCGCTCGACCCGCTGATCCGCGTCGACATGCAAACCGTCCTGCTCGACCTGCAGAAGGAATTGAAGAAGACGGTGGTTTTCATCACCCATGACCTCGACGAAGCGCTGAGGCTCGGCGACAAGATCGCGATCCTGCGCGACGGCAAGGTGATCCAGCAGGGCACGGGCCAGGACATCGTCCTTAAACCGGCCGACGAATACATCACCGCCTTCGTCAAGGAAGTGAACCGCGGCCGTGTGATCAATGTCGAAACGATCATGAGGCCGCTGTCTGGCAATCCGGAAGGCGTGCCTGTCGTGGTCGGCACCGTGCTCGAAAGTGCGGCCCGGATGATGACCGTCGCCAACCAGAACATCGCGCATGTCGTCGACGCCAATGGCAAAGCAGTCGGATCGATCGACCTCGGCACGATCATTTCCGCCATGGTGACGCCGATCAGCCACGAAAAGGTGCCCCAGGCAGCGGAGTGAACACAAGCTGCATTGAAGTATCGCGAAGCGCCCGGAAACGGGCGCTTTTTTCGTTGAGCCAGGCCGTTCACCTCGGCTTAACCATAAAACGTCATGCTAGCGGAAACGCCTCATCCACCGGGGCGGTCGCGCCACGGCGCCTTCCTCAATCCGGCCGGTCAGATGCAGGATCATGCTTCGACAGCTTTGCGGGATTTTCACCGCCTTGCCGTTCCCCCTCGGGGGAGTGACGGCCTTTTTACGGCGCAGGTCACGCGAAAAGCGGCCGCGTTCCTGTCCGGCGCCGGCCTGTTCCTGATCGTCTTCACGCTCGCTCCGTTCCAGGGCACCTACGACCCCGACCCCACTGCGGTCAAGGACGGCAATATCGTCAATCAGCTTGGCTATCTCGGTCTCGGCGGCATATATCTTTTCGCCATGCTCTTGATCGTCGACACGCGCGTGTTGAAGCGGATCGCATCGCCGACATGGGTCATCGTCTTCGCCATCGCCTTCATTTCGTGCCTGCAATCCTATGATCCGCCATCGTCGGCCCGCGGCCTGATGTTGAGCCTGGTGGCGATGGTCCTGGTCGCCGGCGTGCTGGTCCTGCCGCGCAACGAGAAGGATTTCGTCAATGCCGGCGCAAACGCCATTCTCTTTCTGATCCTCCTCGACTACGCGGCGCTCGTCCTCGCACCCGGCATTGCCATTCACACCGCCACCGGTGCTGAGCCGTGGCATGCCGGATTCTGGAAAGGCCACCTGATCCACAAGAACGTCACGGCGCCGGTGTTTTCCGTGCTGTGCATGTTCGGCATCTACTGCCTGCGGGCGGGCGCCACTGTGCGGGGCCTGTTGATCGCGCTTCTCGCAGCCAATTTCGTGCTTCACACCGGCTCGAAGACGACGATCGGCTTCCTGCCGCTGGCGATCATGCTGGTGCTCGGCGGCCGTGCGGTCGGCAAACCGGGCCTGATGGTCTTTGCCCACTTCCTCTTCGCGATCCTGATCTTCTGCCTGACGCTTGGCACCATCTATTCGAACCTGTTCCTGTCGATCACCACCGCACTGCTGGAAGACCCGACCTTCACCGGCCGCGACGACATCTGGAAGTTTGCAAGCGCAAGCATTCCCGATCATCTGTGGGTCGGCCATGGTTATGCAAGCTTCTGGCTGTCGCCGATCATTCGCGGCCTGGAAGCAAATTTCGAGGCGAATTGGGACGTGCGTGGCATCGTCTCGGGCCACAACAGCTATCTCGATGCCGTTCTCACCTTCGGCCTGCCGGGCGGGCTGCTGATGATCCTCCTGCTCTTCGCCAAGCCGTTCTACGACTATATGCGTGCCACCCGGCAGCCCGCGAGCCGCCATTTTGCGGACTTCTGCATCATGGTCATCATCTTCATGACCTATAACGGCATGATGGAAAGCTTCCTGCTCAACCGCGCCGATCCGATGTGGCTCCTGACCGCCCTGGCCGTTTTCGGCTTGGGAATTGCGGCGCGAATGGGCGTGCGGATGCCGCGCTGATCAAAGTCGAGGCCATTGCAATCACATAAAGATATCTTTATATGCTTGTGTCACTCGATTAAATCAGGAATCCGCCATGACCGCGCACGCCAATCCGCTTTCCGACCTTCTCGACGCCAAGGGCGTGCTGCTCGCCGATGGCGCGACCGGCACCTCGCTGTTTGCGATGGGTCTCGAGGCTGGCGAAGCGCCGGAGCTCTGGAACGAGGCCAAGCCTGAAAACATCACCAAACTGCATCAGGACTTCGTCGATGCCGGCGCCGATATCATCCTGACCAATTCGTTTGGCGGCACACGCCACCGGCTGAAGCTGCACCACGCACAGGACCGCGTCCACGACCTCAACAAGCGGGCTGCGGAAATCGCCCGCGCCGTCGCCGACAAGGCACCGCGCAAGGTGATCACCGCCGGTTCCGTCGGCCCGACCGGCGAGTTGCTGGTCCCGCTCGGTGCCATGACCTACGAGGATGCAGTCGTTGCCTTCGTCGAGCAGATCGAGGGCCTGAAGGCCGGCGGCGCCGAAGTCGCCTGGATCGAGACGATGTCCTCTGCGGACGAGATCCGTGCGGCCGCGGAAGCGGCGGTGAAGGTCGGCCTTCCCTATGTCTACACCGGATCGTTCGACACCGCCGGCAAGACGATGATGGGTCTGCATCCGAAGGACATTCACGCCGTAGCCGGGGATATCGGCGACGGCCCGGTCGCCACCGGTGCCAATTGCGGCGTCGGCGCCTCGGACATCCTGTCGTCGCTGCTGGACATGACGGAAGCCAACCCGGCCGCGGCGATCATCGTCAAGGGCAATTGCGGCATCCCGGAATTCCGCGGCTCGGAAATCTTCTATTCCGGCACCCCGCCGCTGATGGCAGACTATGCCCGCCTTGCCCGCGACGCCGGCGCCAGGATCATCGGCGGCTGCTGCGGCACCTCCTGCGAGCACTTGGCGGCAATGCGCGTCGCGCTCGACACCTACGTGCAGGGCGAGCGGCCGACGGTCGAAGCCATCGTCGAACGCATCGGCCCGTTGCGCAACAAGACCGCCAATGAAGCACCTGCGGCTCCTGCACGTGAACGCGCCGGCCGCCGCCGGGGGTAAGCGTCAAAGCGAATGTGGCGAAGGGCTCGGGACCGAAAGGTGCCGAGCCCTTTTTTTGTGTCGGTCGCTGCCAATTGCATCCGGTGATCCGGTCGAATCCAGTTTTGCCCCAGCCTGATCCGTTAGACGCTGATCCACCACAATCCGAATATGACGAGAGACGACCGACGATGCAGGCAGCAGCGACTTTTCCGGACCGCGATTCCGTTGCAGAAAAACTCGCAACCCTTGGCGAGAGCGACCAATCTTACCTGAAGCTGCTGATGGAAAATGCCGCACAGGATGAAAATCTGGTCGAGGGTCTGTACCGGCACTTGAGTCTTGCGGCGGAAGCACGACTGTTGAATTCGCTCAAGCTCGAAAAACTGGGCGAATGGTTGGGTGCGAACGCCCCTGCCCGGCTGCAGATCCGCCTAATGGAAACGGCGCGCTCCAGTCAGCACGCCGCCTACCAGGCTTTCAGAACCGGCCTCGTCAGATCGGGCGGCCTCGAAAGGGCTTACCCGAAAGCCTGACCTTCGCTGCATCATTCGCCGCCGAGGCTCTTTGCCAGACGGACAAGGTTGAAGAACTCGGCGCGGTAGCCGTAGGTGTCCTCACCCTTGGCGCCCGCAGCCAGATCGAGGATCGAACCGTAGGGATAGGCGGATACGGCATCCGTTCCCCGCAGCTTCTGGCCGAAGGCCGCAACCGCGACGGAGAATCGGACATCCTGCCCCGCCTGCTGCAGGGACGGCGCGGCGTTTGCTTCCGTCACGGGCGTCGTGATCAGGTTGCTGGTGTTGCCGTCCGGATTCTTGTAGCGGATTTTCAGGAAGGCCAGTTCGCCCGACTTCTCTGCCGGTTCGGCCTGCTGCGCCGCCGGCGCCGCGCCGTAGCGCAAATCGTCGTTGAGGACTGCCGGGCTTCCCTTCGGGGTGATCTCGTAGATCGCGGTGACGCGGTGGCCGGAGCCGATATCGCCGGCGTCGACGCTGTCGTTGTTGAAGTCCTCGCGCTTCATGGCGCGGGTCTCGTAGCCGATCAGCCGGTATTCGGCGATCTCACGCGGATTGAACTCGACCTGGAACTTCACGTCCTTGGCGATCGGGAAGAGCGACGACCCCGCCTCCTCGACCAGCGACTTCTGCGCTTCGGCCAGCGTATCGATATAGCTCGCCGTGCCATTGCCGTTCTGCGCCAGCGTCTGCATCAGAGCGTCGTTGTAGTTGCCGCGGCCAAAGCCGAGGACAGAGAGGAAGATGCCGCTCTTGCGCTTCTGCTCGATCGTCGCTTTCAGTTCCTCGTCGCTGGAAGGACCGACATTGAAGTCGCCGTCGGTCGCCAGCATGATCCGGTTGACCCCGCCCTTGACAAAGGCCCGCTCAGCCAGATCGTAGGCCGCCTCCAGCCCCTGCGCTCCGGCCGTCGAACCGCCCGGCTGAAGCGTGTCGATCGCCGCAAGGATTTTTGCCTTGTCCTTGATCGCCGTTGGTTCGAGCACCGTGCCGGCATTGCCGGCATAGGTGACAATCGAAACAGTATCTTCGGGCTTCAGCTTGTCGACCAGAAGACGGAAGGCGCTTTTCAGGAGAGGCAGCTTGTCGGGCTCGTCCATCGACCCGGAAACATCGATCAGGAACACCAGGTTCGCGCGCGGCGCCGTTGCAACAACCACGTCATACCCCTTGATCCCCACATGCATCAGCCGCGTATTGGCATTCCACGGCGTCGGCAGGACGGTGACGGTCGCCTTGAACGGCTCGGCTTCGCTTTCCGGACCCGGCCAGTCATAGGGGAAATAATTGATCATCTCCTCGACGCGCACGCTGTCAGGGTCCGGCATCTCGCCGGCCATCAGCGCCTTGCGGACGAAGGAATAGGAAGCCGTGTCGACATCCGCCGAGAAGGTCGACACCGGATCGGTGGCGACGCTCTTGACCGGGTTGGTTTCGGCTGAAGTGAAGCGGTCGCGATTTTCTTCCGGTTGCTGCACCGTGTCGGAGTTAAGCGCTATTGCGGGCGTCTCACCGAGGGCTCGTTGCTCGACGACCGGAGCCGGCGCGATCACCCCTTGGGCCTGCCGCGACAATGTTTCAGCATCAGGAGCATTGCCATCCGTTCGCTCCGCGGATGAAATTGGCGCGGCGCGGCGTACCGCACCGAAAGATTGTCTCACCTGGCCTTGTTGATCCTGCTCTTTCAGAAGTGCGGCAACCTCATCAGCAGAAAAATCGGACCGTGTTTTCTTGTCAGCCATGCTTTCGCTCTGCGAGGGTTTGGAAAGCGCATCCTGGGAGCGCTGCGCAGCAGCCTCTTCGCGAAGCCTTTGGACGTCCGCAGCACTTTTCAATTGCCCTGGAGCTTTGATATCGCCTCCTCTCTCATCCTTGCTTTCGGTCAGCGCGACCTCAGGGGTTTTCGTCTCCACCGGCAACCCGTTGCGCGTCAGCTCCAGCGTGAGAAAAGCAGCGGCAGGCACGACGAGCAGCGTGGCAAGTGCCGAGCCTGCGAGAAATTTCCTGTTCATGACGGGGCTCCATAGCCTGTTGAATATGGAGCTTTGACGCCGATACCCGGCGGTTCCTTGGGGTGCGGTCGAATTTTTTTCCGCCTCGTCGAACGCCTGCATCGCAAGCGACAGCGCACGGGCGCGCGCTTCGGAAGACGGCGCCGGCGGGGTGATGTGGCCAAGATTCTTCAGTTCGTCGTTCATCATACGGTCTCCCTGCCAAGCAGGATCTTCAGGCGTTTGCGGGCTTCGTGCACATGCCAGGATACCGTCGCCTCCGAGCATCCCATGACGTCGGCCGCCGCGGAATGGCTGAGCCCCTCGCCATACACCAGGAGCACCGCGTCCCCTTGTTTGTCGGGCAATTGCCGCACGGCCTCCCACAGCGCCTCGACCTGATCGTGATTGTCATTGGCGCAAGCGCTGGTCGGATCAGCGAGAAATCTTGCAGCATTGCGCTGTTCACGCGTCCGGCTGCGCTGATGGTCGCGCGCCGCGTTCAGCGTCAGCGCATAGAGCCAGGTACGAAACCGGCTCGCGCCGCGAAAGGCCCGGATGCCGCTTGCAAGCTTCAGGCAAACGGTCTGCGCAATATCCTCGGCATCGCTGACATTACCGGACCAGCGCCACGCAACGGCATGCACAAAATCATAGTGCCGTTCCACAAGCAGAGCGAAAGCGTTCCGGTCGCCTCTCTGCGCCCTTTCGATCAGTTCTTCGTCCAAGTTATCAGCCGGGATTTGTTGCAACTGGTATTGAGACGTTCCGCGATGACGAATCCTTGGGGCGACAGGCGAATTATTTTATTGGCCGGGCGCTTTTTTCGTCACGGCGATGATCGGGCCTATCGGATGGGTATTGTTATAGCGATTCATGCTCGGCGAAAACAGGCTGGAGATCGAGCCATCGAGGAACAGCGCGTTGGCGCAATCGAGCTCATCGCGAAACAGCGTCGCAAAATCATGGAAGCGCACCGGTTCCAGCGAAATGGCGAAAACAACCTTTCCGTCGCGCGCGACACCGACGCCGTTGCGAATCTGCAGGCTGTCGCTTTGCGGCAGGAACGCAGGATGCAGCGTCCCCTCGATAACGAGCATCGGGCCGGATTGCGTCGCGAAATCCGGTTTCATCCGCGCCGCGACATAAGCCTCGGTCTCCATCACGCCTGCCCGGTCACCCTGCAGGAAAAAGACGCCGTTCGGCTTCAGATAGAAATTGCCCCAGCTTTTGCTGCGATCGATCGCCTTTCGCTCGACGCCGTCGGTGATCAGCAATCCGACAGAGCTCAGGTCTGCCTCGTACATGCCGCCGTTCATCGCAAATTCGAGATACTCGCCCTCCTGCCGCAGGTCCCGGGAGAGGTTTTCGAACCCGCCATAGGGCAGACCGTCATGGCCACGATGGAAAATGCGGATGTCGCTCGCGGCAGGGTCGAAGCTGCACACCACATACGGCTGCGTCAGATGCATCACCTTACGGCAGGCGGCAGCAGCGTCGTCAGCGGAAGAAACAAAAGCAGTCATGGCCAACCCGATACTCCAATAGCGGAACATCCAAATCCCTTTTCATGCAGCATCCGAGTCTGCCCGGCGACAAAAGCAAAATGACGGTCGAAATGCTACACACTGAGCGCAGCCATATGAAACTGCAGCTGTTCCGGCTGATAGCGGTGTTGCACCCCGACCCGACAGGCATTGCGGGCGAGACATCCGCTCACCATGCACCCGGCCTGCCCCTCCAGTGTTCCGAGATGCGTGCGACAGGGCGACATATGAAATCCGGAAGCCAGGACGGCAGCCGCGGGACAGGCCGACAGGCAGGGCTTGCCGGAACAGCGGTCGCAGGGATGCGCGTGGCGCACCGGCGGTGCGGCGGCAAGAGCACGGCCAAAGCCGAGCGCACCGCGATATCCGTGCCACAGGCCGTACTCCGGATGGATGAGGATGCCGAGAGGCGACGGCTGCAGGCCCTCGGCGCGCATCGCCCATTGCTGGAAAGGCTGCCATGGCGGATCCGAAGGGAAATAGGCAGTTGCGCCGAAGTCTCGCGCGACCGGCTCGATCACAGCTTTCGACCAGATGTCGAGTGGGTTCCGTACGTCCTTGTTCGCCGGCGCACCGCGCCAGCGTTCGAATGCCGGCCAGATGGAACTGCCAATATTTCCGAGTAGGACGACACTTGCAGCCGCCTGTCCGTCCTTCAGGATCGGTGTCGCATCTCCTTCAGCAAAATTGACGACACCGCGCAAAAAAACTCCGTGCGGTTCAAGGACCGCACGGAGTTTCTTCAAAACATCATCTGATGATGTCACAGGGCCGCTCATTTCGGCTTCGGCCCCTGTCGGTCGTAATGCGGACGCCAGACCTCTTTCTGGATGAGGTCGGCCACCTGTGCCGCGCCGCCTTGCTCCCTGGCGTTCTCGGGCTCGCTTCAGGTGAAGGCGTCCGGCATGGAGTCCTTCTTGCGAGCGATATAGTCCTTGAGCGCGTCGTCGATCGCCGGATCGAGATGCGGCGCCTCGTAATGCTCCAACCAATTGCGGGCCAAGGCATTGGCACGCTGCTCGATTCGCTTCTCACCCTCGATTTCCCACTGCTCGAAGGAGTTGTTGTCAGCAAGCGCCGAGCGATAGAATGCCGTCTGGAAGTTGGCCTGCGTATGGGCGCAGCCGAGATAATGGCTGCCCGGACCGACTTCGCGGATGGCGTCGAGCGCCTGCGCGTTTTCGGAGAGATCGACACCTTCGGCCATCTTCTGCATCATGCCGAGCTGGTCCTGGTCGATCATGAACTTCTCGTAGGACGACACCAGGCCACCTTCGAGCCAGCCAGCGGCATGCAGCGAGAAGTTCGTGCCGGCAAGCAGCGTCATGTTGAGCGTGTTGGCCGACTCATGTGCCGCCTGCGCATCCGGAACCTTGGAGCCGCAAAGCGACCCGCCGGTACGGAACGGCAGACCAATCCGTCGCGCAAGCTGAGCTGCGCCGTAGGAGACCAGCGACGGCTCCGGTGTACCGAAGGTCGGCGCACCGGACTGCATCGAAATCGAGGCTGCGAACGTGCCGAACAGCACCGGCGCACCCTTGCGGATCAACTGGGTAAAGGAGGCACCCGCCAGCACCTCGGCCAGAATCTGCGTCAGCGTGCCAGCGACCGTCACCGGGCTCATGGCGCCCGAAAGAATGAACGGCGAGATCACCGTTGCCTGGTTGTGACGCGCGTAGACCTTCAACGCGCCGACCATGGTCTCGTCGAACACCATCGGCGAGTTGGCATTGATCAGGTTGAGCGTGACGCAGTTGTTCTCGACGAAATCATCGCCGAAAACGAGCTTTGCCATCGCGATCGTGTCTTCTGCGCGTTCCGGCGCCGTGACCGAGCCCATGAACGGCTTGTCGGAATATTTGATATGGCTGTAGACCATGTCGAGATGGCGCTTGTTGACCGGAATATCGACCGGTTCGCAGACCGTGCCACCCGAAGAGTGCATGGACGGCGCCATATAGGCGAGCTTCACGAAATTGCGAAAGTCTTCGATCGTCGCATAGCGCCGGACGCCTTCGAGATCGCGCACGAAGGGAGGACCGTAGACCGGCGCGAAGACGGTGGCCTTGCCACCGATCTGCACGCTGCGCTCGGGATTGCGCGCATGCCAGGTGAACACCGGCGGCGCGGACTTCAGAAGCTCGCGGCACAGGCCCTTCGGGAAATGCACGCGCTCGCCCTTGACGTCGGCCCCTGCTTCCTTCCACAGCGCCAAGGCTTCGGCGTCCTCACGGAATTCGATGCCGATTTCCTCGAGAACCGTGTCGGCGTTGCGCTCGATCAGCTGCAGGCCTTCCTCATCGAGAACCTCGTACTCGCGGATCTTGCGGGTGATATAGGGAAGCGACGGACCAGCGCCGCCGCCGGTGCGCGAGGCGCGCCTTGCGGCCGCACCCCGTCCTTCGCCGCGCGAACGGCGTCCGCCGCCACTTTCTTCCGTGTGTTCCGTTACTTCGGTCATGTGCCATCCTCTCCCGCGCGTATCCTGCGCACTTGTCGAGCCTATGCTACCAAGCCTCGGCATCGGAACGGTTCTCTGTGCGCCAACAAGTGGCGCAACTCGGACACGGTCTTAACAGAGCGCCCTGCCCGAAGACAGAGCGCGCCGCATTTTCACCCATCCTGATGAACAGAAGGTGCAATATCTGGCAGAATCGGCGCCGGGCTGTCATATAAAACCTTGTTTTTGTTGAGTACAGAGAGCTGCGATGCTGCATCACATAGGGGCCGTCGTTTTTCGTCGCTTGCGACGTCGCATTCGAAAAGAGCTTTTGGAACCAACAAAGCTAAGTATAGTGCGTCCGTCCGGGAGGTTGAGCCGGGCAGCGCCAGGAACCGAGGAAACCTAATCATGGCAGACGACGAAATCATTCTCGAGGATCTTTCCGACGACGAACTCGTGCAGCAGATGCATGACGACCTCTATGACGGGTTGAAGGAAGAGATCGAGGATGGCACCAACATCCTTCTGAAGCGCGGTTGGGCGCCCTACGACGTCCTGACCCAGGCACTGGTCGAGGGCATGCGCATCGTCGGCATCGACTTCCGCGACGGCATCCTGTTCGTTCCCGAAGTTCTCTTGTCCGCCAACGCGATGAAGGCCGGCATGACCATCCTGCGCCCGCTGCTTGCCGCCACCGGCGCGCCGAAGCAGGGCAAGGTCGTCATCGGCACCGTCAAGGGTGACATCCACGATATCGGCAAGAACCTCGTCGGCATGATGATGGAAGGCGCCGGCTTCGACGTCGTCGACCTCGGCATCAACAACCCCGTCGAAAACTACCTCGACGCCATCGAGCGCGAAAAGCCGGACATTCTCGGCATGTCGGCGCTTTTGACGACAACCATGCCCTATATGAAGGTCGTGATCGACACGATGAAGGAAAAGGGCATGCGCGACGACTACGTCGTTCTCGTCGGTGGTGCGCCACTCAACGAGGAATTCGGCAAGGCCGTTGGCGCCGACGCCTATTGCCGCGATGCGGCGGTCGCCGTCGAAACGGCCAAGGATTTCATGAAGCGCAAGCACAACCAGCTGTCCGGCGCCTGATCAAAACCAATTTGACCATGTGAAACCGGCGGCGCTGATGAAAAGCGCGGCCGGTTTTCTTATATATTGGGCCAAGCTCTAGTTGGCAGCGCGTTCGACCTTGCGGCCGGCATCCTGGGTTGCATCCACCGCGTTGGCCGTGTCCGCGCCCATGCCGCGGATGGTGTTGCCGCATGACGCGAGCGTGGTGAGCGAAAAGAGCACGAGACCGATGGTGGCGATTGTCTTTGCTGTCATGGCTTGGGTTCCTTGAACTGAAACAGGTGGGCAAGATGGCAGAATCATCTTCGGCTATGCAACGCGCGAAAGCGGAAAAAGTTCACGTCATCGGTTGTGGCGCGATTGCCCGCGAAATCCTCGCCGTGTGCGAAGCAAACGGGCTCGACCACATCGACCTCATATGCTTGCCCGCGATCTGGCACAACACCCCGGAAAAGATCACCCCCGGCATCAAGGCGGCGATCCACAAGGCGCGCGCCGAAGGGTTCAGCCGCATCTTCATCGCCTATGCCGATTGCGGCACCGGCGGCCTCTTGGACAAGCTCTGCGAAGAGGAAAAGGTCGAGCGTATTGCCGGGCCGCACTGTTATTCCTTCTTTGCCGGCAATGCCGCCTTCGATTCCCGCTGGGAGGACGATTTCACGTCGTTTTTTCTCACGGATTTCCTGGCCCGCCAGTTCGAGGCATTCGTCATCGAGCCCTTGGGACTGGACCGCCATCCGGAGCTGCGCGACATGTATTTCGGCCACTACAAGAAGCTCGTCTACCTGTCGCAGGTCGAGGATGAAAAGCTGCAGCAAAAAGCAAGAGCTGCGGCAGAAACGCTCGGTCTCGCCTATGAATACCGTTTTACCGGTTTTGGCGATCTGACGCCGGCTCTGCTTCACGCCTGACATTTCCCCGTCCGGAAACCATCTGTTAGCCCTGCGCTGAATTTTGCCGCGCTGATCGCATTTGATTTAAGTGCATCGTAACGGCTGCCCGCGACACTCCCTGAACAAACACAACAAAAGGGGACGGGGATGACGGACACTTTCGCAACGGCGGCACTGCCAAGGACTGACACGCGCAGCCACCCGCAACAGCTTTCCCAGCTTCTGCGCAACCTGTCGCTCACCGCCGGACCGAAGATTACGCTGCGCGATCTCGCGGTTGCCATGGAAGATCGATCGTTCGGTGCATTTCTCGTCGTCTTTGCCCTTCCCAACCTCATCCCGCTGCCGCCTGGCTCCACCTTCATTCTCGGCCTGCCGCTGATCTTCGTTGCCTGGCAGATGCTAGCGTCACGGCACACCCGCATCTGGCTACCGAAGCGCATGGGGGACTACGCTTTCGAAAACGCGACCTTCTTCGTCTTCGTCAACCGCATTTCGCCCTGGCTGCAACGCGCCGAAGCACTGATCAAACCGCGCGGCTGGTTTCTCGGCGGCCGGCTGGCCGAACGGGTGATCGGCCTCTTGGCCTTGATCCTCGCAATCGTGATCTTCCTGCCTATTCCCTTCGGTAACTGGCTTCCCGCCTTCGCCCTCGCCATTATCGGCTTTGCCCACATGGAGCGGGATGGCCTCGGTCTTGTGGCCGGCGCGCTGATCGGCGTCGTGTCGCTGATCGTGGCCGGCACCATCATTGCCGCCGCCGGCGCGGTCCTGACGTTCATCGTTTGACGATTGCAGCGATGGAAGCGGTACGAGGCAAACCCATTGTGATCGTGACGGCGGGTGGACGAAATCCGCAGGTCCTGATCAACGCGCTCAATGCCCATTTTGCCAATGTCACGGTACTCATCGAGCAGCCGGAATCAAAGACGCTCTTCCTGAAGCGCCGCGCCCGCAAACTCGGCTGGGTGACCGCCGCCGGCCAGTTCGCCACGATGGTGGTGTCGAAATTTGGAAAACGGTTCACCGAGCAACGCGCCGAAGACATATTGCGCGACTATGGCGTCAGCGACGCCGTTGACCCGACGATCCCGGTCACCGAGATCGAATCGATCAACAGCGCTGCAGCGATCGACCACATCCGGCGAACTGGTCCGGCTGTCGTGTTCCTGGTCAGCTGCCGCATGCTTACGGCGGCGACGCTGGCGGCCATGCCCTGCCCGGTCATCAATTTCCATGCCGGCATCAACCCGCAATACCGCGGCCTGATGGGTGGCTACTGGGCACGGATCGAGAACGACGAAAGAAATTTCGGCGCGACCGTGCATCTGGTCGATACGGGCGTCGATACCGGCGACATTCTCTATCAGTCGCGCATGACGCCGTCGAAAAGCGACACGCTGCACACCTATCCGCTGCTTCAGACCGCAGCCTCGACCAACATTGCGATTCGCGCCGTCGAAGACGTCTTTTCCGGTACCCTCAAACCCTTGCCCGCAAACGGGTCTTCCCGCCAATGGTATCATCCGCCGATCTGGACATGGCTCTGGAACGGCTTCACGCGCGGGATCTGGTAGTTATATCCTCAGCGTGGACAATGGGTCGCTTTTGAGCATGACGCGCGTCGTGCCAAGGTGAGCCATGAGGCGCAGAGATGCGCATTGTCGGCCAAGAGGAGAATTCGGGCATATGGCAGATCGCATTATCGTTTACTGGCGCGACATTCCCGCGCAGGTCATCATCAAGCAGGGCCGCAAGAGCGCCAAGCGCGAACTCACCCTGCGCTTTACCGAGGCGATCGACATGTGCGCCATGCGCACCGGCGCTGCCGATAGCGGTGACTATCTCGCCGAATGGCGCAAGGCCGATCCTGTCCCGGTCTCCGACGATCTGGAGGCGGAAGCCGACAAGGCCGCCGCCGAGCTTGAGGCAGCCTACGACAAGGAGCGTCTCGTCGCCCTCGTCAAATCCGGTGGTAAAGACAATGGCTGATCCAAAACCCGGCAATGCCGCTCCCGCCAAGAAGGCCGCGACCGGCGCCTATACACCCTCCGGCGTCTCGCCCAATCGCCGCGCGCGGCGCAGCTACACGATCCGCCTCTGGGCGGTGCGTCATTCGCGTTTCCTCGAATGGTTCTACAGCCGCTTCGCCGACATGTTCCTGCTGCTCCATCCGCTCTGGAAGGCGCTCGGCTATAACCGCGTGGAAACGCCGATCACCTTCGTCGAGCGCAACGTCAAGGGCCTGCTGTTCGACTGTCGCATGTGCGGCCAGTGCGTTTTGTCGTCGACCGGCATGTCCTGCCCGATGAACTGCCCGAAACAGCTGCGCAACGGCCCTTGCGGCGGCGTGCGCGCCAATGGCAACTGCGAAGTCGAACCGGACATGCCCTGCGTCTGGGTCAAGGCCTGGGAAGGCTCGCGCAACATGGCGAGGGGGGATGCGATCATGAACGTGCAGAAGCCCGTCAACCAGTCGCTCAGGGAAACCTCCTCCTGGCTGCGCGTCACCGCGCAGGCCGCCGAAGCCCGCGAAGAAGCCGCGGCAGCACGCAAGGACGCATGACGCATGGCCCATATCGATGAAAATCCGCTCGGCCGTCACCTGCCGCTCGACCCCCTGCCCGGCCATTCCTCGCGCGGCCGTCTGGAGCGCGTGCTGCGCCGCGGCGAATTTGCCGTCACGGCCGAACTGAACCCGCCCGACAGCGCCAATCCGGAAGACGTCTACGAACGCGCCGCAATCTTCGAAGGCTGGGTCGACGGCATCAATGCGGTCGATGCATCCGGCGCCAATTGCCATATGTCGTCGGTCGGTATCTGCGCGCTGCTGACCCGCATGGGCTATGCGCCCATCATGCAGATCGCCTGCCGCGACAAGAACCGCATCGCCATCCAGGGTGATGTGCTCGGTGCTGCCGCCATGGGCGTCACCAATATCATGTGCCTGACAGGCGACGGCGTGCAGGCCGGCGACCAGCCGGGCGCGAAGCCCGTTTTCGACCTCGACTGCATGTCGCTGCTCGAAACCGTGCGCATCATGCGCGACAATTCGAAATTCCTGTCGGGTCGCAAGCTGACATCGCCGCCGCAGGTCTTCCTCGGCGCGGCG
Source organism: Hyphomicrobiales bacterium (assembly GCA_900473795.1). Taxonomy (GTDB): domain Bacteria; phylum Pseudomonadota; class Alphaproteobacteria; order Rhizobiales; family Rhizobiaceae; genus Pararhizobium. Next base: position 115,240 of record UCMT01000008.1, on the reverse strand, counting down.
ATCAATCCGTTTGCACCGCCCTACGACTTCCGCCCCTACCGCCTTGCCAAGAAGATCGAGGCCGGCGCGCAATTCGTCCAGAGCCAGTATTGCTTCGATGTTCCGATGTTCAAGGAATACATGAAGAAGGTCCGTGACCTCGGGCTCGACGAAAAATGCTTCATTCTCGTCGGCGTCGGCCCGATGGCATCGGCCAAGACCGCCAACTGGATCCGCAACAACGTGCCGGGCATCCATATTCCCGACGCCGTGATCAAGCGGCTGGAAGGCGCGCAGGACCAGAAGAAGGAAGGCAAGCAGCTCTGTATCGACATCATCAACGAGGTGAAGGAGATCAAGGGCGTCTCCGGTGTCCACGTGATGGCCTACCGGCAGGAGGAATATGTCGCCGAGATCGTCCATGAGTCGGGCGTGCTGAAGGGCCGCACGCCCTGGAAGCGCGAGGAAAATCCGGGCGATAGCATGGTGGCCGAGCGGCTGGAGCATCTGAAGGAAGGCAAGCCGGAAAATCAGGAAGAAATGGCCGAGATCGCAGCTCACCATCCGCATTGACAATGCCAGTGAACAACCAGGGCGTCGCGACATCCGCGCCTATCGCAAACCATTCAGGCGCAGTACACAAGAACGCGCCCACCGACCCAGAGGATCAGTATGACCCGCACCATCGTTGCCTCCGCCACCCGCGAAATCATCATCGGCTTCGACCAGCCCTTCTGCGTCATCGGTGAACGCATCAACCCGACCGGCCGCAAGAAGCTCGCCGCCGAGATGATCGTCGGCAATTTCGAGACGGTCATCAAGGACGCGCTGGAACAGGTGGCAGCAGGCGCCACGATGCTCGACGTCAATGCCGGCGTCACCTCCGTCAATCCGAACGAGACAGAACCGGGCTTGCTCGTCCAGACGCTGGAAATCGTCCAGGGCCTCGTCGACGTACCGCTGTCCATCGACAGCTCGGTCACCGCCGCGATCGAAGCCGGCCTGCGGGTCGCAAAGGGCCGGCCGCTGGTCAATTCCGTCACTGGTGAAGAGGAAAAGCTCGAAGCCATCCTGCCGCTCGTCAAGAAGTACGATGTTCCGGTCGTTGCCATCTCCAACGACGAGACCGGTATTTCCATGGATCCCGACGTTCGTTTCGCAGTTGCGAAGAAAATTGTCGAACGGGCCATGGACTATGGTATCAAGCCGCATGACATCGTTGTCGATCCGCTCGTCATGCCGATCGGCGCTCTGGGCGATGCTGGCCGTCAGGTCTTCGCGCTGCTGCACCGGCTGCGCAACGAACTGAAGGTCAACACCACTTGCGGCCTGTCGAACATCTCGTTCGGCCTGCCGCATCGCCACGGCATCAATGCCGGCTTCATCCCCATGGTTATCGGTGCGGGCATGACGTCGGCGATCATGAACCCCTGCCGTCCGCAGGAAATGGAAGCGGTGCGTGCCGCCAACGTGCTGAACGGCACCGATCCGAACTGCGGCAACTGGATCATGACCTATCGTGATCACAAGCCGGCTGAAGGTGGCGCTGTTGCCGCCGCAGCATCCCCGGCAGGCGCTGGTGGCGGCCGCCGCGGCGGACGCGCTGGCCGTGCCGGCGCAAATTCAAGGGCGGAATGACCGCCCGGAAAGAGACAAGCCCGTGAATGCCGATCTCATCGATGAATTCGCCGTCCTCTGGTTCCAGGCCCCCCTGGTAATGTCGAGCCGCATCCAGGATTTCGCCTTTGCCGGCGTCCTCGGCGGCTCGAACGAAATGGGCCGAATGGTGACGGAAAAGGTCGCTGCCGCATTTGAAAGCGTCTCGGCCGTGAATGTCGCGCTCGTCAAGGAAGGCATCACCACGGCTGCCGCCTTTGCCAGCGGCACTTTCGCCGGCATGGCGGGTGCATCCGATCGCGTGGCGGTAGCCGCGCTCATACCATACGGCAAGCGGGTCCGCGCCAACATGCGGCGCTTGAGCGAATAGGAATAATCTGACCGTGTCGGCCATGGAAAACAAAAGCGATCCCCTCGTCCTGTTCATGCCGTCCGGCAAACGCGGCCGTTTTCCCGTCGGCACGCCGATCCTTGATGCCGCGCGTTCGCTCGGGGTGTACGTCGAAAGCGTCTGCGGCGGCCGCGCCACCTGCGGACGCTGCCAGGTATCAGTGCAGGAAGGCAGTTTTGCCAAGCACAAGATTGTCTCGTCGCTCGAAAACATCTCCGTCAAGGGGCCGAAGGAAGAGCGCTACGAGAGCATTCGCGGCCTGCCGGATGGCCGCCGCCTCTCCTGTTCCTCGCAGATTCTCGGCGATCTCGTCATCGACGTTCCGCAGGATACCGTCATCAATGCGCAAGTCGTGCGCAAGGCCGCGACCGACCGGGTGATCGAGCGCAATGCCGCCGTCCAACTCTGCTATGTCGAGGTGGACGAACCAGACATGCACAAGCCTCTCGGCGATCTCGACCGCCTGAAGGTCATGCTGGAAAAGGACTGGGGCTGGAAAGACCTTCTCATCGCGCCGCATCTGATTCCGCAGATTCAAGGGATTCTCCGCAAGGGCAATTGGGGCGTCACCGCCGCGATCCACCGCGACATGGATTCGTCCCGCCCCTTCATCGTCGGTCTCTGGCCGGGGCTGAAGAACGAGGCCTATGGCATTGCCTGCGATATCGGCTCGACGACGATCGCCATGCATCTGGTCTCGCTGCTCTCCGGCCGCATCGTCGCCTCCTCCGGCACGTCCAACCCGCAGATCCGCTTCGGCGAAGACCTGATGAGCCGGGTCTCCTATGTGATGATGAACCCGGATGGTCGCGAGGCAATGACCAAGGCGGTGCGCGGCGCCGTCAATTCGCTGATCGGCAAGGTCTGCGAGGAAGGCGAAGTCGACCGCCACGACATTCTCGACATGGTCTTCGTCGGCAATCCGATCATGCATCACCTGTTCCTCGGCATCGACCCGACGGAACTTGGCCAGGCGCCGTTTGCACTCGCCGTCTCGGGCGCATTGCAGTATTGGGCGCATGAGATCGATATCGACGTCAACCGTGGCGCCCGCCTCTATATGCTGCCTTGCATCGCCGGCCATGTCGGCGCCGACGCCGCCGGCGCAACGCTTGCCGAAGGTCCGTATCGGCAGGACCGGATGATGCTTCTGGTCGATGTCGGCACCAACGCCGAAATCGTGCTTGGCAACAAGAACCGTGTCGTCGCCGCCTCTTCGCCCACCGGCCCCGCCTTCGAAGGCGCCGAGATTTCGTCGGGCCAGCGGGCAGCCCCGGGCGCGATCGAGCGCGTGCGCATCGATCCGCAAACGCTGGAGCCGAAATTCCGCGTCATCGGCGTCGACAAATGGTCCGACGAGGAGGGTTTCGCGGAGGCCGCCGCTGCTGTCGGCGTCACCGGCATCTGCGGCTCGGCGATCATCGAGGTCGTCGCGGAGATGTATCTCTCGGGGATCATTTCGGAGGACGGCGTCGTCGATGGCGCGATGGCGGAAAAAAGCCCGCGCATCATCCAGAACGGCCGTACCTTCTCCTATCTGCTCCACGAGGGCGAGCAGCGCATCACCGTGACGCAGAACGACGTGCGTGCCATCCAGCTCGCCAAGGCAGCGCTCTATGCCGGCATCAAGCTTTTGATGGAAAAGCTCGAGATCGACCATGTCGATACGATCCGCTTCGCCGGCGCCTTTGGCTCGTTCATCGATCCGAAATATGCGATGGTTCTCGGGCTCATTCCCGACTGCGAACTCGCCGAGGTGAAGGCCGTCGGCAACGCCGCCGGCACCGGCGCGCTGATGGCGCTTCTCAACCGTGGCCATCGCCGCGAGATCGAGGAAACCATCAAGAAAATCGAGAAGATAGAGACGGCGCTTGAATCGAAATTTCAGGAGCATTTCGTCTACGCGATGGCGCTGCCCAACAAGGTCGATTCCTTCCCGAAACTGGCTGAGGTGGTCACATTGCCGGAGCGCAAGGTGCCGACCGACGATGGCGGTGGTGAAGGTGGCGGCAGACGCCGGCGCCGCAGCCGCGAGTAACGCGGGACCGGGGCCTGCGACTGGAACCAAATGACCACGGCGGCGTTCTGGCATCACTGTGGACCAGACGCTCTCTCACACCGGAAAACAAAGCGCGCAGGAAGCCGATGCGGTAAGATCGCGATCAACGGAACTCGTCTATCGCGCCGATCTCGGGGGCGGCATAACGCGTAAACCGGGCAAGCGCGCTTTTCTCTATTACGATGTCGCCGGCCAGCGGATTACCGACCGGGCCGAACTTGACCGGATCGCAGCCCTTGCGATCCCGCCCGCCTATTGCGATGTGCTGATCTCGCCCGATCCGAACTCGCATCTGCAGGCAACCGGGCGAGACGCCAAGGGTCGCAAGCAGTATCGCTATCATCCCGAATGGTCGGCCGAGCGCGACAAGGCCAAATTCGCGCTGCTGCCGGATTTCGCCGCCACGCTGCCGAATATCCGCGAAAAGGTCGACACCGACTTGCGGCTGCGGAAACCGGGTATGGACAAGGCCCTGGCGACAGTCGTCTGGCTCCTGGATAATCTCTATATCCGCGTTGGCAACACCAGTTACGCCGAGGCGAATGGCTCCTACGGGTTGACGACGCTGCGCAACCGCCATGTGAAGACCGACGGCTCCAGCGTTCATTTCAATTTCAAGGGCAAGTCCGGCAAGGAATGGTGCCTCAGCTACCGCGACCGGCGGATCACCAAGGCGATCCGGACACTGCAGGAGCTCCCTGGTCAACAGCTCTTCCAGTATCTCGACGAAGGTGGTTGCCGCCATCCAATCCGCTCGCAGGACGTCAATGCCTATATTCGCGAAGCGTGCGGCGCCGATTTCTCCTCGCGCCAGTTCCGCACCTGGGGCGCGACGCGTATGGCTGCGACGGCATTGGCGGCCATTGAGCCGGGTCCTAGCCAGCGGCAGCGAAAGCGGCAGGTCAACGATGTTGTCGATGCCATCGCGGCACGCTTGGTCAATACCCGCGCGGTCTGCCGGTCATCCTATATTCATCCGCAGGTTTTCGAGGATTTCGAGAGCGGCGAACTCGCCGCGCTCAGGAAAATGCGGCCAAGCCGAAGCGAAACGCTGACGCGCTGGATGGACGACGACGAGATCCGGGTGCAGCGCTGGCTGAAGAAGGGCGGTACCTGAAGAACCGCCCTCATCCGTACTATTGCAATCCGACGAACGCGTCCCGGACGTGTTCCGCGACGGCCAGGACCGGGGCCGAGGCATTGTCGATCACCTGCAGGCCGATATTGTAATGGCCGAGTTCCGGCATGCCTTCGGCGTCGCCGAGCGCCACCAGATCGCCCTGAACCAGGTAACGCGGCAGCGGCGCAATCGCGAGATCCGCCTGGATTGCGGCGCGCTGACCGGTCGTATGGGCGCTGAGGAAAGCGACACGGAACTTGCGTCCGGCTTTCGTCAACTGCTCCACCGCATCGGCGCGCCAGACGCAGCCATCTTCCCACATGGAGATCGGCAGGGGATCGCGCGTATGCGCCGTGCCGCATTTCGTTCCGGCCCAGACCAGTTTTTCGGACACGAGGATTTCGCCGCCGCCGGTATTTTCGCCGGCCATGCTGTTGAAGATGGCGATATCCATGCGGTGTTCGTCGACACGCTTGCGCAAGGCGCTGCTGTTGCCGATGGTCACATCGACGGTGACGTTCGGATAGGATTCGGAAAAGCGCTTGAGCACTTCCGGCAGGATGCGCTCGCCGATGTCTTCGGGCGCACCGACCCGCACGACGCCGTTCATGTCCGGCAGCAGAAAGCGTGAGACGGCCTCGTTGTTGAGCGCCAGCATGCGCCGCGCAAAGCCGAGCAGCACTTCACCCTTCGGGGTCAGGGATACCGACCGCGCGTCACGCAAAAAGAGAACGCAGCCAAGCATTTCCTCGAGTTTCTTGATCTGCATCGAAACGGCCGACGGCGTCCGGTAGACGGTCTCGGCTGCCGTGGTGAAGTTTCCGGTCTCGGCAATGGCGACGAAGGTTTTCAGGATGTCCAGTTCGAGAAGCGGGAGGACGTGCCGCAGCATCATGTTCATGGTGGAACCTCTCGGATCAGATTTTCTGAATAATACCTTTACTTCATTTCGTTTGATTGAACCTCAACAGGGAGCGATAGTCAAGTTGCAAACATCGAAGACGTGATGAAAGGAGCTTCCCATGTCCCTGCAACACGACACCACGACGAGCCGGAAGAATGCCGTCAGCCTGCGCGCCGGCGGTTTTACATTCGCAATGCGCCAAATGTTTGCGCCCCTCATTCATCAGGTCAGCGAGGGGCACCACGCTCGCAAGATTGCAGAAACGCGCAGAGCAACAGAGCGCGAGATCGCCAATTTGCCCGCCAACTTGCGGCAGGATCTCGGCTTGGCCGACAGCGGCGCTATCGAGCGCGAACGGTCCTGATCAAAGCGGTGGACGGCATGCGCGTCGGGGCACGCCAAGCTCGAACCCGATGACGCACAAGCGGAGCCCCTCTCACGACGGCTCTTGGAAACGGTGGCGTTGGCCTCTAAACTCTTCTTCTCGGCTGCACGAAGGCCGCCGGGAGGAATGAGGGAGGAGCCTTGCAATCCGTTAGATACCGCCTTGTCCTGGCGATTTGTCTGATTCCCGCCCTCCTCTACGCCGTGATTTTCCAAGGCGGAGCGCTGGCGACGCGAAGCTATATGAATGAAGCATCGCTTCAGGCGAGCTCGGCCTTGCGTCTGGCGGTCTCGGCGCTGAGCGGACATCTCAGCCGCTATGAACCGCTGCCGGCGCTGATCGCCGATCATGACGGCATCAAGGACCTGGTTGCGCATCCGAACGACAACGCCCTGCGCGAGGCTGCGAATCTCTACCTGAAAGAGATCAACACGCTGCTGGAATCCTCCGATATCTACGTGATGACGATGGATGGAAGCACCATTGCAGCCAGCAACTACGAGGAGCCGACAAGCTTCGTCGGCCAGAATTTCAGCTATCGGCCCTATTTCCAGGAAGCGGCCAAGGGAAACCAGTCGCGGTTTTATGCGCTCGGCACCACCTCGCTGAAGCGCGGCTATTATTTCGCCTCGCCCATCCTTGTCGAGAACAAGATCACCGGCGTCATCGTCTTCAAGGTCGATATCGATTCGATCGAGACCTCCTGGCGCGGCGGCGAATACAAGATCTTCGTCTCCGACCCCGAAGGCATCATCTTCATGACCGGCAGCCCGGAATGGCTCTATTCCAGTATCCTGCCGCTGAACCCCGAACGCCTGCAAAGGACACAGGCGTCGCGGCGCTATGCCGAGGCCGTGCTGAAACCCCTTCCGATCAAGCGCGGCAACCTGGAAGAACACCAGCTGATGACGATAAGCTCAGCCGGCGGACGGGAATATCTGGTGCTGTCGCAATATATGCCGGAGGCCGATTGGACGGTGAACGTGCTGATGGAGACGGCCTCCGTTCGCGCCCAGGCGCGCACCACCATCGTCGCCGTCGTCCTGTTCCTCTGCCTCGCGGGCCTGGCGCTTGCCATTTTCCTGCAGCGGCGAGCCCGGTTGGAGGAACGCATGCGCATGCAGCTTGAAGCGCGCAACGAACTGGAGCACCGGGTCGAGGAGCGAACGGCCGATCTCGCCCTCGTCAACCAGCGCATCGAGGAGGAGATTGCCGAGCGGCGGCTGACCGAGCAGGAATTGCGCAAGACGCAGGCCGATCTCATCCAGGCGGGCAAGCTCGCCGGACTTGGCCAGATGTCGGCTGCGCTGAGCCATGAACTCAACCAGCCGCTGGCCGCCGCCAAGACTTACGCCGACAGCGCCGCAATGCTGATCGACCTCGAGCGCGTCGGCGAAGCCCGCGACAATGTCCGGCGCATTTCCGGCCTGATCGACCGCATGGCCTCGATCAGCCGGCACCTGCGCAACTTTGCCCGCAAGCCGAACGAGAAACTGCGGCCCGTCGCACTCGACGCGGCGATGGCCGACACGTTGGAAATCGTCGCTGCCCGCCTGAAAGCGGCCGACGCCGATCTTGACATCGATCTGCCGGATACGCCGATGGTCAAGGCCGGCTCCGTTCGCCTGCAGCAGGTTCTCGTCAACATCATCACGAACGCGGCGGACGCAGTCGAAGGCCTCGCCGACCGGCGCATTCACGTTTCCGCCGAGCACCTGGACGGTAAAGTGATCCTGACGATCAGGGACCACGGGCCCGGCGTACCGGCGGCGATCGCCGAGCGCATCTTTGATCCGTTCTTCACCACCAAGGGCGTCGGCAAGGGACTTGGCCTCGGCCTCTCCATTTCCTACAACATCGTCAAGGATTTCGGCGGCAGCCTGTCTGTCACGAACCATGCCGAGGGGGGCGCTGTGTTTCGCATCGAACTGGAAGCCGCCACGGCGGCACAGGAGGCTGCCGAATGAGCGAACCACGCGTCCTGCTGGTCGACGACGAAGAGGAAATGCGCCATTCCACCGCGCAGGCGCTCGGCCTGTTCGGGCTTGACGTCGATACGTTTTCCAGCGCCGAACTTGTGCTGGAACTGATCGGTTACAGTTTTTCCGGTGTCGTGGTCAGCGATATCCGCATGCCCGGCATGGACGGCATGTCCCTGCTGCAGCGCATCCGCGAGGTGGATGCGGAAATCCCGGTGATCCTGGTTACCGGCCACGGCGACGTCCAACTCGCGGTCAAGGCGATGCGCGAAGGCGTCTATGATTTCATCGAAAAGCCCTTCACCGCGCAGCATCTCGCGGCCATCGCCCGTCGTGCCATGGACCGGCGGAGCCTCGTGCTGGAAAACAGGCGCCTGCGGGCTGTGGCCGGCAAGCGGGACGATATCGAGGCGCGGCTCCCGGGCCGAACCCAGGCCATGGTCGATCTGCGCTACCGGCTGCGTGCCATCGGCGCCACCGACGCCGATACGCTGATCATCGGTGAAACCGGCGTCGGCAAGGAAGTGGTCGCGCGCGCCTTGCACGACATCAGCGCTCGCGCCGACCGCCCGCTGATTGCCATCAACTGCGCAGCACTTCCGGAAAACCTGATCGAAAGCGAACTTTTCGGCCATGAGGCCGGCGCCTTTCCCGGTGCGCTTCGCCCCCGCTACGGCAAGTTCGAGCACGGCCGCGGCGGCACCATCCTGCTTGATGAGATCGGCTCCATGCCGTTTGATCTGCAGGCAAAGTTTCTGCGCGTGCTGCAGGAACGGGTGATCACCCGTCTGGGGTCGAACGAGCCTGTGCCGCTCGATGTCCGTTTCATCGCCACCAGCAAGGTTGATCTCGAGGCGGAGGTCGCCGTCGGCCGCTTTCGCGCCGACCTGCTCTACCGGCTGAACGTCGCGACGCTGCACGTCCCGTCGCTGGCGCAGCGCAAGGCCGACATCCCCCTCCTCTTTCTCCAACTCGTCCGGGAGGCCGCCGCCCGCTACATGCGCAACGACATCGACGTGCCGCCGGAACTGATGACCGAGATCGCCGAGCGAACCTGGCCAGGCAATGTTCGCGAATTGCGCAACGCTGCAGACCGGCTCGTGCTTGGCCTCGATCCGAAACCTGATGAGACGTCAGCTCCGGCGGAACGCCAGCGGCTGGCAGACAAGGTGGCAGCCTACGAGCGGGGCATTATCGCAAGCGCGCTCGCTGCCCATGGCGGCAGTTTGCGACCCGTTTACGAGCAACTCGGCATCTCGCGAAAGACGCTTTACGAGAAAATGCAGAGATACGGCCTCGACAAAAAATTGCCGGTGACAGACGGCGATTACGCTGCGTGATCATGAAATGGGTGGAAATCCACCCATTCGAAACGGCAATTGTTTCCAATCTCACCCATGGTGCACCGCACGCTCCGCGAAAAGACGCGAAAGCCTCCGCGCAACGGTTGCTCCCATCGCCGCGCGGGTCACAAATGGGTCATCCAGAATCGGTGCGGGAGGAGCTGCGCCGGCTGGCCAGAATTCATCAGGGAGGACTTCGATGAAAATCCTTAAAACTTTGTTTGGCATGACCGCTCTTGCCGCCGTTTCGCTCATTTCCGTTTCTGCAAACGCGCAGACCTATCCCGAGCGGACGATCACGATGGTCGTGCCCTTCTCGGCCGGTGGACCAACCGACACCGTCGCCCGTCTCGTCGCTGAATCCATGTCGAAGGATCTCGGCCAGCAGATCATCGTCGAAAACGTCGGCGGCGCCGGCGGAACGCTTGGCGCGGGCCGTGTCGCGCAGGCCGATCCGGACGGCTACACCATACTCCTGCACCATATCGGCATGGCGACCAGCGCCACGCTCTACCGCAAGCTCGCCTATGATACGCTGAACGCCTTCGAATATGTCGGCCTCGTCACCGAGGTGCCGATGACCATCGTCGCGCGTAAGGATTTCGAGCCGACGGACCTCAAGGGCCTGATCGACTACGTCAAGGCCAACAAGGACACGGTGACCGTCGCCAATGCCGGCATCGGTGCAGCCTCGCATCTCTGCGGCATGATGTTCATGAGCGCCATTGAAACGCCGGTCGTTACCGTCCCCTACAAGGGCACAGGCCCTGCGATGACCGATCTGCTCGGCGGCCAGGTCGATATCATGTGCGACCAGACCACCAACACCACCAAGCAGATTCTCGGCGGTACGATCAAGGCCTATGCCGTGACCTCGCCCGCGCGCATTCCTGTCCTGCCCGACGTTCCGACCGCCGCCGAAGCCGGTCTTGCAGACTTCCAGGTCGGCATCTGGCACGGCGTCTATGCACCGAAAGGCACGCCGGCGGAAGCGGTCGAACGCCTGTCGAAGGCGCTGCAGGTGGCGCTGAAGGACCCGAACGTCGGTGCCCGCTTCGCCGAGCTCGGCACCGTCCCGTCTGCCGAAGCCGACGCGACGCCGGCTGCCCTGAAGGCCAAGCTGGAAGGCGAGATCGCCCGCTGGAAGCCAGTCATCGAAGCGGCCGGCCAATACGCCGACTGATCGGAATCCCCGTCATGGCAAGGGCCTGACGCGTCTTTCGCCTTCCTCCTCTCTCGGGAGGAAGGCATTCGTTTATCTCTCTTTCCCTGGTTATCCTTTGAAGAGATGATGGACGCGGACGACCGGGCCGATTTCAAGGAGGCATCATGAAATCCTTATCTCTCGACACCACCAACGCGCTCTGCGGCGCGATCCTTATCGGCCTCGGCGGCTTCTTCATCTACCAGTGCCTCAGCCTCGAACTCGGCACGGCATTCAGGATGGGGCCGGGCTATTTTCCGCTGCTGCTTGCCATCATCCTGACCCTTCTCGGTTTCGTCATCCTGGTCCAGGCGGCGCGCGTGCACGGCGAGCCGCTCGGACCGATCGCCTGGCGCGGGATGCTGTTCATCCTGCCGGCACCGATCTTCTTCGGGCTGACCGTGCGCGGGCTCGGCTTCGTGCCGTCACTGTTTTTCACAGCCCTGATCGCCTGCTTCGCCTCCCATCGCATGAAACCGCTGACCGCGATTGCGCTCTCAATCGCGCTAACCGCCTTTTCGGTCGCCGTCTTCAGTTACGCGCTTGGGCTGCCCTTCGAGCGTTTCGGCCCCTGGGTCAGATTCTAGGACATCATCATGGACCTTTTCAGCAATCTCGCACTCGGCTTCTCCACCGCAGGCTCGCCCGAAAACCTTCTCTTCTGCCTGATCGGCGTGCTGCTCGGAACGCTGATCGGCGTTCTGCCCGGCATCGGCGCCACGGCGACGATCGCCATGCTTTTGCCGATCACCTTCCAACTCGAGCCCGTCTCTTCGCTGATCATGCTCGCCGGCATCTACTACGGCGCACAATATGGCGGCTCGACCACGGCAATCCTGATCAACATGCCGGGCGAATCCTCGTCCGCTGTGACCGCCATCGACGGCTACCAGATGGCCCGTAAAGGCCGCGCCGGCGCTGCATTGTCGATCGCCGCCCTCGGCTCGTTCTTCGCCGGCACCGTTTCCACCTTCCTGGTGGCGATCTTCGCCATTCCGCTGACCGGCATCGCCCTGCAGTTCGGCGCCGCCGAATATTTCTCGCTGATGATCGTCGGCCTCGTCTCCTCCATCGCGCTTGCCCACGGCTCGATCGTCAAGGCACTGGGCATGGTGGCGCTCGGGCTGCTTCTCGGCCTCGTCGGCACAGACATCTATACCGGCACGCCACGCTTCACCCTTGGCATCCGCGAATACGCCGATGGGCTGAACTTCGTCGCGGTCGCGGTCGGCGTCTTCGGCGTCGCCGAAATCCTGCGCAATCTGGAAGGTGAGAAGACCCGCACCGTGCTGATGGCCAAGGTCAGCGGCCTGTTGCCGACGCGCGACGATTTCAGGAAGATGTTCGCGCCGGTCGTCCGCGGAACCATCATCGGCTCGGCTCTCGGCATCCTGCCGGGCGGCGGCGCCATCCTTGCAGCCTTTGCCTCCTATACCGTCGAGAAGCGGCTTTCCGATACGCCGGAAGAATTCGGCCATGGCGCCATCGCCGGCGTTGCCGGACCAGAATCAGCCAACAATGCCGGTGCGCAGACATCGTTCATTCCGCTCCTGACACTCGGCATCCCGGCCAATCCGGTCATGGCACTGATGGTCGGCGCAATGATCATTCAAGGCATCGTTCCCGGCCCGAACGTGGCTGTCGAACAGCCGGCGCTGTTCTGGGGCATCATCGCCTCGATGTGGATCGGTAACCTGATGCTGGTCGTGCTCAACCTGCCGCTGATCGGGCTTTGGGTGAAGCTGCTCACCATCCCCTATTACGTGCTGTTCCCGATCATCATGGCCTTCTGCTCGATCGGGGTCTACAGCGTCAATTCCAACGTCTACGACCTCTATGCCGTGGCCTTTTTCGGTCTTGGCGGTTACCTGCTGGTCAAGCTGCGCTGCGAGCCGGCGCCGCTTCTGCTCGGCTTCGTGCTCGGGCCGCTGCTGGAGGAAAACCTGCGGCGTGCGATGATCCTGTCGCGCGGCGATCCGACGACGTTCGTCACGCGACCGATCAGCGCCTTCCTGCTGTTGATCGCGCTCGCCGTCCTCGTCGTCGTCTTCCTGCCGGCCGTCAAGGCCAAGCGCGAAGCGGTCTTCCAGGAAGAGGACTGATCCACGCGTGCCTAAAAAGCATGACCGGTGTGCTGGGCATACCGGTCATGTGCAGAAAAACGTCAACTTCGGATGTGCCGGTCCTGCCACGGCTAAACCCCAAAATCAGCCAAATATTCTAAAGAACACCAGCTGACAGCCAAGCTGTTCCGCTTTTTCCGACCCCGTGACAATGGCGTTTCGAGCCTCACGAAGCATCATGATATTTGATGCATGAGATCAATTATATTCGCTTGAATGATGAATGTCCTTCCGGCATTACTCTCCCATGGTCGCGACCTTTTGAAGCCTCCCAATCAAAAGGAAACCAAAACATGGCATTCTTCAGTCTAGAACATGCGCCCGATCCAAGGCATTCGTCCTTTGTATCGTCCCTCGCTGGGCTGCGCGCACGCGCCGTCGCATCATGGCAGCGTCACCGCGCGGAACGGGTTCTCGAAAGCCTTTCCTACGACACGCTGAAGGACATCGGCTTTCCGTCCATCGACACGGCCCGCAAGGATACGCCGGCAAAATGACGGATCAGATGCCCGCAGCGGCAGGTGACGATCCTCCGTGTCGAACGAATGTGAATGACGCGTGAAAAGGGCATTTCGACCATGATGGCGAAATGCCCTTTCTGTTTTCCGCGCCCGTCTTGACGCGCCGACGCCAACCACGAGGCGTAGTCTGTTTCCGACACCTTTGACTGAGCGAGACATGTCGCAAATGGCAAATCACCATTATAATGCGCAGTGGCGGCCACGCCCTGCAACCTGCCGGAGAAAAGACAAAATGCGACATTTTTGTCGCCTTGAGTGCAAATAGTGAGTATTTATTAGAACTCTGGACGATTTTCACGTCAGCTCGATGCGTGTCGCAAACATTTATTTCTTTGCAGTCGCTCGCGTCCATGCCAATGTCGCTTTTAGACATGCCAGATACCGCCTTTCCACGTGACAAATGCGACATCCGCGGCGCATGGGACCTCTCTCAATGAACAAGCCATTGACCAAAAAACGTTCTCTCGTCTTCTTCCTTGTACCGAACTTTTCCATGCTGCCGTTTTCCGCGGCAATCGAGACACTCCGTATCGCCAATCGCATGCTCGGCTACGAGGCCTATACCTGGCGCCTCGCCTCCACCGATGGCACCCAGGTCCTGTCGTCGAGCGGCATCGGGCTCGAGGTGAACACCTCGCTGGCCGATGAGCGCAAGTTCCTCGGTGGTGAGAACCGGCCTTCGATGGTGCTCGTCTGTTCGGGCATCTATGTCGAGGACTTCAACAACAAGTCCGTCAATGCCTGGCTGCGCGAAGTCTATAATCGCGGCGTCTCGGTGGGCAGCCTCTGTACGGGCGCGCACGTGCTGGCATCGGCGGGCCTGCTGACGGGCAAGCGCTGTGCGATCCACTGGGAAAACCTGCCCGGCTTTGCCGAAAGCTTCCCGCAGGTCGATGTCTATGCCGACCTCTACGAAATCGATGGCAACATCTACACCTGCGCCGGCGGCACCGCCTCGCTCGACATGATGTTGAACCTGATCGACCAGGATTTCGGCGAGAACCTCGTCAACCGCGTCTGCGAACAGGCGCTGACCGACCGCGTGCGCGGCCCGCACGACCGCCAAAGACTGCCGCTGCGCGCCCGCCTCGGCGTCCAGAACGCCAAGGTCCTGTCGATCATCGAGCTGATGGAAGGCAACCTCTCCGAGCCGCTGTCGCTTCTCGAAATCGCCGACAGCGCCGGTCTGTCGCGGCGCCAGATCGAGCGACTGTTCCGGCAGGAAATGGGGCGTTCCCCTGCCCGCTATTACCTGGAAATCCGGCTCGACCGCGCCCGCCACCTGCTTGTCCAGTCGGCGATGCCCGTGGTTGAGGTCGCCGTCGCCTGCGGCTTCGTTTCAGCGTCGCATTTTTCGAAGTGTTATCGCGAACTCTACAACCGTTCGCCCCAGCAGGAGCGTGCCGAGCGCAAACTCACACTGCAGGCAGCGCGCTAAAACACACGGCTCGATTTTCGGATTCGACATGGCGGCAAAACCCAGCCGCCGGTCAGGACACCATGGCCTTGAGAAGCGTAAGTTCGGAAACGATCCGGTTACGGCCGTCATATTTCGCCATGTAGAGGAACTGGTCGGCGGCATGCAGGTAGTTGTCGAAGGTTTCCGGCCCTTCGATCGTGGCGAGCCCGATCGATATCGTGACCGACAATTCCTCGTCGTCCGCTGTCATTTTAGCTGCCGCGATATCGCGACGCACGGTCTCGCAGAATTCGCTGGCAGCGGAAACGTTGAGGCCGTTGAACAATATCCCGAATTCCTCGCCGCCGAGGCGGGCGAGCAGGTGCTCGTCTCCAACCAGCGCGCGAAGGCGTTTTGCGACTGCCTTGAGGACAAGATCACCGACCTCATGGCCATAAGTGTCGTTCAATCGCTTGAAGTGGTCGATGTCGACGATAGCGATTGAGGTCGTCCCGCCTCGCCGCAAGCATTGATCGACCATTCTTGGGCCGTACTGGAAAAAGTGGCGGCGGTTGTAGATTTCGGTCAGATAGTCGCGGGCGGCGATGCTGTGCAGGGCCTGGATGCGTTTCTGGATGTTGGCGACCTGAAACAGGCGGCCATTGAATTCCTCGACAAGGAGCGGCTTTTGAATGAACTCCGTGCCGCCGCTCTGCAGGAACTTGGCGGCGTGGGCACGATCATCGGAGGCAGCGACCGCGACGACGGCGAGCGCATCCTCGCCATGTCGCTGACGAATTTCCTTGAGCAAGCCGTAAGCCGTCATGTCGCAAAGCGCGATATCGCACAGCACCATGTCGATGCCGTCGCCGGTATCGAGCAGACGCAGGGCCTCCGCACCGCTGCCGGCCTCGGTCACGTTGAATTGCTGCTGTCTGAGAAGCGCCAGAAGCTCGGCCCGCGAGGCCTCCTCGGAATCGACCAACAGTACATGGGTGCGCGCATTGGTCAGCGCCCGGTCGACGACCGAAATGAGATGAGTGATGGAATCGGGTTGATTCTTGATGACACAATCCACGACATTTCGCGAAAGGACGGTATCGCGCGTGCTGTCATTGAACGAGCCGGTAAATACGATCGCGGCGATGTTTCTGGAAATCACATAGTCCAACGCCTCGCAATTCGGCGCATCGGGAAGATTGAGATCGAGAACGGCAAGAGAAAATTCGTCCACGCCATTTTCCACGGCAGTGTGCAGGGCGGCAAGCGACGAGCAATGGGTGACGGTAAGGCCGTGGACGGTCTCCAATCCGTATTTGAGCACGGTCGAGAACATGCGGGAATCCTCGACGAGGAGCATGCGGCTGCCCGAATGCTTCTGCACGCTGTTTCCCCGCCCCGACACCTTGCGAAAGCTCACGTTCCTGCCAGCCCCATATGAGCCGCAGGCGCCGCTATCGCTGAACGCTGGCTCTCGAATGTCATTTTCCCGATAATAGAAGCCATGCGCGGACCGACACCGCGCCCACCCCTCATCGCATCACGCCATCAAATCCACTTGTGATTGCAATTTCGTTAATCGCTCAGGTCCAACGGCAAAAATCCGGAGCCGCGCACCGAAAGTGTTGCCTTCAAAGCGAGATTCAGGCTTTGCGAACGATTTTTGCACCCAAGGTCTGGATTTTCGTCAAGGTATCGAGATTCTGGTTCACGCGGCAGTAGAACTCTTCGTTGACGAACGGGCGCAACATGAAATCGTTGCCGCCGGCCTTCAGGAATCGTGCCGACAGCAGCCGGTTGTCCGAGGACGAAACGCCGATGATCCGCAGTTGATGCGGCCCATAGGCTGCGCGAATGCGGCGCGTCAACTCGAAACCGTCGATATCGGGCATGTTGTAATCGGTGATCACCAAGCCGATATCCGGATGCTTTTTCAACAGATCCAGAGCTGCAGCGCCGCTTTCGGCCGAACTGGTACGGAAATTGTAGCGCTTCAACTGCGTCGTCAGCAGCGCGCGCGCCGTCGGGCTATCATCGACGATCAGCACGTGGTGCCGGTGGTTGGTCAGGAACCGGCAGACGGATTCGGCCAGCATGTCGACGGCAAAAACGCTGTCCTTGATGACGTAATCGACAATGTCCTTGGAGAGGATCGTTTCGCGCGTGCTTTCCTGGAAGGTGCCGGTAAAGACGATCGTCGGTACGCTCATGTCGATGAGATAGGACAGAGCCTCGCCGTTCTCGGCACCGGGAAGGTTGATGTTGGAGATGGCAAGCGCCGCAGGGAAGGATGCGTTCTCGACCGAAAACTGCAGATCCTCGTAGTCGCGGCAGACGATCACGTCGATGTCGAGAAGTTCCTTGAGCCGCTTGGAGACCATGGCGGAGAAGAGATTGGAGTCCTCTGCAAGCACAATACGATGCTGCTGCAAGGATTCACCGGAATAGTACATTCCGGACACGCCGAAAAATGACATAGATCGCCTATCTGAAAAGATTGTCCCCAAGGCCCACGCTACGCAGAAAGGTTTTCGCAGTCGTTAATTGCTTGCTGAAATATCAGATCAACGTCAGGCAAAGGGAAAGCCAGCCTCAGACCGCCTTCAAGCTGTTCGAAAGCCTCTCGCATATCCCAACTTTCAGCATCGCTATTGCCGAAAGGCAGTTTGACCCAGCTACAGGGCTCGCATCGGTCCCACGTATTACTTCACGACGGCCGACCCGTTGACGATCTCGATGGTTTCATCGCCTTGCAGACCGAGGCGGTCGCCGCTCGGCGTCGTGATGAAGCAGCCGCTGGGGCAGATCGATTCCGTGCCGCCGGCACTGATTGCCACTTCCATACGGCTTTCACCTTCGACGACAACAAGCACGGCAGGCTCGCCATCCTTGTTCGTCACAGTGGCGGACCAGGCCGGAAAGGCCGTGATGACAGTCAAAACAAATGCACTTACGAATGTCTTCATTGCCCCTCAGCGCCACTGCGCCGCCCCTCTTGGCAGCTCGCGCTTCCGGACGACATGCCCGGACGAGACGAGACACCCCTTCAGCCCGACGTCAGCGTAACGCACGCCGGAAGAATTGCATGATAAATATTGCAGGTCGGCTGAATAGGGTCTGAATGGCCCAGGGAGGAGACTACGAACGCTCTGGCATCGCCATAGCCAGCGGTTCGGCACAGCGAAAAAAGCGCGCCGGCCCGGTTTCGGGCAGGCGCGCCAGGTCGCTAGCAGGTCGGATCGCCGTGGAAGATCAGGTCCGCGGCTTGAGGTTTTCCGGATCGTAGAGCGGCTTGTAGCCGACGCCGGCGACCTCGACCGGATAGGTCTCGCCGAAATATTCGACGTTCAAGGTGCGGCCGACCTGGCAGTATTCCCAGGGCAGATAGGCGAGCGCGATATTCTTGCCGATGGTCGGGCCATAGGCGATCGACGTGGTGTAGGAACGGCGGCCGAGGCTATCGATCAGGACTTCGCCGCTCTCCGGCTCCATGACCGGCAGCGAGCCGACCGGGTAGCGTTTCACTCCCTTGGCATCGGTGTTCTCGGTCATCACCAGCGTGCAGAGCATGGCCGGCTGATGGTCGCGGGCCTTGTATTCCAGATGCTTGGCCTTGCCGCGGAAATCGGCTTCCTTCACCTTCGGGCGGGCAAGGTCGCATTCGATCAGGTTGTACTGGGTCAAAAGGTCGGCATTCTGCAGACGCAGGCTCTTTTCCATGCGGCGCGAGTTTGCATAGGTCTCGACGCCGAAGGCCATGACGCCGGTGGCGCGCAGCGCATCCCAGACGGCCAGGCCGTCCTCGTACTTCATGTGCAGTTCCCAACCCTGCTCTCCGACATAGGAGATGCGGAAGGCAGTGACGGGTCTGCCGCCGATCTGGATCTGCTTGATCGCGGCAAAAGCGAAGTTCTCGGGATCGAGCCCGGCCGGATCGGCGACCACCTTCTTCAGCGTCTCGCGGGCATTCGGGCCCCAGATGCCGATGGTGATGAACTTCTCGGTCACGTCGGTGATGGTGACGTCAAGGCCCCGGTCCTCGGCGACGCGGCGCATATAGTGGAAGTCGCGCGGGCCGGCATCGGCGCCGTTGATCAGCCGGCAGCGGTCGGCCATGCGGATAACGGTGAAGTCGGCGCGCACCATGCCCTCATCGTCGAGGAAATGGGTGTAGATGCCCTTGCCGATATTGCCGTCACCGCCGATCTTGGCAGCGCACAGCCATTCCAGAAGCTCGACATGGTCGGGTCCCTCGATGTCCACCATGTGGAAATGCGAGAGGTTGACGATGCCGCAATCCTCGCTCATTGCCAGATGCTCGGCATTCGAAACGCGCCAGAAGTGGCGGTTGTCCCACTCGTTCTCGCGAACCGGCACGCGGTCGCCATACTTCTCCAGGAGGTGCTCGTTGGCGGCATAGCCATGCGCACGCTCCCAGCCGCCGAGTTCCATGAAGTAGCCGCCGAGTTCCTTTTCGCGCTCGTGGAAGGGCGAACGCTTGACGCCACGGCTGGAGGCATAGGGTTCGCGGGTATGCACGGCCGGGAAGTAGATCTTCTGGGCGGCCTCATAGCAGCGGTTGGCGATGAACTCTTCCGTCAATTGGTGCGGATAGAAGCGCGCATAGTCGATGCTGTTGTGGTCGATCTCGGTGCGGCCATCAGTCATCCAGTCGGCGATCAGCTTGCCGTAGCCCGGGCCATCCTTGACCCAGATCGCGACGCAGTACCAGAGACCGCGCACCTTCTGGCTCTCGCCGCAGGACGGGCCGCCGGCGGCAGACACCTGCAGCAGGCCGTTGAAGGAGTGGCCTTCATTGTAGCCGAGTTCGCCGAGGATCGGCGTCAGTTCCATGGCGCGCTCGAGCGGCTCGATGATCTGCTCCATGTCGAGGTCGCGCTGCGAGGGCGACAGGCGCGCCTCGTGCTTCTCGAGCAATTCGCGCGGATGGCACATGCGCGGGTTGGTGGCCTCGTAGTAACCCCATTCGATCTGGCCGCCTTCCGTGGTTTTCGGGTCCCCCGTGTCGCGCATGTAGGCGGAATTGCCCTGGTCGCGCAGCAGCGGATAGCCGATTTCCTTGCCGGTGCCTTCGAACTCGTTATACGGGCCGAAGAAGGTCAGCGGGTGATCGACCGGCATGACCGGCAGGTCTTCGCCAACCATCTCGGCGATCAGGCGGCCCCAAAGACCGGCACAGACGATGACGTGATCGGCCATGATCGTGCCGCGATGGGTGACGACGCCCTTGATGCGGCCATTTTCGACGATCAGCGATTGGGCCGGCGTATTGCCGAACATCTGAAGCTTGCCCGACTTCTCGGCAGCATCGACCAGCTTGCCGGCAACCGTCTGCGAGCGCGGAATGACGAGCCCGGCGTCGGGATCGAACATGCCGCCCATAACCTGATCTTCCTCGATCAGCGGGAACATCGCCTTGATCTCGGAAGGCGAAACATAATGGGCGCGGGTGCCGAAGGCCTTGGCGGAAGACAGCTTGCGCTTGATCTCTTCCATCCAGGTGTCGTCGCCGGTGCGCGCCACTTCCAGGCCGCCGATGCGGGCGTAGTGGCCCATCTTCTCGTAGAAATCGATCGAATACTGCGTCGTCCAGACCGAGAGATAGTCGTGGCTGGTCGTGTAGCAGAAGTCGGACGCATGCGCCGTCGAGCCGATGTCGGTCGGAATGCCGGACTTGTCGATGCCGACGATGTCGTCCCATCCCCGCTCGATCAGATGATGAGCGATCGACGCGCCGACGATACCGCCGAGCCCGATGATTACGACCTTCGCCTTTTGAGGAAATTCTGCCATTGCGTATGACCCTGATTGAATACTGGAAGCGGACTTTAGGGCTTGGCCCCGCGGGAGTAGAGCCTGTCTACGACATAATCATCATGCTGCACGACCAGAGCTGGGCAGTCCACAGATGCGAGCGATCAGCGATGAGCCTGATAGCCCCTCGTTTTTGTTGATCCCAAGACGTTCAATCCTTGTCACCCACCGCTTCGACGCTGATCCTGCGAGGCCGCCGCTGAGTGCCGCTCCGCCTGATCGGTTCGTCCAGAACCGGCTGTCCGACGGCTTCGTCCGGCGTTTTCTGACCTGTCACCACCTCCGGTTCCGGCTGAGGGAGCGACACCTCGGGTTCCAAGATCTCCTTTGGAAACGGCGCGCCAAGCCCTTCTTCCCGGAAACGCTCGTAGATCGCCAGCCTGAGATCGTTACGCACGCCGTTGCCGTTGACGATGTCGGCGAGATAGATCCGCAACTCGAACGTCATCGTCGTTTCGCCGAAGGCGCTGAAAACAGCCTGCGGCTCGGGATTCTTCAACACCAGAGGATGGGCGGCCGCAATCTGCAGCAGCGTATCCATCACCTGCCGCGGCACAGCATCATAGCTGACGGTGACGGGAATGTCCGACCGGCCGAGCTTGTTGCGATGCGTCCAGTTGCCGACGGAGGCGTTGATGAACAGCGAATTCGGCACCATGATCGTCTGGCGCTGGAACGTCTCGATCTCGGTCGCGCGAACCGAGATCCGCCGGACAAAGCCCTCCGTCGTGCCCGTCACCACCCAGTCCCCAACCTTGAACGGCCGCTCGACCAGCAGAATGAGCCCGGAGACGAAATTAGAGACGATGTTCTGCAGGCCGAAGCCGACGCCGAGCGAGAGAGCACCGGCAACCAGCGCCAGGTTCGAAAGATCGAGCCCCGCCGCCGAGATGCCGATCAGGCCGGCGAGCCCCAGGCCGAGATAACCAACCCCGGTCTTCACCGAATTGCGGACGCCGAGATCAATGCGGCTGCGGGCCATGACATTACCGTCGAGCCAGCGCTGGAACCAGCGGGTTACCACAAAACCGGCAGCGAACAGCAAGATCCCTGCAAGGATGCCGGTAATGGAAATGGTGATGCTGCCGATCCTGATCTCGGTAAAGATGCGATAGGCCCAGGCCTGGATATCGGCAATCTGGAAGCCCCATTGCAGAAGGACGAGCGGAATGAAGAGCAGAACGACCAGCGCATAGATGCCAAGCCCGGCGACGAGACCCGCCTGATCGAGCCCGATCTGCTCCATCCGGAAGCGCTTTTCGAGATAGCGACCGACGACCGTGTCGGCGAGCGCATTCTGTTTGGCGACCGCCTTGCCGGTCAGGATGCCGATATACATCGTCACCAGGATTGCGCCGGTCATGACGATCTGGGTGGCGACGAACCGGGCAAGACCGACGTAACCCGACAGCGCGGCAATGATCAGCGCGGCGCCGGTCAAAACAAACAGCAGCCAGACAGGACGCGGCCAGGGCTTGCCCTGACTATCCAGCGTCTTGCCGGCCGCAACGATCGGCTTGATCAACGACATGGCCATCAGGATCAGGCCGATGATGATCGAGGCGATCAGGCTTTTGACGACGGTGAGGACGATCGGCGACCCCATCACTTCGCTGATCGTGCCGGCCAGATAATCGAGACCATTGACCACCGTCATGGCAAAGATCGACCACGCCAGCAAACGCGCACCGCGATCGGAAACGCGCACAAGGCGCCAAGCGCTCTGGCCGGGCGCGAGAACGGCGTTCGCCAAGGTCGAGACGAACAGCAGGGCCACACACACTGCCAAGGTGACAGAAACGATCGGCGCAATGTCGGGCCGCAATACGTTGAAGACCTGCAGGAAAAAGTAGCTGGTCGTGGCAAACGCCGCCATTGCCATCGTCGGTATCATCGTCGACCAGAACGCCACCGACAGGCGGGTGATGTAACCCGTTTCCTCGTTCAGGACGCCGCGGTGGATGAACGGAGAAAACAGCCGGCGGGTGCCCGCAAGCAGGACGAGCGCAGCGCAAAGCGACAGGAACAGCGCCGAAAGCAACTGCAAACGCTTGAAGTTCCAGGCGAAGGTCAACCAACTGCCAACGGTGCGCATGAATGTCTGGCGTTCCAGGCTGATGGCGGCGATGGCATCCATCACCATTGTCCGGTTGATATCGGTATGCTTCAGCAGCGTGTTGCTGAACAGAACGCGCCGCGTCGCGGTGATGCCGTTTGACAGTTTGGTCGCCTGGATCGACAGATCCTCGGCAGTTCCCGTCAGCGCGTTGATCGCTCCCCGTTCGGCGAGAAGGCGTTTGCGCTCCTGCGCCACGACATCGGCCTCGGGTGGTGCCCCCTCTGCCGGCGGATCACCGAGCTCTGCCAACCGCGCTTTGATCTCATCGAGCCGCGGCCGGATAGCAACCGAGGTCGAGATAATCTGCTTGGCGGCAGCATCGATCTCGACCTTGATTTCGGCAAGACGATTGTCGTCGTCCTTTGCCTTCGCGATGATGTCGGCAAGCCGCTCAAGGTTCTTGCGCGCCGTCTCGAGTTGAGCGGCCGCCTGAGCCTGCGGGGTTGCCGCCGCTTCCTGCTGCTGCGGCGGATTGGCATTTGCGGCCGGCTGCTGTGCCATCACCGGCACCGAGGCTGCAACCATCCACAAGGACAGGAAAGCGGCAAAAAGTTTCGACGTCATCGGCAATCACACAATCCTTTTCCGGCGGCACCGCTGCAAAACAGAATCGAAGCGCGGCTCAGACGGTTCGGCGTTTGCATAGGCCGCCGCGGCGCCAGATGCAAAATCCGATTTCTCCATCGCAGCGACCGGATCCTGTGCCGGCATCAGAATCGCGAACCCGGTTGAGACAAGAAGTCGATCTCCGCTGCCGTGGAAACGCGGCCCAAAATCGCATTGCGATGCGGAAACCGGCCAAATTTCCGGATGATCTCGCAGTGTCGGATGGCAAAATTGAGGTAGTCGGCATCGCCGAGCTCGGTGAACAGCTTCACCGAACGAGCCTGATCGACGAGGTTTTCCGAATGTTCGAAGGGAAGAAAGAGGAAGGCGCGCTGATCGACCGACATCTCGCGATCGGCGCCCGCATCGATGGCAAGACCTGCTTCTCTGAGGGCCAGACCATCTGTGGCAAATTCCAGCGGCGAGGCGCGGTATATGTTGCGCGGCATCTGGTCGAGAACGATGACGGCGGCAAGCCGGTTCACCGGCGTCTCCCGCCATTCGGCAGTGACCGCGCGCGAAAGTGCGAGATGCGTCGTGCGAAACCGCCGATCGCATTGCTGGTCCAGTCCGGGAGGGGGATCGAACCAATGTTCCGGACGCAATTCATCGAACCAGAATGACAGGACCTCATCCGGTGCGCATATGCCGGCGGCAGCCGCCATAGTCCTTCCTCCTCTACGTTCTCTACGTTCAGAACCGCACAGCGCCATTCTTGGCCGTCAAGCCGACTTGGACCGATCAAACCTAGGCGAGACATAGGAACTCGTTTGCGTGTTTCCATAGCGCATCGAAATCCCCGATCCACCCGCCTTGCAAGTCATCTTGCTTTGAGAAAATCCCTTTGCCGCGCGGCACCCTCGCCGGCGGGCTGGAAAATATCCGCGCAAACGCTATTTCCGCGAAGAGGAGGGGATCATTCCCTTGGGGAGTTCAGCGATGAAAAAGATAATCATTGCGGCTGTTGCTGCGCTGCTTGTGACGTCCTGTGCCGAAACGCAATCTTCCAGCACACTCGAACCGATACGAGGCAGCATCACCTATGGCGGGCAGCCCCGGACCAAGCTGACCAAGTCGCCGATCGGCAGTACGTTCAATCACTCGTTCCTCGATCAATACGGCAATCGCTGGATCGAGACCTATCGAATCCAATCGGATCGCTCGCTCGAGCTCATTGCGCGGCGCAGAACCACCGATTTCACGCTGGATGCCGGAGGCCGATTGTAAGGAAGTCCGGAACTGGTTGGCCGAAAGGACACTCGTCTCGGCGGAATTGACGTTCCGCGCGGCACGGCTCCGTGGTAGCGTCCATTAGCAATGGATCAGGAGCCTGGTGCCGCCATGAGGCAAATGATTTCGGCAATGGCCCATGCGAAGGGCAGGACTTTCTCCCTGCGATCCGGGAAAGGAAAAGTTCTGCGTTATAATATCCTACCTAATGAATAGAGTATGCCTGCTAACACGGAGGTAGACATGCGAGCGAAACAACTCACGAAATTTTTTACAATGGCGCTTCTCGCCGGCAGCATTCAGATCGGAGGATTGGGTTTCGCATTTGCCGATACGACGCTTCTCAATGTCTCCTACGACCCGACGCGTGAACTCTACAAGGATTTCAACGCAGCCTTCGCCGAAAAGTGGAAAGCGGACACGGGTGAAACGGTGACGATCCAGGCTTCGCACGGCGGCTCCGGCAAACAGGCACGTGCCGTCATCGATGGGCTGGAAGCCGACGTCGTGACATTGGCGCTCGAGGCCGATATCGACGCCATCGCCAAGGGAACGGGCAAGATCCCGGCGGACTGGAAGACCAAGTTCGAAAACAACAGCGCGCCCTACACCTCGACCATCGTGTTCCTGGTGCGCAAGGGCAACCCCAAGGGCATCAAGGACTGGGGCGACTTGGTGAAGGACGACGTTCAGGTCATCACGCCGAATCCGAAGACCTCGGGTGGCGCTCGCTGGAATTTCCTGGCAGCCTGGGCATGGGCACGCGCCGCCAACGGCGGCGATGACGCCAAGGCGCAGGAATATGTGACGCAACTGTTCAAGCATGTCCCGGTGCTCGACACCGGCGCACGCGGCGCGACGACCACCTTCGTGCAGCGTGGCCTCGGCGACGTTCTGCTCGCCTGGGAAAACGAGGCCTATTTGTCGCTCGAGGAACTCGGCCCGGACAATTTCGACATCGTCACGCCGTCCATCTCGATCAAGGCTGAGCCGCCGGTCGCGCTGGTAGACGGCAATGTCGATGCTAAGGGGACCCGCAAGGTGGCGGAAGCCTATCTGCAGTATCTCTATTCGGATGTCGGCCAGAAGCTTGCCGCAAAACACTACTATCGTCCGTTCAAACCGGAGGCCGCGGACCCCGAGGACATCAAACGTTTTGCGGATGTGAAGCTCGTCACTATTGACGAATTCGGCGGATGGAAGGAAGCTCAGCCGAAATATTTTGGGGACGGTGGGCTCTTTGACCAGATTTACAAGCCAGGACAATAAGACTTTATGACCGCACGCACAGCTTCGCTGTGGCAAATCAGACAGCCGAGCGTCATTCCGGGATTCGGATTGGCGCTCGGCGTTACTTTGTCATGGCTCACTCTCATCATTCTCATTCCTCTTTCCGGCCTGGTCTGGCGCTCCAGCGCCTTGGGCTGGGCAACCTTCTGGGAATTGGCCACCGACCAACGCACAGTCAACGCTCTTCGCATCAGTTTCGGCACGGCCTTTCTCGCCGCGCTGATCAATGTGTTCTTCGGCGTCGTCCTCGCCTGGGTCCTGGTGCGCTACCGCTTTCCGGGTAAACGCATCATCGACGCCATGGTCGACCTGCCGTTCGCGCTGCCGACCGCCGTTGCCGGCATCGCGCTGACGACGCTCTATGCGCCGAACGGCTGGATCGGCAGTCTTTTGACGCCGCTCGGGATCAAAATCGCCTTCACGCCGCTCGGCATCGTTTTCGCGCTCGTCTTCGTCGGCCTGCCCTTCGTCGTCAGGACCGTGCAGCCGATCATGGAAGAAATAGACAAGGAGGTGGAGGAAGCCGCAGCGACGCTCGGTGCAAACCGCTTCCAGACCATCAGACGCGTGTTGCTGCCGGGGCTCGCCCCCGCGGTTCTCACCGGTTTTGCGCTCGCCTTCGCCCGGGGCGTCGGGGAATACGGCTCCGTCATCTTCATTGCCGGCAATCTTCCCTACGTATCGGAAATCGCGCCCTTGCTGATCGTGATTCGCCTGGAGGAGTTCAACTATCCGGCGGCGACCGCCATTGCGGCCGTCATGCTTGTCATTTCGTTCGCAATGCTGTTGATCATCAACATGATTCAGGCCTGGAGCAGACGGAGGTACGGCTATGGCGCATGATGGCACAGCTTCACCGACCGGCACCGGCAACACCGAACTGGTGCGGGTCGCTACATCAGAGCATCGGCTGGCACGCTACGGACTGATCGCTGCGGCGCTGACCTTCGTCGGCCTCTTCCTCGTTCTGCCGCTGGCGGCGGTATTCACCGAAGCCATGCGCAACGGTCCCGGCGAGTTCCTCACCGTTCTGTCGGATCCGGAGACCTTTGCGGCGATCAAGCTGACACTGCTCGTCGCCGGCATCGCCGTGCCGCTCAATCTGGTTTTCGGCATCGCCGCAGCCTGGGCGATCGCCAAGTTCGAGTTCAAGGGCAAGGCGTTTCTCACCACGCTGATCGACCTGCCCTTCTCGGTCTCGCCTGTTATATCGGGTCTCGTGTTCGTTCTGTTGTTCGGTTCGCACAGCCTGCTCGCTCCCTGGCTGCAAAGCCATGGCGTCCAGATCCTGTTTGCCGTGCCGGGCATTGTGCTCGCGACCGTCTTCGTCACCTTCCCCTTCGTCGCCCGCGAACTGATCCCGCTGATGCAGGAACAGGGGACGAGCGACGAGGAAGCGGCTTTGTCCTTGGGCGCAAGTGGCTGGCAGACCTTCTGGCATGTCACGCTGCCCAACATCAAATGGGGCCTGCTCTACGGCGTCCTGCTGTGCAACGCCCGTGCCATGGGCGAGTTTGGTGCGGTCTCCGTCGTTTCCGGCCACATCCGTGGCCTGACGAACACCATGCCGCTTCAGGTGGAAATCCTCTACAATGAATATAATTTCGTTGCCGCCTTTGCGGTCGCAACGCTCCTCGCCCTGCTAGCCCTCGTCACCCTCGTTCTGAAGTCGCTGCTCGAAATGAAATACAGTGCCCAGATCGCTGCCAGCCGCCGGCACTGAAAGGTCAAGTCTACATGGAAGTTCGCGTTCAAAACATACGCAAGGAATTCAGCCGCTTTCCTGCACTCAACGACGTGTCGCTCGATATCCGCTCGGGCGAACTGATCGCGTTGCTCGGCCCCTCCGGGTCCGGCAAGACGACGTTGCTGCGACTGATCGCAGGCCTTGAGAGCCCAACGGAAGGGACCGTCTATTTCGGCAACGAGGACGCATCGCGCAAGACGGTGCAGGAGCGCAATATCGGCTTCGTGTTCCAGCACTATGCCCTGTTTCGCCACATGACCGTGCTCGACAACGTTTCCTTCGGCCTGACGATCCGCCCGGCAAGCCGCCGTCCTTCGAAGGCAGATATCCGCAAGCGCGCGCTGGAACTGCTCGATCTCGTGCAGCTGAGCGGTCTGGAAAAGCGCTACCCGGCGCAGCTTTCCGGCGGTCAGCGCCAGCGCGTGGCGCTCGCCCGCGCCATGGCGGTGGAGCCGAATGTCCTGCTTCTCGATGAGCCATTCGGCGCGCTCGACGCGCAGGTGCGCAAGGAACTGCGCCGCTGGCTGCGCGAAATCCATGATCGCACCGGCCACACCACCGTCTTCGTGACGCACGACCAGGACGAGGCGCTGGAACTCGCCGACCGCGTCGTCGTCATGAGCAAGGGCCAGATCGAGCAGATCGGAACGCCGGACGAGATCTACGACACGCCCAACTCGCCCTTCGTCTTCGGCTTCATTGGCCAGTCGAACATTCTTCCGGTTCGTGTCGAGAACGGCCAGCTCTGGCTCGACGACCGCTCGATCGGCGTCAGCGCACCCGGAGAAGCGGACGGCCCCGCGCAACTCTATTTCCGCCCGCACGACGTTGAACTGCTCGATGGCTGCGGCGGCTGCATCGCTGGCATCGTCGTCCAGACCCGGCGCGTTGCCGGAACGCGCCACGTCGAGCTCGACGTCGGCGGCGCCAATACAACGGTGGAAATCGAGCTGCCCCCGGAAAAGGCAACCTCCGACCGGTCTCGCCTCGCCTTCAGGCCGACCCGCTGGAAGCTGTTTCGCGACTGACGAAAGCCGATAAGCTGTGACACACCGGGGAATCCCCCGGTGCCCCTGTCACGATTGCCGCAAATCACCGCATTTCCTCTTCCACGACAAATATACTGTTACTTTGACGCGTGCCCTCACAAGAATAGCTTGATCCGTGGTGTCGGGCCGTCGCATCCTGCCGGCTATCACAACCGTGTTGATTTCTGCGGGGCGGGATGAACTATAGACGCGAAATCGACGGGCTGAGATCGGTAGCGGTCATTCCGGTGGTGTTGTTCCACGCCGGCTTCCAGCAGTTCAGCGGCGGCTTTGTCGGCGTCGATATCTTCTTTGTCATCAGCGGTTATCTGATTACCTCGATTATCATCGCGGAACGGGAAAGAGACAGTTTCTCACTGTTGAAATTCTACGAGCGTCGGGCGCGCCGCATCCTTCCCGTGCTCTTCTTCGTCCTGTTGTGCTGCCTGCCGTTTGCCTGGGCCTGGATGCTGCCGGACCAGATGACGAGCTTCGCCACAAGCGTCATCTCCGTCTGCCTGTTCGCTTCCAACTTCTTTTTCTGGGGCGAGAGCGGCGGCTACTTCGCCGCGGCTTCGGAGGAGCAGCCGCTGCTGCACACCTGGAGCCTGGCGGTGGAAGAGCAGTACTACATGCTGTTCCCATTGTTCGTGATACTGGTCTGGCGCTTCGGCCGCCGGGCGCTGATCGGTGCCATTGCAATGATCGCCGTCGCCAGCCTGCTGCTTGCCCAATACGGCTCACAGAATTTTGCGACGGCAAATTTTTACCTGCCGCACACACGCGCCTGGGAACTGCTGGCCGGATCGCTCTGCGCGTTCGCGCTGACTGGCGGGCGGCAACACAAAAGCAACATTCTCTCCCTGACGGGGCTGGCGATCATCGTCTTCTCGGTCTTCGCCTACGATCAGGCGACCCCCTTTCCGTCCCTTTATGCGCTCGTCCCCGTTCTCGGCGCCGCCTTGGTCATCCTGTTCGGATCGGAGGAAACCATAACGGCACGCCTGCTCTCGACGCGCCCCATGGTCGGCATCGGCCTGATCAGCTACAGCCTCTATCTCTGGCATCAGCCGGTGTTCGCCTTCGCGCGCATCCGCAGCTTGACCGAGCCTTCGGCGCTGATGATGGGCC
This sequence comes from Hyphomicrobiales bacterium, assembly GCA_900473795.1. Classification (GTDB taxonomy): domain Bacteria; phylum Pseudomonadota; class Alphaproteobacteria; order Rhizobiales; family Rhizobiaceae; genus Pararhizobium. The sequence goes on along the minus strand of UCMT01000008.1, from coordinate 85,230 downwards.
TGCTTGCACTTGGCTCCTTTCCCCTTGCCTATCTTTCCTGGCGTTTCGTCGAGACACCGTTCCGCAAGGGCGCCAAGGCAATGCTTTTGCCGAAACCGGTCCATATTCTGGGCGCCGCCGCCGTCACAGCCTGCCTGTTCATCGGACTAGGGTTTTACGGCCTTTCCAATGGCGGCTTGCAATTCCGCTTGCCGCGGGAGGCGCAGATTGCCCTTGCCCAGGAACGCCACGACCCGATCATGGACACATGCCTGTTCGACAAGGGCGAAGCGTCCCTGCCCCATCCGGTTCGAGACTGCCTGACCAAACATTCGGCCGCCAGCAGGACAATCCTGATCGGCGATTCTCATGCTGCAGCGCTCGCCGGCGAGGCGCTGCGCGCCTTCGACGCCAACAACCTCGATCTCTATGTGATGACCCATTCGGCGTGTGTCGGCTTTTCCGGATTCTACGTTTCCAGCCCCAAATACCGGTTGCGCTGCAATTCCTTTTTCACTGGCATAGAGGACTATATTCGCAACAGCGATACGACGACCATCGTGATGGCAAGCCGCTGGAGCCTTTATGTCGACGGCACACCCTTCGACAATGGCGAGGGCGGCGTCGAGCTCCTGAAACCGACCTATGTCGACCTCTTCGACCGGTTGGGCGAGCAGGCGAGCCAGAACGATCCGGCGCGCAAGGCCCGCGTATTGAAACAATACGTGGACGATATCCAGAACTATCTCGATGCGGGCCGCAATGTGGTGCTCGTCTATCCGATACCGGAGGCCGGCTGGAACGTGCCGGAACTTGTGGCCAAGAGCGCGATGACCGGCCGCACCGGCCTGGAGCTCAGCACCAGCTTTGAACGCTATCTGCAGCGAAACCACGCAGTCATCGCCGCCTTCGACGGCATTTCCCATCCCAATCTCTTTCGCGTGAAACCAGCCGATTTCCTCTGCGGCACCTTCGTCCGGGAACGCTGCATCAACAGCGTCGACGCCGACAGGGTTTTCTACTTCGACGATGATCACCTGTCGGATGCCGGCGCCGCACTGGTCGTTCCGGCTCTGTTGGAAGCTGTGCGAACGATCGGGGAGCGAGAGGTGGGACCGACGCTCGTCAAGCAATAGGCCGCTATACTTTCCTGCTGTACGAACCGCGTACCCTGGCTGACGGGAAAACGTTCGCCGAGGTCAGGAACATGTCTTAGTGAATGGCGTCGTCTTAAAATCGCGCTAAACTGCAGCCACCATCACGCAGTCGGGGCATGCACCGCCCCACCTAAGGAGGAAGCGCCATGGCGAACACCAGTACGCATATGGACGTTCTCTGTGCCGAGGATATCGACACGCTACGGCTCGTTTTCGATCAGTTTTGTGAAGCCCATCAAAGAGCACGCTCGGACACCGACATGGAGATTTGCGCCAATATCATGGTCCGGCTCTACCAGAGCGGCGAACGGGACCTTGCGGCTTTGACGACGGCCTGTGAAAACGCCTTGCGGCGGGACATCGCTATCGGAGCTTGATTGGAGAGCAGTTCCGCTACCGGGTCTGCTCCGCGGCATCTTCCGGCGCGACGACAAGGGGATCCGGGGGCGTCGTGTTTTTGGTGCTTTCGTCCGGCGCAAAATGTTGCACGACGAGCACGCTGAGAATCGAGCCGACGATAAAGCCGATCACGGCGATCATGAGTGCGCGAGAGGTCATGTCCGTTCCTCCAGACGAACCCTCGCCGACCGGGGCTTCTATGCCCCTGCCGGGACCGCGCCTCCCGGGCGCGGGCCAGACTTTGTAAAATCAGCGCCTATTCATAGACATAGACGATCCGGCGGCTCTGCGGATCGACCAGTATCGGCCGGTCATTGATCCGGACATAGCTGTATTGGTAGTTGGGAACCGCAGAGATCATCACGTCGCTCGGCAAGGTGGCGCCGACGACGATTTCCCCGTCATAGGTAACCGGATCCATCGGCGTGCGATCGATGTAGGTAATCACTTCGGGCGGCGGCACGATGGTGCCAACCTCGCCGATCATTTCATCGCCCGGCGCAGGATCGGCAGGTCCGGCAATGCTGCCCGTCTGCTCGTAGCTGACGACCGGGACACCCAGATCGACGCGGCGTTCCTGAACGATGACCGGCGCGCCATTGTAGTCCACAGTCAGTTCCTGGGCGAAAACCCACCCACGCATGCCGTTGACATCGATGCGGCACCAATTCTCGCCGTCGAGACAGCCGTCAAGCGCTGCCGAACTGCCGCGCGTCGCGATACCAACGGACGGATATTCCGTACCGGGGCCGGAATAGACCGTAAGGTCAGTCGCCGTCGTCGCCATCATGGCGGCTTGCGCGAGCCCTGCGCCTGAGAGCAGCAAGGCACCGACGAGCAAGGGGTTTGAAATCCACCGCATGTTCTTTCTCCTATTGAACGGTGACTCCCAAACGTCTGACCAGCCCGCAAGGTTCCGTAGAAGCGTTCATCCGCAGTGGGCGGGTCGCCATTTCTAACCCAGCGCGGCTAGCGAGACGGCGTTTCGACAGGTGCTTGCCTACTGTTCCTCGAACTTGACCATCGTCCCGCCGCCAGTCGCCTGATCGGTCGGGAAAACTTCAATCCGCGAGACGTCGACGAACACCGGTAGCTCTATGGCATGCGCGATGATCGAAGCGATGTTTACCGGCTGTATGGGACGATAGCCGTCGTACAGCAGTTCCCGGGCTTGATTGCCAGCCATGGCGGTTCGGTAAAGGTCCGTCTGTACCCGCCCGGGCACGACTTCGGTGACCCGAACCGAGGTCCCGAGCAGATCGCACCGCAAATTGTCGCAGAAGAGGCTCAAACCTGCCTTTGACGCGCCGTAGGCGCTCATCGATGGATACGGTGCCTGTCCGCCGCTGGAGCCGATATAGATGAGATGGCCCCGTTTGCGCGCCACCATTCCGGGCAGGAATACGCGGGTCAGGTGCATCGGTGCTTTGAGATTGATATCGATCATCGCATCGATCTCGGCGGGCTCGATCTCGCTGAACGTCGCCCGGGTTGAAAGGATACCTGCGTTGTTGATCAGAATGTCGACTTCCACGCCGTCAAGCTGCCGCGCAATTGCAGCAGTATCCCGCACGTCAGCCTGGACAGGCTTTGCACCGCAATCACGGGCGAGTTCCTGAAGTACCCCCTCGTTTCTGCCGACGGCATAGACGGTGAGGCCCAACTCGCTAAGCTTCGTGACGGTTGCGCGCCCGATGCCGCTGGTTGCGCCCGTGACAACTGCGACACGATAGGGCAACGGCTCAGACATAGATGTAGCCTCCGCTGATCACCACGTTCTCGCCGGTTGCATACGTATTGCGGCTGCTTGCCATCATGACGATCCACTCCGCCATCTCTACCGGCTCCGCCGCGCGGCCGAGCGCGCTTGCCTTGGCCAGTTCCGGAAGGAATCCAAGCTCCTTCGCCCGATCTGTCGCAAACCCCGCCGGCGCGACCGAATTGACGAGAATCTGGTCCTTCGCGCATTCTTGCGCAAACGATTTCGTCAGGCTGACCACCGCAGCCTTGGTTGCAGCGTAATGCGCATTTTGCGGGTGAGCCTTGAAGGCGTCGACTGACGTGACATTGACGATGCGGCCGGTCACCTCTGGTGGGCTGACGAACTGGCGCATGTGTCGCACGGCGGCGACCATCATGTGGTAGGTGCCCTTGATGTTGATCGCATTCTCGAGGTCCCACTCGTCGTCGGTGATCTCGAGAATGGACTTGCGGGGATAGATGGCGGCGCTGTTGACCAGCGCGTGGACGCGACCCAGCTTTCCGGCAACCTCGTCAAAGCCGCGATGAGCGGTTTCGGCCCGCGATATATCGGCCACCGCTGTCGCAACCTCCGCTCCGAGGGATCGGAGCGTTTCCGCAGCTCCGGAGAGCAACTGCTCGTTGCGATCGATGAGCCCGATCTTTTCGGCACCGTGCGAAATCATGAGCTTTGCCGTTGTGAGCCCCAGGCCTGATGCGCCCCCGACGATGACGACACTTTGGCTTTTCACGTTCCACCTCTTGATTTGTGTTGCACGCTTGTATTGGTATGATATCACTTATATGCCAAATTTCAAAAGCACAAGTCTCTTTTTGAAAGCCCTCGCATGATCCCTCGCCTCAAGCTCGATCAGCATACCGTCCTACCTTCTGCCGGCTTCTTCGAACGGATCGTCGAGAAGGGCTTCAAGGGCGAGATCGAGACCGGCAGTGCAAGCCGCACAGTCTTTTCCACCGACAATTCCATCTACCAGGTTCAACCGGCGGGCATCCTCTTCCCGCGCGACGCGGACGACCTTCGCACCGTCGCGACCACCCTATCCGAACCGGAATTCGTCAGCACCACAATCGCCGTTCGCGGTGGCGGAACCGGCACCAATGGACAATCGCTTTCAAGCGGCGTTGTGGTCGACTGTTCTCGACACATGAACAGGATCCTGTCGATCGACCCGGAACGGAGGATAGTCCGGGTTGAAGCCGGCGTCGTCAAGGACCAGTTGAACCGGGCGCTCAAGCCATACGGCCTCTTCTTCGCCCCGGAACTGTCGACCTCGAACCGGGCGACGATCGGAGGCATGATCAACACCGACGCATGCGGCCAGGGATCCTGCCTCTACGGCAAAACCAGCAACCACGTCCTCGGATTAAGGGTCCTATTGACCGACGGGATGGACTGGTGGTCCCGGCCTGTGGACCCTGAGCAGCTGGACCAGCTGAAAGACCGCCAGGACCGCGTGGGAGAGATTTACCGTGTTCTGGATCGCATCGAGCGCGACCAACGCCCCCTGATCGACGAGGTCTTTCCAAAATTGAACCGGTACATGACCGGCTACGATCTCGCCCATCTCCGGACTGTTGACGGAAACTTCAACGTGAACTCTGTGCTTTGCGGTTCCGAAGGAACGCTGGCGATGGTGGCAGAGGCAGAGCTGAATGTCCTTCCTCTGCCCGCCTGCGCGGCACTGATTAACATTCGCTACGATGACTTCAACACCGCGCTGGAAGACGCGCGGAATCTGGTCGCCCTCAAGGTCGCTTCCGTCGAAACGGTTGACGAGAAAGTTCTGCGGCTGGCCAAGGGCGATATCATCTGGGGCGAGATTGCTCCCTTCTTCCCTGATGATGTCTCCGGCGCGACGAACGGGATCAACATCGTCGAAGTGCTCGCCGACAACACCGAGGAACTCGGCCGAAAGGTCGCCGAAGTCACGTCGCGGCTGGATGCCAGCCCGCTTTCCGGCAGAAATGGCTTCACGATCGCGTCCGACCACAAGGACGTCGAAGCGATCTGGACCATGCGGAAGCGTGCGGTCGGCCTCCTCGGCAACGTCGAGGGGGCGACCAGACCGGTGGCTTTCGTCGAGGATACTGCCGTGCCTCCCGAAAACCTCGCGGCATACATTCGCGATTTTCGGCAGCTTCTCGACAAGGAGGGTCTCGACTACGGGATGTTCGGTCATGTCGACGCCGGCGTCCTGCATGTCAGGCCGGCGTTGGACCTCACGAGGCCGGATCATGTCGCCCTCGTCAAACGGATCAGCGACAACGTGGTTGCGCTGACGCGGAAGTACGGAGGCGTGCTGTGGGGCGAGCATGGCAAAGGCATACGCTCCGAATACGTGCCGGAATACTTTGGCGACCTTTACCCCAGCCTGCAGGAAATCAAGCGCGCCTTCGACCCGCACAATCAAATGAATCCCGGAAAGATCGCGACCGCTTCGGCCGGCGAACTACTGAAAGTCGATCAGGTCCCGCTTCGGGGCGATTTCGATCGAGGAATACATAGCGACATCAGGTCCGCTTTCGACAACGCCGCCTACTGCAACGGCAACGGCGCATGTTTCGATTTCGACGAGAGCAGCGCCATGTGCCCCTCGTACAAGGGCACGCGCGATCGGCGCTACTCGCCCAAGGGACGGGCGTCGCTGATGCGGGAATGGCTCCGCCAACTGGCCCTGTTGGAAACAAACCCGCTGGACGAGGCAATCCATATGCGAACGTCGAGGCAAAACGCCGGCCTGTTCGTTCGCGCCTGGAACTCCTTCAACCCTGCCAATCGGCAGGACTTTTCTCACGACGTCCGTCGCGCGATGGACAATTGTCTCAGTTGCAAGGCATGCTCGGGCCAGTGCCCCGTCAAGGTCAGCGTGCCGGCCTTCCGGGCCAAATTCCTCGAGCTGTATCACGGGCGCTATCTTCGCCCCCTGAAGGACCCGATCGTCGCAAGGATCGAGAGCACACTGCCGCTGATGGCGCGACTGAAGCCCGCATACAACCTGTTCGTCGGCTCCCCTGTCGGTCGAGGGCTGATGAAGCTTTTCGGCCTGACGGCCCTGCCAACCATGCCCTCCATCAGCCTGCGACACGAACTCGAGCGCCGCGGCGTCAAGGTCGCCACGCCCGAACGCCTTCTGCGGCTCACACCCCGGGACCGGGCGAATATAATTGTCTTCGTTACCGATGCTTTTACGACCCATTTCAATCCGCAGCTTGTTCTCGACGCCATCGATCTGGCGCAGGCACTCGGATTTGTCGCCTTCATTTCCGCACCCTACCAGAACGGCAAAGCGCTCCACGTCCACGGTTATCTCGCCGCCTTCGAGAAAACGGCTGCCGCGACCAGCCACTACCTCCAGGAGCTGGTCGAGGCAGGAGCCACACTGGTCGGGACTGATCCGTCGATGACGCTGACATATCGCAGCGAATACGCAAAATTGCCGACCGCCTCGAAGCACGTCGACGTCCTGCTGCCTCAGGAGTGGCTCCACCAGAATCTCGACCGGATTACTCAGAGGCAAGCCTCCTCCCGACCGCAACGTTTCAAGCTCCTCCTTCACTGCACCGAGCGCACCAATGCGCCCGAGAGCCAGGCACAGTGGACAGCCATTTTTCAGAAACTGGGTATTCGTCTTACCCTCCCCGCCACCGGGTGTTGCGGGATGGCCGGTACGTTCGGTCACGAGGTCCGTAACCGCGATCTGTCGGAAACGATCTATGGCTTGAGCTGGCGCGACACGATTGCAGATACTTCGCAGGGCGACGTCGTCATGGCGACAGGATACTCCTGCAGGTCGCAGGTCAAACTGATCGCGGAGGCGGAAATTCCCCACCCAATAGGGGTTATAAAGAGCCTGATACTCGATAAAACTGATAGCGTATCTGAGAACGTGGCATGATATGTGATATGTAATAAATGTAGTGACGTGCATTCGAAGTTTGGAGCAAATTACGTGTCGGTAATCACGCAGCGTGGAAACCTCGCCGAAATTGTGGTGGCGCAGCTCGCCAATCGGATCGATTCAGGTCTCTATCCGCCAGGCGAAAAGATACCGTCAAGCGCGCAGCTTTGCGAGGAGTTTGGCGTCAGCAGAACCGTGATCCGTGAGGCGCTTACGTCCTTGAAGGTCGGTGGACGTGTCATCACGCGCCAAGGTGACGGTGTCTATGTGACCGACAAGGACACCAAGACGCTTAATTTCGAGATCAGTCGCATCGATGATATTCGCTCGGCGATGCAAATACTGGAGCTTCGACTGGGCGTCGAGATGCAGTCCGTCGCCCTTGCCGCCGCGCGCCGCACGCCGGAGGCACTCGCCGAGATCGCCAGAGCCTACGACTATCTGGAAAACCTTGAGAGCGACGACGCACAGGTCGAGGCGCAGGCCGATTTCGAATTTCATCTCGCCATCGCCAAAGCTACCAGGAACCCGCACTTTCCCCGCTTTCTCGAGGCCGTGGTGGGGGAGATCAGCTTCGATCTCGTTCTCAAGCACAGGCAGTCGGCGCGGACCTACCAGACCTATCTGAAGAAAATCAACAAAGAGCATGCGGCCATTCTGGCGGCGATTACGCAAGGGGATGCCAAAGCGGCGAAGAATGCCTTGGCGCTTCATCTGGAGGAAAGCCTGAACCGCTACCGCGCCATGCTCGACGAGCCAGCCAGCAGCGAGATCGCGGAGTAAATCGACGGCAGCTTACCCGGCGACACTCCTCTCAATTCGAGCCGCGCAATCGGCAAACCGCTTCACGTTCCGAAGCTTGTCCAAATGGCGGGAAGCGCCGCCTGGCGGCGCTTCCTGAGACTCATTTGCCTTGAGCGACCGCCTGTTCGCGAATTTGCGTGAGGCTCATCTTCGGCGTGAGCGCCTCCGGGTCGATCCGGATTTCGATGAGAGCAGGCTTGCCCGAGGCTTCGCAGCGCTCGAATGCGGCCGCGAAATCGGCAGTCGCCTCAACGGTTTCGCCGTGCAGCCCGTATGAGCGCGCAAGCGCCGCGAAATCCGGATTGGTGAGCTGGGTGCCCGAGACACGGCCCGGATAATTTCGCTCCTGATGCATCCGGATCGTGCCGTACATCCCATTGTTGATGACAAGCACGATGACACGCGCGTCGTACTGCACGGCTGTTGCCAGCTCCTGGCCATTCATGAGGAAGCAACCGTCGCCGGCAAATGCCACGACCGTGCGATTGCGATCGGTGATCTTCGCCGCGATTGCCGCGGGCACGCCATATCCCATTGACCCGTTGGTCGGCCCCAGCTGGGTCCTGAAGGTGCGATACTGGTAGAAGCGATGCGCCCAGGCCGAATAGTTGCCGGCGCCCGTCGTCAGAATGGCGTCGGCCGGAAGCTGCTTTCGCAGCCACGCCATAACGTCGCCCATCTGGACGGGTCCCGGAACTTGCGCGTGCTGGAGGTTCTCGAGGTAATCCGCATGCGCGGCTGCGGTCCATTCCTTCCAGCGAGGGACAGCAATCGGCGGGAGCCTGTTTGCACGAGCGAGGAAACCGCCAACGCTTGCGTTGATCGGCAGCGTCGCGTGATAGACGCGGCCAAGCTCCTCCGCACCCGGATGCACGTGGACAAGAGACTGTTTCGGCACCGGAATATCGATCAAGGTATACGCACCCGTGGTCATTTCCCCCAGACGCGCGCCAATCGAGATGAGGAGATCACAGTTCTTCACATGCTGGATCAATTTCGGGCCAGCCGCCAGCCCGAGGTCTCCCGCGTAATTCGGATGGGTATTGTCGAACAGGTCCTGACATCTGAACGAGGCTGCCACCGGCAGGTGGAAGGTTTCGGAAAAGGTCTTGAGAGCCTCGACCGCCTTCGCCGTCCATCCCCCGCCGCCTGCGACGACCATCGGCCGCTCAGCCTTTTCGAGAAGTGCCACGAACTCCGCAAGCTGCTCGTCTCCGGGATGGGCTTCGACGCGTTTGAACGCCGGAACGTCGGCGACGCTGACGTGATCGGCCAACATGTCCTCGGGAAGCGCCACGACGACCGGGCCAGGGCGTCCATTCACGGCGCGGTGGAACGCCTGGCTGATCAACTCGGGAATGCGCGCGGCATCTTCGATTTCCACCACCCATTTCGCCATCTGGCCGAACATGCGGCGATAGTCGATTTCCTGAAACGCTTCGCGCTCCATTTGATCGCGAGCGACCTGGCCGATAAACAGGATCATCGGCGTGGAGTCCTGAAAGGCCGTGTGCACGCCGACGGACGCGTTCGTGGCGCCGGGGCCGCGGGTGACAAAGCAGATGCCGGGCTTGCCCGTCAACTTGCCGTAGGCTTCGGCCATATAGGCTGCGCCGCCTTCCTGACGGCAAACGATGAGTTCAATATCATCCTTGGCGTCATGCAGCGCGTCGAGGGCTGCCAGATAGCTTTCGCCAGGCACGCAGAAGGCGCGCTCGACGCCGTGGATACGCAGGGCATCGACGAGCACCTGCCCGCCGCTGCGGGTCACAGTTTTGATTTCCATGGGAGTTCCCCTCACCTTCTTGATTTAGATGACCGCGTCTTCAAGGAATGGGCGGTTGGCGACCACGCGCTCGTAACCGAACGGCGAGAGGTCGAGCGTCTTGAATGCGCCGTAGGTGATCAATTCACTTAAGCCCCGCCCCATGGCCGGAGACTGCTGCAGGCCGTGACCGCTAAAACCATTGGCAAACAGGAAGTTCTTCACGTCGCTGTGCGGACCAAGGATGACGTTGTGGTCGAGCGTGCAATAATCGTAATGTCCTGCCCACGAATTGACGACCTTGATGGCCTCGAAAGCGGGAACACGCTCCGCCAGGATCGGCCAGATTTCCGCCTCGAATTCATCATGCATGACGTCGAAATCGTTGGGATCCACCTCCGGGTCGTGCTTCGGGTAGGTCCCCATGAGGTAGAACTTTCCTTCCGGCCGGAAAAAAACGCCGGTCGGATCGATGGTGAGACCGACCTTGCCTTCAAGTGGCGTCCGGCAATCAACCACAAAAAGAGAGCGGCGGCGCGGCTCGACCGGTATATCCAGTCCTGCCATGCGAGCCACCTGCGTGCCGCGCGTTCCCGCGGTATTGACCAACTGGCCGCAGCCGATCGTCTGGCCGCTCTTTGTCGTAACGGACATGATACGGTCGCCGTCACGCTCGACGGAGACCACCTCGTCTTCGATATATTCGACGCCGAGCGATCGAGCCTTCTTGCGGAAACCCTGCATCAGCGCCGAGCTGTCGAACCATCCCTCGCCCCGTTCGCCATAGCTGCCGAGCGTCAGCCCTTCAAGATTGAGCCAGGGAAAGCGGCGCCCAAGCGCGTCCGCATCCAGCAGCGTGACGTCCGCCCCGCAGGACTTCTGCGTCGCATGATTTCGCTCCAGAACCTCCTGACCGCGGTCGTCGCCCGCCAGGAAGAGATAGCCGTTTTCGTGAAAACCGATTTCCGGCGTGTCGTCATCGACGGCAACATGCTTGTTGAACTCGCGAATGAACTCGGTGCCGAACTGCGAAACCTTCACATTGATGGCGTTGGAAAACTGGTGCCTGATCGAGCTGGAGGACAGCGCCGTTGCGGACCTGGCATAGCTCCAGTCGCGTTCGATCACGAGTATCGAGCCTTTGAAATCGGGATTTGTCGCGAGGAAAAAAGCCGTCGAGCTGCCGACGACCGCTCCGCCCACGATCACCACATCATAAGACGTTTTTGAAGCTTGCATCGTCCTGCCTTACTTGTGCTCGTCTTCGTAGTGGCCAGCCGCACAGAAGCTTCCGCCCTGGAAGCGCACGGCCGGATCGTTCGGATCGCCTTGCGTGGTTTTCGCCAGGACCTTTTCCCGGTAGTCATCGGCGCTGTCCTGCGGCTTGTAGCCGAGCACCGCAGCCGTCCGGTTGTCCCAGAAGGCTTCGCTGTTGTTGGACATGCCGTAGGCGACCATGAAGCCGACGCGCGGGGCCGAAAGCGCCTTTTCGACCAGTTGCCGGCAGTCGCGATAGGATAGCCAGGTGATCAGGTGACGGCGGTCGGTCGGTTCGGCAAAGCACGAGCCGATGCGGATGCAAACGCTCTCGATGCCGAACTTGTCGAAATAGTAGCGAGCGAGGTTTTCGGTAAAGGTCTTCGACACGCCGTAGAGACTGTCCGGTCGGGTCGGCACATTCCCGTCGATCGTCTCGGTCCGCTCGTAGTAGCCGATCGCATGGACGGAGCTTGCATAGACGATGCGCTTGACGCCATGCCGGCGTGCCGCCTCGTAAACGTTGTAGCTGCCGACGACGTTGGAATCGAGCACCGTCTGCCACGGGCCTTCCAGCGCCTGTCCACCCATGTGGATGATGGCATCGCAGCCCTTCACAGCGTCGGAAACCGCATCGAAATCGGCAAGATCGGCTGGCGCGTCCTCTTCATGCGGGGCGAGCTCGTCGAATGGCGTCAGCGCCGAGAGGCGCACGGACTTGCCGAGCTTCGTGCCGGATTTGCGCAACTGTGTTCCGACGCCGCCGGCCGCGCCGGTGAGCAATGTTCTCTGAAAATCGGTCATGTTCAATCTTCCTCTTTAGCGAAGCCTGGCCAACGCTTCACCGATACGCTCGATGGCAATGCCGAGATTTTCCCGCGATGTCGCGAAGGACAGGCGAATATAGGGTTCGACGCCGAAGGCGGCGCCGGGAACCGTGGCGACCTTGCCGACAGTCAGAAGATGGGACGCAAGCTCTGTATCGTTGGCGATCTTGGCGCCGTCAGGCGTCGTCTTGCCGATATACGCCTCGCACTTGGGGAACAGGTAGAAGGCACCTTCAGGCGCCCGCACCTCGAGACCCGGTATCTCGCTGAACCCCCGCGTGACAAGCTCTCCGCGCGCCTTGTATTCAGCGACAGCGTTGACGACGAAATCCTGCGGGCCGTTGAGGGCTGCCGCTGCGGCAACCTGGGTGATCGACGACGGGCACGTCGTGCTCTGGGACTGAAGCTTGTTCAGAACCTTGGTCAACGCCTTCGGTCCGGCAGCATAGCCCAATCGCCAGCCGGTCATGGCATAGGCCTTCGAGACGCCGTTGATGATCAGCGTCCGCTCTTTCAGTTCCGGGCAAACGCTGGCGAACGACGTGAACGGCACGTCGCCGCAGACGATGTGCTCGTAGATTTCGTCTGACATGATGGCGACGTGCGGGTGCCTTTTCAGAACCTCGCCAAGCGCGGCAAGCTCCCGGGCGCTATAGATCGCACCCGTCGGATTCGAAGGGGAGTTGAAGAGAAACCATCGCGTCCTGGGCGTGATCGCAGCTTCCAGCCGTTCCGGCGTGATCTTGAACGCGTCCTCGACACCGCACGGCACGACACGCGGCATCCCGCCATGGAGAATGACGATGTCGGTATAGGAAACCCAATAGGGTGCCGGCACCACAACCTCATCGCCTGGTTCAAGTGTCCCCAGGAAGGCATTGAAAAGAATCTGCTTCGCACCGTTGCCGATGGAGATCTCGTCCATCGCGTAGTCGAGATTGTTCTCGCGCTTGAACTTCGAAACGATCGCGGCGCGAAGCTCCTCAAGGCCATCCGGTCCGGTATACCGCGTCACTCCGCGGCGCATGGCGCCGATCGCGGCTTCCACGACATGAGATGGCGTATCGAAGTCCGGCTCGCCGAGGGAAAGATCAATGACCTGTTCGCCCCGAGCCCGCATTGCTTTCGCCGCCATGGAGACCGCCATGGAGGGAGACGACTTGATGGTCGACGTCCTGGTGCTTTCGAAGGTGATCATGTTCATGCGTTTCCGCCCCGAATTCTGGCCTTGGTGTAAGCCTCGGCCTGTTCCGAAGTGATGTAGCCATGCTTGAGATCGTGCTCGACCGAGCCCGGCGATCTGTCGCCCGGATCTCCGAAACCGCCGCCGCCTGGCAGCTGAAGCACGAGCTTGCGGCCTTCCGGGACGAACTGGAGGCCCTTGCCGCGCAGCGTCGTACCGTCATCCAACGAAACGGCCCCCTGAGAGCCGGACTGCCCGCCATCACGACCGCGAGCCGGGTGATTGAGACGGTCGAACATGGCGGAAAAGCGGAAGCTGTATCCCTCCGCAGCGGAAATCTCGATGGTCTGGCCGAGACCGCCACGATGCTCGCCGATGCCGCCGGAACCGTCTCGCAGTTCCTTGCGCCATACGATGACCGGACCGACATTCTCCGTCGCCTCGATCGGCATGGTGTGGACGCCGCTCGGGAACGCCGTTGCATTCAGTCCGTCGAGCGCCGGGCGTGCGCCACTGCCGCCGGAATTGAACATAAGGATTTCGGCCCCGCGTCCGCCGATCTGATCGGCAACCGGACGAACGCTCATGTGAAGGTTCCAAAGAGCGCTGGCGCCCTCGGCCGGGACCTTGCCGGGAAGCGCCTGATGTAAAGCGCCAAGGACGAGGTCCGGCACAAAGTGGCCAAGAACGTGACGCACGGCCACTGGTGCCGGGCGCTTCGCATTCAGGATGCATCCTTCAGGCGCGACGACCTCGAACGGCGCAAGAGAGGCCGCATTGTTCGGAATTTCCGGTGCGACAACACACTTGATACCGTAGCAGGCATAGGCTTTTGCGTAGACCAGCGGCACGTTGATGCCGAACTTGCTCATCCCCGATGTGCCGTCGAAGTCAACCAGCACCCCGTCAGGGCCGATGGTGAGCGTCGCCGCCAGCCGAACCGGCTCGTCATAGCCATCGAGATCCAGGCTGTAGGACCATGTCCCCTGCGGCAGGTTGCGCAGCCGCTCCAGCGTGGCTTCGCGACTGTGCTTCAGAATAAAGCCGCCAATCATGCCGAGATCTTCGAGATTGAACTCCGTCAGCATGTCGATCAGTCGGCGGTGGCCTGTCTCGTTGCAGGCGGCCAGGGCATAGAGGTCGCCGACCACCTTGTCGTTTTCGCGGACGTTGTTCCGGACAAAATCGAGCAGCGTGCGATTGACCTGGCCACGGTCGAAGAACTTCATGATCGGGATGAAGAGACCTTCCTCATATACCTCCCGCGCGTCCGGTCCGAAGCCGCGCCCGCCGACGTCGACAACGTGAGCCGTCGATGCGAAGTAGCCGACGTGCTTGCCGTGATGGAACGAAGGCGTCACGATCGTGATGTCGTGCAGATGGCCCGTGCCTTTCCAGGGATCGTTGGTGATGTAGACGTCACCCTCGAAAATATTGTCGGGGCCGATATCGTTGATGAAATGGGCGACGGACTCAGCCATCGCATTGACATGTCCGGGCGTGCCGGTCACGGCCTGCGCAAGCATGCGACCGTCAAGGTCGAAGATACCGGCGGAAAGGTCCCCGGCTTCGCGTACGCTGGTGGAGAACGCAGTTCTGATCAGTGTCTGCGCCTGCTCCTCGACGACCGAGACGAGCCGGTTCCACATCACCTGCATGTGGATATCGATCATGGATTGGTTCATCGGGGCGACCTCAGATGCGGGTTACGAGAAGGCAGCCGTCGCGCTGTACGATCGCCTTGAAGGAAGCAGTGAGAACCGTTGACGTCTCACGTTCGGCGATGACAGCCGGGCCACGAACGACATCGCCCGCTGCCAGGCTCGTACGGTCATGAATGCCGGCGTCGTGGAAAACACCGCCTGCCGCATCGAAAAGCGGCCGGCGCGACGACGGTTGAACCGGAGAGCCCGCCGCAATCGGTGCCACGCGCTCGACGGGAGGCAGCGGCGAACTGGCCCTGACCGACCAGCTGACGATCTCGATCTCCAGCCCCTCGATGGCGCGACCGAAGAAGCGGCCATAGGCGTCTTCGAAGATGGCGACCAGTTCGGCCGCACTTGTCTCTTTGAACCGGTCAAAGGTGATCTGCACGGGAATGTCCCAGCCCTGCCCGGCATAGCGCATGAACAGCGTGCGCTCGACAACGGGTACGCCGTGGTCGAGACCTCCTTCGACAAAACCCGTTGCCTCTTCGGTCATGGCAGCAAGAAGCCGGTTGGCCGCTTCCACGTCGAAGCGCGAGAGATTGAAGACGGCGCTGCGTACGGCTTCGTAGCCGAATGGAGCCCTGAGGAAGCCGATAGCGGACCCGACGCCAGCGCCTGGGGGAACGAGGAAAGTGGAAATCCCCATCTTCTCGCAAAGTCGCGCGGCATGAAGCGGACCGGCTCCACCGAACGTGATCATGGTAAAATCCGAGATGTTCTTCCCGTTTTCGACCGTGTGGACGCGGCCGGCATTGGCCATGTTCTCGTCTACCATCTCGCAGCTTCCGAAGGCGGCAGCGACTGGGTCGAGGTTGATGACGGCGCCGATTTCATCCGTCATCGCCTTGCGGCTCGCATCGATCGACAGCCGAATGGCACCACCTGCGAAATTGTCCGGGTCAAGCTTTCCGAGTATCAGATCCGCATCCGTTACGGTCGGCTTCAGGCCACCGCGCTGGTAGCATGCAGGACCAGGCTCGGAAGCCGCGCTGTGTGGACCGACGCGGATCTGGCGCATGGAATCGACGCTGGCTATAGAGCCGCCGCCCGCGCCGATCTCGACCATCTCGACGACGGGGATGGAGATCGGCATGCCGCTACCCTTGCGAAATCTGTAGGTACGAGCCACCTCGAACGTCTTGGCAGTCTTGGGGACCTGATTTTCGATGAGGCAGATCTTTGCCGTCGTTCCCCCCATGTCGAAGGAAAGCACGGCATCCAGCCCATGATGGCGGGCAACGTCGGCCGCAAAGATCGCGCCCCCTGCGGGACCGGATTCCACCAGACGCACCGGAAATTCCGATGCGCTTTCCACGGACACGATCCCTCCTCCGGAGTGAATCATGAACACCGGACAACCGACGCCGATTTCCTTGAGCGAAACAACCAGACGGTCGAGGTAAGACTTGATCGCCGGCTTCACGTAGGCGTTGGCGCAGACAGTGTTGAAGCGCTCGAACTCGCGCATCTGCGGCGACACTTCCGATGAGACCGACACTGAAAGGCCCGGCATCCTGGCCAGCAAAGCGTCGCGCACGGCCACTTCGTGAGCGCCGTTGGCATAGGCATGGATGAAGCCTACCGCGACACTCTCGTAGCCGCCTGCCTCGATCGCATCCACAACGCGCTGCACTGAATCCTCGTCAAGCGCAAGCAGAACCCTGCCGGCAGCATCCATGCGTTCACGAACGACAAATCGGTCCGCGCGCTCGATCAGCGCAGGCGGCAGCGAAATGTTCAGGTCATACTGCTCGAAACGGTTCTCGGTGCGCATCTCGAGGACGTCGCGGAACCCTTCCGTCGTAATGAAAGCCGTTTTCGCTCCCCGCCTCTCGATAAGCGCATTGGTCGCCAGCGTCGTGCCGTGAATCAGGAGATCGATCTCCTGCAGCCGAATGCCCGCCAGTTCTGCGACCGCCTTGACGCCCTTGAGGATCGCCCTTTCAGGAGCCGTATAATCAGTAAGAACCTTCGTGGAATGCAACGCTCCATCGAGGTCGAGAGCCACATCGGTAAAGGTCCCGCCAATGTCGACGCCGACCCTGCAGTTTCGTAGCGCGCTGTTCACCATTTAGTTCCCCACCTTTAGCCTGCTCGAAGCTTCACATTCGTTGATGCAGAATTCCAGCATTTTCCCTCGGCATTCCTGCCGAATGACCGGCTGGCACAGCTGGAATCTTTCCATTTGATGCTCATCGGATATATCACTTATCATACATGTGTCAACTGAAAAGGACATGCCGCACGAGACCAATGAGGCCGCCGAGACAAACCCGGAAAGAGGAGGATTTTGACGCTCAGAGCGCAACGAAAAGCCGAATGCGGAACAAACCGCATCGCGAAAATTCAATTGAATTGACCTTCAACCAGAGGGAAATTTCTCGATGAGGCAGCGTGAGACCGGAGGAACCAGGCGCGTTTCAACACCTGAGCCAAGTCCGAGGAGTTTATGTGTGGGTTTCTTATGCGCCGAGAGGGCGAACACTTGACATGGGCACCACAGAGTAACAACTTCCAGTACTACACGGCGCCGATCGAGCCGTAAGCCCTGATCAAGCATTGACTCATATTCTGCCGAGAACCATGCCACCCGCCGAAGGAGGAAAGCATATGCGTGCCTTGGTTCTGACATTTGTTCGTCTCGGACCTGCGTTGGTCTATGCGGCGGGTGCTATATTTGCCCTCAGCATTGTCCTGCTTGCGGTGTACCCATCGAGTGCGCTTGCTTGGGCACTGTACCTGACGACATTGCCGGTGTTGCGCCTGCCGGCCTTTATGTTGCTTGACATCTCAGGGGTGGAAGTGTGGCACCTTTTCGCCATGCTGGCGTCCTTCGCGGCCTGCGGCGTGTACCTTGCGCTGCTCCCCAAACGGTTTCCCAGGATGCGCTTCGTTCATGCGCATATCGCGCTGCTTGTGCTGATCCTTGCCAACACCGGCGCAAACAGCCCCGAGGCAAGCGGCCTTGGACCGTCGCTGCCGGGCAACACGCACTGGTCGCTGCCAACCCCGACAACGCTGCTTGGCGCCGCTCTGATGACCCTCGCCGCTCTTGCTTGCCTATCCTCCCATGCCGAGATTATCCGGCGCATCCGCTCGGGGCGAGTTTACTAATTTAGAAGGTTGCCGTTGATATTCACTGCAACCGTGCCAAGATGACCTCCTGACAATCTTGGGGAGGCACCAGTGAACAGTCGATACTTGGCGATTGCCGACATCGCCGGCAGGGTCTGCATCTGTCTCTACTTCATCCCCGCGCTGATAGCCCGGGTGATTTTCATTCAGCAGACTGTCCTGCGAGGCGATCTGACGTCTATGGACATGGTCACCGTAACAGCCAGTTTTGCGTCCGCGCTGTTCCTTGGAATGATCTGTGTCGTTACCATTACCCGCCTTCCTCCGCTCCGCTCTGCGGAAAGCATGGAGGGCTACATCACGGCAATGGCCGGAACCTTCCTTTTGGTCGTCGTAGCCGGGTATTTGCCGCCCGTCGAAATGCCCATTGCCACGCGCTCCATAGGCTTGGCCTTGACCATCATCGGACTTCTCGCGTCAGTCTATGTGCTGTTTTTTCTGGGTCGCGCCTTCAGCATCATGCCTGAAGCGCGGACACTGGTCGCCAGTGGGCCCTACTCCATCGTGCGTCATCCGCTTTATCTCACCGAGGAAATAGCGGTGATCGGGCTCATCATCATGAATCTGTCGGTCTGGTCAGTGTCACTTGGCGTCATCCACTGGCTGATCCAACTGCGACGCATCGTTAACGAGGAGCGCGTGTTGCGGGCAACCTTCCCCGACTACGACTCCTATGCGCAAGCCGTGCCTCGAATTATGCCGTTCATGAAAGTGAGAAAGCTGCGGTCGGCGGCGTGAAACCGGAGCCTGACGCGTAACCCGCAACGCCCGGGGTGACGCGAGTTCCATCGCCGCATCCGCGAGAACCGCTATCTGGCAAGGCTGGAGAACGAAAGAACGGCAAACCGTACCCAAAGCAAAGCACGGTTTCTTCAAACCGTGCTTTTGGGCATCCTGCAAATAATGAGATTTGGTGGGTGATCACGGGCTCGAACCGTGGACCCGCTGATTAAGAGTCAGCTGCTCTACCAACTGAGCTAATCACCCGTCCAGAACCGCGTTGCTGCGGTCTGATGGGGCGTATAATGGCCTTCGCCGGGCTTGTCTACCCCCACAACGATTTTCTTTCCGGATTTCTCAAAAAAATCTGTATTGGCCGTTTAGGGCCTGTTTTTCAAAGATAAAGTTCGCCGGCCGCGATCTTCACCGCCTGACCGCCGATCCGCGCGGTTGCGATTTCACCACCGGAAACGTCGAGATGGAGGTGCAACAGCGATGGCCGGCCCATCTCGACGCCCTGCTCGATCAGGAACGGATGATGCCCGTCGATCAACTGGTCGAAATAGTGGATGGCCCCGGAAAAAGCGGCAACCGCCGAGCCTGTCGCCGGGTCCTCGACGATGCCCATGGCCGGCGCGAACATGCGGGTGTGGAAGCGGGCGACATGATTGATCCCGCCGCGACAGTAGATGTAGGCACTGGCGAGCCGGCCATCGGCCATCGGCGTGATCTTCTCCCAGAGTGCCGCGTCGAATTCGACCGCAGCAGCCGCCGCCATGTCGTGTACGGGGATCATCACGAATGGCACACCGGCACTCCAGAAGGTCGGCACGTGGTTCTCGAAACCGATCTGTGTCACCTTCAGGCTGAATGCGTTGGCAAGCTCCTGCCGGTCGAGCTTGGCGCCGATCTGCACCGATTTGCGCGGCACGTCGAATTCCGCAAAGGTTGCCGACTGGGACCGGCGCCTTACGGCGCAGCGGACCGGACCGACATTTTCCTCAAGCACCTGAACCAGATCGTAATCCTCGCCATCGGCATCGCGCGCCGCTTCGGCCAGAGCGACCGCAGCACCAACCGTGGGGTGGCCGGCGAAAGGCAGTTCGTAGCCAGGCGTAAAAATCCGCAGCCGGGCGGCATGCGCCGGGTTTTCGGCAGGCCTGACGAACACCGTCTCCGACAGGTTGAACTCGCAGGCGATCGCCTGCATCGCCGCGTCGCTGAGCTCATCGCCATCGAAGACGACGGCCAGCGGATTGCCTTCCAGCCTGTTGGCGGTGAAGACGTCGTAAATTGCATAACGCCGCGCCACTGTGATCTCCCTGTATGTCTTTTGGTGTCAGACCTTGCACGGCAGAGAACCTGCGGCAAGCGTAAAAAAGCGTCACCGCATGTTCTTGAAAACCCGTTCCAGGATCGGCGCCATGAAAGGCTGATAGAGATGCAAGCCCGGATCGGCGCTGCGAATGGCCAGGGCCTCGTCGATTTCCGGCTCCTTATCCTCAGCGACATGACCGGCAATGCGGCCGATCAGTTCCGCGGCTGTGGCGGAAAACCGGTAGGAGCGGAAGACCGTGACGATACCCCTGTCATGCAGCCCATGAAACGCCGACACGCTGTCGGCATCTGACAGGGCGAGCCCGGTCTCTTCCAGCACTTCGCGCGCCATGTTGGCGTCCATGTCGCAGATGCCGTCGCGGATATCGTCTGGATCGAGCGACCCGGCGGCGCAATAGACGCGTCCCGGATTGGCGGTGTGTTTGCCCATCCGAACAGCAATCACCGCGCCGTCGGACGAGACGACGACCGGCAGCGCGAAAACGTGGATTGCCGACGTCACCGGTCGCGTTTTTCGCCACAACAGGAAGGCCGAGAACGGCACTATATGCGTCTCTCCGGAAATCACGCCGTCGCTGATCTGCACCGCGCGCGGCAGCATCATGCGGCCGTCATAAAGTGCCGGATTGACGGAAATCTCCCGGGCCCAGTTTTCCGCGATCCTGTCCCGCTCGGCGAGATGGTAAGGGTGCGGTCCTTCCACCACGCGCAAATCGATACGGCTGACGGGAAATATCTGCCGTTCATCAGGCCATTCGGAAATGTTGCTCGTCAGTTGCGGCATGGGGATCAGACGTTGAGGGAAATGACAACGGGGCAATGGTCGGAGGCTTTCGGCCGGTCCCATCCGGTGCGCGGATAGCGCTCGACCTCCTGCCCCTTCGGGAAGATCGTCCGGTAGGGCTGCCCGGCCCGGATAATTTCCGGCACGCTTGCCGGGTTGCGTTTGGCAAGGGCCGGCGAGAGCCAGATATAGTCGAGCTGGCAGAGGTGCCGCTCCTGCGGGCCACGGTTGTGAAACAGCGTCCATCGATCGAGTTCGGGCCGCCGTCGCATCGCGTTTTCCACGAAGCCGTCACGGCTCAGGATATCCAGCGCGCTCTCCGTTTCCTGCTGCGGCACGAAACTATAGCCGTTGCGCCGGTCGCCGAGCACGTCGACCCGCTCCTGATAGTCGTTCATGTCGCCGCAGATGGCGAACATCTTGTCGGCCATGTTGCCGGCGCCAAAGCGGGTCTCGATGATGCGGCGGACAGCCGCCGCCTCTGCCTTTCTGACCGGCATCGTCGCGGTGCGCCCGTCAAGCCCCTCGCGCGCCGGTCCCATGGATTTGAAATGCACGACGAACAGCGTCAGCGGCCGCCCGCCGATGCGGAAATCCAGCTCCAGGCAATCGCGCTTGAAGACGCGATCACCTGGGATATTGGTCGCGGCCAGCGTGTCGTTGAAGAGATCGAAATCGGCATAGGTGACGGCGGCGTGCGATTTCACATCGACACATTCGATCTTCTCACCGTCGCGGGTTTCTTCGCGCACCAGCACGGCGACATCGATGCCGCGGCTGTCATTGCCCTCGATCAGATATTTCTGCCGGTAGCCGTTGCCGACCATGCGAAACAGGTAGCCATATTCGAAGGCCTGCAGTGCCGCCATGTTGTCGGCCTCCTGCAGGCACAGGATATCGGCGTCGCAATCGGCAATCGCCAGCGCCGACATCTGCCGCGTGTCATCGGTATGGGCGATCGTGCGGGCTTCCTCCAGCCGCTGATATTCCGCCTCGCTCTTCACGTCGAAAAGCCGCAGAACCCGATCCTGCTTGAGGTTGTTGCGAAAGCCGGAGAAATCGAACCTGCTCATCAGGTTCTCGATATTGAACGTGGCAAGGCGAAGGGACATCAGACGATTCCGTATGCGATCGCCGCGACTTTAGACAATCACCGGCAAAAGTCGAACGCCTTTCTCCAGGACAGATCCACCTCTCCACCGTGAGACAACCGACCAAAATTGGGCGCACTGTTCCCGGCGAATAATCGGGCTTGATGAGCCGTTGCTCATACGCAGGATCGATCCACGGTACAAAACGTGCAGCAAGGGGGAACCGCAATGCCATATTGGAAACAGACATTGAAAGCCGCGCTCGTCATGATCCCTTTTCTCGCCGGCGCCGCCGCGGCCCATGCCGACAGTTTCGGCGCAATTTCGCTCTCGCCCGCGACCGGAGCAACGGGCTGGTCGCATGACTACGCGTCGCGCTGGGAAGCCGAGGAGGTGGCGCAATCCCATTGCTACCAGCATGCCGGCGATTGCCGGGTGGCGATCTGGTTCAACAACGCCTGTGGCGCGGTTGCACGCGGACCGGACGGCTGGGGCTCAGACTGGGCATCCGGACGCGGGCAGGCCCAACGGGCGGCGCTCGCCGCATGTTCCAACCATTCCTACGGTTGCGAGGTGATCCGCTGGCAGTGTTCAGGTGCATACTGACAAGTCCACGGTGCTGACAGCGAGCGTTCCGCAAGGCACCGCAGCGCCGTCTGGACCTTGTGCGCCCGTTCGCTCGTAGCGATCGCGACGCTCTCCTCATCACCCGCGTTGAACGAAGCACTTGGTCTTATTCCTTCGTTGACGTCTTCAGGCAACATATCTGGGTGGTTTCCGTCGACACCGTCTAAACCTGTTGAAGACATTGGAAATATCTGCAAATCGAGAGTGGGCGCAGGTGCCGGGGGGAATCGATGAAACAGGGTACGCCATGGGGCGCGCGGCTGCGCTATGAGTTCGACAAGAGCATGGCCGCGGGACCAATCGCACTGATCGGCTGGCTGGCCGTCATTTCGCTCATCGTCATTGTCGTCGCGGGCGCCTTTCTCGCTCTTACGCGGATTGCCCCGGAAGGCGGCCAGCCGGTGAGCTTCGTTGAAGGTGCCTGGGAATCGCTGATGCGCACGATGGATGCCGGAACCATGGGCGGCGATGTCGGCTGGAGTTTCCGCGGCGTTTCGCTGTTCGTCACGATCGCCGGCATCTTCGTCTTCTCGGCCTTGATCGGCGTCTTGAGCTCCGGCCTCGAAAACAAGCTCGAGGACCTGCGCAAGGGGCGCTCCCAGGTTCTGGAAAACGACCACACCATCATCCTCAACTGGTCGCCGTCGATCTTCGACGTCGTCTCCGAACTGGTCATCGCCAATAGCAGTCGCCGCAAGCCGCGCATCGTCATCATGGCCAACAAGGACAAGGTGGAGATGGAGGACGAGATCGCCGCCAAGGTGACTGACCTGAAGAACACCCGGATCATTTGCCGCAGCGGCGACCCGACTGACCTCTACGACCTCAGCATCGTCAATCCGCAGACATCCCGCTCCGTCATCGTGCTGTCGCCGGAGGGCGACGATCCGGATTCGCAGGTGATCAAGAGCGTTCTTGCACTCGTCAATGACCCTCACCGCCGGTCAAGACCCTACCAGATCGCTGCGGAGATTCGCGACAGCAGGAATGCCGATGTCGCCCGCATCGTCGGCGGCAGCGAGTTGCAGCTCATTCTGGCCGACGAGCTGATTTCCCGCATCGTCGTCCATTCCAGCCGCCAGTCGGGCCTGAGCGCCGTCTATTCCGAACTGCTCGATTTCGACGGCTGCGAGATCTATACGCTGGAACAGCCCGACATCACCGGCAAGAGTTTCGCCGCTGCGGTCATGGCTTACGAAACCTCGACGCTGATCGGGCTTTGCGACGAAGAGGGCAAGGTGCATCTCAATCCGCCGCCGGGCCGCGTCTTCAAACAGGGCGAGCGCGCCGTCATCATCGCCGAGGACGATGCCGCAATCAAAACCGCAAGCAATGAAATCCGTGTCGAGAAGGATGCCATCCTGCCCGCGGCAGCACGCGATCCGAGACCGGAGCGGACGCTGCTTCTCGGCTGGAACCGGCGCGGGCCGATCATCACCTTCGAACTCTCCCGCTATGTCGCCCCCGGGTCGCTCCTGACGATCGCAGCCGATACGCCGGAACTGGAAGACGACATCAAGGCGCTCAAGGTTTCCGACGACAACATGGCCGTTGACTACCGCATCATCGACACGAGCAACCGCGCCGAGCTCGACGCGCTCGATATTCCGGGCTACGACCATGTTCTCGTTCTCGGCTACAGCGATCACATGGCGCCCCAGCCTGCCGATACCCGCACGCTGGTGACGCTGCTGCAGTTGCGCAAGATCGCCGAACAGGCGGGCCGGCATATCAGCGTCGTCAGCGAGATGACCGACGTGCGCAATCGGGAACTGGCGGAAGTGACCCGCGCCGACGATTTCGTCGTCAGCAACAAGCTGGTCAGCCTGATGCTGGCGCAGGCTTCCGAGAACGAATCGATGGCGGCCATCTTCGATGAGCTGCTCGACGAGGACGGGTCGGAAATCTACATGCGTCCGGTCAGCGACTATGTCACGATCGGTGAACCGGTGACCTTCTACACGATCTGCCTGGCGGCCCTGCGCCGCGGTGAAGTCGCCATCGGCTATCGCCGCCAGCGCGACGACGATCCGGATCTGCGCAGGCTCGGCGGCGTCACGGTCAATCCCTCGAAGTCGGAAAAACAGCTCTATGGCGAGACCGACCGCGTCATCGTCCTTGCCAGGAACTAGGCAACAACGACAAAAGAAGGCGACGGATTTGCCGGCGACGGTCCTTTCCTTTTCGCCGAACGGCCCTAGCTTCGCCCCGTCTGCGCATTCTCGAATTGGGATATCATCATGGAATATCGTCTTCTCGGCCGCTCCGGCCTCAAGGTTTCGACACTGACCGTGGGCACCATGACCTTTGGCGGCAAAGGCTGGGCGAAGACCGTCGGCGACCTCGGCGTCAGCGACGCGCGCAGGCTCGTCGATCTCTGCCTCGATGCCGGCGTCAACCTGATCGATACGGCGGATGTCTATTCGCAAGGTGTGTCGGAAGACATCATCGGCGAAATCACCGGCGGCAAGCGCAAGAACGGCGTGCTGATCGCCACCAAGGCCCGGTTCCCGATGGGCGACGGCCCGAACGACGCCGGCTCCTCGCGGCACCATCTGATCCGCGCCTGCGAGGCGAGCCTGAAACGCCTGAAGACCGACGTCATCGATCTTTATCAGTTGCACGAATGGGACGGTCAGACGCCGCTCGAGGAAACCATGGAAGCGCTCGACATGCTCGTGCGCCAGGGCAAGGTCCGCTATATCGGCTGCTCGAATTTCTCCGGCTGGCACATCATGAAGGCGCTTGGCGTCAGCGCCGCCGATCACCGCCAGCGCTTCGTCAGCCAGCAGATCCACTATACGCTCGAAGCGCGCGACGCCGAATATGAACTGCTGCCGATCTCGATCGACCAGGGCCTCGGCGTCCTCGTCTGGAGCCCACTGGCGGGCGGACTTCTCTCCGGCAAACACCGGCGCAACAAGACGGCGGAAGGCTCGCGGCAACTGGCCGGCTGGGACGAACCGCCGATCCGCGACGAGGACCGCCTCTGGGCCATCGTCGATGCCCTTGTCGACATTGCCGAGAACCGCAGCGTCTCCGCCGCTCAAATCGCCCTCGCCTGGCTGATCGGCCGCAAGGCTGTCACTTCCGTCATCATCGGCGGTCGCACCGAAGCGCAGTTCAAGGACAACCTCGCAAGCGCCGACCTCGTGCTCACTGACGAAGAACGCCACCGCCTCGACGCCGTCAGCGCCCCGCCAGTGCTCTATCCTTACTGGCACCAGCTACGCACAGCCAAGGACCGGCTGGGCGACGCAGATTTGTCGCTGCTGGGGCCGCACGTATAGGCCTATTATTTAGCTTCAAAGGGATTGAGCACTTTCACCGGGAAAAGCTCGAAATCCTTGACGTTGCGGGTGACGACGATCAGGCCGTGAACTGTCGCGGTTGCGGCGATCATGGCATCTGCAATGAGGTGC
Organism: Hyphomicrobiales bacterium; assembly: GCA_900473795.1. Lineage (GTDB taxonomy): Bacteria > Pseudomonadota > Alphaproteobacteria > Rhizobiales > Rhizobiaceae > Pararhizobium. Next base: position 59,373 of record UCMT01000008.1, on the reverse strand, counting down.
GACGGGCGTCGGTGCATGAGCTTCGCCCATTGGATCATGCATTGCCCGTCGAGCGGCAGAACGCTCATGCTTTGCATCAGTTGGCCAAGCCACACCTCTATCATCCGGGCGCGCACGCTGTCCTGTTCGTGCGCGGCTTCAATTCCCCGCTGAATTTCGCCGATGGTAATTGCCGAAATCGCGAACATTCGCTCGTCCGTCGCGGCGATCCAAGCGAGGACGGCGCCGTGCGGCTTGGGCCGCCTCAGCTCGGAAACGACATTGGTATCGAGAAGATACATGCCTATTCTTCCATCGAGATCGGCCGCCAGGCCCACTCGCCACGTGAAGGGATGTCGAGTTCGAAACGTGGCTCATCGGCGAGCAGGACGTCCTTAACGCTTGGCTTTGCTCGCTTGTTGAGATCGTTCCATTCTTGAAGCGGAACGAGGACCGCTTTTGCCTCGCCTCGCCGTGAAACGACCTGCGGTCCTTCCGTCAAACACGTCTCCAGAAATTCACTGAAATGAGCTTTCGCGTCCTGAACCGGCCATTCGCGCATTGATCTTCTCCAAATACGACTAGTCAGCAATCTAGTCATTCCGCCACTGAAACGCAACTAAGGCACGTCAAATCGTCGTCAGCAGCAGGCTCGTTTCCGATTTCGACACCCCGTCCATCGCCCGGATATGCCGCAGCACGCGGTCGAATTCTGCCAAATTCTCCGTCTGGATCTCGGCAACGAGGTCCCAGGCGCCGTTGGTCGTATGCAGCGCGCGGATCTCCGGGATACCGCGCAGCATCTTGATCGCCGACACTGTCTTCTGGCCCGTGATCTCGATCAGCATTACCGCACGGACCGCGTGCGGATCCTCCGCCGCCGCTATCCGCACCGTGAACCCGGCAATGATCCCCTCGGCGGTCAGCCGGTCGATCCGGTTCTGTACCGTTCCGCGTGAAATTTTGAGCAACTCCGCCAGCTTCGAGATCGAAGCACGGCCATCCGTTCTGAGAATTGCCAGCAAACGCCGGTCGATCGTGTCCATGAAGCCTCACTTCTGTCAATTCGCTAAATGACCAGGTCATTTTGACAAAAATATCAAGCAAATTTCCATAGTATTGCCGTTTCGCTTCATCGACCGGCCCGCTAGTGTTTGTGAGTCTCATCAATGCAGACGCTAGCAGTCCCTCCGGAGGATCAATCATTGCCATCCAACCGCCCCTCGACGCTTCCCCATCCGCTGTCGCGCGCCGGCGAATTGTCGATTGAAATGACCCGTTGGCCGAGTGTGACGGAGAGCGATGACGAGGCCGCCTTTTCCGGACGGCTGATGGCGCTGCTGGGCGACACGCCCTATTTCCGAAGGCATCCGGAGCAACTGCTGACCCTTAACAGCCATGGCGATCCGGCCCGGCAGAACGTTTTGGCGCTGGTGCGCGGCAAAGGCCGCCGATGCCTCGTGCTGGCAGGACACTTCGATACCGTCTCGATCGCCAATTACGGTGCGCTGGCCTCGCTCGCCTGCGAGCCGGAAGCGCTCACCAGGGCGCTGATCGAGGAATTGTCGAACAAGGCGCGCAACCCGGCGGAAGAAAAGGCGCTCACCGATCTCTTGAGCGGCGATTTCCTCGCCGGCCGCGGCCTGCTCGACATGAAAAGCGGCCTTGCGGCCGGGATCGCCGCGCTGGAACGGTTTGCCGAACGCGACGAACCGCCGGGCAACCTGTTGTTTGTCGCCACGCCGGACGAAGAGAACCAGTCGCGCGGCATGCGCGCGTTCCGAGACGCCTTGCTGGCAATCGCCGAAAAATTCGATCTCGACATCGTCGGCGGCATCAATCTCGATGCCAGCGGCGATGACGGCGACGGAACGGAAGGCCGCGCCGTCTATCTGGGCTCGGTCGGCAAGTTCTCGCCCTTCGCCTTCGTTGCCGGCCGCCAGACCCATGCCGGCTATGCTTTCGACGGCGTCAGCGCGCATCTGATCGGCGCCGAAATCATGCGCGCCATGGAAATCAACAGCGCACTTTGCGACGAGGCTCACGGCGAGCTTTCGCCGGCACCGGTCTGCCTCGAGGCGAAGGACGTGCGTCACGGCTACGAAGTCACCACGCCCGCTCATGTCTGGCTGTCGTTCAACTGGCTGACCCACCGGCGGACGCCGGAAGACGTGCTCGGCGAATTCCGCGCGCTCGTCGGCGCCGCCATGCGGACGGCCCTCGATACGCAGACACGCAATGCGAAGAGCTTCTTCGACCGGAAAGGCACCGGTCACGCCGGACCCCACGAAGGGTGGGTGCTATCCTACGCCGAACTGCACGAACTGGCCGTCGCTCACGGGGGACAGGCCGCGGCTGATCGGCTCAACGCGCTCGGTCAATCCTTGGCAGGCGGCGAAGACCCGCTGTCGACAACCCGCCAGATCGTCGCGGCGACGCTAACGGAAGCGGGCCTCGAAGGGCCGCTGGTGATTATCGGCTTCTCCACCCTGCACTATCCGCGCGTCCATCTGGACAGCGCCGGAACGGCAGGTCGAATTTTCGAGAGAAACGTGATGTCCGCTGCCGAGAAGTGCGCGGAGCGGCACGCGACGAGCATCAAGGCCAAGCAGTTCTTCGCCGGCATCTCCGATATGAGTTTCTTCGGACACCGTCCGGCCACGGCGCAGACGCAGCTTCTGTCCGACAACACGCCCTGCTCGGCCTTCGTCGACAAGGCACCGGACGGACTTTTGTCCTATCCGGTGGTCAATATCGGCCCTTGGGGCCGCGACTATCATCAGAAATGGGAGCGCGTCCACATGCCCTATGCGTTCGACGTGCTCCCGGATGTGATCTTCGAGGCGGCCGTCGCCGGCCTCGAAGACAAGAGTTAGGCGGCCAGCGCCTCCTTGCCGATCAGCCCGCCGAGGCGGGAAATCCCCTCCTCGATCATCGCCTCGTCGGCGCAGGAGAAGCTGACGCGGCAGGTGTTGGCGCCGGAACCATCGGCGAAGAACGCCTTGCCGGGCACGAAGGCGACCTTGGCCGTCGTCAGCGATTTGGCGAGCAGCTCTGCACCATCCATGCCGGCCGGCAAGGTCAGCCAGACGAACATGCCCCCTTCCGGCACCGTCCAGCTCACGTCCGCCGGCATGTATTTGGCGAGAGCCGCCAGCATGGCATCGCGCCGCTTGCTGTAGACGGCCTTGAGCTTGGCGACCTGCTTGTCGAAGCCACGCTCGGCAACGTGGCAGATGGCCATCTGGTTGATAGTGGAGGAATGCAGGTCGGCCGCCTGCTTCATCAGCACCAGCTTACGGATGACTGTGTTGGAGGCACAGACCCAGCCGACGCGCAGGCCAGGCGCCAGCGTCTTGGAGAAACTGCCGCAGTAGATCGTCCGGGCCTCGTTGATCGAGCCCTTGCGGGCGATCTCGAGCGCCAGGATCGGCGGAACGGCCTCGCCGTCGTAACGCAGCGACTGGTAGGCCGCATCCTCGATGAGAGCGATATCGAGTTCCTCGGCCAGCGCCAGCGCCTTTTCGCGCGCGGCAAGGTCGAGCGTCTCGCCGGTCGGGTTGGCGAACTCGGCTGACATATAGGCGAACTTCACCCGGCCGCCCGCCTCAGTGGCCGCGTCGCGGTAGGTCTGCGGCGTGCGATTGCCGGAGGGTGACAGCTGGTCGTAGGTCGGTTCGTAGGCGTTGAAAGCCTGCAGCGCGCCGAGATAGGTCGGCCAGGTCACCAGCGCCGTGTCGTTCGGCGACAGGAAGAGCTTTCCGAGATAGTCGAGCGCCTGCTGCGAGCCCGAGGTAATCAGGATGTTTTCCGCTTCGCAGGGGATGCCGATGGCGGCCATGCGGCCGGCAAGCCACTGACGCAACGGCAGGTAGCCTTCACTCACCGAATATTGCAGGGCAGCGCTGACGGCCGGCCCGCCGAAGATGTCGGCATAGGCAGCCTTGAAGTCCTCATCCGGAAACAGCGCCGGGTCGGGGATACCACCGGCAAAGGAGATGATGTCCGGCCGGTCAAGCAGTTTCAGAAGTTCGCGGATTTCCGAAGCGCGCATCCGTGAAGACCGCGTCGCGAATATCTTTTCCCAATCGAGCATGGAAGTTTCCTCAGATTATGATTTTGCCGGAGCACAACACAGCCGGCTTATTAAGTCAATAATACTGACCTATATTTCGATAGGGAACCGGCTTTTCTCTGCTTGTGCGGCGGATGGGGATGGCCGACAGAAGTCGTCGACGGGGGTTGCGCAGCCGATCTTGATAATGTGTGGAGGAGTGCGGCCGAACTGCGATGCTCACTAGGACGGGCACGCGACTTGATCGCGCCAGCGGCGCCTGCAGTATCCGGAACCGACTCAGTTCCGGAAGATAAATCAGGCCTCGTGGTGCCCGAACATGCTGAGCGCCAGCAGCAAGACGATGGCGCCAAGGATCAGGGCGTCGAACAAGGCGAAATGGTAGAAGAAGGTTTCCATCACAGTATCCTCCTGCTGAACAGAATACTGCAAAAGCCGAAATGTTCCAAACATTGCGGATCAACGGTCGATGACAAATGGAAACGCCGGATATTTCTCTCCGGCGTTCAGTATAGAGCAGGCGCAACAGATTAATGTTGCTTTGCAGCAAAGATTAGTTCTTCGCCTTGTCGACCAGCTTGTTCTTGCCGATCCACGGCATCATGCCGCGCAGCTTGGCGCCGACTTCTTCGATCTGGTGGTTGTCGTTCATGCGGCGGATGCCCTTGAAGCGGGCGGCACCCGAACGGTATTCCTGCATCCAGTCGGAGGTGAACTTGCCGGTCTGGATGTCGTGCAGGACGCGCTTCATCTCAGCCTTCGTCTCAGCCGTGATGATGCGCGGGCCGGTGACGTATTCGCCCCATTCGGCCGTGTTGGAGATCGAGTAGTTCATGTTGGCGATACCGCCTTCATAGATCAGGTCGACGATCAGCTTCACTTCGTGCAGGCATTCGAAATAGGCCATTTCCGGCGCATAACCGCCTTCGACCAGGGTTTCGAAACCGGCGCGGATCAGTTCGACCAGACCGCCGCAGAGAACGACCTGTTCGCCGAAGAGGTCGGTTTCGCACTCTTCTTTGAAGTTCGTTTCGATGATGCCCGAACGGCCGCCGCCAACGCCGCAGGCGTAGGAGAGAGCAAGGTCAAGCGCGTTGCCGGAAGCATTCTTTTCCACGGCAACGAGGCACGGAACGCCGCCGCCCTTCTGGTATTCGCCGCGAACCGTGTGGCCCGGGCCCTTCGGCGCGATCATGACGACGTCGAGCGTGTCCTTCGGCTCGATCAGGCCGAAATGAACGTTGAGGCCGTGCGCGAAAGCGATTGCAACGCCGTCGCGGATGTTCGGAGCGATTTCGGCCTTGTAGATGTCGGCCTGCAGTTCGTCCGGGGTCGCCATCATGATGAGGTCGCCCCACTTGGCGGCTTCCGCAACGGTCATGACCTTGAAGCCATCGGCTTCGGCCTTCTTGATGGTCGCCGAACCGGCCTTGAGCGCGATGACGACGTTGTTGGCGCCGGAGTCCTTCAGGTTCAGCGCATGGGCGCGGCCCTGGCTACCATAACCGACGATAACGACGTTCTTGGACTTGATGAGGTTGAGATCGGCATCACGATCGTAATAGACGCGCATTGTATTTTCCTTCCCTTTGCTTGTCTCTTTAAGTCTTCCGGCCGCCCTTAAGGCTGGACCGAACCCTTTTCACGGCCGTAGAGGCGAAGGAAGGCCGAAACCGCCCTCTCCGCTCTGCGTCCGAAATCCTTGGCCATGCGGCCGCTATCCTCGCCGAGCAGCATGCGCAGATGCAGATCGGAAACGATCAGGCCGTAGAGCGTATCATAGGCCTCGTCCCGATCGTCGAACGCAAGCAACCCGGCATTGCGTCCCGCTTCCAGCAGCGCCCCCGCCCGCTTGCCGACCTGCCGCCGGCCGCGTTCCTGCAGCATCGATCCAAGCTTGGAGCCTTCCCGACTCGCCTGCCCGATCGCCAGCCGGTTCAGCGCCAGCGACACGTCGCCGGCCAGAACCTCCAAGAGATCGCGCGCGAAGAGAACCAGATGCTCCCGCAACGTGACTGTCGTCAATGCCTCGGCGTTATCTTCGAACGTGCGCACCTTGCTTGCCTGGTAGCCGATCATCGCCGAAAGCAAGCCGTCGCGATCGCCGAACCATTTGTAGAGGCTTTCCTTCGAGCAGTTGGCAGCTCGTGCCACGCCTGCCGTCGTCAAAGCCTTCTCGCCGCCATCGACAAGCAGCCGCAACGCGCTGTCCAGAACGGCGTTCTGGCGCGGCGAATAATCCGGCTGATGCGGGTGGGCGGCAAGCTGCAAAAATCCATCTCCATTCACAGTACCGTACGGTACGGTTCGCCGGTTATGCCGCAAAGCGTAAGGGCGGTCAAGGCTCTTTAAGAGGAATTTGAGACCGGGTCTCACGCGCGATCCTGCCGAATATCCGCCGCCGCCAAACGTATTGAACACAGCCAGAGACGAACCCCAAAATGGATCGCTGGCATCCTCCCGCCCCGGTTCCGTTTCAACACCGCCTCCGCTACTGTGCGGCTGCCAACATGCCCTCTCCGCGGAGTTTTCATGCCTTACCTGAATACAGCCGCCACGCTCCTGTCCGCTGCGCTGATGCTGATGCCCGTGCCGGCGGCGGCGCAATCCGATGATGAGGTCTATAACCGGATCGAAGCGCTGCATGGCAATGCCGGAGATCTCGCCGAACCGCTATTGAGCCTGGTGGAAGCCATGGGCAACGGTGATGCGGCAACGATCGCCGGTCTCGCCGAATACCCGTTGCGGGTCGCTGCCAATGGCGAAAGCTACGACATTCAGAACGCCAACGATTTCATCGAGAATTTTGACGCTCTCGTCACGCCGGAAACGCGCGAGGCCGTTGCGGATCAGAAATATGACCAGCTCTTCGTCAACAGCGACGGCGTCATGCTGGCAGACGGCGCGGTCTGGATGAGCGGCATCTGCGACAACGACGATTGCAGTTCATCCCATTGGGCCGTGACCAGCATAAACAACTGACGCTGCCGGGAGAAACCATGCGTCCTGACTTTATCGCCGTGGCGGCAGTGATCGCCCTTGTCACCGCAACGGCGGGCTTGGCCGCCGATCCCGCGCCCTATGTCGGCACCTGGGATTGCGAGGTTTCGACCTTCACCTTCACCGGTGACACCTATGATGCAGGCGAAGGCCCGATGCCGATCCGCAAGGTCGAAAAAATCGATGGCAGCTACGTCCTGTCCTTCGACGACGGGTACCAGATCAGCCTGTCGGGCGTCACCGACACCTCGATGCAATGGCTTTCGATGGCGAGCGGCGATCCGTTCGAGTGCAAACGCGTCAGATAGGGCACGGGTGAAAACCTATCGCTCGCCGGGCTCGTCAACGGATTCGTCGCTCATAAGCTCCTTTTGGGTAATCAGCCGCGCGCTGTGCTGGCCGCTGAGGTAGCTCCACAGCCAACTCCAGGCAACGGCGAAGCGGCTTCGCGTGCCGATGAGGAAGTAGATATGGGCGATCCCCCATACCCACCAGGCAAGCGTCCCCTTCATTTTGAAGCGTCCGAAATCGATGATCGCCGAGCGCTTGCCGATCGTCGCCAGGCTCCCCTGGTGGCGATAGCGGAAACCGGCGGGCGCCGGCTGGCCGTTCAACCTGGCTCGGATGACCTTTGCGACGAAAGCGCCCTGCTGCTTTGCCGCCGGCGCGATCCCCGGTACCGGGGTGCCGTCCTCACGCAAGACCGAAGCCGTATCGCCGATGACGAAGATATCCGCATGACCGGGTGCGCTGAGGTTCTTCTCGACGATGGCGCGGCCGGCGCGATCCGCCTCGATGCCGAGCCATCGGGCAGCCGGCGAGGCCTGAACGCCCGCGGCCCAGACCATCGTGCGACACGCAACGAAATTGGCGTCGATCGTCACACCCGCTTGCGTGCAGGACGTAACCCTCTGACCGGTGCGCACTTCGACGCCGCGTCTTTCCAGCGCCCGATGCGCATAGGCCGACAGGTCTTCGGAAAATCCCGGCAGGACACGCGGCCCAGCCTCCACGAGAATCACCCGCGTCGTGCGCGTATCGATGCGGCGAAACTCCTTCGGCAGCGTCGACTGCGCAAGTTCGCTGATGATCCCCGCCAGTTCGACGCCGGTGGGGCCGGCGCCGATGATGGTAAACGTCAAAAGCGCTTGGCGCACCGCCGGATCGGTCTCGATTTCCGCCCGCTCAAAGGCGAGCAGCACGCGCCTGCGAATGGTCGTCGCATCCTCCAGCGTTTTCAGCCCCGGAGCGACCGCTTCCCACTCGTCTTTGCCGAAATAGGCATGTGTGGCGCCGGTCGCCAGCACCAGCGTGTCGTAGCAGATGCTCTTGCCGTTTGTCAGCCTGATGGCCTTCGCCGCCACATCGACACCGTCGACCTCTGCCAGCATCGTCGTCACCTCCGGCCGGTCGCGATACAGCCGGCGGATCGGCCATGCGATCTCCGAGGTCGCCAGAAGCGTCGTCGCCACCTGATAGAGAAGCGGCTGGAAGAGATGATGGTTCCGCTTGTCGACGAGCGTGATGTCGAGGGTCGCGCCCTTCAAGTCATTGATCAGTTGGAGGCCGCCGAAGCCACCTCCGACGACGACCAGGTGATGACGGCTCGATGCTGGCATGGCGCAAATCTCCATTTTGCACCGCAGTGTCCACGCTCCGTTGGCCTGACACAACTGCTCTGTCGGAATGGCTGCCCTGTTGAAAGACCTCAGCCGATCCGCCAGCGGCCGCAGGCGCAAAGCGCTGCCAGCTCAGCGCGCATACTCCACCGGCACCGCCATGCCGCTCTTCAGCACCTCCATCGAGATCGAGGCCGAGACGTCGAACAGTTCCACCTTGCGGACAATCTGCTTGTAGATCACGTCGTAATGTTCGACACGCGGCAGCACGACCTTCAGGATGTAGTCATAATTGCCGGTCAGCCGGTGCGCCTCGACGATCTCGGGAATATCCGCGATCACCCTGCGGAAGATGTCGATCCAGTCGTCGGAGTGGTGGGCGGTCTTGATGAGGGCGAAGACGGTTGTCGGCACGCCCATTTTGTCGCGATTGAGCACCGCGATCCGGCGGGCGACATAGCCAGCCTCCTCCAGCCGCTGGATGCGCCGCGAGCAGGCCGAGAGCGACAGACTTACCCTTTCGGCGAGATCGCCGACGGACAGGCTCGCATCCTCCTGCAGCAATGACAGAATCTTCCGGTCTCTTTCGTCCAGCACGCCGCGCTCTCCCAACTCATCCGACACACGCAAGAACAATTTGCGTCATAGCAAAAAATAGCGCAAAAAATACGCGCAAATGGCTGCGATGTCACCCAACAAAGCGAACACTTTCCGCATGCTCTCGGCGACAATTCCTTCATCGGAAAACAAAGCAGGACAGGAACAGCCTCATGCGCAAGATCGGTCTCATCGGTGGAATGAGCTTTGAAAGCTCGGCAGTCTATTACCGCATGATCAACGAGGCCGTGCGCGAGCGTCTCGGCGGGCTGCATTCTGCCGAAGTCATGCTGCATTCCGTCGATTTCCAGAGCATCGTCGACCTCCAGAAGGCCGGCCGCTGGGATGATGCCGCCAAGCGCCTCTCCGAGGTCGCGCAGGGCCTCGAGGCCGCAGGTGCCTCCTGCGTGCTGATCTGCACCAACACCATGCACCTGATCGCCGATGCGGTTCAGTCGTCCATCTCGGTTCCGTTGATCAACATCATCGACGAAACCGCCGCATCGATGAAAGCCGCCGGCATCAAGCGTCCGCTGCTGCTTGCCACGCGCTACACGATGGAGCACGGCTTCTACACCGGCCGCATGGCAACCCACGGCATCGATGTCATGGTTCCGAACGCCGAAGACCGCACGCTCGTACACGACATCATCTTCAACGAACTCTGTGCCGGTGCCGTCCTCGACGCCTCCCGTCAGGCGTTGATGACGGTCATCGAGCGCGCCAAAAGCGAAGGCGCCGACGCGATAATCCTCGGCTGTACCGAGATCTGCCTGATCCTCGACCCGCACAACCTGCCTCTGCCCGGCTTTGATTCCACCGCGACCCATGCCGAAGCAGCCGTCGAGTTTGCGCTGAAAGGCTTGTCGCAGCTCGGCCAACAGGCGGCCTGACCTCCTGGTCGCAATTTATTTGACTCAGTCAACTAAATAATGGCAATCTTCCAGCAGGGAGATTGCCATGAATACACTCGTGACCTTGCAGGATCCGCAGCCGGCCGACTGTATCGAGACCGTGCGGGCCTTCAACCGCTTCTACACCAATCAGCTCGGCCTGCTCGGCCGCGCCTTCCTCGACAGCCGGTTTACGCTGACCGAAGCGCGCATCATCTACGAACTGGCGGCCCGACCCGGTCTGCCGGCAAAAAAGCTGATCGAGGAGCTGCATCTCGACCCCGCTTATCTCAGCCGCATCCTGAAGAAATTTCGCGGTGACGGGCTCCTGACCACGCGCCCAGACCCGCAGGACCAGCGCAGCCAGCTGCTTGAACTGACCGCCGAGGGGCTTTCCGAGGCCCGTGTCCTTGCCGTCCGCTCCCGTGAGGAGATCGCGGCCATGCTCTCGCCGCTCAACGCCGCACAGCAGGAAACGATCGCCAGCGCCATGGGCCGGATCGAGGCGCTGCTTTCGGCGGCGACGAGAAATTTCATCCTTCGTCCGCATCAGCCCGGTGACATCAGCTGGGTTCTCGGCCGACAGACGAAGCTCTACGTCGAGGAATATGGCTGGAATGGCGAGTATGAGGGGCTGGCGATGCAGATCGCCGCCGATTTCATTGAGAATTTCAAGCCCGGCCGCGAGTTCTGCTGGATCGCGGAAGCAGGCGGCGAGATCGCCGGTTCGGTGTTTCTGGTCGATGCCGGCGGCGGCACCGCCAAGCTGCGGCTGCTCCATGTCGAGCCCTTCGCCCGCGGCCTTGGCATCGGTCGGGCGCTGGTTCGCCAATGCATCGCCTTTGCCCGCGAGGCTGGCTACGAAACACTGACGCTGTGGACCAACGACGTTCTCGTCAGCGCCCGCAGGATCTACGAGGCGGAGGGCTTCGTTCTTGTTGCCGAGGAAAGGCACCACAGCTTCGGGAAGGACCTGAACGGCCAGACCTGGCAGCTCGGCCTCCGATAGCCGCGGTGATCCTACGCCATGCCGCTGAGCAGGCTGAGGTCCTCTTGCCACGTGCATTCCGTCAGGCCGGCAGGCCCAAAGGGATCGATCAACGTCCCGGCGACGATCGACGCCAGCAGCCCGGGCATCGGCGGAATTTTGGCGACGGTGGAGACCAGCCGGTCGCGCACCCAGGCGATGGCGGTCGAATCCGACTGATAGAAGGGTGTAAAAGCGAGCGACAGCAGCTGGAACAGCCGCACGTGATTGCGGCGCGCCCGGGCATAGGCCGCCAGCGCCGATGGTATATCGGCACAGCGCGCCAGCGCATGGCTGAGCGCCGCTGCGTCGAGCAGCGCCATATTGGCGCCCTGCCCCAATTGCGGGCTGGTCGAATGGGCGCTGTCGCCGATGAAGACCAGCCGGCCCGAAAAGGGCGGCAGAGCGGTGCGGTGCGCGTAGCGCGCCAGCGTCAGTTGATCCCAGTCCTCGATCTGGTCGAGAAACGGCGCGCAGTCCGCCCAGTAACTGCGAATGATCGCCTTCCACTGGTCGAGCCCGGCTGCCTTGACCGCCTCGACATCGGCAACCTTCAGGCTCCAGAAGAAAGCCACCCGCTCCGGCTCATCCCTCCGTATCCGCCCGGTCGGTAGCAAGCCGATCATCACCTTGGCCTTGTCGTAACGCTGCGAGAGGGCGCTTTTATCGTAGGCCGCGCCCTGGCCGTCGAGCGTTGCCCAGAAGGCGCCATAGGTCAGGTCGCGAATGGAAGGCGCGGTAGCGGCTTTGGCAGCCAGCATGGACCGGGTGCCACTGGCGTCGATCACCAGATCGTAGTCGCCAACCACACCTTCGGCATTTTTCAGCACGGCGCGATCGCCGCGCATTCCGGTTGAGGCAAGATCGATGCCGGTGCGTATCCGGATGCCGTCGGCAACGGCCGCATCATGCAGCGTGTTGAAGAGCGCAGCCCGCTGCACCGCAAGACCGTACCGCCCGCTCGGGGCTGCGTCATAGCGCACGTCGAGTACGGTCCGCCCGCTCTTGGCATCGGCGCCGTGCAGCCGGTCGATCCGGCTGCCGATGGCATGGATGGTATCGGACAGCCCAAGCGCGTTGAGGACAGTCAGCCCTGTCGGCTGCATCAACAGCCCGGACCCGACCGGCGCCGGCGTCTCGAAACGTTCGAGAATTTCAACCCGATGACCGGCGCGCGACAGAAAAAGGGCCGCGGCTAGACCTGCCGGTCCTGCTCCCGCCACGCCGATATCGAGCTGTTTCATCAATGCCTATCCAGATGTCGTCCCCATCGGCATCTGTAACAGTCCGGGCCGCGAACCGTCCAGCCGCATCAGCGCGGTCAGATCGTCACGCAGCCGTCGCGTCATAGTCGGCCCGCGCCGCCCGGATCGCATCGTGGTGCGCCTTCGACCAGTCGACCAGCCCTTTGACAAGCACGAGGAAGGACTGCCCCAGCGGCGTCAGGCGGTATTCGACGCTCGGCGGCTGGGTCGGAAAGACCTCGCGGCCGATATAGCCGTCGCGTTGCAGGTCGCGCAGCGTCTGGGTCAGCATGCGCTGGGAGATATCGGGGATCAGCCGTCGCAACGCCGAAAAGCGCATCGGTCCGTCGGCCAGCGCCAGGATCATCAGCGTGTTCCATTTGCCGCCGATATTGTCGATGACGTCGCGCACCGGGCAATCCTCGCGGGAAAAAGCCATGCCCATGACGACGATCACCCGTTCGCCCACCGTCTTGCCTGCCATTTTGTTCATGGGCCGGTTCCCTTCACGTAACCACCGCAGAAAAAACTGCCTCCTTTACATCCGCTTGTCGATAACGAAATAAGAGAAGGTCTCATTCGGGAACCATATCTCAAACCGGACGCTTCAGCAACGCGCTGCGGCGCCGTTTGACAACAAAGGAAGCACCATGTCCGAAACCCTCCTCGTCACCGGCGCCGCCGGCCAGCTCGGCCGCCTCGTGCTTGATGAACTCCTCGCCTCCGGCAAGGTCTCGCCAGTCAACATCATCGCCACCAGCCGCGATGCCGCCAAGCTCGCCGACTACGCGGCCAAGGGCGTCCAGACCCGTTCGGCAAGTTTCGACGATGCTGCTTCGCTCGAAGCAGCCTTCAAGGGCGCCGACCGCATCCTGATCATCTCGACCGATGCACTGGACGAAGCCGGCAAGCGCCTGCGCCAGCACCAGACGGCGGTGGCAGCCGCGCAGAAGGCCGGCACCAAGCACATTCTCTATACCTCGATGCCGAACCCCGAAACCTCGGTCATCCCCTTCGCCCCCGACCATCTCGGTACCGAAAACGCGATCAAGGCGACCGGCATCCCCTACACGATCCTGCGCAATGGCTGGTACATGGAAAACCTGTTCCTGGCGCTGCCGCACGCGCTCGCCGACGGCAAGTGGTACAGTGCATCCGGTGAGGGCCAGATCGCCCATATCGCACGCAAGGATATTGCCAAGGCAACGGCCGCGGCGCTTGCCTCCGGCGCGAGCGAAAGCGCGACCTACACGCTGACCGGCGAGACCAAGTACACCGTGAACGAAATCGGTTCCATCGTGTCGAAGGTCACCGGCAAGCCGCTTGACGTCGTCCATGTCACCGACGAGCAGCTCGCCGGCGGGCTCAAGGCTGCAGGCCTCCCCGATTTCCTCATCCCCGTCATCGTCTCCTTCGATGCCAACACGCGCGAGGGCCATATCGATTTGGTCACCGATGATGCCGGCACGCTTTCCGGCGAGAAGCTGGCGACGCTCGAAAGCTTCTTTGCAGCCAGCAAACCAGCCCTTCTCGGTTAAGTAAAGTGAGGGGCTGGGTTCACGCCCAGCCCCTCAGCACTGACGATTGTGTTGCGAAGTTTAGGCAGACCGCGTCAAAAGTCGCGGTACACCTTATATATGTTCAGTTGAGGTCGAGTGCATCGTGCGGGTTCTCGGTGAGATAGTGTCGGAGCCGTACCTTAAGTTGGTTGACAACGTCTGGATGTGCAAGAAAATCGTCAATCGAGATTATTTTCCATTGCTGGCCTTCGTGGCCAAAACTGACGTCGCCAAATCCGTCTGGAAGATGAGCAACGAGAAAATAGCTTCCCGGCGCTGTCGGCATATACCCAGGGTAGTACTTCTCCCAAACGATTGAGTTCTTATCAACGCGGACACCAAACTCCTCCCAAGTTTCACGAATGGCACATTCGCTCGGTGTCTCGTCTTCCTCCCGACCGCCACCCGGAAGATCCCACATTCCGGGATAGGGAATTTCAGGTTTTTGATCACGCTGATAGGCAATTAATTGCCCACGATGGAGCAGCGCTATTTTTGACCCTTTGAACATGGTGGACACAACCTCAGCTCCTTTCCGAGCTCAGCTCGGTTGCTATCATCAGCCGCCTGAAGACTTTTGACACGGCCTGCCTGATTTTTGCTTCTACGCTTTAATCAGGCCCCCGAAATAATCGAGTGCGTAGGCCGCCTTGCCCTCAACCACAATAACCTCACGCCCGTGAAAGTGGGCGGCGTCCCCGTCGCTGTGGTCGATATATTTCCCATGGTCGCCGGACCACTCGAAGCCTCCGAGGAAGCGCCCTTGCGCGTACATCGATGACAACGCCGCTTTGATCGTCGCTCCCGCGCGTTGGGCGTCTATCAGCTCCGGAAGCCGGATATATCCATAGTAGTTCATCGCCCATACAGGCTTACCTCGCAGCCAGACGGTTTCTTGGCCGATGAAATCGGTGCCTCCGAAATAGCTGTCGAGGTAGCTCCAATCGCCTTCAGACCACATCAAATCGCGAGAGCCGGCTCTGCTGGATTTCGCAGGAGCTCCACCCCCGACGTACGTTGAAGCCTTCGCCTTTACGATGATGTCGTTTAGCTGCTCGATTTGCATCTCTATTCCCCGCCTAGAACATATAGAGAACAAAATGCAACGGGTCTGGTCAAGCCCTTACTTGTCGCAAAACGCGACCAACGCAACGCGATTACCTCGGGACCGTCTCAGATATCCTGCCCGCAAGCGCGGCAGAAGCGGTGGACGGTTTCCGCCATGCCGTATTGCAGCGCATCCGCGGTCAGGCCGTGGCCGATCGAAACTTCGGCGAGGTTGGAAATCCGCGCCGCCAAAGCCGGCAGGTTGGCGACCGTCAGATCGTGCCCGGCATTGACGTCGAGACCAAGCCCAATGGCAAGATCGGCGGTGCGCCCCAGCTCCTCGAGAAGCACGACAGCCCGCTCGGGTTCATCGTAGCAGCCGCCATAAGGGCCGGTGTAAAGCTCGATCCGGTCGGCGCCGGTCTCCCTGGCGATCGTCAGCGCCTCGATGTCCGGATCGCCGTCGGCAAACAGCGACACGCGAAAGCCCTTCTTCTTCAGGCGTCCGACGACATTGCCGAGCAGATTGTGGCTCTTGCGGAAGTCCCAGCCGTGGTCCGAGGTCGCCTGCGCCGGATCGTCGGGGACAAGCGTCACCTGCTCAGGTTGATGCTCTTCGACCAGTTCGAGAAACTGCTCGTTCGGAAAACCTTCCATGTTGAACTCGGCCGCCGGATAAAGATCGTCGATCAAGGCGCGGATCGGGCCGAGATCGGAGAAACGGATATGCCGCTGGTCCGGTCGCGGGTGCACCGTCAGGCCGCTGGCGCCGGCCTCGAGCGCTATCTGCCCCAGCCCCGTCACCGATGGCCAGGGAAGATCGCGCCGGTTGCGAAGCATGGCGATCGCGTTCAGGTTTACCGAGAGTTTCGCAGGCATTTCAGCACTTTCGATGGGAGATGGCGTTGTGGCGGGTCTTTTCTAGCGGTTCCTTGTGCGGCCCGCAACAAAGCGGCGATCCGGAAAATGTGCCCGTCACAATAAACCGGGCGCCGGCCGGCCGGACATTTCATATGAAACGCAAGTTTAATGACTCAAGCACCTGACAAACCGGGAAAAGTCCGGTTTAATGCAGACTCAAGTACAAGCTATACGCTCGCGGACGGCGAGCGGCGGTGCTGAAATCCCACGGAAAGACCCAAACCGAACTCATGAACCTTCGTTTTTGCTGCGACTTCACCGAATCGACTGTCATTCCAGGCAATGGAACACGGACGCGGGTGTGTTTTTCAGAGAGAACGCGCTGATGGACGCGCGCGAAAGGCCCGACGACTGTGCCATCCTCGATGCGCTGGACAGCGTTCTGTCGAGCGCTCCGTTTTCGCGCTCCGAGCGGCTGCGCGCCTTCCTGAAATATGTCGTCGAGCGGGAAATCGAGGGCAACGGCCACCAGTTGAAGGGCTATGCGATCGGCATAGACGTCTTCGACCGGCCGCAGGCCTTCAATGCCGATAGCGACCCTCTCGTGCGCGTCCATGCCGGCAAGCTGAGGAAATTGCTCGCCGCCTATTATGCCGGCGAAGGCGCCGGCGACGCGTGGCGCATCGATATTCCCAAGGGCACCTATGTGCCTGCATATCTGCGCCAGCGTGCGACCCCGCTTGCGCAGACGGCAACGGACCGCCCGCCGGTACAGCCGCGTCCGACCGCGTCCCGCCGGCTTCCCTGGCTGCCGGCGCCGCTGTCCTCGCCGCTCGCTGTGCTTTCCGCCCTGCCGCTCTTGATCTTCGTGCCTCTGTCCTCACCCGCCATGAGCGTCAACATCCCGGCGCAGTCGCGTCTGCACGGCGCGGTCCTGGAGCGCAAATTCGCCGACGATCTTCCAAAGATAACGGTGCAGACGCAATGGCCGCGCACCAGCAAGGCGGGGCGCTTTGCCGATTCGTTTCGCACCGCCGCGTCGCACTACCGGACGATCACCGCCGTGCCCGGCACGGTGCTCTGGCAGCCGCAATCGCCGGCAACCGAGCCGCTGGCGTTCACGATCTCCATCACCCAGCAGACGTCGCCAGCCGGTCTGAAGGTTCTGGTCACCCACGACGCGACCTCCGAAACGCTCCATGAAGGGTTTCTCGACGAGGCGCACGTGGCCGGCGAGGCGGACATTCTTTACGAAAGCCTTGCCCTGGCGGCAAAGACCCTGGCTGCTGACGGCTACATCTTCCGCTATGCGAGCAGCGCCGCGATTGACAGCCCGCTGATGAAGTGCATGGCGCTGACCGACACCTACCGGCATCTGCAGACGCGCGCATCCTTTCGCGAGGCCAAGGCCTGCCAGGAGAAGCTGTCGGCCGAGCATCGCCGGAAGCTGAGTTTCGTCATCAGCGCGGGCGCCCTGCCCTCGACGCTCATTCGCTGAGGCACATTGCCCAAAAGCGGGCTGTGATTTTGCAACAACGAGGCGGACAATCATCGGCAAAGAGCCTATGTGGCCGCGGGAAACGAGCGAATTCGCTCGAGAATCCCGGATTTTATCCCTAATCTTGCTAGCTATCCCTCTTCCCGCCCCGCGTGTATTCTGCTCGGGCATACGGGGATAAAGGCCTGGTCGCTCATCAGGCAAGCACAATGGTCGCGAGTATCCATCCAAGGGACGGGTGGTGTGCATGACATGGAGGGGCACAGAGGGAGGCAACTGCCGCGTCGTTTCGATGCGTAGCCGGCAGATTGCAGCTTCCAGGATTTTCTCCCGCGCATGATCAGCGAGGGGCGATTTCACACGATGCCACAGTCGAAGACCATCCATTCCGCACCCGGCAGCCGAACGGTTTCCGGCTTCCTGCCGCATCTGCCCTTGCCGGGAGCCATTCCCGACAACCACGTCGGCATCGCCGACATGGCGGACGCCTTCGGTGTCACCCACCGCACCTTGCATTTCTACGAGGAGAAAGGACTGCTCGCGGCCGACAGAATGGGGCCGATGCGGGTCTACGGCCTCGAGGACATCCGGCGGATGACCGTCATCAACGCCTGTCGCGAGATCGACATGCCGATCGCCGAAATTCAGGACCTCATGCGGGCGCTGACAGCGTGCCAAAGCCAGGTTGACGCCGCGCAGATATTCGAAAACGCGCTGCATGCACGCAAACGGGAACTGGCAGCCCAGCAATCGATCCTGCGGCGCCAGATGCAGCGGGTCAGCGAGCTTCTGGAATCGGCGGCGGATGGCGATGGTGGCGAACATACTACTGTGACATCGATCCATCTGTCCCCGATCGAGGCAAAGTGCCTCGCCTTCATGGCCGAAGGCTATCCGGCAAACCGGATCGCCAACCTGATGGACATGGACCTGACCGCGGTGCTGACGCTTGAATCCGACATCATCCGCAAATTCAACGTCAACCACCGCTTTCAGGCGGTCGCCAAGGCGGTGCTGATGGGCCTGGTTTCCGCCGAGTGAACCGTCAGCGCACGATCGTCAAGGTTTCGGCAGCCCGCGTGATCGCCGTATAGAGCCAGCGCTCGCGTGTATCGCGGAAGGCCCAGCTTTCGTCGAACAGCACGACGTCGTTCCATTGCGACCCTTGAGCCTTGTGCACGGTCAGTGCATAGCCATAGTCGAATTCATCGTAGCGCTTGCGCGTCGACCAGGGAATTTCGCCCTCGACATCCTCGAACGCGGTTTTCAACAGCTTGATCTTGGCCGCACCGCGATCCATATCGTCGTCTTCCGGGCGGATCATCAGGTTGATGCCGGGCTTCACCGTCTCCTTGGACGACGTCATCACCTGCCAGAGAGAGCCGTTGAGCAGCCCCTTGGCCGGGTCGTTGCGCAGGCAGACGAGCTTGTCGCCGGACTGCGGATAATCGGTCGTGAACCCCTTCAACTCCCGCAGCCGCATATTGTAGCGCCGCCGCGTCTTGTTGGTGCCGACCAGCACCTGGTCGGCGTCGAGCACCAGGCTCTGCGTCACCTCGTTCTTCGAAATCACCTTGGCCGTCGTGCCGTAATCGCCATGCATGATCTCCTTGCCCTCGCGCACATGCATGGCGAGCTGGATGATCGGGTTGTCGCGCGCCTGTCGGTGAATGTCCGTCAGCAGGTAATCCGGCTCCTCATTGGTGAAGTAGCCGCCGCCGGAGACGGGCGGAAGCTGGCCGGGATCGCCCAGCACCAGGATCGGCGTGCCGAAACTCATCAGATCCTTGCCGAGCGCCTCGTCGACCATCGAGCACTCGTCGACGATGATCAGCGCCGCCTTGGCGACAGGCGACTGCCGGTTGATGGCAAACATCGGCGCGATCGAGGTCTTGCCGGTCTCCTCGTCGGAGACCTCCTCCTCGCCGCGTGGCCGGTAGATCAGCGAATGGATCGTCCTGGCGTTGGTCGCGCCCTTGGAGCGCAGCACCTGAGCGGCCTTGCCGGTGAAGGCGGCAAACAGCACATCGCCATCGACATGCTCGGCGAAATGGCGCGCAAGCGTGGTCTTTCCCGTTCCGGCATAGCCGAACAGCCGGAAGAGCGGCGAGCGCCCTTCCTTCAGCCAGCGCGAAACGGCCTTGAGGGCCTCATCCTGTTGCGGTGCGAATTCCATCGTCGATCTATTGCCCGATTCGCGCCGGCCTGTCGCCCGGCTTGCGCCTGAAGCCTCAGCCGGCACCCCGCCCGCGCGTTCAAAAAATTCGGGTGTGATAGCGAAACACCGCAAGAAACTGCCACACGCCGCGCATATCGCAGGGATACCGCCCATGATAATAATCCCCTCGAAGCCGCCTCCCAAGCGCTGCCTGTTCTGAATTCCGAAAGTGCCGATGTGAGACCTGATCCTGCCGAAGACCCGTCCGCACCCGTAACGTCGGGTATCGGCCGCTGCAATGCCGCAGTGCAATGGTGTCTGCTGCTGCTTCTCTCGGCCATTCTTGCCGGCTGCCTCGAACTCACCGGTATTCCCGCGGCTCTGCTGATGGGGCCCATGGTGGCCGGCGCCATTGTCGGCATGAACGGCGGCACGATCCGTCTGCCGCGGCCCGCGCTTCTTTGCGGCCAGGCACTGATCGGCACGATGATCGCCGAGACCATAAGCCCCGGCATTCTGGTCACCTTCTTCGCCAACTGGCCGCTGTTCCTCGCCATCGTCGCCGCCGTCATCGCGATGAGCACACTGAGCGGCTTCGTGATGAGCCGGCTGAAGATCCTGCCGGGAACGACGGCGATCTGGGGCTCCTCGGCGGGTGCGGCGACATCGATGCTGGTCATGGCCGATGCCTACGGCGCCGACATCCGCCTCGTCGCCTTCATGCAATATCTGCGCGTCGTCTTCGTCGCCGCCGCTGCATCGCTGGTCGCGCGTTACTGGGCGGAGGTCGACGCGGCGGGACAGGAGTTCATCTGGTTCGGGCCGATCCATCTGGTACCTTTCCTTAAGACCGCTGCGGTTGCCATTATCGGCGGTTTTCTCGGCAAATGGCTGCGCGTGCCGGCGGGCGTCTTCCTCCTGCCTTTCCTGCTCGGTTCTGCTCTCAGCGTCTCGGGCATGCTGACGATCGAAATTCCCGAATGGCTGCTTGCGATCAGCTATGCCATGCTCGGCTGGAACATCGGCCTCGGCTTTACCCGGCCGATCCTCGCCCATGCCCGCCGCGCGGCTCTGCCGACGATCATCTCCATCCTCGTGCTGATGAGCTTTTCGGGCCTGCTCGCCTTCGTGCTTGTCAAAGCGGTCGGTATCGATCCCCTGACTGCCTATCTCGCCACCAGCCCCGGCGGCATGGATTCGATCGCCATCATCGCCGCGTCCAGCAAGGTCGACGTACCCTTCGTCATGGCACTGCAGACGGCGCGGCTGCTGCTCGTCATGGCCGTCGGCCCGTCGCTCGCACGGTTTGTCGCTTCAAAGGCCAAGCCGCGATAAGTTTTTCCGCAATGCCGGGAATAAGATGCGGCCCGGATGTGTCTTACGTTCGAACCGGCTCAAAAAGGCGGTTCGTTCGGAACGATTTCAGAGAGGACACATCCAATGAGATTTCTGCCGCTCGCTACTGCCTTTTCCATCGTGGCGGCCACTTCCGCCTTTGCCGCTCCCCCGGTCCAGACCGTCGACACCGACAATGGCAAGGTCATCGCCGCGGAAAACGGCATGACGCTCTACACCTACAAGAAGGATGAAAAGGGCGAATCCTATTGCTATGATAAATGCGCCACCAACTGGCCGCCCTATCTCGGCGATGCATCCGCCAAGGCCGAAGGCGACTACACGCTCGTTGAACGCAAGGATGGCAAGAAGCAATGGGCGCTCAAGGGCATGCCGCTCTACTTCTGGATCAAGGACGCGAAAAAGGGCGACGCCACCGGTGACGGCGTAGGAAAGGTCTGGGATGCCGCACGCCCCTGACGAGGGTTCTCGCGCGAAGGGGGCAAGCCCCCCTTCCGCGGAGACGTTTGAAAACCAGATCCTGTCGTTGGTACCGTCGCTGCGCCGCTATTCCCGAAGCCTTGCCAAGTCCGACAGCGACGGCGAAGACCTCTTGCAGGATTGCGTCGAGAAGGTTCTCGTCCGCCGCAGCCAGTGGCGCGGCATCAACCTGCGCGCCTGGGCTTTCACGATCATGACCAATCTCTACCGCGACCGCCACCGCCGCTCCAACCAGCATCCATCCGTCGAATTCGACGAAACGCTGGGCTTGACGGCGGAGGATGTTTCCGGCGACCCGCTGGAAAAGACGCGGCTACAGCAGGCACTGAACGCACTGACGCCGGAATACCGCTCGGTGCTGATGCTCGTGGTCGTCGAAGGCTATGCCTATCAGGATGTCGCCGACCTGCTGTCCATCCCGATCGGCACCGTCATGTCGCGGCTGTCGCGGGCACGCCGGCAGATGGCCACGCACCTTGCCAAGGACAATATTGTTACGCTGCGGAGACCGAAATGACAGACGAACACACCCCGGTCACCGAAGCCGACCTGCATGCCTTCGTCGATGGACTTCTCGACGATGACCGCCGGCGTCACGTCGAACTCTTCCTGAAAGACCATCCGGAAGAAGCCGCCGAGGTTCACCAATGGCAGGCGCAGGCCAAGGACCTGAAAGCCGCCTTTTCCAGCTATGCCCGTTTCGGCTACAACGATCGCACTCTCCTGAATTCCAAGACGCAAGCCGGGACGCCGGCATCCGTCTGGCGCAAAGCTGGTCTGCTTGCCGCATCGCTGCTGCTGTTCCTGTCCGGTGCCGTTGCGGGCATCTATGCCGACAGGTTCTACGCAGGCAACCCGCCGGTCGAGACCGCCTCGGCGCTCGAAAGCCTGCCCGGCCAATCGAAAACGGCCTTTCTCGTCTATGCCAGCGAGAAGCGTCATCCAGTCGAGGTCGGCGCCGATGACGAGGCGCATCTGATCACCTGGCTCGGCAAACGCCTCGACTACAAACTCGTCGCGCCAGATTTGCGCACACAGGGTTTCTCCCTCGTCGGCGGCAGGCTCCTGCCCGTCAATGGCAGGGCCGGCGCGATGCTGATGTACCAGGATCCCGGCGGGCAGCGGCTGACAGTTCTCCTCGGCAAGAACCCGCACAGCACCGAAACCAGCTTCCGGTTCGAAACCTCGGGGTCGATTGAGACCTTCTACTGGATCGACGGCGAGATCGGCTATGCGGTCACCGGCGAAGTCACCCGCGCGAAACTGCAGGCGATCGCCGAGGAATGCTACCGGCAGTTCGAAAGCTGATCTCTTCGCGAACGCCAGTGTACGGTTGACCGGCTTGGGAAAACCGCCCTCAGTGGCCGGGATCGTTTTCCAAAAGGATCGGCTGTCCGTGCGGCGTCGCTTCCGCCGCCCTTTGCCAGCTTCGGGTGATATCCTCGAGCTGCGCCTCGGAGGTGATCGACAGCTCCGTCACCAGGCGCGACAGAGCCGCAACCCAGCAATCGAAATAGTCGCTGCCGTCGGCGCAGCGGCCCGGCTTGTAAAGCTCCCGCGACAAAGCCTCGGCCCACTCGCTCCAGGAAAACACGCCCTTCTCGTGCAGGCGCACGGTCATGGCAAAGGCTTCGGCCTGCCATGGCTCGGCAAAGACCGGATCGCCATCCGGCGATTTCGGCAGTTCCGGCGAACCCGTCAGGAGGTTTGAAGGTTCATGCGCGTTCAAGATAGCTCTCCCAGGCATCGATCGAAACCGTCAGCGATGGATCGGCGCCCTCGCCCCAGATTTCTTGCGCCTCGAAAACGACCGTATAGACCCATTGTGGGTTTTCGCCCTTGCCATGCGCATTGTCGTCGGGAAAGACGAACGAGCCCTGCACCGCCTCGACAATGCCGGTCTTGGCGCGCGCATAACGCGGCAACCGCGTATGGGTTTCCGGATTGAAATTGCGGGTCCGCACCCGCTGCCCCACCGCAAAGACCGGAGCCTCGGCCACGGGCCGGTCGCAGGGACCGCCCTTTGCCAGCACGCCGGCCACCCTATCCGCCGTCAGGATTCGCTTCGGCTCCGTGCCCTTTTCCAGCATCCGGCCCTCGGCCAGTTCCGCGGCGGAGACGAACCCGTGCCGCTTCAGCAGCGTTTCCAGCGCCCGTATCCAGATTTCATAGTAGCTGGCGGCGAGATAGGTGGCGGGTGGCAGGCTTTCGCGGGCATGCCGGCTTTCGTCGATCGTCCAGGCGCCGAAAGCGCCGCAGGAGAGCGTCAGCCCGAGCGCGCGCTTTTCCCATTCAGCATGGAAATAGGGCTCGTCCTTTTCCGGCGCGACCGGACCCATTCCATGCTGGCCGCCAAGATCCTGCGCGCCATTCATTGTCCTGCTCCCACCGGTCTGGCCAGCCCCGTGCCGATCATCGAATCGCGCGTCACCAGGTCGGCAAGCGCCTCCTGATCGAGCCCTTCCGTTCCCTCCGGCCGTTCCGGAATAACGATATAGCGCAGTTCCGCCGTCGAATCCCAGACGCGGATTTTCTTGGTATCAGGCAGGGTTAGCCCGAATTCCTCAAGTACGCCGCGCGGATCGATCACCGCGCGTGAACGATAGGGCGGCGCCTTGTACCAGACCGGCGGCAGCCCCAGCACCGCCCAGGGGTAACAGGAGCACAGCGTGCAGACGACGAGATTGTGCGTCTCCGGCGTATTGAACACCGCCCGCATGTGCTCCCCCTGCCGGCCGGTATAATCGAGGCTGGCGATCGCCGCCGTCGCGTCGCGGCTGAGCCAATCGGCAAAATCGGGTTCGCTCCAGGCCTTGGCAACGACACGGGCACCGTTGCGCGGACCGACCTTCGTTTCGTAAGTATCGACGATCGCGTCGATCGCCGCCGGGTCGATCAGCCCCTTCTGCGTCAGCACCGTCTCCAGCGCCTTCACCCGCGCCTGCATGTCGGAGAAATGGTTGTCGTGATGGTCGTGGTCGTCGTGATCGTGCATGGCGTCCTCGGATGTCATTGGCTGGTTTCTGTGCTTAGTGCGACGGGCGGCAGTCTCTTGCCCATATCTCCGCGCAGCAGATTTTCGAAAGCGATAGGCTCCAGCTTTCCCGGCGGCTGGAACGGATTGGAAAAGGCGAAAATGAAAAAGAGGACAACGCCCGAATAGGCCCCGAAAATCGACAGGAGAAACATGTGGGTGCGGGTCGGACGATAGACATAGAACGGTATTGAAAGCAGGCATAGCCCGATCAACGCTGGCGCCCAGAACATTCCTCCAAACCCACCCGCCGCGGTTTCTTCCCGGATCTGGCGGAACCGCGCAATGGAGGTCGCCCGATCACGCATCCTGTTGCTCAAATAGCGTTGGCGGTCCGTCTGCGGCGCAAGCTCGAGCAGACGATCATAGACGTCGTTCCACTGGACCCACGCCTTCGGGGACAGGCCCTGACGAGCCCCGAGCATGTCCCACTCCTCGCCGACAACGGTCGCGACGTAATTGGCCAGGTCATGCTGGACCGGCGCCACCTCCGTCCCGCCGTATCGCCCAATATCGTTGTAGACATCGGATATCGCCACCGCTTCTTCCATCAGGTTGTTGCGGATACCTTTGTAGTCGTCGAGTTCCTGGGCATAGACCAGAGCCAGGATAAGGCCGTGCAAGGCGGCGATACGCACGGCAACGGTCGCCGCCGCATCATGGGTTCGATCGCCTTCCAGCCCGGGATTGAGCAATGTGCGGGCCAGGAAATAGCAGCAAAAGACGATGGCAAGCGCCCCGGAAACGAAAGCGAAGCCCACGACGATCGAGGTAACAAGGCCCCCCGGCATGCTCAAACCCCCATCTGCCCTGAATTCGGCGGCGTTGGTCGATTCGACCTGAAATCATCCGGCTTTAGCGCAGCATCGGCCAAAGGCTGACGACGAGCAAGACCGCCATGGTGATATTGAACCATTTCAGGCGAACCGGATCGGACAGCCATTGCCTCAGCGCCGAGCCGAAGCCGGCCCAGGTCGAGACGCTCGGCACATTGACGATTGCAAAGACGATGCCGACCCAGATGACGCTGGCGAGATAGCTTTGCTGGCTCGTATAGGTCGCCATCGCGGTGACGGCCATCACCCAGGCCTTCGGGTTGATCCACTGGAAGGCCGCCGCCTGCAGGAAGGTCATCGGCACGGCATTGCCCTTCCCTTCGGAAAGGCTCCGCGATGTCCCGATTTTCCAGGCGATCCAGACGAGATAGGCGCCGCCTGCGAATTTCAGCACGGTATAGAGCAGAGGCACGGAATGCAGGAGCGCGCCAAGGCCGAGACCGACGGCGATCAACAGCGACAGGAAGCCCGCGCCAATGCCGAGCATGTGCGGAACGGTGCGGACAAAGCCGAAATTCACCCCCGATGCGAACAGCATCATGTTGTTCGGCCCCGGCGTAATCGATGTCGTGAAAGCAAAGAGAAACAACGCCAGAAACGTGTCGGCCTGCATGGAAACCTCCCGAATTTTAGGTCAATCTAGCTGACCTATCGGCGGGGACCACCCAAAACTTGTCACGGTGACAAGAAGCGGCGACTGTTGGCGTCGACGTTTTTGAGGCACGGTCTTTGCGCTGCCACGCTACGCCTTAAATGAGACATCGACCGTTCATACGACTGGGCCGACCTGCGGCCGAAAGAGGATTCCGATGCACGACGCCATTCCGACCACCACCCTTCCCAACGGCAGGACCGTTCCCGTGATCGGCCAGGGCACCTGGCACATGGGGGAGCGCAAGGCGAGTGCTGCCGAGGAAGCCAGGACCCTGCGGCATGGGCTCGACCTCGGCATGACGCTGATCGATACGGCGGAAATGTATGCGGATGGCGGCGCCGAACGGATCGTTGCCGAAGCAGTCAGGGGCCGGCGCAGCGACGCCTTCGTCGTCAGCAAGGTTCTGCCCACCAATGCCAGCCGCGACGGCACCATCAAGGCCTGCGAGGCGAGCCTGAAACGGCTCGGCACCGACCATATCGACCTCTATCTGCTGCACTGGCGCGGCCGCTACCCGCTTTCGCAAACGGTCGACGCCTTCGAGACGCTGCGGCAGGCTGGCAAGATCGGCGCCTGGGGCGTCTCCAATTTCGATTCCGACGATATGGCGGAACTGTTCGCCGTGCCGGAGGGCGGCAACGTCGCGACCAATCAGGTGCTCTACAATCTCAACCGCCGCGGCATCGAGTATGATCTCCTGAAGGACAGCCAGGCCCGCGGCATCCCGATCATGGCCTATTCGCCGCTCGACGAAGGCCGGCTGCTGCGCCACCCCGACCTCATCCATATCGCCAAGGCGCACCAGGCAACCGTCGCCCAGATCGCCCTTGCCTTCCTGATCCGCAATCCCGGCGTCATCGTCATCCCGAAGACCGGCATGCCGGAACGGGTGCGGGAAAACCGGGCATCCGCCGAGGTGCATCTGACGCAAGACGATCTGGCAATCCTCGACCGGGTTTTCCCGCCGCCGGCAAGAAAGATGCCTTTGGAGATGATCTAGCGGGCCTATTCGAGGTCTTTCAGCTGCCTTCGCGCAAAATCGCAGGCAGGAAAATCCTCGGCAATGGAACAGGATTTTTCGTAGAAGCGTTTCGCCATCAGCGCATCTGACGGGGCACCCTCCCCGTATTGATAGGACTGGCCGAGCATCGTGCATCCCCAGGCATCGCCATCGCCGCAAGTCATGGTGAACGTGCGCAAGAAACAACCGCTCAGATCCTCGAAGTCGGCATCCAACAATGGATCACCGTCAAACTGTCCGTTGCGGATTCCGGCGGCCCGATTGGTGCAACCTCCGCTGCTGCCCGTGGCGCAAGCCTGCGCGAACAGCATTTGCGCCCAGAGCTGCGACGCGAGCGGACGGGCTGCCTCAAGCGTATAGCCAAGTGCCAGACAGGCACTCGCGTTGCGGTCTTCCATGCATGTGCGGTAGCAGGCCCTGATATCCTTACCACACGTATCCCTGTCTACCGGCTCGCCTGGCACTAAGCTACGCCAAAAAGTCCGCGCAGAATTTGCAATCTCCGCCGGGCAGATCTTGAAGTGAGACTGGATTTCGTCGCTTGCTTCAGCCTGTGCGCCGATGACATCAAGCACGCCGGAAGGACCATCTTCCGCGGCATCCTCAGGGATGCCGGCCGCCATCGTCGTTGTTACGCAAAAAAGGAAGGTGGCCGATGCTGCCATCATGCGGATCATCGGCCACACGTCTTACATTCCCTGCGGGCCGCGGTTCATCGCCGCGATGCCGGTGCGGCAGACCTCGATGACGCCGAGCGGCTTCATGATGGCGATGAACTGGTCGATCTTCGACGACTTGCCGGTGATTTCCAGGATAAAGTGCTCCAGCGTGGCATCGATCACCTTGGCGTGGAAGGCATCCGCCAGGCGCAGCGTTTCCGCCCGGCTCTCGCCATCCCCGCTGACCTTGACCAGCGCCACTTCGCGCTCGATCGGCCGGTCGTGGCCAAGCTCGGCGGCCCGCACCGTCAGGTCGACGACCCGATGGACCGGCACGATGCGCTCCAGCTGTGCCTTGATCTGTTCCAGCACATGCGGCGTGCCGCGCGTCACGATGGTGATGCGCGACAGGTGCGTCTGGTGTTCGGTTTCCGAGACGGTCAGGCTCTCGATATTGTAGCCTCGGCCGGAAAACAGGCCGATGACGCGGGCAAGAACGCCCGGCTCGTTATCGACGAGAACCGAAAGCGTGTGGTTTTCCGCCTTTTCGGTTTCCTTGGCGATGAAATACGCGGAGCCGGTCGGCTGAAGATGTGCGTTCATGATCTTGTCCTTTTCCTATCCATCAAACCAGCGCGCGGCCCTTGGCATCGATCGCGTTGGCGACCGCCTCGTCCGTGGCTTCGTCCGGCAACAGCATCTCGTTATGCGCCTTGCCCGATGGGATCATCGGGAAGCAGTTGGCGAGATTGGCGACGCGGCAATCGAAGATCACCGGCGCCGGGCTGTCGATCATCTGCTGGATCGCCGCGTCGAGATCGCCCGGCTTTTCGCAGCGGATGCCGACGCCGCCATAGGCTTCCGCCAGCTTGACGAAGTCGGGCATGGCTTCGGTATAGGAATTCGACAGGCGGTTGCCGTGCAGCAACTGCTGCCACTGGCGCACCATGCCCATGTACTGGTTGTTCAGGATGAAGATCTTGACCGGCAGGTTGTACTGCACGGCACAGGACATTTCCTGAATGCACATCTGGATCGAGGCGTCGCCGGCGATGTCGATGACCAGGCTTTCCGGATGCGCGACCTGCACGCCGACCGCCGCCGGGAAGCCGTAGCCCATGGTGCCGAGGCCGCCCGAGGTCATCCAGCGGTTCGGCTGCTCGAAACCGTAGAACTGCGCGGCCCACATCTGGTGCTGGCCGACTTCGGTAGTGATGTAGGTGTCCCGGTGCTTGGTCAGCTCATAGAGCCGCTGGATAGCGTATTGCGGCATGATGACCTCGTCGCTCGACTTGTAGGCGAGCGAATTGCGTGCCCGCCAGCGGGCGATGCTGGCCCACCAGTCATCGAGGCGGCCCTTGTCGGCGTCCTTGGCGGTGGAAGCCCGCCACAGTCGAACCATGTCCTCCAGGACGGAGCCGACATCGCCGAGGATCGGTACGTCGACGCGCACGGTCTTGTTGATCGAGGACGGATCGATGTCGATATGGATCTTCTTCGAATTCGGCGAGAAGGCATTGAGACGGCCGGTGATACGGTCGTCGAAACGGGCGCCGATGCAGACCATGACGTCGCAATCGTGCATCGCCATGTTCGCTTCGTAGGTGCCGTGCATGCCCAGCATGCCCAGCCAGTTCTTGCCCGAAGCCGGATAGGCACCGAGGCCCATCAGCGTCGAGGTGATGGGAAAGCCGGTCAGTTCGGTCAGTTCGCGCAGCAGATGCGAGGCTTCCAGGCCGGAATTGACGACGCCGCCGCCGGAATAGATGACGGGACGACGCGCGCCCTTCATCAGTTCGATGGCCTGCTCGATGCGGCGCATGTCGCCCTGCACTTTTGGCTGGTAGCTATGCTGGACTTTCGCGGCCGATGGCGGCGTGTAGGTGCCCGTCGCGAACTGGACGTCCTTCGGAATATCGACGACGACCGGGCCTGGACGGCCGGATTGCGCGATGCGGAAGGCTTCGTGGATGATGCCGGCCAGCTGGTTGACGTCCTTGACCAGCCAGTTGTGCTTGGTGCAGGGCCGCGTGATGCCAACGGTATCGCATTCCTGGAAGGCGTCCGAGCCGATCAGCGATGTCGGCACCTGGCCGGTCAGGCAGACGAGCGGGATCGAGTCCATCAGCGCATCCTGAAGCGGCGTGACCGCGTTGGTCGCCCCCGGACCGGAAGTCACCAGCATGACGCCGACCTTGCCGGTCGAGCGGGCGTAGCCTTCGGCCATATGGCCGGCGCCCTGCTCGTGGCGCACGAGGATGTGCTGGATATCGTCCTGCTGGAAGATTTCGTCATAGATCGGCAGGACGGCACCGCCCGGATAGCCGAAGATATGCTCCACGCCATTGTCCCTCAGCGCCTGAAGAACAATTTCCGCCCCTGTCATCTGATTTTCTGTGCCGCTCATTGGCCTGTTTCCGTCCATGTTTCGCGATTTTGGCTGTGAGTATCGTGTTTGAAGGCATAAAAAAAGGCCCTGTTAGGGCCTCGTGTTTGCGCATGGGTGGCTATCGCCGGATGGTTACACCATCCTGCCCATGCGCCGTCCCACCACAAGAATTGCTACGATCTTTTTCATGGCCGGGAGTGATAGCCAGAAATATCAGCTCCGTCAACGCCTTTCGGAAAACAACCGATACGGGACCAAAATGGCACGAACTCGCGCAAGCCCAAGAAACAACTTATTAAATCCCTTCAAATAATATAGCGAACTCTTGGCCAGAGGTTTCGCATTGCTGAATAGTGACCTTCATTCGTCGACCAGTGCCGGAGAACAGGATCGGCGCGACGTTTTGAAACGGGGCAATCGCTTCCTCGGTCGCGTTGTCGCGTGCAGCGGATCGCGGGCAACCATTGCTGCCCTTGCCGAAAATGGCGAAACATCGCTCACCGAACTCTGGTCCGTCGGCCGGCTGATCTCGATCAGTGTCGGCGAAAACCGGGTCGTCGCCCTCGTCTATTCCATGCAGACCGCAACGAATGAATGGGGCGAGGAACTCGACAACAACTTTCGCATCGACGTCGAACTGATGGGCGAAGTCCAAGTTGGCCCCTCCGGCCGCGAGGAATTTTCCGCCGGCATCAGCCAGTATCCCTATCTCGGTGCCATCGCCCACCGCATCCGCACGGCCGACCTGGCTCGCATCTACGACACGGGCAAGAACGATGTCTGCGTCATCGGCAAGCTCACCCAGGATGAAAGCCTCGATGCCGCAATCCACGTGCCCTCGATGCTGTCCAAGCATTTTGCCATCGTCGGCACCACCGGCGTCGGCAAGTCGACGGCCGTCAGCCTGCTGCTGCGCAAGGCAATCGCGGCCGATCCGAAACTGCGCGTGCTGATCCTCGATCCGCACAATGAATTCGCCGCCGCTTTTCCCGACATTGCCGTGGTCATCGACACGGATAATCTCGATCTGCCTTTCTGGCTGATGAAGCTCGAGGAATTCGCCGAAGTGATCTTCCGCGGCCGGCCGCCCGTTCCCGAAGAACTCGATATCCTGCGCGACGTCATTCCGGAGGCGAAAAGGGCATTCAAGGGGTCTGCGGAATCAGGCCTTGCCCGCCGCACGAGCGAAAAGAGCTCGATCACTGCTGATACCCCGGTTCCCTATCGCATCGCCGATCTGCTGGCGCTGATCGACGAGCGTATCGGGCGGCTGGAAGGGCGCAGCGACAAGCCGCATCTGCGCTCGCTGAAGGTCAAGGTGATCGGCGCGATCAACGATCCGCGCTATAACTTCATGTTCTCGTCGAACACCATCACCGACACGATCCTCGAGACGATCGCCAAGATCTTCCGGATCCCGGGCGATGGCAAGCCGGTGACGACGTTCCAGCTCGCCGGCATTCCCTCGGAAGTCGTCAATTCCGTCGCTTCGGTGCTCTGCCGCATGGCGTTCGAAATCGGCCTCTGGAGCAATGGCGGCGTCCATATGCTCGTCGTCTGCGAGGAGGCACACCGCTACGTCCCGGCCGATGTCGGCCTCGGCTTCGTTCCGACCCGCCAGGCCATTGCCCGCATCGCCAAGGAAGGCCGCAAATACGGCGTCTCGCTCGGCATCATCACACAGCGTCCCGGCGAACTCGATCCGACCATCCTGTCACAATGTTCGACCGTCTTTGCCATGCGTCTGTCCAACGATCGCGACCAGGACATCATCCGCTCGGCCATCCCGAACTCGTCGATTTCGACGACCAGCTTCATCTCCTCGATCGGCAACGGTGAGGCAATCGCCTTCGGTGAGGCTGTGGCGGTGCCGATGCGCATGCGCTTTACCCGCGTCGAGGAAAAGAACCTGCCGAAAGCCAATGGCGTCGGCGTCAAGGCAACGGACGAAACACCCGACACCGTCGATCTGCGCTCGGTGGTGGCGCGGATGCGTGCCCTGAACGGCCCGGACATCTCAAGCTTCCAGCAGGCCTATTCGGCGAGCCTCGAACTTGAAGAAGACCTTGTGCCCACTGCTCATCCCGTCGCCGACAGCAACAGGCCCGCGGATTTGACTGCTGACCCGCAGGGCGAGCCGCCACCGCCAGCCATCGAACCCTACAACCCGGCCATGCTGCCGCGCGCCGAGCCGGCCAATCCACAGCTCGAGCGCTTCAACCAGATCCGCAACCAATTGCTTTCGGAAGAGGTTCCAGCCCAGCCGAAACCGGAGCCTTACCGCGCGCCGCCGCGTGTGGCGCCAAGCTTTGCCCAGCCCGCATCGGACCAGCCGCGGCCATCCCTGCGTGAAAGCCTGCTGAAGAAGCCACTAAGCAGCATCATCCGCAAGTAGATCATCGCCGTTTTGCCGCGCAGGAAGCGCCAGCAGATCTCAGGAGACGGCGTCCGGATCCCAGCGTTGCCAGCTCTCGTCCAGTTGATTGCGAAACCACGTCATCTGCCGCTTGGCATACTGGCGCGTTGCGGCGGAGGCGGTCTCGATCACCTCGGCCGGCGTCATCGTTCCTGCCAGCATGGCCGTAATCTGCGGTACGCCGATCGCCTTCATCGCCGGCATCTCGGCCTTCAGATCAAGGGACAGCAGCGCCTCGACCTCCTCGACGGCACCGCCATCCAGCATCTGGGCAAAGCGCTTGTTGATCCTTCGGCGCAGCACCTCACGTTCCGGCAGGACGACGATCTTCAGCGCTTTTTCCGGATCGATGGCGACCGGCCCCTGTCGCGCCTGGAAGACCCGGATGGACTGCCCCGTGGCCTCGAAGATTTCAAGCGCCCGGGCTATGCGCTGGCCGTCGCCCGGCCGCAGGGTCTCGGCGATTTCTGGATCCTTTTGCGAAAGGGCGACGTGCAGCGCCTCGGCCCCCTCTTCCTGCAGGCGCTTGCGAACATTGTCGCGTATGGCGGCCGGAACCGCGGGCATGTCCGACAAACCGCCAGTCAGCGCCTTGAAATAAAGGCCAGTGCCGCCGACGAATACCGGAATGCGCCCCGCGCCGCGCACGGCCTGCAGAAGCTTGACTGCATCGCGAAGCCATTCGCCGGTGGAATAGAGCTGCGACGCCGGAACATGGCCGTAGAGATGATGGGCGATGCCCTGCATATCCTGTTCGAACGGCCGCGCCGTCAGCACGTGCAGCGTGTCGTAAACCTGCATGCTGTCGGCATTGATGACCACGCCGTCGTACCGCTTCGCCATCTCCACGGCGAAAGCGGACTTGCCGCTGGCGGTCGGCCCGGTTATCAGGATCGCGTCCTGTCCAATCTCAAGGTTTTTCATCATGGCCTTCGTTGCCACGCTTGTTGCCAATCCGTCAAATCCCGTTCTGACACCGGCGCTCGCCGAAGAAGCCGCGGCCGCCGTCGATGCATCCGGCCTCTACTGGCTCGCGGACGGTATCGCCTGCGACATCGCGCTGAAGGATGGCGCCAATCCCGATTGGCAGGAAGCGCTGCTGCGCGGCGTCGTCGGCGATGCGCCGATCGACGTCGTCGTCCAGCAGTCCGAGACGCGCCGCAAGAAGCTTCTGATCGCCGACATGGATTCGACCATGATCGGCCAGGAATGCATCGACGAGCTTGCCGCCGAAGTCGGCCTCAAGGACAAGGTCGCGGCCATTACGGCGCGCGCCATGAACGGCGAGATTGCCTTCGAACCGGCGCTGATCGAGCGCGTGGCTCTGCTCAAGGGCCTGCCGGTCACCGTCGTCGCCGACGTCATCGCCAGGCGCATCACGCTCACACCGGGCGGCAAGGAACTTATCGCGACGATGAAGGCCAAAGGCTATTACACCGCCCTCGTCTCCGGCGGCTTCACCGTCTTCACCGGCCCGATCGCCGAAACGCTCGGCTTCGATGAAAACCGCGCCAACATCCTCCTCGAAGAAGGAGGCTACCTGACCGGCACCGTTGCCGAGCCCATCCTCGGCAAGCAGGCCAAGGTCGATGCACTCGTCGACATTTCCACCCGGCTTCGCATTTCGACCGCCGACGCGCTTGCCGTCGGCGACGGCGCCAACGATCTCGGCATGTTGCATCTCGCCGGATCGGGCGTTGCCCTGCATGCCAAACCGGTGGTCTCATCGCAGGTAAAAATCCGCATAGACCACGCCGACCTGACCGCCCTCCTCTATATCCAGGGGTACAGGAAAACGGACTTCGTTCTTTGATCGTCCTCGAAACGGCGCGGCTGCGCATCCGCAACTGGCGGGAGACAGACCGGCCGCTCTTTGCCGAAATCAACGCCGATCCGAAAGTGATGGAATTCTTTCCGCGCCGGCGCTCGCGACAGGAATCCGACGCCCTGATGGACGAAGTCCGGCAGCGGATCAGCGAAACCGGCCTCGGCTTTTTCGCACTGGCGCTGAAGGACACGGATGAGCCGATCGGCTTTCTCGGCCTCGCCCGCACCGATCTCGAGCCGTTGCTGCCAGACGGCACGGTCGAAATCGGCTGGCGGCTGGCAGTTCGTCTCTGGCGCCGGGGCTATGTCACGGAGGCGTCGGAAGCGATGCTCCGGCACGGGTTCGAAAAGCACGGCCTTGCCGAAATCGTCTCCTTCGCGGTGGCAAGCAACACGCGCTCGACGGCGGTGATGCAGCGCATCGGCATGCGGCGAGACCCGGCACGTGACTTCGAACATCCGCGGGTTCCGGACACGGCGCCGCAGCTCAAGCACCATGTGCTCTATGCCATCAGCCGAAAAGAATGGCTGGCGCGATAAAGGCGGACCTTTCAGCCCGCCTTCTGATTTCTTCCGCGATCGCTCCTGCAGAACTCCTCCGCGTCATATCGGACGCGCGGCGCTGCAGACGCGAGCCTACTCCATCCGCACGGTGACGAACCGCAATTCGCCCGCCTTGTTGGCAATCATCAAGAGCGCGTTGCGACGGCCGTCGGCCTTCAGTTCCTCGACCCGCGCCGATACGTCCTCCGGCGTCTTCATGGCCTCCTGGCCGATTTCGACGATCACGTCACCCGGCGCGATGCGCCGTTCGGCCGCCGCCGACTGCGGCTGGACCTCGGCAATGACGACCCCCTCGACATCCTCGGAAATGCCATAGGTCTTGCGGCTTTCCGCGTCGAGAACGGCAAGCTTCATGCCGAGCACGATATCGGATGCCGGCAGGTCTGCCGCCGGCGGCTCGGCCTGGTCGGTTCCTTCCTGGGCTTGCGGGTTCTGATCCGCCTCCGCGCCTGCGAGGTTTTCGCCGTCCTCGAGACGGCCGAGCGTCACCTTGACGGTGATCTCCTTGCCGTCGCGAATGATGACGACATCGACGGCCTTGCCGACCGGGCTTTCGGCAACCGCGCGCGGCAGGTCGCGCATTTCGACGACATCGCGTCCATCGAACTTGACGATCACGTCACCCGTCTTGATCTGGCCGCCGTCGACCGGCCCGCCCTTGATGATGCCGGCAATGAGCGCCCCCTTCGGGGTTTCCATCTTCAGGCTTTCGGCAATTTCGTCCGTCACCGGCTGAATGCGCACGCCGAGCCAGCCGCGATGGGTCTCGCCGAATTCCCTGAGTTGGTTGATGACGTTCTGCGCCAGTTCCGTCGGCACGGAAAAACCGATGCCGATCGAGCCGCCGCTCGGCGAAATGATCGCCGTGTTGATGCCGATCACCTCGCCCTTCATGTTGAACAGCGGACCGCCGGAATTGCCCTTGTTGATGGCCGCGTCCGTCTGGATGAAGTTATCATACGGCCCGGCATTGATGTTGCGGCCGCGCGCCGAGATGATCCCCACCGTCACCGTTCCGCCCAGCCCGAAGGGATTGCCGATCGCCATCACCCAGTCGCCGATGCGCATCTGGCGGGAATCGCCGAACGGAACGGCGGTCAGCGGCTTCTTCGGCTCCACTTTCAGAAGCGCAAGGTCCGTCTTCGTGTCGGTGCCGATCAGCTTGGCCTTGAGCTTGCTGCCATTGGCGAAATTGACCTCGATGTCGTCGGCGCCCTCGATCACGTGGTTGTTGGTGACGATGAAGCCGGTGGGGTCGATGACGAAGCCGGAGCCGAGCGAATTGACGGTGCGCTGGCGATTGCTTCCCTCGCCACCCTGGCCCTTGAAGAACTCGTCGAAGAAATCCTGGAAGGGCGAACCTTCCGGCACCTGCGGCATCGGCGCCTGGTCGTCGTTCTTCACATTCTGCGAGGTCGATATGTTGACGACGGCATCGAGCAGCCCGGCGGCGAGGTCGGCGACCGAATCCGGCCCCTGCTGGGTCGCAACCGGCGCCTTTGTCTGAGCCTTGGCGACAGACATAAGCGGCACGGAATTCATCGCGAGCGCGGCACTTGCCGCCAGCGTCGCGGTGCGGAGGAAGGAAGCGCGGATGGACAAACCCATGGGGTCCTCTCGATTAGGGGTGGCACGCCGGAGAAAGACGGGCCGGCAGCAGGTCGTTCGTCGTGCCGGCGCGTGTGGCTGCTGCGGGATCGCATCTCCGGCCAGCCTTCCGCCGCCAATGTGGCCTAGATTCTGTCTGAAGATAAGGCGGATTTGGGACGCGTCCAGTCATCTTTTCGTCAATGCTGAAAAGCCTGAGTGGCCGCGGACAGGTTCAGGTCGTGATCTCGTGGCCATGCGCCTTCAACGCCGCCACGGCCTTGTCCAGGTCCGAACCCATGATGAAGACATAATCGGTGCTGAAGGTCGAATTGGCGAAAATGCCGACGCCCGCCTCCGACAGAGGGTTGAGCACGGAGGCAAGCACGCCCGGGACATCGAAGCTGAAATGCTGCTCTATGCGCAGGCAGCGCCAGCCGCCGGATGACTGCACGCCGGGGGGAATGCGCGCCGCCCGGCACACCAGCGTCATCTCCTCGCGCGAACTCGATACGGTCCAGAACCCCGGCCCCACCAACCATTCCGGCAACGGCGTCCCGATGTTGAGCCTCGTGATCGCATACTCGACGTCCACCAGGCGGATCAGCAGTTTATGTGTCATTTTCTATCCTCGAACCATCCAGACAAGTGCCACGCCGATGGCGACGGAAACAAGTCCGAACAGCCGCAACTGTTGCTCCGGAATATGAGGCAATCGTTTCGCCATTTCCACCAAAACCAAAGGGGCCAGTGCGTACACCAGCCCCTCGATGATCAGGAAAAATGCAATTCCCGTCAGAAAATCACTCATTGCGCTGATCAGTTTCCTGTCGCGGGCTGAGTAGCGGGCGGAACGGCCGCGCCGTCCGAGCTATTGAAATAACGGAAGAATTCCGAGTCCGGCGACAGCACCAGCGTCGTATCCGGGCTGCCGATCGCCTGATCATAAGCCGTCATCGAGCGGTAGAACTCGAAGAACTGCGGATCGCGGGCAAAGGCATCGGCAAAGACGGCGGTCCGCTCGGCTTCGCCCTGACCGCGAAGGATTTCCGAATCGCGCTGCGCTTCGGCAACGAACTCGACAACCTGGCGGTCGGCAACCGCTCTGCGCGTTTGACCTTTCTCGTTACCGCGAGCTCTGATCAACTCGGCTTCGGCCAGACGCTCGGCCTTCATCCGCTCGAACGTCTGCTGCGAGACTTCCTGCGTCAGGTCGGTGCGGCGGATACGGACATCCTCAATGTTGAGACCGAGCGATTCGGCATCGGTCTTCAGATCGGCGCGCACTTCGCGCATCATCGATGCCCGCTCGTCGGAAAGAGCGGATTCAAAGCCGCGAAGACCGTAAACCCGGCGCAGCGAAGCGTCGAGGCGGGTGCGCAGCCGCGATTCCGCCGATTCCCGATCACCGGAAACCGTTTCGCGGAAGCGACGCGCATCGGCGATCTTGTAGACGACAAAGGCATCCACCTCATAGAACTTGCCGCCGGAGACCTGAACGCGGATGTTGTCGAGATCGAAGCGCAGGGCCTGTCTCTCGACATACTGCACACGGTCGGCATCCATGAAGGCAAAGGGAAGCTTGAAATAGAGCCCCGGCTCGCTCTTGACGTCCTTGATCTCACCGAAACGAACGACGATCGCCTGCTGACGCTGGTTGACGATGAAGACGGAGGAATAGGCCGTCATCAGCACGAGCGCGAGAGCGATCAGAATATAAGGGAGACGGTTGTTCATTACTGGGCCCCTCCCGACTGCGCGGGCTTGCCGATTTCATTGAGCGGGAGATAGGGCAAGACGCCCTGCCCGTTCTTCTCGTCGAGGATGACCTTCTTGGACTTGCCGAGAACGCTCTGCATCGTTTCGAGATAGAGACGCTTGCGCGTCACATCGGGCGCCTTGGCATAGGCGTCGTAGACGGAGATGAAGCGCTGCGCCTCACCCTGCGCTTCCTTGACGACACGGCCCTTGTAGGCGGCCGCCTCTTCTCGGAGCTGGGCGGCCTGGCCGCGGGCCTTGCCGAGCACCTGGTTGGCATACTGGTTGGCCTCTTCGACAAACCGGTCTTCGTCCTGCTCGGCGCGCTGCACTTCGTCGAAGGCATCGGCCACTTCGCGCGGCGGTGCTGCATCTTCGATGGCAACCGTGTTGACGGAAATGCCGGCGCCATAGCTGTCCATCGTCGCCTGGATCGTCGTCTTCACGTCGGCCGCGATCGCCTGACGATTGTCGCGGAAGATGTCCTGTGCCGGGCGGCGGCCGACGACCTCGCGCATGGCGCTTTCGGCAACCTGCTGCAGCGTCTCTGCCGGGTTCTCGACATTGAAGAGATAGGCCTTCGGGTCGGTCACGGAAAACAGCACGGAAAACTGCACGTTGACGATGTTCTGGTCGCCGGAAAGCATCAGGCCGGCCGAAGACTGGCTCGCCAGGCTGGACTTGCTGCCGATATTCTGCTGCTGCTCGGTGATCTTGACCAGCTCGACCTTTTCAAGCGGCCAGAAATGATAGTGCAGGCCCGGCATGGAAATTTCTTCCTTGGGCTTGCCGAACCGCATTTCCACACCGCGCTCGTCGGGCTGGACGGTGTAGATCGAATTGATCAGCACGAAACCGACGACGAGGAGGCCGATGATCGCCGCAACGCCACCGTTGAAACCGCCCGGAACAACATTTTTCAGCTGATCCTGTCCCCGGCGGAAGATTTCCTCCAGATCCGGCGGGCCGCCATTGCCGCGGCCACCGCCGCGCGGGCGGTTCGGCCCCTGGCCCCAAGGACCCTTATTTCCGCCGCCGCCGCCCCAAGGACCGCCGCCGCCGCCGTTCTGATTGCTCCAGGGCATTCATACCTCTTCCACGAAAAAAACTTCAAGATCGACACCCTGCGGACACGCCGCTGGCCGTGATGTGAACCCGTTATAGGTATCTCCAGAACGGCTTTCAACGCGGCGCATCCAACTTCACCGTAAATCCGGCAAAATAGTTATCTTTGCTTAGCTTTTGCGCCGCCAGGTCGAGAATAGCATGGCATGGCTGTCCTTTTCGCCCTGCGGCAGCGGCTCATCGACGATCTTCTCGAAAATGCCGGGATCGACCGGGGGAAAGCGCGTGTCGCCATCCACGTCGGCCGATACCTGCGTGATATGCAGGATGTCGGCCGCACCCATCGCCTGCCGGTAGATTTCGCCGCCGCCGATGACGCAGACCTCGTCGACCCCAAGCGCTCTTGCCTGCTGCCGCGCCAACGTGATCGCTTCGTCCAGCGAACGGACGGCCGTCGCACCTTCGGCACGGAAATCCGCATCGCGGCTGATGACGATGTTGGGCCGCCCCGGCAAGGGCCTGCCGATCGACGCCCAGGTCTTGCGCCCCATGATCACCGGCTTGCCGAGCGTCAGCGCCTTGAAACGCTTGAGATCAGTGGGCAGGTGCCAGGGAAGACCGCCGTCCCGCCCGATGACCCCGTTCGCCGAAACGGCGACGACGATTGTAACCTTGGCCTCAGTCATGAAATCCGTCCGGCTTGCTGTCGATCTCGCGGGAACGGGCAAGTGCCGGCCGAGACGTCAATGCCTGCACATAGCGATCGACGCTGACGCTTTCCGGCAAAAGCTTGCGCATCCAGGCGACCGCGCCGCCCAGCATGAGGTCGGCGCCGCTGATCCGCTCGCCCAGCAGATAGGGCTGCTTGTCGAGCGTCGCCAGCACATGCGCGCACATATCCTGATGGCCCTTGGCAAGCGCCGGATTATTCTGCGTCAGGCCGCTGATGAAGGCGGTTCCCACGGGTTCGATCACACCGGCATAGTAAGCGAGCCAGGACAGATAGGCGCCCCGCTCCGGGTGGCCCTGCGGCCGCCCCATCTCGGAATCCGGATAGAGCTCCGTCAGGTACTGCGTGATCGCCGTCGATTCCGTGATCAGCGACCCGTTATGCAGAAGGGCGGGAACCTGCTTGTGCGGATGCGGATTGTTGTCGTCCGGCGCGCCCGAACCGTCCCAGCGGCGGATCGAAACGTAGCGGACATCGTATTCCGCCCCGAGTTCCTCCAGCAGCCACAGGATGCGGCCCGAGCGCGACAACGGCGCATGGATCAATGTCAGCATGTGGTCCTCCCCGACCGTAAGGTTCCGGCGACGTTGTCAGCGCGGCATGCTTGCCCGCATCACACCGCAACCGGCGCCTTGATATGCGCATCGGCCTCATAGCCGGTCAGCTCGAAGTCTTCGAATTTAAAGGAAAATAGATCCTTCACATCCGGGTTCAAGTGCATCGTCGGCAAAGGCCTGGGCGTCCGGGTCAGTTGCTCGCGGACCTGGTCGAAATGGTTGTGGTAGATATGCGCATCGCCAAACGTATGCACGAAATCGCCGGGCTGCAGGCCGCAGGCCTGCGCCACCATCAGCGTCAGCAGCGCATAGGAGGCGATGTTGAAGGGCACGCCGAGGAAGAGATCCCCCGAGCGCTGATAGAGCTGGCAGGACAACTTGCCGTCCGAAACATAGAACTGGAACAGGCAGTGGCACGGCGGCAGCGCCATTTCGTCGACCAGCGCCGGGTTCCAGGCGGAAACGATGTGACGGCGCGAGTTCGGATTCTTTTTCAGCCCTTCGACGAGCCCCGCGATCTGGTCGAGATGCCGACCGTCATGGGTCGGCCAGGATCGCCACTGGTAACCGTAGACGGGACCGAGGTCGCCGTTCTCGTCGGCCCATTCGTTCCAGATGTTGACGCCGTTTTCCTTGAGATAGGCGATGTTGGTGTCGCCCTTCAGGAACCAGAGCAGTTCGTGGATGATCGATTTCAGATGCAGCTTCTTGGTCGTCAGGACCGGAAACCCTTCGGACAGGTCGAAACGCATCTGGTAGCCGAAGACCGAGCGCGTACCAGTTCCCGTCCGGTCGCCGCGGTCGGAACCGGTCTCCATCACGTGACGCAGGAAGTCGAGATATTGTTTCATGAGTTCGCCGCCGATTCGTTTCGCGGGTAAAATAGGCGCAAGTCGGCGGCGAACCAATCGGTAAATCCCGGGTTTCCCCAGAGTGCAGTCGGCGCCATGAGCTCGCCCGAGGTATTTTGCCACCCGGTCGCAGAATGTCTCCCACCCTTCTCCTTTATGGAAGGCTTGCAGCAAGAGTTTTTTCGCGCCGGACGCGCGCCTTGACGTGCAACTGCCTGGGCAGGCAGCAGGCATACACTGTATTTTCCCGCAAGCCCCTTTTCTTGGGACCTTTTACGACCTATATGTGACATGCCGTCTTCGGGCGGCTATGGCGATAAACAGGCGGTGAAATAAACCTATTGGACCCGGGGGCGGTACCCGGCGCCTCCACCAAAAACCGGTCGGACATGACGTGCGGACCGGCTTTTGATGGGGGCGAAATAGGATCGACAAGGGTGTAAAGATCGACTTTTCGCTCGGCATTGTACCACCGTTATCGGGCTAAAATTGTAGTTGCAAACGACAACTATGCGGAAGCTCGTCTCGCTGCTTAATCGCGGTGTGACACTTCAAATCAAGTCCTAAGGGGTCGCACTCTTAGGCGGGGTCCGAAGGCACCTGGCAACAGAAGCCTTCACCTTCTCCCCTGCCTTGAAATGGTCTATAGATGATGCAACTGACTCGTATGCGAGGACTTTCCTGCTAAGAGAGCAGACGGCATAGAGTGTGACAGAGTTGAGTTACAAGAAAGACGGGGATCTTATGGGCCAAGACCATATCCGCTACGACATACTCGCGCAGGACGCGCTTCGCAGCGTCATTCGCAAGGTCTTGACCGAAGTCGCAGCCACAGGTCACCTTCCCGGCGATCACCACTTCTTCATCACCTTCCTCACCGGTGCGCCGGGCGTGCGCATTTCCCAGCACCTCAAGGCCAAGTACGCCGAGCAGATGACGATCGTCGTCCAGCATCAGTTCTGGGACCTGAAGGTCACCGACACCCAGTTCGAAATCGGCCTGTCCTTCTCCGACACGCCTGAAAAGCTGGTCATCCCGTTCAACGCCATCCGCGGCTTCTACGATCCCTCCGTCAACTTCGAGCTTGAATTCGATGTTGCCGCCACCGAGGAGGACGAAGGCGCCGAGATCACCGCCTATCCGATCGCTCAGACCGAGAAGACGGCCGATTCCGAGACCGATGCTGCGGCAAAGACCGGCGATGACGGCAAGAAGGAGGGCGGCTCGGTGATCTCGCTCGATTCCTTCCGCAAGAAAAACTGAAGCCCAAGACAGGTTCCCCATGACCGGCGACGTCGTCAATCTCCGTCAGTTCCGCAAGCAGAAGGCGCGGACGGAAAAGGACAAGTGCGCCGAGCAGAACCGCATCTCCTTCGGCCGGACCAAGGCCGAAAAAGAGCTGACGAGGACGCTGAACGACAAGGCCAGCAAGGCCCACGAACAGGGCCGGCGCGAAAAGACGCCGGACGAGAGCGACGACCAGGCTTAGCACCCCTCGGCTGCGGTCCATTATTTCCACGCCGGATCAATGCGTTAACGAGCCCGCCGGAATCAAACTCCAAACGACCTGAATCATCTTCTGAGGCACGATCGTTGATCCGCAAGCATTCCGCGACACTGCATGGCCACCGCACCAGCTTCTCGCTGGAAGAGCCTTTCTGGCAGGAATTGAAGACGATCGCCGACAACAGGCAGATCGCGCTTGCGCAACTGATCGCCGAAGTCGACGACGGACGCCTGGCCGAAAGCAATCTTTCCTCGGCGCTCCGGGTCTACGTGCTGAACTGGCTCAAAACCGGCGGGCGTTGACATCAAGGATCGATAACCGACCCCTGGCAAAGGCCCCGTATTCCACCCCGCCTGCCATTCGACCGCCCAATGTGTCGTGCCCATGGTGAGGGCCGGCCGCGTCGACAGGCCCTCCGCCGGCCGGCAAAATGCGCCGCCGCATCGGCTGCGCCCACGACGGTCTTACTGCGGCGTGACACCCGGCAGCGTATTGAAATTAAGTCCCTGCTGCGGGGTCTGGCCAGTCGGCTGCTGCTCGGCAGGCTGTTCGGGCGTTCCGCCGTCCTGCGGCGCGGGCAGTTCGCCGCCGGTCGGATCGAACGGCAGCAGGTTCAGTTTCTTCTCTTCCTCGGCCTGGCGCGCAGCCTCTTCCGCGGCCGCCTCCTCCGCTGCCTTCTTCTCGGCAAGCGTCCTGGCGTCGGCTTCCGCCTTCTGCCGCGCTGCCGCTTCCGCGGCAAGTTGGCGACGCCGCTCTTCTTCGATCGCCCGCAGCCGCGCTGCCTCCCGCTCGGCGGCATTGGCCCGGTAGAGCGCCACTTCCCGCCGCAGCCGCTGCTTTTCCAGCACGTTCGACTGCAACGTCTCGACACGGCGGCGTTCGCGCTCGAAGGCCCGGAGCGACAGGAAATTCGACAGGTCGGTGGCGTCGAGCGTCAGGCCGGGTGACGGAAGCAGGCCGGCATAATCCAGCGTCACCTGCGCCTCGGCGCCGGTCAGCGCCTCCTCCCCCGGATCGAAATCGACGGTCACGCCCGCCTTCATCCGCTCGTCCGGAAAGCTGATTTCCGCATTGGCGGAAAGACCGGCGGCAGCATCGCCCGCCGTGACGTTCTGCGCGCGCAGGGTGCCCCCGGCAATGTTGAAGGGCACAGTCACCGCGCCAAGCGCCGCCTGCCCGGTCAGCACATTCTTCTCGGCAATGGGCTTGACGACATCCGCAGTGATCTCCCCCTCCAGCCCGTCGGCCAATGCCATGATATCCGGCAGCGCCGCCGTATTCAGCCCGTGAACGACGGTATCGCGAAGCGTCGCCGTACCGGATCCGCTGGCCGATTCGGCCATGGCGCGCGCGGTCTTGCCGGAGGCCTCCATCGCAATCGTCAGGTCGACCTTGCCCTCGGCCACCGCCGCCCCGCCCGTTTTCCAGGCGGCCGCGGCAAGGTCCGCGTCCTTGAGGTCAAGCCGCGTCTGGAAGAAGCCGGAGCCGTCGCCGTTGCCGAGCAACAGCCGTCCCTCGACCTTGCCGCCGAGCCAGTTGCCGGCAAGCGTGCCGAACTCGATCTGGTCGCCCTGCCAGACAAGCTTGCCGGTGAGGTCCGAGACCGCCCCGTAGACGCCCGGCCAGAACTGCTTGGTGGAAAAATCGAGCGCGACGTCGAGCCCGCTCCATGGCGGCTGCACGACAGGTGACGTCGACAGATCGCCGCTCGTCGTATCCTGGACCGGTCCGATGATGCCTTCGCCGATCCAGGCAAGATCAAGCGTATCGAGCGCCATCTTTCCCGTCACCTTGCCCGGCGTCTTGCGGTCGATGGCGATGGTCCCGGAAAAGGCGTTGCTGTCGGCCTTGCCCTCGATTTCCGAGAGCGTCACCGCTTCCGGCGTCGTCGCGATATC
Organism: Hyphomicrobiales bacterium; assembly: GCA_900473795.1. Lineage (GTDB taxonomy): Bacteria > Pseudomonadota > Alphaproteobacteria > Rhizobiales > Rhizobiaceae > Pararhizobium. Next base: position 14,626 of record UCMT01000008.1, on the reverse strand, counting down.
GGCCTTCAAGGCGAGCGGCAGCCCCGTTCCCATCTGCGGCAGGCCAATCCCCTGAAGAAGCAGGAACGGCTCGAAGTCCCGGCTTTCCAGCACGATCTTCGACTGGCCGGACAGGAAATTCTCCCGCGACAGGTCGATATCGCCGCTGGCGGTCAACGACGTCCGCTCGGTGGTAAAGGTCAGCGAACCGTTGGCCTTCTGGCCGTCGGTGCCCTGCAGCTTGACCGAGAAAATCGCATTCGTGTCGACGTCGAACGGCAGCGGGTCGAAGCCGATCTGGCCGAGCAGCACCGGCGTCGAAGGGTTCTCCATCGTCGCCTCCAGGAGGATGCCTTGTCCCGTCAGCGCCTGCGCCACATTCGGCGCCTGATAGTTGGCGGCGATCTTCGTGCCGTTCGCGGTGCCGATAATGCCGAAGGTCACCGGCGCCTTGCCGTCCTGGCCGCCGGAGGTCACGGTCACATCGAGAGCCGCGTCCGTGTAGTAGGGGCCGCTCTTCACCAATCTTTCCAGCGCCGGATGGGCGGCGGCATGGCGCTCGATCATCTTCAGGAACGGCGTCAGATCCGGCGAGGCAAGCTTCATCTTGGCCGAAACCACCGGTGTGCTGAAATCCCCGCTCATGCGCCCCGAAAGCGCCAGCTGCGTTCCGGCGATATCGCCGATCGAGACGCGCTCGGCCTGCAGCTGGCCGTTTTTCAGGGTCGCCACCAGTTGCACGTCGCTGGCGTTCTCATCGAAAGCGGAAAAATGCTTGGCCGAAAGATCGGCGGCGATCGTGTGCGAAAGCACCGTTTCGTTCGAGGCATCACCTGCCACCAGTCCCGCCAACGCCTGCAGCGCTTCCAGGTCGATGCGGTTTCCCTTGAGCTGCAGCGACAGGCTCGGCGCAACGCCGTCGAGCGCCTGCCGCTCGATCCGGCCGTGCAGGACGGCGGGCCCGGCCGCGACTTCGAGGCGCTCGAACTGCTGCAGCGTGTCGGTCAGGTTGACGGTGGCCGAAAAACCGGCGGTCTTCAGCTTGCGGATCGCCGGATCGACAGAGCCGGCAACCCAGGCCGCAAGGCCAGACGGCTGGTTGGAAGCGACGAGCATGTCGCCGCGGAAGGCGCGCTGGCCGCTCAGCTGCAGCCTGCCCTCGGCCTCGAACTGCGTGCGCCCGGGAAGTTGCGCCACCGCCTTGTCGACCATCCAGCCGGCACCGTCCGGTCTCAGGTCAAGGCGGACGTCGCGCACCGTCGTATCGCCGATCACGATCGCCGGCAGCTTCAAACTCGCCCGGCCGGGCACCTGCGGGATCGGGATATCCGCCGCGATCGCCATCATCGCAGCCAGCCTCTGGCGAACGGAGATTGCCGGGTCTCGGCCAGTCTTGCCTGCCTCGCCGCCATTGCCGATGCGGCTGACATCGATCTGCTGGCCATCGGCCAGAAGCAGGAATTCCTGTTCCTTGCCGGTATCGAGCGTCGCCTCGCCGGTCACCAGATAGGGGTCGTCCTTCGGGCCGATCTCGAGCCGGTATTCGGGCACGCGAATGCGCTCGTTGGTGAGCTCGAAGTCGCCCGTCACCCGCAAGGCGCCGGACTGATCGGACACCGGCTGCGCCTCGGCGGGCTTGTTTTCGGTCAGCGTGAACTTGCCCTGGTAGAGCGGTTTGAAGTCGACGATCTTCAGGTCGCCGTCCAGTTCCACGCCAAACGGGCGCTTGTCCGGGGTCAGTCGCGCCCGCAGGCCAAGCGTTCCGGCCTCGTCGTCGGCCTCGCTGCTGGAGAAGGAGAAGCTGCCCGCCTCGCCGTCGAGCGCCGCGCGGCCTTCCATCTTCCATGGACCTGCAAGCGAACGGGCCGAGAGATCGGCCTCAAGCCCGGTGATCCGCCGGGTCCGGCCCGTCTGCTCGTCGATGAAGTCGATCTGGCCGTCGGTAATGGCAACGTTTTCGAGAACCACGACCTTTGCCGGAATGGAGGCCTTGCGTCCGCGCGCCCAGTCGAGCGTCCCATCCGGCAGCAGCCGCACCTTGGCCTTCGGCTGTTCCAGCCGCATGTCGAAAATCAACGCTTCGCCGGAAAGAAACGGTGCAAGCTCCGCATCCATCGAGAAACGCGCAACCTGGATCAGCGGCTCGCCGCTCTCGGACTGACCGACGCGGACGTCGTTGAGAGTGACCGAGGGGAACGGAATCAGCCGCGCATCGACGCTGCCGTACACGACCACGGGCTTGCCCATGATCCGGCTCGCCTCGCGCTCGAAATCCTTGCGAAAATCGGTCCAGTCCACGAATAGTGGTGCGATCAGCGCGGCAAACAGTGCCACGACCAGAAGACCACCGACGAAAACCAGAATTCGCGAAAGCACCAGTTGAAAGTCCTAACCCGTTTGCTGCGGAAGATGGCGCCCCTGCAGGCGCCTCCTGTCATCGATCATGGTATTAGCATCGCTTCGGGCTTTTCACATGGCAAAAATCTTGCCGGGGTTGAAGATGTTGCCCGGATCGAGCGCCCGCTTCACCTGCCGCATCAGATCGAGCGCGTCGCCAAGCTCGGCCTCGAGGAACGGCATCTTGCCCTGTCCGATGCCGTGCTCGCCCGTGCAGGTGCCGTCCATCGCCAGCGCCCGCTCGTTGAGGCGGGCGACGAAAGCCTCCGCCTTGGCGATGTCGGCGTCGTCCTTGTCGTCGAACAGCAGGCCGACGTGAAAGTTCCCGTCACCCGCATGGCCGACGATCGGGGCGACCAGGCCGTTTTCGAGAATGTCCTCCTGCGTCGCCTCGACGCAATCGGCAAGCCGCGAGATCGGCACGCAGACATCGGTGGAGAGAATGGCCAGCCCGGGCGCCAGGCTCTTCTGTGCCCAATAGGCATTGTGCCGCGCCTTCCACAGCGCGTTGCGCTCCTCGGTATTGGCCGTCCAGAGGAATTCGGAACCACCGAATTCCGCGGCGATCTCGGCGAATTGCTTGGATTGCAGCGCCACGCTCTCGGCACTGCCGTGAAACTCGACGAACAGCGCCGGCATTTCCGGGAAGGACAATCCGGAATAGGCGTTGCTCGCCCGCATCTGCACGGCGTCCAGAAGCTCGATCCGCGCCACCGGAATGCCCGACTGGATGGTCAGGATCACCGTGTTGCAGGCGTCGCCCACGGAGGCAAACGAGCAGACGCCGCCGGCGATCATTTCCGGGATACCCTGCAGCCTGAGCGTGATCGAGGTGAGGATGCCAAGCGTCCCCTCGGCCCCCACGAAAAGACGGGTGAGGTCATAGCCCGCAGACGATTTCCTCGCCCGATGCGCCGTCCGGATTTCCTTGCCGCCCGCCGTCACCGCGGTCACGGCGAGGACATTGTCCTTCATCGTGCCGTAGCGCACCGCATTGGTGCCGGAGGCCCGCGTCGACGCCATGCCGCCGATCGAGGCATTGGCGCCCGGATCGATCGGGAAGAACAGGCCCGTGTCGCGCAGATGGATGTTCAGCGCCTCGCGCGTGATGCCCGGCTGGACGGTACAGTCGAAATCGCTGGCATTGACTTCGAGCACCTTGTCCATCCGGCTGACATCGACGCTGATGCCGCCATGCGGCGCATTGATGTGGCCTTCGAGCGACGACCCTGTGCCGAAGGCGATCAGCGGAACGCCATGTTCGCTGGCGATTGAAACGATCGCCTCGACCTCGGACGCGCTCTCCGGAAAGACGACGCCGTCGGGCAATTGCGCGGGAATATAGGTCGTCGTGTGGGCATGCTGCGCGCGGATGGCCTCGCCGGTCTGGAAACGCGCACCGAACCGTTCGCTCATCAGCCGCACGGCCGTTGCTATGCCGGTTTCGTTGCGGCTGCCCGCCTTGATCGCCTTCAACGCCATGTCTCACCCCCGAACCGCCGCTGCACATCGCGGAAATTCTTAGATTTCAACGCGCTACTGTGCAAATCGGAATCATTTTGTCCAGAACCTCGTCCTGAACTTCACGGGGTTTAGCATGGAATTGCGCCGAAGTGAGACAGTCGGGACACAGGGCAGAAATAGCCTGGGTTATGTTGACAAAGTCACTCGCGCTGGGCGCAGCCACTCGCAGGATACGCGGGATAGTGGACTGTTCGGCCCATTTGCACTCGAATTAACAGCAGCAAATCATTCATTGCAGTGCACTGCGATGAATGCCCTGCCCCTATCGCCCCAGACGCGACCCGTTTCGACATAGTCCAGCGCCTCGTTGGTCCTCTCGAACGGGAAGACCCGGTCCATCACCGGGCGTATGTCGCCCGCCTCGATCAGGGAGGTGATCTTTCCGAGCTGCCCACCGTTCGCCGTCATGAAGAGGAAGGAATAGCCAATTCCTCGGCGTTTCGATTTTCTCCTGATGCCGGAGCTCAGCAGGCGCATGATCTGTTGAAGCAGCCAGCCAGAGCCGTTCTGCCTCGCAAAGTCCGGATCGGGCGGACCGGAAATCGAGATCAGCTTCCCGCCCGACTTCAGCACACGAAGGGATTTCTCCAGCGTGTCCTTGCCGAGGCTGTTCAGCACGACGTCATAGCCCTGCAGCACCTTCTCGAAATCGTCCTTCTTGTAGTCGACCACGACGTCTGCGCCGAGACTTTTCACAAGCGCGACATTTGCTGTGCTCGTCGTGGCGGCCACATGTGCCCCGAGATGCTTGGCAAGCTGGATCGCGATCGTGCCGACGCCGCCCGAGCCGGCGTGGATCAGGACCTTCTGTCCCTTCTGCAGGTTGGCCCGCTCGACAAGAACCTGCCATGCCGTCAGGGCGACAAGCGGAATGGAAGCGGCCTCTTCCATGGTCAGATTGGTCGGCTTCCTTGCGACATCGTCTTGGTCGATGGCGATGTACTCCGCGAATGTCCCGATGCGATCCTGGGCCGGACGTGCGTAGACCTCGTCACCGGGCTTGAATTGCGTGACATTGGCCCCGACCCGGACGACGACGCCCGCGACATCGTTGCCCAGCACCAGTGGAAGGCGGTAGGACAGGATGAGCTTGAACTCTCCGTCCCTGATCTTGCTGTCCAGGAGGTTCACGCCGGCGGCATGAATCTCGACCATGACGTCGTTGTCACGCAATTCCGGCACGGGACTTTCGCCGAGCCGGAGTGCGCCGCCTTTCGCATAGCGATCGATCAAAAATGATTTCATCGGAGTGACTTTCGTTTCTGTGGTGAGCCGGCAGCGACGGCGCGATGAAGGCTCAATCGGGAAGTCCGTTGAACTTCCGAAGGCTCTTGTCGACGAAGGACTCAGGCAAGAAGCGACGTACGAAGCGGACTTGTCCTGCAGCCTTTCCGGCGGTGTAGCGTCGTTTGGGCGATGCCGCGTTGGCGGCCCTTACGACGGCTCTGGCGACTACCTCCGGCGCATCACCCTTCGCGACGATCTCGCGCATCAGCTTCTCCGCGTCGGCGCGAACCGTATCGTAGACGGCAAGCGGCCGGTCCGGTCGCGTGATGTTCTCTTCGAAGGACGTGCGGGTCACGCCCGGCTCGACAAGCACGACGCGGATGCCCTGCGTTCGCACTTCGTGGTCGAGAGATTCCGAGTAGCCTTCGATGGCATGTTTGGTCGATGCGTAGAGGGCGTTATAGGGCGCGGGGATCAGCCCGAGTATGGAACTGAGGTTGATGATCCGGCCTCGACGCTGCCGTCTCATCACGGGCAGGACCGCATTCGTCATTCGCAGGATCCCGAACACGTTGACGTCGAAAAGGGCTTTCGCCTGTGCCGCCGTGGATTCCTCAGCGCCGCCAACCAGTCCGATCCCGGCATTGTTGACGAGCAGATCAATCCGCCCTGCACGGTTTAGAACCTCGTCGACGACACTCTGCACGGACCCATCGTCGATCACGTCGCAGATCAGCATCGTGATCCCATCCGCGGTATCGGGCATCGGCTTTCGGCTGGTGCCGAAGACACGGTAGCCATCGCGCCGCAGCGCTTGTGCCGTCACCAGCCCGATGCCGGAGGAAGCCCCCGTGACCAGGGCAACGCCGCGTTCTTTTTTGCTCATCTCTTCCGCTTTCAATTTTGTCGTGGAACATCGATGAACAATCAGTTACTATCAATTTGATAGCAAGTCACTACTAAAAAGATACCGACATGAAAAATCTTTCGGACCAACCATGCCTGATCGCCCGCAGCCTGGCGCTTGTAGGAGACGCATGGAGCATGCTGATCATGCGCGACGCCCATGCGGGGCTGACCCGCTTCGATGATTTTCGCAAGAGCCTCGGTATCGCGCCGACGATGCTGACGGGGCGGCTTTCAGGCCTGACCGAGGAGGGACTGCTGGAGAAACGCCGCTATTCCGACCGTCCGCCACGCGACGAATATGTGCTAACGGAAGCCGGCCGCGACTTTCTGCCGGTGCTGTTTGCGATCGGCGCGTGGGGACGCAAGCATCGCGGCGGGGGCAAGGTGACCCGCTTCTTCGACGCCGAGACCGGAACGGAGATCGATCCCGTCACCATCGATCGCGCGACCGGCGCTCCGGTCGGAACACGTCCTATTCGTATCGCCGCACCCGAATGAGCCGCCGCGGCAGATGCAGCAGCGCCTGACAATTCCTATTGAAGGCTGCTTCTTGTCCTATTGAAGGCTGCTTCTTGCTCCCCGAGAAGCCCATTATTCCGCGGCTTCGGCCAGCTGCAGCGCTTCGGCCTGCTCCAACTCGCGATGCAGCCGCCGCTCTTCATCGACATGCGGCTTGGTGAACCGGGCAATGACCAGATAGGCGACCGGCGTCAGATACAGCGTCACCACCGTTGCAAGCCCGAGGCCGCCGACCAGCACTCCGCCGAGTGCGATGCGAGCCTCGGCGCCGGCCCCGCTTGCCAGCACTAGCGGCACAGCCCCGACGATGGTGGCGATCATCGTCATCATCACCGGCCTCAGCCGGATATTTGCCGCGTTCTCGATGGCCGAGCGCAGGTCTTCGCCGCGGTCGCGCAGCTGATTGGCGAATTCGACGATGAGGATGCCGTTCTTCGCCATGATGCCGACCAGGAGCACCAGGCCGATCTGGCTGTAGATGTTCAACGTATTGCCGGTCAGCAGCATGGCAAAGACGGCGCAGGCAAGGCCGAGCGGCACCGTCGACATGATGATCAGGCCGCTGACCAGGCTTTCGAATTGTGCGGCCAGCACCAGGAAGATGATGACCAGCGCAAAGCCGAAGGTGATGAACATGCCGTTGGCGTTCTCGTCGAGCGTCGCGGCTTCCGCAAGCGGCACGACGCGCGACCCGGGCGGCAGGAGCGGCTCGGCCATCTGCTCGACCATCGACAGGGCGTCACCGAGAGCGATATCGGGACCGAGGCCCGCAGAAAGCGAGACGGAGCGCAATTGCGACTCACGCGACAGCTGCGGCGCAACGGCCCTTTCCTCGACGGTCGCAATCGACGACATCGGCACGATCTTGCCGTCGCCGGTCTTCAGGAAGATGTTCTGCAGGTCGGTAGGGTCATTGACCGGATTGGTCGTCGACAGCAGCTTGACCGGATAGGCCTCGCCGTCGACATAGACGTCAAGCACGCTGTTGCCGTCGAGCATGGCCTGCAGCGCCGACGACAGGCCCTTGATATCGATGCCGAGATCGGAGGCGCGTTCGCGGTCGATCGTCACCGAAAGCTGCGCCTGGTTCTCCTCGTAGTTCAGGCGGACGTTTTCGAAACGGCCGCTGTCTTCCATCTGCCGCACCAGTTTCGCAGCCGCATCGCCGAGCTTGCCATAGTCGTTGCCGACCAGCGCCACCTGCAGCCCGTTGCCGGCACCGCGAATGCCGAGGCTGTTCGGCTGGATCGGGAAGACCCGGATCGACGGGATATTCGCTGTTATCCTGGTGATATCGGCGGAAATCTGCTGCTGGGTGCGGTCCCGGTCGCTCCAGGGCGCCAGCGTCAGCACCATGAAGCCGCCGTTGACCGAGCCGCCCTGGCCGGAAACGGAGAAGATATTGGCGATCTCGCCGCTGTCGACCAGCGGCTTCAGCCCGTCCTCGACGCGCCGCATCTGCGCCTGCGTGTATTCCAGAGAAACGCCCTGCGGCGCCTGCATCCGCAGCATAATGCGGGCGCGGTCCTCCGTCGGCGTCAGTTCCGACTTCAAGAGCGTGAAGGCGCCGGCGCCCGCCGCCGTCACCATGATCGCAACCATGAAGACGATCAGCGGCGAGTTGAGGCAGGCCCGCAGGGTGCGCCGATAGAAACCGGCGGCAAAAACGCCGATTTTACCCATGAAGCCGGTATGGCCCTGCTCCTCGCCATGCGGTTTGAGCAGACGCGACGCCAGCATCGGGCAGAGCGTCAAGGATACGAAGGCCGAAAGCAGGATGGCGAAGGCGAGCACGAAGCCGAACTCGCGGAACAGCCCGCCCGTCTGCCCAGGCAGGAATGACAGCGGCACGAAGACCGCCGCAAGCGTCGCCGTCGTCGCGATGACGGCGAAGAACACTTCGAGCGTCCCGAGCACGGCCGCCGCCCGCGGCCCCATACCCTCGCCGCGCCGCCGCACGATGTTTTCAAGCACGACGATCGCGTCGTCCACCACCAGGCCCGTCGCCAAGACGATCGCCAGCAGCGTCAGGATGTTGATCGAGAATCCGGCAAGATAGATCGCCGCGCAGGTGCCGACGAGCGCGATCGGCATCGTCAGCGTCGGGATGAGTGTCGCCCGCCAGTCGAGCAGGAAGAGATAGATGACGATGGTGACGATGATGACGGAGGCGACCAGCGCGATCTCCACCTCGTGGATGGCGCCGTCGATGAACACCGCATCGTCGCTGGTGACCTTGAGCTGCGTGCCCTTCGGCAGGATCTCGTCGATCGTTGCCACCGCCTTCTTCACGCCCTCGGAAATATCGAGCGTGTTCGACTGCGCCTGCCGGATGATGCCGAGCCCGATGCCCTGACGCCCGTCGGACCGGAGCGACGAGGTGCCGGTATCCGGCCCGAGCGTCACCGTCGCGATATCGCCGAGCCGCACATTATCGCCGAGGATCAGGTTCTCGAATTCCTCCGGCGTCTGCAGGCCCGCGGTGGCACGCACCGAAATGTCCTGGTTGGCGCTGGTCAGCGACCCGGCCGGCACGTCGAGCGAGGCGGTCGCCAGCGCATCGCGCAGATTGGCGACGGTCAATCCGCGCGACGCCAGCTTCGACTGGTTGACGTCGATGCGGAAGATCTTCTCCTGGTCGCCGTTGATCTGCACGTCGGCGACGCCCTCGACGGCGGCGAGCCGGTCGGTGATCTCGTTTTCGGCAAGCAGCGTCAGGTCTTCCATCGACAGCGTGTCGGACGTCAGCGCCAGCCGCAGGATCGGCTGGCTGTCGGCGTCGGCCTTGACGATGCGCGGTTCGTCGGCATCCTCCGGCAGCTGGTTCGCCACCCGGCCGAGCGCATCGCGGATATCGTTGGAGGCCTGGCCGATATCGGTCGTGTCGGAAAACTGCAGCGTGACGCGGCTCTGGGCATATTGCGAGGTCGAGGAGATATCCTTGATGCCCTGGACGCGCGACACGGCACCCTCAATCACCGAGGTCAGCTCGCGGTCCACCGTTTCCGGCGAAGCACCGTCGAACTGGGTGTTGACCGATACCACCGGCTGGTCCACCTGCGGCAGTTCACGGATCTCGATGCCGTTCAGCGCCGCGAGACCCGCAACGATAATCAGCGTGTTGACGACCAGCGCGAAGATCGGCCGGCGAATGAAGAGCGCCGTAAAACCCGCCGTGCGCCCGGCCTCGTGATGGTCGCCTGCGCCGCTCATTTCGCGGTCTCCGCTTCGGAGACCTTCTGCTGCTCATCGCCCTCGGGCGGCTTCTGCTGCCGCGGCTTCTCGTCGCTCGCCACACGCACCGCGCCGCCGTCACGCAGGCGCTGCACGCCTTCCATCACCACGGCATCGCCCTTGGCGAGCGCCGCCTCGACCAGCACCTTGTCGGAATTGCGCTGGATGATCTTGACCGGGACCTTCTGCGACTTGTCTTTCTCGACGCGCCAGACATAGGAGCCGTCGGCGCTCCACTGGATCGCCAGCGGATTGACCGTCGGATAATCGTCGCCGGGGAAACGGACCGCGACCGAGAAGGACATGCCTGCCCTCAGCGTATCGTCGGGATTGTCGACGCGTGCCCTGACCCTCAGCGTCCGGCTTGCCTGGTCGATGCGGTTGTCGATGGCGTCGATGGCGCCGGAAAACTCCGAGCCCGGCAGCGCGATGGCCGAGGCCGTCACCGCCTGCCCGACGGCGATCTTGGTGGAAAACCGCTCCGGCACCCAGAAATCGACAAGGATCTGCGAGCGGTCGTCGACGACGGCGACCGGCGTCGAGGTGGTGACATAGTCGCCCGGATTGACGGTGATGATGCCGACGATGCCGCCGGAGGGCGCAAGGATGTCGCGGCGCTTCAGGTCGAGCTGCGCCGTCTGCAGCGCAAGTTCGGCGGCCTGCATGGCGAATTCAGCCTCGCGCAGCACGGCGACCGAGACGGCATTGCCGAGCCTGCGGTTGCGCTCGACCTTTTCGCGGGCGCTGTCGAGTGCGACCTTGGCTTGGGCGGCGGCGATCCTCTGCTCGTCGCTGTCGAGACGGGCGATCACCTGGCCCTTTTCGATCTCGTCGCCGGATTTGACGAGGATCTCGGTCAGGTTGCCGGTCGCCTGCGGCGTGACGGCAACGGAGACGATCGCCTCGCCATTGCCGATCGCGTTCAGCCTGTCGTTGACGACGGCGCTGTCGACCGGCTGCGTCACGACGAGCGGCGCACCGCCGCCCTGCCCGCGCCGGCCCGTACCTTGACCTTGTGCCTGGCCCTGCCCGTCACCCGTCTCTACCACCGGCTTTGCAGCAAAGGCCACCAGTTGCTCGGGTACACCCGCCTTGGCAAGCATCTCGCCAGCGCCCGGCACGAAGCGGACCCACGCACCGAGACCCACCGCAAGAATGACAAGACTGATCGACACCTGCTTCCAAAGCCGCATCCAGGAACTCCATTGAAATCACGGCTCCCGGCCATAGCGGCGCACGGGGTCCATCAACAAGGCCAACTATCCCCTTTTGCCGCAGCCCGGGCAATGCCAGAATACCATCATTACGCAATTGTAATGAAAGCCATTTTCGGTCCTGAGCGGCCGCTTTCCAGTCAGACGAACCCGGAGGCCCCATGAGCACCATCGCCAAAAATCAGAACCCGGAATCCGATCCTCGCGTCAAAGCCGTGTTCGACGACATCCGCGCCACCCGCAAGTCGGACTTCATCAACAACATGTGGCATTACCTCGCCTTCGATCCCGGCCTGCTCGAAACCACCTGGGCCGAGGTCAAGGCGGTGATGGCAACGCCCTCCGCGCTCGATCCGCTGACCAAGGAGATGCTCTACATCGCCGTCTCCGTCACCAATGGCTGCGGCTACTGCGCCCATTCGCATACGGCCGCCGCCAAGGCCAAGGGCATGACCGCCGAGCAGCACGCCGATCTCCTGCACGTCATTTCGCTCGCCGCCAAGACCAACCAGCTCGCAACCGCGCTGCAGGTTCCCGTCGATCCCGCCTTCGATGCCGATCATCGGCCCTGATCGCGGCACAAAAGCGGTTGCTGGCGCAAAGAAGCTGGACTTCACGGAATAAAAGAAGAACGGAATTCTGGTCTTTCGGCACCGAATCACTACATTGAGCCGCATGAGCAATGGATTTGACGACATTCCCTTCTTCGACGAGGAGCCCGCGCCGCGCCCCGTGCGCGGCCGTGAGCCGGCGCCGCCGGCCCCCGCCAGCGGCATCGCCGCCCGCGCCATGGCTGCGCGTGACCAGCATCGGGTGCCCGATTATCTCTCCGGCCTGAACCCGGAACAGCGCGAAGCCGTCGAGACGCTGGATGGCCCGGTCCTGGTGCTTGCCGGCGCCGGCACCGGCAAGACCCGCGTGCTCACCACCCGCATCGCCCATATCCTGTCGACCGCCCGCGCCTATCCCAGCCAGATCCTCGCCGTCACCTTCACCAACAAGGCGGCCCGCGAAATGAAGGAGCGCATCGGCGTGCTGGTCGGCTCGGCCGTCGAGGGCATGCCCTGGATGGGCACCTTCCACTCGATCGGCGTCAAGCTGTTGCGCCGCCATGCCGAACTTGTCGGGCTCAAGTCCTCGTTCACCATTCTCGACACCGACGATGTCGTGCGGCTGATCAAGCAGATCATCCAAGCCGAGGGCATCGATGACAAGCGCTGGCCGGCCAAGCAATTCGCCCAGATGATCGACGGCTGGAAGAACAAGGGCTTCGGCCCTGGCGACATCCCCGAAGGCGATGCCCGCTCCTTTGCCAACGGCAAGGGCCGCGAGCTCTACGCTGCCTACCAGGCCCGGCTGATGACGCTGAACGCCTGCGATTTCGGCGATCTTTTGCTCCACCCGATCCGCATGTTCCGCGCCCATCCGGACGTGCTGAAGGAATATCACGACAAGTTCCGCTATATCCTCGTCGACGAGTATCAGGACACCAACACCGCCCAGTACATGTGGCTGCGGCTGCTCGCCCAGCGGCCGAAGGGCACGCCGCAGAACGTCTGCTGCGTCGGCGACGACGACCAGTCGATCTACGGCTGGCGCGGCGCCGAGGTCGACAACATCCTGCGCTTCGAGAAGGATTTTCCCGGCGCCAAGGTCATCAAGCTGGAGCGTAACTACCGCTCGACGGAGCATATTCTCGGCGCCGCCGCCCATCTGATCGCCCACAATGAAGGCCGCCTCGGCAAGACGCTGTTCACCGACCGCGCCGACCCCGACGACGACAAGGTGCAGGTGCATGCCGCCTGGGATTCGGAAGAGGAAGCCCGCGCCGTCGGCGAGGAAATCGAGCAGCTGCAGCGCCAGAAACACAATCTGAACGACATGGCGATCCTGGTGCGTGCCTCCTTCCAGATGCGCGAGTTCGAAGACCGCTTTGTCACGCTCGGCCTCAACTACCGCGTCATCGGCGGCCCGCGCTTCTACGAGCGGCTCGAAATCCGCGATGCGCTCGCCTATTTCCGCCTCGTCTGCCAGCCCGCCGACGACCTCGCCTTCGAGCGCATCGTCAACACCCCGAAGCGCGGCCTCGGCGATACGACGGTGCGCAGCCTTCACGATTATGCCCGCGGCCGCAATATCCCTATGCTCGCGGCGGCGGCCGATCTCATCGAAACCGACGAGATGAAGGCCAAGCCGCGCAAATCGCTGTTCGACGTCGTCACCATGTTCAAGCGCTGGCAGGGTCTGCTGGAAACCACGCCGCACACCGAGCTTGCCGAAACCATCCTCGAAGAGTCCGGCTATACGGACATGTGGAAGAATGACAAATCGGCCGAGGCTCCCGGTCGGCTGGAAAACCTGAAAGAACTCATCCGCTCGATGGAGCAGTTCGAGTCGATGCGCGGCTTCCTCGAACACATCGCGCTGGTGATGGATGTCGAGCAGAACGCCGAACTCGACGCCGTCTCGATCATGACGCTGCATTCGGCCAAGGGTCTCGAATTCGAAACCGTCTTCCTGCCCGGCTGGGAAGAGGGCCTTTTCCCGCACCAGCGCGCCCTCGACGAAGGCGGCCGCTCGGGCCTCGAGGAAGAACGCCGCCTCGCCTATGTGGGTCTCACCCGCGCAAAACGCCGCTGCCACATCTGGTTCGTCTCCAACCGCCGCATCCACGGCCTGTGGCAATCGACGCTGCCCTCGCGCTTCCTCGATGAACTGCCGCTCGCCCATGTCGATGTCGCCGAGACCGACCAATCCTATGGCGGCTACAACCGCGGCGGCTACGGTCAGTCGCGCTTCGACAAGCAGGAACCCTTCGCCAACGCCTATTCCACCCCCGGCTGGAAACGCGCCCAAGCCCACAAGACCGATGCCACCCGAGACAACTGGGGCAGCCGCTCCGGCGTCGGCATCGAGCGCATCGGCTACGGCGAGAGCGGCCCGCGCGCCCGCACCATCGACGGCGAACTCGTCGCCAAGTCGAAGATCGACGAACCCTCGAAATTCAACGTCGGCGACCGCGTGTTCCACATCAAGTTCGGCAACGGCAACATCGCCGGCATCGAGGGCAACAAACTGACGATCGACTTCGACAGGGCCGGACAGAAGCGGGTGCTGGACGGGTTTGTCGAGCGGGTGTGAGGGCACCTTGTGAGTGGATCCTCGGGTCAAGCCCGAGGATGACGGAGAGAGGAATTCGGCGGAGAAAACCGGATAGCTCCGGCGGTAGGATGTTTGCTATTGGCGCGATCCGCCCAAGGTGGTCATCCTCGGGCTTGACCCGAGGATCCATTCCCACGCCTACCAAAGCTCCTAGTACAAATCCCGTCAGTCCGGATTCATCGCCTCGATCAATTCGATCTTCCACTGCCGATGCCATCGCTTGAGGGACTTCTCGCGCTGGCTTTGCCGTGCCGATCGATAAATGCTCCTCGTACCAGACCAGTTGCTTGCAGCCATATTTGGCCGTGAAGCCGGGCATCGGTGCCTTCGCGATGTTCGAAGATGCGGCGTTCGAGATCGGAGGCCGCCGATCACCGGACAGGTCTGCCAAAAACGAGGATAATATTGCGCGGAAGGGGTGCGGCATCCCCTACCTCTCGCCCCGTGGGAGAGGACACAAA
>UCMT01000012.1 GCA_900473795.1 Hyphomicrobiales bacterium | reverse complement strand
CCTAAAATCATCCGGCACTAGGACAAGAATCGGGTGGCGAAGACCCGGTTCGAGTGATTATCTCTTGTCTCAAGGAGATACGATCATGAATATCACGACATCGCTTCCCGCCGACATCACGCCGCATGGCAGCGACTATGAGATTGTCAGCCGCGTGGTCGAGATGCTGACCGAAAACTATCGCGATCAGCCGTCGCTGGAGGCCATCGCCGGTGAAATCGGCCAACCGCCGACGCAACTGCAGAAGACGTTCACCCGCTGGGCCGGACTGTCGCCGAAGGCATTCCTGCAGGCGGTGACGCTCGATCACGCCAAGCGCCTGCTGCGGCAGGAGGAGCTGCCGCTGCTTGAAACCAGCTTCGAGGTCGGCCTTTCCGGCCCCAGCCGCCTGCATGATCTCTTCGTTACCCACGAGGCGATGTCGCCGGGCGAATGGAAGCTGCGCGGCGGCGGGCTGACGATCCGCTACGGCTTCCATCCCAGTCCCTTCGGCGTGGCGCTGGTCATGGTCACCGATCGCGGCCTTGCGGGCCTTGCCTTCAGCGATGCCGGTGGTGAAAAAGCCAGTTTCGAGGATATGGCAAATCGCTGGCCGAATGCGCAGTATGTCGAAGACAGCGCAGCGACCGCCGCCTATGCGGCCCGCATCTTTGATTCCCGGGAGTGGCGCCAAGAGGAGCCCTTGCGCATCGTGCTGATCGGGTCCGATTTCCAGATCCGCGTCTGGGAAACCCTTTTGAAAATCCCGATGGGCAAGGCGGTCACCTATTCGGATATCGCCTGCAATATCGGCCAGCCGACTGCCTCGCGCGCCGTCGGCGCTGCAGTCGGACGCAATCCGATCTCCTTCGTCGTGCCCTGCCACCGGGCGCTCGGCAAGAGCGGCGCGCTGACCGGCTACCACTGGGGCCTCACCCGCAAGCGGGCAATGCTCGGCTGGGAAGCGGGCAAGGTTTGACAAGGAAAAGGGCCGCAGCTGCGGCCCTTTTGTCATCTGCTATTTTGAATGCTCAATGCGCCCCGGACATATCGCCCAGAACTTCCTTCGACGCGACGGTAGAATCGGCATTCAGCTTGTAGACCATCGGTACGCCCGTCGCGAGGTTGAGCGCGAGAATCTGCTCCTTGGTCAGGCGGTCGAGCACCATCACCAGCGAGCGCAACGAGTTGCCGTGCGCCGCAACGAGGACCTTCTCGCCTCTGAGGACGCGCGGCAGGATGTCAGTGAGGTAATAGGGCCAGACGCGGGCGCCAGTGTCGCGCAGGCTTTCGCCGCCCGGCGGCGGGACGTCATAGGAACGGCGCCAGATATGCACCTGCTCTTCGCCCCATTTGGCGCGCGCGTCGTCCTTGTTGAGACCGGAAAGGTCGCCGTAGTCGCGCTCGTTCAGCGCCTGGTCGCAGATCGTCTCGAGGTCGGGCTGGCCGACATTGTCGAGGATGATCTTGCAGGTCCGCTGGGCGCGGGACAGCACGGAGGTGAAGGCAACGTCGAACTTGATGCCGTATTCGGCAAGCGCCTTGCCGCCGGCATTGGCCTCTTCGACGCCGAGCGCCGTCAGGTCCGGGTCCTTCCAGCCGGTGAACAGGTTTTTCAGGTTCCAGTCGCTCTGGCCGTGACGCACAAGGACGAGGGTGCCGCTCATGATGATGTTTCTCCGGGATTTTAAGGTTCAGGACAGCCCGAGCACGTCGAGCATGGAATAGAGGCCGGGCTTCTGGCCACGGGCCCAAAGGGCCGCAGTCACGGCGCCGCGCGCAAAAATCGAGCGGTCCGTGGCGCTGTGGGAGAGTGTCACCTGTTCGCCTTCGCCGGCGAGGATGACCGAATGCTCGCCGATCACCGAGCCGCCGCGCAGCGTCGCAAAGCCGATCGTGCCGGCCACGCGAGCGCCGGTATGGCCGTCGCGCACGCGCACGGATTGGCTGGCGAGATCTATACCGCGGCCTTTTGCGGCAGCTTCACCGAGCAGGAGGGCGGTGCCGGACGGCGCGTCAACCTTGTGCTTGTGGTGCATTTCAAGAATTTCGATGTCCCAGTCCGTCGGTCCAAGGGCACGCGCCGCCTGTTCGGTGAGAACGCCAAGAAGATTGACGCCGAGGCTCATATTGCCGGATTTGACGATCCGCGCGTGCCGCGCCGCTGCCTTGATCTTCTCGTCGTCACCGCTGGAGCAGCCAGTCGTGCCGATGACATGGACGATGCGGGCCTGCGCAGCGAGACCGGCAAACTCGACGGAGGCTGCTGGTGAGGTAAAATCGAGCACACCTTCGGCCTCGACGAAGGCCTCGAGCGGCTTGTCGCTGATCGCGACGCCGATCGGGCCCAATCCTGCAATCTCGCCCGCATCGCGACCGATGAAGGCCGAGCCCGGCCGTTCGACGGCGGCAAAGAGTTGTGCGCCGGGCATCGCATTGATCGTGCGAATTAGCGTCTGGCCCATCCGTCCGGCGGCGCCCACCACCACGAGTTTCATCTCCGTCCCGCTCATGCTTGCCTCAATTCCTGGTTCTCAAACTTGCACTTCCACTGCCGGCTGGGCTGCTGAGCCCTGCAGGTTGTGCAATCGAGCGTAAAGGCCGTCCGATCGCTTCGCAAGCGCCTCGTGGGTGCCCTCCTCGACCACCAATCCATCCTTCATGACGATGATCTTGTCGGCGTTGACGACGGTCGAAAGCCGATGGGCGATGACGACCACCGTGCGGCCGCTCATGGCATGATCGAGCGCCTTCTGCACGGCCGCTTCCGATTCGGTATCCAGTGCCGAGGTTGCCTCGTCGAGCAGCAGGATCGGCGCCTGGCGCACCAGCGCGCGGGCGATCGACAGCCGCTGGCGCTGGCCGCCGGAAAGGGTCACGCCGTTTTCGCCGACCGGCGTATCGTAGCCCTGCGGCTGGGCGCAGATGAAATCATGCGCATAGGCAAGCTTCGCTGCTTCCTCGACCTCGGCATCCGTCGCCTCGGGACGGCCGTAGCGGATATTGTCGCGGATCGAGCCTTCGAAGAGGTAAGGCTGCTGCGACACATAGGCGAGGCCGTTGCGCAGCGATTGTTTGGTTACGTGGGCGATGTCCTGCCCGTCGATCAGGATCTCGCCGCCGGAGGGGTCGTAGAAGCGCGGAATAAGGCTGATCACCGTCGACTTTCCGGCGCCGGAGGGGCCGACCAGTGCTGTCGTCTTGCCGCCTTCCGCAACAAAGCTGACGCCCTTCAGGATGTCGTCGCTCTGGTTATATCCGAAACGGACGTCCCTGAATTCGATCGTCGCTTGCTGAAGCGCGAGATTGCCGGCACCGGGAAGGTCGCGCTGATGCGGCACGGTATCGAGGATTTCGTAGATCATCCGCGCATTGACGACGGCGCGCTCGAGCGAGACCTGGAGCCTGGCAAGGCGGCGGGCCGGGTCATAGGCCATCAGGAGCGCGGTGACGAAGGCGAAGAAGGCCCCCGGCTGGATGCCGTTGTAGATCGATCGGAATGCCGCATAGGCAAGCACGCTGGAAATCGCAAAGCCGGCAAAGGTTTCCGTCATCGGGGCGGTGCGTTCGCTTAGTCGGGCGATGCGGTTGGCGCGGTTTTCGGCCCGGTCGATGATCGTCTCGACCTTGGTCTTCAGTTGCTTCTCCATCGTGAAGGCCTTGACGATGGTGATGCCCTGAATGGTCTCCTGCATGGCCCCGAGCACGTGGCTGTTGATTTCGACGGATTCGCGGGTCGCCTGCTTCAGCCGCCGCGAGATGTAGCGAAGGCCGATCAGCAATGGTGGCGCGATCACGAAAACGATCAGCGTCAGCAGCCAGTCCTTGCTGATCATCACGCCGATCAGCGCAATCAGCGTCAGGAAATCGCGCGCCAGCGAGGTGACCGTCATGTTGAGGACGTCGCGGATGCCGGAGACGTTCTGGCTGATCTGCGCGGAGATGCGGGCGGAGCGGGTTTCGCTGAAATAGCCGACGCTCAGTGCCATCAGATGCGAATAGAGTCTGCGCTGGTAGCTGGCGACGATGCTGTTGCCGATCTTGGAGAGCGCCACGGCCTGGCCGTAGGTGGCAAAGCCGCGCACCACGAAGGCAATGAAGATCGCGCCGCAGATGTAGAGAACGATATCGGCCCGCTTGTTGGCGAAGGCCTCGTTGACCACCGATTCCATGATCCAGGCGGTGAACGCGGTCGTGCCCGCGACAAGCCCGAGGCAGGCGATGGCGAAGATATAGCCGCGCATATGAGCGCGTCCGTTTTCGGCAATGACCCGCTTCAGGACGCTGGCAATGGTCTCGCGGTCAACGGGTGGCAGCTTTGTCTTGGCTTGTTTCAAGCAGGTTTCCTTAAAGCCCGACGCGCTTGCAGGCGCCTTATTTCAGTGGGCTCTATAGTCCCTTGATCCCACTTTGGCGAGTCTTGACGCTGGCTTGTCCTTCAAGTTCTCCAGCGCCGTCCCTCTGTTGCCACACCAAAGCGCGACGGTGTGCGCGAATAGGCGGCAAGGCCGGAAAGCGCAGCCGTCGGATGGGTGACGACGAAAGTCGGGATCGTCCGGAGCAACGCCGAGTGCGGCGCCTTGTCTTCGAAGGCGGCGCGGAACTCCGGCTTTCTCAAGGCAGGCAGGATTTTCTGGGAAATGCCGCCGGCAAGAAAAACACCGCCGCGTGCCATGAAGATCATCGCCATGTCACCGGCAACGCGACCGAGATAGGTGGAAAACAGCGAGATGGTCTCCATCGCTGCCTCATCGCGTTCGGCGAGCGCACTGGTCGTCACGGCAGCCGGGTCGGGCAGCTCCGGATACCAGGCTTTCGATTCGCACACTGCGCGGTAGATGTTCATGATGCCGCGGCCGCACAGCAGCTGTTCGGCCGAAATGCGGCCCTCGATCGGCTCGAGGAAGGGCCAGATCTGATAGTCGCGCTCCGTGCGCGGACCGACATCGATATGGCCGCCTTCGCCGGGAACCGGAATCCAGCTGTGTTGCGCATGAACGAGACCGGCCACGCCAAGACCGGTGCCCGGGCCGAGTACGGCGCAGGAGGCGTCTTCGAGAATGCTGCCGGGACCGATCTGCTCGCGGCCTTCCTCGCCGATCGAGGCGATCGCAAGCGCCTGGGCCTCGAAATCGTTGATGATGATCACGTCCTCGAGCGAAAGCGCCGTCAGCATGTCTTTCGGCTTGATCACCCAGCCGGCATTGGTGAGCGGGATTTCGTCGCCCTTGACCGGGCCGGCGACCGCGATGATCGCCGAGCGCGGCTGCACCGAGGTCTTGTCGAGGATGCTGGTCTGCAGCGCTTCCTCGATGCTCGCATAGCTCGTCGTCGGGATGATCGGGAACATCTTTGGCTCGGCGAAGGCGTCGACAAGCAGCGCAAAGCGCGCATTGGTTCCGCCGATATCGCCGATCAGGATCGGAAAGGTGAGGCTGCTTTCGGTGTCTGTGAGCGTGGGCATGGGACGTTCCGTTGTGATCGTGCGGGCTCGAAGAAAGCTGTATCAGGGATGATGGAAGTCGATCAACTGTTCTGCCGTTGCCCGGTTCAGCGCCATCGGAATGTCGTAGACGGTGGCAAGGCGCATCAGTGCCTTGACGTCGACGTCATGTGGCATGGCGGTGAGCGGGTCGGTGAAGAAGATTAGCATGTGCACCTCGCCGGTGGCGATCATCGCGCCGATCTGCTGATCGCCGCCGAGCGGGCCGCTCTTCATGCGGATGACATCGAGGCTCGGACAGGCCTCCTGCACCCGGCCGCCGGTCGTGCCGGTGGCGACGATCTTCCAGCTTGCAAGCACGGCTTCGTTCGCCTTGGCAAAGGCTGCGATGTCGTCCTTCTTCTGGTCATGCGCTATCAGCGCCACGCATTTTTGACTGGTCATCCCCGATCCCCGGCGTCAACCGACCATGACGGTCTCGATTTAAATCGATTTGATCTCCTGTACAGCACAGTTTCGCGGATGAAAAGCGCTTAAAGGGCGTGCCCCAATAGCCTATTGCAGGGAGGGGCGGGACAGCGGGATCGGAATCGTGCCATCCGGCAGATCGTTGGTCCCGGCATTGATCACCTGCTGGATCGCTGCATCGCCAGACTGCGCCGCCGGCTGGACCTGGGGCGCCACATAGGCGGTGCCGAAGGTCGCCGACTGTTCGGAGGCTGCCGGAGCGGCCAGCACCGCGGCACAGGCTTTCGGCAGGTCGGAAAGCGTCGCAAACCTTGGCTTCACCGGCTTTTCGCCGGGTTTCTTCACAGGCTTGGCCCAAGGCTCCTTGGTGAACCACCAGGCCAGCGACTTGTCGCAGCCGTCGCCGCCTGCCACCGGCGCCTGCGCCTTGCACCCGGAAGCGCCGGGCGGGCAGTGCATGCGAATGTGGAAATGTTCGTCATGGCCGTAGATCGGGCGGACTTTGCCGAGCAGGGAACGGTCGCCGGTCCATGTGTCGCACAGCTTTTTCTTGATCGCCGGATTGACGAAAACCCGCTCCACCTGCGGATAGCTCGCTGCCTGCATGACGACCTTCGCATGGGTCGGCGTCCAGCGTTGGGGATTGACGGTCAGGAACTTGCTCTTGTCGAGCATGGAGGTGAATGGAAAATCCTCCCGGCCTTGTGCCGAGAGCCGCTGTGCCGGCATCGGCGTGAACCAGATATCCGCATCGAGCCCGATCTGGTGGGACGAATGTCCGGACAGCATCGGCCCGCCCCGCGGCTGGGAAATGTCGCCGATCAGGATGCCGGAGCCCCACCCGAGCCGGGCGGCGTCCTTCGAGAACTGTTCCAGAAGCTCGATCATCGCCGGATTGCCCCAGCGGCGGTTTCGCGACAGCCGCATCGCCTGCCAGGTCGGCCCGTCCGTCGGGATCGCGACGGCCCCGGCCATGCAGCCTTTGGCATAAAATCCGATCGGGCTCGGCGCTGAGTTGCTCGGCAGTTGCACCTTGCCGAAAATCTGCTTGGCAGGCGTGTCGTCGGCGGCAGTTGCGTCGCCGAAGACGAGGCTCGACCCGATCAGCGCCGCCAGCGCCATCGATCCCAGATGCCAAAAGAGTCCTGCCTTTATCACTGTCATTCCCCGCTGATTCCCCGGTCGTCATAGTGCCGCATCTGGAAGCGCCGCTCCAGCCGCGATTGTTTTCGCGTGGCGTGACACTGCGTCGTTGTGCCAGCCTTGCGGAGGTTGCGATGCTGACCCAAAAAAAATGCCTGATTTGAGGCAGCTTCTGTCAATTGCCCGGATTTTGCCTATTCTGTTATTCAAGCAAGAAAAAAAGGAAAAGCTGGATGCGGCGAATTGGCATGAATTTCAGACGCGCAGTGATTTGGGCGGCAGCCGTGCTTCTCCTTGGTGCCCCATCCAATATGGTGGCGCAGGACCTTCAATGGCGGGTCGGCGCGGCAACGGTTGGCGAACCGAAATACAAGGAAGGCTTTGCGCGCTTCGACTATGTCAATCCGGATGCCCCGAAAGGGGGCGATATCCGCCTCGGCGTAATGGGAACCTTCGATTCGCTAAATCCCGTCCTTGCCAGAGGTGATGCCGCGGCAGGGCTCGCAGGGCCCCCGGCGAGGGCCTATGCGGCATCAGTCGGCCTGTTGTTCGAAACGCTGATGAAGCCCTCCATGGACGAGATCAACTCGGAATACGGCCTGTTGGCGGAGGCTATCGCCTATCCGGACGATTTTTCCTACGTGAAGTTCCGTTTGCGTCCGGAAGCGAAATGGGCCGATGGCACACCGGTAACGCCGGAGGACGTTGTCTTCAGCTTCGATATGGCCAAGAAACACGATCCGCAGAAGGAATTTTACTACAAGCACGTCATCAAGGCGGAAAAGACCGCCGATCGCGAAGTGACCTTCTCGTTCGATGAGGCGAACAACCGCGAACTGCCGCACATCGTCGGCAGTCTGCTCATCATTCCCAAGCACTGGTGGGAAGGGCAAGGCCCCAACAGCCAGCCACGCGATATCTCAAAGACCACGCTCGAAATTCCGATGGCATCAGGGCCCTACAGGATTGCGGCAATGACGCCTGGATCGTCGATTCGTTATGAACTGCGCGACGACTACTGGGGCAAGGACCTCAACGTGAATGTCGGTCAGAACAATTTTCGCCGCTTCACCTTCAGCTATTTTGCCGATCTCGACGTGGCCTTTGAAGCCTTCAGGTCAGGTAATTCCAACTACCGCTGGGAAAACTCGGCCAAGCGCTGGGCGACGTCCTACGATTTTCCGGCCGTCAAGGATGGCCGAATCAAGCTGGAAACCCTGAAAAATGACGACCGCGACAGCGGTGTCATGGTCGGGTTCATTACCAATCTGCGCCGGGGGAAATTTCAGGATGTGCACGTGCGCGAGGCTCTGAACTACGCCTTCGATTTCGAAGAGTTGAAGCGGACGATCTTCTATAATCAGTATGACCGCGTCGACAGCTATTTCTTCGGATCCGAGCTTGCCTCTTTCGGCTTGCCGCAAGGCCGCGAGCTGGAAATTCTGAATGAAATGAAAGATCGGGTTCCACCGGAAGTCTTCACCACGCCCTACAAGAACCCGGTTGGCGGCGACCCGGCAAAAATGCGCGACAACCTGCGCCGGGCCATCGGGCTTTTCAAGGAGGCCGGCTATGAACTGAAGGGCACGCGTATGGTCAACAGCAAGACCGGCGAGCCTTTCAGCTTCGAAATTCTTCTCGACGGCACGACGATCGAGCGCGTCGCGCTGCCCTTTGCGCAGAACCTGAAGAAGATTGGTGTCGATGCCCGCGTTCGCACCGTCGATGCGTCGCAATTCACCAACCGTTGGCGGTCGCGTGATTTCGATGTCATTTATCTCGGCTGGCAGCAGTCTCTCAATCCCGGCAACGAACAGGCGGAGTATTGGGGTTCCGACTCTGCGAAACGCGACGGTTCGCAGAATTTCGCCGGCATCAGCGATCCCGGTATCGACGCGCTCATCCGAAGGATCATCCTTGCCAAGGATCGCGCCGAACTGGTCGCCACGACTAAGGTGCTTGACCGTGTCCTTCTTGCCAACCATTTCGTTGTTCCGAGCTATACAAGCCGCGAATCCCGCATTGCCTATTCGAGCGATCTGACGCACCCGGAAAATCTTCCGGAATATGGGGTGGGCTTCCCGGCGATCTGGTGGTCGAAGTCGGCCGGCGCGCAATGAAAGCCTTGCACACGGCTCGCCCTGTACTCCAAATGCACGGGAGCGAATCAGTTGGGCGCCGGAGCCGGTCGTGGCGGCGGCGCCTTGAAGGAGACCAGCGGATTGACTGAAAACAGGTGCGTTGCCGATAGCGGATCGAATCTTACTGCCGGAGCAAGCGGCAAGGGGGAGGCTCGCTGATGGGTGCCTACATTCTGCGGCGGCTTCTGCTGATGATCCCGACGATCATCGGCATCATGGCGATCTCCTTCGCCGTCATCCAGTTTGCTCCCGGCGGCCCTGTCGAGCAGGTGATCTCCGATCTGACCGGCCAGAACCAGGGCGGCGACCGCCTGTCGGGCGGCGGCGGCGATCTCGGCATACAGCCGGGTGGCGACGAATCATCCGGCCGGTATCGGGGAGCCCAGGGGCTCGATCCGGAATTCATCGCGAAACTGGAAAAGCAGTTCGGTTTCGACAAGCCGCCGCTCGAACGCTTCGGCCTGATGATGTGGAACTATATCCGCTTCGATTTCGGCGAGAGCTTCTTCCGCAACACCTCGGTGATCGACCTGATCCTCGACAAGATGCCAGTCTCCATCTCGCTCGGTCTCTGGATTCTTCTGGTTTCCTACGCGATCTCCATACCGCTGGGCATCAGGAAGGCCATCTCGGACGGCTCGACCTTCGATGTCTGGACGTCCGGTGTCATCATCGTCGGCTATGCGGTGCCGGGCTTCCTGTTCGGTATCCTGCTGATCGTGCTCTTTGCCGGCGGCTCGTTCTTCGACTGGTTCCCGTTGCGCGGCATCGTGTCGGATAATTTCGCCCAGTTGAACTGGTGGCAGAAGATTCTCGATTATTTCTGGCATATGACCTTGCCGCTGATCACGCTGCTGATGTCGGCCTTTGCCACGACGACGCTGCTGACGAAGAATTCCTTCATCGACGAGATCAAGAAGCAATATGTCATCACGGCGCGCGCCAAGGGCCTGAATGAGCGACAGGTTCTCTATGGGCACGTTTTCCGCAACGCCATGCTGATCGTCATCGCCGGTTTTCCGGGCGCCTTCATCACGGCCTTCTTTACGGGATCGCTGCTGACGGAATACATTTTCTCACTCGATGGCCTCGGCCGGCTCGGCTATGAATCCGTCGTCAAGCGCGACTATCCAATCGTCTTTGCCACGCTCTATATCTTCTCGCTGATGGGCCTGCTCGTCGGCCTCTTGTCGGACCTTATCTATACCTGGGTCGATCCGCGCATCGATTTTGAGCGGAGGGATGTCTGATGGCAGATGTCGTCTCCACCAATCCGGCCCTCGTTACCAGCACGCCCGGCCGGCTGTCGCCCATCAACCAGCGCCGCTGGGAGAATTTCAGGGCCAACCGGCGCGGCTACTGGTCGTTCTGGATATTCGTGGTGCTGTTCGGTCTCAGCCTCTGCGCCGAATTCATCGCCAACGACAAGCCGGTTCTCGCCTCCTATAAGGGCGAAATCCTGGTGCCGGTTCTGGTCAACTATCCGGAAGAGAAGTTCGGCGGTTTCCTGGCGGAAACGGACTACCGCTCCGACTTTATCCGCGACGAGATCAATGCCAATGGCTGGATGATCTGGCCGCCGATCCGCTATTCCTACCAGACCGCCAATTCCAACATCCCGCATTCGGCCCCAACGGCACCCTTCTGGCTGATGGACAAGGCGGAACGCTGCTCCGGCTATCCGCGGGGGGAGAACGACCCGGGCTGCACGCTCGGCAACCTCAATTGGCTCGGCACCGACGACCAGGCCCGCGATGTTGCGGCCCGGATGATCTACGGGTTTCGGATTTCCGTCCTCTTCGGTCTCGCCCTGACTGTTCTTTCCGCTATCGTCGGTGTTTCCGCCGGTGCCGTACAGGGCTATTTCGGTGGCTGGACGGACCTGCTCCTGCAGCGTTTCATCGAAATCTGGTCGTCGATGCCAGTGCTCTATATCCTGCTGATCATCGCCGCGATCCTGCCGCCAGGCTTCTTCGTGTTGCTCGGCATCATGCTCTTGTTCTCCTGGGTCGGTTTCGTCGGCATTGTGCGGGCCGAGTTCCTGCGGGCTCGCAATTTCGAATATGTCCGCGCCGCCCGCGCGCTCGGCGTCAACAACCGCACGATCATGTTCCGCCACCTGCTTCCCAACGCCATGGTGGCGACCCTGACCTTCCTGCCGTTCATCCTCTCCGGCTCGATCACCACGCTCACCTCGCTCGATTTCCTCGGCTTCGGCATGCCGCCGGGCTCCGCCTCGCTCGGCGAACTGATCTCGCAGGGCAAGTCCAACCTCCAGGCGCCCTGGCTCGGCCTGACCGCCTTCGTGGTCATGTCCGTCATGCTGTCATTGCTGATCTTCATCGGCGAGGCGACGCGCGATGCCTTTGATCCGAGGAAGACGTTCAGATGAGCATTGCCATGACAGATACACTCCTTTCCGTGCGCAATCTTTCCGTGGCTTTCCATCAGGGTGGCAAGACGTCGGTGGCCGTGGACCGCATATCCTTCGACATCAAGCGTGGCGAAGTCGTCGCGCTGGTCGGCGAATCCGGCTCGGGCAAGTCGGTCTCCGCCAATTCGATCCTGAAACTGCTGCCCTATCCGGCGGCGAGCCATCCGAGCGGCGAGATCCTCTTCAACGGCCAGGATCTGATGAAGGCGTCCGATGCGGAACTGCGCCAGGTGCGCGGCAACGATATCACGATGATCTTCCAGGAGCCGATGACCTCGCTTAACCCGCTGCACTCGATCGAGCGGCAGATCGCCGAAATCCTCGACCTGCACCAGGGCATCACCGGCGCCGCTGCCCGAACCCGCGTTTTGGAACTGCTCAATCAGGTCGGCATCCGCGAGCCGGAAAAACGTCTCGCTGCCTATCCGCATGAGCTCTCCGGCGGCCAGCGCCAGCGCGTGATGATCGCCATGGCGCTCGCCAACCGGCCGGAGCTCCTGATCGCCGACGAACCGACGACGGCACTCGACGTGACCGTCCAGGCCCAGATCCTCGAGCTTCTGAAAAAGCTCAAGGACGAGCATGGCATGTCGCTGCTGTTCATCACCCATGACCTCGGCATCGTCCGCAAGATCTCCGACCGGGTCTGCGTCATGACCAAGGGCAAGATCGTCGAAACGGGTCCGACGGCGGAGATTTTCGCCAATCCGCAGCACGCCTATACCCGCCATCTTCTCGCCTCGGAGCCAAAGGGTGTGCCGCCGGTCTCCGACACCGCGAAGCCGGTGGTGATCGAAGCACAGGACATGAAGGTCTGGTTCCCGATCAAGGCGGGTTTCCTGCGCCGCGTTGTCGACCATGTGAAGGCCGTCGACGGCATCGATCTGACGCTGCGGTCCGGCCAGACGCTCGGTGTCGTCGGGGAATCCGGCTCTGGCAAGACGACGCTCGGGCTTGCCTTGACGCGGCTGATCTCCTCGAAGGGCCGTATCAGCTTCGTCGGCAACGAGATAGCCGGCTATTCGTTCAAGCAGATGCGGCCCTTGCGCCGCCGCATGCAGATCGTGTTCCAGGATCCCTACGGTTCGCTTAGTCCCCGCATGGCCATCAGCGACATTGTCGGCGAGGGGCTCAAGGTGCACGAGCCCTCGCTGTCCGAGAAGGAACGCGATGCGCGCGTGGCGGCGGCGCTGGAGGAGGTCGGTCTCGATGCCGCGACCCGGTGGAGATACCCGCACGAGTTCTCCGGCGGCCAGCGCCAGCGGGTCGCCATTGCCCGCGCCATGGTGCTCAAACCCCAATTCGTCATGCTCGATGAACCGACCTCGGCGCTCGACATGAGCGTGCAGGCACAGGTGGTCGATCTCTTGCGCGACCTGCAGGCGAAACATTCGCTCGCTTATCTCTTCATCAGCCACGACCTGAAGGTCGTCCGCGCGCTCGCCAACGACATGATCGTCATGCGGCTCGGCAAGGTGGTGGAGCAGGGACCGTCGGAACGCATTTTCACCGCGCCGCAGGAAGACTACACCAAGGCGCTGATGGCCGCCGCCTTCAACATGGAAGCGGTCAACGTGCCCGCTATCAATCAATAGAGATCCGTTTCATGCCTTCGAAAAGCCCCGTCATCGTCGATCTGAAGTTCATTCCGCAGGAAGTCGAAGACGGCCTGAAAGGCGCCTTTGCCGGCCGCGAGGTCATCAACCTCGCCGATCCCGCGCACAAGGACCGCGACCTCGCCGGCATCGACTATGCGGTCGTCTGGAAATCCGATCCCGATCTCTTTTCGCGCGCACCGGATCTGAAAGTCGTCTTTTCCGGCGGCGCCGGCGTCGATCACGTGCTGACACTTCCCGGCTTGCCGGACGTGCCGCTGGTCCGTTTTGTCGACCGCAGCCTGACGACGCGCATGAGCGAGTGGGTCGTCATGAACTGCCTTTTGCATTTGCGCCAGCACCGCGCCTATGAGGCGCGCGCCAAGGCCCGCGTCTGGGAAGATCTGAGCCAGCCCGAAGCCGCCGACATCACCGTCGGCGTCATGGGCCTCGGCGTGCTGGGCCAGGACGCCATCCGCAAGCTCGGCGTCATGGGCTTCAAGACCATCGGCTGGTCACGGTCGAAGAAGGAGATCGATGGCGTCGAGACCTTCGCGGGTGATGACCTAGATGCGTTTCTTGCCAGAACCGATTTCCTTGTCGGTCTATTGCCGCTGACCGATGAGACGCGCGGCATCTTCAATGCCTCCATCTTCTCGAAGCTCAGCCGCGGCAGTCCACTCGGCGCGCCGGTGTTCATCAATGGCGGCCGCGGCGGCAGCCAGGTCGAGGCCGACATTCTGGCGGCGCTGAGATCCGGCGTGCTCGGGGGGGCCTCGCTCGACGTGTTCGAACGCGAGCCGCTGGGCAAGGACAGCGCCTTCTGGGACATGGACAACGTCTACGTCACCCCGCATGTGGCGGCATCCTCGGACGTCAAAGCGCTGTTTTCTCATGTCGAGCAGCAGATCAACCGTCTCGAAAGCGGTCTGCCGCTTCAGCATCTGGTGGATCGCAACGCCGGCTATTGATCAGGGCCGGCGATATCCCGTCGGCTGATCATAAAGCCAGCCGATACGGGCGATCGCATCCTCCAGTCCCTCGAGGGCGACGTTCATCGTATGGCCGTTGGCATGCAGCAGTGTCTGCTCATCGAGCATGATGGCCACATGACCCTTCCAGAAGACGAGATCGCCGCGGCGAAGTTCGTCGCGAGCAATGGCGGTGCCAAGTCCCTTGGCCTGCATGTCGGTGTCACGCGGTGCGGTTCTTCCGGTCATCATCATCGAGAGCTGGATAAGACCGGAGCAATCGATGCCGAAGCCGGAGCGTCCGCCCCAGAGATAGGGCGTTTCAAGGAACCGTGCTGCCACGGAGACGTAATCTCCAAATAGTGGCTTTCCCACTTCCGTGCAGTGATTGGCAATGACGGCCTGCCCACCTTCCAACAGGAAATAGCGCGTGCCGCGCGTCTCGCGCTCGTCGATCGCGGCAATGCGATTGCCCATTGAAAGTGCCTGCACCGTCGGAAACTTGAGATCAGGGCCGGAATAGACGAAGGTGCGGGGCGCGGTGACGATATGCGTTCGGCTGTGAATAACAGGCGAAACGGCATAGTCCGGAACATAGCCGACATAGCTATCGAAATCGGCCTTCACCCAGGCCCAGCCGCCGGCGGTGTCGAAAACATGGACCGTCTCGCCGAGCAACAGTTCCGTGTCGGTGCCGCATTCGAGTTCCGGACGGGCTCGCATCTGCACCACCGGCACGGAGATGACACCCGGTGAGCCGCTCGCATAATTTGCGGCCTCGACGATGCCGCGCAACCGCGCCTCGGCAAGGTCGGGGCGATAGGCGTTCAGCCGGCGGTCGGGAAGGTCAGACATGTGCCCTCAGATAGACAGTTTGCGTCCCTGATCAATGATCAGATCACCAAGTTTTTCAAGATAAAGTGCGCCCTCGACCGTGCGTTTGATAATCACATTGCGCTTGTCGCGCTCGTCGCGCGCGCGGGCGACGAGGCCGAGATCGCCCATCGTGTCGAGGGCGCGGGTGATCACGGGCTTCGTCACGCCGAGAATGGCGGCCAGCCCGCGTACGGTATGCGGCGGCGGCACGAGGTAGATATGCAAGAGTATGGACATCTGGCGCAGAGTGAGATCGCGATTGTCGATCCGCACTTGCTCGAGCGAGACGGCATGCCAAAGATTCAGCGCCTGAGAAGCTGAGAGTTCGACAGGCATCTGACGCCCCCTAGTTTCGAGTGGCCAAATGTACAGGCGGGTTCGTTACGGAAGCGTTTCTTTTCGCGCCGAGAAAAGATTTGGCCGTTGTCAAATCCGTGCGATCGCCTTTTCGATCTTCGCCAGATGCGCCGTGCGCTGCTTCGCTGTCGCGCGGTCCATGTCATGCAATGAGATCATCCGGAATTGTACGTGCTTGGAGCAGAAGGCGGCGATGCCGCGCTTCAACAGGCGGCGGACCGGATCGCCCATATAGAGCTTGACGACCCACCAGGGCGAACCGGTCGTCGTCAGCGCCCAGAAGAGCGTGATATTGGTCAGGCGTGGGATGATGCGGCCGCCGGCTTGTTCATGATCGAAGGCGATGCCGGGGGCAAAGACGCGGTCGAAGAAACCTTTCAGGATCGCCGGGAAATTGAACCACCATTGCGGAAACACAAGGATCAACCCGTCCGCCGCCTTGAGCCGTGCTACGATATCCTCGACGCCGGATGCATCGTAGGGAACGTCGAAATAGCCGCCTCGTTCCGTTTCGCTCAGGCAGGGGTCGAAATCCTGCCGGTAGAGATCGAGCAGATCGACACTGTGGCCGTTCTTCTCCAGCCTCGTCTTCGCCATGGTGGCAACGCTCGAGGCGAAACTGCCGGCCAAGGGATGAGCGAGAACGATCAGAAAGCGCATGAGGTTTCCGCCCTTAGAACAGGCTCCCCTGCTTCGGCGGTTCGGGTGACGCAGGCTTTTCCACACGCTTCTTGGCAGGTTGTGGCGGCGTTGGCGCGCCGCCCTCCGTGGTCATGGCGTTGATAGACCCGTCGGCGAATTCGATCGCGATCGCCTGGTTCAGCGAGAGGGCTGAGGCCGCCTTGACCGGGGCTCCCGTCTCGTCGCGCACCAGCGCATAGCCGCGCTTCAACACGTTGCGATAGGACAGCGACTGCAGGATGCGGTCCTGCGCCACGATTGTGCTGCGTCGCCGCCGCAGATCGGCCAGAAGCGCGTTGTCGGCTCTGCCTGCGAGGCCCGTCAGGCGATCCTGCGAACGGTGAATCTGGCTCAGCAGCCGGCCGGGCAGGGTTCTGAGCGACGCATCCGCCGACGAAACCCTGGCAGCAGAACGATGGATGAGGCGTTCGACGATGCGTTCCGCGCGGATCATATGCTCCGATAGTTTCTGCCGCCGTTCGTAGATCCGGCTCGACAGCACATCCGGGCGCAGATGCGCGGCCGTGCGCTCGAAGGCACGCCGCTTGTTGGCCGTGTTCATCTGCAAGCCGCGCCCCAGCCCTGCCGACGCCTCGTCGAAGCGGCGGCGCGGCAAGGCGAGTAGCTGGTCGAGCGAGGGCAGCGCCCGTGTCAGCGCACGAACGTTGTGCCGCCGATTGTCCATCTGCCGTGTCACGGCTGCCTTCAGACGCGCAGAGAGGCCCGCGACACTCGCCTCAAGATCGGCCTTCACCGGCACGGCCATTTCGGCGGCACCCGTCGGTGTCGGCGCCCGCTGGTCGCTCGCATAGTCGATCAGCGTCCAGTCGGTTTCGTGGCCAACCGCAGAGATCAGCGGGATTTGCGAATTGGCTGCGGCACGCACCACGGCTTCGTCGTTGAAGCTCCAGAGGTCTTCGAGGCTGCCGCCGCCGCGCGCGACGATCAGCAGGTCCGGCCGGGCGATCGGGCCTTCCGCGGCAAAGGCGTTGAAGCCCTCGATCGCCGCAGCCACCTCATTGCCCGAGCCGTCGCCTTGGACTCGCACGGGCCAGACGATGACGTGAACGGGGAAACGATCCGAAATCCGGTGGAGGATGTCGCGGATAACGGCGCCGGTCGGCGAGGTTATGACGCCGATGATACGCGGCATATAGGGCAGGGGCCGTTTTCGCGCCTGGTCGAAAAGTCCCTCGGCGCCAAGCTTGCGCTTGCGCTCTTCGATCAACGCCATCAGCGCCCCGGCGCCGGCCGGCTCAAGCGTCTCGATGACGATCTGGTATTTTGACGAACCGGGGAAGGTCGTCACCTTGCCGGTGGCGATCACCTCCATGCCTTCTTCGGGCCGGAATTTCAGCCGGCTCATCGTCCCTTTCCAGATCACCGCGTCGATCCGGGCCTTGTCGTCCTTCAGGGAAAAATAGGCGTGGCCCGAGGAGTGCGGCCCGCGATAGCCGGAGATTTCGCCGCGCACACGCACCTGGTCGAAGGCCTGCTCGACCGTGCGCTTGATCGAGCCGGACAGCTCAGAGACCGAATATTCGGTGAGATTGGTGGGCGAATCGGAATCGAAGAAAGAGCTCATGGCCTATTTTGCCGCGCCCAGCCGTGGATGACCAGCCGTTGCCGGCGCCCCTCAACAGGCCTTTCAGTTTCCCCGTTTGTCCCCGGCGCTCAAAGCCGTGCGCATCATGGCGCCAACGTCAATCGCAACCGAGGAACAAGCCGATGCCCGACCGTTTTTCCAGCAATACTCCTTCCCTCACCAGTCCGGCAACGCACGGATTTGCTGTCACCCCCAGCGACACGATCGACCTGTCCGAGGTGACGCGGGCGATCTATGTCGGCTCCGGCGGTGCACTCGCGGTGCGCCTCCTGTCGGGCCAGACCGTCACCTTCGCCGGCGTCTCCGCCGGCAGCATCCTGCCGCTGCGCGCCGATCGCGTGCTGGCAACGGGCACGACCGCCGGCAGCATCGTTGGGCTCGTCTGATGGTGTCGCTCGGTCTTAATTCAGGCCTTTGTCTGGCCGGCACAGGCAGCGCATGGTTTGCCGGCGCAGCTTTTACGGCGATCGATGCCAATGACGGGGTTGCCAAGCTGCCGGGCTTCATCGCCGATTTCCGCAGGGATCGCCATGCCGTGACCACCATTGCTTCGGTCGGTATCGCCGCCGCAGCGGTGGATGCGCTGATCGTGACCCAATCCGCGGCCTTCACCGACATGTTTTCTTTCACCCGCAACTCCGCCGCGGAATTCATCGATGCGGCCGGGGTAGCGCAACAAGCTGCATCGGATTTGCCGCGCTTTGACTACCGCAACGGCTATCGGCAACTGCTGTTGGAAGGCCCGGCCACCAATCTCTTTCTGAATGCCTTCGCACCGGCAAGCCAGACGATCACGGTCGTCAACGGCACCGAATATACCGTTTCGTGCCGGGGCAGCGGTTCGCTGGTGCTGTCGGGCGCCGGAACAGGCATGGCGGCGCAAGGCGCGTCGCTGACCTTCACCGCCTCGTCGACGAGCCTGATGGTGACAGTCTCCGGATCGCTCAGCCGCGCCCAGGTGGAGACAGGGGCAGTCGCCAGCTCGTTTGTCCAGACGGGCGCCGTAGCGGCGACCCGCAGCGCCGATAGTTGCCGCCTTTCGCCGACCGGCGAGGCACTGGTGCAGAGAAATGCCGCAACGCTGCAAGTCAGGGGACAAGGCTTGGCCGGTTCCCTCGGCCGCCTCGTCGGGGCAGGGTCCGGCGACCAAGTCCTTCGCCTGAACACCGCGCAGACGAGCGTTCTCAGTGGGACGACCCTTTCTCTCGCCTCGTTGACGGTGCCATTGCCAGCCTTCGGCATCTGCCTTGGTTGGAGCGCCGCCGGCCGGTCAGGCAGCTACAATGGCGGAACAATCGCAACCGATGCGACGGTGCCGGCAACAGCGGGTCAGGTCTTCCTCGGGCGGAATCAGGCGGGCCTATTTGCCGCGGGCCGTTATGACAGCCTGACGGTCTGGCCCTTCCGGGCGTCCAATGCGGCGATCCAGGCAAAGGCCGTGGCCTATTTCTGACCCAAGCAACGGCCTTAGATTTCCCGCAAATGTCTAATATGCCGGTCGTCGAGGAACTCTTTGGCGACCGCTTCGTTATGAGCAATCGGAGGGTTAAGCCAATTTTAGCGAGCCTTGGGCAGATTGTTGCGCTATGCTCATCATCGGGAGGGGTCGGATGATAGTCTTGACCACATTTGCAATCGGACTTTCGACGGCGGGTCTGCGGTCTGTGCCTTGCTATGCTCTGGCCGGTGGTCTGATCGTCGCAGCCTTCGTCCTTGCGGCACTCTTTTCAGCCGGCGCCGTATCCCTGATTGCGCTCGTTCTTGCGTTGCTTGCTTACAATGCCGGGATCGCCGCACCGGTCTTCGCCGTGTTCATTCTTGCGCATAGAAAGCAGGCATAAGACCAAGACCCGTAATGTTGAACAACCCGCCGTTTTCTGCAGCGGGCGGGTTTTTCCGGTTCAGACCGGCTCCCAACCATCCTTTTCGCTGGCGCGGTAGATCGCATCGATGAGCTTCTGGTTGTTCACAGAGCTTTCCAGGGTCACCACTTCTTCCGTCTCCCCCTTTGCGGCGCGCGAAAAGGCCTCGGCTTCGAGCTTGTACTGGCGCGCGTCCTGAAAGCGGAAGTGTTGAGATTGCGAGTGGTTCTGGTTGGTCAGTTCCAGTTCTTCCGCACCGTAGCGATCGGCGTTGAACGGCGACTTGACCTCGATGAAGCCCTTGTCGCCGTGGAACACCATCACCTGGCGGGCGGCAAGCTGGGTGGAAATGTAGAAGCTCAGCTCGAAATCGCCGAAGTCGGCCCTGACGCTCGAATAGATGTCGGTGCCGAATTCCGGATCGCGATCGGTGCTCGCCTGAACGCGGATCGGTTCCTTGCCCGTGACGAAACGCGTCGTGATCGTCGGATAGACGCCGATGTCCGGCAGGCCGCCACCGCCCAGTTCCGGCTTGTTGCGCATATTGGTGGCATCGCGGTTGTAGTAGGTGAAGGCGCCCTGAACGTGGCGCAGCCTGCCGATCGCGCCTTCCTGCAAGAGCGAACGAACCTTGTGCCAGACAGGGCTGTAGGTCACCATGAAGGCTTCCGAGATCAGCACCTTGTTGCGGTCGCGCGCCGCGATCACGGCGTCGATTTCCGACGCCTTCAAGGATATCGGCTTTTCGCAGAGCACGTGTTTTCCGGCATCGGCGGCCTTGATCGTCCATTCGATGTGCTGTGCCGTCGGCAACGGGATGTAGACGGCATCGATGAGGTCCGAAGCCAGCATGTCCTCGTAGGAGCCGAAGGCGTGCGGCACCGAGAAACGGTCGGCCATGGCGCGCGCCTTGGAGAGATCGCGGCTGGCAATCGCCGTGACGACACAGTTTTCTGCGTCCTGGATGGCAGGAACAACGAGCTCGCGGCCGATCTTGGCCGTGGACAGAATACCGAAACGCAACATGACCTATCCTCACTGTTTCGGCGGCACAGTAACCGCGCGGTAGGTGCCATTCAAGCTACGTGCGTGGGAATAAAATTGCCGCCGGGCATGTAAAAACGCTGTACCTCGCCTATGTCCATGGGGCAGACTTCGCGCCTCCCAAGCGATACCCCATAGCAGCCTGGAGCGACTTCATGGAAAAGCGAACCCTCGGCCGCACCGGCCTGTCCATCGCGCCGCTGGTCTTCGGTGGCAATGTCTTCGGCTGGACCGCGGATGAAAAGACCTCCTTCCGATTGCTCGACGCCTTCTTCGCCGCAGGCTTCAATGCCGTCGATACTGCGGATGCCTATTCCACCTGGGTTCCGGGCAATAGCGGCGGCGAATCCGAGACGATCATCGGCAAATGGCTGAAGCAGTCGGGCCGATCGCGGGACGAGGCCGTGATCGTCACCAAGGTCGGCTCCGAGATGAGGCCGGATCGCAAGGGGCTTTCGGCAAAATGGATTCTGCAAGCTGCCGAGGATTCCCTTCGCCGGCTGCAGACGGATCATATCGACGTCTATCTGTCGCATTGGCCCGATCCGGAAACGCCCTATGAGGAAACGCTTAGGGCCTATGAGAGCCTTCTGCAGCAGGGCAAGGTTCGCCATGTCGGAGCGTCCAATCTGAACGCGGAGCAGTTGCGCGCCGCGCTTGATGTTTCGAAACAGAAGAACCTGCCGCGCTATGGGGTGCTGCAGCCGGAATACAATCTCTATGACCGTGCTTCCTTCGACGGCGCGCTGCGCAATCTCTGCATCGCCGAGGAGATCGGCGTGATCACCTATTTCGGCCTTGCGAGGGGTTTTCTTTCGGGGAAATATCGTTCGCACAGGGATATGGAAGGCTCGGCGCGCGGCGGCGGCATCGGCAAATATCTCGATGGCCGCGGCATGCGCATCCTGGGTGCGCTGGACGAGGTGGCGGCAGAGACCGGCAACACCCAGGCAGAGATCGCGCTTGCCTGGATCATGGCACGCAAGGGCGTCACGGCACCGATTTCCAGCGCGACGAGCCTGAGCCAGCTCGAAAGTCTGATGAAGGCGGCGTCGATCCGCCTTTCCGACGACGCCTGCCGCCTGCTGAACGAGGCCAGCGAATAGAATGTCCGGGAGGGAAAAGGCATGACGGCTGACATACGCGACGCGGCACCCGGCGACGAAGCGGACTGGCGGCGGCTCTGGGCTGCTTACGTCGCCTTTTACCGGGTGGCCGTATCCCCCGACGTGACGGCAACGACCTGGGCCCGCATCCTCGACCCCGCGACGCCGCTGTTCATGCGCGTTGCCGTGATGGAAGGCCATGTCGTCGGCTTTGCCATATGTCTCCTGCATGAGGCGACCTGGGTGAAGGAGCCGGTCTGCTATCTGGAGGACCTGTTCCTCGACGAGGCGGCGCGCGGAAAGGGCATCGGCAAGGCACTGCTCGATGATCTCGTCGAGAAAGCAAGGTCCAATGGCTGGGCCCGCCTCTACTGGCATACCGATGAGGGCAACGAGACGGCGCGGCGGCTCTACGACAAATATACCGAGGCTGATGGCCATGTTCGCTACCGGATCAGTTTTTAGAGCTTTTCCAGGAAGAGTTTGAAGCGTATCCGTCCGGAAATGCGCAAGAACGCTCTATTCCTTTAGAGACGGAAAACCCTGATAAAACGTGGCATGGCTGCCGGAATGGTTGGCCATGCCCTGCTTTGTCAGCAGTCCGGCCGGTTCGGCATAGCTGCGGATACGACGCGCCGGTCGCTCGTGCCACTGGATATTCACCGCCCAGAGTTTCGGGAACAAGCAGAGCGACGCGTAGGGCAGGTTGTCGTGGATCCACCAGGCGAGCGACTGCCAACCCCCGAGTGCTGCGCGCCGGTCCCAGACCCAGGGAACGACGATGCAGGCTGTCGCCCCCATGCAGCCGTCGGCGTCGCGCATGTCCCAGATGTGATCGGCGGCGCTGGCTGCATTGGTCGAGCAGTTCAGCTTGTTGCGATTGCCGAATTCATTGATGGAGCGGGACCGATAGCCGGAGCGGATATGCAGCCGGCCGAAGGTCCGCTGCAGCGGCTCCAGCAATTCCTCGCAGAGTTTCGTGCCGGCAGCGATCGCCAGTTCCGGGTCGTCGGGGATATTCGGCATGCCATAGAAATCGGCGATCTCGGAATACAGGAAGTCTCTGAGAAAAAAGTTTTCCGACAGGCGCGCGCGGCCCAGATCCTCCAGCGCCCTCATCGACCCCGGTTTTTTCATGCAAATTCTCCCGTTTTCCGGAAGATTACGGCGGCGGTGGTCTGCGTGCCACCCGTTTTTCCTTCAGCCAACGTGCCGGAAGAAATCGATGAAGGCGCGCAAGGCCGGGCGCATCTGCCGGCGGCTGGCATAGTAGAGATAGGGGCCGGGATAGGGCGGGCACCAGTCTTCCAGAACCCGGACCAGCCGCCCCGCCTCGATATGTTCGATTACCCGCATCTCGAAGGCATAGGCGAGCCCCGCGCCGCCGATCGCTGCCGCAATGATCGGTCGGTCCTCGCCGAGAATCAGCGGCTCCTCGATCGGGATGGTCAGTTCCTGCCCGTCTTTCCCGAATTCCCAGTTGTAGAGCGTGCCGTTGGAAAAACGGCGGCGGATGCAGCGGTGCCGGAGAAGATCGCGCGGATGCTCGGGGACCGGGAGCCGGTCGAAATAGGCGGGTGAGGCGACGATGGCCCCCCGCAGAGGCGGGCCGATCTTGACTGCGATCATATCGGCCTCCAGGCTTTCTTCCAGCCGGATACCGGCATCGAAGCCCTCGCGCACGATATCGGTAAACCCGTCCTCGTCGGCGATTTCCAGCATGATATCCGGATAGAGGCTCAGGAATTCGCCGAGCCGGGGGGCGATCAGGAGGTCGGCGGCAAAGCGCGGCGCGGTGACGCGCAGATTGCCGGAGGGCTGCCCTTTCGCCTCGATGACGGCGTCGAGCGCCATGCCGATATCGTTCAGCGCCGGGCGCAGGCGTTCCAAGAGCAGCAAGCCTTCTTCCGTCGGCGCGACGCTGCGCGTGGTGCGTGCCAGAAGCCGCACGCCAAGGCTCTCCTCCAGCGTTGAGATTGCATGGCTGACCGCCGAGGGCGCGATGCCGAGTTCCTTCGCGGCCGCGCGAAAGCTGTGATGCGCGGCGACGGTGGCAAGGACGGTGAGTTGGGCGAGCTGGTTTCTGTTCATTGATCGAAATAATAGAACAACCCGAAGGATTTGCAGCCGTTATCAAACGATCGCCGGCGCATTAATTTCATGCTGTCACGCCGGTGCCCGTCAGCGCTCGCGTCCCTTTCCGGCTCACAAAGGAGCAATCACGATGAAAACCCGCAAACTTGGACAGGATCTCACCGTCTCGGCCGTCGGCCTCGGCTGCATGGGCATGAGCTTTGCGTATGGCGCAGCCGACGAGCAGGAATCGATCCGCACCCTGCACCGCGCCGTCGATCTCGGCGTCACCTTTTTCGATACGGCGGAGGTCTATGGCCCCTATGAAAACGAAATCCTGCTCGGAAAAGCCCTGAAGGACGTTCGCGACCGCGTCACCATTGCCACCAAGTTCGGCTTCCGCATCGCCCCCGGAAAATCCTCCAGCGAAACCATCACCGGTGTCGATGGCCGTCCGGAAAATGCCAGGGCGGTCGCCGAAGCGTCGCTGAAGCGCCTCGGCACCGATGTCATCGATCTCTACTACCAGCACCGCGTCGATCCCTCCGTGCCGATCGAGGAGACGGTGGGCGCGATGGCGGAGCTGGTTCGCGAAGGCAAGGTTCGCGCGCTCGGCCTGTCGGAGGCAAGTGCCGCCACCATCCGCCGCGCCCATGCCGTCCACCCGATCGCTGCCATCCAGAGCGAATATTCGCTGTGGACGCGCGATCCGGAGGACGAGGTGCTTGAGGTCTGCTGTGAACTCGGCATCGGCTTCGTGCCCTACAGCCCGCTCGGGCGCGGCATGCTGACCGGTGCGATCCGCAAGGTGGACGATCTCGAACAGGACGACTTCCGCCGTAACCTGCCGCGTTTCCAGGCGGAAAATCTCGATGCCAATGCGGCGCTTGTCGAAACGCTGACGACGATAGCTGATGGCAAGGGTGTGACGGCGGCGCAGCTGGCGCTTGCCTGGGTGCTCAATCAGGGCGATTTCATCGTGCCCATCCCTGGCGCCCGCAAGCTCAACCATCTGGAGCAGAATGCGGCTGCGGCAGAGATCGTTCTATCGGCCGACGAGCTGGCAATGCTTGGCGAGGCCCTGTCTCCGAGCCGCGTGGCGGGCAAGCGCTACTCGGATGCGTCGCTGGCACTGACGAACAGGTAGTAGCGTCAGGGGCTTCGCCCCTTCGGGCGAAGCCCCTGACGAGCTCTACGCTATATCCTTCACCGGTTCGTCCTTGTTCCCTTGTGCTGTCGTGGTAGGATCGCACGGCACGCTAGGGAGGTGGCTCCGTATGTCGGACGAACAGGCAATTGGCACAGTCGTTCATCTCTATGTCGATGGAATGGCGTTTTGCAACGAAGCGGCCCTGCGCAAGGCTTTCCATCCAGATGCCAAGATCATCGGCAATTATCAGGGCGCCGTCGAATGGATGTCCCGCGACGAGTTCATCGCCGCCATCCTCGCCGAACCGCCGGCCGCGCCCGGAACCCAGCCCTTGTTGGATATCGAGATCACCGACATCGAGGGCGACGCTGCCTTCGTCAAGGTGACCGACGAGTTTGCCGGAATGCGCTTCACCGACTATCTGTCCTTTCTGAAGATCGGCGGCCACTGGCTGATCGTCAACAAGCTCTATCATCTGCATCGGTAGGTTTTGTTCTTGCGGCCAAGGGGTGGGGCCTCAGCGGCGATCACGAACAGCGCTGGCAAAAGTCGATAGCAATGAATGTCGCCCGGAAGGTTACCGCGGGCGCGAGTTGTCTCGGTTGGCGATCCACCAGTCGATTTGCGACTCGGTATAGCCATACAAATGGCCGAGCCGACGTTCGAATTGGTCGTTCCAGCCGGACGCTGCGGCCTCGTCGTAAAGGCGCTCGTAGGCGTCTATCCGCCACACCTCGTCCGGCATCGCAAAATAAGCTATGGTTGTGCCGTAGAAGTACACACCGGTTGGCCCGCGCTTCGGCTGAGGCAGGGGTCTCTCGATGATACGCGACACAATCTGACCATTCGATACATAGGGCGCAAACGGCGCCGTCATGTAGTCCAAAATTTCTGAAGGATAAGCATCCCAAAACACAGCGAGCGGTTTGCGACCGTCAAGCATCAGCGGCAATTCGAAATTGGTGTGGATGAGATAAGGCACCACGCTCGGCTTCCATCTTGCCAAATCGTAGTCGCAGCCGTCGCAGATCAGGGCAACATCGAAGGCTGCGGCGATCTCGCTCACCTCCTCAGCGTCCAATCGGATATAGTCAAGATCGTCCTGGTCGCAGATCGATTGCAATTTTGCGAGATCGGAAACCGCGAAGCGGGTTTCAAGGATCGGGCAGCCCCATTCGCGGGACACGGCTCTCAGAACAAACCAATGCAATTCCGTGACCACGTCGCGTCCTTTGTTTCTGGCGCGCAGATCGCCGCTAGTCCTGATCGCTCTTAAAGTATGGGAGCGATATGTTCAGTTTCGAAAACGTATTCTCGTAGTCGGAGAGGATGTCCGACAGATTCTCGATAATAAATTTCAGTTCCGACCTCGCTTCGCCGATTTCCTTCCCGTCCATCAGTGAAGATACCGTGGTGAGGTCGCTGATCAGCGCGAATAGACTGTCGCCCTGAAAAACAACGCCAGGGGACTGTCTATTCGGCAACTGAACTACAGCATAGTTTGTCGCAGGGGTGAGCAGTGTAGCATGATCGGTCATATGCACCTGGATGCGAAAGAAAATCTGGATGCCAAAAACCGATATTTTATAACCATTTGCAAGTGGCCACCAAGTACAAATACCGCTCGGTAGCGATCATACGCGCCAATCGCTAGGCCCGTAGAACCCCGCCGGTGCTCTTCGTCACATTGGCAATGATCTTGCCGGTCAGGGCTTCGAAATCCTCGTCGGTCAGTGTGCGTTCCGCCGGCTGGATGACGACTTCGATCGCTACCGACTTCTTGCCTTCGCCGAGCGCGGCGCCTTCGAAGACGTCGAAGACGTTGACGCCGGTCACCAGCTTGCGGTCGGCGCTCGACGCGGCCTTGAGGATCGCGCCGGCCTCGACGGCCTTGTCGACGACGAAGGCGAAGTCGCGCTTGACGGCCTGGAAGGGCGAAAGCTCCAGCGCCGGCTTGGTGCGGGTAGCCTTCTTCTTCGGCTCGGGCATGGCGTCGACATAGACTTCGAAGCCCGAGAGCGCGCCGGAAACATCGAGCTCTTCCAGAACCTTCGGATGGAACTCGCCGAAATGGCCGAGCACGATCTTCGGGCCGAGCTTGATCGTGCCGGAACGGCCCGGGTGATACCAGGACGGGCCGCCGGCCTCGAACTGGACATTGCCCATCGGCACGCCGCAGGCTTCGAGAACGGCAATCGCGTCGGCCTTGGCGTCGAAGACGTCGACCGGCTTGCCGCCGCCCTTGGCTGCATTCGACCAGGAACGTCCGGCGCCGGACAGCGATGCCGTGCCGCGGCGGATGCCGCCGGCAACGCGGCGCTGGCCTGATGGCGTATCGTTTTCATAGGTGCCGGAAACCTCGAAGATCGCCACGTCGCCAAAGCCCTTGTCGGCGTTGCGCTGCGCCGCGGTCAAAAGGCCCGGCAGCAGCGACGGTCGCATATCGGACATGTCGGCCGCTATCGGGTTAGCCAGCGAAAGGCTTTTAGCGCCGCCGCCGAAAAGCTCGGCCTGCGCCTTGGAGATGAACGACCAGGTGACCGCCTCCAGCATGCCGCGTGCGGCAAGCGCCCGCTTGGCCTGCCGCGTGCGGATCTGCAAGGTCGTCAGGATCTTGCCGTTGACGGAGCCGAGGCTTTCGATCGGCTCCGGCTTGATGTTGTCGACGCCGTGGATGCGCATGACTTCCTCGACGAGGTCCGCCTTGCCATCGACATCCGGCCGCCAGGAGGGAACGGACACCGAGACACGTTCACCGGAGCCCTCGACACCGAAGCCGAGACCCTGGAGGATCGCGACGCTTTCTTCGGAGCTGACCTCGAGGCCGGTCAGGCGCTTGACTTCGGAGACCGGGAAATCAACGACCTTTGGGGCATAGCCGGCATAGCCGACCACGTCGGTTTTCGCCGCCGTGCCGCCGCAGATGTCGATGACCAGCTGCGTGGCCCGCTCGAGGCCGGGCACCATGTATTCCGGATCGGCGCCGCGCTCGAAGCGGTAGCGGGCATCGCTGATGATGCCGAGCGTGCGGCCGGTCTTGGCAATGTTCATCGGGTCCCAAAGTGCGGATTCGATCAGCACGTCGGCTGTGTTCTCGTCGCAGCCGGAATGTTCGCCGCCCATGATGCCGCCGATCGATTCGATGCCGTCTTCATCGGCAATGATGACGTTCGAAGGCGAGAGCGTGTATTCACGGGTGTCGAGCGCCAGGACCTTTTCACCCTCTTTCGCGCGGCGAACGGTGAGGTTGCCGGTGACCTTGGCGGCGTCGAAGACGTGCAGCGGCCGGCCCTGGTCGAAGGTCATGTAGTTGGTGACGTCGACCAGCGCATTGATCGGCCTGAGGCCGATGGCGATGAGCCGCTGCTGCATCCATTTCGGGCTCGGGCCGTTCCTGACGCCGCGCACGAGGCGAAGCGCAAAGCCGGGGCAGAGATGGCTGTCTTCACCGAGATCGAGCTTCACCTTGGTCGTCGTTGCGCCCTCGACAGCGAAGGTCGGTTGCGGCGCTGCCTTCAGCGTGCCGAGGCCGGAAGCGGCCAGATCGCGGGCGATGCCGTGGACGCTGGTGCAGTCCGGACGGTTGGGCGTCAGATTGATCTCGATCATCGGATCGTCGAGCCCGGCATAGGCGGCGAAGCTCGTTCCGACCGGCGCATCCGCTGGCAGGTCGATGATGCCATCATGGCTGTCGGAAATCTGCAGCTCTTTCTCCGAGCACATCATGCCGTGGCTCTCGACGCCACGGATATTGCCGACGGACAGCGTCACGTCGATGCCCGGAACGTAGTTGCCAGGCGCCGCAAAAGCGCCGACGAGGCCGGCGCGCGCATTCGGCGCGCCGCAGACGACCTGAACGGGGGCGCCGGCGCCGGTATCGACCATCAGCACCTTCAGCTTGTCGGCCTGCGGATGTTTTTCCGCCGAGACGACCTTGGCGATGACGAAGGGCTTGAACGCGGCCTTGTCGTCGACATCCTCGACTTCCAGCCCGATCGCCGTCAGGCGCTCGCAGATCTGTTCAAGGGTCGCATCCGTTTCCAGATGCTCTTTCAGCCAGGAAAGCGTGAATTTCATTGCGGTTCTCTTCTCATCATACGGGTGGCCCGCAGGCCTGAATGTCGTCGGCTGTTTACGCGCTCAAGCCGCCAAACAGCGTCGGCATGTCGAGCGGGCGGAAGCCGTAGTGGCTCATCCAGCGCACGTCGGCGTCGAAGAAGTTGCGCAGGTCCGGCATGCCGTATTTCAGCATGGCGATGCGGTCGAGGCCCATGCCCCAGGCAAAGCCCTGGTAGACGTCGGGATCGAGACCGCCGGCGCGCAGGACGTTCGGATGCACCATGCCGCAGCCGAGGATTTCCATCCAGTCGGTGCCTTCGCCGAACTTGACGATCGGGCCGGACGAACGGTCGCACTGGATGTCGACCTCGAAAGACGGCTCGGTGAAGGGGAAGAAGGACGGGCGGAAGCGCATCGTCACATCGTCCACCTCGAAGAAGGCCTTGCAGAACTCCTCGAGAATCCAGCGCATGTTGGCGACGTTCGACTTGGTGTCGACGACGAGACCCTCGACCTGGTGGAACATCGGCGAGTGCGTCGCGTCACTGTCCTGCCGGTAGGTCTTGCCGGGGATGATGATGCGGATCGGCGGCTTTTGCGCCTCCATGGTGCGCACTTGCACCGGCGACGTGTGGGTGCGCAGCACCTTGCGCTCGCCGTTTTCGTCCGGATTGAAGAAGAAG
Organism: Hyphomicrobiales bacterium; assembly: GCA_900473795.1. Lineage (GTDB taxonomy): Bacteria > Pseudomonadota > Alphaproteobacteria > Rhizobiales > Rhizobiaceae > Pararhizobium. Next base: position 122,597 of record UCMT01000012.1, on the reverse strand, counting down.
GTGTCGTGCATCTCGCGCGCCGGGTGGCCTTCGGGGAAGTTCAGCGCGGTGAAGTTATAATAGTCGGTCTCGATATCCGGACCTTCGGCGATCGAGAAACCCATGTCGGCGAAGATCGCGGTGATCTCGTCGATGATCTGGCTGATCGGGTGGATCCGGCCGCGCTCAGCGGGGGAAGAGCGCACCGGCAGGCTGATATCGACGGTCTCGCGGGCAAGCCGTTCGGCGATTGCCGCGTCCTTCAGCGCCGACTTGCGCGCCGTGATCGCGTCGAAGACGTCGGTCTTCAGCGCGTTGATCGCAGCACCCCGTGTCTGGCGCTCTTCCGGCGACATGGTGCCGAGCGTCTTCAGGAGCTCGGAGATCGAGCCCTTCTTGCCGAGTGCATTGACGCGCACGGCTTCGATGGCCGCCTCGTCACCTGCTCCCGTCACCTCGGTCAGCAGCTTCTCTTTCAGTGCTTGCAGATCGGACATGGTTCATTTCCCGTGATCGGTCAAAGAAAAACCCGCGCCAGCCGTACCAGCGCGGGTTTCCCAATTAAAATAGCAAAGGCTTGGGAAGCGCTGGTCTTAACGAACCGCGCTTTCAAACTCGTTGGTGGTGCCTGCGTCCTTGAGGTATTCAAGCGCCTTCTTGGCAGCAGCGACGAGCGCGCCGAATGCTTCCGTCTCATGGATTGCCATGTCGGACAGAACCTTGCGGTCGACTTCGATGCCAGCCTTGGAGAGGCCGTCGATGAAGCGGCCGTAGGTCAGGCCGTGTTCGCGGACGGCAGCGTTGATGCGCTGGATCCAGAGAGCGCGGAAATTGCGCTTGTTGACCTTGCGGTCGCGGTAGGCAAAAGCCTTCGAACGGTCCACCGCAGCCTTGGCGGCGCGGATGGTGTTCTTGCGGCGGCCGTAGAAGCCCTTGGCTGCCTTGAGTGTCTTCTTGTGCTTGGCGTGAGCTGCTACGCCGCGTTTTACACGTGCCATGTCATGATCTCCTTAAAAATCCAAAAGTGCCTGAAGTCTTAGAGACCGTTGGGCAGGTAGTTCTTGATGACCTTCTTGCCATCAGGCTCTGCAAGCACCATGGTGCCACGCGCATCGCGAATGAACTTGTTGGACCGCTTGATCATGCCATGACGCTTGCCTGCGGCAGCTGCCATGACCTTGCCGGTTGCGGTGATCTTGAACCGCTTCTTGGCAGAGGATTTCGTCTTCATCTTGGGCATTTTGCTACTCCATTTTTCTTGATTTCGAGATCGACTGACGAGGTCGTCTCCAGCGTAAAGAACGGCCACGGCATGCCCTGCCGGACCGTTCGGACGGGGGCTTGTAACCGAAGCGCCCGCAAAGTGCAATGGGATTGAGGCAAACGCGCCGATATTTCCGCATTGCCGGCACCAGATATGAAAAAGCCGCCTGTTCGGCGGCTTTCATCAGGATCGAACCTGAAAGCACGGCGCTTACTTCGGCGCCAGCACCATCATCATCTGACGGCCTTCAAGCTTCGGCTCGGCTTCGACCTTGGCGATTGACAGTGTGTCTTCCTTCACCTGCAGCAGAAGCTTCAAACCGAGTTCCTGGTGCGCCATTTCGCGGCCACGGAACTTCAGGGTCACCTTGACCTTGTCGCCTTCTTCGAAGAAGCGGTTCATCGCTCTCATCTTCACGTCGTAATCGTGCGTGTCGATGTTCGGACGCATCTTGATCTCCTTGATCTCGATGATCTTCTGCTTCTTGCGCGCCTCGGCCGCCTTTTTCTGCGTTGCGTATTTCAGCTTGCCCAGATCAAGGATCTTGCACACCGGCGTTTCAGCGTTCGGTGAAATCTCCACGAGGTCAAGGCCGGCCTCCTCTGCCATGCGCAATGCCTGATCTGTGGGGATGCTGCCGTGGTTGACACCTTCGGCGTCGATGAGCTGAACCCGGGGAACCCGGATTTCCTTGTTAGAGCGGGGCCCGTCTTTTGTCGGGGCGTCCGTTTTGAACGGTCTGCGAATGGTCGTACTCTCCTCGAGCTGTTAAATGGAATGCCTGACGGTAGCGCGATATCCCGGCAAAATGCCGTTCAACTGCCGATGGACCGTCATGTGGAAATTGCTGCCGGAAAGTCAATACCACAGCTTTTTGCAGAAATCACCACCTGTCAGGCTCTCGGAGAATCTGTTTTAGAAAGAAAAACAGCGAGAAGCGCTCAAAAAAAGGAAAAGACTTGATGTCATTGCCAAACTCAGACGCAGAGCCTGACTATCTCGATGTCGGCAGCGGCGTGGAATCACGCCGGATCGCCATGCGCATTCTGCCCGCGGCAAGGGGCAAATCGCTGCCGACACTCGTCTGGCTCGGCGGATACCGGTCTGACATGGTCGGCACCAAGGCGGTCGAACTCGAACGCCACGCCGAAGAGGCCGGTGCCGCCTGCATCCGCTTCGACTATTCCGGCCACGGCGTCTCCGGCGGCGCCTTCACGGACGGAACGATTTCGCGGTGGCTGGAAGAAAGCCTTGCGGTACTGGACCACGTCGACCCCAAGCGAATGGTGTTGATCGGCTCGTCGATGGGCGGCTGGATCGCGCTTCGGCTGATTGCCGAACTGCGCGCCCGCGGGCAGGGCGGTCGCATCGCCGGCCTCGTGCTGATCGCGCCGGCGCCGGATTTCACCAGCGAACTCATCGAGCCGAACCTGACGGATGCCGAGCGTGCATCCCTTGCCGAGCGCGGCTATTTCGAGGAGCCGACGCCCTATGGCCCGGACCCGAACATCTTTACTGCAAGGCTGATCGAGGACGGACGCGACAACCGCGTGCTCCAGGGCATCATCGAGACCGGTTGCCCGGTGCATATCCTGCAGGGCATGCGGGATCCGGATGTGCCGTATGGCCATGCATTGAAGCTGATGGAACACCTGCCGTCCGACGATGTCGTCATGACATTGATCCGCGACGGCGATCACCGCTTGTCGCGCCCGGAGGACATCGAGCGCATGCTGGCCGCCGTCGACGGTATGGTAACGGCCTGAAAACGCGCGGTAATTCAGCTGCAATGCCGATTTGCCGCGCATTTTAACCATATCCAGCAATCCCCAATTCTGCAGATTGACTTCGTTTCTGGCGCACTGTTAACTCTTTGTTAACGATTAGAGCAGCTCGCGATGGGGATCGATTGCGAAAGCTGGCGTCAGATTTTCAGCTTTTCGCGGGGATTCTTCGGAACTGTTTCAGGAGAAGGCCGCGCCACAGGGGACGTGTATGGCGCAGTTGACTGGGGTAAAGAAAATGGTCGTGGCAATCGCGGCTGTTTTCGCATCGGCAGGCGCGGCAATTCCGGCGCCATCGGCAACAGCCCTCTCGATGCAGACGGGCGCCATCACCTCCCAGCCGATCGGTCACTACGAGTTCTGCCAGTCCCATCGTGCCGAATGCGAGATCAAGTCCAAGTCCTCGACTGCGCCACGCGTCACCGATTTCGGCTGGTCGGTCATCCGCGAGGTCAATCTCACCGTCAATCGCGAAATAACCCCGATGACCGACATGGACCTCTACGGCAAGGATGAGGTCTGGGCCTATCCGACGACGGCGGGCGACTGCGAGGACTTCGTGCTGTTGAAGCGCAAGCGCCTGATGGAGAAGGGCTTTTCGCCGTCTGATCTTCTGATCACCGTCGTCCGCAAGCCGGACGGCGAGGGCCACGCGGTTCTGACCGTGCGCACGGCCCAGGGCGATTTCATCCTCGACAATCTCGAAAACGGCGTAAAACTCTGGACGAAGACACCCTACCGCTTTTTGAAGCGTCAGGCCTCCTTCAACACCGGCCGCTGGGTCACTATCGAAAACGGCGCGGAAGTGCTGGTCGGTTCGGTTGGGAACTAAGATCCAAAATTCGCAAATTTAAAGAGGGGCTCCAAAGGTTTGGCCCCTCAACCGCCGTGGACGCGCAGGTTCGCGCAGTATCCATTGGCCGTAAACTCTGTCACCTCATCGAAATTGCGGATGCCAAGAGATGATCTATTTGCTCCGCCATGGAGAAACAGCTTGGAATATAGCGGGTCGATTTCAGGGTCAAAAGGACTCTCCGCTCACGCCGCGTGGAATTGAGCAAGCCGATCAAGTTGGCAAACGGTTGGCGCGCGAAATCCACGGCCGTGAAAGAACATTCGAAATCCAGGTATCTCCGCTCGGCCGGGCATTGGAAACAGCGGCGCGCATCACGCGGTCAATCCCTTTGCCAACCAGGGATGAGCCGCGCTTGATGGAAGTGACGGTGGGCGCATGGGACGGCATGACCCACTATGAAATCGACATGGAATATCCTGGGGCTTTGATCGGCGCGGATGCATTTGATTGGTTTTTTCGGGCTCCGGATGGTGAAACATTCGACGATGTGCACCTTCGTGTAACGGAGTGGCTATCGGACATATCCGGCCCGACAATTGCCATTTCACATGGGCTGACCGGCCGGATAATACGAGGCGTATATCTCGGCCTGTCTCGACGCGAAATGCTGGAGCTACCCGTACCCCAGGACGGATTTTATAGGCTCGACGGCGGGGTAGCGGATTTCATTGCATAATCACGCGTTGCGGTTTTGACGTGGAGCCGAACCAATTCCAGAATGAGGTCCTTGACGGTACGGACTTCTTTGCATTTCTCTGCGTCGCGCCTCCTGCCGCTCACGCATTCCCGATCAGTACCCCCGCCGCCAGTACCAGGCTGCCGCCGATGACCACCTGGAAAGCGGCGCGCAGGAAAGGGGTTTCCATATATTTGTTCTGGATGAAGGCGATTGCCCAGAGTTCGAAGAAGACGACGATCCCGGCGATGATCGTCGCCGTCCAGAAATGCGGAATGAGATAGGGCAGGGCGTGCCCAAGCCCGCCGAGCGCCGTCATGATGCCGCAGGAAAGGCCACGCTTGAGCGGCGAGCCGCGGCCCGAAAGCTTGCCGTCGTCATGTGCCGCCTCGGTGAAGCCCATCGATATGCCGGCGCCGACGGAGGCCGAAAGGCCAACCAGGAAGGTCTGCCAGGTGTCCTGCGTGGCAAAGGCGGCGGCGAAGATCGGTGCCAGCGTCGAGACCGAACCGTCCATCAGCCCGGCAAGACCCGGCTGCACATAGGTGAGCAGAAACTGGCGATACGCCGTGTCGTCTTCGTTCTTGCGGACGCCTTCCGGCACATGCTTGTCAGTCAGCATACGCGCCACGTCCTCATGGCCCTGTTCGGCCAGCGCCAGTTCGCCCAGCAATTGTCTGGTCGAAGCGTCCGAGGTGTTCTTTGCGGCCTCCACGTAGAAATTATAGGCCTGCGTCTCCATCGCCTCCGCCTCGCGGCGCATGGCGTCGAGCGACAGGTTCTGGCGCAGCCAGTCCGGGCGGCGCGTCAGGAAGCCGTTGACATGTTCGCGCCGGATCAGCGGAATCCGCTCGCCGAAGCGGCGGCGATGCATGTCGATCAGCATGTTCTTGTGGGTGTTTTCCACCTCGGCCATGTCCTCGAAAATCCTGGCCGAATCCGGGTACCTGTCCTTCAGGAGTTGCCCATAGGCCTGATAGATGCGGCCGTCGTCCTCTTCCGAGGATATGGCGAGCGCCAGAACCTCCTGTTCGGAAAGCGATGACAGGCTGCGTTTGGAACCGGAAAACAGACGTGAAAACATGATGTGCAATGCCTAGTTTAGAATTATTCTAAAAATAGGCAGGCATCACGAAAAGGTCAAGGCGAAACGGCCGCCCCAGACTCGACAGCGAGCAGGATAACTCCCTACATTGTCAGAGGATGAACGCTTTCCCGAAAGCTCGGACCGCATGAACCCGCTCCTGTCCAGCAAGGATACGCTTCTCGATCGCCTCGGCCTAGCGATGGCTGAAAGGCTGACGACGAAGACATCGGGCTATGAGCCCTATACGCCGTCCGATCCGGAGACGCTCGCCCGCACGCTGCGCCCCGGTGACATTCTCCTGATCGAGGGCAATCAGAAAGTCTCGGCGGTCATCAAGTATCTGACCCAGTCGACCTGGTCACACGCCGCCTTCTTTGCCGGCGACGAAATCCCGCTGACGCTCGACGAGGCGACGCTGCCGGTGATCGATCGGCCGCAACTGATCGAGGTCAACCTCGGCCAGGGATGTGTCGCGGTGCCGCTTCGAAAATACTCCACCTACAATACGCGCATCTGCCGGCCCATCGGGTTGACGCCGGAAGACCGGGACATGGTCCTGTCCTTCATGATCTCGCGGCTCGGCCTGAAATACGACATGAAGAACATCGTGGACATGCTCAGGTATTTCCTGCCGGCACCGCCGGTGCCGGTGCGCTGGCGCCGCCGGATGCTGGCCTTCGGATCCGGGGATCCGACGCGTGCCATCTGCTCGACGCTGATTGCACAAGCCTTCGAGCAGATCCGCTATCCGATCCTGCCGGAGATTACCCGCGCGCCCGGCCGGGCCGCGGCGACGTCGCATTATTCGCGCTCAGAAATCCTGCATATTCGTCATCATTCGCTCTATACGCCGCGCGATTTCGATCTTTCGCCCTATTTCGCGATCGTCAAGCCGACGCTCGAATACGGCTTCGACTACAAGCGGCTGAGGTGGGAGGGCAAAGACGGCGAACCCCTCATAGAGAAATATTGAGCGTCTGCTCGCGCACGATATAGGCCTTCTGCCGGTCGGTGATGTAGTCGCGCACGATCGGTGCTGCGTCGCGCGAGCGTGACAGCTGCATGTGGAAGACCAGCTGGCTGCCGGTGCGGAACATCATCTCGGCGCTGATCAGATAGAATTCCCACATGCGGGCGAACCGCTCGTCATACATCTCGATGACCTTGTCGCGGTTCTTCTCGAATCGCTCGCCCCAATGCTTGAGCGTCGTCGCATAGTGGATGCGCAGGAATTCGAGATCCGTCACCCACAGGCTGTTCTTCTCCACCACCTCGAACACTTCGGAAAGAGCGGGAGAATAGGCACCGGGGAAGATGTATTTGCGCAACCAGGCGCTTGCCATGCCGGGCGGGCTCATATGGCCGATGGAATGCAGGACCGCCAGCCCGTCATCCGGCATCAGCGCGTTCACCTTTTTGAAGAACTCGTCATAGTGATGCACGCCGACATGTTCGAACATGCCGACGGAAACGATGCGGTCAAAGGTCTCGTCGACGTCGCGGTAGTCGCGCAGCTCGAAGCGCACCCGGCCGTCGAGCCCGGCATCCTTCGCCCGCTGCGTCGCGAACGCCTGCTGCTCCTTCGACAGCGTTACGCCAAGCACCTCGACGTCCTCGAGCTGGCCGAGATAGAGCGCCAGATCGCCCCAGCCGCAGCCGATGTCGAGCACCTTCATGCCGGGGCGAAGGCAGAGCTTGGCGGCAAGCAGCCGCAGCTTGTTGCGCTGCGCCTGCTCCAGCGTCTCCTGCGGCTCGCGGAAATAGGCACAGGAATAGAGCATGTGCTCGTCGAGGAAGAGCTTGTAGAAATCGTTGCCGAGATCGTAGTGATGGGCGACGTTGCGCTGTGCCTCGCCCTTGACGTTGGATTGCTGGCGTTTGCGAAAGCGCATTTTGATGGCGCGCAGCGCTTTCTGGATGGGGTAGGAGCCGAGCGCCAGCCGGTTGATCGAAAACAGCGTCAGGAAATCGCGTAAGCTCGAGCCGTCCTCGAAGCGCAGCGTCCCATCCATATAGGCCTCGCCGGCGGCAAGTTCGGAATTGAACACAAGGGTGCGGTAAAGTTTCGGATCCGTCAGCCGCATGGTCACTTCGGGGCCTGGTTCACCCGAGAAGACATGCGTTCTGCCCTCAGCATCGATGACCGTCAGCTGGCCCTTGCGGATGAAGGCTTTCATCATATGCGACAGTGGAAACATGCACACCTCGGTGGATAAAGCAGCTCGCTACGCGTCACTCTATCACCGGGTTTGCAAAATGCGCGGCCCAAATTCGCAAATATTCAACGGCCTGTAGCGGTCGCTCCGGCGCTTGCCGCGACGACGAGAACGGTGCCGGCGATCTGCAGCGCCGTCATCGGCTGGCTGAGCACGGCAAAGCCCGCAAGGGCGCCGATCGCCGGTTCCAGGCTCATCAGGATGCCGAACGACGAGGTGCTCATGCGTCTGAGCGCGATCATTTCCAGTGCATAGGGGATCAGCGGCACAAGGAGGGCGAGACCCGCAACAGCAACGACGCCCTCGGCCGTCATGCGCGAAACTTCCAGAAGCCCGAACGGTGTCGCGACCACGGCGGCCACGATCAGCGACATGGAAAGACCCTGCAGGCCTTCGAACGCATTCCCCGCCTTCTTCATCAGGACGATGTAGAGTCCCCAGCCGGTGGCGGCGCCAAAGGCAAAGAGAATGCCGGTCGGGTCGCCGACCCAGCCATGCCCGTCATGGGCGAGGAAAAGCACGCCGGCGCCGGCGATCAGCGGCCAGACAAGCCGCCAGCCGAGGCCGAAGGCAAAAGTCGCGACAGCGAGCGGGCCGAGAAAGTCGATGGCAACGGCAAGGCCGAGCGGAATACGCTCGATGGCTGCAAAGAAACACAGCGTCATCCCCGCCATCGATGCGCCGAGCAGTCCGGCGGTCTGCCACTGTGCCCGCGAAAAGCGCAGCATCGGCGGCCGCACGACGATGGCCAGCAGAGCCGCGGCCCAGATCAGCCGCAGCCAGGTGGTGCCGAACGGGCCATAGGCGGCGATTGCCGATGCCGAAAACGCCGAGCCGAACTGCACGCTCGACATCGATAGAAGGCACAGCACGCCGCCGGTCAGCGCAGCCGCGCTTCCCGTCGTTAGCGGTGGCGCCACCGCGATCGACGTGTCGTCTCCATAGGCAGGTGTTGCCGTCCGCTGATCCAAGTCCTTGTCCCCCAGGTTGCTGCCGATTGTTGGCATCGGCTCTACTAAAGGCGGGCGCGACCGGCAAATTCATATTTGTGGAGCTTAGCTTCATCGCATTTGATGCTGGCCTCTGATGACCGGAACATAATCGCTGCAGGATCGTTATCGTCGCAGGCAAATGCAATCTTCAAGCGAGGGAACCCACATGGATGTCAATGGTGTAGGATGGATCGCAGCCATCATCGTCGGCGGTTTTGCCGGATGGTTGGCGGAACAGTTCATGAAATCCGAAATGGGCATGTTCATGAACATCATTCTGGGCATTATCGGCGCCATCGTCCTCAACGCAATTCTGGCGTTTGCGGGAATGGGTTTCACCGGCTGGCTCGCCTATCTGGTTATCGGCTTCATCGGCGCCTGCCTGCTGATCGCGGTCGGACGCGCCGTGCGAAGGTAGCGATCGGTCATAGAGGAGAACGACGATGCTGACATTCGCAGCCGAGGGCAGCGGCCAGGGCAAGCTGGAAATCAACGGCCATTCCGAGCCGGTTTCCTACGAGTTGATCGTGGCGCGCGAGGAAGATGAGAGCAGCCAGGTGCGCATTCGCTTGAATGCTCCGCGCGACTGGCTGCTGAAGCAGGGTTTCATGGGGGATGCGGTTCTGGTGCGCAGCAACGGTTCGCGCATCGCGGTGCGGCGTGACGGCGTCCTTGATGTTCATTGCAGCGTGTGCGTGACGCTCGAAGGCTATGACGACACGCTGAGCGACCTCGGCGAAGTTTCCGAGGCCTATCCGGAACTGAAACACTGAAAGCTTGCGGCGGAAACGGAAACGGGCGCGGTACGAGGCCGCGCCCGTTTCTATGCCTGTCGTAAAAAAGCTCAGTCCTTGGCGCGCTCGACGTAAGACGCGTCTTCCGTCAGGATGACGACGCGGGTGCCGACGCCGATATGCGGCGGGACCATGGTGCGAACGCCATTCGACAGGATCGCCGGCTTGTAGGACGAGGATGCCGTCTGGCCCTTGACGACCGGCTCGGTCTCGACGATTTCCAGCGTCATGCGGGTCGGCAGTTCGATTGCCAGGGCAACGCCTTCGAACATCTTCAGCTGCACGACCATGCCTTCCTGCAGGTAGGCCTTGTCGTCGCCGATGACGTCGGGCGTAACGGCAACCTGATCGTAGGTTTCCGGGTTCATGAAGTGGAAGCCTTCGCCGTCTTCATAGAGGAACGTGTGCTCGCGGTCTTCGACGAAGGCGCGCTCCACCTGCTCGGTCGTGCGCCAGCGCTCGGAAACCTTCACGCCATCGGAGATGCGGCGCATATCGACCTGGGTGACCGGCGTTCCCTTGCCAGGATGAAAGTTCTGGGCGGTCAGAACGGCGTAAAGCTTGCCGTCCACTTCGAGAACATTGCCCTTGCGGACTGAAGAGGCGATTACCTTGACCATAAGTCTTCCTTGTAACTGAGCTTGATGCGTCGTAGAGGAGCGCACGAAATATGCGCGTCAAAGACGCCAGAATGCGTTTTCGGGCCGCACCTATCCTATATTTGTGCAAATTGCCAGTGCGACGGCAGGGGTCGCCCGAAGAAACCGCGGAATTGCGCGAAACATCGACTGCTCGAGAAATCTGGATACAGGATCTTCATGCCCGCTGCCTCCCCCTGGTGGACGCCCGATGTCCATGCCGATCGCCGAGGTTTCCTCCTCGGCCGCAACCGGATTCAGGCTGCTCTGCGCGCCTTCTTCGGCGGTCGGGATTTCATCGAAGTGGATACCGCGACGCTGCAGGTGTCGCCGGGCAACGAGGCGCATCTGCATGCCTTTGCAACGCAGGCTATCAATCACGACGGCAGCCGGGTGCCGCTCTATCTCCACACCTCGCCGGAATTCGCCTGCAAGAAACTTTTGGCCGCCGGCGAGCAACGCATCGCCTGCTTCGCCCATGTCTATCGCAATCGCGAGCGCGGGCCGCTGCACCATCCGGAATTCACCATGCTCGAATGGTATCGCGCCGCCGAGAGCTACGAGGTGCTGATGCGCGATTGCGCCGATATCCTTAGCCTTGCCGCCGAGACCGTCCAGGCGAAGCAGTTGACCTATCGCGGCGCCAAGGCCGATCCTTATCTGGAACCGGAGCGGATCACCGTCGCCGAAGCCTTCGGGCGTTTCGCCGGCATCGATCTCATCGCCTCTATCGATCGCAGTGGCGAAACCGACCGGGAGCGTTTGGCCGAAAGTCTCCGCCGCGCTGGTCTGCGCGTCGCGCATGACGATACCTGGGCGGATCTCTTCAGCCGGGTGATCGTCGACCAGGTCGAGCCCAATCTCGGTTTCGGCCGCGCGACGATTCTCTACGAATATCCCGTCGCCGAAGCCGCTCTTGCGCGGCCAACGCCGCATGACGCGCGCGTGGCGGAACGGTTCGAGCTTTACGCCTGCGGCGTCGAGCTCGCCAATGCCTTCGGCGAATTGACGGACGCCGCCGAGCAGCGCCGCCGCTTCACCATGGAGATGGCCGAGAAGATGCGGGTCTATGGCGAGGCCTATCCGCTGGACGAGGATTTCCTTGACGCGCTGGACATCATGCCGGAGGCAAGCGGCAGCGCGCTCGGCTTCGACCGGCTGGTGATGCTGGCGACGGGGGCAGCGCGGATCGATCAGGTCGTCTGGGCGCCGGTGGCCGAAACCAGCGACCAAAAAGGAGGCCGGCCGTGACCGCCATCCGCGCTTTGAAAACGATCGATGATCTCGAAGCGGCCGGCCTGATCGCCAACACCCGGCACGCGCAACTGTCGGACGTTGCCGCGCGCTACGCAATCGCCGTCACGCCCGCCATGGCGGCGCTGATCGATCCCGGCGACCCGAACGATCCGATCGCCCGTCAGTTCATTCCCGACGCGGCCGAGCTCGTCCGCCTGCCGGAAGAGCGCGATGATCCGATCGGTGATACAGCGCACAGTCCTGTCGAGGGCATCGTCCATCGCTATCCGGACCGCGTGCTCCTGAAGGCGGTGCATGTCTGCCCGGTCTATTGCCGCTTCTGTTTCCGCCGCGAAATGGTCGGGCCGCAGGGGCTCGGCACACTTGCATCGCAGGCGATGGACAGGGCCTTCGCCTATATCACCGATCATCCGGAAATCTGGGAAGTGATCCTCACCGGCGGCGATCCGCTGGTGCTGTCGCCGCGCCGGCTGGCATCGATCATGGAACGGCTGGCTGCGATCGATCACGTGAAGATCGTCCGCTTCCATACCCGCGTGCCGGTCGTCGAGCCGGAGCGCGTCGATGCGGCGCTGATCGCCGCCCTGAAAGCCAGCGGCAAGACCACCTATCTCGCCCTGCATGCCAACCACCCGCGCGAACTGACGATGGATGCCCGTGCCGCCTGCGCCCGGCTGGTCGATTCCGGCATCGTCATGGTCAGCCAGTCGGTGCTCCTGAAGGGCGTCAACGACGATCCCGACACGCTTGCCGCGCTGATGCGGGCCTTCGTCGAAAACCGGATCAAGCCCTATTATCTGCACCATCCCGATCTCGCGCCCGGCACCAGCCATTTCCGCCTGACGATCGAGGAGGGGCAGGCACTGGTCGCATCGCTGCGCGGCCGCGTCTCCGGGCTCTGCCAGCCGGCCTATATCCTCGATATCCCCGGCGGCCATGGCAAGACGGTCATCAGTGCCTCGACGATCGCGGACAATGGCGGCGGTTGTTATACGGTCGCGGATTTCCATGGCGAGACGCATGCCTATCCGCCTGTCGTGACGGACTAAGCAGGTTTCGGAAAAGTGTCCCACGGTTTTCCGATTAAAACCTGCGACAAAGCAAGGACAGCTAAGCAGATGATTCGTTGGCTTGCCAACGAAAGTCTGCTTAGAGGCGAATTTTCCCGAACAGGGCGCTGAGTTCGGATTGCCGGCTGGTTCCGGTTTTCTGGAATATCGCGCGGATATGGCTTCTGACCGTTTCGTAGCCGGTCGCGTGCCGGGCGGCGATATCGACGGCGCTCAATCCGCTGGCGACGAGAAGCGATATCCTGGCCTCGGCGGGGGTCAGGTCGAACAGCGCCATCAGCGTTTCCGGCTTCAGCCGAATGTCCTCGTCCGGATCCTCGATCAGGGCGACGGCGCAGGAATGGGAAAACACGTCGGCAAGATTGGACCCGAACCGTTCGAAACGAACGATCAGCGGCCGCTTGCCGGGACGTGAGAGACGCACCGCAGAAAGGGTTTCCGCGGCGTGTCCGTTTGGCTGGATCGCGATTTTGAGTTCGCGGTTGAAGCGGGCGGTTTCGCTGGCAAAGCAGGTCCGCACCACGCCTCGCGAAATGCGCAATCCTCCTGTAAAGAGGGCGTCCGCTTTCCGATTGGTCAGTGTGACGAGACCTTTCCGGTTGAAGAAGATACAGGCGATGTTGGATGTCTCGAAAGCGGCCGCCATACCCATCACCTTGCTGGCGTCGATATGTTTGGCGAGTTGCATGGCCGTAAGCAGCCGGGTTCGAATGGCGTGGAAATGCGGTGTGTCTTCCGAAGGCGGAGACGCTTCCGTCGCCTTGTTTTGCAGGACGAAATAGAGCTCGTCCGTGCCTGAGGAGATATTCATGAGTACGGAATCGCCGATTCCGTACTTTCTCAGGAATTGATAGTATTCGTGCTGATCGAACTGCTGCCTGGAGATGAAGTTTCTTTCCAGCACGACGCCCGACTGGTGAAGCTGCGGCAACAGCTGAGCACGAAAATCCCTCGTGTTCCATTCTTCCCGAATATAGCCATCGAGAAGATCGCCGAGACTTTCGGTGCACAATGCCGCGCCAAAGGCGCCGCGACCGGTCGGTTCCATGATATTGGCGCCGACTGCGCCCGTTGCAATGCTGATGGCCTCCACGGTGTGCAGCCACCGCGACGGCTCGAAAACCGCAGCCTGGACGTGATCGAGGGCCTGTGCGAGTGCTCCGGCGTTAACGCGCATTTGTATCTGCTCACGTTCGCAATAGCCGAGTTTAAGTTTGGACTGCTCCGTGCGTCAATGGTGGGGAATGGGCTTTCTCTCGCACGCGCGAGCCTATTTTGGTGCGGTGCATCGCCGAACTGACCGCAAGCACAAAAAAAGCCGGCCACCTCGCGGTGACCGGCTGTTTGCAATTCATAAGCCGGATCAGCTTTCCTTGATCGGCGCGATCGAGATTTCGACGCGGCGGTTCTGCGCCCGCCCCGCTTCGCTCGCATTCGAGGCGACCGGCCGGTCAGGGCCATAGCCCACGGCCGACATGCGGCGCTGGTCGACGCCGCGCGAGCCGAGATAGTTGGCGACCGAAATGGCACGGCGCTCGGAAAGGCCCTGGTTGTGGCTGGCGCTACCGGTCGAATCCGTATGGCCGTCCACATCGATCAGCGTCTTGTTGAACTTGCGCAACACGATCGCCACCGAGTCCAGCGTCGAATAGAAGCCGGGGTTCACCTGATCCTGGTCGGTGGCAAAGGTGATGTTCGAGGGCATGTTGAGGATGATGCGGTCGCCGGCGCGGGTCACGGAAACGCCGGTGCCCTGCAACTGGGCGCGCAGTTCGGATTCCTGGCTGTCCATGTAGTTGCCGATCAGGCCGCCGCCGAGCGCGCCGATACCGGCGCCGACCAGGGCCGCGTCGCGGCGGCCAGCGGCACTACCGCCGACCAGAAGGCCGGTCGCGGCGCCGAGGCCCGCGCCGATCAGCGCGCCGCCGGCGGTGTTCGACACCTTCTGTTGGCCCGTATACGGGTCGGTGGTGGTGCAACCGGAAAGATAGACGGCGGCGATGGCCAGTACGGCGAATTTCTTGATCATGGAATCAGGGGTCCCCAATGGTGCTGTTCTGTTACATACTACTGATTGCGGCAGGAAGATGAAGAGCAGGGGTCCATTTAAGGATCAAGCAGCCAAATCGAGTTGTGTAGTACCAACCTGCGCTGATATTGACCGATTTCGTGGGCCTGATGCGGTCAGTGCAGGTTGGTATAAGGCGCGGGAAGCCGCTGGCAGCGCTCCCGCGTCCTTGGTTGCTATTCCGTCAGGTTGATCTCTTCCGTGCTGCCGCCCTGGCACGTGTAGCAGCAATCGGTGCAGGTCTCGGCATTTTCAGGGCCGGTGCCCCAGTAGGTCGTCTTGTCGCCGGAAACCCAGGCGCCGTAGCAGATCTTCTCGCCTTGGTCGCAAGCGAGCGGGATCTGCTTGGTTTCGCCGTCGTCCAGCAGATAGACCTGATTGTTGCCCGGCCAGACATAATCGCGGTCCTGGCTGTAAAGCTCGACTTCGACGGCGTTCGGATGGCTGTTCATCATCTGGAAGGTTACGTCGGCCGCAGAGGCGGCGGAGACGCCGCCCAAAAGCGCGAGTACGGAAAGCGCGGCAAGACCCGCGCGTTGACGAATGGTTTTCATGGATCCCCTCTGAATTGTCGGCCGTGCGGCCAAGATTCAGCTAGCACGAATATAAGAACCGCGGAACGGCCGGCTTGGGCCAGCGGCGCAGATTTTTCGACACCATTTTTGGGGACAATGGCAGGTGGAATAGGCCAGAAGTTTCGCCTTCAAGGTGCCGAGTCAAATGCTGGCTAACGACTTGTAGAAAAAGGTCGATCCGCAAAAGCTGCCATCGGGCATCAGCGCATATTGCGGAATGACACCAACGCGCTGCCAGCCGAATTTTTCATAGATCGCTTCGGCCGGGCTTCCGGTTGCCGTGTCGAGCACGAGCACATGCCGTCCGTGGTTCGCCGCCTCGCTTTCGGCGGCCTCCATCAGCAATCGCGAAAGCCCAAGGCCGCGCGCCTTGCGGTGCACGAGCAGCTTCTTCAGGTCGGCACGATGCGGCTGGTTCGGCATCATGCCGATGCCGAGCTGTACGGTGCCGAGGATCTCGCCGTCCTTCTCCGCCACGATCAGGAGCGCATTTCTGTCGCTCACGGCGCGACCCACACCTTCCCAATAGGGCATGGCGTCCACGGGCGTGTACGGCGAGAGGAAGCCGACGGACGCGCCGCCCTCGACGCAGTCCGAGAGGACCTCGGCCAGCGCCGGCAGCGCAGCAGCGATTTCGGAAGGGGCAAGGGTGCGGATGGTGATCTGGGGCATGGGACTAGACTTTGCTGCGGTTGAGAATGACGGCGTAGCGGGCCGGCGCGTCATGCGGATTGTGAAAGATGTGGGCTTCGGCAAGCCGCATGAACAGGCAATCGCCCGCCGTAAGCACATGGGTTTCCTCACCGGCGGTCATGGTGAGCTTTCCCTCGAAAAGCCACAGATGCTGGGTCAAGCCGGCATCGAGCTGCTGCTGCTCGAACACCACGCGGGCGCCCGGCGGAAACTCGACCTCGACGATATCGACGGGCGAGCCGGTGCCATCCGGCGAAACCGAGCGGCGCAGATACCCCGTGTCCGGATCACGCCAGACGCGCTGCTCGGCGCGCCGCAGAAGCGGCTTTCCTTGCGGCTGTTCGCCGGCAAAGAAGCGCGAAAGCGTCGTCTCAAGCGCACTGCAAAGCCGGGCAAGCAGCTGTGCGGTGGGGCTCGCCTCGCCGCGCTCGATGCGCGAGATCATCGCCCGACTGACACCTG
This sequence comes from Hyphomicrobiales bacterium, assembly GCA_900473795.1. Taxonomy (GTDB): domain Bacteria; phylum Pseudomonadota; class Alphaproteobacteria; order Rhizobiales; family Rhizobiaceae; genus Pararhizobium. The sequence goes on along the minus strand of UCMT01000012.1, from coordinate 106,186 downwards.
AGCGGCCGGCGAGCTCGTCGAGCGTCAGGGATAGCTGAAGGCGCAGCGTTTTCATCCGCTCGCCGATGTCGATTTCGAATGTGTCTGATGTTGATTCCATGATGAGAGAATTAAATGATCTTATAGTGGAGTCAACTGCATCACGGCCGCGGAATGTGAAAGACATCGTTGATGCTATTTGCATATCTCACTATCCACATCCGCCGAAAATCACCTATTCATTCCGCTGGGAACAGGAAACCGGGACCGCATCATGCTCAAGTTCAAGACATCTACCGGCGTGGTCAATGTCGATAACTGGGGCTATCAGTTGCAGGGGCTGGGCGGCGACCCGCAAAACGTCGACCTGCTTATCTCCGCCACCCATGATCTGCTCGTGATCGATTCCTCTCGCGATGGCACCAACAGCGGGCGTTTCACCGCAGATGAAGTGACCCGCATGAAGGACGGCATGGGCGGGCGATCCGTGGTCGTCTCCTATATCTCCATCGGCGAGGCGTCCGATTTCCGCGACTACTGGGACAAGGACTGGACCACCACGGGCAAAGCCACCGGCAAACTGACCGACGAGGCACCCGACTGGCTCGGGCCTGTCAATCCCGATTGGCCGGAATCGCGCAAGGTGCGGTACTGGGATCCGGACTGGCAGAACACCATGTTCAACGACCAGAAGACCGGCGATCTCGACGCCATCGTCAAGGCCGGGTTCGATGCGGCCTACCTCGACATCATCGACGCCTATTATTTCTGGGGCGCCGAAGTCTCCAAGGGCGATCGCCACGCCGGTGATCCGGTCAACCAGAAACAGGCCGCACAGCGCATGGTCGATTTCGTGGTCGCCACGACGGAACATGCCCGCGAAACCAATCCGGACTTTTTCGTCATCCCCCAGAACGGCGCCTGGATCCTCAATGACCTGGGTACCGACACCGCCCGCAAGCAGGCCTATCTCGATGTCATCGGCGGCATCGCGGTCGAAGATCTCTATTATCGCGGCGACAAGGACGAGAACAATCCGCTGAAGCCGGACGAAGAGACGATCGCAGTCCTGAAGCGCGACTTTGTCGACAAGGGCATACCGGTCTTTGTGGTGGATTACATCAGTGGCAGCGGGCGCATCGACGCGTTCAACAAGATGGTGTTGGCAGACGGGTTCATTCCGTTTGCCGCCCCCGAACGCGATCTCGACAGGCTGGTCGGCACCTATGATGGCGACCCGGCCCATATCCGGCCCACCGCGCAGGCGGACACCCTGCGCGGCTCAAAGCTCGCCGACAAGATCGGCGGTCTGGGCGGCGACGATAAAATTGCCGGGCGTGAAGGTAACGACACGATTTCCGGCGGAGCCGGGAATGACAAGCTCTATGGCGGAGCGGGAAAAGACATCCTCGCCGGCGGCAGCGGCAAGGATCAATTCGTCTTCGACACCAAGTTCGCCGCTGGCAATATCGATACGGTGGCCGATTTCAGCGTTGCCGATGATCGGCTTCTCTTGGATCACGACATCTTTTCCAGGCTGCCAGCCGGCGCGCTGAAAGCCTCGGCCTTCGTCATCGGCACGAAGGCGGCGGATGCCGGCGATCGGATCATCTACGACAGCCGGACCGGCAAACTTTTCTACGACGCCGACGGCGCGGGCAAGGGTGCGGCGATCCAGATTGCGCAGCTCGACAGCCACCTCAAACTGACGGCTGACGATTTCCTGATCTTCTGACGCCCGGCACCTGATTGATCGCGCGCTTCGACTTTTGCAGCAACCTTGCGGCAGATAACCGGCGTTCGTTGCATTTGGCCGGCCGCGATCGGTAAAATTCTTTGCAGTTTTGGAGGTTCCATTGTATGCGGGCGCATGAGCACAAATTCGACCCGCACACCCCTCTCGCACATCCGCAATTTCTCGATCGTCGCCCATATCGACCACGGCAAGTCGACGCTGGCTGACCGGCTGATCCAGTCGACCGGCGGCCTTGCCGCGCGCGAGATGTCCGAACAGGTTCTCGACAACATGGACATCGAGAAAGAGCGCGGCATCACGATCAAGGCGCAGACCGTGCGCCTGCATTACGTCGCCGACAACGGCGAGACCTACGTCCTCAACCTGATCGACACGCCCGGCCATGTCGACTTCGCCTATGAAGTCTCGCGCTCGCTGTCGGCCTGCGAAGGTTCGCTGCTGGTGGTGGATGCGTCCCAGGGCGTCGAAGCCCAGACGCTCGCCAACGTCTATCAGGCGATCGACAACAACCACGAGATCGTCACTGTCCTCAACAAGATCGACCTGCCGGCCGCAGAACCCGACCGTATCCGCGAGCAGATCGAGGAAGTCATCGGCATCGACGCCTCTCAGGCGGTGCTGATTTCGGCCAAGACCGGCCTCGGCATTCCCGACGTCCTCGAAGCGATCGTTCATCAGTTGCCGGCGCCAAAGAGCGAGGGCGGCGAAGAAGCGCCGCTGAAGGCGCTGCTCGTCGATAGCTGGTACGATACCTATCTCGGCGTCATCGTTCTCGTGCGCATTCTCGATGGCGTGCTCAAGAGGGGCCAGACGGTCCGCATGATGGGCACGGACGCCAAGTATCAGGTCGAGCGCGTCGGCGTCATCACGCCGAAGATGCTCACCGTCGATGCGCTCGGTCCCGGCGAGATTGGCTTCATCACGGCCAGCATCAAGGAAGTTGCCGATACCCGCGTCGGCGATACGATTACCGAGGACAAGCGCCCGACGGCCCACATGCTGCCGGGCTTCAAGCCGGCCCAGCCGGTGGTTTTCTGCGGTCTCTTCCCGGTCGATGCCGCCGATTTCGAGGACCTGCGCGCCGCCATGGGCAAGCTGCGCCTCAACGACGCTTCCTTCTCCTTCGAAATGGAAAGCTCGGCGGCACTCGGCTTCGGCTTCCGCTGCGGCTTCCTCGGCCTGCTGCATCTGGAAATCATCCAGGAACGCCTCGAGCGCGAATTCGATCTCGACCTGATCGCAACGGCGCCTTCGGTTGTCTACAAGCTCTACATGACCGACGGCAGCGAGCGCGAACTGCACAATCCGGCCGATATGCCGGATGTCGTCAAGATCAAGGAAATCCACGAGCCCTGGATCCGCGCGACCATCCTGACGCCCGACGATTATCTCGGCGGCATCCTCAAGCTCTGCCAGGACCGGCGCGGCATCCAGGTGGAACTCACCTATGTCGGCACCCGCGCGATGCTGACCTATGACCTGCCGCTCAACGAAGTCGTCTTCGATTTCTACGACCGGCTGAAGTCGATCTCCAAGGGCTATGCCTCCTTCGACTACCAGATCACCAGCCATCAGGAAGGCCATCTGGTGAAGATGTCGATCCTCGTCAACGGCGAGCCGGTCGATGCGCTGTCGATGATGGTGCACCGCATGGCCGCCGAAAAGCGCGGCCGCGACATGTGCGAGAAGCTCAAGGAGCTTATCCCGAAGCACATGTTCAAGATCCCGATCCAGGCCGCCATCGGCGGCAACGTGATTGCCCGCGAAACCATCTCGGCGCTGCGCAAGGACGTCACCGCCAAGTGCTACGGCGGCGACGCCACCCGCAAGCGCAAGCTGCTCGACAAGCAGAAGGCCGGCAAGAAGCGCATGCGCCAGTTCGGCAAGGTGGAAATCCCGCAGGAAGCGTTCATCGCGGCGCTGAAGATGGGCGACGAGTAGACGCCTTTTCTTCCATCGTACATGCGCATACATTAAGCGCATGTACGATGGAGATAACCATGCCCCAGCCTCTCCGCAGGCCAGCCAATCTTTCTCTTGATAGTAACCTCGTTTCGCAGGCGCGCGATCTCAACATCAATCTGTCGCGTGCGGCGGAGGAAGGTATCGAGCGCGCAGTCAAAAGCGAGCGCGAGCGCCTCTGGCGGATCGAGAATGCCGAGCCGATCGCCGCATCCAATAAATATGTTGAGGAGCACGGCCTGCCCTTGGCGGATTATCGCCAGTTCTGATGGCAAGGTTTCATGTCTATCGTCTGAAACAGAATGGCGCTCTGGTTATCGCCGTGCAGTCCGATCTTCTGTCCAGTCTTCAGACATGCGCCGTCATTCCGCTAATTCCAAAAGGAGAGCTTTCCCCGGTGATTGCGCGGCTCAATCCCGAGTTCGAGATCAGCGGACGGTCCTATACGATGGCGACGCAGTTTATCGGCGTTGTGACTGTAAGCGAACTGGGACCGGACCTTATTGACTTGACCGGTAAGGCAGACGCCATCACCGCCGCAACGGATTTTCTCTTTCAAGGTTTTTGATATCTTGTTGAGGGCGTGTGCGGTGAAAGATCAATGGCTTTTCACGCGCCGCCATACGCAACTTGAACTCTCGATATCTCTCCATTACACCTTGATGTGCGTAAGGCCGGAGGAGGCCCCGCTGGAGCCACGAGGGATATTCGAAATGCACAAGTTCAAGATTCTGAAGGCCGCTAACGACCAGTTCCGCATCCAGTTCCTGTACAATGCGGAAGTGATGGTCTGGTCGGAGAGCTACGCGTCCAAGGCGAGCGCGAAGAACTGCATCGAATCGATCAAGAAGAACGCGCCGGGTGCGGCGACGGTCGATGTCAGCAAGGACGAAACCGGATCCGGTTATCGTTTCGAGATCGTCGCAAGCAAGGACGGCGAGCATTTCGTCCGTTTCAAGGCGTCCAATGGCGAGACGATGGTCCGCTCTGAGACCTATGCGTCCAAGGCAAGCGCCAAGAATTGCATCGAATCCGTCAAGAAGAACGCCCCGGACGCGCCGGTGGAAGACGAGACCGCCAGCGCTTGAATGGCGATTGCCGCCTCTCCGTTGGGCGAGGCGGCGCACCCTTCAAAGACGTCAAATCAGTCCCAGTGAACTCCCCGCCAGCCCGGCCGAGAAGCACAGGAGCAGGCTTGCCGCGATCCGGCGCAGGAGCAGCGGGAATTCGCCATTGGCCCGGCCGATCACGGCCGCGCCGGAACTGAGCCAGAGACAGGCGACCGTCAGGACGATCATCAGAAACAGTCCAAGCCATGGCAGCATGGCCTGAAGGCTGCCATGCGGCAAGAGAACGAGACCGAAGATCAGAGCCTTCGGGTTGAGCACGGTGGTGATGAAAACCTGCCGGAAGGTGACGAGCGGTGCCTCCATCCCGGCGGGCGCGATCGTCCAGAGCCTGGCGGCAAGCAACAGCACCCAGATCGCAGAACAGAGCTTGATGGCCGAGGCGGCAATCGGATGGGCGGCGAGATAGGGTCCGGCGAAGGTCGCAAGCGGCACGATCGTCAGCAGATAACCGGCGGCCTCTGCCGCGATGAGGTGCAGCGATCGCCGGAAGCCGGCAGAGCCGCCGGCGACAGCCAGCAACGTGTTGGTCGGGCCGGGGGTGAGAAGCAGAAGGAATACGGCGGCAATAAAGGCGGGTGCGGTCAAGATGATCTCCAGAGGCTGGATGGCACCTTATCGACTGCCGTCATATCCGTCTTGATCTCGCTCAAGCCGCTGCTTGCTTTTCCGCAAATTCCTTCACCAGCCCTTCATAAGCCTCCATTGGCGGAAAGGTCTCATAGCTGTGCGTCGCGCCCGTCGCGGCGAAGGGCAGTTTCTCGCTGGTGAAGGTCTCGATGAAGGGCGAGAACCAGCTGGCGTCGTCCAGCATGGTCGGGCGCAGGTTGACGAACCAGTCCATGCCTTCGGGGCGGGTGAACATCCAGCTCATGCAGTGCGGGCAGAAATAGTGGCGGGTGGCGCCGTGCAGGCCGCCGATCACCGGTTCGCCCTTCGTTACCTCGAAGCCCTCGGCCGGAATGGCAGCGCTCAGCGAATAGGCGCTGGACGACATTCTCTGGCAGCCGGTGCAGTGGCAGGCCATGGTGAGAAGCGGCGGCGCGCTGATCTTCAGTCGCACCTGGCCGCAACGGCAGCCTCCCTCCAGGGGGAAATTCTGAATTTTCATGATGGGGTCCTCCGCATTTTTGGATCAATCTAGCGGAGCAACTGCAGTCGTCAAACCCATCATTGTCTTGGCTCCCGCGGCTGGGAGAAAACATCGCAGAGGCTTGGACGCTGGTTTCAGTCGGAGCCGCAGGGCCAGCTGGAGGGCGTGGTCAGCCCCGTCGGCAGCTTGGTCTTGTCGTCGCCGCAGGCAAGGTCGACCTGCGCCTGTTCAAGGCCCGTGGCGGCGGAAAGATCGAGCCCTTCGATCCGGGTCAGGTAAAGGAAGGCCTGATCGAAGACGAGCGGGCCGTCGAATGTTGCGCCCGTGAGATCGGCGCGGGACAGATTGGCCAGCGAAAAGCGCGTGCCGGTCAGCACCGCGCCCTTGAAGTGCGCCCGGCCGAGTTCAGCTTTCTCGAAATCGGCGCCGGTCAGCTGGGCTCCGCTGAAATCGGCCCGCTGCAGTTCGGCGCTGGCAAAGGAAGCGCCGTTGGCGACAATGTTGACGAAGCTCGACCGGTAGGCTTCGACCCGGGCGAAATTCGCTTTTTCCGCCCTTGCGCCGGCCAGCCACGCACGCACCAGATTGGCCTTCTCCAGGTTCGCCGCTGTCAGGTTCGAGCCGCTGAGATCGGTCAGCGAAAAATCGGTGCCGAAAAGATTGGCGCCCTCCAGTTCGCTCGATGGCAGCATTAGGCTTTTCTTCGTGCATTCGCTCCAATCCAGCCCCGGCACCGGCATGCTGCCACAGTCGGACGCCATGGCCGGCTGCGCGGAAAAGAGCGAAGCGGAAAGAAGGAGCGCCGATGCCAGCAGGGCAGGCGGAAGAACGGTCGGGATCGTCTGTCGCGGGACCCGGAGTCTCTTTGTCATCCCACTGAGTTTCTTAACAAACATGCCCATTTACCACTCCGAATTCTCCGTCCATGCGGCTGCCCGGATGCATGGTCTCCACCCGTTCTACACCGCTTGCGCGGCAAGACAAGTTCATTGATTTGTCGGCCACTATTGGAAAATGGGGAGCCGAACGGCAATGTCAAACCGGCAGCTTGGCCTATGCGGATGCAGCCGCCAGTTTCCGCGCCTCGCTGCCGTCTGCTTCGACGCTTTTGATCGTCCGGACCCAGGCCCGCGCCAGCGTGAGACCTGCCGCATCGGCCTGTTCGGCATGCCGCGCGGCATGCTCCGGATAGCGCTCCAGCCAATGCGGATCGATCCCCTTGATCTGGTCCTCGAAAATCCGGTTCCAGTCCTCGACGACGCGTGTTCCCGCCTCGAAGTGAAACTGCATGCCATAGGCGGCGCGGCCGATACGGAAGGCCTGGTTGGCAACGGCCGGATTGGTGGCAAGGCGAACGGCGCCCTCCGGCAGGGTGAAGGTATCGGCGTGCCATTCGAAGATCGGAAACGAGGCGCCGGCCGCGCTCAACACCGGATCGCTTTCTCCCGCCGCTGTCAGCGCGACGTCGTGCCAGCCGAATTCGCGGGTCTGGCCGAGGAGGTTCTCCGCCCCGTGTGCCCGTGCGAGAAGCTGGCTGCCGAGGCAGATGCCGAGCACGGCCTTGTCGGCATCGGCAAAGGCGCGCATCAGGCGGGCAAGCGTAGGCAGGTAGGGGTGGATGTGGTCGTCGACAGCGCTCTGCTCGCCGCCGAGCACCACCAGTGCGTCATGTGCATGAATATCGGTTGGCAGCGCCTCGCCGGTGAAAGGCCGCCTAAGATCGATCTCTGCTCCCGCTTCGCCAAGCGCCACGCCCACCTGTCCAAGGTCGGAATGGATCATGTTTTCCACCACCAGAACCCGCATGTCGTCTCCGCTTTTCCTGTCGTTTCAACCAGATTGACCATGCCGCGCCTTGGCATTCAAGAGGGTTTCGAGCCGATTTGGCGGCCTCTGTTGCCCGGGAATGTCCGTCAAGCCTTGACCTTTTGGCCCGAAAGTAGCATTGGACCGCCTTGGTCGCGTTCCATGCAACGCCAGACAGCGGAAAAACCATGAGTAAAGCTACATCCTCTGCCCCCTCGCAGCGCATGCTGAGGGTCGGCGAACAGGTTCGCGCAGCCCTGACCCAGGTGTTGCAGCGTGGCGAGGTGCGCGATCCTCTGATCGAGAAGACGGTGATCTCGATTTCCGAAGTGCGCATGTCGCCGGATCTCAAGATCGCCACCGCCTTCGTGACGCCGCTCGGTATTGCCGATCACGCGGCGACCATCGAGGCGCTGAACCGCAATGCCAAATATATCCGCGGCCGCCTGACGCCGCATCTGAGGCAGATGAAATACATGCCGGAGGTTCGCTTCCGCGACGATACCAGCTTCGACAACTACAAGAAGATCGACGAGCTGCTCAAATCGCCGGAAGTGGTGCGCGATCTGAAGGACGAAGACGGCGAAGAGTGATGGCAAAGCATATCACTCTGGATGAGCTGAACGGATGGACCTTCGACCAGCGCCAGACATTCTACCGCAACGGCCTTGCCCGGTTCGACAATGCCGAGGCCGTTCGCCTGGTGGAAATGATGGTCGCTTCGGGCCTGCCTTTCCGCAGGGGCAAGGAGATCGCCCATGGCGATCCCGAGATGAAGGCGCTCGAGGCTATCGTCTATTCGCCCTATAATGAGAAGCTGCTGCTCGATGCCGCGGCCGCGGGCAAGCCGCCGCTCGGCGCCATCGAGCCTTTGATCGTCGAAGACCTCGGCGAGGATTACCGGGTCGACAATGGCGGCACGATCGCGGCGGGATACCTGATCGCAAGGCGGCTCTACGCCTTGGGATTCGCAAAGGGCAACAGCCAGAAGATGCCGGACGGCAGCGTTGCAAAGGCAGCCGCGACGTTTCGCAAAAAAAGAGCATAGAGAATGTCAAAACCTCGCAAACCCAAGGGCCGCCCGGTTTCCGGCTGGCTGATCCTCGACAAGCCGCTGGATTTCGGCTCGACGGAGTCCGTGTCCAAGATCAAGTGGCTGTTCAAGGCGCAGAAGGCGGGCCATGCCGGCACGCTCGATCCGCTTGCCTCCGGCATGCTGCCGATCGCGCTGGGTGATGCGACCAAGACGGTTCCCTATGTCATGGACGGCCGCAAGATCTATGAATTCGCCGTTGCCTGGGGTGAAGAGCGTTCGACCGACGATCTGGAGGGCGAGGTGGTCCAGTCGTCCGACGCTCGCCCTTCCGAAGAAGACATCCGCGCGCTGCTGCCGAAATATACCGGCGTCATCAGCCAGGTGCCGCCGCAGTTCTCTGCCATCAAGATCGACGGCAACCGCGCCTATGATCTGGCCCGTGAAGGCGAAACCGTCGACATCCCGGCCCGCGAAGTGGAAGTCTTCCGCCTGTCGCTGCTCGGCTGCACGCCGAATCTCGCGCATTTCGAGATCGAATGCGGCAAGGGGACCTATGTCCGGTCGCTGGCGCGCGATTTCGGTCGCGATCTCGGCTGTTTCGGCCATATCGCGTCGCTGCGCCGCAGCTTCGTCGCCCCCTTTGCAGAAGAGGCGATGGTACCGCTTGCCGAACTGGTGGCGCTGGAAAAGATCGAGAACGAGGACGAGCGGCTTGAAGCGCTAGATGCCTTCCTGATCGATACCGGCGAGGCGCTGTCCAACCTGCCGCATATCGCCATCACCGAGGATCAGGCGCACCGCCTGAAAATGGGCAATCCGATCATCCTGCGCGGGCGCGATGCGCCGATGGCGGAGCCGGAAGCCTACGCGACCTCGCGCGGCAAGCTGGTCGCCATCGGCGAGATCGGCGAGGGCGAATTCCGGCCAAAGCGCGTCTTCGCCACCGGTTGAGTTCAGCAGCAATCCCTTAGATTTCGTCACAAGCCATCGGGTTGCCTTCCCGGGATCGCTGGCGCATGTTCCGATCGGTGGTCGGGATTCGCGGCACGTCGCGGTCCGGAGGGGCTGATCTGATGAGGAAAGCTTGAACGGCAGACTGGACAAACTGAGCGAGCAGGGCGCTCCCTGGTTGGCGTTCCTTCGCTCGCGGCTGAGGCGCCCGCTGTCGTTCTATCTGGCGGCGCTGCTGCTTGTCGCCATCGTTCCTTCCTTCGTTTTCTCGATGATCATCCTGAAACGCAGCACAGACGAGCAGGAACGTGTGGTTGCGGCGCTGCTCAAGGGAACGACGGGTGCGGTCACCCGCGTCGTCGAGCGCGAGATCGACAGCATGCTGACCACGCTCAAGGTGTTGTCGACCGCCACGCCGATCGACACCAGAAATCTGGGCCAGCTCTATGAGCGGGCATCGTCCGCCCTTGCCGGTACCGGATCCAATTTGCTGGTCATCGACCGCGCACACAATCAGCTTTTCAACACGCGGGCGCCCTTCGGCAGCGCGCTCGGCAAGGCGTCCGATCCCACTTCGATCGACCTGGCGTTCCGCAACGGCGGCCCGCTCATTTCGAACGTCTTTTTTGGCAGGACGGCGGGAAAATGGGTGTTCAACGTTTATCTGCCGGTCACCACGCCGCTCGGCAACAATGATTATCTGCTGACGCTGACACAGAATGCCGAAAACATGTCGAAGGCGGTCAGCAGGGACGTTCTGTCGCCCGGCTGGAACGCGGCCCTGGTCGACAGCGCCGACAATGTGATTGCCTCGTCCGATCCCACCGTGGCGGTCGGCAAGCCGTTCTTCATGAGCATCGTGCCGTCGTTGCGCGTCGGCGTCGGCGAGGCGACGCATGACGGCGTGGCATACAGGACGGTCACCGAGTTTTCCGTCCTCACCGGCTGGAAGGTCATCGCCTGGGCGAAGAGCGCCGATGTCGATGCGCCAGCGCTCTGGTCCTATCTCTGGCTGTCGCTGGGTGGAATTCTCTTTGCCGGCATCGCGATCGCCGGGTCGGTTACCATTGCCGGGCTGCTGACGCAGGGTGTCAAGGTACTGGCACGCGATGCGCATCTCCTCGGTGCCGGACGGCCGATCGCACCGCGCACGCATATGATTTCCGAGATCGAGACGGTATCGACCGCGCTGGCAGAGGCGGCTCAGGCCCGCCGGAAGGCGGAAAACGAAATCCGCTTCCTGATGCGGGAAGTCGCGCACCGGTCCAAGAACCAGTTGACGGTCATTCAATCGATGCTCAACCAATCCCTCAACGTGGGGGAAAGCCGGGTGGATTTTGCCGAGGCGTTCCGCAAGCGGATTGCTGGCCTCGCCCGCTCGACAGATCTGATGATTGCCAACGCCACGCAGGGCGTCGATTTCCAGGAACTTGCGCAAAACCAGCTGCAACCGTTCATTCCCGATGATCCGCAGCGCGTTCGCCTTTCGGGGCCGTCCGTGCGGCTTGACGCGCAGGTTTCGCAGACGCTGGGCATGGCGCTGCATGAGCTTGCCACCAACGCCACGAAATATGGTGCGCTGGGCAACAGCAGGGGGACCGTCGACCTGACGTGGTCGCTCGCTGACGGGGCATTTTTGCTCGTCTGGAGAGAGGCGGGCGCAGACATCGATGCGGATAGTATCGCCGCCACACGCAGGGGTTTCGGGACCATCGTGCTTGAGCGTATGCTTGCCATGGTGCTGGATGCAAAACTGGAGCGGATCATGCATGCGGACGGCATCGAATGGCGGGTGACTGTGCCCCAGGAGCGGTTGAATGCAAATCTGTCGGCACAATCCTGATTGGGTTATCCTGCGGGACAGCTGAGTCCCGTTGAAAGAGAACACATGCGTCGCAAGAGCATCATCGCCGCCACCGTTCTTGGGGCTTTCGCCTCCGGTATGGTGTCCGCCTTCGGTGCCGAATGCGTTGTGGCCGATCCGACGGGCACGCCGCTCAATGTCCGGGCACAGCCCAACGGACAGATCCTGTCGACGCTCGACAATGGGCTTTCCGTCGATGTGATCGCCGAAACGCGAATAGGCAGCAAGCGCTGGGTCCAGGTGACCGCGGATGGCGAGACGCTGGGCTGGGTCTTTGCCAGTTTCCTCGATTGCTCGGGACGCGACGAGAAGCTGAAATCGGCGCCCATGCATCCGCGCACAGCGCCGGAATAGGCGCTCCGGATGGGCCTTATCCGCCCCCTTTCTTTTTGATGCCGGATGGTTTATAGGCAGCGCCAGCATCAGACCCCGATCAAGTGGACTTTTGCCTTCATGGCCGCAGCTAGACGACATCCCGGCTGCTGGCGACCCGAAATCCTAAACATTGAAAGGATGACACGATGTCGATCACTGCAGAGCGCAAGGCTGCGCTCATCAAGGAATACGCAACTGTTGAAGGCGATACCGGTTCTCCGGAAGTCCAGGTTGCCATCCTCACCGAGCGGATCAACAACCTGACCGAACACTTCAAGGGTCACAAGAAGGACAACCACTCGCGTCGTGGCCTTCTGGCAATGGTTTCCAGCCGCCGTTCGCTTCTCGACTACGTCAAGGGCAAGGACGAAGCGCGCTATACCAAGCTGATCACCGCTCTCGGCATTCGCCGCTAAGCCTTACGCCGGCGGGACCCTTCGAAGGAAGGATGCCCGCCGGTTCTTTTTTGCGGGATTGATCCCGTCTTTTGCGCTTCCGGGCGAGCCACGCTGGCTCTGCCGAAGCGGACGCCCCAGCAGACCGGATGGGCCGGCTCTGCGGAACCAACCGATGACCTGTCATGGGGCAGGATTGCAGGGTGCTTCGGCGCTTGCTCGTTTTTCCCAGCGCCCGAAGCCAATTGGCTTTCAGGAGCGGAACGACCGCCAGCCAGATTTTGGAAGCCTCCCGTTGTCTTGCCCGTGATGTGTCATTTTTGCGGACCGCCCGCGCCAGTTAGGCAGCGGCGCGGACTTGCCGCACACGAAGGACAAAACATGTTCGATACCCACACGGTAGAAATTGAATGGGCAGGCCGCCCGCTCAAGCTCGAAACCGGCAAGATCGCTCGTCAGGCTGACGGCGCCGTGCTTGCCACCTACGGCGAGACCGTCGTTCTCGCCACCGTCGTTTCGGCCAAGGCGCCGAAGCCGGGCCAGGATTTCTTCCCGCTCACCGTCAACTACCAGGAAAAGACCTACGCCGCCGGCAAGATCCCGGGTGGCTACTTCAAGCGCGAAGGCCGTCCGTCGGAAAAGGAAACGCTGGTTTCCCGCCTGATCGACCGTCCGATCCGCCCGCTCTTCCCGGAAGGTTACAAGAACGACACCCAGGTTGTCGTCACCGTCGTCCAGCACGACCTGGAAAATGATCCGGACATCCTGTCGATGGTTGCCGCTTCCGCAGCGCTTACGATTTCCGGCGTTCCCTTCATGGGTCCGGTCGGCGGCGCCCGCGTCGGCTACATCAACGGCGAATACGTGCTCAACCCGCATCTCGACGAGATGGACGAATCGATCCTCGATCTCGTCGTCGCCGGTACCGGTGACGCCGTCCTGATGGTCGAATCGGAAGCCAAGGAACTGAACGAAGACGTCATGCTCGGCGCCGTCATGTTCGGCCACAAGGGCTTCCAGCCGGTCATCGACGCGATCATCAAGCTCGCCGAAGTGGCTGCCAAGGAGCCGCGCGACTTCCAGCCGGAAGACTATTCGGAACTCGAAGCCGAAATGCTCTCGCTCGCCGAAGCCGAACTGCGCGTTGCCTACAAGAACACCCAGAAGGCTGAGCGCTACGCCGCCGTTGACGCCGTCAAGGCCAAGGTGAAGGCGCATTTCTTCCCGGAAGGCGTTGAGCCGAAGTACACGGCCGAAGTCATCGGTGCCGTCTTCAAGCACCTGCAGGCCAAGATCGTCCGCTGGAACATCCTCGACACCAAGAGCCGCATCGACGGCCGCGACCTGTCGACCGTTCGCCCGATCGTCTCGGAAGTCGGCATCCTGCCGCGCACCCACGGCTCGGCCCTGTTCACCCGCGGTGAAACGCAGGCGATCGTCGTTGCCACGCTCGGCACCGGCGAAGACGAGCAGTACGTCGATAGTCTGACCGGCATGTACAAAGAAAAGTTCATGCTGCACTACAACTTCCCGCCCTATTCGGTCGGTGAGACCGGTCGCATGGGCTCCCCGGGCCGCCGCGAAATCGGTCACGGCAAGCTCGCCTGGCGCGCTATCCGTCCGATGCTGCCGGCTGTCGAGCAGTTCCCCTACACGCTGCGCGTCGTCTCGGAAATCACCGAGTCGAACGGCTCGTCCTCGATGGCAACCGTTTGCGGTACCTCGCTGGCCCTGATGGATGCCGGCGTTCCGTTGGCGAAGCCCGTTGCCGGTATCGCCATGGGCCTGATCCTCGAAGGTGAGCGCTTCGCCGTTCTCTCCGACATCCTTGGCGACGAGGATCATCTCGGCGACATGGACTTCAAGGTCGCCGGCACCGCTGACGGCATTACCTCGCTGCAGATGGACATCAAGATCGCCGGTATCACCGAAGAGATCATGAAGGTCGCGCTTGAGCAGGCGCAGGGCGGCCGCAAGTACATCCTCGGCGAGATGGCCAATGCCATCACCGAGGGTCGCAGCCAGCTCGGCGAATTCGCACCGCGCATCGAAGTCATGAACATCCCGGTCGACAAGATCCGTGAAGTCATCGGTTCGGGCGGCAAGGTCATCCGCGAAATCGTCGAAAAGACCGGTGCCAAGGTCAATATCGAAGACGACGGCACGATCAAGATCGCGTCTTCGTCGGCTAAGGAAATCGAAGCCGCCCGCAAGTGGATCCATTCGATCGTCGCCGAACCGGAAGTTGGCCAGATCTACGAAGGCACGGTCGTCAAGACCGCGGACTTCGGCGCATTCGTCAACTTCTTCGGCCCGCGCGACGGCCTCGTGCACATCTCGCAGCTCGCTTCCGAGCGAGTTGCCAAGACCTCCGACGTCGTCAAGGAAGGCGACAAGGTCTGGGTCAAGCTGATGGGCTTCGACGAGCGCGGCAAGGTTCGCCTCTCCATGAAGGTTGTCGATCAGGCGACCGGCAAGGAACTCGCCAAGGGCGAAGGCGAAGCTGCTGAATAAGCAGCGCGCTTGAGAAACTGCCATGGGCGCGGAGCGGATCGTTCCGCGCCCTTTCTTATTTATCCCCGCTAGGACGTTCACCATGAGCCGCGACGCGCTGAAAACCCTTTTCCATCCCTTCGAGACCGGCGTTGTTCCCGCGCCTGGCGAAGGCGAGCGTGTGCTGTTTCTCGGTGCCGAGGCGGGTTACCGGCTGCCGGCGGATTTTGCCGCGTCGATCGCCGCCGTGCAGGGCTCAAGGCCGCTCTACAAGGCTCTGGAAGCCGCCAAGGCGCCGGTGACGCCGTTCGTCGAGGGCGAGGACTATGATGCCGCGCTCATCCTCTGCGGCAAGCACAAGGGCGAGAACGAGGACCGCATCGCCGAAGCGCTGAAGCGCACCAAGATCGGCGGTCTGATCGTCGTTGCCGGCGGCAAGGAAGACGGCATCCAGTCGCTGCGCAAGCGCGTCGCCCAGCTCGGCTGGGGCGGCGACGGCCTGCCGAAATATCACGGCATCGCCTTCTGGTTCGGCCGTCCGGAAGATGCGGATGATGTGATCGTCAAGTTTGCCAAGAAGCCGGTTCGCGTCGAAGGTCGTTTCGACGCGGCGCCGGGCATGTTCTCGCATGAGCGGATCGATGCTGGCTCGGAACTGCTGGCCTCGCGTCTTCCCGAGGATTTCAAGGGTCACGCCGCCGATTTCGGCGCCGGCTGGGGCTATCTGTCGGTGATGCTGGCGGAAAAATCCCCTGGCCTGAAGGGCATCGATCTCTTTGAGGCCGATTATCACGCGCTGGAAGCCGCACGCGCCAACCTCAAGGCCAATGCGCCGAACGTCCCGACGCGCTTCTATTGGCAGGACCTCACCTCCGAGGAAACGCGTGACAAATACGACCTGATCGTCATGAACCCGCCGTTCCACGAGACCCAGGCCGCCGATCCGGCGCTCGGCATTGCGATGATCAAGGCTGCGGCCAAGGCATTGAAGATCGGCGGAAGGCTGATGCTGGTTGCCAATCGCGGCCTGCCTTACGAGCCGGTGATGGCGGAGACCTTCAAGGAATGGGGCGAGACCTGCCGCAATGCCCGCTTCAAGGTCCTCTGGGGCAAGCGCTGACCTCCGAAAAGGGCAGGGTCCACGGCATCCCGGGGCGCCTCTTTTGCAGTTGCCATCGCCCTGATTAAGGTTCACCATTTCCCTCGCCGCGCCCCTTGCGCGTCCGACCGGACGCACGGCGCTCGATGGAGCAAACAATGGGATTTGGACCTGCCCGCCCGCCCATCACCGAGGATGTCGCGGAAGTGATCGCAAAGGATATCAAGAGCGGCGAAGGCAAGGAACCAACCTCCGAGGTGCCCCTGGCCTTCCAGACCGGCCGCCGGCCGGTCGATCCCGAAACCCTCGACCAGGCGCGCAAGCAGATGACGATGTTCGGCATCTTTGCGGTCGGGGTCCTGGCGGTCTTGCTCGGCGTCTGGTGGGCCGCCTGAGGTTCTAGGCGGCCTCGATTTCCTTGCGTGCGCAACTTGCAAGGAAAGCAGACCGTGTCAGGCCGCGTTCGCGGGCGGCCGTGTCGATGGCGTCCAGCATGCCCTTTTCAAACGTGACGTTCGCGCGCACGATGCGGGTGCTGTCTTCGATAAAGGGAACGCGCATCAGAAAGGCGCCCTTTGCCAGTTCCTCGCGGACTTCTTCCCGGCGCATGATCTCGTCGTGGGTGGAGGGGGCCGGTGTCGGCTGATCCTCCGCCCACAGCCGTATCGCGTCTACAGCATTTGCGGTCAGATCCTCTTCGTGATCGGCGGCTGAGAAGACATCGGGAAGATCGGGAAAAGTCACGCCGTACGCGCTGTCTTTTTCCTTGTGAACCAAAGCGATGAAATGTTTCATGGGTTATATCCATCCAGCCTGTTTCGCGATGGCGCGGGCGGTTCCCGTCGGCAAATCCTTCTTCGGATGCGGCACAATGATGGTCTTCGCGCCCTTGCGCAGCTTGTGATGCGATCCGCTGATCGAGACGACTTCAAAACCCTCGCTCTTGAGACGTTTTATGATCGCCTTGCTGTCCCTCTCCATTCGCCGTAACCCGCCGCACCGTAATACGCATTATAATGCGTATTACGGTGCCAGGCAATTGCCTTTTCAACTGTGCGGGCGCTTGACGAAACTCAGCCCCGCAAAGCCCGCTCGAACAGCCGCGAAAGCCGCTCGGCGAAGGCGCGGGGGTCCTGCGGCTTGTCGCCGTCGAGAACGCGCGCCTGGTCGAGCAGAAGCTGGACGGCGTCGGTGCGGAAATCGTCGCTGCCGCCCGAAGCCAGCGCTGCGATCAGCCCGTGGTCGGGATTGATCTCGAGGATCGGCTTGGCGGCCGCATCCAGCCTGCCGGCGCCCTGCAGCATCTTTTCAAGCTGACGGTCGTAGCCCTGTTCCGGTGCGACGAGGCAGACGGCGCTTTCCGTCAGCCGGTCGGACGCCCGCACGTCCGATACGGTGTCGCCGAGCGCCGCCTTGGCAAAGGCGATGAAGTCGCTGACAGCCGGCGTCGTCTCCGCGGTCTTTGAAACATCGCCCTGCGTCTTCGGCACCTGGGCGAGGTCGGCGGCCCCTTGGGTGATCGACTTGAACGGTTTTCCCTCAAAATCCGGAGCCGTCGTCACCCAGAAGCTGTCGACGGAATCCGTCAGAAGCAGAACCTCGATCCCGCGGGCGCGAAAACCTTCGAGCTGCGGCGAAGCCTTCAGGCGGTCGAGATTGTCGCCTGCCAGATAGTAGATCGCCGCCTGCGCATCCTTCATGTCCTTGACGTAGTCGGCAAGCGACCGCGTCGCCTCGTCCGCGGCCGTGCTGCGGAAGCGCGAGAGCGCAAGAAGCTGCGCGCGGCGCTCGAAATCGTCATAGATGCCTTCCTTCAGCACGCTGCCGAAGGCCTCCCAGAGCGTGGCAAAAGCGGTCTCGTCGCTCTCCTGAAGCTTCTCGATGGCGGTCAGCACGCGGTTGGTCAGGCCCTTGCGGATCGCCGCGAGAATCGGGCTGTCCTGGATCATTTCACGCGACACGTTGAGCGGCAGGTCGGCGGTGTCGACGAGGCCGCGCACGAAGCGCAGGTAACGTGGCAGAAGCTCGGCATCGTCGGTGATGAACACGCGCTTGACGTAGAGCTTCATCCGGCCCTTGCCCTCGGGATCGAACAGGTCGAGGGGCTTCGATTCCGGCACGAAGGCAAGGCCGATATATTCGTGGCGCCCTTCGGCGCGGAAATGCACGGTCAGCGCCGGTTCGTCATACTGGCCGGAAACGCCGCGGTAGAAATCGGCATATTCTTCCTTGGTGATCTCGTTCTTGGACCTGGTCCAGAGAGCCGTACCGTCGGCCACGCGCTCGGCTTCCGCGCCGGGCTTCTCGATCAGGTCGATCGGCACCGGCACGTGGCCAGACTGGTCCTTGACGATCCGCTGGACGCTCCATTTCGAGGTATAGCTCTTGGCGTCGTCCATCAAATGCAGCGTGATGCGGGTGCCGCGCGCCGGAGCCTCGGCCAGATCGGCTTCGGACACCGTGTAGCTGCCCTTGCCATCGGACGACCACAGCCAGGCATGGGCGGTACCGGCACGGCGGGAAACGACATCGACCTTGTCGGCGACCATGAAGGCGGAATAGAAACCGACGCCAAACTGGCCGATCAGCTGGGCGCCATCGCCCGCCTTTGCCGCCTCGACGCGCTCCATGAAGGCGCGGGTGCCGGACCGGGCGATCGTGCCGAGCGCCTCGACCATGTCGTCGCGGCTCATGCCGATGCCGTTGTCTTCAAGCGTCAGCGTGTTCTTGTCCGCATCCAGCGTCAAGATGATGCGCGAACTTGGATCGTCGGACAGAAGTTCGGGCGCCGCGATTGCCTCATAGCGCAGCTTCTCGCAGGCATCGGCCGCGTTCGAGATTAGTTCGCGCAGGAACACGTCCTTGTCGGAGTAGACGGAATGCACCATGAGGTGCAGCAGACGCGCGACGTCGGCCTCAAAAACGTGGTTTTCGACGGGTTTTTCTTGAGCGTTGCTCATGCTTGTCATGCCTCATCTTGTATTGCGGAATTCTTGCGCGCTCTGAACTGGCAAGGAATCGGACAAAATTCAAGAGGGCAAGAGGCGCGCCGTTTGCGAACCGCGCGCCGGTCACGCGCAGCTCGGAAACTACTCCGTATCTGCCTTGCGCAGGGTGTCGAGCGCCGGCATCGAGGTGATGTTGTAGCCGGAATCGACATAGTGGATTTCGCCGGTGACGCCGCGCGACAGGTCGGACAGCAGGTACAGCGCCGAGCTGCCGACATCCTCGATGGTGACGGTGCGGCGCATCGGCGAGTTCTTCTGCTGCCAGGACAGCATGGCGCGGGCGTCGGAAATGCCGGCGCCGGCAAGCGTGCGGATCGGGCCGGCGGAGATCGCGTTGACGCGGATGCCACGCGCGCCATAGTCGGACGCCAGATAGCGCACGGACGCCTCGAGAGCGGCCTTGGCGACGCCCATGACGTTGTAGTTCGGCATGACGCGCACGGAGCCGCCATAGGTCAGCGTCAGCATCGCGCCGCCATCGGTCATCAGTTCGGCCGCGCGCTTGGCGATCTCGGTGAAGGAGAAGCAGGAGATGACCATCGTGCGGCTGAAATTGTCGCGCGTCGTGTCGGCGTAGAGACCCTTGAGCTCATTCTTGTCGGAAAAGCCGATGGCATGGACGACGAAGTCGAGCGTGCCCCATTTTTCCTTCAGCGCGTCGATGACGCCATCGACGGAAGCGATATCCTCGACGTCGCAGGGAAGCAGGAACTCGGAGTTGAGTTCGGCTGCCAGCGGCTTGACCCGCTTGCCGAGCGCTTCGCCCTGATAGGTGAAGGCGAGTTCCGCGCCTTCGGCGGCCAGCGCCTGCGCGATGCCCCAGGCGATCGAGTGGCTGTTCGCAACACCCATGATGAGGCCGCGTTTTCCGTTCATGAGACCGGTCATGGTTTTATCCGTTGTAGCGCTGGAAAACGAGCGTTGCGTTGGTGCCGCCGAAGCCGAAGGAATTGGACAGCGCAATGTCGATCTTGGCGTTGTCGATGCGCTTGCGCACGATCGGCACGCCGTCGAATTCCGGATCGAGTTCGGTGATGTGGGCGCTTTCGCCGATGAAGCCGGCCTGCATCATCAGGAGCGAATAGATCGACTCCTGCACGCCGGCAGCACCCAGCGAGTGGCCGGTCAGCGACTTGGTCGACTGGATATGCGGGATCTTGTTTCCGAAGACTTCGCGGATCGCGCCGATTTCCTTCGAGTCGCCCACCGGCGTCGAGGTGCCGTGCGTGTTGACGTAGTCGACGTCGCCCTTCACCGTGGCAAGCGCCTGGCGCATGCAGCGGACAGCACCTTCGCCGGAGGGAGCCACCATGTCGTAGCCGTCCGAGGTTGCGCCGTAGCCGGTGATCTCGGCATAGATCTTGGCGCCGCGGGCCTTGGCATGCTCCAGCTCTTCGAGAACCAGAACACCGGCGCCGCCGGCGATGACGAAGCCGTCGCGGCTGGCGTCATAGGCGCGCGAGGCGGTCGCGGGCGTGTCGTTGTACTTGGAGGACATGGCGCCCATGGCGTCGAACAGGTTCGACATGGTCCAGTCGAGGTCCTCGTGGCCGCCGGCGAACATCACGTCCTGCTTGCCCCACTGGATCATTTCCGCCGCGTTGCCGATGCAGTGCGCCGAGGTCGAGCAGGCCGACGAGATCGAATAGTTGACGCCGTAGATCTTGAACCAGGTGGCAAGCGTCGCGGATGCCGTCGACGACATAGCCTTCGGCACGGCAAACGGGCCGATGCGCTTGGGCGAATTGTTCTTGAGGGTGATTTCCGCTGCATCGATCAGCGTGCGGGTCGAAGGACCGCCCGAACCCATGATGATGCCGGTGCGCTCGTTGCCGCCGACATCCTTGTCTTCAAGGCCCGAGTCGGCGATCGCCTGCTTCATGGCAACATGGTTCCACGTACCGCCCTGCGACAGGAAGCGGGCGGCACGGCGATCGACAAGCTCGGTCGTGTCGATGTTGGGCGCCCCCCAGACCTGGCACTTGAAGCCATGTTCGGCAAAATCGTTCGAAAACGTAATGCCGGACTTCGCCTCGCGCAGCGACGCGGTGACTTCCTGCGCATCGTTTCCGATGGAGGAAACAATGCCCAGACCCGTGACAACAACCCGTCTCATGTCGATGACCTCTTCTTATTTGTCTCTGAGTGCGGCGTGGCCGCGGTTCAGGCAGCCTTTTCCTTCGACAGACCGACGCGAAGGTCGCTTGCCTGGTATATGGTCTCTCCATCGGCCTTTAGCCAGCCATCGGCCGTGCCAAGGACAAGGCGGCCACGCATGACGCGCTTGAAGTCGATGCCATATTCCAGGAGTTTGGTATGCGGACGGATCATGCCCTTGAACTTCACTTCGCCGGTGGAAAGCGCCATGCCGCGCCCTTCCTCGCCAAGCCAGCCGAGGAAGAAGCCGGTCAACTGCCACATGCCGTCAAGGCCGAGGCATCCCGGCATGATCGGATTGCCCTGGAAATGGCAGGGGAAATACCAGTCATCGGGACGGACGTCATACTCGGCGCGGATATAGCCCTTGTCGAACAGGCCCCCGGTTTCGGAGATGTCGGTGATGCGATGAACCATCAGCATCGGCGGCAGGGGCAGCTGGGCATTGCCCGGGCCAAACAGTTCGCCACGACCGCAGGATAGGATCTCTTCATAGTTGAAGCTGGATTGTCTGGTCGTCATGAACTGTCGTTTCCCCGCTACATCCGTTTTTCGTTGACTTGGTTTAGAGCAAGACAGCCACAATTTGAAGCGTCGGCATGACGTTCCAAGTCGTGTTGCGCATTCCTGCCCGGCCAAGCACAAGGTCTATTTCCGCCGTCGCATACATGATGGGGGCTGCAACAGCCAGAGATAATTGGCCTTTGCCCCAAGATTCCGGCTGTTTTTCACGGCTTGGCCGCCTTGCAGCCCTTGCCGACTATTGAAAGCAATCGCAGCAAAAGTTATATCGGCACAGGGAATGCGTTGTGCAATAGCTTGAAAGTCTGGACCCGTCCGTATGACGAATGCCATCGAGATCCGTTCGGAAGAACGCCTCCGCCGCTCCGGCCTGAGGCCGACGCGTCAGCGCATGGCGCTTGCAGACCTGATCTTCGCCAAGGGCGACCGCCATCTGACGGTGGAAGAATTGCATGAGGAAGCTGTCGTAGCCGGTGTGCCGGTGTCGCTCGCGACGGTTTACAACACCCTGCACCAGTTCACCGAAGCCGGCATGATCCGCGTTCTCGCCGTCGAGAGCGCCAAGACCTATTTCGACACCAACGTGTCCGACCACCATCACTTCTTCGTCGAGGGCCACAACGAGGTGCTCGACATCCCGGTCAACAGCATCACCATCGGCAACCTGCCCGAGCCGCCGGAAGGCATGGAAATCGCCCATGTCGACGTGGTCATCCGCCTGCGGCCCAAGCGCAGCTGAGCTTCTTCACATCACATCGTCGGGATGGCGGCCGGGGCGAGGATCGCCGGTCGGCAACGTCCATCCGTATTTCAGGGCGCCGCCCCGCACCGCAAACGCCGTCACGACGCCAAGGCTCGAGGCGACGAGCAGCGATGCGCCGAAATAGGTGGCTGCGGTAAACACGCCGGAGCCGGCAAGTGCGGCCGTCACGTAGATCTCCGGGCGCAACAGCACCGATGGTTCGCCAGCGAGCAGATCGCGCAGGATGCCGCCGAAGGTCGCCGTCAGCATGCCGGTGACCAATGCCACGATCGGCGAGCCGGTCGCCGATAGCCCCTTGGCCGCCCCCATGACGCAATAGGCCGAAAGCCCGATCGCGTCGAGCCAGACCAGAAACTTGTAGCGTGATTCCATCCTGCGCGCGGAGAAGAAGACCAGCAGGCCGGCACAGCAGCAGACGACGAGGTAGATCGGGTTTGTGACCCAGAAGACGGGCGTCGCGCCGAGAATGACGTCGCGCAGCGTGCCCCCGCCGATGCCGGTCACGGAGGCGAAGAAGATATAGCCGATGATGTCGAGTTGCTTGCGCGAGGCGGAAAGCGCCCCGGTCGCTGCAAACACGGCCACCCCCGCATAGTCGAGAATTTCCAGGATCGGCATGTTTCCCCCTCGCCAGAAAACCGAGAAGGACCACAACGGGGATGTTGCGTCAACGGCCGCCTATTGCGGGAAAAGCACATGCGTCCTGCCGCTGATGTAATAGGCGATCAGTCCGGTCCATTCGCGCATCGCAGTCGTCGTCAGTTGCGCATTCAGCGACGGCTGGCTGAAATCCGGGGCAAGGGAAAGCTGCCCGCTCGTGCGATAATCCACCGGCCAGGGCGTGACCGGAATGCCGAGCTTGCGAAACAGGCCCATCGACCGCGGCATGTGGAACGCCGAGGTGATCAGGGCGCAATCCGAAAGTCCGTTCTTCTCGAGCAGCGCCTTGGTGTTGTCGGCATTCTCGAAAGTGGTTCGCGACCGGTTCTCCCGGATGATCCGTTCGGGCGCGATACCGAAGGTGGAGAAGAAGGCCGTGGAGGTCTCGGCGTCGCCGTCATATTTGCCGCTGAACGAACCGTCGCCGCCCGAGACCAGGATTTTCGCGGCGGGATAAGTCTGCGCCAGCTTCAGCCCCTCGACGAAACGGTCGGCCGCCTGATTGAATTCCATGCCGCCACGCCCGGCGATCACCTCGTTCTCGAAGGCGCCACCGAGGATGATGATGCAGGAGAGATCGGCAGGCAGGCTTGCGGGCCGGGCAATACGGTTCTCCAGCGCCTGCAGCATCACCCCACCGCAACTGGTGAACAGCGTCAAAAACAACAGGGTCGCTGCAAGCCCGGAGAAAAACCGGCGCAGCCGCCGGAAGCCCGCGCCACCGAAAACATAACTCAGGATCAGAGCCAAGAAGATCAGCGAGAGCGGCTGCGCCAACAGCCAGAAGACTTTCGAGACGAGAAACATCCGGTGCCCGTGATCCGCCGCGTTGAAGGAACTGCAGGCTAGAGAGAACGACGGTCAAACGCAAACGTGCGGTGGTCGATTTACGAAACGCTGCCTCGCCAAATGAAACGAGGGAAGGCGCGCCGGTTCGGGCGCGCAGTCCGTGTCAGGTCCGCCCGAAAGTGGCGGTTGATGCCGTTGGCGCAGCGACTGCCTTGTTGCGGCGGAGATAAATCAGCGCCGCTGCCAACAGGATGCCGATGGCGATGACGATGATCGCCAGTACCGGCCGATAGGCGATCCAGGCGATGGCGATGACGACCGGCCCGAGGATCAGCGTCAGGATGCCGGCAATGATCGATGTGCCGAAGCCGACGATCGAGCCGACAAAGGGAATGACGTCGGCGATGATGCCGAGGATCGACAGCATCATAACGAAGCCGATGAACATGCCGAGCAGGCCGCCGAAGCGAATGAGCCAGGTGATCAGGGTGTTCTCGCTCTGGGCTGCCTCGAACATTTCCGCTGCGCCGACCTTGCCGGCAGCGCTGAGGAACAGTTCGCGACCATTGGAGGCCTTGTATCGTGCAATCGTCGCGCCCTTCTGCGCGCCGACGAAGCTCGCCTCCGAAATGTCCTCGCGGCTGAAGCTGATGCGCAGATCGCCGATCGCCGGGCTCTGGCGGTTCTGCGATACATAGATCGTCGTTCCGTCGGCCTTGACCGGCTTGTCGGAACCGAGCGCCGATGTCACCTGACCGACGACATCGGGAGAGAGCTTGACCGGGCTGTCCGTGCCGAGATCGGCAACGGTTTTGCCATCGACGGTGAAGGCGCCGAGCGTCGCGGTCGCAACGGTGAAGCGCTCACCCTCGATCGGCATGTCGGGGTTCTGATGCTGGTCGGCCTGCTTGAAGTCGGCGGAATCCACGCGGCGCGAGCGCCATTCCTTCTTGTAGGTGTAGGTCGTGACGGTCTCTTCGCCGCCGCCCAGCGTCTTCTGGGTCTCGCTCTTGCTGTCCTCCACCCATTGGTACATCTCGACCTTGCGGTTGAGGCCGGCAGCCCCCTCGGCGGAAACGCCGAGCGCCGGATCCTCCGGCGTGCCATCGGGCTTCACCGATCCGGAGATGTGCACCAGCTTGCCTTCGTTGGCCGGATCGATGCCGCCATTATCGACCGAAACGACAATGCCGGCACCCTCGGCCAGTGCGCGATAGGTCTGCACCGAGCGGCCTTCGTTCCAGGAGAGCAGCCAGATCATCCCAAGCACCAGCAGCGGGCCGACGAAAAGGCCAATCAGCCCGTTCTTCAGCCGTGAAAACCAGGAAGTCCTCGTCGTTTCCGTAAAACTCATGTCCCATCCCCTCTTGTATCCGTGCAACGGCTGGCCTCGCACGCTTATTCGCTCTCTCCGGTGCTATCAGAAAATCAGTAAAATTAAATAGAGCGCTCGCCTGTCGCGCTGACCATTCTTCGGGTCATTCCGCAAGATTTCGCGACAGTCGTTCCGACGCGGTCATATTGTTTTTCCGTCTCGCACCTTGCCCGCGATCCGGCGACCGTTATCTTGCCGCAGCAGGCATATAACGGGGAGGGTAGCATGGCGGCGGCAAGCGATATTTTTGAAACGGGAACATTCGTGGGGCGCCTCTGGCGGCCGGATGCCGCCGGACCTTCCCTGGTGGTGCTGCGCGGCGGCGATCTCTACGACATCACCTCGAAGGAGGTGCCGACGATGCGCGACCTGCTTGAACGCGGCGACCCCGTCGATTTCCTCATGCAGCAGGAGGGCGAGCACCTCGCATCGTTGCAGACGGTCATGGACGTTTCGGTGGAGGCAGCGGGCGATCTCTCGACGATGCATCTTCTCGCTCCATGCGACCTGCAGGCGGTCAAGGCGTGCGGCGTCACCTTCGCCCGGTCGATGCTCGAGCGCGTCATCGAGGAAAAGGCTGCCGGAAACCCGGCGCTGGCGGAAAAGATGCGCGAGCGCGTGACGGCCATCATCGGCGACAGCCTGCGCGACCTGAAGGCCGGCTCGCCGGAGGCGGTGAAGGTGAAGGCGGCGCTGATCGAGGAGGGCGTCTGGTCGCAATATCTCGAAGTCGGCATCGGTCCGGATGCCGAGGTCTTTTCCAAGGCGCAGGTTCTGGCCTCCGTCGGCTGGGGCGCCTCCGTCGGCCTGCATCCGATTTCGCGGTGGAACAATCCGGAGCCGGAGATCGTGCTGGCCGTCGACAGCCAGGGCCGCGTCAAGGGCGCCACCCTCGGCAATGATGTCAATCTGCGCGATGTCGAGGGGCGCTCGGCGCTGCTGCTCGGCAAGGCCAAGGACAACAATGCGTCCTCCGCCATCGGTCCGTTCATCCGCCTGTTCGACGCCACCTATTCGATCGACGACGTGCGCAATGCCGATCTGTCGCTGACGATCACCGGTCCGGACGGGTTTGCGCTGAAAGGCTCAAGCACGATGCGGGAAATCAGCCGCGATCCGCTCGACCTGGTCTCCCAGACGATCGGCCGTCACCATCAATATCCCGATGGTTTCATGCTGTTCATGGGCACGCTGTTTGCGCCCGTCGAGGATCGCGATGCGCCGGGGCAGGGGTTCACCCACAAGATCGGCGACGTTGTTACTATCTCGAACCCGCATCTCGGCTCGCTTACCAACACCGTGCGCCTGTCGACCGAATGCCCGCCCTGGACATTCGGTTCGTCAGCGCTGATGCGCAATCTTGCGGCGCGGGAGCTGATCTAGCGAGGCGCGTCCGGGAGACTGCCAGCGGCGCCGGCACATGATGGGAGCCGCTGGTGTCATGCCTGAGTCACTCGGCAGAATCGTCACCGCCGTCGTCGTCACCGCCGCTATCGTCACCGCCGTCGTCGCCGGCTCCATCATCGGACGCGTCATCGGAGGCATCATCCGCATCCGCATCGGCAGCGGCATCATCGGCGTCGCCGTCATCGGCATCGTCATTGGCGTCCGCTTCGGCATCACCCTCTGCGTCTTCCGCCGTGCCGTCGTCAAGGTCGGCCTCCGCCGTCTCCTCGACCTCCTCGTAGCTGACCTCTTCGCTTTCCTCGTAGCTTACCTCGGTGTATTCCTCGGTGACGGAGATTTCCTCGACCGTCAGTTCGTAGGACGCCTCGTAGACGGTCTCTTCGACCACATAACCGTATTCATAGGTCAGATCGACGAAGTGGTTGCCGCCGGTGCCCCGCGCCTTGGCCGTGGCGCCCGGTGCGAGGACCAGGACTTTCAAACCGACGATTTCGGCACTGTAGCCGTCGATGGCAAGAATGGCCGTGGTGCCGTCATCGGTGACCTTGACGAAATACACCTGTCCCCTGCGATGAACGCCATCGATCTTGAAGCCCTTTTTCTCCAGCGCCGTGGTGACGAAGTGAGCGGAGCGCATTTTATGGCCGGCCGCATAGGCGGCCCCGACGTTCGGGAAGGCGGCTGCGGAAAGGTGTAGGAGGACCGCTGCGATGCACAGCGAAGTTTTAAGTTTCATAGCAAATCCTGTCACGGATGGCGCCGGACGGTTGCGGCGGCGCATAGGGAAAAACTGAGGCAACCGGACTTTAGTATCTGCAGAAGAACTAAATTTGTAGGAAACAAAGCCGGCGAACTGTTCGATAGACCCCACCAATTTTGGGGCATTTATCTATTTGGGCCGCCCACGCGCCACCACCGAAATGGATGGCATGTGGAGCCGGCCTTAGAAGGTGGACCAACAACGGTTACGGGAGCATCGCTTTGCTGCATCGGAAACAGGGCGCGGACTGCTCGCCAGGCAACCGCTTGCATCTCGCGCGAACGGAAAGGGCTCTCCCCGCTCGCGTTCTATCTTTTGACGATCTCAGTTCGTCGACCAGCGGGTCGGATCGGCTGAAGCGACGCTGACGAAGCGGTAGCCGGTCTGGTTGCGCTTGACGATCGTCTTGCGCAGGTTGTCGAGGGCGAATTCGCCGGAGGAGGTCTTGACTAGCAGGATCGCGTGGCCTTCGCCGAGCGGCGTGCGCACCACCGCAACCCGGAGCGCGCTGGCCGGAATGCCGGCGCGGATGAGGTGGCTGCGCTTGGTCATGACATAGTCGTCGCAATCGCCGAAGGTCGGGTTGAGCGACCAGACGTCGCGGCGCTCGTTCAGCGGGCGGATGCTGCGGTTGACCGAGCGGTTGACGGAGGCGAGGAGGCCGCGGATCTTCGAGGTGTAAGCGACCTGCGACTTCGAGCTCTTGGTGCACTCCGCGATATGATCGAGGCAGTAGAGCGAAAATGCGATCGGCGCCACCGAGGTCTGGCGATGGAGCTTTGCGGCGCCGCGCGCCGAGCCGAGATTGATGGCGTAAGCCGAAGACATGCTGGTGGCGCCAAGAGCTGCGATGGTCGCCAGTGCGATGACTGCTTTCTTGAACATGATCCCTGTCCCTGTTGTCCGTAGCCTTCTGTCCAAGGCTTCTTTGTTTGGACCGAAATCATTTCGGTTCAGGCGGAGGGCGCATCATGCTGCGAAGCGGAACACATCCGTTTCGTCCATCTGTGTCATGACGATACAGGAGAACGTTTTTCGGCCCGCTTAAGTGGAAAGATAGAATTTTACGGATTGCGATTTTTTGCGCGGCAAGCCCTGTGCCGCATGGCATTGCCGCTTCCAGGCACAAAAAAGGGGCGCGTGGCGCCCCTTTGATCTGCAAATTGCCGGTGTCTATTCGGTGTAGTAGCCGGAATAGCTGTAATTGCCCGACATCTTGGTGCGATCCTGCTGGTTGAGCAGGGTGACGATACCGGCGTCCGGGTTCTTGTTTTCCTTGAGCGCGGCGACGGCCCGCTTGGCGCTCGACTGCGACGTGCTGGCCCATTTGATGACGAAGACGACCATGTCGGCATGACGGGAAAGATAAAGGCCGTCCACGACCGGTTCGACCGGCGGTGTGTCGAGAATGACGTAGTCGAAGTGCTTGCGGGCGCTGGCAAGGATCCGGCCCATTTTCTCGCTCATCACCAGTTCGTCGGTGGCCACGTCGCTGCGCCGTCCGCCGAGAAGTACGGTCAGGTTGGAGAGCGGATCGCGCATGATGAGCGAGGTCAAGGTTGCGGAGTTGCGATCCTGCCGCAGATAGTCGATGAAGTCGTGGTTTGGCTCGAGATTGAGGTGCTTGTTGACGCTCGGCTTGCGCAGGTCGCAGTCGATCAGCAGCGTCCGCTTGCCCGTCAGGGCATAGGCGCGGGCCAGCGACAGCGCCATCGTCGACTTCCCTTCGGCCGGCAGCGCGGAGGAGACCATGATGATCTTGCCCTCGTCGCCATCCTGCCGCTTGGGCGCCGGATTTTTCCTTTCCTGCTGGTCAAGCGTCAGCCGTAGCCGCCGCACACTTTCGCTGAAAAGCGACAGCGGCGAAGTCACCATGAGATCGGACAGGCTGGAGGTCGGGCTCGCCAGCTTGTGATGATCGTCGCTCGCCTGACGTGGGGCGATGGCCGACAACGGCACTTTCAGCACGGCTTCGATCTGGTTTTCGCTGACGAAGCCACCGATGAAATATTCGCGCAGGATGGCAAGACCGATGCCGATGCCGATCGAAACGATCAGCGACAGGCCGAGGATCAGCTTGCTGTTCGGGAAGGACGGCAGGGTCGGGGTCAGCGCGGCCGAAACCACGCGGCTGTCCGGCAGCTGCAGCGACGCCTGCGCATCGAGCTCCTGCAGGCGCGAAAGCAGGGTCTGGTATTGATTGCGGGCGATCTCGGAGGATTGCTGCAGGCTGTAGATTTCGGTCAGCACTTCCGGCGGCAGGTTGCTCTGCAGAACCGTGCTGCGAATCTTCTGGCGAACCTCGTTTGCCTGCTGCTGGTAGTTGTTGACCGTCTGCTGCAGGGTGTTGACCTCCTGAGAGGCCGCACTGGCCAGCGATTGGTCGACCTTCGCAAGTTCTTCACGCAGGCTGATGGCCTCAGTGCTGCTGTCGCCGGCCGCGGCGATCCGCGTTGCGAGGCCTTCGCGCTGCCGCTGCAACTCGTCGAGCGCGTCTGAACCGAGCTGGGTTACCAGCGTCGAGAAATCCTGCGCCTGCAGCGATTTCTGCAGCGATTCGATGCGGTCGAGCCCGGTTGCCCGGTCGTGATTGACCTTCTCGAGTTCCGCGCGAAGCGTGGTCAGGCCGCGCGAATTGGTCTGCTTCTCCAACCGGTCGATATTGCTGGTGATATAGGAATCGAAATTCCGTTCGTTTTCGACGATTGCTGCGTTGGCGGCCTCCGCCTGCTTCTGGATCGTGTCGCGTTTTGTCAGCGTCACGGTCACCTTGGCGTTGATCTGTTCGCGAATATAGGTTTCGCTCATCGAATTGGCGAGCTTTGCCGCCTTTTCGGGATCCTTTGAAACCACGCCGACCGTGATCAGGTAGGTCAGGCCGCTGCGGCTGACGGTGATGGCCGATTTGAACGCGGTGAGGACGCGCGAAAGGGCCTCGTCGCCAGAGGGGGCCGGCGGAAGCGGGATACGCAGCCAGCTCAGGATCCGGTCTTTCAGCGAAACGTCGATGCCGAATTCGCTGTCCGAGACGAGGTTGTTTTCGCTGACGACGTTGAGGAGGATGCGATCGGATTTGAGAATGCCGACCTCGCTTTCAACGCGGGAATTGTCGGCATTGGGATTGGAAAGAACATTGTCGGAATCAAGAAGGTTTTTCGTGCTTGTATCGACAAGGACAAGAGAGGTTGCCGTGTATTTGGGTGTAAGGGAGTAGGTGACGATAATCGTCAGTACAAGTATGGCGGCAATCGTTGATAAAATCAGCCAAAGCTGGCGGCGTATCAGGCCAAGAATGCCTTTGAGGTCAATTTCTGCATCCATTTGCACACAACCATTATCTGCACAGCTGTCGCTGTTTATTGTAAAACTGTAAAAGTGTTCCATGAATTGCTGCAATGCAGCATGTATTGCAGTAGTTCTAGCAGATTACGGACGGCCGACAATTGCCAAGTTCAAACATCATTAACTGCATTGAATGATCTCTGGCGCACTGCGGCGAGAAAGTCGCACCGCGGACAATATTCCGCTCATGAAGGCGCCGGTATCGACATTGACCCGCGCCGGACCCACTTCGACCTTAGCGACCGGCGTGTGGCCGTGAATTGTGATGATACCATTTGTGGCCACAGCTTTTCCGGTCGCTCCAGGTCGTAGCCACAACAGATCCGCATCCGCCTGCTCGGCGAGGGGCACGCCATCGCGAAGACCGGCATGGACAAAGCAGAATCCCGGTATGCTCAGCATCGATGGCAAGGATTCGAGAAAGGCGACGTGCTCGTCCGGAACGCGCGATTGCAGCAGGTTCTTCAGTACCTGGCGATTGGACGGCAACTTGTGCAGGCCATAGGAATAGAGCGTTTCCCGCCCGCCGAAATCGAGCCATTGATGGTCGGAAGACGGGTTGCGCAGGAAATCGAGCATCACGTCCTCATGATTGCCGGCAAGGCAGAAGCGCTTGATGTCTGCTCGCGGCTTGGCGATCAGCCGATCGAGCACCGATGCCGATTTCGGTCCGCGGTCCACGTAGTCGCCAAGCATGATCAGCCATTTGCTGCCGTCACGCCTGCGGCTGTCTTCGAAGATCAAATCCTCCAGTCGGCCGAGAAGATCGTCGCAGCCATGCACGTCGCCGACGGCATAAATGTGATCCGGGCCGCCTTCGAAGAAAAGCTTCTGTCTTTGCGCGGCCGCTGTTGTGTCGGCACCGCCGCGCAGGAAATCAAGGATGCCGCGGATCATGATCCGTCCCTCGTACCGGCGTTTCTGAGTTCAAATTGCCGCGCCCAGGCGGCGGCGACAATGGCGATGAACGCAAACGTCACCGCTTCGATCTCGAGGCTGAAATCGACCAGCGAGTGCACGGCGCCGACGAGTATGACGCAAAGGCCGCTGCGGATCAGCATTTCCTGACCCGGCGCCTTCACATAGGCCGCGCCAAGCTGCAGCACGATGATCGCGACGATCAGCATCGGCAGGCTGCCGAAGACTAGCCCGTATTCGGCCCAGAGCGACAGATAGGTGGAATGCGCCTTGTCCCAGACGAGATCGACGCTGACCGGCGCCTGATGAAACAGCGGATAGGCATACTCGAAACTATCGCCGCCGAAGCCGAGCAAAGGCCGGCTTTCGATCATCTGCAGAACCTGCTGGTAGAGCTGCATTCTGACGTCGGACGCATCGCCAACGTGCCCCAGGCGCTCCAGGAACATCGTTCCGTAGCCGAGCATGCCGATACCGACGAGAACGGGGATGACGAGCAGAAAGAGCCAGATGCCGGTTCGGTTGGTATTGGCGGACTTCTTGGCGAGCGCCAGAACGACCGAGGCGATCATGCCGCAGCAGCCAGCGAAGAGACCCATGCGCGAGTTCGTGGCGATCAGCGTGATGACGAGGATCAGCCAGCCGAGCCCGATGATCACGACGCCGCCCTTGCCGAGATAGGTCCCCAGGATCGAGTTGTCACCCTTTCCCGATAGCCTCTCCGTCATCCGCTCGATCATCAGGTTGACGCCGAGCACGCTGCCGAAGGCCAGGAAGGTGGCAAACGAGTTGCGATTGATGAAACCGCCCAGCGCGGAGCCGAAATACTTCCATTTCGGAATGCCGAGGATGGTGTCGCCGAACTGCAGCAGGAACAGCAGCCCGACGACGGCGTGGATGACGATCGCCCAATAGAGAAGATTGATGAAGGCACGCGCGCGCTGGGGGTTGCTGGTGATTTGCAGCACCAGGAAGAAAAGCAGGCCATAGGTCGCCCAGCGCACGAGGGCGAGGATCGTATCGTGCGGCGTCAGGCTGATCGTATCGAGCGTGATGAGGACACCCGGGTCGGCAATGCTGGTGGCCGCCGACGACAAGACGCCGAGGGGCAGCGCCTGAAAAAGCATGAAGGCGCCGAGAAGGGCGAAAAGGCAGAACAATACCGGCAGATTGCGCGGTGCGATCCTGAACCGGGCGTTGGACAGCGCCATGCGGCCGAAGAGAACGGCGCCGCACAGCGAAATCAGCAGGGACCACAGCAGCCACAAGGAGGGCTTGGTGCTGCCGAATGCGAAGGGCGAAAGGAACAGAACCAGAAGGATGGGCCACATCAGCTGGTTGTTCAGTCGAAAGCGGTCCGAGTGGTAGCGCGTCGTCTTCCTCATGGCCTCAGACCTGCCGTTGCTGTGGCGCCGGAGAGCGCGGGCCCGACGACTGGATTGCGACCAGGTCCTGGTACGGACACTGCAAAACGGAAAACCGGATCATCACTTGCCTATCGATCTTTTGACGTTGTTCAGAAAGGCGATTTGCCGGTCCTGCGGCATCGCTTCGACGATTGCCGTGATCCGCGCCCGGAAATCCGGGTCGGAGACATAACGCTGGGCAATGACTTCGACACCTTTTTGGCTGCTGGCGAGCAGCTTCAGGTCCGCGGCTTCCGACTTGATGGTTTCGGCGCTGAGTTGCGGAAAATAGTTTTCCGCCAGATCGACGCGAAGGCGGGCGATCCATTGTTCGTTGGGACCGGTCAATTGCGATTGCCTTAGCGCGGTGTTGAAGTTGTCGCTGGCAAGTAGGCGAATGGATGCGGCGGCGCGCACGAGCCAGGCGAAGGAGTCCGTGGGTGTCGTGGCAACGATGCTCGATGCCCGGGCGGCGCATTTCGACACTACTTTACGCGCCGCTTCGTCGATCATGTCGATGTCGCTGTAGGCCAGCACGATGAGGAAACAGTCCTTCATCACCAGCGTCTTCGAATAGGACGAAAGGCCGTGGCCAAAATCCTCATCAGCGAAGGCGCTCGGCGTCAGCGCCTGTTCGATGGGTTTGGCGGTAAACGGCGCCAGTTCACGCCGCAGCCCGTAGCCGCTCGCTGCCGCAATCAGCAGGCAGCATACCATCGCAATCCATTTGCGCTGTTTTACCATGATGCGCCATCTCTGGCGGGCGTGCCCCGGGCCGGGTGCTTTTCGAACACGCGAAGCCGGATGCTTTCTGAAAATGTCATTCCTACCGCTCGGATTATGATTTGCAGTCCCAAACAAGGCCGAATCGCACAACGATCATCACGGCACGCGAACGGCTCGGTTGTTCGCGCGCCTGCTGTACCGCAGCAGCTGTGGTTGGACGAGGGCCTATGTCTTCAATTTTGTATTACCGGTTATGCTTGTACCCTATATTTGCAAGGCCTGACGGTATCAAGCGTAAGTTAAAGCTGTTGCATCGTCTCCGGAGACCGGCGAAGTGTTCGGCCGTGTCTTTCCACGAGCGCGGCACAAAAAAAGCGCCCGACGGGCGCTTTTTGACGTCAACCTCCGTACCGGTGTACCCGATCAGCTGGCGCGATCATCGCCAAAGGGGTTGCCGCGGCCCGGGTTGGGGTTGCCGAGGCCCGGGTTGGGGTTGCCGAGGCCCGGGGTGGGGTTGCCACGCACCCGGCCGAGCGCGGCCGTTGCGGTGCCCGGCGTGCCAGCCTGAAGGGCGGCAACGACCTGTTCGACGAACGGAGCCGCCGCAGCAGCGTCTGCGCTGAGACCGGCCTGCGTCGATGCAACGACGTCGCCGAGAGCAACAGAAAGAGCGGGGTCGTTGATTGCGAGCGTACCGGCCGCCTTGACCAGCGAAAGGATCAGATCGTCCTTTTCCGGGCCGGCGGGCAGCGCGTTGATTTCAGCGGCAATCGTCTGTGCCTGCTCGACGCAATTGCTCGAGCAGCTTGCGAGGGCGGAAACCGTACCCGCAGACGGCGCCGTCTGTGCCTGTGCGAAAGAAAGAGAAGCGCAAAGCGCTACAGTCGAGATCAACAAAGATCGCTTAAACATCAATGAGCCCCTTTAAATGGATCGGACTTGGGAGTTCCGGTCCGAAAATTAAATATACGCTAACCAGACTAGAAGTTTCTTTCTGCGCCTGTCAAGGCAGAATCCGGATAATGAACGGATCCGATTGGGAAAATGCCGTCGAAAGCTAGCAAAGTATGCATTGCAGCAACAAAATATATGCAGTGCGGCATTTTTGCGACGCTTTCCGATAGACTGCGAAGTTGCCCGTCATCGGTAACCTTCGTCAGGCGCCAGCCATCTCGGCGCGATACCAGTCGACGAAGCGCTTCACGCCTTCCTCCACCGATATGGACGGCGTGAAGCCCGTCAGTGCGTTCAGAAGGTCCGGCGCGGCAAAGGTTCGCGGCACGTCACCCTGCTGCATCGGCAGCATCTTGCGGATCGCCGGGCGGCCAACCGCAGCCTCGACTGTTTCAACGAAGCGCATCAGTTCCACCGGCTGCCCGCCGCCGATATTGACGACCCGGAACGGCGCGTGACGTGACAGCGTATCGATGTCGTCGATGCGATTTTCCTCCGCCGGCACGACGCCCATCAGCCTGACGATGCCTTCGACGAGGTCGTCGATATAGGTGAAGTCACGGCTCATGCGGCCTTCGCCATAGATATCGATCGGCCGGTCGTGAAGGATGCTGTCGACGAATTTGAACAGCGCCATGTCCGGACGCCCCCAGGGTCCGTAGACCGTGAAGAAGCGAAACGCGGTCGTCGGCAGCTGATAGAGATGGGCATAGCTATGGGCCATCAGTTCGGCCGATTTCTTCGTGGCGGCATAGAGCGTCATCGGCTCATCGGCCCGGTCGGTCTCGGCAAACGGAATTTTCTCGTTGGCGCCGTAGATCGAGGAGGTGGAGGCCAGCAGCAGGTGCCTGGGCCGTACCGCCTTCGCCAGTTCAAGGATGTTCCAGGATCCGGTGAGATTGGAATCGACATAGGCCTTCGGGTTTTCCAGGCTGTAGCGCACGCCCGCCTGTGCCGCGAGGTGGACAATGACGTCCGGTTCGCCGATCTCGGCCGCCTGCTCCAATGCGGCCTTGTCCTCCAGCATGCCGATCACCGGCCGGAAGCCGTTCGAGCGCGCAAGGATGGCGTGGCGCCGTTCCTTCAAACGGACGTCGTAATAGGGGGTCATGCCGTCGAAGCCGGTGACGAAATGGCCGTCATCGAGCAGCCGCTTGGCGAGATGAAACCCGATGAAACCTGCCGTTCCTGTGATCAGATAGCGCATACCGGCTCCTTGCCTTCCCTGCAATCGATCGAGGTGCCGCCCTTATTCCGGCCGGCCGATGCTCGTATAGCTGAATCCGTGCTTGGTGACTTCGTCGCGGTGGTAGATGTTCCTGAGATCGACAAGCACGGGGTTTTTCATCGACGACCGCAATCGGTCGAGGTTGAGCGCGCGGAACTCGTTCCATTCGGTGACGATGACGAGCGCATCGGCGTCTTCGGCGGCCTTGTAGGGGCTGTCGGCATAGGCGATGCCGTCGATGACATGCTTCGCATTCTCCATGCCCTCCGGATCATAGCCGGTGACGATGGCGCCGCCATCGGTCAGCGCCTGGATGATGGCGATCGCCGGGCTGTCGCGCATGTCGTCGGTGTTGGGCTTGAAGGTGAGGCCGAGCACCGCGATCTTCTTGCCGCGCACCTCGCCGCCCGCCGCGGCGATCACCTTGCGGCCCATGGCGCGCTTGCGGTTGTCGTTGACGGCAACGGTGGTTTCGATCAGCCGCACCGGGCTGTCGTGGTCCTGCGCCGTCTTGACAAGCGCCAGCGTGTCCTTCGGGAAGCAGGAGCCGCCATAGCCGGGCCCGGCATGCAGGAACTTCGCGCCGATGCGGCCATCGAGGCCGATGCCGCGGGCGACCTCCTGGACATTGGCGCCGACCTTTTCGCACAGGTCGGCCATTTCGTTGATGAAGGTGATCTTCATGGCGAGGAAGGCGTTGCCGGCATATTTGATCAGTTCGGACGTGCGCCGCGTGGTAAACAGCAGCGGTGCCTGGTTGAGATAGAGCGGCCGGTAGACCTCGGTCATGACGCCGCGGGCCCGCTCGTCGTTGAGGCCGATGACGATGCGGTCGGGCCGCTTGAAATCGTCGATCGCGGCACCTTCGCGCAGGAATTCCGGATTGGAGACGACCGCGATGTCGGCATCCGGATTGGCCTCGCGCATGATCCGCTCCACCTCGTCGCCGGTGCCGACCGGAACCGTCGATTTGGTGACGATGACGGTGAAGCCGGTCACATGGGCGGAGATCTCGCGGGCGGCATCGTAGACATAGGAAAGGTCGGCATGGCCGTCGCCGCGCCGCGAGGGCGTGCCGACCGCAATGAAGATCACGTCGCTCTGCGAGACGCTTGTTGCCAGGTCGGTGCTGAAGCTCAGACGCCCGTCCTTGACGTTGTCGGCAACCAGCTGTTCCAGGCCCGGCTCGAAGATCGGAATGCGCCCGGCCCTGAGCGCGTCGATCTTGCTTGCGTCCTTGTCGATGCAAACCACCTCATGGCCGAAATCGGCAAAACAGACGCCAGAGACAAGCCCGACATAACCGGCGCCGATCATCGTGATTTTCATGACATACTCCAGAATTGCTCGGCCGCATCCATAGTCAAACACGCGCGCCTTGCCAATGGGCGGGTGTTCAGAGGCTAGCCGGAAACCGTCGTCGAAAAATCCGGATTGCCACGGATCGTGTTGCTGACGGTGCAGATCTCGTCTTCCGCCGCCCGTGCGATCGCGTTGCGCGTCTCGTCATCGATGTCGCCTCTGATCGTGAAGAGGATGTTGAATGTCTGCACCCGCGAAAGTCCTTCCGTCGCCTTCTCGCCGGTCACTTCCGCGCTGATTTCCGTCACCCTGTCGAGAACGCCCATCTGGCTTGCCGCGATGCGGGCGCTCATCGTCAGGCAGGCGGACAGCGACGCGTAAAGCAGATCGAGCGGATTGAAGCCCGGCTGCGACGGGCCCGTGACGATGTCGATCTCGCCCTTTGTCGCCGATGTGATGTGCGGAAAGCCGGTCCGGCCGAGAACCGCCGTTGCACCTGTCGGCCGGGATCGCATCTTCAACTCCGTCATGTCCTGCCCTTTCACACGTGCCAGAGATAGTCATCTTCAGATGAGACTTTCTGTCGAAAGAAACAACGTCGCGACGCGCGGCAACAACGAAAATCGGCAATAAATAATAATCTATTCTTTTAGTAGAAATTCTGTCCGGAAACCCGTGGACCGTTGCAAGAGTATTCCTGCTCGTCACGCGAGAAGAGGTGTTCGTCCTTCGCTGGCGATCGTCGTTTTTGCGATAACCGTCCTGTTCCGGGGCTATGCCTCTTTTGACAGGACGGGATAAACAATGACGAAAAAGACCATCTTTCACACCCTCTCGCGTCGTGCGGCGCTGACCGCTCTTGCCGTTTCCGCGGCTGCCATCGCCGGCCTTGCCGCGCCGTCCGCAAGCTTTGCCGAGGACAAGTCGATCAAGGTCGGCATCATCAGCGGCGAAGACGAGGACGTCTGGCGCGTCGTCACCGCCGAAGCCGCCACGCAGGGCCTGACCATCGAAACGGTTGTTTTCAACGATTATACCCAGCCGAACGAGGCGCTGGAGCGCGGCGAGGTCGATGCCAATGCCTTCCAGCATCAGCCGTATCTCGACAACCAGATCAAGCAGCACGGCTATCACATCGTCAATGTCGGCTATACCGGCGTCTGGCCGATCGGCCTTTACACCAAGAAATACAAGACCGTCGCCGAGCTGCCGGAAGGCGCCGTGATCGGCGTCCCGAATGATCCGTCCAATGAGGGCCGGGCTCTGCGGGTGCTGCAGAACGAGGGCGTCATCAAGCTCAAGGACGGCACCGGCATCCTGGCGACGATCGCCGACATCGTCGAAAATCCGAAGAAGGTCGAAATCAAGGAGCTTGATGCCGGCGTCGTCGGTCGTGCGATCGAGGATCTCGATGCCGCCGTCGTCAACACCGACTGGGCGCTGAAGAGCGGCCTTTCGCCGGAAGATCGCATCGCCCAGGAACCGGTGGACGACAATCCCTACCGCAACTTCATCGCTGTGAAACAGGGCAACGAAAACGAAGCCTGGGTAAAGACGCTCGTCTCCTCCTACCAGAACGAAACGGTCAAGGCGGAGTTTGACCGGGTCTACAAGGGCACCGGCATCAGCGCCTATTGATCGGCGGCTGCGCATCGAATTGAACGCCACATCGGGCGGCTCTGGCATTGTCTGCCAGGGCCGCCTTGGACGTTGAAAAAACGGGCGTTGAAAACAGGAAGGACAAGGCATGGATTCTTTTGTTCCCGCCTCGGCGATCACGGCGCCTCCGGACGAGGCCGCCGAAGAGATCGTTCGGCTGACCGATGTGAAGCGCCGGTTCGGTGCCACACCGGCGCTGGACGGCATCTCGCTCACCGTCCGCAAGGGCGAAATCCTCGGCATCATCGGCCGCAGTGGTGCCGGCAAATCGACGCTGATCCGCTGCCTGAACGGCCTCGAGCAGGTCGATAGCGGCGACATCCATATCGAAGGCCGCAGGATCACCGGTCTGTCGGAAAAGGAACTGCAGCCGCTGCGCCGCCGCATCGGCATGATCTTCCAGCATTTCAACCTGCTCTCCGCCAAGACCGTCGCGGAAAATGTGGCGCTTCCATTGAAGATCGAGGGCGCCGGCAAGACGGAGCGGCTGAAGCGCGCCGGGGAACTGCTGGAGCTCGTCGGCCTCTCCGACAAGGCCCGGGCCTATCCGTCCTCGCTCTCCGGCGGCCAGAAACAGCGCGTCGGTATCGCCCGGGCGCTTGCCGCCCGGCCGGCACTGCTTCTGTCCGACGAAGCCACCTCGGCGCTCGACCCGGAAACGACGCGGTCGATCCTGGCGCTCCTGAAGGATATCAACAGCAAGCTTGGCCTGACGATTCTTCTCATCACCCACGAGATGGAGGTCGTGCGCGGCATCGCCGATCGCGTCGCCGTCATCGACGCCGGCCGCAACGTCGAGGAGGGACAGGTCTGGTCCGTCTTCGCCGATCCGCAGGCGGCGATCACCCAAAGCCTGCTCAGCGGCAGCCGCCCGCAATTGCCTGAACATATCGCCGCGCGCCTGTCGCCGAAATCCGGCGCCGCGCAAATCCTCAGCATCGACATGGCCGGGTCTGCGGCGCAGGGCGCCCTGTTCGCCGATCTGTCGCAGGCGCTGCCGCAATCCTTCTGCCTCGTCCATGGTGGCATCGACCATATTCAGGACCAGCCGGTGGCGCGGTTCTTCATCGCCGTTCCCACGCGCGACGCAGCGCTGCCGGAAAAGGTTCAGCAATTTCTGAAAGCCCGCGGCGCGCGGGTGGAGGTGCTTGGTTATGACCCCGATCATGCTTGAGCTTCTGTTTCGCTCGCTGTGGGAAACGATGCTGATGACTGCCGCTTCCGGCCTCATCTCGCTCCTTGCCGGGCTGCCGCTGGGTCTTGCCCTCGTTGCCACCAGCCGCGGCGGTATCGCCGAAAACCTGTGGCTGAACGGCGTTCTCGGCGCCATCGTCAACGGCTTCCGTTCCGTGCCCTTCATCATCCTGCTGGTGGCGCTGATTCCGCTGACGCGGCTGATCGTCGGCACTGCGCTCGGCACCTGGGCGGCGATCGTGCCGCTTGCCATCGCGGCGACACCGTACTATGCGCGCATCGCCGAAGTATCGCTTCGGGAAGTCGATCGCGGGCTGATCGACGCCGTCCGGGCCATGGGTGGCAACCGCTGGACGATCATCCGCGAGGTGCTGGTGCCCGAAGCGCTGCCGGGCATCGTCGCGGGCTTCACGGTGACGCTGGTGACGCTGGTCGGCGCCTCCGCCATGGCCGGCGCGATCGGTGCCGGCGGCCTCGGCGATCTTGCCATCCGCTACGGTTACCAGCGCTTCGAGACGACGGTGATGATCGCCGTGGTGATCGTGCTCATCATTCTCGTCTGCGGCATCCAGTGGCTCGGCGACCGGCTGGTCGCAAAACTCGATCACAGATAGCCGGCTAAGTCTTGCGAAAAGCGGCGGCGGGATGCGCGGCGGGAAGCCTGCCGCTTTCGCCGCCGAACAGTTTCTGGCGCAGCGGCCCTTGCGCATAGTCCGCCTTGAACAGCCCGCGCTCCTGCAGCACCGGCACCACCAGATCGACGAAATCTCGCAGGCTTTCGGGCGCAACCGTGCGCGCCAGGTTGAAGCCGTCGATCCCGGCCTCTTCTATCCATTTCTGCAGGTGATCGGCAATCTGCTCGGCTGAGCCGACGACCGGTTTCATCCGGCTGCCAAGCACCATCTGGTCGATGATCGCGCGCAGCGTCACCGGCTTTGCCGCCTGCCGGGTAATGGCCGCCAAAGCCGACTGGTTGGCATTGGTCGTCATTTCGGCGATCGGCTCGTCCATGCCGTATTTCGAAAGATCGATGCCGATGGAGCTGGAATAATGCGCCAGCGACGCCTTGACGCTCGCGTGGCGCCGATAGTCTTCCAGCTTGTCCCGCGCTTCCTTCTCCGTCCGGCCGACGACAACGGTGAGCAGGTTGAGAATGCGCAAGGCGTCGTCGCCCCGGCCGAAATCGCGTGCCTTCCGGCGCAGGCCATCGACGATTGGCCTCGCGGCCTGCGGCGTCGCACTGGCAATGAAAATGCATTCCGCATGTTTCCCGGCAAAATCCTGCCCGCGTGCCGAGGCGCCGGCCTGAAACAGCAGCGGCGTGCGCTGCGGCGAGGGCTCGCTGAGATGGATGCCCTCCATCCTGTAACGGCGGCCCTCGTGCCGTACCGCCCGCACCTTGGACGGATCGGCGAAGACGCCGGCCTGCCTGTCGCGCAGCACCGCGTCGTCGTCCCAGCTGCCCTCCCAAAGCTTGTAGAGCACGTCGAGATACTCCTCCGCCGTGTCGTAGCGCGCATCGTGGTCCGGCTGGCGCTCCAGCCCCATGCTGCGGGCAGCGCTGTCGAGATAGCCGGTGACGATGTTCCAGCCGATCCGTCCCTTGGTCAGATGATCCAGCGTCGACAGCCGCCGCGCCAGAAGGAACGGCGGTTCATAGGTCGTGTTGACGGTGACGCCGAAGCCCAGGCTCCTGGTGACGAGGGCCATTGCGGAAATCGGCATGAGCGGGTCGTTGACCGGGATTTGCGCGCCGGTTTCGATCGCCGTCGCCGCGCTTGCCTCATAGACGTCGTAGACCCCGACGATGTCCGCCAAAAACAGCCCGTCCAACTTGCCGCGCTCTGCCGTCATGGCCAGGTCCGTCCAGTAATCGAGATCGGTATACCGCACCGACTGGTCGCGCGGATGCGTCCAGAGACCGTGGTTGATATGCCCGACGCAATTCATGTCGAAGGCGTAGATCTGCATCATCTTCATCCGGTCGTACCCTTTCCTCGCGCAGGCTCGATTTCTGCGTTCCCGTGAAACGTCCCCAAGTCTCTCTGCATTTTAGAATCCGGTTACGAAACTATGCCGAATTCAGGAATTTTTTATCTCTATAAATTCTATGAATTTTACAATGATTAAAGAACATTCCATCGGCTTCCGATCCGCGGAATGCCCATTTGAACCATTGCCGGGAGAGGGACATGACAATCAACCGCC
Organism: Hyphomicrobiales bacterium; assembly: GCA_900473795.1. GTDB lineage: Bacteria > Pseudomonadota > Alphaproteobacteria > Rhizobiales > Rhizobiaceae > Pararhizobium. The sequence goes on along the minus strand of UCMT01000012.1, from coordinate 63,872 downwards.
GCCACCTTCTGGGAACCGCCGCCCTGGCCGTTCTCGCCTTTGCAACGCACAGCAATTCCTCCTACGCCGCCGATGTCTCGGTCAATATCGGCTATCAGCCGATCGTCGAGCCGTCGCGCGTTCCGCAGGCCGATGGCACCTATGAAAAGGTGACGGGCGCCAAGATCAACTGGCAGAAATTCGACAGCGGCGCCGACGTGATCACCGCGATCGCTTCCGGCTCGCTCGACATCGGCTATGTCGGCTCGTCGCCGCTGGCCGCCGCCGCCAGCCGCGAAATTCCGATCGAGACGATTTTCGTCGTCGGCCTGATTTCCGAGGCCGAAGCCCTCGCCGTCAAGGGCATCGACAAACCGGAAGGCCTCGTCGGCAAGAAGATCGCCACGCCCTTCGTCTCCACCGCCCATTACAGCCTGCTGACGGCACTGAAGCACTGGAAGGTCGATCCGAAATCGGTCGAGATCCTCAACCTGCGGCCGCCGGAAATTGCGGCAGCCTGGGAGCGCGGCGATATCGACGGCGCCTATGTCTGGGATCCGGTCCTGGCCGAACTGAAGAAGTCCGGCAGCGTCCTCGCCACCTCGGCGGATGTCGCCGCCTGGGGCGGCCCGACCTTCGACGCCTGGATCGTCAGCAAGACGTTTGCCGAACAGCATCCGGAGATCGTCACCGGCTTCGTTCAGGTCACCGGCAAGGCTTATGCGTCCTATCGCGGCAATCCGGAGAGCTGGAACGCCACCTCGCCGGAAGCCGAGAAAATCGCCAAGCTCACGGGTGCAAAGACCGAGGACGTTCCGGCGCTGCTGAAGGGCTATTATTTCCCGACGCTCGAGGAGCAGGCGGGTGCCGGTCTTCTGGGCGGCGGCACGGTCAAGGCCGTTGCCGAGACGTCGGCCTTCCTGCTCGAGCAGGGCAAGATTTCCGCCGTGCTGTCGGATTATACGCCTTACGTCTCCTCGCGTTGGGTGGTCGAAGCCGCCAAGGCGGGCCTTTAACCCAGCATTTCAAATCAAGGTGCCGTGATGAGCGTTCTGTCTCTGCAATCCGTTTCCCTTGCCTTCCCGGTCGACCGTGACAGCCGCAGGACGCGCCTCGTGCTCGACGGGATCACGCTGCATCTCGCCTCGGATGAGTTCATCGCCGTCATCGGCCGTTCCGGCTCCGGCAAGACCAGCCTTCTCAATCTCGCCGCCGGCTTCCTGAAGCCCACCTCCGGCCGCATCTCGGTGGATGGAGAGGATATCGGCGGCCCCGGCGCCGACCGCGCGGTCGTCTTCCAGGATGATGCGCTTTACCCCTGGCTCAATGCCCGCGACAATGTCGCCTTTCCTCTCAAGCTGCGGGGGGTCGCCAAGCAAGAGCGCCGCCGCCGAGCCGGTGAACTGCTTGCCAAGGTCGGTCTGGAAAGCGCGGGCGACAAAAACATCTGGGAACTCTCAGGGGGCATGCGCCAGCGCGTCGGCATCGCCCGGGCCCTGGCGTCAGAACCGCGTTTCCTGCTGCTTGACGAACCGCTCGGGGCGCTCGACGCCCTGACCCGCGCTCGGCTGCAGCAATTCCTGCTGAACGTCTGGTCGGAAAGCCGCACCGGTGCGCTCCTGATCACCCACAGCATCGAGGAAGCCATGCTGCTTGCCACGCGCGTCGTCGTGCTCGCGCCCAATCCCGGCCGCATCGTCGCGGATATCCCCGCCGGTTTCGGCCGGCAGCTGCTGGCGGGCAAACCGCTGCAGGAAATCAAGGATTCGCCGGAATACCGCCGGCTGCACGACGGCCTGACGGGCCTTATCCACACGGACAGCGAGGAGGCAGCATGAGCATCGACGCCGGAACCATCGCACCGGCAGCGCCGGTTGGACCCGAGGCGGCACAACCCGAGACGGTGCAGGCGAAGCGCAGCCACGGAACGCTGCCGATCTCGCTGGCAACGATCGCGGCAATCGTCGCCGGCTGGAGCCTCGCCTCTGCCTACGGCATCGTCTCGCCGCTCTTCCTGCCGTCGCCGCTCACCGTGCTGAAGGCGATCTACAACGTCGCGATCAACGGCTTCGTCGATTCGACCCTGGCACAACACACGCTTGCCAGCCTGCTGCGCATCTTCGCAGCGCTCGCCGCCTCGGTCGCCATCGGTATACCCGCCGGTCTTGCGATCGGCACCAGCCGCATCGGCAAGGGCATTCTCGATCCGGTCGTCGAATTCCTGCGGCCTTTGCCGCCGCTTGCCTATCTGCCGCTGATCATCATCTGGATCGGCATCGGCGAAGCCTCGAAGATCACCGTCATCGCGCTCGCCATGCTGCCGCCGATCATCCTGTCGACCGCCGCCGGCGTGAAATCGGCACCTGCCGACTTCACCAATGCCGCCCGCTCCTTCGGCGCAGGCCGCCTGCAGATCCTCCTGCACGTGATCCTGCCCGGTGCCATTCCCTCGATCCTCACCGGCACCCGCATCGCGCTCGGCGCCGGCTGGTCGACGCTGGTGGCGGCCGAACTCGTGGCGGCGAGCCAGGGTCTCGGTTTCATGATCCAATCGGCCGCCCAGTTCCTCGTCACCGACATCGTCATCGCCGGCATCATCGTCATTGCCGCGATCGCCTTCCTGCTGGAGATCCTGGCCCGCCTGCTCGAACGCTGGTTCGTGCCCTGGGCGGCACATCGGTGAGGGAGGGCCTTGGCCGCGCTGTAGCATCGAGCGCCGCTGTCGCGAGCATCAGGCGCGTAGCGAGCTTAGCGACCTGCAATGGTCCTCACGCCAGCGATCGGCCCTCCAACCCGCATCTCGGCAGGTCAAAATGCCAACCGTGCTGAAAGCATGCACCGGCGACCCCCTCTGCTAGCGCACTCTTGGCTTCTCCATTTGGCCCCCCGCGACGGTGGCTTCAGAAGGATGCCAAGGCAAATGCCGCCCAATCGATGGCGCTGTCGAGCACAGCAATACCAACGACCGCCTGGATCGCGCGCATCCCGATTGTCTTCAGGCTCTTCTTCCTGCTGTCCTCGGTTGCAATCGTTTTCTCAAGCTTTTTCAGGCGCGCCCGCTCCGCGAAGATTTCTTCCCGCCCCAGGCGACGGGCTTCAAGGCGTGCGTTGATCTTTGCTTCAAGACGTTTGTTGACCCTTGCTTCCTTCTTGATGGCCCTCTGCTCAGCCTCAGCGACGAAATCGCGATTGCGCATGGTCTCACCCTTGAGCAGGTCCAACTCGCGGGCATGATTGTAGGCATCCATCATTTCGCTCTCCGCAATGCCCGGAGAGCAGAAGTAGTGCTCGAACATCTTCATGTTGAATGTCAGCACATCGGGACGGACATGGCGGCGGTCGTCAGTCCACTGGTTGCGATAGATCCGGGTGACAGCTTCATAGCTCGGGAAGTAGAACAGTTTTCCTTCGTCTTGATGCGTCAGCAGGAACTCGTCCAATGCGCTTCGCAATGTCGCCTTCGAAACCGCGTCGGCAGTCATGCACGAAACCGCGCGGAAGGTCGCGGTCAGCGGGATGGGGGAGACGGAGAAGAGGACCTTGGCATTCGGACGGAAACGCTGGATCAAGCCATAGATCGAACGCAGGTTTGCCAGCGTCTCGGCATGGCTGGCGGTCCTGAATTTATGACGGGCAGGATCGTAGGCGTCCGCGGGCACCGCTCTCCAGAAGACCTCCCCCGTCGGCTCATCGTACCAGAGCTCGGACAGGCCAAGCGTGATGATGAACAATTCGGCCTGATCGAACAGCTCTTTCGTCTGCAGGCGAATGTTCTCGTCGTAGCCGTATTCTTCCCCTTTTTTCCCTTGCCAGATGTCGACCGCGGGATGCTTGTTCAGCCAGGCCCACTCGAACTGCTGCAGGATCGCGAAGGTGTTGACCATCCCGTCGCCCATCTGCGTGACATAGGCCTTGTTGTCCCGTTTGGTCAGGACGTTGTAGCCGCGGTTGTGGAGGTAGTTGCTGATGTTCGTTGCGAAGCAGGAGCCGAAGGCAACGATGGGTGTCGCCTCGGTGACGAACCTTTCGGGCGGATTCCAGCCTTTCATGACGTACTCGTCGACGAAATTCGGCGTGTCCAGAGAGGCATCCGTGGGATGAAAGTTCGTGTTTGCGCCCCGGTAGAAACTGCGTGAGGTGCGGCGTGTTTCGCCATCCTGCTCGAAAGCAAACGTCGACATCTATACATTTCCTCGGCTGTGTTTTCTGGTGTGCTGCAACCAATACCTGAGGCAACCTGTTTTTGTCGATGCTTAACCGGACACAATCGAGAAATATTCAGCAATAATTGGATCGTCCCATAGTCTGGTTGACGGCGATACTGGCGGCCAAGCGAAGTGAGGCCGGCCTTCGCGATGGCCAGCCGTTCACGCGTGGATCAATAGATATTCCAGACTGATTGGCAGGGCGACAAAACGCGCCTTAGGGGACGGAAAAATTTCCAATCGAGAAGAGAATGGTGGAGCTAAGCGGGATCGAACCGCTGACCTCTTGCATGCCATGCAAGCGCTCTCCCAGCTGAGCTATAGCCCCATTTTGGGTCCGGCGGTGCCGGTTCCGGGAAGTCCGTCCGGACAGTTCGTCCGGTCGGGTGGCGGCTTCATACTTCTGCTTTCTGCAGATGGCAAGCCGAAAAAGACAACCGGGCAAGTTTTTTCCGCTGAACCCGGGAAATGCGTCCGCGTGGCCTGTTGAAAACACCCGCGCGAACGCCATTTGCGTGTATTATGAGAGGTTTAGACCTCGTCGTCGTCGTCCGAGACGCCGATCAGGTCGGACAGGCCGTCTTCATCTTCGTCGTCCTGCTCAAGGAAGGTGTCGTCGTCGTCACCCTCGATCTCGACATCATCGTCACCCAGATCCGGCAGATCGTCGCCGGCGCCTGCTTCGCCGTCGGCATCCTCGAGCGACACGAGCTCGACTTCGGTGTTCTCGGTATCGACTTCCTGGATCTCGTCCTCCTCGGCAGCCTTTTCCAGCACCTTGGCGACGGAGGTCTCTTCGAAGAAGGAGAGGGGGTAGGATTTGCCGGTGTAGGGAGAAACGATCGGATCCTTGTTCAGGTCGTAGAACTTACGGCCTGTTTCCGGATCGATACGCTTTGTTCCAAGTTCCGCTTTTGCCACAGTCAAAGCCTCTTGAATGGCCGGGGTTACCGGCATTTGCCGGAATACCGGCGTTGAACGTGAAATGAATTAGCCGGTCCCCATAATCGTCTTGGCATGATCTGTCAAAGCCTAACTTTCCGGATGTTCCGGAGCCGATGCCCGGTCGAGGCAAAACACCATGGTGTATGTATAAACGTCCGAAACAAGGCTGCCGTTTCGAATGGCACTGGAACATCGAGGGGAACTCACGCCCGCGCTTGGCATTCTCCTCGGCTTTCCGCTAACAAGGCGCACGACGACAACCGCATTGCAAGGACGTTTTCATGATCATCGCCACCAACGGGCCGGCCGCCGCACGCCCGGTGCCTGATGCCGGTCCAAGGACTGGCGTGAAGATCGCCACTCCGGCCTGATCGTGGGCAAAGCCAACAAAAACCCAAAGGGGACGTCGGGCTGGGCGTTCATGCGCCGCGCTCTCCTCTTTGTCATACTGACATTGCTGACCCAGATCGGCGGAGCTGCGTTCCTCGCTGGCATCGGCCTCTCCTACATCGCAAAAATCACGCGGCGCTGGGCAAGGCTGGCCGTCTTTATCTGCCTTTATGCGGCAGCGACGTTTGCCGCGCATGCGGTCGCGCCGATGTTCGGACGCGTTCCCCTGTCCTGTTTCAGCATGGACGGGCCGCTGCGGGTTCTTTCTCCCTTGTATTGTGCGCTCAACCGCAACTACGTCACCGGCGACGTGTTGCGGGTCGCCGATGCCCTGTCCCGGCACATGGCTGCGCAGTTTCCGGGAACCGTTACGGTCGCGCTCGATGCCAACTTCCCGTTTCTCGACGGATTCCCGCTTTTGCCGCATCTTTCGCACGATGACGGGCGCAAGCTGGATATCGCCTTCTACTATCAGGGACCGGATGGCGAGCCGGTGAACGGGCAAACACGGTCGCCGATCGGCTATTTTGCCTTCGAGCAGCCGGTGGCCGGCGCGCCGTTGCCCTGTGCCGGACGCGACGATCTTCTGACCTTCCGCTGGAATTTTGATGTCCTGCAACCGCTTTTCCCCGATTGGCGTCTGGACCAGGCGCGCAGTGGCGCGGCGGTCCGGTGGCTTGCTACGGAGGGTCGAAAAATGGGCGTCGAGAAGATATTCATCGAGCCGCATCTTGCACAAAGGCTCGCGGTGGAGAACGGTAGTGTCCGATTCCAGGGCTGCAGAGCGGCCCGCCACGACGATCACATCCACTTCCAGGTAGTAGAATGACATTCATCATCGCCATCGACGGACCGGCTGCCGCCGGCAAGGGAACGCTGTCGCGCCGGATTGCCGAGGACTATGGCTTTCACCATCTCGATACCGGATTGACCTATCGCGCCACGGCCAAGGCCCTGCTCGATGCCGGCCTGCCGCTCGACGACGAGCTGCTGGCGCAGGAGATGGCGCGCGAGGTCGAGCTTGCCGGGCTTGATCGTGCCGTCCTCTCTGCTCATGCGATCGGCGAGGCCGCATCGAAGATCGCGGTGATGCCGCTCGTGCGCCAGGCGCTGGTCGAGGCGCAGCGTGCCTTTTCGAAGCGCGCGCCCGGCGCGGTGCTCGACGGTCGCGACATCGGCACGGTTGTCTGCCCGGATGCACCGGTGAAACTCTATGTAACGGCGTCCCCCGAAGTGCGGGCGCGCCGCCGCTTCGACGAGATCGTGGCAAACGGCATTCCGGCCGATTATCTGGAGATCCTGGCCGATATCGTCAAACGCGACGAGCGCGACATGGGCCGCGCCGACAGCCCGCTTCGCCCGGCCGACGACGCGCACTTGCTAGATACGTCCGAAATGAGTATAGAGGCCGCATTCTTGGCGGCGAAGAGCATCATCGATGCCGCATTGAAGCACTGAGCAGGTTCGGAAAGTCATCACGGTTTTCCGATCAGAACCTGCGACGGAATAAAAAGCTCAGCAAATGACGCGTTGGCTTGCCAGCGCAAATTTGCGTAGTCCGAGACACCATCCCCGCGCCGGATTTGCTCCTCATCTGAATGGAGCGGATGGTTTTCGGACATGTCAACGCTAACCCCCGGCGCCTGTGCCTCACCAAGGCACATCAGGAGTATTCATGTCTCAAGCTAACCCCACCCGCGACGATTTTGCCGCGCTGCTGCAGGAATCCTTTGCCACGCAGGATCTTGCCGAAGGCTACGTCACCAAGGGTATTGTCACGGCCATCGAGAAGGACGTCGCGATCGTCGACGTCGGTCTGAAGGTCGAAGGCCGCATCGCTCTCAAGGAATTCGGCGCCAAGGCCAAGGACGGCACGCTGAAGGTCGGCGATGAAGTCGAAGTTTACGTCGAGCGCATCGAAAACGCGCTGGGCGAAGCTGTTCTGTCGCGCGAGAAGGCTCGCCGCGAAGAGAGCTGGGTCCGCCTCGAAGTCAAGTTCGAAGCCGGCGAACGCGTCGAAGGCGTCATCTTCAACCAGGTCAAGGGTGGTTTCACCGTCGATCTGGATGGTGCCGTTGCCTTCCTGCCGCGCTCTCAGGTCGACATCCGTCCGATCCGCGACGTTACCCCGCTGATGCACAACCCGCAGCCCTTCGAAATCCTCAAGATGGACAAGCGCCGTGGCAACATCGTCGTGTCGCGTCGTACGGTTCTCGAAGAATCGCGCGCTGAGCAGCGTTCGGAAATCGTCCAGAACCTCGAAGAGGGCCAGGTTGTTGACGGCGTCGTCAAGAACATCACCGATTACGGTGCGTTCGTTGACCTCGGCGGCATCGACGGCCTGCTGCACGTGACCGACATGGCATGGCGCCGCGTCAACCATCCGTCGGAAATCCTGAACATCGGCCAGCAGGTCAAGGTTCAGATCATCCGCATCAACCAGGAAACCCACCGCATCTCGCTCGGCATGAAGCAGCTCGAGTCGGATCCGTGGGATGGCATCGGTGCCAAGTACCCGGTCGGCAAGAAGATCTCCGGTACCGTCACCAACATCACCGACTACGGTGCATTCGTAGAGCTGGAGCCGGGCATCGAAGGCCTGATCCACATCTCCGAAATGTCCTGGACCAAGAAGAACGTACATCCCGGCAAGATCCTGTCCACAACGCAGGAAGTCGACGTTGTCGTTCTCGAAGTCGACCCGACCAAGCGCCGCATCTCGCTCGGCCTCAAGCAGACGCTCGAGAACCCGTGGCAGGCCTTCGCGCACAGCCATCCGGCTGGCACGGAAGTTGAAGGCGAAGTCAAGAACAAGACCGAATTCGGCCTGTTCATCGGTCTCGACGGCGACGTCGACGGCATGGTGCACCTGTCCGACCTCGACTGGAATCGTCCGGGCGAGCAGGTCATCGAGGAATACAACAAGGGCGACGTCGTCAAGGCTGTCGTTCTCGATGTGGACGTCGAGAAGGAGCGCATCTCGCTCGGCATCAAGCAGCTCGGCAAGGATGCGGTCGGCGACGCCGCTGCTTCCGGCGATCTGCGCAAGAACGCCGTCGTCTCGTGCGAAGTCATCGCCATCAACGACGGTGGCATCGAAGTGAAGCTCGTCAACCACGAAGACCTCACCTCGTTCATTCGCCGTGCCGATCTGTCGCGTGACCGCGACGAGCAGCGTCCGGAGCGTTTCTCCGTTGGTCAGGTTGTCGACGCCCGCGTCACCAACTTCTCCAAGAAGGACCGCAAGGTCATGCTGTCGATCAAGGCGCTTGAAATCGCTGAAGAGAAGGAAGCCGTCGCACAGTTCGGTTCGTCCGACTCCGGCGCTTCGCTCGGCGACATCCTCGGTGCGGCTCTGAAGAACCGCTCGGGCGAATAAGCCTTAGGCCTTTACGAATAAAGAAGCCCGCGGAAAGCGATTTCCGCGGGCTTTTTCGTGTCCTGGTCTGCGGCGCCGGCTGCTTCGGTTAGCCGAGCCCGCCCATGCGCTGGTAGAGATCGTAGGCATCCGCGGTGTCCGTCTCGTCCTCTTCGCCGGCGGCCTCCTCGTTTTCGTGCCCCTGATCATCGCCTCCGCGCTCATCCCGCTGTTCGTCATCGGCAAAGGATGGTCGCTCCTCTTCCGCCTCGAGGCTCCGCGTCTCCACGGTCTTTGCCGGCAGATAGGGAATCATCGCGAAGGGGATGGCGTCTCGCGCAATGCCCGTTTCCGGCTGCCGGGGCATCTGGGCCTCCCGCCCGCCTTCATCGAGGGCGGATGAATGGGCCGGACGGCTCGCCGCCTTCTCCTCCGGCGCATCGAGCAGCGCACTCCAGGTGTCGGCTTCAAGTCCAGGCTGTTCGGGTTGCTCGGCCAAGCCACCGGTGGTCAGCGCCGTATCCGGCGGCAATTCGATATCGTCCTCCGTCCGAAGCTGTGCGAACAGCGCCTCGGCACCCATATCGGCTGTCTCGCCTGCCAGCGTGGCAAAAAGCGTGTCCGGCACCGTGGCTGCTGATCTTTCCGGCAGCGGCAGGCTGGCGTCGACCAGCGTTCTCAGTGTCTCCACAAGCGTCTTTTCCGACTGCAATGTCTCGAATTCGAATGCTGGGGATTGCCCCTTAGCTGCGGGCGTAAGGGATCGTGGCTCCGGTTCTGCATGCAGCTCCCATTCACCGAGATCGTGGCCTTTGAACCCCTCGACCTCGCCGCGATACGGCAGCATGTCGCCGGATCGGACGGTTTCCGCCCGGACGTCCGGTTCGGCGGCGGTCGCAGGCAGGAGATCGGCTGCCGCCGACGCAGCCTGCCGTGAAACGGAACCGGTCTCGGAAAACGCAGCGTTCTCGCCTGCTGCCGGTCCCGCGGCGGGCTCCCGCTCGCTCTCTGCAGCGTAAGACCCAGCCTGGATCGACTGTTCCGGTGTTTCGATCTGCCCTGTTTGCTCCGAGAGATCGAATCCCAATTCCTGTTCCAGATCGGCTTTTGTCTGGCTATCGATGTCGCCCGTGGCAATGGCAGCCACCAGCGACAGCGCCTCCGAGTCCGCGGCCAGGAATGCAGCGGCAGCCCGCAGCAAGGGGATGGTTTCGGAATTTGCCTTGGCTTGGGGCTGTGTGCCTGCGGCCGTTGTATCGCTGCGCGGTGTTTGCGATTGTGCCGCTTGTTCCTCGCTTTCACCTGTCTCCGCCACAACGACCGGTACCGCGGCCTCCTCTTCGTCGCCGAAGGCTTTCTTCAGGGCTGCCTGCAGCAGGCCAGGGTCGGCCGCCGCCGCCGGTGCGGTAAACTGCGGTTGCATCACCGGCAGCGCTGTCGGGCGACCTGGCACGCTCCCCTGTGGCGCGATCCCTGTCCCCGCCGGCCTGCCCTCTGGCCGGCTCGTCGCCGGCCGCGCAACCGCTGCCGGGGTGAAAAATTCCTCCAGCAGACGCGGCGCGTCGATGATCGAAGGTCCCTTCAGTGCTTCCGCGAGAATCCGGATCGACATGGCCAGATTGCGCTGCCCGAGTTGCTTTTCCAGCGCCAGCCGCGCGGCCGGCGGTAGTGTCTCGAGAAAAACCGCCAGCCGCCTGGTAAAGTCACGCAGGGTTTCCTGCGGCAGCGGCGGAAATTTCAGGACTTTTGCCAGCGTGTCCAGCAACCGGATCAATGCTTCCTTTGGCAGCGGTTCGCTGCCGACGACGTGGCGGTTCAGCGTCTCCAGGATCTTGAGGACGGCTTCCGACTGGCTTCCCGAAATCCTCACCGGTTGGACATGCGTACGCTCTTTCGGCGTAGCGGTCTCCACCACGGCGGCTGCCGGCATGGTCGCGGCGGATGTCTTGACTGTGAGAATGGGCGTCAGCATCGCAATCTCTGTCAGGTTCGGGTTGAGGTCAAAAGCATCGTGTCTATTCGCTGCGCACCGGCCATCGAGCCGGATAAGTCCCAAGCGGATGTCGAAGGAAAGGGCGCTTCATGCGCATGCCCGACGGCTCGTTCACGGCCATACCAGACTGCGGCGGCTGCTGCGGAACCACGAATGGCCGAGCATTTCAGGGATCAATGTTAGGGCAGAATGATTGACAGAATATTAACCATACTGCGCGGCGCGGGGAGAATTTAGCCGGAGCAGGCGGCTCCCTTTGCCCTTGCTGCGTTTTACCCGGTCGCGTACATCTTTGCCGCCGCCCGCCGTAGGTGGGGCCGCGGACTTGGAATTGCTTTCGGGGGGAATGCGATGAATCCGGCCAATCTGATCCTCAACACCGACAGCTACAAGTTCAGCCATTTCCTGCAATACCCGCCCGGCACAAGCGCCATCTCCGCCTATATCGAAACGCGCGGCCATCAGGATCAGGCCGATGTCCTGTTCTTCGGCCTGCAGATGTTTTTGAAGGAATATCTCGGCAAACCGGTGACGCGGGCGGATATCGACGAAGCCGAGGCGATCGTCACGGCCCACGGCCTGCCGTTCCATCGCGCCGGCTGGCTGCGCATCGTCGAACAGTTCGGCGGTTACCTGCCGCTGGAGATCCAGGCCCTGCCGGAAGGGACGCTCATTCGCCGAGGCGTGCCGATGGTGCAGGTGGTCAATACCGACCCGCACTCCTTCTGGCTGACCTCCTATATCGAGACCGCGCTGTTGCGCGCCGTCTGGTACCCGTCCTCCGTTGCCAGCAATGCCCGCAAGGTCAAGCAGATCATCCGCCCGATGCTCGAAAAGACCTGCGACGATCCGGAAGCCGTGCTGCCTTTCCGGCTGCATGATTTTGGCGCCCGCGGCGTCGGCGCTTTCGAGCAGGCGGGCATCGGCGGCGCCGCCCATCTCGTCAACTTCATGGGCACCGATACCGTGACCGGCGTGCTCTATGCCCGGCGGTATTACGGCGCCGAGATGGCCGGTTTCTCCATTCCGGCCTCCGAGCACTCGACCATGACCGCCTGGGGCGTCGAGCGCGAGGCGGATGCCTATGCCAACATGATCGACCGCTTCGCCGGTGGCGGCATGTTCGCGGTTGTCTCCGACAGTTACGATATCAATTACGCGGTCTCTGAAATCTGGGGCGAGCAACTGCGCGAGAAGGTCAGGGCCAGCGACGGCACGCTGGTCATCCGGCCCGACAGTGGCGACCCCATCGAAACGCCGGTCCATGTCGTCAAGCAGCTGGACTATCATTTTGGTTCGACGCTGAACGCCAAGGGCTACAAGGTCCTCGACAAGTCCGTGCGCGTCATCCAGGGGGACGGTGTCTCCAATGCCGATATCGGTCAAATCCTCGGGCGGCTGGAAGCCTTCGGCTTCTCGGCTGAAAACATCGCCTTCGGCATGGGCGGCGGCCTGTTGCAGAAGGTCAACCGCGACACCTATTCCTTCGCCATGAAGACCAATGCGCGGCTGGACGATGCCGGCAAATGGCACGATGTCTTCAAGCGTCCGGCGACCATGAACGTCAAGGCCTCCAAGGCCGGCCGCCAGGCGGTGGTCAGCGGTCTCGGCGGTCTGGAGGCGGCGCGCCTTGATGAACTTAAGGATCGACGCAACCATCTGGAGCCGGTGTGGAAGGATGGCGAGCTTCTGAGAGACTGGAGCTTTGCGGAAATTCGCGAGCGCGCCAAATAGGCGCTTGCAGCTCCGCCCATCCCGCTCCATCCTTGCACCGATCACTGCTGCGGCGACCTTGCGCGTCTGAACCGACGCCGGGCGCCGTCATGGAGCCCGCGCATGACAGTCCGTCCGCCCCAATCCCTGTCTCCGTCCTTTTCCAGAGATTCCGGCCTCAATCTGCTGGAATACGAGCTGATGTCCGAGCGGGCCGATGCGCTCGGGCGGCACGGCTTGAAGGTGGAAAAGGCGATCGCGGCTCTCAGCGTACTTGAGGACGCAGCAACGACGCCGGACAGGCGGGAGCAGTTGCTGAACGATGCTGCCGATGCCGTCTGGGCCTTCTTCATCCAGCGCGAGATCTGTGGTCTGCGCTCGAACCGCGATGCGGTCCAGCGCTACGGCATCCCGAAGGAAGTGATGGCGCGGCTCGGCATCATTCGCAAGCCCTGATCAGGCGGCCTCCTCCTTCGCCAGCAGCTCGTAAATACCGTCCTCATCGACCGTGACCGCAAGAATGTCCTGCTGGGCATCCTCTTCGCGCTGTTCGTCGCTGGCCTGGCCGGCGCGGGCGAGCATGATCGCCTGTTCCTCGTCGCTTGGGGCCTCGCGCACATCGTCGGAAATGTCCGCGCTGTCCTGCGACGCCGATATTTCCTTTGATTGATCGCTTTCGATCGACGCCTGCGTTTCGGCGATCTCGGCGCCGGCGGCCAGGACCTGGATGGTCTGGATCGCAATCGCGTCGGCACTCTGTCCTGTGCCGGCGACATCGGGCTGCGTGCCCGTCTCGCCCCTGATGACTGCCTCGTTGCCCTTGCGGATGACGTCGTGAAGCTCCTGCACGTCCTCGAGCTTCTCACCCGCTTCCAGCGCGCGAATGGATTCCTCCCGTTCCCTGCGGGTTTCGGCATCCTCGACCTTCGTCGGGTCCTTCTCCAGCCGATCTTCCTTCAGTTCTTCCAGTGTCTTCGGATCGGCGGCTTCTGCAAGGCGCTGCAGCACCTTGCCGACATCGGCGGTGAGGAACTTTTCCTCGGTCGCCTTGTCGTCGAGACCTGTCTTTATTTTCTGGGCCGCGGTGCCGTAGGGGTGCTTGATCGCCTCGATCATTTCCTGCGCAGTGATGCCCAGATCCCGAAGGCCGCTCTTGGCTTCCACCTCGGCAACGCTGGAGGGCAGGCCGGCGCGGGCGCTGGTGAGCGCGGCCCGCATGCGGATGGTGTAATCCTCGGCTGTTTCACCGTCTGCCTGCTCGAGTTCGTTGCGCGTCACGAACCGCGCCAGGAGGGCGGTCGTTCCCGCCGGGTTCTCATCGGTACCGTTGACGGCCGCCGTCAAATCCTCCACCGACACGCCGAAGGTCGCAAGGCCGACGACTGTCGGTTCCCCGTCCGCATCCTTCCTGGCGACCAGTTCGGTCATCGCCAGCGCGTCTTCCAGACGGCTGCCGTAGTCCATGTCGGATTCGTCGGTGACCTGGGTTACGCCCATGACAGCCGAGAAGCGCGCGGCCAATGTCGCCATCGGGTTTTCATCGCGCTTCAGAGCACCGAAGAAATGCTCGTTGATCCTGGCATTCGCTGCCTGCGAGACCTCGTCGGATTTGATCCGGGCCCTGAGGACCTTATCCTCGTCCTTCTCGCCCTTGAGCTTTTCCTCGTCCTCCAGGCGCCGCTTCTCGATGTCGTCGACGATCGATTGCACCATCGAGGTGACAAAGGTGGCGGAGGCCTGCTGGGTCGGGGGCAGCATCATCGTGTCGGTCCATGATCATCGCGGCTGTGCAGCGATAATAGGGCGCAACCGTTAACCCGGCCTTAACCGTACGAAATGCGTGTGTCCGGCAGCCTCAGGCGACCGCGACTTTGCGGCGGCTCTCCCAGCCATCCGGCGGCGTCGGTTTGCAGACGATCGTGACCAGCACAAAGCTCACATAGAGCAGCAGGTACCACGACCCCATCTTTTGCAGCGATACCAGGTGCCATTCGCGTTGCCCTGGATAAAGCCAGATGCCCGTTGCCGTTCCGATGTTCTCGGCAATCCAGAGGAAGATGCTGGTGAGAAATGCGGCCAGCACCAGCGGCATCCAGCGGGCCTTGCGCTCTACGGTAAAATAGACGCGTACCCGGCCGAAAAGGAGAAGGATGGCGACTAAAAGTCCGATGCGCAGGTCGGCGATATAATGGTGGCTGTAGAAGTTGATGTAGATCGCAGCCGCCAGAAGGGCCGTGAGCGCAAACGGCGGATAATGCGTGAAACGCATGTCGAAAATGCGGATGGCGCGGGCCATGTAGCTGCCGACGGAAGCGTACATGAAGCCGGAGAAAAGCGGCACGCCGGATATCTGGAAGATCGCGTTCTCCGGATAGGTCCACGACCCCATTTTCACCTTGAAGATCTCCATGCAGGTGCCGGTGACATGGTAGATCAAAATGACCTTCGCCTCGTCCCAGCTTTCCATCCTCAGCCGGAGAAAGAGAATCTGTATGGCCAGCGCCATGAGAAAGAGCGCATCATAGCGGTTCAAGACCCACTCAGGGCTCCAGACGAGCTTGGTCGCGATGATCAAAAACAGGACGAGCGCGCCGAAAAGACATGACCATGCCTGCTTCAGGCCGAAGAGGACGAATTCGGCAAGGCCCCGCGGCAAGCGTTGAAGCTGCCGCCGGATTGCAAGCCGCAGCGGTTCGAGAACCGGCCCGGTGGCGTGGCCTTCGATCGGCAGCATCAGCTATGCGCGAAGATGTCGGTTTCTTCCCAGCCGAGGAGGTCGAGCTTGGCGCGGGTCGGCAGGAAGGCGAAGCAGGCGTCGGCATGGTCCATCCGGCCGTCGCGGATCAGCCGTGCCGTCAGCTTGTCGCGCAGCGCATGCAGGTGGAGCACGTCGGAGGCGGCATATTCCAGCTGCGCCGGCGTCAGCGTTTCGGCCGCCCAGTCGGAGGACTGCTGCTGCTTGGAGATGTCGACGTCGAGCATTTCCTTGAGATTGTCCTTCAGTCCGTGGCGGTCGGTATAGGTCCGCGTCAGCCGCGAGGCGATCTTGGTGCAGAACACCGGCGTTGTCGTGACGCCAAAGGTGTGGAACAGCACCGCGATATCGAAGCGGCCGAAATGGAAGATCTTCTGGCGCGCCGGGTCTTCCAGCATGGCGACGAGGTTTGACGCCTCTCTCTGGTCCCTGGCGATCTGGATCACGTCGGCGGTGCCGTCTCCCGGCGAAAGCTGGACGACGCAGAGCCGGTCGCGGCGTGGAATGAGGCCGAGCGTCTCGGTATCGATGGCGATCGCACCCTTGTAGCGGGCCGCGTCCTCGGCCGAGATGTCACCTTTGTGAAGCCGTATTGTATTTGCCATTTCAATCCCCACATCAGCCGGACAGGGTGTCGCGCTAGTCGTTGGCCTATAGCGCAACTTCTCTGAAAGCGATACCGTCTCCTTCTACCGCGACAGCCGAGATTGCTGTTGCCGTCCCCAAATGTGATCAGCTCATGAAAGCGCTTCGAACCGTCACCTTTTCCCTCGTGCTGTCGGCGGCATCGATATCGTTCGGTGCGACAGTGTCGGCTGATCCGTTCTGGCAGCCGGTGCAGGCCTATACAGATCTCCCCGGGGTCAAGTCACCTGAGGCCGTGGAGCAGGAAAACGCGGTGAGATGCCAGCAGGTGCGCGTACGGCGCAGCCCGGGCCTCAATTCAGGCTATGCGACCGCCAATTTCTGCCGACGCGGCAATGGACCGGTCTTCCAGTCCGGCCGGCTGCCGCCGTCGATCATACGGCAGTTGCGCGGCTTCACTTACTGACCGTCGGGCCGCTTGCAAATCGCCGGGGCGTCAATACAACTTGCCGCATCGAGGCGTGCCGGCTTTTCCGCTGCCGGCCTGGGAGACGACATCATGCCTGAAACGCGACGGCCCCTGGTCATCTGCGCGCCGGAGCCGCGCACGCTCGACCTGATCTTCACGCCGCAGGCGCTGGCACAGCTCAAGGCGAGATACCTGATCGTCGAGGCCGATCCGGAGAATATCGCCGGGTTGGGTGACGATGTGCTCGGCGAAGCCCGCTATATCATCGGCCAGCCGCCGCTCAGCGCCGAAACACTTGCGCGCCTGCCGGCGCTGCGCTGCATCCTCAACGTCGAAAGCAACCTGATCAACAACATGCCCTATGAGGTTCTGTTTGCCCGCGGCATTCATGTGGTGACGACCGGCCAGGTCTTTGCCGAGCCGGTTGCGGAACTCGGCCTTGCCATGGCGCTGAACATCGCCCGCGGCATCGTCGATGCGGATGTCGATTTCCGCGCGGGCCGGGAGCTCTGGGGCGGCGAGGGCAACGTCAAGGCGCGGCTTCTCTCCGGCGCGGATGTCGGCATCATCGGTTTCGGCGATCTCGGCAAGGCGCTGAACCGGGTTCTTACCGGCTTCCGCACCAATACCCGGGTCTACGATCCGTGGATGCCGGCCTCGATCCTGATCGACCACGGCGTCCAGCCGTCGAGCCTCGAGGAGGTGCTGACCAAGAGCGACTTCGTCTTCGTCGTTGCGGCGGTCACCAGCGAGAACCAGCATTTTCTCGGTGCCGACGCCTTTGCCAGCATGCGGCCCGGCGCCGCCTTCATCCTGCTCAGCCGTGCCAATGTGGTGGATTTCGATGCGCTGATGGCGGCGGTCGCAAGCGGCCATATCGTTGCGGCAAGCGATGTCTTTCCGCAGGAGCCTCTACCGCTCGACCATCCCGTTCGAAACCTCAAGGGTTTCCTGCGTTCCGCTCACCGGGCCGGCGCGCTCGACGGCGCCTTCAAGAAAATGGGCGATATGGTGCTGGAGGACATGGACCTGATGGATCGTAACCTGCCGCCGATGCGCTGCAAGCGGGCGGAGCGCGAGACGGTGTCGCGCATGCGCTCCAAGCCCGTCACCGTCAATTGACGTCGGCGGCCGGCGACGGCGGCTGGTTACAGAACTCGACGTACTTTCAAAGAACAGACGGCATCAGCCGTCCTTGCGAGGGAAGAGTTTACCGCAGTTGGATTAGGCGGGGAAATTGAGCGGGCAAGGAGCGGGCATGCGATGATAAATGCGGCAGTGCTTGGCTGACCGCCGATTGGCCCCTCATCCGGCCTGCCGGCCACCTTCTCCCCGTGAACGGGGAGAAGGGACAAGCGGCGACCTCCGTCGTCCCCTCTCCCCGCTTGCGGGGAGCGGGCCAGGGTGAGGGGTAAAGCGAGGAGTGCCGGAAACTCAGACGTACTCGCCGGCGACCCGGCGCATGGCTTCGAGAATGGAGCCCTTGGTGGCGTGGCCGGTCTTGTAGAGGCCGAGGATCACGGTGGCGGCGTCGCGGCCATCGTCGCTGTCGAGCGTGATGCGTGTTTCCTTGCACCATTCTTCGAGCGCGCCGCAGACGACTTCGATTTCATTCTGGTTCAAGGCCATGTCCGACAGAAACGACATTGCTTTCCCCCATCGTTCGAAACTCACCCGGTTTGGATCGACAGTGTAGAGCCATTCGACGTGCTGGCAATTCCCAAATTTAAGGGGTCGGCCTGGCGGTCGAACCAAGGCCCGGTGTTGGAAAGCCGGACAGCCTTTCAGGTCATTCCGCGACGGCGGATGCCTCGAGCAGCGACGCGGCGATTGCCATCGCCAGGAGCTTGCCTTTGGCTCGGATCGCCTTGCTGTCCAGGTCGCGAGCCGAGAGCGCGAGGTCCATGCCCTCGCGCATCAGAATTTGTTGTGCCCTGTAAACTGCCCAGTTTTCGACGTCGTCGCGCTTCCGCATAGCGCTTACCCCCCAGCTAAATCATTTAGCGTTGCCGCCCCCGCTCTTAATCCGGCCTGGACGCAGGCACATAAGGCGAATCACCTGAGCACGTGAACAGGATGCGACATTTCCCGCAAAGCGAAAGCACAACTTTTCGGCGATGATTATTTGGGGTGTCCCGTCGCTTCAGGCGTTGCGCAGCCGGCCTTCCAGGAGGTCGAGCACGGCGCGGCCCGCCTCCATGACGTTGGTTCCCGGACCGAAGACGGCGGCAACGCCGTGGTCCATCAGGAACTGGTAGTCCTGGCGCGGCACCACGCCGCCGCAGACGACGATGACATTGCCGCCGCCCCGGGCTTTCAGCGTCTCGACCAATTGCGGCAGCAAGGTCTTGTGGCCGGCGGCGAGCGACGAAACGCCGACGACGTGGACGTTTGCCGCAAGCGCCATGTCCGCGGCTTCCTCCGGCGTCTGGAACAGCGGACCGGCGAGCACGTCGAAGCCGATATCGCCGAAGGCCGACGCGATGATCTTGGCGCCACGGTCATGGCCATCCTGCCCGAGCTTGGCGACCATGATCTTCGGCTTGCGGCCGATCGACTTGGCGACCGTCGAAAGCCGGGCGGAGAGCGTCGCCAGTTCCGGTTCGTCCTTGTAGGCATCACCGTAAATGTCGCTGACCACCTCCGGCACGGCGGAATGATCGCCGAAGACGGAGCGCATCGCGTCCGAGATTTCGCCGACGGTGGCGCGGGCGCGGGCAGCCGTCACGGCGGCCTCGAGGATATTGCCCTTGCCGCTGCGGGCGACGTCTGTCAGGGCGTTCAGCGCTGCCGTGACCTCTGCCGTATCGCGGCGGCGCCGGGTGTCCTCGATGCGTTTGATCTGGGCCGTGCGCACGGCGGCATTGTCGATATCGAGGATGTCGTGGTCATCCTCGGTTTCCAGCCGGTATTTGTTGACGCCGACGATAACCTCGTCACCCTTGTCGACCGCGGCCTGCCGGCGGGTCGCAGCCTCCTCGATCAGCCGCTTCGGCAGACCGTCGGCCACCGCCTTGGTCATGCCGCCAAGCGCCTCGACCTCTTCCATCAGCGCCCAGGCCTTGTTCGCCAGTTCCGCCGTCAGGCTTTCGACGTAGTAGGAGCCGGCGAGCGGATCGACGACCCTGGTGACGCCGGTCTCGTGCTGGAGGATGAGCTGGGTGTTGCGGGCGATGCGCGAGGAGAATTCGGTCGGCAGGGCGATCGCCTCGTCGAACGAGTTGGTGTGCAGCGACTGGGTGCCGCCGAGCACGGCAGACATCGCCTCGAAGGCGGTGCGGATGATGTTGTTGTAAGGATCCTGCTCCTGCAGCGAGACGCCCGACGTCTGGCAATGGGTTCGCAGCATCAGCGAGGATTGTTTCTTCGGCGAAAATCCCTCCATGATGCGGGCCCAGAGCAGGCGGGCGGCGCGCAGCTTGGCGGCCTCCATGAAGAAGTTCATGCCGATGGCGAAGAAGAACGACAGGCGGCCGGCGAAATCGTCGACGCTCAACCCCTTGGCGATGGCTGCACGGACATATTCGCGGCCGTCGGCCAGTGTGAAGGCGAGCTCCTGAACCAGCGTCGCGCCGGCCTCCTGCATGTGATAGCCGGAGATCGAGATCGAGTTGAACTTCGGCATCTCGCGCGCCGTATAGTCGATGATGTCGGCGACGATCCGCATGGAGGGTTCCGGCGGATAGATATAGGTGTTGCGGACCATGAACTCCTTGAGGATGTCGTTCTGGATGGTGCCGGAAAGCTCGGCGCGCGGCACGCCCTGCTCCTCGCCGGCGACGATGAAGGAGGCAAGGATCGGGATGACGGCGCCGTTCATGGTCATCGACACGGAGATCTTTTCGAGCGGAATGCCGTCGAACAGGATCTTCATGTCCTCGACCGAATCGATCGCCACGCCCGCCTTGCCGACATCGCCGACGACGCGCGGATGATCCGAATCATAGCCGCGATGGGTGGCAAGGTCGAAGGCGACGGAGACGCCCTGCTGACCGGCCGCAAGTGCCTTGCGGTAGAAGGCATTCGAGGCCTCCGCCGTCGAAAATCCGGCATATTGGCGGATCGTCCAGGGCCGGCCGGCATACATGGTGGCGCGCGGACCGCGGGTAAACGGTGCAAAGCCCGGCAACGAGCCGAGATGACCGGCGCTTTCGAGGTCGGCCTCGGTGTAGAGCGGCTTGACCGCGATGCCCTCGGGCGTCTGCCAGGTGAGTGTCTCGGGCGTGGATTTCACTTCGCGTTCGGCGAGGGTGGCCCAGTCGCTGAGGGTTTTCTTATCGGACATGGGGAAATCTCCTTGCATCGAGCGGATGTCCACCCTCCCGGTGAACGGCAGGGCTATTGCATATGGATTTGCGGCTTGCTCCCTCTTCTCCCCGACGGGGAGAAGGTGGCCCGGAGGGCCGGATGAGGGGGGCGGCCGGCGCCGAGATTGCCGAGAAAACCCCCTCATCGCCTCGCATGCGCTCGGCACTTCTCCCCGCCGGGGAGAAGTGGGAGCTTGCCGCAACGGCCTTCAGCCACGCACGAGACACTCGCCGTGGTTTTACTGCAATGAAACTCGGACGGGGCGCCGGAAGCTGCCTCGAGAGAGTAGAATAGGTGACACCTTCCGGCGCCCCGTTCGGCGGTTTTTGCCCGCGACTTGGGTCCCTCTGAGGTGGCTCAACCAGACGGTGTTCGTCTGACCCGATGGACCCCGGCCGAACCAATTTATCGGCAACGATCCACCCGGCCGCCGCCGGCGCCTCCGATGTCCTCGTCCTCGGGTTTAACCCGAGGATCACCCGAGGGATCGGACGGACTTTTGAACAGCCCGGCGAAACCATCCGGTCTGCCACCCTATGTACCGCACAGGCACGCCCGGCGCGCTCTTTCGGGCATCGGAAGCGGGCAGATTGATCCGTATCCTGTCCGCTTCTCCCGTGTCGCCGGAGGGAGACCATTTTCCGCAGGCCCCTGATGCGAGGGTTTGCGTCGTCCCCTTGCATCCGGCGCCGGCCCCGCCTTGCTGCCACGCCTGGCAGCGTATCCGACGGCGGGACAAATCCAATATGCCATCGTCGGTCCAGACGGGGAAAATCCGATGCGATAAATGTCATCAATGCTCCGGCTCCCGACTGCTCGTTCTGTTGTGGTTCTCTGCGCCTGCGAAACCCCCTCGCTTGCAATTTCTAACACTTAGCTGAAGCTAAGATGTTGAAATTGCTTTCTCTCCCGCCAGGGGAGAGACGGGGCGCCGCCGCTGCCGCATTCTACCTCTCCCCCTGTGGGAGAGGACATAAAATCAGCATCTTAGCGTCAGCCAAGTGCTAGATTTTATAGGTGAGGGGGCGTGTTCCTCCCCGGCGACGCGATAACCATCACTCGAACTCCATAATCAGCTCGTCCACCGCGAGGCTCGTGCCGGCCGAAACGGCGACACGCTTCACCACGCCGCGGCGTTCGGCGCGCAGGGTGTTTTCCATCTTCATCGCTTCGACGGTGGCGAGCGCCTGGCCGGCCTCGACCGTGTCGCCAGCGGCAACGGCAAGCGCGGTGACGACGCCGGGCATCGGGCAGAGCAGCATCTTCGAGGTATCGGGCGGCAGCTTTTTCGGCATCAGCCGGGCAAGCTCGGCGACACGCGGGCTGCGCACATGGGCGCGCACGTCGATGCCGCGCCAGCGCAGGCGGATGGCGGTGCCGGACAGGTCGATCTTCACGCCCATCGCCGTGCCCTCGACATTGAAGGTGGCATGGCTGCGGCCGGGCATCCAGTCGCCGGCGACCGCGAAAGCCGCTCCATCGGCCATCTGCACATAGGCGCCGTCGGCCGTGGCGTTGAGCGTCACGGCATGTTCCTGGCCGCCGAAGCTGACGACCCAGTCCTTGCCGATCACCCGGCGGTGATTGCCGATCGTGCCGGAGATCTGCGCCGCGCGGTTCTGCAGGGCCTGATGGATCAGCGTGGCGACCGCCGCCAGCTTGCGGGCCGATGCCGGATCGGGTTCGACGCCGTGGAAGCCGTCCGGGAATTCCTCGGCGATGAAGGCGGTGGTGATTTTACCGGAACGAAACCGGTCGTGCTGCATGACGGCCGAAAGGAACGGCAGGTTGTGGCCGATGCCCTCGACCTCGAAATCATCCAGCGCGGCGCTCATCGCGTCGATGGCCGTCAGGCGGTCCGGCGCCCAGGTGCAGAGCTTGGCGACCATCGGGTCGTAATACATCGAGATCTCGCCGCCTTCGAAGACGCCGGTATCGTTGCGAATGACAATGCCATCCGGCCGCACACCTTCCTGCGGTGGCCGGTAGCGCGACAGGCGGCCGATCGAGGGCAGAAAGTTGCGGTAGGGGTCCTCGGCATAGAGCCGGCTTTCGATCGCCCAGCCGTTGAGCCGGACGTCCTTCTGGGAGAAGGCGAGCTTTTCGCCGGCAGCGACGCGGATCATCTGCTCGACCAGGTCGATGCCGGTGATCAGCTCCGTCACCGGATGCTCGACCTGCAGGCGGGTGTTCATTTCGAGGAAATAGAAATTCCGCTCGCCATCGACGATGAACTCGACGGTGCCGGCCGAGTGATAGCCGACCGCCTTTGCCAGCGCGACCGCCTGTTCGCCCATGGCGCGGCGGGTCTTCTCGTCGAGAAAAGGCGACGGCGCCTCCTCGATGACCTTCTGGTTTCGCCGCTGGATCGAGCATTCGCGCTCGCCGAGATAAAGCACGGTGCCGTGCTTGTCGCCGAGCACCTGGATCTCGATGTGGCGCGGCTGCGTGACGAATGTCTCGATGAAGATGCGGTCGTCGCCGAAGGACGACTTGGCCTCGTTCTTCGAGGCCTGGAAGCCGTCGCGCGCTTCCGCGTCGTTCCAGGCGATGCGCATGCCCTTGCCGCCGCCGCCGGCCGATGCCTTGATCATCACCGGATAGCCGATCTCGCTGGCGATCTTCACCGCCTCGTCGGCATCCTCGATCAGGCCCATATGGCCGGGGACGGTGGAGACGCCGGCCTCAGCCGCCAGCTTCTTCGAGGTGATCTTGTCGCCCATCGCTGAAATAGCGCCGACCGGCGGGCCGATGAAGGCGACGCCCGCCTTTTCCAGCGCCTCGGCGAAGGCGGCGTTTTCCGACAGGAAGCCGTAACCCGGATGCACGGCATCGGCGCCGGTCTTCCTGATCGCCTCGAGGATCCTGTCGATGACGATGTAGGACTGGCTGGACGGCGCCGGACCGATATGCACGGCTTCGTCGGCCTGTCTCACATGCAGCGCATCGGCATCCGCGTCGGAATAGACGGCGACGGTGGCGATGCCGAGCTTCCTGGCTGATTTGATGACCCGGCAGGCGATCTCGCCGCGGTTGGCGATGAGGATTTTTTTAAACATCAGGCGCCCTTGTTCTCGTCTCGCGTGGAAGCCCCGCCGCAATATTGGTTTTGGACACGGCATGGGAGTGGGCGAGCCGTATCCCGATGACTGACATTGATAGACTTGTCGGCTGCAGCGTATCTGTTCACGAAGGCCTCACAGCAGTCTGGTTTGCCAATTGACGCCGATACTCTTCCGCACTTGCCTCATCGAAGCAGCAGAATGTTATTTCGACGAGAGTCTTCGTGCTTGAAACAAAGTCCATCGCCACGTTTATCGCGGTCGCGGCTGCTTTGTCGGAAGGATAGCCGTAGCGACCGGTTGAGATCGCTGGAAAGGCGATGGTCCTCACCTCATTTTCAATCGCCAGTACCAGGGAGCGTCGGTAGCAGGATGCAAGGAGTTCCTCCTCGCCAGCGTTGCCGCCCTGCCAGACCGGACCAACGGTGCGGATGACATGGCGGGCTGCCAGCCTGTAGCCCTTCGTAATTTTCGCTTCGCCCGTCTTGCAGCCATGGAGCCGACGGCATTCGATAGCCAGTTCCGGCCCGGCTGCCCGATGAATTGCACCGTCGACGCCACCTCCGCCCATGAGCGAGCTGTTCGCTGCATTTACGATGGCGTCAACGTCGAGTTTGGCTATGTCGCCGACATGCACCTTCAGGCTGGCCGCAACGGCATCATATCGCTCCTGCACCATTGCCGTTCCTTTCGCTTCTGCGCAGCCGTGTGACGATCTCGTCAATGAACCCGCGATCGCCAATTGGGAATTCCTTGAGCGCCGCCATTAGACTTCCATCACGTCGTCAAAGGCTTCCGGAAAACTTCTGCGCGCAACCCGCTCATCGATCCGCAGCAGCGCCTCATAGGACGTTGGATCGAAGGGTTCCTCGGCCGGCACGACCTCGCGGCCAAACAGGAGGTTGAGCCTGCCGGCATCGAGATTGCCCCGTTCGAACGGTTCGGCGCCGAAATGGTGCCAGAGCGCATGCAGGAAGGCTGCATCCACCTTGTGTTCGATCGTGTTCGGGCGAGCGAGGCGCTGCAACGCCTTGAGCGGCGTTACCCCCTTCTCGTTCGCCCGCCGGATGGTGAAATGATGGCCGTGGCCCGGCATGCCGGAGGGAAAGCCTCGATGCTTGGTCATGTCGGGCCGTTTGGACATCCTTGCCTCCTTCAGGCCTTGACCGTCTGGTCTTGGCCGATCTTGTCCTGCGTCTTCGTCTCGAAGTCGGAGGCGTCGTGGCGCTCGTGCAACTGCTCTGACGGCTCGCCAGACAGGCGGTTGACCATGCGGCCGCGCTTCACAGCGGCGCGCTTTGCGATTTCAGCGGTCCAGCGCTGGACGTGTCTGTAGCTCTGAACGTCGAGGAAGGTGCCGGAATCGCCGTACTGCTTGCCCAGCGCCAGGTTGCCGTACCACGGCCAGATGGCGATGTCGGCAATGGAGTATTCCGACCCTGCCATGTAGCGATTGTCGGCGAGGTGCCGGTCGAGCACGTCGAGCTGGCGCTTCACTTCCATGGCAAAGCGATCGATCGCATACTGGATTTGCATCGGCGCATAGGCATAGAAATGACCGAAGCCGCCGCCGAGATAGGGTGCTGATCCCATCTGCCAGAACAGCCAGTTCATCGCCTCGGTGCGCGCCTTGTGATCCCCAGGCAGGAAGGCATCGAACTTGTTGGCGAGATAAAGCAGGATCGAGCCGCTTTCGAAGACGCGGGTCGGTTCCGGCGTCGAACGGTCCATCAGGGCCGGGATCTTCGAGTTCGGGTTGACGTCGACGAAGCCGGAGCCGAACTGGTCGCCATCGCCGATCTTGATCAGCCAGGCGTCGTATTCCGCGCCCTTGTGGCCGAGAGCCAGAAGCTCCTCCAGCATGATGGTGACCTTGACGCCGTTCGGCGTCCCCAGCGAATAGAGCTGCAACGGATGCTTGCCGACCGGCAGCTCCTTGTCATGCGTCGGGCCGGCGATCGGGCGGTTGATACTGGCGAACGCGCCGCCATTGGCTTTCTCCCAGGTCCAGACCTTGGGGACTTCGTAGCCGGCGGGAAAGTTATCGGCAGGGGATTTTTCGGTCATGAAACTGTCCTTGTTGGTGACACATGCGCGCAAGGAGGCGCATAGCGCATATGGGAAGCGGGCAATATTTCGCTAGTGCAGATAGTCACTTTCCCCCAAGGCGTATTTTGTTTCTCCGTCATCCTCAGGCTTGACCCGAGGCTCCATGCCCAGAGCAATGAGTTTGGCGCTGTGGATCCTCGGGTCAAGCCCGAGGATGACGACTGTGGTTTGCGGTCCATGTGAAGGGCTACAGCGGGATCGTGTCGTGCTTGCGCCACAGCTGCTCCTTGCGCTTGTTCCTGAGCGAGGCGAAGGCGCGGGCGATGCGGCGGCGCGACGAGTGCGGCATGATCACTTCGTCGATGAAGCCGCGTTCGGCGGCGACGAAGGGGTTGGCGAAGCGGGTCTCGTATTCCGCGGTGCGGGCGGCGATTTTTTGCGGGTCGTCGAGTTCGGAGCGGTAGAGGATCTCGGTGGCGCCCTTCGCACCCATCACGGCGATCTCGGCGGTCGGCCAGGCATAGTTGACGTCGGCGCCGATGTGCTTGGAGGCCATGACGTCATAGGCACCGCCATAGGCTTTTCGGGTGATCAGCGTCACCATCGGCACGGTCGCCTGTGAATAGGCGAAGAGCAGCTTGGCGCCGTGCTTGATGACGCCGCCATATTCCTGCGCCACGCCGGGCAGGAAGCCGGGAACGTCGACCAGTGTCAGGATCGGGATCGAGAAGGCATCGCAGAAGCGGACGAAACGCGCGGCCTTGCGCGAACTGTCGATGTCGAGGCAGCCGGCCAGCACCATCGGCTGGTTGGCGACGACGCCGACTGTCTGGCCTTCGAGCCGGATGAAGCCGGTGATGATGTTCTTGGCAAAGGCTTCCTGCAGTTCGAAGAAATCGCCTTCGTCGGCGATCGCATGGATCAGTTCCTTCATGTCGTAGGGCTTGGCGGATGAGTCCGGGATCAGCGTGTCCAGGCGATTCTCGATGCGGGCCGGGTCGTCGTGGAAGGGACGCACCGGCGGCTTGTCGCGGTTGTTGGCGGGTAAGAAATCGAATAGCAACCTTACCTGCTCGAGCGTCTCGATGTCGTTTTCATAGGCCGCATCGGCGACGGAGGATTTTCTCGTATGGGTGCCGGCGCCGCCCAGTTCTTCGGCCGTGACGATCTCGTTGGTGACGGTCTTCACCACGTCGGGGCCGGTGACGAACATGTAGGAGCTATCGCGCACCATGAAGATGAAGTCGGTCATGGCAGGCGAATAGACGGCGCCGCCGGCGCAGGGGCCCATGATGACGGAGATCTGCGGGATGACGCCGGAGGCCTCGGCATTGCGGCGGAAGACCTCGGCATAGCCGGCAAGCGAGGCGACGCCTTCCTGGATGCGGGCGCCGCCCGAATCGTTGAGACCGATCACCGGCGCGCCGTTCCTCACCGCCATGTCCATGATCTTGCAGATTTTTTGCGCGTGGGTTTCCGATAGCGAGCCGCCGAGCACGGTGAAATCCTGGGAGAAGACGTAGACCTGGCGGCCGTTGATCGTGCCCCAGCCGGTGACGACGCCGTCGCCTGCAACCTTCTGTTCGGCCATGCCGAAATCGACGGCGCGGTGGGTGACGTACATGTCGTATTCTTCGAACGAGCCTTCGTCGAGCAGCACCTCGATGCGCTCGCGCGCCGTCAGCTTGCCCTTGGCATGCTGCGCGTCGATACGCCTCTGCCCGCCGCCGAGCCGTGCCTCGGCGCGGCGTGACTCCACTTCCGCAAGAATGGCGCGCATCGCGTGTTCCCCCTCGTGCCCGGCTTCTCCGGCTGCCCTGTTCGCGGCTATTGTGACCGGATTTCTTTCTCCCGCAATAGCCGGCAAAGCATCGAAAAAAACCTTGGATCATGTGCAAATGCAGAATATACAAATTTGCAAATTGTAAATTGCGAATTTGCGAAAATGGCGATCGGAAAACTTTTCATCGGCCGGAAGGTGCGGGCGCTGCGCGAAGCGAGCCGCACGACCCAGGCGCAATTTGCCGAGCGCATCGGCATCTCGACCAGCTATCTCAACCAGATCGAGAACAATCAGCGGCCGGTATCCGCTTCGGTGCTGCTGGCGCTGGCGGAGAAGTTCCAGATCAGCATCGGCGATCTTTCCTCCGGTGAGGGTGACCGGCTGCTTTCGGCGCTTTCGGAGGCGCTCTCGGACCCGCTGTTCGAGACCTATACGCCCAGCCTGCAGGAACTGAAGCTGGTGACACAGAATGCCCCGGGTCTCGCCCACGCGCTGATTGCGGTCCATCAGGCCTATCGCCGCAACAGCGAGCAGCTTGCCAGCTTCGACGATGCGCGCGGCGCGGCGCTGACCGAGACGACGCCCTATGAGGAGGTGCGGGATTTCTTCCACTTCGTCGACAACTACATCCACGACATCGACATATCGGCGGAGCGGCTGGCGCAAGCGCTCGGGATTGGCGAAGGCGACAGCCATGGGCTGATGTCGGCATATATCGAGCGGCAGCATGGGGTGCGGATCGTGCGCGGCGCGCCCGACAGCGACGAGCTGCGCCGCTATGATCCGAAGTCGCGCATCCTGACGCTCAATCCCTATGCTCCGGCGCCGACGCGCGATTTCCAGATCGCCCTGCAGATCGCCCAGTTGCATGCCGGCAAGGAGATCGACGCCGTTGCGGCTGCTGCCGGCTTCCGCACCGAGGAAGCCTACGAGATCTGTCGCATCGGCCTGCAGAACTATTTCGCCGGTGCCTTGCTTCTGCCCTATCAATCCTTCCTCGTCGCGGCGCGCGAGCTGCGGCATGATCTCGAACTGCTGGCGGCGCGTTTCGGCGCCTCGCTGGAGCAGGTTTGTCACAGGCTCTCGACGCTGCAGCGGCCGGGCGCCAAGGGCATCCCGATCTTCTTCGCCCGCATCGACCGCGCCGGCAACATCACCAAGCGGCACAGCGCCGCCAAGCTGCAGTTCGCCCGTTTCGGCGCCGCCTGCCCGCTCTGGAACGTGCACCAGGCTTTCGAAACGCCGGGACGGATGATCCGTCAGTTGGCGGAAACGCCCGACGGCATGCGCTACCTCTGTCTGGCGACGCAGGTGACCAAGGGCGGCGGCAGTTTCGGCACGCCGCGGCCGAGCTATGCGATCGCGCTCGGCTGCGACATTTCCGATGCGCACAGTTTCATCTATGCCGACGGGCTGGACATGAGCAATCGCGCGGCCTTCGATCCGATCGGCATTTCCTGCCGCATCTGTGAACGCACGAAATGCACCAGCCGCGCCGTGCCGCCGCTCAAGCGCAAGCTCATCGTCGATCACACGGTGCGCGGCCCGCTTCCCTACCGGATCGCGGATTGACGCGAAAATTGGCCGTGCTCCGCTGGTCGCAACGCTTTTCGATCGCTGGGCGGTTCCTGCGTCGCCCGCTCAGATCGACTTTCTCAAGGTCGCTTCGCCGAACAGATTGCCTCTCGCCGGCCGTTCCGGGTCGGTAAATTCGTAGAGCCACCGGTTGAAGGGGAGCTTGACGAGCGCGTCCCTCGACAGTTTGCGAATGGCGACCTGCTCGCAATCCGTGGCGGGATAGGTCTGCCTGCCACACATGGCCTGGGGGCTGTCGATCATACGATAGGCATGTCCATCGGTGACCACAGCGGTCGCCGGGTACATCAACAGCGAAGAGGCGGGGACGACCACGAGACGCACTCCACCCAACCAGACGGAAACGACAAAAAGAAACAAAACGCCGGTCACGACCTGAAATGCGATTTTCATAAATTAGATACCCGTAATGCGAGCGTTGCGCTCACGATATATACTATTACCTGTATAGACGGTAACAAAGAAGGGAGCGGCAGAATTTATCCTGGGTTGTGGTTTCCGAAACCATAACCGGACGTCCACAAACCTGTGATGCCTTGCAAAGCTATGGAAGAACAATTGAAAGCAATGGCTTACGCAAGTGATGCGTAATATTGCATTTCACAACCTTAGAAAAGTCAAGGCAGCATCATTCCAAGCGCCTGCGGAACAGCCAGGCGGCGGCGCTCAAGGTGACGGCGGCGATCAGGCAGAGCGGGATCGTCTGGTGCACGACCTCGGCAAGGCCGATATCCTTGAGGAAGACGCCCTTCACGATGATCAGGAAGTAGCGCAGCGGGTTGACCAGCGTCACCGGCTGAAGCCAGTCAGGCATGTTCTCGATCGGCGTCGCAAAGCCGGAGAGCAGCATGGCCGGCACCATGAACAGGAAGGCGCCGAGGATGGCCTGCTGCTGCGTCATCGACAGCGCCGAGATGAACAGGCCGATGCCGACCACCGACGCGAGATAGAAGATGCCGCTGCCATAGAGCAAAAACAGCGATCCCCGGAGCGGCAGGCCGAAGATGAAGATCGCCGCCAGGATATAGAGGGTGATGTGGAACAGGCCGATCATCATCGGCGGCAGAAGCTTGCCGATCAGGATCTCATGCACCCGCAGCGGCGACACCATCAGCTGGTCGAAGGTGCCGAGTTCGCGCTCGCGGGCGATCGACAGCGCCGTGACGATCAGGCCGATCAACAGCGCAATGCTGGCGATCAGGTTCGGCACCATGAACCATTGATAGGTGAGGTTCGGATTGAACCAGTTGCGCGCGATGGTCGAGATGGAGCGGGCCGCGGACCGTTTGCCGGCCGGCGTCTCGGCGGCAAGTCCGCCGGCGATCTGGGTCAGGTAGCCGGAGACGATCTGCGAGGCATTGGAGCGGCGCCCGTCGAGGATGATCTGCAGGTCGACCGGGGTTCCGGCCTCGATGCCGCGGGAGAAATCCGGGCCGATCTCGACGGCGGCAATGACATCCTGGCCGTCGATCGCCTCGCGGACCTGTTGCGGATTGGCGGCGATCTCGATCTTCCGGAAGGTTGGCGAACCGTCGATGCGCTCGACCAGTTCCTGTCCCCAATGGCCTGAGTCGCGATTGAGGATCATCACGTCGACATTGCGCACCTCGAGCGTCGCCGCATAGGAGAAGACGAGAAGCTGGATGAGGGGCGGGCCGATCAGGATGGCGCGGCCCTTCGGGTCGCGCAGCACCGCCAGCAGTTCCTTCACGATCAGGGCTCGAAGCCGCGTCCACCACATCAGCCGATCCTCTTTCTGGTGCTGCGGGCGGCAGCCAAGAAGAACACCGCGCCGATCGTCAGCATGACCGCGATCGAATGCAGAAACATCGGCCAGATATCGCCGGCGAGGAACACCGTCTGCAGGCTCGGGATCAGGTAGCGCGCTGGCACGATGAAGGTGATCCACTGGATAACCGTCGGCATGGAATTGATCTCGAACAGAAAGCCCGAGAGCAGGAAGGCCGGCAGGAAGGCGGTGATCAGCGCCAGCTGCGAGGCGAGGAACTGGTTCTTCGTCGCGGCCGAGATCAAAAGCCCCTGGCCGAGTGCCGGAATGAGGAAGGTCGCCGACAGCGCGTAGAGCGCGACGACCGAGCCGCGGAAGGGCACGCCGAACAGGAAGACGGCGAGCAGCACGCAGAGCGTCATCGCGGCAAGGCCGAGCAGGAAATAGGGAAAGATCTTGCCGATCAAGAGCTCGACCGCCGTCACCGGCGTCGCCATCATCGCCTCCATCGTGCCGCGCTCCCATTCGCGGGCGACCACCAGCGAGGTCAGAAGCGTGCCGACCAGCGTCATGACGATGGCGATCGAGCCGGGCACGAGGAAATAGCGGCTGGTGAGTTCCGGATTGAACCAGAAGCGCTGTTCGATGGTGATGGCGGGCGCACCCTCTGCCATCAGAGCCTGCCGCTGGCGCTCCCAGTTGGCGACGGTGCCCTGCGCGTAGTTCTGGACGAAATTCGCCGTGTTCGGCTCGGAGCCGTCGACGATCACCTGCACCTGCGGGTGGTTGCCGGCGGCATAGTCGGTGGTGAAACTGGCGGGGATGACGAGAATGCCGCGAATGCGGCCATTGACCAGATCCTCCTCGAAAACGCGCCGGTCGCGGCTGGTGGCAACGGCGAAATAAGGCGAGGCTTCGAAGCTTGCGGCGAGGCTCTGGGTAAGCGGTGTGGTCTCCTCCATGACGAGGCCGACGCGGGTGCGGGTGGTGTCGAGCGAGACGCCATAGCCGAACAGGAAGAGCAGGATCAACGGCAGCACGAAGGCGATCAGAGTCGTGCTGGGGTCCCGCACGGCCTGATAGCTCTCCTTGCGCACGAGAGCCGTAAAGCGCCTGATCCTGTCCAATGCCGAGCTCATGCCGCTTGCCTCGTTTCGGTTTCGGATTGGCGGATGAGCGCGATGAAGGCGTCCTCCATGGTCGGATCGGGCTGGTCGTCGGTGACGACGCTCGCCTTCAGCTCGTCCGGCGAGCCGAGCGCGATCGAGCGGCCGCGATAGATCAGCGAGATCCGGTCGCAATATTCGGCCTCCTCCATGAAATGGGTGGTGACGAGCACCGTCACACCCTTCTCGACCAGTGCATTGATATGCGTCCAGAATTCGCGCCGGGTGATCGGGTCGACGCCGGAGGTGGGTTCGTCGAGGAACAGCGCCCGCGGTTCGTGCATGACGGCGCAGGCGAGCGCCAGCCGCTGCTTCAGGCCGAGCGGCAGGTCCTTGGACGATTGTCCGGCATGGTGGCCGAAATCGAAGATCTCGTTCATCAAGGCAATGCGCTCGCGCTTGCGCTGGCCGGAAAGGCCATAGACGCCGGCGAAGAAATCGAGGTTCTGGGCGATGCTGAGATCACCGTAGAGCGAGAACTTCTGCGCCATGTAGCCGAGCTGGTTGCGTGCGGAGGCGGCATCGCGGCGCAGGTCGAAGCCGGCGACACGGCCTTCGCCGGCTGTCGGCTTCAACAGGCCGCAGAGCATCTTGAAGGTCGTCGATTTGCCGGCGCCGTTCGGGCCGAGCAGGCCGAAGATCTCGCCGCGCTGGATATCGAAGGTGATGCCGTCCGCGGCGGTGAAGTCGCCGAAGCGTTTGGTCAGTCCCTTCGCCTCGATGACGGGGCGGTCATCTGTTGCGGCCAGCGGCTGCTGCGCTTCGGCGAGTTTGGAGCGGCCGCCCGGCCCGCCGCCGAGCATGTCGACGAAGGCATCCTCGAAGCGCGGCGGGGCAGGGGCAGCCTTTGCGCCGTCTCCGGCGGATCGGAATGCCGGCTCGCTCCCTTCCCCGGCGACAATCCGCAGCGCCTCGCCCTGGATGACGCCGTCGATGATACCTTCTTCGTCGAGCAGCTTCGCCAGCACCTGCCGCTTGCGCCCGGAGACGCCGGAGACCCGGAACACCCGGCCCTCGACACGGGCGGTCATATCCGCCGGCTTGCCGGAAAACATGAGTTTTCCCTGGTTGAGCAGCAGCACGCCGTCACAGACTTCCGCCTCGTCGAGATAGGCGGTCGACCAGACGACGCCGATGCCTTCCTTCGTCAGGTCTTCGACCATCTTCCAGAGATCGCGGCGCGAAATCGGATCGACGCCGACGCCCGGCTCGTCGAGCAGCAGCAGGCGGGGTTTCTTCAAAAGCGCGCAGGCAAGCCCCAGCTTCTGCTTCATGCCGCCGGAGAGCTTTCCGGCCAGCCGGCCGGTGAAGCGCTTGAGATCGGTGAAGGTCAGGAGCTCGTCGAAGGTCGCCGCCCGCTCGTCCTTCGGCAGGCCGCGCAGGTCGGCGTAGAGATCAAGGTTTTCCTGCACCGACAGGTCTTCGTAGAGGCCGAAGCGCTGCGGCATGTAGCCGATGGCGGCCTGGATGGCCGCCGGGTCCCTGGCGGTGTCGAAGCCAAGCACGTCGACGCTGCCGCTGTCCGGCAGCATCAGGCCGGTCATCAGCCGGATGAGCGTCGTCTTGCCGGCGCCGTCGGGGCCGACAAGCCCGGTGATCTCGCCGCCGAGGATCGACCCGGACACGGCATCGAGCGCCGGCGGGGCATCACCGAACCGCTTCGTCACGTCCGACAGCCGGACCAGTTCGGTCCTGTTCGCAGCCTCGGTCATCGTCCCGCTGCCTCGCCCAAGGGAAGGCGGACGGTGACCGGCATGCCCTGGCGCAAGTCCGGCCCCGGCTTGTCGATGACGATGCGCAGGCGGTAGACGAGATCGGTGCGCAGCTCCGCCGTTTCCACCGATTTCGGGGTGAACTCGGCGACCGGCGACATGAAGCCGATCGTGCCGTCATAGGCGTCGTTCGGGCGGGTGTCGGACGTCACCTTCACCTTCATGCCGGGATGAATGCGGCCGAGGTCGGGTTCGGCGACGTAGGTGCGCACCCACACCGGCTGCGTCAGCGACAGGACGAAGACGCTGTCCGCCGGCGCGACGATGGCGCCGGTTTCGCGCACCCGCGAGAGGATGATGCCGTCGTTCGGCGCGCGAAGCTCGGTGTCCTCCAGCGATGTGCGGGCGGAGGCCAGTGTCGCTTCCGCGGCCTGCAGCTGCGCGGCGGCGGTGGCGATGTCTTCGGCGCGGGTGCCTTCCTCGATCAGGTTCAGTGCCTGCCTGGCGGCCTCCGTGCGCGCCGCCGCCATCGCTTTCGCCGCCGTCGCCTGGTCGAAGGCCGACTGCGAGATCGTGCCGCGCGGACGAAGCTGCTCAGCGCGGGTAAGCTCGAGTTCGGCGTTCTGAAGCTCGGCGACACTGGCATTGTAGTTGGCGCGTGTCTGGGCGATCTCGGTCGGGCGGGGGCCGGCCTTCAGCTTGTCGAGCGTGGCGCGCAGGGCAGCAGCATTGGCCTCTGCCGAGCGGACGGCATAGTCGTAGGGCCGGGCATCGAGCCTGGCCAGAACCGCACCGCTCTCGACGGCATCGCCTTCATCGACTGCGACCTCCGACAACCGGCCGTTGACACGGAAGCCGAGGGAGACCTGGCGAATATCGACATTGCCGTAGAGCACGAAGCCCTTTCGTTCCGCAGCCTCCCATCCGAGTTTCGCGGGCAGCTCGAACCACCAGGCGGACGCCCCGGCGACGGCGAGCAGCAGAATGACGATGATCCTTTTCATGCTGCGCCTCCTTTGTAGGGCTCAAGGGCTGTGACGAGTTCAGCGGCCAGATTGCGCAGCGTTGCGACCTCCTGCGGACCGGCCGTCACCCACTCCATCTGCGCGAGCACGGCGGCGTGCGCCATGCGGAAAACGAGGATGCTGCCGATAAAGGAAAAGGCGCGCAACCGCACATGCTCGGATGCCGGGTCATCATCGAGGATCGTGCCGATCAGCCGCCGGGCGATCTCGATCATCGGCCGCATGATGCCCTGATAGACCCGCGTAAAGGCTTCGGTGGGCTCCATTTGCTCGCGGATGATGAAGCGGGCCCAGGATTCGGATTTCTTGCTGACGAAGAGCGCGATCATCGTCTGGGCGATTTCGGTGAGGAAGGCACGGGCCTCTGCCGATGACATCGGTTCGCCCGCCGCGTCGAGCGCGACGATGCGAGCGCCGACGCGCTGCTGCATGCCGCTGACGTGATCGCCGATCAGCTCCGTCAGATAGTCGGCGGTGGCGATATAGAGGCCTTCCTTGCCCGAAAAATAATAGGGAATGGCCTGCAGGTTGACGCCCGCGGCATCGGCAAGCCGGCGTGTCGAGGCGCCGTCGAAGCCGTAGCGGCCGAACACGTCAAGCGCGGCGGCAAGCAGCTTTTCACGCGTCGCGTCACGGCGCGAGGGTGAAGTGTTTTGATCGTTTTCTATTTTAGACATGGCGCAAATATAGGCCGTTTGAGAAATTAAGTCAATCGAATGAATTTAATTATTTTGCTATGAATGTGCGTACTTGAGGGCGAGGGGTGAAAGGGCGGTGTTGGGGGCGTGTGAGATTGAAGAGGGAAGCGCAGTGCCCGTCTGCTGATGGCCTTTTGGCGCCGCTGGCGAGTGATCGCGCGACCAAACGAAGCCTGTTGGGGCTGAGAGGCCGTCAACCGGCAAGGTTGGGCCAAAAAGCAAAAAGCTCTGCATCCTTTTGGGATTACAGAGCTTTTTTGGAATTTGGTGCCCAGAAGAGGACTCGAACCTCCACACCCTTGCGAGTACCAGCACCTGAAGCTGGCGCGTCTACCAATTCCGCCATCTGGGCGACGGACCGGCATGTAAGGGGCGCGCGCTGTGGTGTCAACAGGGTTTTTGAAGTTTTCTTGAAAACCCTGCTGAAAAGTCGAACAAAGGCTTGGATTACAAGGGTTTTCGCCCGAAATGAATTTACCTGTTCACGCTGATGGCCTCGGTCACCCCCGCTGCCGGGCGAAAGCGCGGATGCGCTCGAGGCCCTGTTCGAGCAGCGCTTCCGCCTGCTCGGCGGTTTCCGCCTCGACATAGCAGCG
This sequence comes from Hyphomicrobiales bacterium, assembly GCA_900473795.1. Lineage (GTDB taxonomy): Bacteria > Pseudomonadota > Alphaproteobacteria > Rhizobiales > Rhizobiaceae > Pararhizobium. The sequence goes on along the minus strand of UCMT01000012.1, from coordinate 27,756 downwards.
CATCTCGGGCGCATTGCCGGACGGACGGAAGTGGATGACACGACCATCGGTGAGCGTGACCCGCAATCCGTCGATGTCGCTGATGCTGTCCGGTGCGCCGATCGGCTCGAGGAATTGCGCGAGATTGTCTCCGCCGGCGCGCAGATAGGCCATCAGCGCGCCGCTTGTCTCGAGCGGAAAATTCTCGATCCGGTCGCTCAGCGCTACCGGCAGGGCATAGCTCGCGGCAAGCGCCGAGAGGGTCTTGCCGGCCTGTGCGGCCCGGGTGAGCACGGCCAGTGCCGGCAGGAAGCTGTCGCGCGTCGGCAGCGCCTTGAACACGGTGCCGTTGAGCGTGAAATCCGTGGCGGTCAGCGTGCCGCCATTGGCCTCGAAGCCGGCGACGCCCGTCTGACCCTGGCGAATGGCCTCCAGCATGCCGGCGATGACGAAGGGCGAGCCGACGCGGGTGCGCAGGACGGAAATGCCCGGCTGACGCTCGAGGCCGGAATTGGAGGTGACGGGCGTGACGGCGACCACCGCGCCGGCAAACTGGGCGGCAATCAGTCCGATGAGGTCGCCGCGCAGGGGCTGACCGGTTTCGTCGCTGACGAGCGGGCGGTCGCCGTCGCCGTCGGCCGAAACGATGGCATCGAGGCCATGCTCGGCAGTCCAGGCCTTGAGGAGGTCGATCGTCGCGGGGGAGACGGCTTCGGTATCGACGGGGATGAAGGTCTCGGAACGGCCGAGCGGCACGACGTCGGCGCCATAGTGGGAAAGGATGTCGACAAAGAGGTCGCGGGCGACCGTGCTGTGCTGGTAGACGCCGACCTTCAGGCCGGATAGCGCGCCCGCAGGCAGGATGGTCGTGTTGCGGGCAAGGAAGAGGTCTATCGCCTGCTGCGAATGGTCTTCCGCGCTGCCCGGCGTGGCATCGACCGGGGAGGCCTGCACTTTGGCTGCCTCGACGCCGATCGCTTCTTCATCGCCCTTGTCGATCTCGCCGTCGGGCCGGTAGAATTTGATGCCGTTGCGGTCGGCGGGGATATGGGAGCCGGTGATCATCAGCCCGGCCGCGCCCTTTTCAAGGCCGTACAGGGCCAGCGCCGGCGTCGGCACCGTCCCGCAATCCAGCACGGTCAGACCGGCGCGGGAAAGCGCACCGGCGCAGATGGCGGAGATAGACGGGCTCGAATCGCGAAAATCCCGGCCGAGAAGGATCGGAGAGCCGGGTTTCGCCTGGCCGGACGAGAGAAGGTAGCGCGCAAACGCGGTTGCGTAGATGGCCGCGGGCGGGCCGTTCAGATCGATGGAGAGGCCGCGCAGGCCGCTGGTTCCGAATTTCAAGCTCAATCTGTTCTCCGTCGGGTTGACAGGATTTTGATAACGGGGCGAGTGACTTACAGGAAATATTGGGGCATTCTACCACCTGGAAGGGGTTGGACGCCAAGAGATGCTGAATTTGCAGTCGGACAATGGGCAAGACACGAATAAAATAAGAACAATGCCCGTTATATGAAACAGGGACACCAACCGAAGCAAACCCTTTTGGGAGAAATGAGGAAACAAATGGCGGGATTTCGGAATTTCGTTATTGGCTGCGCGGTGAGCGTCGCGTCCATCATGACACCTGTAGCTTCTGCGCAAGCGATTCCGCTTGCCGTTCCGGATGTGAAGATCGATCAACCGACGGAAGTGCAGTACTACCGGCGTGACTATGGCGGCTCGTACCGTGACTACCGGCCTTATTATGGCGACCGCCGCTATTATCGGCCCTACGGCTACCGGCCTTACTACCGGCGGCCCAATGTCGACGTCTATGTCACCCCGCGGCCGTATTACCGCGATCGCTACGTCCGCCGTGGTTATAGCGCCCATGTGAACTGGTGCCTGCAGCGGTATCGCTCCTACGATCCGGCAACCAACCGGTTCCTGAGCTATGGCGGCGCCTACAGGATCTGCTATTCGCCCTATCGCTGAGAGCACTCTCGTCCGATCGACGGCGGGGTTCTCCCCGCCGTTTTCTTGCAGGTTAGCCGGCGACGGCCTCCCAGAGCCAGAGCAGCACCGCATAGCGCGCCGCCTTGCCGATCGTCACATAGACGAGAAAGACGGCGAAGGGCGTTCGCATGAGCCCGGCTGCAAGTGTCAGCGGATCGCCGATCACCGGCAGCCAGGAGAACAGCAGCACAGGCCGTCCATAGCGGCCGAAGAGCGCCTCGGCCTTCCGCCGGTTCGCCGGGCTGACGGGAAACCATCGGCGATCTTCGAAGCGCAGCAGTGAACGCCCGAGCGCGAAGTTGACGGCGGCGCCGAGCACATTGCCTGCTGTCGCCGCAAGAAAGAGCTGGAAAGGCCGGGCGTCCTGCTGCGCGGCGGCAACGACCAGCGCCGCCTCGGACACGCCCATCAGCAGCGTCGCGGAGAGGAAGGCGGCACCGAAGACTGAGAAAAGCGGGCCTGCCGTCAAAGCGTCAGGACCGGTCCGTATGGCCGAGGTCGCGCCCCGGTTCGATCACGTCGCGCACCCGCTGCTTCAACTCCTTCGGTCCCGGGAAGCCGCCGTCGTGCTTGCGCTCCCAGATCAATGTCTCGCCCACATGAATTTCAAAATTGCCGCCGGTGCCGGGAATGAGCGCCACTTCGCCGAGGCTGTCGCCGAAGGTGGAGAGCAGTTCCTGCGCCATCCAGGCGGCGCGCAGCAGCCAGTTGCATTGGGTGCAATAGAGGATGGTGATGCGGGGCTTTTCGCTCATGTCAGGGTCCGTAAGGAGCTCGAATACCGCAACTTAGCCGGCCGTGGCATAGGCCGCAATCGCGTGGGATCAAGAACGCCTCACGAAATTGTCAACTAAATTTATCATGTTTTCAGGCGGCGTCCCTTGATCGGTGCAATTTCCGCAGCAAGAGAGTGTTGCGTTGCGAAAATTCATGAGGAGTCAACATGACTGACATTTCATCAACCCGGCCGCCAGCCATGCTGCCTGCCCTGCAGAAGCTCTACCTGCCATTCGATACGACGGCCGAAACGCTGTTGCGCGTCGTCGCGGGCGTGCTTCTCGTTACCCATGGCTACGGCAAGATCATCAATCCCTTCGGCGCCGTCGGCATGGTCGAGGGCCTCGGCTTCTATCCGGGCGTCTTCTGGTCGCCGCTCTTGTCGGCGACCGAATTCTTCGGCGGCATTCTCGTTGCGATCGGCCTGTTTACCCGGCCGGCCGCCTTTGCGGCGATGATCGTGCTGCTGGTGACCGTCTATTTCCACGGCATCGTCACGGGCGAGGGGCTCGCCGGCGCGGAAAAATCGATCCTCTGGGCGGTAATCTTCCTCTTCTTCGCCGTGCGCGGATCGAATTCCCAGTCTGTCGACGCCAGGATCGGCAAGCAGGTCTGATCGGCTTGGACGGCTGCAAAGACCGAGTTACGGCCCGGACGGCGGCATTTCCGCTTTCCGGGCTCTTTTGTGACGGCCTCAGCGGCTGCCGATACAGCCGCACAGCAAAATGGCGGCCGAGGCCGCCATTCTGAAGAGTGTCATTCCAGTCCGGACGCCATTACAGCGTGCGGGTGATGTGCTCGACGCGGAAGCACTCGATCGTGTCTCCGGCGCGGATGTCTTCGTAGTTCTCGAAGGCCATGCCGCATTCCTGGCCCATCGGCACTTCGGAGACTTCGTCCTTGAAGCGCTTGAGCGTCTTGAGCTTGCCTTCGTGGATGACGACGTTGTCGCGCACCAGGCGGACGCCTGCGCCACGTTCGACCTTGCCTTCGACGACGCGGCAACCGGCGACCTTGCCGACCTTGGTGATGTTGAACACCTCCAGGATCTCGGCATTGCCGAGGAAGGTTTCGCGGCGCTCCGGCGACAGCAGGCCCGACATCGCCGCCTTCACGTCATCCGTCAGATCGTAGATGATGTTGTAGTAGCGGATCTCGATGCCGGCGCGCTCGGCGGCCGTGCGGGCCTGCGCATTGGCGCGGACGTTGAAGCCGATGATCGCGGCATTCGAGGCTTCCGCCAGCGAGATGTCGGACTCGGTGATGGCGCCAGCGCCCGAATGGACGATGCGGGCGCGCACTTCGTCGTTGCCGAGCTTTTCGAGGGCACCGGCAATGGCTTCGATCGAGCCCTGCACGTCGCCCTTGATGACCAGCGGGAACTCCTTGAGCCCCGTATTCTGCATGGTCATCATCATCTGCTCGAGCGAGCCGCGCTGGCCGGAAGCGCGCGCGACTGCCTTGTCGCGGGCGAGCCGCTGACGATATTCGGAGATTTCGCGGGCGCGGCTCTCGTTCTCGACGACGGCGAACTTGTCGCCTGCCTGCGGCGTGCCGGAAAGGCCGAGGATTTCCACCGGCATCGACGGCGGGGCTTCCTTGACGTGCTCGCCCTTGTCGTTGACGAGCGCGCGCACGCGGCCCCACTGGTCGCCGGCGACGATGATCTGGCCCGGCTTCAGCGTGCCCTTCTGGACGAGAACGGTCGCAACCGAACCGCGGCCGCGGTCGAGCTGCGCTTCGACGACGGTTCCTTCGGCCGTGCGGTCCGCATCGGCGCGCAGGTCGAGGATTTCCGCCTGAAGCAGGATGGCTTCGAGCAGCTTGTCGAGGTTCTTGTGCGTCTTGGCCGAAACCTCGACGTCGAGCACTTCACCGCCCATGGATTCGACGAAGACTTCGTGCTGCAGGAGCTGCTGGCGCACCTTGTCCGGGTTCGCCTCATGCTTGTCGATCTTGTTGATCGCCACGATGATCGGCACACCGGCCGCCTTGGCGTGGTTGATGGATTCGATCGTCTGCGGCATCACGCTGTCGTCGGCTGCAACGACCAGCACGGCAATGTCGGTCGCCTGGGCACCACGGGCACGCATCGCGGTGAACGCGGCGTGGCCGGGGGTATCGATGAAGGTGATCTTGCTGCCGTTCTGCTCCACCTGATAGGCGCCGATATGCTGGGTGATGCCACCGGCTTCACCGGATACGACGTTCGCATGGCGGATGGCGTCGAGCAGCGAGGTCTTGCCGTGGTCGACGTGGCCCATGATGGTGACGATCGGCGCGCGCGGCAGCATTTCGCCGGTATCGGCCGCATCGAAGATGCCTTCCTCGACGTCGGATTCCGAAACGCGCTTGACGGTATGGCCGAATTCGCCGGCGATGAGTTCGGCAAGGTCGGCGTCGATGACGTCGCCCGGCTTCATCATCTGGCCTTCCTTCATCAGGTACTTGATCACGTCGACGGCCCGTTCGGACATACGCTGCGACAGTTCCTGAATGGTGATGGTTTCCGGCAAAATCACTTCGCGCATCACCTTTTCGCGGGTTTCCTGCATCTGGCTGCGGCGGAATTTCTCCTGCCGGCGGCGCATGGCAGCCATCGAGCGGCCGCGCGCGTTGCCGTCTTCGTCGAGAGCGGCGGTCAGCGTCAGCTTGCCCTTGCGGCGTTCTTCCTCGGTCTTCGGACGGGCCGGCGCCTTGGCTGGCTCCGGACGCACCACCTTGCCGCGAACGGGAGCTGCGGCACCGCGGTTCGGGCGGGCATCGTCGTCTTCGGCTTCCGGCTTGCGGGCGCGCAGGCCGACCGGCGGCGTAACCGCTGGCGTCGTCGCAGGCTTGACGGCCTGGGCGCGTGCGCGGTCTTCGGCGCGGCGGGCTTCGACCGCGGCTGCTTCGGCTTCCGCTGCCTTGGCGGCTTCGACGGCGACCTTCTCGGCTTCGCGCTCGGCCGGCGAACGGGCTGCCTCTTCGGCGGCACGGCGGGCGGCTTCTTCCTGTTCGTGCTTCAGGCGGGCGGCTTCCTCGGCCTGACGGAGCGCCTCTTCGGCGGCACGGCGCTTGGCGTCTTCGGCATCGCGAAGTTGCGCTTCGGCAAGTGCACGGCGGCGGGCATCGATCTCGCCGGCCGAAAGCTGGTTCAGCACCACGCCGACGCGCGGGCGGTTGCTGTCCTGCTGACGGTTGTCCTGGCGCGGCTGCTGTGCCTGCGGCGCAGGACGCGATGGCTGCTGAACGGGTGCCGGCCGTTGCTCCGGCGCGCGTGCGGCCGGGGTCGTGATTGGAACAACCGGCTTTTCGTCTTCCGGCCGATGCGGCCGCCGCTTGCGCGTTTCGACCACGACCGCCTTCGTCCGGCCACGACCCATGTCCTGCCGAACAGTTCCCTGACTGACCCCGGAGGGCTTCAGGGTCAGCGTCTTCTTCACTCCGCCGAATGTCTTGTCGTCGTTGTTGTCGGTCATTCCGTTCCGTTTCCTAAGATCAGGGCCGGATGCGTATCACCAGACCCCGTCGTTCGATTTCATATGTACAATCGCAGTTTGGCCGGCCTTCGCCGGTGACCCGCGTCATTGTGTCGGCAAGCCAGTGTCGGCGCCAACGGCTCGGACCGGGACGGTTCCCCGGTACCTTTCGAGCATGTTTGCGCGCTTCACTACACCCTCACCCGCCTGCCCTGCAAGCGCGCAAGCGTGGATAAAAGCATTCTGACCCAAAAGCCCGTCCATTTCCGCCTCGGTGAAGAAGTGGAAGGAGGGTATTTCCTGTCCGTCATCGGCGACAAAGCTCATCGCCTTGCGGGCCTGGTCGATCTTGCGCACCCCGTCGGCGGCCGCATCGACCGCGTGGAACGTGGCGAGCGCCGCCATGGCGCGCACCGCCTGCTCCACCTTCGAGGCGCCGCTGATGAACTGCGCGGCCTTGCGCGCCATGTTCATCATGCCGGCGAGCTGCATCGACAAGAGCCGGTCCACCTCGTCGGCGAGCTCCGGCCCGGCCGTCACGTCGGCCTTCTTCAGGCCGCGGGCAAACAGCTTCTTGGCGATTGCCTTTTCCAGCACGGCCCGTTCGGCGCTGACCCAGCAGCCGCGGCCCGGCAGCTGCTTCTTCAGGTCCGGCACCACCCGGCCGTCAGGGGCGGCGACAAAGCGGATCAGCGTTTCCGGCGTCCCGCTCTGCCGTGTCACGATGCACATGCGGCCGTTCACTGCTTCACCTTCGATGTCCCCGGCGGGATCTTTGTCTTCAAGCAGCATCAGCGGCCCGGATCACGATCAGCAACGCCCTCTCAGGCGTCCTGTTCCGCGCCTTCCACGACTTCGAGCGCTTCTTCCTCGCGCGCCAGATCTTCTTCGGTGATCCAGCCGGCCGCGAGGCGCGCCTGCAGCACCATGCGCTCGGCTTCGATGCGCGAGACTTCAAGCTTGGAGAACAGGCCTTCGAACTTCTTCGTCTCGCCGTCCTTGCGCTCGGACCAGCCGACGAGGTCGTCGGCGGCGCAGCCTGCAAAGTCTTCCATCGACTTGATGCCGTCTTCGCCGAGCGCCACCAGCATCTGGGCGGTCATGCCGTCGATCGAGCGCAGTTCGTCTGACACGCCGAGTTCCTTGCGCTTGGCGTCCATTTCCGCTTCCAGGCGCTCGAGATATTCGCGGGCACGGGTCTGCAGCTCGTTTGCCGTGTCTTCATCGAAACCGTCGATCGAGGCGATTTCGTCGAGTTCGACGTAAGCCAGTTCCTCGACGGCGGCGAAGCCTTCCGAAGCCAGAACCTGGCCGACCATTTCGTCGACGTCGAGCGCTTCCATGAACAGGTTGGTGCGCTCGTTGAATTCCTTCTGGCGGCGTTCGGATTCTTCCGCTTCCGTCATGATGTCGATGTCCCAGCCGGTGAGCTGCGAGGCGAGGCGGACGTTCTGGCCGCGGCGGCCGATGGCGAGCGACAGCTGCTCGTCCGGCACCACGACTTCGATGCGCTCCGCGTCCTCGTCGAGAACGACCTTGGCGACTTCGGCCGGCTGCAGCGCGTTGACGATGAACGACGCCGGATCCTGGGACCACGGAATGATGTCGATCTTTTCGCCCTGCAGTTCGGCGACGACGGCCTGGACGCGCGAACCGCGCATACCGACGCAGGCGCCGACCGGATCGATCGAACTGTCGTTCGAGATTACGGCGATCTTGGCGCGCGAGCCGGGGTCGCGGGCAACCGAGCGGATCTGGATGATGCCGTCGTAGATTTCCGGAACTTCCATGGTGAACAGCTTCACCATGAACTGCGGATGCGTACGCGACAGGAAGATCTGCGGGCCGCGCTGTTCGCGACGCACGTCATAGACGTAGGAGCGGACGCGATCGCCATAGCGCATGTTCTCGCGCGGGATCATTTCGTCACGGCGGATGATGCCTTCGCCACGGCCGAGGTCGACGATGACATTGCCATATTCGACGCGCTTGACCGTACCGTTGACGATTTCGCCGATGCGATCCTTGAATTCGTCGAATTGACGGTCACGCTCGGCTTCGCGCACCTTCTGGACGATGACCTGCTTGGCCGACTGGGCGGCGATGCGGCCGAAATCCATCGGCGGCAACGGATCGGCGATGAAGTCGCCGAGCTTGGCGTCCGGGTTGCGGTCACGCGCCAGTTCGAGCGGGATCTGCGTGGAATAGTCCTCGGCAGCCTCGACCACTTCGAGCAGGCGCTGAAGGCGGATTTCACCGGTCTTGGAATTGATGTCGGCGCGGATGTTGCTCTCCGAACCATAGCGCGAGCGTGCCGCCTTCTGGATCGCGTCGGCCATGGCGGCCAGAACGATTTCGCGGTCGATCACCTTTTCGCGCGCGACGGCATCCGCGATCTGCAGAAGTTCGAGCCGGTTAGCACTCACTGCCATTTTCAAGTCTCCGTCTGATTGCCGGGGCTTCGTCCTGAAGCGTCCCGCGCCATAAACTCATTCGATCGGCGAATCTTCGTCTTCGAAGTTTTCGTTCGCCGCCTGTGCCGCCTTGGCCTTCTTGTCTGCCGCCAGCGCATCGCGGATCAGGTCGTCCGTCAGGATCAGCCTGCCTTCGGCCAGCGCCGTGAAGGGAATGGTAACCCGCGGCTCTTCGCCATAGGCCGGCTGGTCGCGCTCGATGGTGAAACCCTCATCATCGGCCGCAACGATCTTGCCCCGAAAACGCTTGCGATTGTCGACCAGGATCGAGGTCTCGCACTTGATCAGATGGCCGGCCCAGCGGCTGAAATCCGACTTGCGCACCATCGGCCGGTCGATGCCGGGCGAGGACACTTCGAGATGATACGCCTTGTCGACCGGATCTTCCACATCGAGAACCGGCGAAATCGCCGTCGAGATGGCTTCGCAATCCTGGACCGTCATCGTCCCGTCGGTGCGCTCGGCCATGATCTGCAGTGTCGCGCCGTTCTGCGAGGTCAGGCGAACCCGCACCAGCTGGTATCCCATCGGAACGAGCACCGGCTCGATGATGTCGGCGATGCGGCGGTCGATTCCGGTTTCGGTGACCAGCCGCGGTTCCTGCGTGTTTTCTGTCGCTGTCGTGTCTGACAAACGATGCTCTCCCAAACCATCGGTAATAAAAAAGAGCGGGTCCTGACGGGCCCACTCTTCATCAACCGATCAAGAATTTGAGCGTCATATACGCTTGATCATCCGCAAATGCAAGATATGCCGTGGCTTGCTGGGCGATGCGGGATCCAAGTGGCGAAATCCTGCCTGTGTCCGTACTTTTGCTTGCCCGACACATGATCTGGCCTAGATTGAGCGTCACAACGACAATCAAAGACTGACAGGGTGGGGACAACGCTTGCCGCATCGCCTATCGCCATTGGCGCCTTTCCGGCACGACACGTTTCGCGTCATCTGGGTGGCAAGCCTCGCCTCCAACTTCGGCGGGCTCGTCCAGGCCGTCGGCGCCGCCTGGATGATGACGTCGATCTCGGATTCGGTGAACATGGTGGCGCTGGTGCAGGCTTCGACCTCGCTGCCGATCATGCTGTTCTCGCTCGTCTCCGGCGCGCTCGCCGATAATTTCGACCGTCGCCGCATCATGCTGATCGCCCAGTGTTTCATGCTGGCCGTCTCGGCGCTTCTGACGGTCTGCGCCCATTTCGGCCTTGTCACGCCCTGGCTGCTTTTGTTCTTCACGTTCCTGATCGGCTGCGGCACGGCGCTGAACAATCCCTCCTGGCAGGCTTCCGTCGGCGACATGGTGCCGCGCGACGTGCTGCCGGCCGCCGTGGCGCTGAACAGCATGGGTTTCAACATCACCCGCTCCGTCGGCCCGGCGATCGGCGGCGCCATCGTCGCAGCGGCCGGCGCTGCCGCGGCCTTCGCTGCCAATACGCTCAGCTATTTCGCGCTTCTCTTTGCGCTCATCCGCTGGCGCCGCGAAGTGACGCTCTCGACGCTTCCGCGCGAATCGATGGGCCGGGCGATCTCCGCCGGTCTGCGCTATGTCGCCATGTCGCCCAATATCGGCAAGGTGCTGTTCCGCGGCTTCGTCTTCGGCCTGTCGGCCAGCGCCATCCTTGCGCTGCTGCCGCTGGTCGCCCGCGATCTCGTCGCCGGCGGGCCGCTCACCTACGGCATTATGCTCGGCGCCTTCGGCCTCGGCGCCATCGGCGGGGCGCTCTTGAGCGCCCGCCTGCGCGAGCATCTGTCGAGCGAGTGGATCGTGCGCATCGCCTTTGCCGGTTTCGCCGTCAGCGCTCTCGTCACCGCGTCCAGCCCCTATGGCTGGCTGACCAGCCTTGCGCTTCTTCTCTCCGGCGCCGGCTGGGTGCTGGCCTTGTCGTTGTTCAACACGACGGTGCAGCTCTCGACCCCGCGCTGGGTCGTCGGCCGGGCGCTGTCGCTCTACCAGACCACCACCTTCGGCGGGATTGCGGCGGGCAGCTGGATGTGGGGGCAGGCGGCCGAGACCTATGGCCCGGCCAATGCGCTGATTGCTTCGGCGCTGCTGATGGTCGTCGGCGCCGCCATCGGCCTCAGATTGCCGCTGCCGGAATTCCAGTCGCTCAATCTCGATCCGCTCAACCGCTTCTCCGAGCCGCTCCTGAAGCTCGACCTCAAGCCGCGCAGCGGCCCGATCGTGGTGATGATCGACTACGACATCGCCGACGACGACGTGCCGGACTTCCTGACCGCCATGGCCGAGCGCCGCCGCATCCGCATCCGCGATGGCGCCGGGCAATGGGGGTTGATGCGGGATCTGGAAAACCCGACGGTGTGGACCGAGACCTATCACGTCCCGACCTGGGTGGAATATGTCCGCCACAACCAGCGCCGGACGCAGGCCGACGCAGAAATCGGCGATCGGCTCATGGAACTGCATCGCGGCGAGACGCCGCCGCGCGTGCATCGGATGATCGAACGCCAGACCATCCTTCCCTACGACTACGAGCGCTACAAGCAGCAGATGGACATGCACTGAGCGGCAGTGTGCCGCTCCGCCTTAGCGCAGTTTTGCCTTCAGCCCCGCATCCGGAAAACATGTCGCTGCCAGGCCGTTTTTCGCCTGCCAGTCGCCCAACGAGCGGCGGGTCTTGTAGCCGGCGAGGCCGTCCGCCTTGCCGATATCATAGCCTTGCGCCTGCAGGTTCTTCTGCATCTTCAGGACGTCCGAGCGCAGCATCTTGCCGACGTCGCCGAACTGGCCCTTGAAGGCGCCGCCGCCCGATGAAATCCGGTCGGCGAGGTTGCCGATGAACAGGGCGTAGAGGTCGGAGTTGTTGTATTCCTTGATCACGTAGAAATTCGGGGTGACGATGAATTCCGGCCCGTGGCGGCCGGCCGGTACCAGCATCATGCCGCTGGCCTTGGCTTCGCCAGCCGGAAAGGCCTTGCCGGACACGCGCTCGATGCCGGTCGAGGCCCATTGCGCTATCGGCTTGGCAAGGTCCGGCCCTTCCTGGGCGCAGGAGACCTTGGCGGGAATGCTGACCTCGAAGCCCCAGTTGCGGCCACGCTGCCAGCCTTTTTCCGCCATATAATGGGCGATCGAGCCGAGCACGTCCGGCACCGAATTCCAGATGTCGCGGCGACCGTCGCCGTCGAAATCGACGGCATATTTCAAGAAACTCGTCGGCAGGAACTGCGGCTGGCCCATGGCACCGGCCCAGGAGCCCTTCATCTCGGCCTCGCGCACGTCGCCGCTGTCGAGAATATGCAGGGCGGCGATCAGTTCGCGGCGGAAGAGATCGCCGCGCGTCGACATGAAGGCCTTGGTCGCCAGCACGTCCATGATCGGATGCGGGATCTTCGCCCGGCCGAAGCCGGATTCGCGGCCCCAGATGGCGAGCACGACCGGACCCGGCACGCCATAGGTCTTCTCGATCCGCTTGAGCGTTGCGGCATGGCTGTTGGCAAGGCTGCGGCCGGTTGCGGCCAGTCCCTGCAGCCGCTCCTCGGAGAAATAGGCACCCGGCGAAGAGAATTCCGCCTGGCTCTGCTTCTGCTCGCTCGGCGGCTTGGTGCCCGGCGGCACGAGATCCGGCAGATCCCAGTTGAGCTTGACGCCGGCAAAGGCGGCGTTGAAGGATTTTTCCGAAATGCCGGCCTTCTGCGCTTCCGGCCAGAGATCGGTCTGCAGCCACTGGCGGAACTCCGCCTCCGTCTCGGCTTTCGAGGCGGCGAGCGCGGGCAGGGGCATCAGCGATACAATGGTCGCGATCACAATCGCCAGAGTATGCCGCGCCTTACCCCCCTCTGTCGGCTTAGCCGACATCTCCCCCTCAAGGACAGGGCTCGCTCCTTCTTCTCCCCAGCGGGGAGAAGGTGGCCCGGAGGGCCGGATGAGGGGGGCGGCTGGCGCCGAAATCGCCGAGAAAACCCCCTCATCGCCTCGCATGCGCTCGGCTCCTCTCCCCGGCGGGGAGAAGAGGGAGCTTGTCGCAATCGCCTTCGCTCCATATGCAACAGCCCTGCCCGTGAGGGGGAAAACCATGCGTATCCGTTGCCGGCTTTTCAGCAGGCTGCCCACCGTATTATTGAAGCGAAAGAGCGCCGCGGCCAATCTCCCCCCTTGAGGGGGAGATGTCACGGAGTGACAGAGGGGGGTGGGTTCTCTCGGCACGACGAAGGCCTGCTGTATCCTCAAATTACCGTCCTCGCCCGCAATGCCGCCGTCAGGGTGCCTTCGTCCAGGTAGTCCAGCTCGCCGCCGACGGGCACGCCGTGGGCGAGGCGGGTGATCTTGACGTCGAGGCCGTCGAGCTGGTCGGTGATGTAATGCGCCGTCGTCTGGCCCTCGACGGTGGCATTCACGGCGATGATCAGTTCGCGCACGCCGCCCTTCGAGACGCGCTCGATCAGGCCCTTGATGTTGAGGTCGTCGGGTCCGACGCCGTCGAGCGGCGAGAGCGTGCCGCCGAGCACGTGATAGGCGGTGTTCATCGCGCTTGCCCGCTCCAGCGCCCAGAGGTCGGAGACGTCCTCGACGACGATGATGACGGAATTGTCGCGCCGGTCGTCGGTGCAGACGCTGCAGGGATCGCTGGTGTCGACATTGCCGCAGCACGAGCAGATCCGGACCTTGGCGTAGGCGTCGCCCATCGCGTCGGCGAGCGGGCCGAGCAGCTGGTCCTTCTTCTTGACGAGATGCAGGGCTGCGCGCCGGGCCGAACGTGGCCCGAGCCCGGGCACCTTCGCCAGAAGCTGAATGAGTTTTTCGATTTCGGGGCCGGTGACTCGCTTTGCCATGCGGCGGTTCTACTCCATATCTCGGGGGAACGGAATCGCTTAAAACGAGAGGATCGCCCATGAAAATCCTGGCCGTCTGCACCGGCAGCGCCGAAATCCTGCCGGGAAAGTTCTACCGGACGGGCATCTTCAAACATCCGGTCGAAGCGGGCGTGATGGTCGATCGCGAGGGGCTGATCGGCGACAGGATCTGCAATCGCAGGCACCATGGCGGTGTCGACCAGGCGGTCTATGCCCTCGGCTCGATCGACCTCGACTGGTGGTCGAAGGAACTGGGGCGGCAGCTGGAGCCCGGCACGTTTGGCGAAAATCTGGTGATCGAAGGTGCCGACAGCCGCACGATCGCAGTCGGCGACCGGTTCGCGACAGACAGGCTCGAGCTCGAAGTCACCTCGGCGCGCATTCCCTGCGCCACGCTCGCGGCACGGATGGAGGATCCGGCCTTCCCGAAGCGCTTTCTCGCCGCCGGGCGGCCGGGCTTCTATTGCCGCGTGCTCAAGGATGGTGTGGTGAAGGCCGGCGATGCCGTCACCTATCGCGCCTATTCCGGGCAGCCAGTCCTGATGCCGGAATTGCTTGAAACCTTCGGCAGGACCGTCTCCGGCAAGGATCGCGACCGCTATCTCGCTGCTCCGATCCACCACAAGCTGCGTGCCAAGCTCAACGGCGCATAAGCGTCCGCAATCCTGCGACCGGCTTTTGCCTGGCCGTCACTCGCCTGTGTCGTCTTGCGGCTTAGAACGGCAGTTTCATGCCGGGCGGGATCGGCAGGCCGGCGGTAAGCGCGCGGGTCTTTTCGGCGGTGATTGCCTCGGCCTTGTCCTTGCCGTCCTTGTGGGCGGCGACGATCAGGTCCTCGAGGATCTCGACATCGTCTTCCTTGAACAGCGACGAGTCGATCTTGATGCCCTTGAGGTTGCCCTTGCCGTCCATGCGAACGGTGACCAGACCGCCGCCGGAGGAGCCGTCGACTTCGAGCGCAGAAATCTCTTCCTGCATCTTTTCCATCTTGGCCTGCATTTCCTTGACCTTGCCCATCATGCCCATGATGTCGCGCATCGCCATGTCCTCTTCTTGTCTCGCGGTGATCTGGTAGACTTAGTGCTCGATATCGTCGCCGGGAAGGATATCGCCTTCTGCGGATTCGGCGGCGGCCACGGCTTGCGGCTCTTCCTCCGGTTCCGGCCCTTTTATCCGCACGTCGGCGATCTTTGCGCCTGGAAACCGTGCGATGATGGCCGCGACGTCCGGGTCCTGCCGGGCGTCGTTGAACTGGCGCTCCTTGGTGGCCGCTTCGGCCTCGACAAGCGTCGGCTGGCCGGGCTCGCGGCTGAGGATCACCATCCAGCGGATGCCCGTCCAATCCTCCAGCTTTTTCTGCAGCTCGGCAACCAGCGTCTTCGGCGCATCGTCCGGCAGGTTGATCTCCAGCCGTCCGGGCTCCAGATTGACGAGACGGACGAAATTGCGCACCAGCGTCTTCAGCCTGATGTCGCGGTTTGTGGCGCAGAGATCGGCAATGTCGCTCGCCGATTTGACGGCGACCTTCGGTTCCGCTTTCGCCGCCGGGGCTTCGGCCGGCTTCTCTTCCGTCTTGCCGACCGTCATGTCCGGCTGCGGTGCGGCGTTCGGCACGGCGCGCAGCATGGTCGCGCCGTTTCCGGTCGCGCGTTGCGCCGGCATCTCGCTGCCGCGCACCTGCATGGGGTTGCTCGCAAGGACGGCCTGCGCACCGCCGCCATGGCTGCCGTTCGGCGCGGAAGGCTGCCGCTGGGGCTCGCCGCTGGACAGTTCGAGCAGCCGGCGGGCTGCATCTTCCGGCGAAGGCAGGTGGGCGGCGTGGGCAAGGCGGATCAACACCATTTCGGCGGCACCGGCCGGACGCGACGAGCTTTCCGTTTCCGGAATGCCCTTCAGGAGCATCTGCCAGATGCGCGACAGGGTCGTCACGGCGATGCCGGACGAGAATTCGGCGCCGCGGGTGCGCTCGATCTCGCTCAGCGACTGGTCGCCCGCGGCATCCGGCACATATTTCAGCCGGGTGACGAGATGGGTGAAGTCGGCAAGGTCGGTCAGCACCACGGATGGGCTGGCGCCGGCCTCGTATTGTCCGTTGAACTCCTCGAGCGCGGCTGCGACATCGCCTTTGACGATATGCTGGAACAGGTCGACGATGCGGGCGCGGTCGGCAAGCCCGAGCATCGAGCGCACGGCTTCGACCTCGACCACGCCGCCGCCATGGGCGATCGCCTGGTCGAGCAGCGAGAGACCGTCGCGCGCCGAACCTTCGGCCGCGCGGGCGATCATCGCCAGCGCGTCGGGATCGGCCGAAATGCCTTCCTTGCCGAGAATGGTGGTGAACAGGCCGACGAGATCCGACGCACCGATGCGGCGCAGGTCGAAGCGCTGGCAGCGCGACAGGACCGTGATCGGCACCTTGCGGATTTCGGTCGTCGCGAAAATGAACTTCACATGCTCCGGCGGCTCTTCGAGCGTCTTCAGCAGGCCGTTGAAGGCCTGGGTGGAGAGCATGTGCACTTCGTCGATGATATAGACCTTGTAGCGCGCCGAGACCGGGCGGTAGCGCACCTGCTCGATGATCTCGCGAATATCGTCGATGCCGGTATGGGAGGCGGCGTCCATCTCGATGACGTCGACGTGGCGGCCTTCCATGATCGCCTGGCAATGTTCGCCGGGGATTCTGAGGTCGATGGTCGGCTTGTCGATTTCGCTCGTCTTGTAGTTCAGCGCGCGGGCAAGGATGCGGGCGGTCGTCGTCTTGCCGACGCCGCGCACGCCGGTCAGCATGTAGGCCTGGGCGATGCGGCCGGTCTCGAAGGCGTTGGTGAGGGTGCGCACCATCGGTTCCTGGCCGACCATCAGGTCGGAGAAATCCTTGGGGCGGTATTTGCGCGCGAGAACCCGGTAGGCGGCGGGCTTTTCAGATGTCGGGATCAACGTATCTTCGCTCATCGCCCCTGCCGCTTGGCTACAAGTCTGTCCAGACAGGACGGAAGAAAAAGGGTGGGAGGCTGGCACGATGACCCGTGCCGTGGCTCGTTGGGGCTGCTTCCTTCCGGACCTGACCCGGTTGGCGAGTGGCTCGTCCACCACCAACCTCCCGGCTCTCATATCGGCAATATCGAAACCAAAAGCAAGCCACGCCTTCAAAAAACTGCTATCTTTGTGCAAACAAAGGAAAATCACTGATCCGGGAGATCCGCTTGCCTGCCTTCGACATCGATGAACGCCTTGAACGCGATGGCTTGCTGATCGCCACGCTCGGACTTTGCCAGCTTCGCATCAACAACGACCGCCGCTGGCCCTGGCTGGTGCTCGTTCCGCAGCGCGACGGCGTGTCGGAAGTCTTCGACCTGACGCCGCTCGATCAGGCGATGTTGACTTTCGAGACGAACATGGTCGCTTCGGCATTGAAAAAGGCAACGGGGGCGACGAAGATCAATGTCGGCGCGCTTGGCAATATCGTCCGCCAGCTGCACGTCCATGTCATCGCCCGCAGCGAGGGCGATGCCAACTGGCCGGGGCCGGTCTGGGGTTTCGGCACGGCCGAACCCTGGGGCGATGACGAGCGCAAGGCATTCGCAGCACGGATACTGGAAAATCTTTGATCATGACGAAATCGATCTTCGAACTGCACAGCCCGCACCCCGAGCCGAGCACGCTCGTTGCCTTCGCCGAGAATCACCTGGACCGGCAATCCGAACATCGACCCGACGATTGTGTCGAAGCCGCCTTTCGCCAGGAGGGCGCGCATGTCTTCGCCTTTTCCGGCGGCAAGCTGGTCGTCAAGCACGACGAGAAGATCATCGACCCGCTGTTCGCACCCTATGAGCTGGCGGGGCTCGAGCCCGAACTCGACGACGCGATCCTGCTCGGTTTCCTCGCCAACGGCGAGCCGCGGCTCGCCGTTCCGGTCGGCCTGACGGAGGAAACGCTGCCCGAACCGTTCAAGCTTGCCGATGGCCGCACGCTTTATCGCCAGCAGATGCTGCCCGACGAATTGCTCGGCCAGTTCGCGCAGGCGTCAAGCCTGATCACCTGGAATGCGGCCAACCGTTTCTGCGGCAAGTGCGGCTCGGCGATGGAGGGCAAGGCCGGCGGTTACCGCCGCGTCTGTACCGCCTGCGGCCACATGGTTTTCCCGCGCACCGATCCGGTCGTCATCATGCTGACCATCGACGTCGAGCGCGATCTCTGCCTGCTCGGCCGCAGCCCGCATTTTCCGGAAGGCATGTATTCCTGCCTCGCGGGCTTCGTCGAACCGGGCGAAACGATCGAGAATGCGGTGCGACGCGAAACCCACGAGGAATCCGGCATCCGCGTCGGCCGCGTCCGCTACCATGCCTCGCAGCCCTGGCCCATGCCGCACACGCTGATGATCGGCTGCTATGCCGAAGCTCAATCCCGCAATATCCATCGCGACGAACAGGAGCTCGAGGATTGCCGCTGGTTTACCCGCGAGGAGACGGCTGCGATGCTGGCACGCAACACCGGCGTGGCGCTGGCTGACGGCGAACTCGGCCCGCCACCGAAGGGCGCCATCGCCCACCAGCTGATGCGTGACTGGCTGGACTGGCTGCGATAAACGAAAATCGGCGCCCGCTGGAGGCGGACGCCGATCTCTCGTTCCGGGCCGTTTCGCGTTTAGAAATTGCGCTGGACGCGCAGGATGCCGCCGAAGGCCTCGCCGCTGCCGCGCTCGCCGCCGAAATCGGTGTAGTTGAGTTCCGGCTGCACCATAAGGCCGGGCGCCACCGCGTATTCGACATTCAACGCCGCCGCCAGGGTTCCATCTTCCTCATAGGCAAGCTGGCCGTTCAGGGATGCCTTGTCGTTCAGGGTCGCGGAGAAGCCGCCCCAGGCCGCCCAGTCGCCATACCAGGGGCCATAGTAGTTCAGCTGACGGCTACCACCGGGACCGTTGTCGTTGTCCCAATCCGACTGATAGCCGCCCATGACGAAGACCGAGAACGCATCGTTGAACTTCACGTCGACGCGCACCTTGCCGCCGAAAGCATCGGCGTAGGTATCATAGCCACCGACGGCCGCGATGCCGCCCCAGTCCTGTTCGTATTTCACGCCGCCGATAACATGTGGCGCGTCACCACCGCTGTAGGAAGCCGTCGGCACGGGGGCAAAGCCGGTATCGTAGTCACCCGAGCCCTCTTCGAGGCCGATCAAGGCCGAAAAGCCGTTTCCGGCTTCATAGACATAGCTCACCTGGTTGGTGCGATCGCCGGTATAGTCGATGACATCGTCGTTGATGATGTTGCCGGCCGAGTTCAGCCAGGTGTCGAACCGCGAATCGTCATAGCCCGCACGGAAGCCGGCGAGCTCGATATAGGCGCTGTTGATATAGGTCGAGCCGTCATCGGCGGACGCCTGGCTGCGCAGCTCGATATAGGAACGCAGCGTGCCATATTCCGTATCGTTGCGGGCATCGAGCCGGATGGTTCCGCGTGCAAAGCCGTCCCAGCCGAGATCCTCGCCGCTATAGGGGTCATCGCCGAAGCTCGAATCGGATCGCACATAGCCGCTGATCTTCAGGCATGTTTCCGTGCCGGGGATATAGAAGAAGCCAGCGCCGAAGGCATCGCAGACGCGTACATATTCCAGGGGTTCGGGTTCTGCAGCAACGATCGCGTCTGCTGCGCGCGCGCCCGTTACGACCGTCAATGCAGCCGCCGAGCCGAGGAGGAGGGTCTTGATTGTCATAGGCTAACCTTTGTGGCGCATGCCGTGCGAAGGCGGTATGCGCGTGAAGTGTTGTCGGACATGATGATGGCGCATCGTCGAAGCAATACGAGCATTCTGCGTCAAACAAACCGCTGAGGGTCCTCCGCAAAATAACCATCTTCCGGCCACAAAGGATAGCCGTCAGTTTTGGCCCTTTAAATTGCGCCGAAGCGTTCCTATAGCACCAGCCGCATCGGGTGGGCGGCATAGGAGCCGAGAATGCGGACCTTCTCGGAAAAATACCGCAGCTCGTCCAGGGCCTGGCGCACATGCGGATCGTCCGGATGCCCTTCGATATCGGCGTAGAATTGTGTGGCGATGAACTTGCCGCCGAGCTGGTAGCTCTCGAGCTTGGTCATGTTGATGCCGTTGGTCGCAAAGCCGCCCAGCGCTTTGTAGAGCGAAGCCGGAATGTTGCGGACGTTGAAGACGAAGGTCGTGACGATGACGTCCTTGTCCGACTGCCGCTTGATCTCCTTTGCGTCGCGCGAGAGGACGACGAATCGCGTGACGTTGTTTTCCGTGTCCTCGACATTTTCCGCGATGATCTCGAGCTTGTAGAGATCGGCGGCGAGCCGCGGCGCAAGCGCGGCCATCGAGCGATCGCCTTTTTCCGCCACCAGCTTGGCCGCGCCCGCGGTATCGCCGGCCACCACCGGCTTCCAGCCGTTGGCGCGGACGATCATGCGGCACTGGCCGAGCGCATGGATATGGCTGTGCACCGTGCGGATCTCGTCGCGCGACACGCCCGGCAGCACCATCAGCTGGAAGCGGATCGGCATGAAATATTCGCCGACGATGTGCAGCCGTGATTCGGGCAGCAGGTGATGGATGTCGGCGACGCGGCCGGCGATGGTGTTTTCGATCGGGATCATCGCAAGATCGGCCTCGCCGTTCTCGACGGCCAGGAACGCGTCCTCGAAGGTCTGGCAGGGCAGCGGTTCCATGTCCGGGAACATGTCGCGGCAGGCCATGTCGGAGTTGGCGCCGTAGTCGCCCTGGAACGAGATGCGGTTGGTCTTGGTGATCATCACGGGTTCCAATCAGGCTTTTGCGGAAAGAAGGCGCCGGGCTTTTTCAAGGTCGGCCGGGGTATCGACGCCAAGCGGTATGGATCTGACGATCTCGACGTCGATGCGCATGCCGGCTTCGAGCGCCCGCAACTGCTCCAGCGATTCGCGCTTTTCCAGCGTCGAGGGCGGCAGCGACACGAATTTTTCCAGCGCCGCCCGCCGATAGGCGTAGAGACCGATATGATGGTAGAGCGGCCCCTGGCCGTGCGGCGCGGTGGCGCGGGTGAAGTAAAGCGCCTTCAGGCGCGTCGCCGACAGCGGCGCGCCGACGACCTTGACGACGTTCGGATTGCGCTTTTCTTCCTCGTCCTCGATCTCCACCGTCAGCGTGGCGATATCGACCTGCGGGTTTTCCAGCGGCCGCAGCGCGGCGCGGATGGTCTCCGGCTCGATCGTCGGCAGATCGCCCTGGACATTGATGACGGTCTCCACCTTGCCTTCGGGATCGCTCTTCAGAAGCGCTTCATAAATGCGGTCGGAACCGGACTGGTGATCCACCCGGGTCATCACCGCCTCGAAGCCGGCAGCCGTCACCGCATCGAATACGTCCTGATGATCGACGGCAACGACGATCCGCCCGGCCTCAGCGTCCTTTGCCCGCAAGGCGACCTGTACGATCATCGGCAGGCCGCAAATGTCGGCGAGCGGCTTGCCCGGAAGGCGCGTCGAGGCCATGCGGGCAGGAATGAGAATGAGGGTTTTGTCCAAATTGTCGCTGTTCATGCCTGGGCCTTCAAAACGCGCCGGAAAAGTGTCAAAAGGTCTCAGTCCGGGGCTTATAATGTCTGTTGCAACGCAAAGCCAAAAGACATAGGTTCCGCGCGATTTCAAGATAGGCCGGCGTTTTGTTTGCGCCGGTTGCAAGGGGAGCGTTTGCAGATGAACTCATATGTGAACATGGGCGTGGGTGCCTTTCTTGGTACGGTCTTTGTTTTGATGTCCGTATCGATCGCGTCGGAAGGCATTTTCCATTCGGAAGCTCCCGAGAAGGAAGGGTTCGCCATCATCGCCGAGGAAGGCGCGACCGAAGCCGGTGCCGGTGGCGCAGCTGAAGCCGAAGTCGATATCAAGCCGCTGCTCGCATCGGCCGATCCGGCTGCCGGCGCGACCGTCTTCAAGAAATGCGCGAGCTGTCACACCTCCGAAAAGGGCGGCCCGAACAAGGTCGGCCCGAATCTCTGGGGTGTTGTCGAGCGTCCGATCGCCTCGCATGAGGGCTTCAGCTATTCGGCCGGCATGAAGACCTTCGCCGAAGCCAACAAGACCTGGACCTACGACCATCTGAGCTTCTTCGTCGAAGCGCCGAAGAAGCACGTTCCCGGCACCGCGATGGGCTTTGCCGGTGTCAAGAAGCCGGAAGAGCGCGCCAACCTGATTGCCTGGCTGCGCGAACAGTCCGATGCGCCGGTGGCATTGCCCGACGCTTCCGCTGCCGCGACGCCTGCCGCCGAAGGCGAAGCCGTAAAGCCGGCTGCCGAAGGCGAGGCAACGAAGCCGGCGACGGAAACCGCGCCGGCTCAATAAGCCGCATCCAGCGCGAGAGCAAAACAAAGCCCGGCCATGTGCCGGGCTTTTTCGTGCGGCGCGGGTTGCCTCAGAGCAGGATAAAGGCCCAGGCCGAAACCGAGATGACGCCGAGCGCCGTGGTTATGGTGATCGTCGAGGAGGCGAGCCCGTGGCCGACGTTGAAATGATTGGCGATCAGCCACGCATTGACGCCGGTCGGCACGGATGAGGTCAGCACCAGGGCGGCCGTCCAGTTGCTGTTGAGGCCGAGCAGATGGCAGGCCCCGTAGACGGTTGCCGGCAGAACGACGAGCTTCAGGACACTGGTGATCGAGGCAAGCCCGGTATTGCCGACGAGGCCGTATTTGTCGAGCGCCATGCCGATCGAGACGAGCGCCGCGGGGGCGGCGACCGAGGCGAGCTGATCGACGACGACCTTGACCGGTCCACTGGGCGGCATGCCGACGAGATGGACGAGCGCACCGCAGACAAGACCGATGACCAGCGGATTGCGCACCAGATTGCGCAGGATGCCCTTCAACAGCCGCAGAGGGCTTTGGCCGGGCTTGCCGCTCGTCTGGCGCTCGGCCCGCTCCATCAGGATCGTGCCGGCGATCATCATGACGGGCAGGTGAACCGACAAAAGGATGGACAGCGCCACCACCCCGTCCTCGCCGACGTTGCGGGAGACCAGCGGCAGGCCGATGAAGACCGTATTGGCAAAGGCGGAGGAAACGCCCGAGAGCACGCCGACACGCGCGTCCTTCTTGAAAAGCAACGTGGCTGCGAGATGCCCGAGCGTCCATGTGACCGCAACGCCGGAGAAATAGGCGACCCAGAGCGGCCAGGGCGACCCTTCCTTGAAGTCGGCCTCGGCTATGGTGCGGAACAAGAGAACCGGCACCGCCACCCGGAAGACGAAATCGCCAAGCGCTTCGCCGACCGTCGCCTTCAGATAGTTCGTCCGCACGATCAGCCATCCGAGCAGGATGAGGACGAAAATCGGCACGACATTCAGGAAGACATCGGACATCGGAGGTTGCCTCTTGGCGAGTTGAGCTTCCGCCATAGACCCATTCGCCGCGATGCCGCAACCCGGCGGGAGGAACAGGCTGTCCTCGAACGCGACGATTCGGTGAGTGCCGCGTCGTCCGCGACACACGCGATCCGGTGGCAATGCCTCCTCCACCTCCAGCGGAATGGGCGGCGCACGCTAAGAGAGGGAACCTTCGGGAAAAGCTTGCGTTGTCCCTTGGAAGGGTAGGAGGCCATGCACAAGCAGATTTACGTCCATGAGGACGATCACCCGGATTTGACGGGCGACGAACTTGCCGAGAAGGTACTGCGCTACATCCAGTATTCCGCACTGATCGATACGTCTGGCCTTTCGGTGATCGCCATCGGCCGGACCGTCGTTCTAAGCGGATATGTTTCCTGCGAGGCGGAACTCGGCTGTGTCGAGGAGGCAGCCGCCTCGGTCATCGGCGTGCACCTGGTGGAGAACCGGCTGGAGGTGCGAACGCACTGAAATCGAACGCCCGGTTCAATAGACCCAAAAGGCAACCGCCAGAAGGGCCGGCAGCGAGACGCCAAACAGCCACATCAGAAACTGGCGAAACATCAGCTGCCGGTATTCGCGGCGGACGGACTTTCGTTGTGTTTCGGACGGCATCGCAAAGTCCTTTTCACAATGCGCCGCCGGTAACCGGATTTACGACCGGTCTTTCGCTGTCATCCTTGGCGCCGGCGGGCTGCACCGCGGGCGGTGCCTTGGATTTCTCGTCGGCATGCGAGGGCTGGCCGGGCGGCCTGTGCACATCCCGTGGCTTCTTCTGCTCGGGCGTCACGTTGCTGTCATCGGTCGACATCGCAGGCTCCTCAGGCCATGCCGGCCGGATCGCCGATCGGCAGCAGCGCCGGATCGAGCACCTGGTCGGGCTTTTTCGGATCATCCTTGTCGGTGACAGGCGGTGTCGCAGGCTCGTCCTGCGAGGGGTGCGGCACGCCTGGTTGCCGGTCGTCCAGCGTCTCGTCCGGCGGCGGAAGGGGAATTGTCTTCGGCATAACGGTCCTCCTTTTATCGGGAGGAGAACGAGTTTGGTGGCCGATGGTTCCGAGGGGACGTTTCGCGTTCCCGCAGGAGCATCGACGCTCGGGCTTGACGTCAATTCAGAGGCGCGTTTTCGCCTTGCAGCGTCGCGTCGAGATCGCCGGGTCTCTTTTTCGGGGTCGGCTTGAGGTTTCCGGAGAGGAGATCGACCGGCGTTGCGACCGTGGAGGCGGTGATCTTGCCGATGTTGCTGGCGGTCCCCGCGACCACGGCCGTGATGCCGTCGCCAAGGCCGACATCCGAATCCGTCAGCGTTTGGCCGGTGACCAGCCGCTGGCCGATCAGCTGCACGATCTGCGGGCTCTCGGCGAACTTGCCGTGGTTCAGCCGATCGGTGGATTTTACCTTGGTCAGATCGACGACGGTGATGCCGGCCGCTTCGAGCTTGGTCTTGTAGGGTTCTTCCGCCGGATTGATCTGGCCGAGCCGCTGGACGTCGCCGGATATGTAGCGGGACAGCGCAAGCGCCCGGTCGTCCTGCGAGACGAAGATGGTGAAATTCGGCCGCTTGTCGCCCAGCTCGCTCCATTGCCGGGCAAACACATCGACGTCGATATCCGGCGAGGCGAGAATGACGTTTTCGATCTTTTTCGGCAGCGACCCGTCGCGGATCGCCATCTGGCGGATCGATTCCATCGCCAGCCAGGTGCCCATCGAATGGGCGAGGATGGTGATGTCCTTGACGTTCTTGTCGTCGACCAGCGCCTTCAGCACCCTTTCCAGCGAGGTGCGCGAATAGTTGGTGCTTTCCTTGTCGTAATTGTAGTCCAGCACTTTTGCGCGCGATGGCCAGGTGAACAGGATCGGCGTCACGTCGGCGCCGGAATCGTGGACGATCTGGGCAAAGCGGAAGACAGAGTCCTCATAGGTGTTGTTGAAGCCGTGGATGAACACCATGGCATGGCCGCCCTTCGAATGCCGGCGCACCCACTCATGGGCTTGCGGCACCGTCTCGATCGGCTGGACCCGCACCACGGCGAAGTCCGTTTCCGGATTGGGTGGCAGCTTCTTCGGCCACTGCACGGTGCCGGCAACGCGCTCCTTGCCCGACGGAATGGAGACGGCGACGTCGGTGACAGAGGGATTTGTGCTGCGCTCGCCGGAAAACAGGGTGGCCGGATTGTCGGACGGCCGCCGGCTGGTCGCCACCAGCATGTCGACGACGGCATTGCCCTTTGGTTCCTCGGCAATGTTGAGCGGCTCCATGACGCCCTTCACATGGCCGCCGCAGCCCGAAAGCGCGATCGAGAGCGACAATGCGACGGCAACCCGCCGAATGCGCTTCGCCGCTGGTACCGCCGCCGAGACGCCGTTCGACATTCTTCCCATGACCACGCTTCCATCCGCGCAAAACACTGCAAACCGTCCGGGATTGCGGGCTCGACTCCGCACACAATCGGCAGGCCCCGTCAAGGGTGCGGCGGGAAGCTTGAGGGATGCATGACGCGATTTGAATACAGGACGCAGGCAGCCCCCTGCTGATATTACGAGGCCTGTAGCTTTAGGAAATCGTTGCCGGAGGAAAAATGGCGGGCGTCGTAGACGCTTTGCGCACCTGTGTGGAGACAAGACTATTACATTGCGACGGGTGAAGAGATGTTATGTCTGCAGACGAAGAAGGTCTGTTCCGATGGAAAGAAGATGATAATGCAACTTAACCGGTCACATTTTTTCACTAAGGGAAGATTGATACTTTCCTATCCACGCTTTTTGCTCTTCAGTATCCGGAACTTCAATTCCTCTTGCAGTCGTTATCAATTCAAGAGCAGTTTCGGCGCTATGACCTATATGAATCATGATTGACGCGGCAATTAAAGCTGAGCGGCCTATACCGGCACGGCAATGGATGGCTACTTTTTTATTTTCCCCAACTAGCGAAACAATGGTTTCAATAAATTTTCTTGTAGCATTTACAGATTTTGGCGGTTCTCTGTCGGCGATTGGAAATGAAAAGAAAGCAATCCCAGCTTCCTCACATAACGCTCTCTCAGGCTGTAACTCCAATTCGGATATTTCATGCTCTTCAAGCAATGACACGACAATATCAATGCCATCCCGCTTATAGGCTGCAATTTCATCTTGCAACCACTCACCCGAACGCGGGCGCGCCATTATCGCAATTGATTTTTTGCATCCGGATTGATCCAGAAGATTCTAGTATTCATTTATTACCTGTTTTTGTATCGGGATGCAGTCTTGGAAAGACAGCTATATTAAATCGATAGCTGACTTGTTTGGAGATGGCGGACAGAGCGGGATTCGAACCCGCGATACGCTCTCACGTATACACACTTTCCAGGCGTGCGCCTTCAACCACTCGGCCACCTGTCCGTTTTGTCAATCGCGCCAGCGGTTGGGTCCGGCGGATCAGAGACAAGCGCTTGCTTTCTCCTCAAATCCCGTTCGGCAAGGCCAAATCGGGGTGTCCGGCTAGTGCAAAACCAGCGGACCGGCGCGATATATACCGAGGAAGCCTGAGGGATCAACTGCTTTCTGACAGTTTTTTGACTTCTTGTGATGCGCGGCGGCAAAAGTGCGGCATTGCACTTCGCAGGACCTCTGCCTATTTCTTGCAGAGCGGGAGAAATCCGGTCGGATCGACATAGGTTGCCGACCGATCGGCGGAGGGGCGGAATGCGGTTTTTGCTGCGGTTTGCAAGTTTTCTGGCGCTCGTTGCCGGTGTCCTGGTGGCCTCGGTGGACGCCATCCAGTCGGTCTCGGCGTCCCAGCCCGTTTTGACGCCGCTCTTGAGCGCGCTTGCGGCCGGTGGCTCATCGACCCAGTCGCTGGTCGAGGCATTGGAAAGGCCGCATGCCGGCGGCGCGTTCTGGGATCCGGTGATCCGCTGGTCGCTGCAGCAGCCGGCTTTTGCCTTTTTCCTGCTGATCGCGCTGCTGCTCTGGATGATGGGCTACAAACGACCACCGGTCGCCGGCCGCTTTTCCGCCTGAGCGCCGCCCAACAGATTGAAGAATGCGGTGCCGGCCCCGAGACCGGCGCGGACGATCGGCGATGAGGTTTCCGCCGATTAAAAACAGCCGAAGGAGACAGGCATGTTCCTGACCGAAATGTTCAACAAGAAGGCCACGATGCCGGACCCGCAAAACGCGCTGCCGGGCCGGGAAGCCGAGATCCCCACCGCCGCCCGCCACTTCGTCAACGGGCATCCGCTGAAGGGGCCGTATCCTGCAGGCTACAAGCAGGTCCTGTTCGGCATGGGTTGCTTCTGGGGCGCCGAGCGGATGCTTTGGCAGGTACCCGGCGTCTATGTGACTGCGGCCGGCTATTCCGGCGGTTTCACCAGGAACCCGACCTATCAGGAAACGACGACGGGCCTGACCGGCCACACGGAAGTCGTGCTGGTTGTCTACGACCCCGCCAAGCTGTCGTTTGCCGAACTGCTCAAGGTGTTCTTCGAGGAGCACGACCCGACGCAGGGCATGCGCCAGGGCAACGACATCGGCACCACCTATCGCTCGGCCATCTATGTCGAGGACGACGCGCAATTTGCCGAAGCCATCGCCGCCCGCGACGCCTTCCAGGCGGCGCTGGCAAAGGCCGGGCACAAGGGCGGGATCACCACGGAAATCGCCAGGGCCGGCGCCTTCTACTTCGCCGATGCCGATCATCAGCAATATCTGGCGAAAAACCCGAACGGCTACTGCGGCCTGCGCGGCACCGGCGTCAGCTGCGCCATCTGACTGTTGTGCTGCCGGGAGGCCGTCCCGCACGTCTGCGAAATGTCGCGCCCGAGCAGGCGCGGCGTTTTTTGGTACAGCTATTCCCGTACACGCCACAACCCGCCGAGAGACTTTTGCCCCTCACCCTAACC
>UCMT01000086.1 GCA_900473795.1 Hyphomicrobiales bacterium | reverse complement strand
GTAACCGGTGTTCCGTCCCCACGTTGTCTCGACCGTCCTGATCTGTGATCGCCTTTCCATGGACGAGCAACGGGAGTTTCTCCATGGAGACTACATTGGAGGTTCTCACGACCAGGAAGGCTGGGCGTGAGGTTCACCGGCAATGGCCGGACGAGGTCAAGGCGCAGATCGTTTCGGAGAGCCTTCGGCCCGGCGTGATGGTGAATGAGGTCGCAGAGCGCCATGGCTTGAAGCCGAACCATCTTTCCACCTGGCGGACGATGGCGCGGCAGGGCAAGCTGGTTCTGCCTGCGCCTGAGGATGCGATGGAGTTCGCAGCGGTGATCGTCGATCCACCTGTTTCGGAGCCGCCGATCAAGAAAGCCAGTCGCCCCGAGATCATGGTCGGTGCTGTCACTATCCGTCTGGAGGAAGGCGCATCTGCCGCCCGGATCGCTGCCATCGCGCGAGCCTTGGTGGCGACGACATGATCTTTCCTTCGAACCGCGTTCGGATCATGGTGGCGACCAAACCAGTAGACTTCCGCAAGGGTCATGACGGATTGGCGGCGCTGGTGAAGAACGAGCTGCACAAGGACCCGTTCACCGGAACGGTCTTTGTGTTCCGGTCACGCAAGGCGGACCGGCTGAAGCTGATCTACTGGGATGGCTCCGGCATCGTCATGGCCTACAAGAGGCTGGAAGAGCACAGCTTCACCTGGCCTGGCATCAAGGATGGCCTGATGACGCTAACCCATGCCCAGTTCGAAGCTCTGTTTGCAGGCCTCGATTGGCGGCGGGTTCATGCCGTCCAGACGAGAACGCCAGAGACCGTCGAATAGCTGCGGCACGATGACTCAGCACGGCAAATTCCAAATGCAAATCGGCGCGGGATTTGATAGGTTCCGGCCATGCTTGATACCGCCGACCTTCCCGATGATGTTGCTGCCCTGAAGGCGATGCTGATTGCCGCACAGGCACGCGAGGCAGGCAAGGATGCCCAGATTGCTCGCAAGGATGAGCGGATCGAACGGCTTGAGAAGCTGGTTGCGGCCTTCAAGCAGGCAGCCTTCGGGCGCAAGTCCGAGAAGACCGATCCCGACCAGTTCGATCTGGCACTGGAAGACCTGGAAACGGCCATGGCCGCGATCCATGCCGAGGATGAGGCGGATGCTCCTGCTGGGAACAGGGCCACCAGACCGCGCGCGATCAATCGCGGCTCTCTTCCAAAGCATCTTCCCCGTGTCGAAGAGGTGATCGAGCCGGAAAGCCTGACGTGCGGCTGCGGCGGTTGCCTGCATTGCATTGGCGAAGATGTGTCCGAGCGGCTTGATGTGGTCCCGGCCCAGTTCCGCGTCATCGTCACCCGTCGCCCCAAATATGCATGCCGTGCCTGCACCGATGGCGTCGTTCAGGCCCCAGCTCCGGCTCGCCTGATCCAGGCAGGGCTGCCGACGGAAGCGACCGTCGCCCATGTGCTGGTTTCCAAATATGCCGATCATCTTCCGCTTTACCGGCAAGCCCAGATCATGAGCCGCCAAGGCTTGGACCTCGACCGTTCCACGCTTGCTGACTGGGTTGGTCGGGCAGCATTCGAACTACGCCCGGTCTTCGACGCCTTGATTGCCGATCTGAAGCGCTCGACGAAGCTGTTCATGG
Organism: Hyphomicrobiales bacterium; assembly: GCA_900473795.1. Classification (GTDB taxonomy): domain Bacteria; phylum Pseudomonadota; class Alphaproteobacteria; order Rhizobiales; family Rhizobiaceae; genus Pararhizobium. The sequence continues at coordinate 1,328 of UCMT01000086.1, read as the reverse complement.
ACGAGACCCGTGCGCCGGTGCTTGATCCCGGCTCCCGTAAAACCAAAACAGGATACTTCTGGGCACTGGCCCGTGACGATCGACCGTGGGGCGGCACTGCTCCACCTGGCGTAGCGTTCACCTATGCGCCAGGCCGCGGCGGACAGCATGCCGAACGGATATTGCAAGGGTTCACGGGCGTCCTGCAGGTCGATGGCTACGCCGGATATAACCGGCTGATCGCACCGGACCGCGTCGGTCCCGACATTCGGCTTGCCTATTGCTGGGCCCATGCCCGGCGCAAGCTGGTCGAGATCACCCGCACTGGCTCAGCGCCTATTGCCGAGGAAGGCGTGAAGCGGATCGGCGAACTCTATCGCATCGAGGCTGAACTGCGCGGTCTTTCTTCCGAAGCTCGCTTTGCTGGAAGGAAAGAGTGCACGGCACCACTGATCGCGGACATGCGAACCTGGCTAACTCAGCATCGTGCCCGTGTCGCTGGCAAATCGCCACTCGGCGAAGCGCTCGCCTATATCGCCAAATACTGGGACGGCCTCTGCATCTTCCTGGCCGATGGTCGGATCGAGATCGACAACAACAGCGTTGAGCGGACCATCCGGCCAATCGCCCTCAACCGTAAGAATGCACTTTTTGCCGGACATCACGCGGGAGCGGAGAACTGGGCGGCCATCGCTTCGCTGATCGAGACGTGCAAGCTCAACGCTGTCGATCCGTTCGACTACCTGGCCAGCACGCTGACCGCTATCGTCAACGGTCACAAGCAGAGCCGGATCGAGGAACTGCTGCCATGGAATTATTCGATGAGGCAATGCGTCCTAAAGGCCTCGTGAGCCCGATGCGGTCATCCGAATAGTGCCTTTGATCACACGGTGGTCAAATCTCCTCTCCCAACCACTTGATAACTGCCTTGGCTTCGCGCTCCGCAGTTGCAAATTCGGCATAAAGCCCCGACTCGTATGTTGGACTCCAGTAGGTGTACGGACCGAATCCAGGAACTTCATCCTCAAGCACTTGTTCTTCTCCGAAAGAATACAGTCCATTCCCATGGTCGACGAACGTAACCCGAGCTTTGCCATCCGCTCGTTCAATTGCTTTGATGCAGGTCTTCAATCTCGATCGCTCCAGTTCACGCATTCTCAGGCAGGCGCGATCCTATCTCAAGGCCCCAGGTAGCGCCGATGCTATTCACGAACTACCGGCGCGAGACCGGAAACTATGCGACGAACATAAGATGGTTTTGTCTCACAGTCGCGTATTCTTAAAGTTGCGCTCCTCGCCACCGAATCTGACATTTGCTGACAAGGTGCGAGCGGCACACCGCTTACGGA
>UCMT01000027.1 GCA_900473795.1 Hyphomicrobiales bacterium | reverse complement strand
CTGAATGCCGGCACCGGAGACCTACGACACGACGATCGTCCCGAGGCAGAGGGTCCGAAGTCGGGGGCTGTAGGGAGGAAAGCTCCCGAGAGAACGCCAAACGGGGCGCTGGAAGGCGTCACATATACTTATTCGTTAGAGACGGTTTCCAGTGCCCGGTCCCATTGAATGCATGTTTGAAAAACCACGGCGGCGGCGCGCGGGGATGTTTCCGGCTGTCTTCCGCTTCGGATCGCCTTCTTTACATCCCGCCCCCCGGCACTAGGTCGCTAGATGCGAGCTTTCGGGAAACGTGCGAGGCGGCTTTTCACTTGGAATTGCTGCCATGCGCCGGATGAAGGAGTGAAACAAAGATGGCGAACGATATCTTGCAGGCGGTCGAGACGCTGCGCACGTTGCGGGCCGAGGTGCCGGTCAGCGCGACGCTGCATGTGTGGTTGAAGGCGACGGGCAGCGATGAGCCCGGCACCATGGCCTTCATTCTCGACGGCGAGAAGATCGGTGACGTCTCGGTCAGCAACTCCGAGGAATATGTTTTCCGGCCCTTCGTCGCGGTGAGTGGTGGTGATCTCTCCTGCGTCTACGACACCGCAACCACGGCTGTTTCCGTCGCCTACTTCTTCAATGCCGCGGAGGTTGTCGACAAGGGCATTACCGTCATGCACACCAGCGTGGCAAATGCCCCGGCGCCCGTGCCGCACGGTTATCACTTCCGCCCGCCCTTCGGCTGGATGAACGATCCAAACGGTTTTGGCCGGTTCGGCGGGCGTCCGCATCTGTTCTATCAGCACTATTCGCACGGGCTTCGCTGGAACACGATGCATTGGGGACATGCGATCTCCACCGACTATATCCACTGGCACCATATGCCGATCTTCCTGTTTCCCTCCGAGGACCTGACGGCCCGGCCGGATCGTCGGGGCGGCGCCTTTTCCGGCTCTGCCATTCCACTGGAAAACGAAGCCGGCATCCGTGTTTTCTTCACCGAGCAGGTGAGCGAACGCATTCCGGAAACGCAGATCCAGTTGACGGCAACGTCGCACAACATCATCACGGCCAGCCAGGCCGAAGTGATCTTGGCAAACCGGCCGTCCGGCCTGGGACTGACGCTCGATTTCCGCGACCCTTACGTGGTCAAGGGCCCCGACGGTCTCTGGAAAATGGTTCTTGGCAGTCTCAGCCATCAGGGGGGTGTCATCCTGCTTTACGAGACGGATGATCCGGCGGCCGCGACAGGCTGGCGTTTCGTCGGCACGCTTCTGCTGGAAGAAAGGTTCGGGACGGCCGTCATCGAATGTCCCTGTTTGATCCCGCTGGACGGACCGGCAGACGGAAGTGAGACCCGTTGGGGACTGATCTACGGCCTGATGAACAGCCTCGAAAAGAAAACGGGACGCAAGAATTTGACCCTCATTGCCGTCGGCCGGTTCGATGGCGTCCGATTCCATCGCGAGTTTGAACAGGAACTCGATTTCGGTACTGACAACTATGCCTTCCAGGCTTTTGTTGACCAGGGTACGGCGGTCGGCATCGGCTGGCTGGCAAATTGGGCCGATGTTTCCCACACGATCGATTTCCCGACTGCCATGACCCTGCCGCGCAATCTGCTGCTGCGGGGCAATGAAGTTCTGACGCCGCCCGTTCAGGCGGTTGAGACTTTGCGGGCGGGCATGATCGATGAAAGCCGGCTGATGGCCGGGGAGGCGGTGGCACTTGACAACGGCGCGGTCGAGATTGTTCTCGACCTGACCGAGCCGGGCGCCGCCGTTGAACTGGCGTTCGGCCACCCGTTGGTCACGCTTGGCGTCGGCGTCAGCGAGCAGGGGCTGTTGATCACCTATGCTGGGCCCGGGCAGGAAACAGGACCGAGTTACATTGCTACCGGCGCGAAGCCGCAGACCCTGCACATCTTCCTCGATGTCGGCTCGATCGAAGTCTTCGCCGATGGCGGCCGCTGGGCCGGAACGAAACGGATCGAGGGTTTCGAGCCTGTGCAGTCGGTGCGCGTCGCCTCGGGCGCCGGTGCCATCCGGTCGGCGCGCATCTATGCCTTGAAACTGAACCACGCAGCCTGACGGTGATCGCGGAGGGGCTTCAAATTTATCTAAAAACGTCTCTTTAACATTTACCGGTTAGTAATCTCTCCGATAGTGAGAGACCTGAGCGATGCGTATTGCGTTTATCGTCGCCCTGCTGCTTCTGGCGGGCTGTGCGTCCGCGCCGAGAGAAACAAGAAATGCCTGCGCGATTTTCGAGGAGCGCGACGGCTGGTTCAACAACTGGCAGCGCGCCGCCGAGCATGCGGAGCGGCAATATGGCGTTCCCGTACCGATCCTGATGGCGACGATCTATACCGAATCCGGCTTCCGACCGAATGCCCGGCCGCCGCGCACCAAGCTGTTCGGTTTCATTCCCTGGAAGCGCCAGTCGACAGCGTATGGTTTCTCGCAGGCGCTGAACGGCACGTGGTCGCAGTACAAGCGGGAGACCGGCCATTGGATGGCGCGCCGGACGAAATTCTCCGACGCAATCCACTTCGTTGCCTGGTATCACAACCAAAGCAGCAAGAAGAACGGCATCGCCCGCGACGACGCCTACAATCTCTACCTCGCCTACTATCTGGGAGATGGCGGCTACGCCAAGGGTGCCTGGCGCGGCAATGCGCAGTTGCAGCGGGCCGCGCAACGCTCGGCAAACATTGCCCGCACCTATGCCAAGCAGTTGCGCTCCTGCGACTGACCGAGATGCCTCACTTTGAAAACGCAGGATCCCAATAGGGCGGGGTGCCGAACACGGCACGCAGATGATCGGCGAGCGCCCGCAGCTTGACAGAGGGGCGCCTGCCTTCCGGATGCGCGATGTGGATATATTCGAGCTCGGGCTGAACGCCGATGTCGATGGTTTCAAGTGTGCCGGCTTCCACCGCTTCCCCGACCACGAACATCGGCACGAGCGCAATCCCCAGCCCGGCGACGGCCGCGTCCCGGATCATGTCGCCATTGTTGACGCCGAATCCCATCTGCCCGCGGACGAGGACTGTGCCGGCGGCAGTAGGAAAGCGCCAGTCGGCGACGCCGCGGTTGGTGTAGAAGATGCCGCGGTGCCGTTCGAGCTCCTCGATCGAACCCGGCCTTCCATTTTCCCTGAGATAGGCCGGGGAGGCGACGAGCACCCGGCGGCTCGGCGCCAGCCGCCAGGCCATCAGCCGTGAATCGGCGATCGGTCCGTTGCGCACCACGGCGTCGTAGCCGTCGGCGGCCGCATCAACCCGCCGGTCATCGAGGTCAAGCGTCAGATGAAGCTTCGGATGCGCGGAGAGGAACGGGTAGAGCGCCGGCCCGAGATGCATGCGCCCGAAGGTCACCGGCGCCGAGATCCGCAAGGGCCCCGAAATCGTCCCACGCCGCTCGGCCATGTCGGCCGTTGCCTCGTCGATCTCCTGCACGATGCGATTGGCGCGCTCGAGGAAGGCGTTGCCATCTTCTGTGAGCGTCAGCTTACGCGTCGTGCGGTGCAGGAGCGTTGCACCCAAGCCACGCTCCAGCTCGGCCAGCCGTTCGCTGACCACCGACTTCGATAGCCTCAGACGCCGCGCCGCCTCGCTGATCGAACCGCTTTCAGCGACTGCGACAAAACTTGCAATGCCGTCGAGCTTCATCATCGTTCGGTTTTTCCGGATACGAGTTCCATGATTTGCAAACTAATCCGAACGAAGAAAGAAGGCCATATTCGCCTCAAGCAAGGGGTTTGAAGAGACTGCCAGACGGCGCCTCGGCCCAAAGCAAAAGAGGATGAAGATCATGGAACGCCTGTCTCAGAAAGTTGCAATCGTCACCGGTGCCAGCGCCGGCATCGGTCGCGCCACCGCCAAGCTGTTTGCAGCCGAAGGTGGCAGGCTTGTAGTCGGCGCCCGCCGTCAGAACGAGCTCGATGAACTCGTCGCAGAAATCAAGGCCGAAGGCGGCGCGGCCGTCGCCCTTACCGGTGACGTCCGTTCGGAGGATTACGCCAAGGGTCTGGTGGAACTGGCCGTCAGGACCTATGGTCGCCTGGATATTGCCTTCAACAACGCCGGAACGCTCGGCGAAGCCGGTCCTTCAACCGGTGTCTCCGAGCAGGGCTGGAGCGATGCCATTGCCATCAATCTCACCGGCTCCTTCCTCGGGGCCAAGCACCAGATTGCCGAAATGGTCAAGCATGGCGGCGGCTCGGTGATCTTCACCTCGACCTTCGTCGGTTACAGCTTTGCCTTCCCGGGTGTCGCCGCCTATGCAGCCTCGAAGTCCGGCCTGATTGGCCTGACGCAGGCTCTTGCCGCCGAATTCGGCCCGCAGGGCGTGCGTGTTAACGCCATCCTGCCCGGTGCCGTCGATACGGCGATGTACCGCGAGATGAACAACACGCCGGAATCGCAGTCCTTCATCACCAACTTGCATGCCCTGAAGCGCGTCGCAGCCCCGGAAGAACTCGCCCGCTCGGTTCTGTTCCTCGCCTCGGACGATTCCGCCTTCGTGACCGGCACCGCCTCGCTCGTCGATGGCGGCGCCTCGATCACCCGCACCTGAGCTCTTTGCCAGAACGCAAACAGAAGGAACTTCATCATGTCACGCTTGCAGAACAAGACAGCGCTGATCACCGGCGGCACCAGCGGCATCGGCCTTGAAACAGCCCGCCAGTTCATTGCCGAGGGTGCCCGCGTTGCGGTCACCGGCACCAACCCGGCAACCATCGAAGCCGCACGCGCCGAGCTCGGCGACAAGGCTCTTATCATTCAGGCCAACGCCGGCGATGTCGCCGGACAGAAGGCGGTCGCAGAAGCGATCGAGAACGCCTTCGGCCATCTGGATATCCTGTTCGTCAACGCAGGTGCCGCCGATTTCCGCCCGATTGAACAGTTCGACGAAGAGGCCTTCGATCGCTCGGTTGCCGTCAATGTCAAAGGCCCATTCTTCCTGATCCAGGCGCTTATGCCGATCCTTGCCAATCCGGCCTCCATCGTGCTCAACACTTCGATCAATGCCCATATCGGCATGCCGAACACCAGCGTCTACGCCTTGACCAAGGCTGCGCTGCTGTCGTTCGCCAAGACGTTGTCCGGAGAGCTGATCGGCCGTGGTATCCGCGTTAATGCCGTCAGTCCCGGCCCGGTTGCAACGCCCCTTTACGGTAAGCTCGGCATGTCCGACGCAGACACCGATGCCATGGCGGCGGCGAAGATCCCAGCCGGCCGATTTGGCAATCCGAGCGAAATCGCCAAGGCCGTGGTTTTCCTCGCCTCCGACGAATCGACTTACACCGTGGGCAGCGAACTCGTCATCGATGGCGGCATGAGCAATCTCTGAACCGGCGTTCTGCGTGGCCCGCCATTTCCAAGCCGGGCCACGCAGTGGCGACTGCAACAGCACACAATTCAACATTTCCTTGAAATCGACGGTCAAAACGGGCAAAGCACCAGCCACCGACCAGTTTCAGGGAATTCCATGAACGCCGCGTCCCGCATCCCCCGCTTGCTCGACCATCTCGTATTGCCGGTCATTGACCTCGCGACCGCCCGTGATCGCTATGGCAAACTCGGGTTTACCGTTGCAGCCGATGCGCTTCATCCTTTCGGAACGGAAAACGCCTGCGTCTTCCTTGCCGACAAGACCTACCTCGAGCCGCTGGGCATCAAGCGCGAGGAATGCGAGGCCGCAGCGCTCGCCGGCAACGTCTTCGTCGCCCGCGATCAGGCCTATCGCTTTCGCCGGGGCCATGACGGGTTCTCGGCAATCGTGCTCAGCTCCGATGATGCCGCGGCCGATGATGTCCGCTTCCGCAAAGCGGGCATTTCGGCCGGCGAGATGCTGGAATTTTCCCGCCCGATGAAGCTGCCGGACGGATCGCAGGCAACCGGCAGTTTCCGCCTTGCCTTCGCCGCTGACCTACGTTCACCGGATTTCTTCTTTTTTACCTGTCAGCGCGTGACGCCGCTTCCGTCCGACAGGTCGGCGCTCGAAACCCATGCCAACGGCGTCATCGGCCTCAGCGAGGTCGTTCTGTCCGAGCCGAACCCCACCGATTTCCAATACATCCTGCAGGAAGCGGTCGATGAGCGCGAGGTTTCTGCGCATTCCTTCGGCATGGACATCGAAACGCGCAACGGCGTCAAGATTTCCGTCCTCAACCAGGCGGGCATGTCCGGCTTCTTCGATCGCAAGACGCCGGGCCATTCTCGCGGCCTGCGCGGCCGCGCCGTCGTCTTCAAGGTCGTCGACTTGTTGGCGACCGAGCAACTTCTCACTGCCAACGCGGTGTCCTTCACCAGGAAAGACAATCGCCTGATCGTTCCGGAAACGCCGGGACAGGGTGTCGTTTTCGCATTCGGAGAATAATCATGCAGGCAAATGCAAATGTGGTGGCCGGCAGCGGTGCCAGCCAGGTGGTGTTTTCCAACACCCAAAAACTGTCGCTGATCGCAGGGCCGTGCCAGATGGAAAGCCGCGATCATGCCTTCATGATCGCCGGCAAGATGGTCGAACTCTGCAAGTCGCTCGGCATCGGCCTCGTCTACAAATCCTCCTTCGACAAGGCCAACCGCACGTCGATCGCCGGCAAGCGCGGCATCGGGCTTGAGAAGGCGATGGAAATCTTCGCGGATCTGAAGAAGGAATACGGCTTTCCCGTCCTGACCGATATTCACACCGAGGAACAGTGCTCCCTCGTCGCGCCGACGATCGACATCCTGCAGATCCCGGCCTTCCTCTGCCGCCAGACGGACCTCTTGGTGGCCGCTGCCAAGACCGGCCGTGTCATCAACGTCAAGAAGGGCCAGTTCCTCGCCCCTTGGGACATGAAGAACGTGCTTGCGAAGTTCACCGAAAGCGGCAATCCGAACGTGCTGCTGTGCGAGCGCGGCGCCTCCTTCGGCTACAACACGCTCGTCTCGGACATGCGCTCGCTGCCGATCATGGCTGGCCTCGGTGCGCCGGTGGTGTTCGATGCAACACACTCCGTGCAGCAGCCGGGCGGGCAGGGCTCTTCCTCGGGCGGCCAGCGCGAATTCGTCGAAACGCTTGCCCGTGCGGCGGTTGCGGTCGGTGTCGCCGGCGTCTTCATCGAGACGCACGAGGACCCGGACAACGCGCCGTCCGACGGACCGAATATGGTGCATCTGAAGGACATGCCGCGGCTTCTCGAGACGCTGCTTGCCTTCGACGCGATCGCCAAGCGCTGAATGCGGCCTTTGTGAAATTTTCTTGAAGGTCGGGGCGAGGGGAGCAATTGCCGGCGCCCGCCATTGTAATTTCCGGTCCATGAATTATGACAGGGCCATCCGTCCACCACCATGTTTGAAGCAGGGAAGAGATCATGACTGCAATCATCGACATCATCGGCCGCGAAATTCTCGACAGCCGGGGTAACCCGACCGTCGAAGTCGACGTCCATCTCGAAGACGGCAGCTTCGGCCGTGCTGCCGTTCCCTCGGGCGCTTCCACCGGCGCCCATGAAGCCGTCGAACTGCGCGATGGTGGCACGCGTTATCTCGGCAAGGGTGTCGAGAAGGCTGTCGAAGCCGTCAACGGCGAAATCTTCGAAGCGATCGGCGGTTTCGATGCCGAGGATCAGATCCTCATCGACAACACCATGATCGAGCTTGACGCCACGCCGAACAAGGCACGCCTCGGCGCCAATGCGATCCTCGGTGTTTCCCTCGCCGTTTCCAAGGCCGCCGCCTCCGCCGCTGGCCTGCCGCTCTACCGCTATGTCGGCGGCCCGAACGCCCGTCTGCTGCCGGTGCCGATGATGAACATCATCAATGGCGGCGCCCATGCCGACAACCCGATCGACTTCCAGGAGTTCATGATCGTGCCGGTTGGTGCCGACACGGTGCGCGATGCCGTCCGCATGGGCTCGGAAGTGTTCCATACGCTGAAGAAGCAGCTTGCAGCCGATGGCCACAACACCAATGTCGGTGACGAAGGCGGTTTCGCGCCTGGTCTCGCATCGGCGCCCGCCGCACTCGACTTCATCATGAAGTCGGTCGAAAAAGCCGGCTACCGTCCGGGTGAAGACGTCTTCATCGCGCTCGACTGCGCCTCGACGGAATTCTTCAAGGACGGCAAGTACGTTCTCGAAGGTGAAGGCCGCACGCTCGAGCCGGGCGCGATGGCGGAATACCTTGCCGAGCTTGCTGGCAAATACCCGATCTTCTCGATCGAAGACGGTATGGCGGAAGATGACTGGGATGGCTGGAAGGCGCTGACCGACAAGATCGGCAACAAGTGCCAGCTCGTCGGCGACGACCTGTTCGTGACCAACTCCGCGCGTCTGCGCGACGGCATCAAGATGGGCGTTGCCAACTCGATCCTCGTCAAGGTCAACCAGATCGGCTCGCTTTCGGAAACGCTCGATGCCGTCGAGACCGCACACAAGGCACGCTATTCGGCCGTCATGTCGCATCGCTCGGGTGAAACCGAGGATTCGACCATCGCCGATCTCGCCGTCGCGACCAATTGCGGGCAGATCAAGACCGGTTCGCTGGCGCGCTCCGACCGCACCGCGAAATACAACCAGTTGATCCGCATCGAAGAGCAGCTTGGCCCGCAGGCAAAATATGCCGGCCGGTCGATCCTTCGCGGCTGATCCCTCGCTCCTTTGACGAATGAAACCCGCGTCTGGAAAACGGACGCGGGTTTTTTGTTGCCGCCGGTTATGGTCAACGGTCGGTTAATCAATGACCGCTAGGATGCCGAGGTATTGCGTATCAGGGCATGATCGATGTGGACCAAACACCATAAGAAACGGAAGCTCGGGCGGTTTGTCATGCCGCTGATCGCCGTCGCCTTTCTCTCCTATTTCGGCTATCATTCCATCCATGGCGAGTTCGGACTGAAGGCAACGGAAAAATTCGACCGCCAGCGCGTTGAGCGCCAGACGCGTCTTGATGAACTGACCGGGCGGCGTAAAACACTGGAAAAAGAGGTGGCGCTGTTGAGCGATGGTTCGCTTGAACGCGACATGCTGGACGAAAAGGCTCGCTTCGGGCTGAACATGTCGCGCGCCGACGAAATCGTGATATTTCACTGATTTTACAATTAACCTAAATCCGGTTAATTGTAAAATATCAAATAAAATCATTGACTTACAAAGAATATAAGCCATGCAAATATGGCATTGCTGTGGCGTCATTCTTTGCCTATGGTACCTGCAAAGGCAACCATCAGGGAGGAATGAATGGCCCCGCGAAAAACCGCGTCCGTTTCCAGCCGCAAAGCAGCCGCCAAACCCGCCACAGCCAAGCCCGCCAAGAAGGATTTCGTCAACGGTACCGTCGCCGAGTTCGATCGCGATGCCGATCTGAAGGCCTACCGCGAAATGCTTCTCATCCGCCGGTTCGAGGAAAAAGCCGGCCAGCTCTACGGCATGGGCTTCATCGGTGGTTTCTGTCACCTCTACATCGGCCAGGAAGCCGTCGTCGTTGGCATGCAGATGGCGCTGAAGGAAGGCGATCAGGTCATCACGGCCTATCGTGACCACGGCCATATGCTGGCCTGCGGCATGAGCGCGCGCGGTGTCATGGCGGAGCTCACCGGTCGCCGCAGCGGTCTTTCCCGCGGCAAGGGCGGCTCGATGCACATGTTCTCCAAGGAGAAGCATTTCTACGGCGGCCACGGCATCGTCGGCGCGCAGGTATCGCTCGGAACGGGCCTCGCCTTCGCCAACCGCTATCGCGGCAATGACAACGTTTCGCTCGCCTATTTCGGCGACGGTGCTGCCAACCAGGGTCAGGTCTACGAGAGCTTCAACATGGCTGCTCTCTGGAAGCTGCCGGTGATCTACATCGTCGAGAACAACCGCTACGCCATGGGTACCTCGGTATCGCGCGCTTCGGCCGGCCATGATTTCTCCCAACGCGGCGTCGCGCTCGGTATCCCGGGTCTCCAGGTCGATGGCATGGATGTTCGCGCGGTCAAGGCCGCCGGTGACGAGGCCGTCGAGCATTGCCGCGCCGGCAAGGGCCCGATCATCCTTGAAATGCAGACCTACCGCTATCGCGGCCACTCCATGTCCGACCCGGCGAAGTATCGCTCCAAGGACGAAGTGCAGAAGATGCGGTCCGAGCATGACCCGATCGAACAGGTGAAGGCGCGCATCCTCGAAAAGGGATGGGCAAGCGAGGACGACCTGAAGGCAATCGACAAGGACGTCCGCGACATCGTCGCCGACAGTGCCGATTTCGCCCAGGCCGATCCGGAGCCGGATGTATCCGAGCTCTACACCGACATCCTGCTTTAAAGGACGGGCGCCTCGTGGAAACGATCTTGTCCTACTGGAATAGTCTGCCAACGATTTCGGCAAGTTGGTTTCCCTACATGTGGCTTTTGGCTTTTGTCGCGATGCTGCCTGGTGCGTTATACGGGCAGCGACTAGGTCAGAAGGCAATTGAAGAGGGGCGTGCTCAGCCTTTCTTCGGCATGGTGTCCAAGATGGCCGCGTCGCGCGAGTTGAAGAGAGCCGCAGATGCCGGCGACAAGATCGCGCTAGTCATTCTGCGTACCCGCACGGTGGCGATAGTCGCGCTCGTTATTGCAGTGGTTTGGCCGAAGCACTCGGCTTGATATTCAAAATTACCTGGTGAGGAAACGATGCCAATTGAAATTCTTATGCCGGCTCTGTCGCCGACGATGGAAGAAGGCACGCTCAGCAAATGGCTGAAAAACGAGGGTGACAAGGTTACCTCCGGCGACGTGATCGCCGAGATCGAGACCGACAAGGCCACCATGGAAGTGGAAGCCGTCGACGAAGGCACGATCGGCAAGATCCTGATTGCCGCCGGTACCGAAGGCGTCAAGGTCAACACGGCGATCGCTGTCCTGCTGCAGGACGGCGAAAGCGCCGGCGATATTGCCGCGCCCAAGGCTGCTGCTCCTGCCGCCGAGCCTGCCAAGGTCGAAGCGCCCGCGGCTGCCGCGCCCGTCGCCGCCCAGCCGAAGGTCGAAGTTGCCGCTGATCCGGACATTCCGGCCGGCACCGAAATGGTCTCGACCACCGTGCGCGAAGCGCTTCGCGATGCGATGGCCGAAGAAATGCGCCGCAGCGACGATGTCTTCGTCATGGGCGAGGAAGTCGCCGAATACCAGGGCGCCTACAAGATCACGCAAGGGTTGCTGCAGGAATTCGGTCCCCGCCGCGTCGTCGATACGCCGATTACCGAGCACGGCTTTGCCGGCGTCGGCGTCGGTGCTGCGATGACCGGCCTCAGGCCGATCGTCGAGTTCATGACCTTCAACTTCGCCATGCAGGCGATCGACCACATCATCAACTCGGCCGCCAAGACGCTCTACATGTCCGGCGGGCAGATGGGTGCGCCGATGGTGTTCCGCGGCCCGAGCGGCGCTGCCGCCCGCGTCGGCGCCCAGCACTCCCAGTGCTATGCCGCCTGGTACAGCCATGTTCCGGGCCTCAAGGTCATCATGCCGTACACGGCAGCCGACGCGAAGGGGCTCTTGAAGGCCGCGATCCGCGATCCGAACCCGGTGATCTTCCTCGAGAACGAAATCCTCTACGGTCACTCCTTCGACGTGCCGAAGCTCGATGATTTCGTGCTGCCGATCGGCAAGGCACGCGTTCATCGCACTGGCAAGGACGCGACCATCGTCTCCTTCGGTATCGGCATGACCTATGCGGTCAAGGCTGCGGCCGAACTCGAAAAGGAAGGCATCGACGTCGAGATCATCGACCTGCGCACCATCCGCCCGATGGACCTGCCGACCGTGATCGAATCGGTGAAGAAGACCGGCCGTCTGGTGACCGTCGAGGAAGGCTTCCCGCAGTCCTCCGTCGGCACGGAAATCGCCACCCGCGTCATGCAGCAAGCCTTCGATTACCTCGATGCGCCGATCCTGACGATCGCCGGCAAGGACGTGCCAATGCCTTACGCCGCCAACCTTGAAAAGCTGGCCCTGCCGAATGTCGGCGAAGTCGTCGAGGCGGTGAAGACCGTCTGCTACAAGTAACCGGGAGGGAAGGTCATGCCGATCAATATCACCATGCCGGCCCTCTCGCCCACGATGGAAGAGGGCAACCTCGCCAAGTGGCTGGTCAAGGAAGGCGACAAGGTTTCCTCCGGCGACGTGATCGCCGAGATCGAAACCGACAAGGCGACGATGGAAGTCGAAGCGGTCGATGAGGGCACCGTTGCCAAGCTCGTCGTTCCCGCCGGCACTGAAGGTGTCAAGGTCAATGCCGTGATCGCCGTCCTTGCCGTTGAAGGCGAGGATGTCTCGGCCGCTGCTGCGGGCAATGGCGCTGCACCGGCGGCAAAAGCGGAAACTCCGAAGGCGGAAGCGGCCCCGGCTGCCAAGGTGGACGCGGCTCCGGCCGCTGCGCCGGCTGCGGCCAAGGTGTCCGCACCGGCTTCATCCGACAACCGCACTTTCGCGTCGCCGCTCGCACGGCGGCTCGCCAAGGAAGCCGGCATCGACGTTTCCGCCATCTCCGGCACCGGCCCGCACGGCCGTGTCGTCAAGAAGGACGTGGAAACGGCCGTCGCCGGCGGCGGTCTGAAGCCGGCCGCTGCGGCTGCTCCGTCCGCTGCTGCTCCGGCACCGGCGGCAGCACCGCTCGCCAAGGGCCCGTCCGACGAAGCCGTTCTCAAGAACTTCGCCGAAGGCTCCTACGAGCTCGTGCCGCATGACGGCATGCGCAAGACGATTGCCAAGCGCCTGCAGGAATCCAAGCAGACGATCCCGCATTTCTACGTCTCGGTCGATTGCGAGCTCGACGCGCTCTTGGCGCTGCGTGCCCAGCTCAACGCCTCGGCACCGGAAAAGGACGGCAAGCCGGTCTACAAGCTGTCGGTCAACGACATGGTCATCAAGGCCATGGCGCTTGCCCTGCGCGACGTGCCGGAGGCCAACGTCTCCTGGACCGAGGCCAATATGGTCAAGCACAAGCACGCCGATGTCGGCGTTGCCGTGTCGATCCCGGGCGGGCTGATCACGCCGATCATCCGCAGCGCCGAGACCAAGAGCCTGTCGGCCATCTCCAACGAGATGAAGGATCTCGGCGCCCGCGCCAAGAGCCGCAAGCTGAAGCCGGAAGAGTATCAGGGCGGCACGACCGCCGTGTCCAACATGGGCATGATGGGCGTCAAGAACTTCGCCGCCGTCGTCAATCCGCCGCACGCGACGATTCTCGCGGTCGGCGCGGGCGAGGAACGCGTCGTCGTCAAGAAAGGTCAGATGGTCGTCGCCAACGTCATGACCGTGACGCTCTCGACCGACCACCGTGCCGTCGACGGCGCGCTCGGGGCAGAACTGCTCGGGGCCTTCAAGCGCTACATCGAAAACCCGATGGGGATGCTGGTCTGAGCATTTCGGATGATCCGGGAGGCCACCGGCCTTCCGGATTTCTGCGGCGCATGCAGTTTGAGGCGTGACGTGACGATGAAAACAGTCCTCTGCTACGGTGACAGTCTGACCTGGGGCTATGATGCCGAGGGGCGCGACCGTCATGCGCTCGTGGATCGCTGGCCAAGCGTCCTGCAAAAGGCGCTCGGTGACGGCGTTCACGTGATTGCCGAGGGGCTAAACGGTCGCACGACGGCTTTTGATGATCATTTGGCAGATTGCGACAGGAACGGCGCCCGTATCCTGCCGACGATCCTGCACAGCCACGATCCGGTCGATCTCGTCATCATCCTGCTCGGCACCAACGACATGAAGCCGGTGATCTGCGGCACGGCCGCGGGCGCGATGCAGGGCATGGAGCGGCTGATCGACCTGGTGCGGCATCATGCCTGGTCGTTCGACAGCGAAAACCAGCCGGAAATCCTGATCGTTGCGCCACCGGCCATCCGCGAGACGGCGAACGCCGCCTTTGCGGCCATGTTTGCCAGCAGCATCGAGCAGTCGGCGATGCTGGCCTCGCTCTATGCCGATCTCGCCGACGAAAAGGGATGCGGCTTCTTCGATGCCGGGTCGGTGGCCGTAACGACGCCACTCGACGGCATTCATCTCGATGCCGAGAATACGCGCGCCATCGGACGCGGCCTCGAGCCGATGGTCCGGATGATGCTCGGTCTCTGACGGATGGCGGCCCTTGTCCTGCGGGCGGCAGAACGCAACGATGCCGCCGAGTTGGCGGTGCTGGTCGATATTGCGTCGCACGGGTTCGCGACCTGGCTCTGGTACGGAGCGGTGATGCGGGGGGATAAGGACACCGCCATGGAGCAGGGGCGGTCGAGAATGCGCAATGACCATGAGCCCGGCACCTGGAAGGACGCCACGGTGGCGGAATGGGATGGTGAGATCGCGGGCGTCTCGGTCGGCTACGATCTCGAGGAAAGCGTTCGCGATATCGTCGCGCCGCATCCCGTGATCAAGCCGCTGCTGGATCTGCAGGTGATTGTGATCGGCAGCCGGTTCGTCGACAGTCTCGGTGTCTACCGGCACCACCGCCGCAAGGGTATCGGGCGAGCGCTGCTTGCCCGCGAAATCGAAAAGGCTAAGGGCAGGCAGGTGAGCCTGATCACCGAAAGCCACAATGAGACGGCGCAGGCGCTTTATTTCGCCAGCGGATTTGTGGAGAAGGCGAGGCTTCCGGCCGTGCCGCTCTTTGAGGACAGCAAAAGGCATGACTGGGTCTTGCTGGCCCGGGACATGACCTAAGGAGAGGCAGGAAACAAGAATGGCAAATTCCTACGACGTCATCGTTATCGGCTCCGGCCCCGGCGGCTACATCGCGGCGATCCGCGCCGCACAACTGGGCCTGAAGACCGCCGTGGTCGAGCGCGAGCACCTGGCCGGCATCTGCTCCAACTGGGGCTGCATCCCGACCAAGGCGCTGTTGCGCTCCGCCGAGGTGCTGCATCTCGCCGAACACGCCAAGAATTACGGCCTGACGCTCGAAGGCAAGGTGACGCCGGACCTGAAGGCGATCGTCGCCCGTTCGCGCGGCATTGCAGAGCGCATGAACGGCGGCGTCGGCTTCCTGATGAAAAAGAACAAGGTCGACGTTATCTGGGGCGAGGCCAAGCTCACCAAGCCGAACGAGATCGTCGTGGCGAAGACCACCAAGGCGATCGTCCAGCCGCAGGCACCGCTGCCGAAGAACACGCTGGGCGAGGGCACCTATACCGCCAAGCACATCATCATCGCGACCGGCGCACGGCCGCGCGCGCTGCCCGGCATCGAGCCGGACGGCAAGCTGATCTGGACCTATTTCGAGGCGATGAACCCGGACCGCATGCCGAAGTCGCTGCTGGTCATGGGCTCCGGTGCCATTGGCATCGAGTTTGCCTCCTTCTACCGCACGCTTGGCGTCGACGTGACGGTCGTCGAACTTCTGCCGCAGGTCATGCCGGTCGAGGACGCGGAAATCTCCGCCTTCGCCAAGAAGCAGTTCGACAAGCAGGGCATGAAGATCATTCTCGACGCCAAGGTGACCAAGGTCGAGAAGGCTGCCGATTCGGTAACCGCCCATGTCGAGAAGAAGGACGGCTCGATCGAGAAGATCACCGCCGACCGGCTGATCTCGGCCGTCGGCGTTCAGGGCAATATCGAGAACCTCGGCTTGGAAGTGCTCGGCGTGAAGACCGACCGCAGCTGCATCGTCATCGACGGCTATGGCAAGACCAACGTCCCGGGCGTCTATGCGATCGGCGACGTCGCCGGTCCGCCGATGCTCGCCCACAAGGCCGAGCACGAAGCCGTCATCTGCGTCGAAAAGATCGCCGGCCTGCCGCATGTGCATCCGATGGACAAGCTGAAGATCCCGGGCTGCACCTATTGCAACCCGCAGGTCGCCTCGGTCGGACTGACCGAAGCCAAGGCCAAGGCCGAAGGCCGCGACATCCGCGTCGGTCGCTTCCCCTTCGTCGCCAACGGCAAGGCAATCGCGCTCGGCGAAGACCAGGGCATGGTCAAGACCATCTTCGACAAGAAGACCGGCGAACTGATCGGTGCGCATCTGGTCGGCGCCGAAGTTACCGAACTGATCCAGGGCTTCGTCGTCGCAATGAACCTCGAAACGACCGAGGAAGAACTGATGCACACGATCTTCCCGCACCCGACGATCTCGGAGACGCTGAAGGAAAGCGTGCTCGACGCCTATGGGCGTGCACTGAACGCTTGATTGTGTTACGGCTCGCTTCCATTTGAAAAAGGCGAGCCGCATTTCCGGCCCGAACGGGCGCCGTCGAAACACGCGCCTGAAGGAAAGTGAAAGCCAAGATGGTCACCATTCTCGACCGCACGAACATCGAGAGCGACACCAAGCGCATTCGTCACCCGGAAAAGGCCCACAAGCCGGATACCGAGATGCTGCGCAAGCCGGAATGGATCCGCGTCAAGGCGCCGGTGTCGAAGGGCTATCAGGAAACCCGCTCGATCGTGAAGGAGCACAAGCTCGTCACCGTCTGCGAGGAAGCGGGATGCCCGAATATCGGCGAGTGCTGGGACAAGAAGCACGCCACTTTCATGATCATGGGCGAGATCTGTACCCGCGCCTGCGCCTTCTGCAACGTCTCGACCGGCAAGCCGAACGCGCTCGACATGGCCGAGCCGGAAAACGTCGCCAAGGCCGTCAAGCAAATGGGCCTTTCTCACGTTGTCATCACGTCGGTGGACCGCGACGATCTGGACGATGGTGGCGCCGAGCATTTCGAGAAGGTGATCTGGGCGATCCGCTCGGCGTCGCCTGCAACGACCATCGAGATCCTGACGCCCGACTTCCTGAAGAAGCCAGGCGCGCTGGAGCGCGTCGTTGCCGCCAAGCCCGACGTCTTCAACCACAACATGGAAACCGTGCCGGGCAACTATCTGACGGTGCGTCCCGGTGCACGCTATTTCCATTCGATCCGGCTTCTGCAGCGGGTCAAGGAACTCGATCCGACGATGTTCACCAAGTCCGGCATCATGGTCGGCCTCGGCGAAGAGCGCAACGAAGTGCTGCAACTGATGGACGACCTCAGGACCGCCGACGTCGACTTCCTGACGATCGGCCAGTACCTGCAGCCGACCCGAAAGCACCACAAGGTCGAGAAATTCGTGACGCCGGAAGAGTTCAAGTCCTACGAGACCGTCGCTTATACCAAGGGCTTCCTGATGGTCGCCTCCAGCCCGCTGACGCGCTCGTCGCATCATGCCGGTGACGACTTCGCACGGCTGCGCGCGGCGCGGGAAAAGAAGCTGCTGGCTGCGGCCGAGTAGGAAGCAGACGCCTTGGCGGCGCGAGCGACATGGCGACGCCGACTGTTTTGATGCCTGAATTGAAGCTTTGCTGCGCCCCGCGCGGGGCTTGGATATAGGTAACTTGCCATGGCAGACGGTGTGATGGGCAGGGTGAAGACGACGGTTCTTATGCCGTACAGTCTTTTTCAAGTGGTAACCGGCAGGAAGGATTTCCGCGATCCGGTGCTTGGCAGTGAGCGACTTAACCGCAAGGGCCTGCATGTGTGGCGCGTGAAGACGACTGCGCGCATCATGGAGTGGCGCCGCCGAAAGCTAAGGCACCTGGTCTCTGACGCCGAGCGGGCCTTCTTTGCGGAAAACGGCTATATGGAGCGCCGTGATCTCCTGCCGGAGGCGGATTTCAGGACGCTCGTTGCCGAGGTGGAGGCGCTGAAGGCGCCGGCGCGCGAGATGCGGGAGGGCCGTGCAGTAACGCGTCGTATTCCGCTGACCCCGGACGTGCTGGCCCATTCCCCGATGTTGCGTTCGTTTCTCAGGAGCGAGAAATGGACCGGACCGATCCGCTATGCGGGCGGCTTCAACGTGGAGCCGGTGCTCAGCATCCAGACGATCTTCGGCGAACCGACGGCCAAGCCCGGCGAAAAGGATCCGCAGACCGATCTGCACATGGATACGTTCCATTCCACGGCCAAGGCCTGGTTCTTCCTCTATGACGTACCGGAAGACGAGGGGCCGTTCACCTATGTTGCCGGTTCGCACAAGCTGACGAAGCGACGGCTCGCCTGGCAGAAGCGCATGAGCGTTCTGGCGGCGCGGCGACACGGTGGCGGGGCGTTCCGCATTCCGGCAACGTCGCTGAAGCGGCTTCACCTTCCCGAACCGACGAGATTTTCCGTCCCGGCCAATACGCTGGTCGTTGGAGACACATTCGGCTTCCATGCGCGGGGCCTTTCGGTACGCAAGTCGGTGCGAGTCGAGCTCTATGCATCGCAGCGGCCGAACCCGTTCCTGCCCTTCATCAATCTCGACAGCGCGTGGCTGCCCTTTGTCAGTGGTCGCAAGGAAGTCATCAGTTGGTATGTCCAGGACTGGCTGGCGCGGCTCGGCCTCCGCCGGCTGATCTGGCAGCCTGTTGGCGAGGTCTCCGCACGCGACACAGTTGTCGATCGCTAGGACGGCGCGGAAGAGAAGCTGCTGATTGCGATCGGGTCATCTTCCTGCGGTTGCAAATCCGAAATCGAGTTGTATGGTGCGCGGCTCCAAGATCTGGAGCCTGTCATGCCGCGCTATGTTTCCGGAATTGAAGAAGCCCTCCCGATCCTTGGCCGCGCCGATCGGATTCTCGTGATCGGCTGCTCGGGCGGCGGCAAGAGCACGCTGTCGAAAGGGCTCTCGAGCAGACTTGACCTGCCTTACGTCTCGATGGACCGGGACTTCTTCTGGCTGCCCGGTTGGACGAAACGGCCGAAAGCGGAGGAGCGCGCGCTGATTGCCGCCAAGGTCGCGGAGGAGCGATGGATCATGGACGGGACCGGCGCGTCGAGCTTCGACTTGCGCCTGCCGCGAACGGATCTCGTCGTCTGGGTCCGCGTTCCGCGGCCGATATGTCTTTGGGGGGTAACCTGCCGGGTGGCGTCGAGTTTCGGCCGTGTCCGCGCCGACATGGCGCCCGGTTGTCCGGAACAATTGCCGGATCGTGAGTTCCTTTCCTACATCTGGAATTTCGAGCGCCGCGTTTCTCCGGTCATCGTGGAAAGGTTAGGCCGGTATTCGCCGGGCATGCCTGTCCTGCAACTCAGGAGCCGCTGCGACATGGGTGCTCTCGTCGCGCGCCTGCAAGGAGCCATCAATGACCAATGACGTTGTGAATTTGGATGTTCGCGTGCTTGGTATCCGGTCGCGGCGGCAGACCAGGCGTTTGCTAGCCATACTCGACGCGGTGAACTCATCCTGATCGCGCAGATTTCTCGGCGCTCGAGGGCTCTGCAGCCTGCCATCTTGTTTTTACGGAAATCATTGAATATCTGAAATCCATGCCACAATTCGAGACTCACCGGCCCGTCAAGCATACGCCCGACCAGATGTTCGATCTGATTGCCGACGTGGAAAAATATCCGCAATTCCTGCCGCTTTGCGAAGCCTTGGCGGTTCGCTCCCGCAAGGAGCGCGACGGCAAGGTGCTGCTGGTGGCGGACATGACGGTCGGCTACAAGGCGATCCGCGAGACCTTCACGACCCAAGTTCTGCTGAACAAGGCCGAGCGGTTCATCGACGTCAAATATCTCGACGGACCGTTCAGATACCTCGACAATCGCTGGCGTTTCGAACCGGCGGGCGAGGGCGGCTGCTCCGTCCATTTCTTTATCGATTATGAGTTCAAGAGCCGGATTCTGGGGGCCCTGATGGGCTCCATGTTCGATCGGGCCTTCCGGATGTTTTCAGAAGCTTTCGAAAAGCGCGCCGACGAGATTTATGCCGTCGTGTAAAAGCATCCGTCTATGACGCGTCAGCCTTCTGCCGTCTCCGCCAGCATGTCGAGCGCCGTCCGCACTGTTGCCAGCCGGATTGCATCGCGGCCGATGTCGCCATAGCGCATTTCACGATGACGCACCGCACCGCCGCGGCTCGCGGCGGCCAGATGCACGAGCCCGACGGGCTTTTCGTCCGTCCCTCCGCTCGGCCCCGCAATGCCGGTCACGGCGATGGCGATATCGGCCTGCGAGTGGGAAAGGGCACCGCGTGCCATCTCAACCGCGGTCTGGCGTGAAACCGCCCCATGTGCGGCAAGCGTTGCGGGATCCACGCCCAGCATCTGGATCTTGGCGTCGTTGGAATAGGTGACGAAACCGCGGTCGACCACCGAGGAAGAGCCGGAGATTTCGGTCAGCGCGCCGACGATCAGGCCACCGGTGCAGGATTCCGCCGTCGCGACCATCAGGCGGCGTTCGGAAAACGCAGCGATCAATGCGCGCGCCCTGTGTTCGATTTCCGCGGGCCAGCCGCTCATTTTCCGTCTCCCGCATAAACCACCGTTGCGGTCGCAATAGCGGCGATGCCCTCGCGCCTGCCGACGAAGCCGATCTTTTCGTTGGTCGTCGCCTTCACCGAGCATCGATCGAGGGAGATGTCGAGCATGGATGCGAGATTTTCGCGCATCGCCTGGCGGTGCGGCCCAACCTTGGGCGCCTCGGCGATCAGCGAAATATCGGCGTTCATGATCGTGCCGCCGTGGTCGCGAACGATCTTGGCCGCGTGTTCGAGGAAGATGCGCGAGGCAGCACCTTTCCACTGGGGCTCGGACGGCGGAAAGTGATCGCCGATATCACCCGCGCCGCAGGTCGCCAAAAGCGCGTCCGTCAGGGCATGTAGCGCCACATCGGCATCGGAATGACCGAGCAGTTTCTGGTCGTGCGGGATGAAAACGCCGCAGAGCGTCACGCCGTCGCCATCGACAAGCTGGTGTACGTCGTAACCATTGCCGGTACGCACGTCGGGAAGGGGATTCCGGCTCAGTTTTTCGTCCGCCATGCTGATATCCCGTTTGAGCGTCAGTTTGATATTGTCGACGGACCCCTCGACCAAGGTCACGGGCATGCCGGCCCATTCGGCAATCGAGGCGTCGTCGGTAAAATCGGCGCGGCCGGATGCGGCGGCTTGCGCATGGGCCGAGAGAATCTGCTCGAAGCGGAAACACTGCGGTGTCTGGGCGGCGAACAGGCCGGCCCTCGGCACGGTTTCGACGACTTTGCCATCGGGCGAGCCCCGCTTCAGCGTGTCTGCGACTGCCACGGCGGGAAGGACGGCCTCTGCGCCGCCGGCCAATGCCGAAAGGCAGCGGTCGAGCAGCGCATGATCAACAAACGGGCGCACGGCATCCTGAATCATCACATGCGTGATGCGGGATGCTTCGAGTGCCTTCAGCCCGGCAAGCACCGACAGTTGGCGCGTTGGGCCACCATGGACGAGGGTGACGGTCGTTTTATTGTCAGCCAGGTGGCCAAGAGCCTGCTGGAACAGCGCTTCATCATCGGGGTGAATGACGACGACGATCGTCTTTTCCCGCGGCCAGGTCGCAAAAACATCGAGAGTATGGGAGATAACCGGCCGTCCACCGATCACGCGATACTGTTTGGGGCCGTCCTGTTGCGACCCGGCGCGCTCGCCACGCCCTGCAGCGACGATGACGATACCACAGGAAAGCTGTTCTTTTGTCTGCATTTTCTATATGGCTTCCCGCGAATGCACCACCGTCTGGGCCTAATGCTGCTCGTTTGAGCGGCTTTAAAAAAACGCCGGCACACCCGTCCAAAACTTCAGACGCGGTGGTGATTTACCGCGAAGGACGGGCCTTTACCAGTTCTCCAGGGAATTTTGTGGCGCGGCACTGAAATCGCTTGGCAAGCTTACCAACTATGTCTAAAAATAGTGCAGAATAAAGATGTGCCCGAAAGATAATCATTTGCAGATACCGGATTTGTCATCGCCGTTTCGGGTTGGGGGGCTTTCCTTTCGGAACCGCGTCGTGCTCGCACCGATGTCGGGTGTGACGGACTTGCCCTTCCGGCAATTGGCCTGGCGTTTCGGCGCAGGTCTCGTCGTCACCGAGATGGTGGCAAGCCGCGAACTCGTGGGCAACGCGTCGGAAAGCTGGGCGCGCCTCAAAAGTTCCGGCATCAATCCGCATATGGTCCAGCTCGCCGGACGCGAAGCCCATTGGATGGCAGAAGCGGCAAAGATCGCTGCCGGCAATGGCGCTGATGTCATCGACATCAATATGGGCTGCCCGGCCAAGAAGGTGACCGGCGGCTATTCCGGTTCTGCCCTGATGCGCGATCCCGACCATGCGCTGTCACTGATCGAGGCGACCGTAAAGGCCGTCGACGTGCCGGTGACGCTGAAGATGCGTCTTGGTTGGGACGAGAACTCCATCAATGCGCCTGAGATCGCCAAAAGAGCGGAAGAGGCCGGTGTGAAGATGATCACCATCCACGGCCGCACGCGCATGCAGTTCTACAATGGCAGTGCCGATTGGGATGCGATCCGCGCCGTTCGCGATGTGATTTCGGTACCGCTCGTTGCCAACGGCGATGTCGCCACGACGGCCGATGCTGAGGAAATTCTGAGGCGCTCCGGCGCCGATGCCGTGATGATCGGCCGCTCCAGCCAAGGGCGGCCCTGGCATGCCGGCGTGCTGGCCGGTGCGGCCGGGCATCCGGATGTTGCGGCAATTCAGGATATCGTCGCCGAACATTACGGCATGATGCTCGAATTCTATGGCGCCGATATCGGTCTGCGACATGCCCGAAAACATATCGGCTGGTATCTCGACCGCTTCGCGCGGCATCTGTCGTCACCGGCGAAGGCGGCGATCCTGACCTCTACCGACCCGAAAGCCGTCCTTTCCCAAACCGTCGCAGCGATCGCTGCCGGATCGGGGCGCGAAGAAGAAAAGGATGCGGCATGACCGAGAAATTGCGCGAAGAAGAGCAGAAGATCGCGGATTCCAAGCCGATGGCCGTTCTCAACGCCATCCAGAACCCTGTCATCCTTGTCGACGAAAATGGCCTCGTGGCGTTTGCGAACTGGGAGGCGGAGTCGTTTTTTGGTGCCAGCGCCAACCATCTCGCCCGCCACGACATCAGTGCCTTCATTCCGTTCGGCAGCCCGCTGCTGACGCTGATCGAGCAGGTGCGCGAACGTCGCGCCGCCGTCAACGAATATCGCGTCGATCTGAGTTCGCCGCGGCTCGGTGCCGACAAGCTCGTCGATCTCTATGTCGCGCCTGTGCTGTCTGAACCAGGCTCGGTGGTCATCGTCTTCCAGGAACGCTCGATGGCCGACAAGATCGATCGGCAGCTCACCCATCGCGCCGCCGCCCGCTCGGTCACGGGGCTTGCCTCGATGCTGGCCCACGAAATCAAGAACCCGCTGTCGGGTATCAGGGGCGCTGCCCAGCTTCTCGAAACATCGGTCAATGACGACGACCGCGCGCTGACACGACTGATCTGCGACGAGACCGATCGCATCGTCTCGCTGGTCGACCGTATGGAGGTCTTCTCCGACGAACGGCCGGTCGACCGCCATCCCGTCAACATCCATTCGGTGTTGGATCATGTGAAGGCGGTCGCCAAGGCCGGCTTTGCCCGGAAAATCCGCATTACCGAGAATTATGATCCGTCGCTGCCGCCGGTCTATGCCAATCGCGACCAGCTGATCCAGGTCTTCCTCAACCTGATCAAGAATGCGGCCGAGGCCGTCGCCGACAAGGCGGATGGCGAGATCATGCTGACGACCGCTTATCGGCCGGGCATTCGTCTCTCCGTTGCCGGAACGCGGGAGAAGATCTCGCTGCCGCTCGAATTCTGCGTTCATGACAATGGCCCGGGCGTACCGGCCGACCTCCTGCCGCATCTGTTCGATCCGTTCATCACCACCAAAACCAACGGCTCCGGCCTCGGGCTGGCGCTGGTTGCCAAGATCATTGGCGGCCATGGCGGCATCGTCGAATGCGACAGCCAGTCGAGCCGAACGACATTTCGCGTTCTGATGCCCGCGTCGAAGGGACCAACGGCGGAAGACAGCGAACCACTGACAGTAAAAGGACAATCTTGATGACGGCCGCCACGATTCTCGTTGCTGATGACGACGCTGCCATCCGCACGGTGCTCAACCAGGCGCTGAGCCGCGCCGGCTACGACGTACGCATCACCTCGAATGCCGCGACGCTCTGGCGCTGGATCGCGGCCGGCGATGGCGACCTCGTCGTCACCGATGTGGTCATGCCGGACGAAAACGCCTTCGACCTCCTGCCGCGCATCAAGAAGGCGCGACCCGACCTGCCGGTGCTGGTGATGAGCGCCCAGAACACCTTCATGACGGCGATCAAGGCGTCCGAGAAGGGCGCTTATGACTACCTGCCCAAGCCCTTCGACCTGACGGAACTGATCGCGATCATCGGCCGGGCGCTCGCCGAGCCGAAGCGCAAGCCGGCAAAGATGGACGACGACACGCAGGACGGCATGCCGCTGGTCGGCCGCTCCGCCGCAATGCAGGAAATCTACCGTGTTCTGGCGCGTCTGATGCAGACCGATTTGACGCTGATGATCACCGGCGAATCCGGCACCGGCAAGGAATTGGTGGCGCGCGCGCTGCACGATTACGGCAAGCGCCGCAATGGTCCGTTTGTCGCCATCAATATGGCCGCGATCCCGCGCGACCTCATCGAATCGGAACTCTTCGGCCATGAGAAGGGGGCTTTCACAGGCGCGCAAAACCGCTCGACGGGCCGGTTCGAGCAAGCCGAGGGCGGCACGCTGTTTCTCGACGAAATCGGCGATATGCCGATGGACGCGCAGACACGGCTGCTGCGCGTGCTGCAGCAGGGCGAATATACCACGGTCGGCGGCCGCACGCCGATCCGTTCCGATGTTCGCATCGTGGCGGCGACCAACAAGGACCTGAAACAGTCGATCAATCAGGGCCTCTTCCGCGAGGACCTCTATTATCGTCTCAATGTCGTGCCGTTGCGCCTCCCGCCGCTGCGCGATCGCGCCGAGGATATCCCCGACCTCGTTCGCCATTTCGTCCAGCAGGCGGAAAAGGAAGGTCTCGACGTCAAGCGATTTGATCAGGAAGCGCTTGAACTGATGAAGGCACATCCTTGGCCCGGCAATGTTCGCGAACTCGAAAACGTCGTTCGCCGGCTGACCGCGCTCTATCCGCAGGATGTGATCACCAGGGAGATCATCGAAAGCGAATTGCGTTCCGATATTCCCGACAGTCCGATCGAGAAGGCTTCGAGCCGACCGGGGTCGATGTCGATTTCCCAGGCGGTGGAAGAAAACATGCGACAGTATTTCGCGGGATTCGGCGACGGTCTGCCGCCGGCGGGGCTGTATGACCGGGTGCTGGCCGAGATGGAATATCCCTTGATTCTCGCCGCCTTGACGGCAACACGCGGCAACCAGATCAAGGCTGCCGACTTGCTTGGTTTGAACCGAAACACTTTGCGCAAGAAGATTCGTGAGCTTGGCGTTTCCGTTTACCGCAGCTCTCGTAGCGCTTGACTTCGCACCAATAACCGTTGCATTTTCGCCACAATATGTTGCTTAGAAAGCACAGGGCGGCGGTGCTTCCTGTGTCGAGTCGCCCACTGAATCCGCTCTGGTGGATTCTCGAAGGTCATTTTCTTGACCACGGAGCTTGAAATGCCTGCCGTCGTTCATCGAAACGGCGCCGGGTCGGGGGATGCATGTTTGATGGCCGAAGGGCTTGTTGTGCCAGTGGCGAAAGATGAGCCTGCGATGATCGGCCACGACCGACGCGCGTCCTTCGCGTTTCCTGGTCTTGTTCTGGCAACCGGTGCGCTCGCCTGCGCGATCGTATCGTTGCTTATTCTTCTCGGCCTGACACCGATCAGGCCGGAAACCAACATCATCATCGGCTCTGCGGCGATCAATGCGCTGTTTGTTATCGGCCTGATGTTCCTGATCGGCCGTGAGATCCTGCGCCTTCTGAAAGCCCGCAACCGCGGCCGGGCAGCGGCTCGACTGCATGTTCGCATCGTTGCGCTGTTTTCGATCGTCGCGATCACTCCGGCCATTCTGGTTGCGATCTTTGCCACGATAACGCTTGATGTCGGTCTCGATCGCTGGTTTTCGCTGCGCACGCAGTCGATCGTCAACTCCTCGCTCGACGTCGCGCAGGCCTATGTGCTTGAAAATGCCAGCTATCTCCAGGGGCAGACGGTCTCCATGGCCAATGACCTGGAGCGTAACCGTCAGCTCTACAGCCTCGACCGCACCGGCTTTATCGACCTGATGACGCGCCAGGCCCGCGGGCGCGGCATGTTGGGCGCTTTCCTGGTACGCGCGGACGGATCGCCCATTCTGCAGGCGAGTATCCCCACCGAACGGCCGTTGCCGGCGATTCCGAGGGATGCGCTGCTCAGCACCGCGTCGGGACAGCCGACCCTCATCCCCCCCGGCGTGACCAATCTTGTCGGTGCAGTCATCCCGATTGACAACATCGATGGAGCCTATCTTTACACCGTTCGCAGCGTTGACCCCAAGGTCATGCGCTCGATGCGGCTGATGGAAGAGAACACCGCCGAATACAAGAATCTCGAAGCCGGACGCACATCGCTGCAGGTAGCCTTCGGCGTGCTCTATCTCGGTTTTGCACTGATTGTCCTGCTCGCTGCCATCTGGACCGCAATTGCGGTTGCCGACCGGATCGTGCGGCCGATCCGGCTCCTGATCGGCGCTGCCGACAGTGTGGCGAGCGGCAACCTGAATGTGGTGGTGCCTGTGCATACCGTCGACGGCGATGTCGGCAGCCTGTCGCGCACGTTCAACAAGATGATTGCCGAAATCCGGACGCAGCGGGACCAGATCCTTGAGGCGAAGGACGAGATGGACGACCGGCGGAGGTTTATCGAGGCCGTTCTTTCCGGGGTCACCGCTGCGGTGATCGGGGTCGAGGATGACCGGCGTATTACCATCGCCAATCCGTCGTCCGAACATTTCCTCTCGCGCCCGATCCTGGAACTTGTCGGCGAAAGACTTGGCGACGTGGCACCTGAGATCGAACAGGTGCTGAGCGAGGCGGCCAGCCGCCATCGCAACGACTACCGCAAGCAGATCAATATCCTGCGTGGCGGCACGGAGCGCACGCTGAATGTTCAGGTGACGCGTGAGGAATCGCACGATGCCAAGGAATCCTACGTTATCACCGTCGACGACATCACCGATCTGGTCATCGCCCAGCGCTCGACCGCCTGGGCCGACGTCGCCCGCCGCATCGCCCATGAGATCAAGAACCCGCTGACGCCGATCCAGCTTTCCGCCGAGCGCCTGAAGCGCCGCTACGGCAAGCAGATCAATCAGGACGACCGGACAGTGTTCGATCAATGCACCGACACGATCGTTCGCCAGGTCGAGGATATCGGCCGGATGGTCGATGAATTCTCCGGCTTTGCGCGGATGCCGAAGCCGACAAAGGAACAGGCTGACCTGCGCAACATCCTCAAGGATGCCGTCTTCCTGCGCGAGATGGGCAACACCCATGTGACCTTCATCCGCGACTTCGGTGACGAACCGCTCGATGGCACCTTCGACGGCCGCATGCTCGGCCAGGCTTTCGGCAACATCATCAAGAACGCGGTCGAGGCGATCGAGGCCTTGCCGGCCGACGCCGTTCGCGGTGATCGCCGCGTGCTGGTCCGTTCGAGACGCAATGAAACGAGCGGCCAGTTCGTTGTCGACATCATCGACAACGGCAAGGGGCTACCGACCGAAAACCGTCACCGCATTCTCGAGCCGTACATGACGATGCGGGAGAAGGGCACCGGCCTCGGCCTTGCGATCGTCAAGAAGATCATTGAGGACCACGGCGGACAATTGGAATTGCATGATGCGCCCGCCGATTTCGATCACGGACAGGGCGCCATGATCCGCATTATTTTGCCGCCGGCCGGACAGAGCGGCGGTACCGAAGACAGACAGGATAAGGATACTTCCCATGGCGGCTGACATTCTGGTTGTGGACGACGAGGAGGACATTCGCGAGATTGTCTCCGGCATTCTGTCAGACGAGGGTCATGAAACCCGGACTGCGTTCGACAGCGACAGCGCGTTGCAGGCGATCAGCGACCGTGTGCCGCGCCTCGTCTTTCTCGATATCTGGATGCAGGGCAGCCGTCTCGACGGTCTGGCGCTTCTCGATGAGATCAAGGGCCGTTATCCGGACCTGCCGGTGGTCATGATTTCCGGGCACGGCAATATCGAAACCGCCGTGTCGGCGATCCGCCGCGGTGCTTATGATTTCATCGAAAAGCCCTTCAAGGCCGATCGCCTCATCCTGATCGCCGAGCGTGCGCTGGAGAATTCCAAGCTCAAGCGGGAAGTCTCGGAGCTGAAGAAGCGCTCCGGCGATCCCGTCGAATTGATCGGTACCTCCGTTGCCGTCTCGCAGCTTCGCCAGACGATCGAGAAGGTCGCGCCCACCAACAGCCGCATCATGATCCAGGGCCCCTCCGGCTCGGGCAAGGAACTGGTGGCGCGGATGATTCACCGCAAGTCTTCACGAATGGCAGGCCCCTTCGTGGCGCTGAACGCGGCGGCGATCACGCCGGACCGCATGGAGATTGCTCTCTTCGGTACGGAAGGGACGCCCGGCCAGTCGCGCAAGACCGGCGCACTGGAAGAGGCCCATGGCGGCATTCTGTATCTCGATGAAGTCGGCGAAATGCCACGCGAAACGCAGAACAAGATCCTGCGCGTGCTGGTCGATCAACAGTTCGAGCGCGTCGGCGGCTCCAAACGCGTCAAGGTCGATGTGCGCATCATCTCCTCGACGGCCTATAACCTCGAAAGCCAGATCGCCGAGGGGGCTTTCCGCGAGGATCTCTACCATCGTCTGGCGGTCATTCCGGTCCGGGTGCCGGCGCTTGCCGAGCGGCGTGAGGATATACCGTTCCTCGTCGACATGTTCATGCGGCAGGTCAGCGAGCAGGCCGGTATCCGTACTCGCAAGATCGGTGATGACGCTCTGGCGGTACTGCAGTCGCATGACTGGCCGGGCAACATCCGCCAACTGCGCAACAATATCGAGCGTTTGATGATTCTCGCCCGCAGTGACGGCCCGGACACGGCGATCTCGGCGGATATGCTGCCAAGCGAGGTCGGCGACAGCCTGCCGAAGATCTCGGCGCAGGGCGATCAGCACATCATGACGCTGCCGCTGCGCGAGGCACGGGAAATGTTCGAGCGGGACTATCTGATCGCCCAGATCAATCGGTTCGGCGGCAATATTTCACGTACGGCCGAGTTCGTCGGCATGGAGCGTTCGGCCCTGCATCGAAAGCTGAAATCGCTCGGCGTCTGAAATCGCGCTTTCCCATCTCTTGAGAAGTCACCCATGTCGAGAATTGCCTATGTGAACGGCGCCTACCAGCGCCACACCGATGCCGCGGTTCATATTGAGGACCGCGGCTTTCAATTCGCCGATGGCGTCTATGAAGTCTGCGAAATCCGTCACGGCTTCATCGTCGATCTGACCCGGCATCTTAACCGGCTCGACCGATCGCTCAGTGAGATCCGGATTGCCTGGCCGATGACGCGGGCGGCGCTCGTTGTCGTCATTCGCGAAGTTCTGCGGCGCAACCGCATACGCAATGGCCTGTTTTACATTCAGGTGACGCGCGGAGCAGCGCGCCGCGACCATGTCTTTCCGGCACAGGGCACGCCGTCGACGCTTGTCGTCACGGCAAAGAGAACCGATGCTTCCCTCATTGCCAAGAAGAACGCCGTTGGAATCCGGGCGATTACCGTGCCGGAAAACCGCTGGGATCGTGTCGACGTAAAGACCGTTGGGCTCTTGGCGAACGTTCTCGCCCGCCAGGCCGCGAAGGAGGAGGGTGCCCAGGAGGCGATCTTCGTCGAGCCGGACGGCACGGTGAAGGAAGGTGCTGCGACCAATGTCTGGATCGTCGACAGGGATGGGACGCTGCGGACGCGCCACGCCGATCACGGCATCCTTCGCGGCATCACCCGTACGACATTGATGGACGTGGCGGCCGCAGTCGGTATCGACATAGAGGAACGCGCTTTTTCGGTGGAAGAAATGCTTACCGCGCGCGAGGTATTCATCACGGCGGCGACCAGCATCTGTTTTCCGGTGGTGGCGATTAACGGTAAAATCATCGCCAACGGCCACCCCGGCAGCGTGTCACAGAAAATTCGCGAAGCCTTTTTCGACATTGCGGAAAAGACTGCGATTTGATACCAAAATCCTGGGGGACGCTCTGAAGGGGACTTCTGACGGCGTTCGAGATAAACAGAACGAATAATCAACCGGTTACATTGAACCGGCAAATAAGAAAGAAGCGGCGCTATGGCGGAACGTTCTCAGAACTTGCAGGATCTTTTTCTCAACACCGTCCGCAAGCAGAAGATATCTCTGACGATATTTCTTATCAATGGTGTGAAACTGACGGGCGTTGTCACGTCTTTCGACAATTTTTGTGTCCTCTTGCGGCGTGACGGGCATTCCCAGCTCGTATACAAGCACGCCATCTCGACAATCATGCCGGGCCAGCCGATGCAGATGTTCGAGAGCGAAGAATCCGCATCCTGACGGAAAGCAAGGCACATTACCAAACGTGATACAAAATCCGCGTCGATCATCCCGGAGCTCGAAAAGCTTCGTGATGACATGCGCGCCGTCGTCATCGTCCCGGTCCTGAAAAAGACCGGCAGGCAAAATGCGGACGTGATTGCCGCGACCTCGACGCGCAGCGACGAAAGCCGGCTCGAGGAAACGATCGGTTTGGCACTCGCCATTGATCTCGAGGTCGTGCATGGCACGATCGTGCCGATCGCTCAGCCGAAACCCGGGACGCTGCTCGGAACCGGCAAGATCGAGGAAATCGGTCATCTGCTCATGGAGCATAATGCCGGCTTGGTGATCGTCGATCATCCGCTGACACCGGTGCAGCAGCGCAACCTCGAAAAAGAATGGAACTGCAAGGTCATCGACCGGACCGGCCTCATCCTCGAAATCTTTGGCCGCCGCGCCTCCACCCGGGAAGGCACGCTGCAGGTCGAGCTTGCACATCTGAACTACCAGAAGGGCCGGCTGGTGCGCAGCTGGACCCACCTCGAGCGCCAGCGCGGCGGTGCCGGTTTCATGGGCGGTCCCGGTGAAACGCAGATCGAAGCCGACCGCCGGCTGCTGCAGGAAAAGATCGTCAAGCTGGAGAAGGAACTGGAGCAGGTCCGCCGGACGCGTCAGTTGCATCGTGCCAAACGCAAGAAGGTCCCGCACCCGATCGTTGCTCTTGTCGGTTATACCAACGCCGGCAAATCGACTTTGTTCAACCGCATCACCGGCGCCGGCGTTCTTGCCGAAGACATGCTGTTTGCCACGCTTGACCCGACGTTGCGCCGCATGAAGCTGCCGCATGGGCGGATGGTGATCCTGTCCGACACCGTCGGTTTCATCTCAGACCTGCCGACGCATCTGGTCGCCGCCTTCCGGGCGACGCTGGAAGAGGTTCTGGAAGCCGACTTGATCCTGCACGTTCGCGATCTCGCCGATCCTGACAATCAGGTGCAGGCGCAAGACGTTCTGCGCATCCTGACCGATCTCGGCATCGACGAGAAGGCGAGGGCAGAGCGCCTCATCGAGGTCTGGAACAAGATCGACCTGCTTGACGCAGAGGCGCGCGCGGGGCTCGTGCAGAAGGCCGAAAACACGGACAATACGACGGCAGTTTCAGCCATCACCGGCGAGGGCCTCGACCATCTGCTTGAGGAAATCGGCAGCCGGCTTTCCGGCGTCATGACCGAATGCACGGTCGTGCTGCCTGTCGAGAGGCTGCAATTGTTGCCGTGGGTCTACCAGCATGCGATCGTGGATGCGCGGGAAGACATGGAAGACGGATCGGTCAGCCTCGATCTGCGGTTGACACCAGCCGAAGCGGAAGAGCTCGAGCGCCGGCTGGGGAACGGACCGAAGGCTGCCGCTCAGGATTGGTAGTCCAAGCTTTGCGTGCCACTGCCCCCTAATTGTGCGAAAAGCCCGCCAGTTTCCTTCCCGAGATAAGCGGAGTATTGTGACGCCCGACACTCCCGGGCGGGGAGAGGGCTGCCATTTCCTGACAGCAAGTTGAAGCCTGTGAAGCCTCGGATTGAGGAGGGCAACGACAATGGCGTCGATCGACTTCTGGTTTTCCATCGGAAGTACCTATACGTTTCTCGCCGTGATGCGCCTGTCGCAAATCGCTGCGAAATCGGGTGTCGAGTTTGACTGGCACCCCTTCAATGTGCGGGCCATCATGATCGAGATGGACAATATCCCGTTTGCGAAGAAGCCGATCAAGGCGACCTATATGTGGCGCGATATCGAACGGCGCGCTGCCAAGTTCGGGCTGACGGCCCGGTTCCCAATTCCTTATCCGCTGAGCGGATTGGAGCAGGCCAATCGGGTCGCCGTGCTTGCGGCCGCGGAGGGCTGGTGCGAGGCCTATACGGTTGCTGCCTATCAACGATGGTTCGTCAACGGCGAGGCGGCAGGAAGCGAGCCGAACCTTTCGGCCAGCATCGCGGCGGCTGGCCAGGATCCGGAGCGCGTGCTGGAAATGGCGAACTCCGAGGCGGGGATCGACGCACTATACGCGGCGACCGAGGAGGCAAGGGGGCTGGGGATCTTTGGATCACCGTCCTTTGTCGTCGATGGCGAACTGTTCTGGGGGCATGACCGCCTGGACGACGCGATCGAGTGGCAAACCAATCTCGACCGGGCAACGCCGGGCTGATTTCAGGCCCGGAAAGCAGGTTCTGCGCGGGCTACTTGAGCTGCCGCTCGATCGCCTTTGCCGCCTGCCAGAGTTCTTCCATTCGCTCCAGCGTTGCCGCTTCCAGGCTTTCGCCGGCGGTTTCCAGTTCCGCCTCAATGTGGCTGAAGCGGCGCCGGAACTTGGTGTTCGTTCCGCGCAGCGCCATCTCCGGATCGGCATTAACGTGGCGGCCGATATTGACGACGGCGAAGATCAGGTCGCCGAGTTCGTCCGCGACCTTGGCCTTGTCTTTGGCGGCCAGCGCCTCGCGTAATTCGACAATCTCTTCCTCGATCTTGTCGAGGATCGGTTCCGGCGACGACCAGTCGAAGCCAACTTTGGCGGCACGTTCCTGAAGCTTCAGCGCTTCGACGAGGGCCGGAAAGCTGCGCTGGACCGAATCGAGATGGCCCTTGTTTGCATCTTCGGGCAAACCGTGCCGGGCGCGCCGCGCGCGCCGTTCGGCTTTTTCGGCCTGCTTGATCTCGCTCCATTGCAGCTTGACCGCCTCCGGCGTATCGGCATCCGAGCGGGCAAAGACATGCGGGTGGCGCCGGATCATCTTCCGCGTGATCGCCTCGACCACATCTCCGAACGCGAAGTCACCGGCTTCCTCGGCCATACGGGCATGGAACACCACCTGCAGCAGCAGGTCGCCGAGTTCGTCGCACAGATCATCCATGTCGCCGCGCTCGATGGCGTCGGCGACCTCGTAGGCTTCTTCAAGCGTGTAAGGCTTGATCGTCTCGAAGGTCTGGACGACATCCCAGGGGCAGCCCGTCTCCGGCTGGCGCAGGGCGGCCATGATCTCGATGAGGCGGGTGATGTCCTTGGAAGGCTGCATGGGGCTCAATTCAGCGGAATGGCGTTGCCGTCCTTGCCGGACTGGTAGGCTTCGGACAGGGATTGATATTTTTCACGGATGCGCTTGTCCTGGGAACGCAGCGCCGGCTGCACAGTCTCATCGGATGTCGCAACGAGATCGGCAATCGCTGCGGATCGCCAGAAGGCGTTGTTCTTCGCGTAACCGCCGGGATCGAGCCGGAAGACCTCCTTGAGGATTTTCAGGTCGTGCGGGATGGAAAAGGCGTCGCGCGAATCTTCGTGGCTGAAGAAATAGTAGAAATTGTCGAAGCCGGCCCAGGTGATGGCCGAAAGGCACATCGAGCAGGGCTCGTGGGTGGACAGGAAAATCAGCTCTTTCGTGTCCGGCTTCTCGGTGCGTTCGTAGAACCGCTTCAGCGTATGGACTTCGCCGTGCCAGAGCGGATTTTCGGTTTCGTTGTTGGTCTCAGCGATCACCAGCGACAGGTCCGATTTGCGCAGGATCGCGGCGCCGAAGACCTTGTTGCCGGCGCTTACGCCCTTTTCCGTCAGCGGCAGAATATCGGCCTCGATGACGCTCAGAAGGCGTGCTGCGAGTTCGGAATTCGTCATCGTTTGCGGCTCCCGGATGGATTCGTTGCGCATTTAACGGCTATGGAGGGCAATACGCAATGCCACACGGATGCCTCATCCCGGTGTGGCCGCCACGCCACGGCCGGAGAGATTTGCTCAATTTATGCTGAAGTCGAGCAAAAGAATACGCGGCTTCAAAAGCCTGCGAATTTCTGTTTCTTCAATTTTCCTTCTATAAAAGGGATATTCCCCTGAACCTGTAACAGGATCATTCCTAGCCTCATGACCGAGCAGCTGACCGTATTTCCGGCCTTCTTTCGCGTTGCGCAAAAAAGCGTGGCGGTGTTCGGCAATTGCGATGAGGCTTTTGCCAAGGTACGGCTGCTGATGAACACGCAAGCCCGGATCGTCGCGTTCGCCGATGAACCGGAAGGGGATTTCGCGGCCTTTCTGGCTGCGAATGCCATTGCGACGGTACGTGAGCCCTTTCATGCCGGCCAAATCGAGGGGGTCACGCTGGTCTTCGCCGCGACCGGCGATGCTGCGAAGGACCGCGTTGTCGTCGCGGCGGCGCGTGACAGGAAAATCCCGGCCAACGCCGTCGATCAGCCGGAATATTGCGATTTCCTGACGCCGGCGCTGGTAAACCGGGCGCCAGTGGCGGTGGCAATCGGAACCGAAGGCGCAGGCCCGGTGCTGGCGCAGATGATCCGTGCCCAGATCGATCAGCTTCTGTCACCCTCGCTCGGCGCACTTGCTTCGCTGGCGCAGGCCTATCGCGATGCCGCCGACCGGCTTTTGCCCCGCGGCGTGTCGCGGCGCGTCTTCTGGCGTCGCTTTTTCTCCGGTGCCGTTGCGGATCAGGTTGCGCTCGGTAATGTCGCCGAAGCCCGCCGCGAGGCATCCAGGCTGCTTACGTCCGTGGATCGCGTTCCCGGCCATGTCTGGCTGGTTGGTGCCGGTCCGGGTGCCGAGGATCTGCTCACCTTGCGGGCGCAGCGCGTGATGATGGAAGCCGACGTCATCGTCTATGATGCGCTGGTGCCGCAGGCGATCGTCGACATGGGCCGCCGCGATGCCGAGCGCCTGTCGGTCGGCAAGCGCAAGGGCTGCCACTCGAAGTCCCAGGAAGAGATCAACCAGTTGCTGGTTCGCCTCGGTCAGGACGGCAAGCGTGTCGTGCGGCTGAAATCGGGCGATCCGCTGGTTTACGGCCGTGCCGGTGAAGAAATGGCTGCGCTGCGCGACGCCGGGATTACCTATGAGATCGTGCCCGGCATTACCTCTGCTTTCGCCGCCGCCGCCGATTTCGAACTGCCGCTGACGCTGCGCGGTGTCGCTTCGTCGCTGATCTTCACGACAGGGCACGACCTGACCGGCGATGTCCTGCCGGATTGGGCGCGCCTTGCCATTTCCGGCGCGACGATTGCCGTCTATATGGGGCGCACGGTCGCCGCATCGGTCGCTGCCCGGCTGATGCAGGCAGGACTTCCCGCCGAAACGACGGTGGCCGTCGTCGAAAACGCCAGCCGTGCGGAGCGCAAGCTGCTGCACGGCACGTTGAAGGACCTGCCGGATCTGCAATACCGCGATGAACTGGATGGACCGGTCATGGTGATCATCGGCGACGCCGTCGCCGGCGCGAACTTCCAGCGCTCGGAGCCGCTTGTCAGGGCGAAGGCCGCTGGCCAGACTGCTCCTGCGCGCAGCGCGGACCTGTCGCGCAAACAGAAAGACGAAGTGAGGAACTGACATGGCCGACAAAGTGCTGACCGCAAACCGCCTGTCGGACGGAATTTCCGTCTGGCTCGATGCCGCCGGCAATTGGGTGGAATCTCTGCAGGATGCTTTCGTCGCCCGGCATGCCGAAGCGGTTGCAGCGCTCGAGGCGACCGGAAAAGCCGCCTTTGCCGACAACAAGGTGGTTGACGTGAATGTCATTGACATTGAAGAAGTAGATGGCGTTCTGCGGCCGCTGCGTCTGCGCGAGCGTGTTCGCGCCGAAGGGCCGACGATCGATTATGCGCCGGGATACAAGGGCCTGACCGGCCCCGTGCAGGCGGCTTGAGGAAAAGAAGACCGATGTACCGTTACGACGAATTCGACCATGCCTTTGTCTCCGGCCGCGTTGAGCAGTTCCGCGATCAGGTGACGCGCCGCCTTTCCGGCGAACTTGCCGAGGATGCGTTCAAGCCGCTGCGGCTGATGAACGGCGTCTATCTGCAGCTTCACGCCTACATGCTGCGCGTCGCCATTCCCTATGGCACGCTGAACAGCCGGCAGATGCGCATGCTCGCCCATATCGCCCGCAAGTATGACCGCGGCTACGGGCATTTCACCACGCGCCAGAACATCCAGTACAACTGGCCGAAGCTTTCGGACACGCCGGATATCCTCGCCGAGCTGGCCTCGGTCGAAATGCATGCGCTGCAGACGTCGGGCAACTGCATCCGCAACGTCACGGCCGACCATTTCGCCGGTGCAGCGGCTGATGAGGTTGCCGATCCGCGCCCCTATGCCGAAATCCTGCGGCAGTGGTCTTCCGTCCATCCGGAATTCTCCTTCCTGCCGCGCAAGTTCAAGATCGCCGTCACCGGTGCCGAGCGTGACCGCGCGGCGATCCAGGTGCATGACATCGGCCTGCATCTGAAGAAGAACGACAAGGGCGAGATCGGCTTTGCCGTCTATGTCGGCGGCGGGCAGGGGCGCACCCCGATGATCGCCAAGAAGATCCGCGACTTCCTGCCGGAAGAGGACCTGCTTTCCTACACGACCGCGATCATGCGCGTGTACAACCTCCATGGCCGCCGCGACAACAAGTACAAAGCCCGCATCAAGATCCTCGTCCACGAAACCGGCGCCGAGGAATTGGCGCGGCAAGTCGATGCGGAGTTTGCCGAACTGAAAAATACGGAACTGAAACTTCCGGAAGCGGACATCCAGGCGATCACGACCTATTTCGCCCTGCCGCCGCTGACACAGCGGCCGGAAGGCTGGGCCAGTCTGGCCGGCTGGAAGAAGGCCGATCCGGATTTCGCCCGCTGGGTGCAGCAGAACGTCCAGCCGCACAAGCATCCCGACTACGGCATGGTGACGATCTCGCTGAAGCCGATCGGCGGCATTCCGGGCGACGCCAGCGACAGCCAGATGGATGCGATCGCTGATCTCGCGGAGGAATACGCCTTCGACGAAATCCGCATCAGCCATGAGCAGAACATCATTCTGCCGCACGTGGCGCTGGCCGATCTGGAGGCCATCTATCGTGGTCTCGTCTCCATCGGCCTTGCGACCGCCAATGCCGGATTGATCACGGATATCATTGCCTGTCCCGGCTTGGACTACTGCGCGCTTGCCAATGCGCGCTCGATTCCGCTGGCGCAGGAAATCTCCAACCGTTTCGGCAATCCGGACAAGCAGGCGGAGATCGGCGAGCTGAAGATCAAGATCTCCGGCTGCATCAACGCCTGCGGTCACCACCATGTCGGCCATATCGGCCTGCTGGGTGTCGAGAAGAAGGGCGCGGAACTCTACCAGATCACGCTCGGCGGCTCCGGCGACGAGAACACCTCGATCGGTGAAATCATCGGCCGTGGCTTCGAGCCGGAAAAGGTGACGGATGCGGTCGAGACGATCGTCAACACGTATCTTGGCCTGCGCAAGGATGCATCTGAGATTTTCCTCGATGCCTATCGGCGGGTCGGGCCGCAGCCCTTCAAGGATGCGTTGTACGGCGGCAGCGCCCAGGAAGCCGCTTGAGGCGCAAGGACAAAAGACATGACGAAAATCTGGAAAGAAACCGGCTTCGTGACGGATGACCCCTGGGTCGTCGAGACCGAGGAGACAAAGGCGGGCTCGAACGAAAAGGCCATCCTCGGTCTCGATGCCTTCATCGAGAAGGCATCGTCCGGTGATAGCGGGCTCGGCGTACTGATCAATCCAGCGGACGATGTGACGCGACTTCTTCCGTTTATCGAGCAAATCTCGTTGATCGCCGTGGCCTTTCCGGCCTTCAACGATGGCCGGGCCTTCAGCCATGCCTCGCTGCTCAGGGCACGCCTCGGCTATGGCAAGGAAATCCGCGCCGTCGGCGATGTGCTGATCGACCAGGTACCACTGATGCTGCGCTGTGGCATCGACAGCTTTGCCGTCACCAACGCAACGGCCCTCAAGCGCCTCTCCGAAGGGCGGCTGCCGGGCATCGACAATCACTACCAGCCGACAGCGCGTCCGTCGGAGGATGCGAAATCCTACAGCTGGCGCCGGGTTTCCTGAGCGCCGCGACAGTCTGAAGCGCGCATCAATCCGCAAAAGGCGCTATAATTGGAACGGATTTGCTTCCAAAGCCGTGCCGTTTGGAATATCCGCTGATACCTGAAAGAATTGCTCATCATTACAGGACCTGACGCCGAGATGAATGCTCCTGCCAAGATCGAAGAATTTGCCCCAACCGTGCCCGCAGGCGTGTTCGCCGAAACGGTGACCGCTGTGAAGCATTATACGGACCGGCTGTTCAGCTTCCGGATGACGCGTCCGGCTGAATTCCGCTTCCGTTCGGGCGAATTTGCGATGATCGGCCTGATGGTCGACGGCAAGCCGATCTATCGCGCCTATTCGATCGCAAGCCCGGCGTGGGACGATGAGCTCGAATTCTTCTCGATCAAGGTTCAAGATGGTCCGCTCACCTCGCATCTGCAGGGCATCAAACCCGGCGATCAGGTTCTGATGCGCAAGAAGCCGACCGGCACGCTCGTTCTCGATGCCCTGACGCCCGGCAAGCGCCTTTACATGTTCTCGACTGGCACAGGTATCGCGCCGTTCGCGAGCCTCATCCGCGAGCCGGAAACCTTCGAAAAATTCGAGGAAGTCATCCTCACCCACACGACGCGTGACGTCGCCGAGTTGCAATACGGTTTCGACCTGATCAAGGAAATCCGCAACCACGAATTCCTGGCAGAACTGGTCGGTGACAAGCTGCGCCACTACGCAACGGTGACCCGCGAGGACTATCCGTTCAAGGGGCGCATCACCAACCTCATCCGCGACGGCAAGTTCTTCTCCGACCTTAGCCTGCCGGCATTCGATCCGGCCATCGATCGCGCCATGATCTGCGGTTCGACAGAAATGCTGAAAGAGACCAAGGCGCTTCTGGAGGCCGCCGGTCTCGAGGAAGGCGCCAACAACAAGCCGAGCGAATTTGTCATCGAGCGGGCTTTCGTCGGCTAGGCATAACCTTCATTCTGGAACAGAGGCGGCTTTGCGGGCCGCCTTTTTTGTTTCGGCGTCTGGAAGGGCAGGGCGGCTAGCGCTCGCCAAGATAGTCCATCAGATTTTCCATGGCAGTCGCTGCAGCCTGTGCATCCGCCTGGTTGATTGCCCGGATCACCTTGACGTGCAAATCGACCGAACGGTCCATGCGCTGCGTCGAGGCGGCACTGAACCACAGCCTTCGCGCATGTGTCTGCAGGGGCGCCAGGGCCGATGTCAGATAGACGTTGGGGCAGGTGGCTTCCATGATTTCATCAAAAGCCTTGTCGGCGGCCAGAAAGCCCTCCATGTCGGCATTGATCGAGCAGGCGGTCATCGCCTGGGCGCATTCGATCATTGCCGCGCGCGCTTCGGCATTTGCATGTTCGGCGACGAGGGCCGCGGCCAGCGGTTCCAGCGTGCGCCGCACCTGCATGATATGGCGGTGGTCGTCCGGTTTGATCATGGTGATCTGCAGGCCGACGCGGGCACGAACCTCGATGAGGCCCTGCCACGCCAGCTTCTGAATTGCTTCCCGCACTGGCGTGCGGCCATGGCCGGCCAGATCGATCAGCTGCTTTTCCGTTATCAGCGAGCCGGGCTTGAGCTTCAGCGTGACGATGAGGCTTTCCAGCGTCAGATAGGCAAGATGCGCCTGCGATGATGATCCCGACATGTTTTTCCTCAAGCGCTGATATATCAGAGAGTGCCACAACTGAAAATCAATGGCAAGAATACTGATATATCACGGCTTTAC
Organism: Hyphomicrobiales bacterium; assembly: GCA_900473795.1. Classification (GTDB taxonomy): domain Bacteria; phylum Pseudomonadota; class Alphaproteobacteria; order Rhizobiales; family Rhizobiaceae; genus Pararhizobium. The sequence continues at coordinate 183,402 of UCMT01000027.1, read as the reverse complement.
GAAGTCTTCGCCATCGACAGCAACGACCGCGTCAGCGCGCCGCGTCCGCCGCTGTCTGGTGCGGAACACCAGCGCGTGGCTGCCATCATCGAACGGCGCTTGCCGTCCGCCGGGAACTTCACATTCGCGGAGACTTCCAGGTCGGATGAAAAAAAAGGGGCCGGATCGCGATGATCCGGCCCCTTCAGAATAGCGGATGCCTTCCCAAGTTACAGAATGAAATAGGCCTTCTGCAGCGTCAGGGCGTCGTCGAGGTGGATGGCAAAATCCGCAGTCTTGTCGCCGTTCACGTCACCGTAGATGTAGGTGTCTGACGAGCCCTTGAGGTATCTGAGTTCGCCAGCCGCACCGGTGAAGGCAGCCGTCCCGCGGAAGCTGAATGCCTGGTTCCCGGAGGTGCCAGTATTGGCATCGATACCGGAGAGGTCGATTCTGTCGCCCTGTGAAGCGGAAAAATCGAAAATGGTATCTCGGCCGGACGTCGCCACCGTCGATTCCGAGATGAGCTTGAACAGGAAAATGTCGGCATCGCCGCGGCCGATGAGATCGTCGGCGCCTGCGCCGCCAAAGAGCCGGTCGACGCCAGTTCCGCCGTCGAGCCTGTCGGCACCGGAGGCGCCGATCAGCACGTCGTTTCCGGCTTCTCCGGTCAGCGTATCGTTACCGCCATTGCCCTGCAGGGAATTGCCGACCTGATTGCCGGTGATCTTGTCGCTGCCCGATCCGCCCTTGGCATTTTCGATCAGCGATCGGAGGTCGCCATCGTGGAGCAGCGCATTGAAGATATTGCCTCTGGCATAACCATCATTGGGACCACCGCCCAGATAGGCCAGTTGGTCCTCGCTGAAAAGCGACGCCTTGCCGGGACGAAGATCGATCTTGAGGTTGTCGCTATAGGCGGTGAGGTCGAACGTGTCGTTGCCGTCGCCATCCCAGAGGGTGGCAAAGATGCGATTGGCACCCGGCTCGATCGCCACGTCGCCGTCGACAATCGTCCGGCCGCTGGTCGGCGTCCATTTGTAGACCGTATTGCCGCTGTTGGTGGAGTAGTCGGCGCCATACATTTCCTGAAGCGCTGCAATATCGGCCATCATGAAACTCTGGGGCGCGCCATATTTTTCGTAGGTGTAACCCTCGCCACTATCACCGACATAGGTCCTGTAAGTCATCACCGAATATTCGAGCGAATCATAAGCCGTTGGCAAAGCGCCGAAACTGTCGGTATCGTTACCGTGTTTCAGCCCCAATGAATGTCCGAGCTCATGGATCATCGTGTGCCAGGCATAGTTGCCGGCGACCGGTTTCCTGTAATCATATACGGTGCCGAACCAGACATCGCCGTCCCAAGCATCATCTCCCGGATAGTCGGCGACGTAGGCCGTTTCGATTCCGGAATAATCGGATTGGGCGATACGGATGTTGGAGGTGCTGTCACTGCCACTGTTGTCAAAGCTCACATTGGTGAAACCCTCGACGGAAAAGCCGTCATTGGCGGCGGAGCCGTAAGATTGCTCCAGAGTGAAAAGCGCGGCGCCTTTCTGCGCTATCGAGATGGTCGCGAATCCATAATTTTTTTCCGGGCCATAGCTATAGCTGCCGCTGCTGCTTGGAAAGGCATAGGTTATGGTGGAATCGCCCCAGGCCGTCTCGGTCAGAACGCCGTCGATGAGCGCGTTGCCGGTAGCGAAAATGATTTTTGTCGTCTTGTTCGTACCAGTCAAACGTATCTCCTGCTAACGCCCTGTGCCTCTTGGGTATAGTATGACGCTTGGCCTTATGCCAAACATGCGAGGCGAATCTAGGGGCAATGGATATCAAAAATTGTAAGCGTATTGTTAAAAGACGAAGTGACCCGTGGTAAAATTCAGGATGTCTCTGAAACAATTTCTTTTCATGTCCGCGGGCATTGCTCTTGCCATCCTGGGAGCGGCGCCCGACCCTCGTGCCCACGCGCAGATATCGACACAAGGACAGGACATGCTTCCTCCGCCGGACATAGAAGCCGCCGTCCAATCCGAATATGCGCGCGTCCAAGCCCAAGGCACGCGCGAGGCCTATAAGCGCTTCATTCGCCGCCATCCGGATCACCCGCTGGTCGAAAAAGCCCGCGAAGCGCTTGCAAAGGGCGACCTGAAGTAACCTGAGATTGTCTCGCCTCGTCGCTTTTGCGCAAAGCGGGATTTGCCCGCAAACACAAAAACTTGAGCATGCCGAATAAAGCCCGAGCGAAAATCGTATGGTCTACAATAGCTGTTGACGAAGCTTGAGGGGCTTGCCAGTCTTGCTTCGGGGATTCCGGCAGCTGCAGGAATTGTGAGGGATATTCTGTGAGCGCGGTTGCTGTTCTTGTCTGGTCGTTGATAGGCTTCGCGGGGCTTCTGGCCGTTCCCGCGGTCAGTCACACCAATGCCGGCACGACCTTCTCGCTGATGGCGTCGTCCATGGCTTTCACCGGCATGGGGATCGCGCAGTTCCTGGCGACGCGCCCACCGCTGGTGGAGCGCCTTTTCGGCGGCCTCGACCGGATCTATCGGACCCATCGGCGGGTCGGCATTGCGGTTCTCATCCTGATTCTCGCGCACTATTTCATCACGCCGGATTTCAAGGGCCTGTCGCTGACCAGCGGTTTGAACAAGCTGGCGGCGTCGATGGGGGAATATGCGTTTTACGGTTTCGTCGTCTTGCTGCTCTTGAGCATCTTCAAGTTCGTTCCCAAGACCAAAATCGAAATCCCCTATCACTATTGGCGACTGACGCATCGCTTCATCGGGCTGCTGTTCGTCATGGTGGCCTTCCACCAGACCTTCATCAAGAGGCCCTATGACGGCACTGCGATGCTGGCGACCTATCTCAACATCATCGCGATGATCGGCACTGCCAGTTACATCTATACCCAGCTCTTCCCGTGGCTGCGCACGCGGGCTTACGAGGTCTTCGATGTGATGCGCCACGATGGTGCGACGATCATTTCGGCGCGTCCGACCGGGCGACCGCTCAAGGCGAAACCCGGCCAGTTCGGGTTTTTCCGGGTCAACAAGCCAGGGCTGCGCGAGCCGCATCCGTTCACGATCGCCGGCATGGAGGAGGGCGGCATTGTCGGTTTCGCGATCAAGCCGCTCGGCGACTACACCAAGGCGCTGCGTGAAAACATTGCCGTCGGCGACCGGCTGAAGCTCGAAGGTGGTTATGGACGGTTCAATCATCGCCGCGGCGGCAAGAAGCAGATCTGGCTCGCCGGCGGCATCGGTGTCACGCCTTTCCTCGCCATGGCGGGGCGTCTCAAGGGGGATGAGGGCCAGGACATTCATATGATATATTGCGTGCGCGACCGTGCCGAGGCGATCGGTCTCGAGACGTTCGAGGCGCAGGCAGAAAAACTTCCGAATTTCAGCTTTACTTTGCATGATTCCAAAACCGACGGACGTCTCGATGCGGCGAAACTCGCGGCAGCGAGCGCAGTCGACCCGGCGGGGGCAGACCTCTGGTTCTGCGGTCCGCCGCCTCTGCGAAAGGCCATTGAAAAAGGACTGAAAGAACTTGGGAAAAAGCCCGGACGGGTCGAGTTCGAACTGTTCGAGTTCCGCTGATACCGCATCGCATATTTTATCGTTTGAGAAAGCAAGGGGAACAAGCCATGCGCATGTTCGATCAACTGCCCGGGAAAATGATCCGCAGCCTGCGGCGGCACATGCTGGCGATGGCGGCTGCCGTCCTGGCGATTGCCCACTGTCCCGGGACAGCCTCCGCGCGCGACGCTTTTGCCGATGATGCCTATACGACTTACAAGGCAAATGTGGACAACGGCAAATATCTGTTCAGCGCTGCGGGCTGCGGCGCCTGCCATGGGTCCGGCAGCAATACACAACTGCTTTCCGGCGGCATGGAGATGGATACGGCGATCGGCAAGTTCTATGCGCCGAACATTTCGCCGCACACCAACGGCATCGGCGGCTGGACCAATGCGCAGTTCCTCAACGCGGTGATGCAAGGCATCGATCGTGACGGCAACCATCTCTATCCGGTCATGCCCTATACCTCCTATGGCGGCATGAAGCCGGAGGACGTCCTCGACATCAAGGCCTATATCGACACGCTGGTCCAATCCGACGCTGTGTCGAAGGAACATGAGATCGCCTTCCCCTATAGCCGCCAGACGACGATCACGCTGTGGAAGCGCAGCCATTTCAACGTTCCCGAATATCAGTCGCGCGAAGAAACGCAGATGGAGCGCGGCCGCTATCTCGTCGAGAACGTCGGCGGCTGTGGCGATTGTCACACGCCGCGCACCACCACCTACGGCCTCGATGTCGAGAACGCCTATGCCGGCGAAAAAGGCCTGACCGGTGCGGTTGCGCCCGATATCACCAAGGCGCGTATGGCAAGCCTTGCCTCTCCCGAGGTCTTCACCGTCGGCCTGATCGACGAAGGCAAGAAACTGTCCGGCTCGCCCCTGACCGATCCCGTCATGCGCGAGATCGCGCACGGGCTTTCGGCGCTGACGGAGAAGGATAGAACGGCCATCTACGCCTTCCTGTCCGACCGCGAGGTCAAGCCGCCGGAGCCGGTTGCACAATCGACGACCGCGGTCTGCAAGGAAAGCACGCCGGAATCCGCGCTGTCAGGGGACAATGCAGCCCTTGCGGTGCAGGCCGATGCCTTCATCGGCAAATATTGCCGCAATTGCCATGGGCCGGGCGAAAGCTCGCAAGGCAGCTATTCGGCCGGCGACCTGAAGTCGATCGCCGCAGACGCGGCCTTCGTCGTTCCCGGCGACGCTTCGAAGTCCCGGCTGTTCACGTCCGTCACCAGTGGCCGCATGCCGCTTGGCAAGCGCCCGACCGCCGAGGAGGTCAAGAGCCTCGAAGACTGGATCAATTCGCTCAATCAGTCGAACCTGCCGCAGACGGCGGCGACGAAGCCGGACCGCACCCGGCCGATGCTGTCCTATCGAGATTTCATCGAAGCCGGGTTGAAGGACATTTCCAGCGTTGGGGAACTCGACCGGAAATTCATGCGCTACTTCTCCTATCGCAACCAGTACAACGGCATGATGGGTTGCGAGGCGGACAAGACCTTCATGAAGCGCATGGACGTGCTGGCCGGCGGCTTCAAGAAGCTCCTGAACTCGCTGTCCTTTGGACCGAAGCTGGTGCTGCCGCAGGAAGTCGAGGGGACCAACGGCCTGATGGTGCGCGTCGACCTTCGCGACCTGCAATGGTCGGCCGAGGACTATAACTTCCTGATCTCGCAGTATTTCTATGGCGTCGACCCGGCGAGCGACGCCTCGCTGCTGGCCTTGACCAAGGAGACGGATACCGTCCTGCCGATCATGCGCATCGACTGGTTCATGGCCAATGCCGCCAAGCCGAAGATCTACAATCAGTTGATGAAACTGCCGACCCAAATCCGCGAACTCGAGAAGCGTTTCCAGATCAATGTGGACGAAAACATCCGCCGTCGCCAGGTGCTCAGAGCCGGCTTTGCCGATGGTTCGTCCGGCGTGTCGGATCACAACCGCATGCTGGAGCGCCATGACATGCCGTTCGGCGGCTACTACTGGAAATCCTATGATTTCGGCGGCGATGTCGGCAAGCAGGTGTTGAAGCGCTTCCCGCACGGCCCGAAGGAGATCGAGCCGCTCGATGCCGGCCTGACCGCCTTCCAGCATGACGGCGGCGAAATGATCTTCTCGCTGCCCAACGGCCTGCAGGGATACTACCTGTCGAACGCGGAAGGAAAGCAGCTCGATGTCGGCCCGACCAGCATCGTTTCGTTCCGCGAGCGGCCGATCGGCAAGGGGGTCGAAATCACCAACGCCCGATCCTGCTTCGATTGCCATGCCAACGGCATCCTGTCGAAACGCGACCAGTTGCGCGAGCATATCGAGACCTCGACGCTGTTCAGCAAGGATCAGCAGGCGATCCTACTCGACATGTACGTGCCACAGGAAGAACTCGACGCCGCGTATAACAAGGACCGCCAGCGTTTCGTGGAGGCTCTCGTGAAGCTGGGCGTGACCGAGCCGACGCCGGACGGCAGCGCGCAAAGCATGCTGGCGCCGGGGAATGCGGAACTCGTCACCTATTTCGGCGATAAGTACGAGGACGAACTCGACTTCGAAGCCCTGGCGGCGGAATTCGACATGAAGCCGGACGAGTTCTCTGCGACGATCAAGCGGGTCGAGGATGTCGATGTCCTGCGGCTGGGGCTCGATTGGGTAACGACGCTGGAGGCGGGCGGCACGATCCCGCGCGCCGAGGTCGAGCAGCAATTCCCGCTGCTTCTGTCGCCGCTGATGCAGTTGAAGGCGCTCGATACGACGACGGTGAAGGTTGCGGCGACGGCCCAGACCCAGGAGGTCGCCGGACAGACGGCCCAGCAGACGCCCGTCAAGGCGGAGACGATCGCCCAGGCAACACCGGCCTATCGCCAGGAGAAACCGGCCGAAGGAAAACTGGAACTCGCACTCCAGGTTGCTTCTACGACGGCCAAGGTCGGCGATCAGCTCTCGTTCGAACTGAGCTCCAACAAGGCCTGCGAACTGCAGGTGCTCTATGTCGAGGAGACCGGCAATGTCGAAGTCATACCGGACGCGATGATCGGCAACACAACCCTGCAGGCCGGCGAGAAGCGCCTGATTCCACAGCCGGGCACCGGAAACCTGACCTTCGATACGCCGGCACCGGCCGAGACGATGATCGCCTATTGCCGTGAAGGAGGCCTCGGCGACCAGAAGCTCACGGTGGAACGGGCGCGACAGCTGGTGGCAGAATCGCATCTGCCGCCGACGCGCGGGCTCGCCATCAACCTGGCGAAGAAAGCCGAAGACGACAAGGGCGCAAGCGGCTTGCAGGTCGTGACGTTCGAAATCAAGCAATGACAGATCGCCCGGCTGCCAACGGCGGCCGGGCGATGTTCGAAACAACAGGGAATGGCATGGAGAAGACAGCGCCATGAAGATCGTGGTTGTGACGTCGCTATTGGCATTGTTCGCCGCTGGCCCGGCCTTTGCGGCTTGCGATGCGCTGACGCAGGTTGCCGAGGCGACCAATGCCGGAAACGAGGCCCTGGCCCAGCAGATTGCCGGCGGCCAGGCGCCGGACTGTACGGCGGATGACAAGGCGATGATCAATCGCGTGGCGGCGCTCGCGTCGTTCAACCGGATCGTCGGTGCCGTCGGGCAGGGCGCCAATCTCGCTGATTTCGAGCCGGAACTCGAAACGATCCGCACGAGCAATGCAGCACCCTGGCAGGTCTTCGATGCGCTCGGCGACATCAACCGCGATCGCCGGAACTACGAGACCGCAGCGCGTTACTACCAGCTGGCGCTGGAGGACGCGTCGAACGAGGTGCTGACGCCCGACTGGATGGCCCCGGACGCAAAATACATTGCCCGGCTCGATCGCATGGCGACCGAAATGCGGCTGGCGGCGCCGCGGCCCGTGAAACTTGCCATGCGCGGCGCCTGCAAGATCAGCTATCGCGGCGTTTCGCTGAAGAAGAAATCGACGCCGGTGCGATACGTTTTCGGCACCGCCGAATTCACGCCGGAGGGGCTGGAATCGGCCAAGGACCTCTCCGAGTGCCTCAAGTCCGTGAAACCGAAAGCGATCACTCTGATCGGTCATACGGACCCGATTGGAGGTGCCGGGGCCAACCGCGCGCTGTCGCTGGCGCGCGCGGAGGCTTTGGGGCAATACCTCGCTGCCGAAGGCTATGCCGGAGAATGGAAAACCGTGGGAAAGGGCGAGGACGAGCCCTTCAAGGCGGACGACGCCAGCGCCTATGACGAGGAGACGCTGAACCAGATGCACCGGCGCGTCGAAGTCGATGTGGAGAACTGAGTGATGCTGCGCGCCCTGCTGCTTTCCCTTTTGGTCTCCGCCGCGCCGCTCGGTGCCGCTTATGCGAAAACCTATGCCTTGGTGGTCGGCGTTGATGCCTATCCCTATGAGGTGAGCCTTGATGGTGCGGTGAAGGATGCGACCGACGTCGAAGGCGCGCTGCGGCGGGCGGGCATAGACCAGATGGCGACCTTTTTCGATGCGGCCGCGCGCAAGGACGATATCCGCGCCGCGTGGACGGGCTTTGTCGATGCAGCGGGTGAGGGCGATACGATCATCTTCACCTATGCCGGCCACGGGGCGCAGATGCCGGAGCTCGTCGCCGGTGACGAGGCGGATGGCCTCGACGAATTCCTGCAATTGCCGGGCTTCGACCGCAATCGTGCCGAGGAGACTGATCACGAGATCATCGTCGACAACGAGTTGAATGCCTGGTTTTCCGAAGCCGAGGTCAAGGGCGTGCATGTGCTGTTCGTATCCGACAGCTGCCATTCCGGCGGCATGAGTCGCGCCTTTTCCGGCAAGACGCGCCTTGCCCAGGCGGTCACCGTCAAACTGCCGCCACCTTCGGAGGAGGCGGTCTCGGGCGCTCAGGTCAAGGAGGCGCAGTTCCGCCAGGTGACGGTGCTTGCCGCTTCGCTGGAAAGCCAGCCGTCGCCCGAAGTGATCATCGGCGGCGAGGCGCGCGGAGCCCTGAGCTGGAGTTTTGCCCGCGCGGTCGAGGGATCGGCGGATCGGAATGAGGATGGCCGCATCTCCCGGATCGAACTCGAGGACTATGTCTTTGCCAATGTGAAGCACCAGTCCGAGGCCTTGCAGATCCCGAACTTCACGCCACAGGTGCCGCGCTCCGAGGATGAGGTGGTCATGCCGCTGACCCGCAGCGTAGCAGTAGCGGCCGATCCAAGTGCTCAGAAAACGAAAACGCATAAGCCTGTGAGAGAAAGGGGCTGGGATGGTAAGTTGGCGCTGACGGTCAGCGGCTCGCAGATGGTCCCGGAAAATACCGGCGGCAGCGGCGTGCCCTACCGCTGGGATGCGGCGGGCGGCGTCTTCTATACGCCGAATGGGGACGTGGCCGGCGAAAACGTCAACGAAAGCAATGTCCAGGTCGTTGTCAACAAGTTCATTCTGCTCGATTTTCTGAAAGCGATGGCGAGCCAGAACCCCGGCACGGTATCGTTGAAACCGCAAAAGGATATCTATGGGGCCGGTGACCGCCTTGCATTCGACGCGCCCGCCTCCGGATACAAGAACATGATCGTCTTCAACCTCGCCAATACCGGCGAGGTACAATTGCTGGACGTGCAGGCGGAGGGGACTGAAAGCCACGAGTTCAAGCTGACCGACCTGCAGGTGGTCGAACCTTTCGGCGCCGATCACCTCATCGCCATTTCAACCAATGAGCCGATCGATGCCATCGGCGCTGCGCTGGCGAGCAAGAATGTCGATGCCTCGACGCTGCTGCAACTGCTGATGACGCGGATTGACGGTACCGATACGAGCGTCGCGATCCAGCCGCTCTACACCCGGGAAAAACTCTGATGGCCGCGCTACGAACTGTCGCAGGATTGCTCGGTGCATCGTTGCTGCTGGCGCAATCGCCTGCGGCAAAGGCAGAGGATCGGGCGCTGCTGGTCGGCATCGGTACCTATGAAAACCTTCCGGAGGACATGTATCTGCATGGGCCGAAGAACGACGTGAAGGCGATCGAGGGTCTGTTGACCGGTACGCTGTCCTTCAAGCCGGAAGCCATTCGCGTCTTGACCGACGACAAGGCCAGCCGCGCGGCGATCCTGTCCTCGGTCGATGAGTGGCTGGTTGCCGGAACGGCGCCCGGCGACCGGATCTACTTCTACTTTTCCGGACATGGCCTGCAGGTGAAGGACGTCAGCAAGGACGAGGAGGACGGGATGGACGAGGCATTGTCCACCTACGACATCAAGGCCGGCGAAGCGGACTGGACGAATGTCATCCTCGATGACGACCTCGAGGCGCTCTTGGAAAAGATGAAGGGCAGGGCGGTGACGCTGGTGATCGACGCCTGCCATTCCGGCACGATCTCCCGCGCTCTCTCGACCGAAAAGCTTTCCGGCATGAGCGGTGCACGCTACCTGCCGCGCCCCTTCGCCCAGGCATCGAAGGACAAGGTGACGCGCGGCCTGCGGATCGATCTGGGCGTCGTCGACAAGCCGGCGGAACTGACGGCCGGCGGCGTCACCGCCTGGAGTGCGGCTGCCCCCTATCAGGTCGCCTGGGACGATGTGCGGTTGCCTATCGAGGACCGTCACGGTGTTTTTACCTCTGCTTATGTAGCCGGCTACAAACCTTCGGAATCGGATGGAAACGCCAACGGTCTGGTGAGCAATGCCGAGCTCTTCCAGTATGTGACGACAAAGTCCAAGGAATACTGTTCGGCCCAGGAAAACTGTGACAATCTCGATCCACAGCTGGAAAGCGTGGCCGATGCGCTCGGAACAAGTGTTGCCAAGCCGGAACCGTACAAAACGGAACAGACTGCAACGGCGACGGACCAGCAGCAGGGCAAACCAGAGCCGGTGTACCAAGAGGCGAAGGTCGACGCCGGAGCGGCGACGGCTTACGTCGACGCAAACCCGGTGGCAGCCATTGGTGATATCATTGGCAAGGCGGATACGGGCGATGTGACGGTCTCGCTTGATACCGGTCCGGCACTGAAAAAAGGCCAACCTTTCAAGATTTCCGTCACCAGCAAGTATGACGGCCATCTGATATTGCTCGACGTGAACGGTGAGGGCGTTGCGACGCAGATTTTCCCGAATGAGATGGCGCAGAAGATAACGCCGCTCTCGGCGGGCTCGACGCTGACCATCCCGGACGACTATTACGGCTTCGATTTCGAGGCGGACGGCAGCGGCGAGAACATGCTGGTGGCAATCGTCGTCACCGACGATCTGGATTTGAAGGATGTCGCGCCGGCAGCGCAGGGGCTCAATACCGAGCTCGATGCGCGAAAGCGCGTGAGCGAGATCGTCGCCAAGCTTGGAAAGACCTGGACGGGCGATACCGAAAATCGCGGCCTGCGCTGGTCGCTCGGAACGCTGAAATACACGATAGAATAGGATCGCACGCCTTCAAGCCAGAAAGCCCGCGACGGTCGTCGCGGGCTTTCTGCAGTGCGCATCGTTGGATCGCGACAGATCTAATGCAGGATCTGGCTGAGGAAGAGTTTGGTGCGCTCGTGCTGCGGATTGTCGAAGAACTCGGCCGGCGAGTTCTGCTCGACGATCTGGCCCTGGTCCATGAAGATCACGCGGTTGGCGACCTGGCGGGCGAAGCCCATTTCGTGGGTAACGCACAGCATCGTCATGCCTTCCTCGGCAAGTCCGACCATGGTGTCGAGCACTTCCTTGATCATTTCCGGGTCGAGCGCCGAGGTCGGCTCGTCGAACAGCATGACGCGCGGGTTCATGCACAGCGAACGGGCAATCGCCACACGCTGCTGCTGACCACCGGAGAGCTGGCCGGGATATTTGTTGGCCTGTTCCGGAATCTTGACGCGCTTGAGGAAGTGCATGGCGACTTCTTCCGCCTGCTTCTTCGGCATCTTGCGCACCCAGATGGGCGCCAGGGTGCAGTTTTCCAGGATCGTCAGATGCGGGAAGAGGTTGAAGTGCTGGAACACCATGCCGACTTCGCGGCGCACTTCATCGATCTTCTTCAGATCATTCGTCAGTTCGATGCCGTCGACGACGATCTTGCCCTTCTGATGCTCTTCCAGCCGGTTGATGCAGCGGATCATCGTCGATTTGCCGGAACCAGACGGGCCGGCGATGACGATGCGCTCGCCGCGCATGACCTTGAGATTGATGTCGCGCAGAACGTGGAAGTCCCCGTACCATTTGTTCATGCCGACGATTTCAATGGCGACGTCCGTGGACGAGATCGTCAGTTTCGATGCCAAAGCTTCATTTGCCATGACGTTTTCCCCTCAATTGTTATCTTTTGTGGCCCTTGTCGAGCCTTCTTTCCATGAACCCTGAATAGCGTGACATGCCGAAGCAGAAAAGCCAGAAAGTAAAACCGGCGAAGATCAGGCCGGTCAGCGGCGTCACAGGCGAAGCCCAGTTTGCGTCCGAGAAGTTCTGACGAACGATCCCGAGCAGGTCGAACATCGAGATGATGGAGACAAGCGACGTATCCTTGAACATGCCGATGAAGGTGTTGACGATCCCTGGGATAACCAGTTTCAGTGCCTGTGGCAGGATGATGAGACGCATTTTCTGCCAATAACCGAGACCGAGTGAATCGGCTCCTTCGAACTGGCCTTTCGGGATAGCCTGGAGACCACCGCGCACCACTTCGGCCATATAGGCGGAAGCAAAGAACGACACCCCGATCAGGGCGCGCAAAAACTTGTCGACGGTCATTCCCGGCGGCATGAACAGAGGCAGCATGACGCTTGCCATGAAAAGCACGGTGATCAGCGGAATGCCGCGAACGATTTCGATGAAGATGGTGCAAATCATTCGGATGACCGGCATTTTCGACCGTCGTCCAAGCGCCAGGATAATTCCAAACGGAAGAGAGACGACGATGCCGACGAAGGATAGGATGAGGGTGACCATCAGGCCGCCCCAGAGCGCCGTCTCGACATATTCCAGCCCGAAAACCCCGCCAAGCAGCAGGAAGTAGGAAACCACGGGTAGGACGCCGAAAAGCAGGACTGCGTTAATTCCCTTGTAGGGAATCTTCGGAATCAGCATCGGCACGAGCAGTAGCACGAAGAGGATGCCGACCAGCATAGGTCGCCAGCGCTCATCGACCGGATAGCGGCCATAGATGAACTGGTCGAATTTGGCGCCGACGAACGCCCAGCAGGCGCCGCTCCAGCCTTCCGGCTGCGAACCGCCCTGGGCGACCGTGGCGCAGACGCCGCGGCCTCCACCCGTCCAGGCGGCGTCGATGAACAGCCAGCGGATTACCGGCGGCAGGAACCAGGCCAGAAGCAGGAGGGCAACGATCGACAACACCGTGTCCTTCGGCGTGGCGAACAGGTTTTTGCGGAACCAGGCAATCCAGCCTTTTTCAAGCAACGGTGGGGTCGTGGGTGCGATCATCTCGCTCCGGACGAAGTTGGCTTGTTGCGCGCTCATCGACTTATCTCTCCACCAGTGCCATCTTGGCGTTAAACCAGTTCATGAACAGCGATGTCGAAAGGCTGAGCGTGAGATAGACGACGAGCCAGATGCTGACCACCTCGACCGACTGGCCCGTCTGGTTGAGGATTGTGCCGCCAACGGCGACGAGATCGGCGTAACCGACTGCAATGGCCAGCGACGAGTTTTTCGTCAGGTTGAGATATTGGCTGGTCAGCGGTGGAATAATGATCCGCATCGCCTGCGGCACGACAACCAGGCGAGTGGTCAGGCCTGGCCGAATGCCGAGCGCGTGCGCCGCCTCAGACTGGCCATGGCTGACGCCGCGGATACCGGCGCGAACGATTTCCGCGATGAAGGCTGCCGTGTAGAATGACAGGGCCAGGAACAGCGACAGGAATTCCGGCCCGACAACCGATCCACCCGTCAGGTTGAATTTTCCGGCGATCGGAACGTCGAACGAGATCGGCATGCCGGTGACGAGGAAGGTCAGAAGCGGCAGGCCGATCACCATGCCGAGCACCACCCAAAGGACCGGCGGACGCTTGCCTGTCTCCATCTGCTTTTTGTTCGCGTATCGCACAAAGGCAATGCTGGCGATCACCGCAAGGACAAAGGCGTAAAACGTGAACTGCGCGCCGTTGTCGAAGACAGGCCGGGGAAAGGCAAGGCCGCGATTGTTGACGTACATGTCGAGCGGCAGCGCCAGCGAGTCGCGCGGCAGCGGCAAGACGGCGAGAACGCCCGAATACCAGAAGAAGATGACGAGCAGCGGCGGAATGTTGCGGAAAACCTCGACATAGACCATCGACAGCTTCGCGATCAGCCAGTTCTTCGACAATCGGCCGATGCCGACTATGAAACCAATGATGGTTGCGGTGAAGATGCCGGTTACGGCGACAAGCAACGTATTGAAGAAACCGACGACCAGTGCACGTCCATAGGTCGAATCGCTGGTGTAGGCGATCAGCGACTGGCCAACGTCGAAGCCCGCGCGCCCGCTCAGAAAACCGTAACCGGAGGCGATATTGGCGCGCTTGAGATTCTCAATGGTGTTTTGAGTGATCCAAATAACCGCGATTGCCAGGACAAGAATCGTGATTGCCTGGTAAAGGTAGCCCCGAACTTTGGGGTCGTTCAAAAATGAGCTTGTTTGCCGGTTTTTGCCGGGCGGAATCGTGACGTCCACTGTCATTCAGAGCCTCTTTATCCCCTATTCGCCCTGTTGCGAGCGATTCTTATTATTGGAGGAGAAAGCGGCCGGAGCCGCTTTCTCGAATCATTGCACGTGCTTAGCGGACCGGCGGTGCGTACTGGATGCCGCCCTTGCTCCACAGCGCGTTCAAGCCGCGTTCGATCTTGAGCGGGCTGCCGGCACCGATGTTGCGCTCAAAGACTTCGCCGTAGTTGCCGACGCCCTTGATGACCTTCACGGCCCAGTCGTTTTCAAGGCCGAGATCGGTACCGATCTTGGTATCGGCTTCAACGCCGAGGAAGCGCTGGATGTCCGGGTTCTGAGACTTCTTCATCTCTTCGACATTGGCCTGGGTGATACCGAAATCTTCAGCGTTGATCAGGGCGTAGTGCACCCAGCTGACGATATCGAACCACTGGTCGTCGCCCTGACGAACGGCCGGGCCGAGCGGCTCCTTGGAGATGATCTCAGGCAGAACCATGTGATCGTCCGGAGCCGACAGGATCAGGCGGGTCGCGTAAAGACCGGATTGGTCCGTCGTGTAGACGTCGCAGCGGCCCGCGTCATAGGCGGCGTTCACCTCGTCGAGTTTCTCGAAGACGACCGGATTGTACTGCAGGTTGTTGGTCTTGAAGTAGTCGGCGAGGTTCAGCTCGGTGGTGGTGCCGGTCTGGACGCAGACGGCGGCGCCGGAAAGTTCGAGCGCCGACTTCACGTTAAGGCTCTTGCGGACCATGAAGCCCTGGCCGTCATAGTAGTTGACGGGGCGGAAGTTGAAACCGAGCGCGGTGTCGCGGTTGATTGTCCAGGTCGTGTTGCGGGCAAGCACATCGACTTCGCCCGACTGAAGCGCGGGGAAACGGTCCTTGGCGGAGGTTGGCGTGTATTTCACCTTCGTGACGTCGCCGAAAATGGCAGCGGCAATGGCCTTGCAATAGTCGACGTCGAAGCCGGCCCAGTTGCCCTGCGCGTCCGGCGCCGCGAAGCCTGCAAGCCCGCTGTTGACGCCGCACTGCAGGAAGCCCTTTGCCTTGACGTCGCCAAGCGTCGATGCCGATGCGCCGTGAGCGCCAATCCCCATGACGGCAGCGCCGATAAGCGCTGTCAGAATTCTTTTTGCCATTTTTAGAACCTTTTTCTGTTGTCTTTGTTCTTGTCCGACACTCGCTGCTCGCGGTCGAGCGCAAGCACGGCCCCCGCCACCCTCCTGGCGCGAGTTCTCTATCTCATTCCCAAAACCGCGCAGGGTCAAGGACACGTTGCCGTTTTTCTCGGTCACACGGGGAGAATCGTTGCTGGAGCCGCATGTTTGGGCAATTTTTAGCTGTTGAAAGCATTTTTTTGTATAAAAAACCGCCAGAATCCAAATTTTTGTCATCAGAATCGATTTTTCCATCAATTGGATAGCCGTTCGCAGCAAAGTCTCTTGACCCATCCGGAGAGCGGGTCGACAAGTGCGGCAACACGATAGACCTCGGACGGATTCTCCCATGAATGATAAGAAGAGCTTTCTCGCCGGCGCGGGTGCAAATACTCGGCTGGCTCACATCGGCAATGATCCTTCAGATTACCATGGTTTCGTGAACCCGCCTGTCGTGCATGCGTCGACCGTCCTGTTTCCCAATGCAAAGACCATGGAGACCCGGGCGCAGAAATACACCTATGGCACGCGCGGGACGCCGACCACAGACGCATTGTGCGAGGCGATCGACGAACTGGAAGGCTCGGCCGGCACCATCCTCGTTCCTTCGGGGCTTGCCGCCGTCACTGTTCCGTTTCTGGCGTTCCTCGCGGCCGGCGACCATGCGCTGATCGTCGATTCGGTCTATTTCCCGACCCGGCATTTCTGCGACACGATGCTGAAGAGGCTCGGAGTGAGTGTTGACTACTACGATCCGATGATCGGCGCCGGCATCGAAAGCCTGATCAAGCCCAACACGAAGCTCGTACACACCGAAGCACCGGGCTCGAACACGTTCGAAATGCAGGATATCAGCGCAATTTCGGCCGTCGCCCATCGCCACGGCTGCGTCGTGACCATGGACAATACCTGGGCGACGCCGCTTTATTTCAAGCCGCTCGACCACGGCGTCGATATCTCGATCCATGCGTCGACCAAATATCCCTCCGGTCATTCCGATATCCTGCTCGGCACCGTATCGGCCAATGCCGCGCATTGGGAGCAGTTGAAGGAAGTCAATATCACGCTCGGCATCTGCGTCTCTCCGGATGACAGCTACCAGATCCTGCGCGGTCTGCGCACCATGGGCGTTCGTCTCGACAGACATCAGGAAAGCACGTTGAATATCGCCCGCTGGCTGGAAGAGCGCGGGGACGTTGCCCGCGTGCTGCATCCGGCGCTGCCGAGTTTTCCGGGCCACGAACTCTGGAAGCGGGATTTTACCGGATCCAGCGGCATCTTTTCCTTCGTCCTGAAGACCGAGAGCCCGGACCGTTTCAAGGCCAAGGCGCATGCCTTCCTTGACGCATTGTCGCTGTTCGGGCTCGGTTATTCCTGGGGCGGCTTCGAAAGCCTCGCCCTCCATGTCGGCCTGTCGGATCGGAAGGTCTGCAAGGCGCCGAGTGAAGGTCCGGTTCTTCGTCTGCAGATCGGCCTGGAGGACGTGGCGGATATCCGCAAGGATATCGAGGCTGGTCTCGCAGCGGCAGAAGCCGTCTGATCGTCAGTCGCGCGGTTCGTATCCGTAGAGCCAGTCGAAATCGGCGGCCAGGCTTTCCGGCCGCCGCATCGACAATACCAGATCACGCCCGAGCCGGACGGGGCCACGGGCGTGATAGGCGAACCGGTTGAAGGCGCCGCGGGAGCGTACCCGCGCGACACGGCGTTTCCTGTGATCGGCAAAGGCTGCGAGAGACTGCCCGCCGGCGACGAAGGCGGCAAGTTCGAAAGCGTCTTCAATTGCCATCGCAGCCCCCTGGGCAGCAAACGGCATCATCGCATGGGCGGCGTCACCGATCAGAACGGTTTCTTCGCCGTGGTGCCAGGCACCATCGCTTACGTCGTAAAGCGGCCAGATCGTCGCCTCCGGCGCGTTCCGTAGCATGTTGACAATTTCAGGATGCCAGCCGGAAAAGGCGGCTAGCAGCTGTTTTCGCGAATCGTCACGGGGCAGGGCGCGACCGGGCGTTTCCTGCGGATCGTGTCCGCCGGCGATCGCGACCACATTGAAGCTGCGCAGCCGCGGTAGTGGATAGACGACGAGGTGCGCGCCTCTGCCGAGAAATGCTGACACTGTCGTCGCATCGAAAATCGCCGGGGCGTTTGCCTGACCGAGCGTCAATCGCCACGCGATATTTCCGGAAAACCGTGCTTTCCCAGACCCTTGGATATGGTTCCTAACCTTGGACCAGACGCCGTCGGCGCCGATAATGAGACCCGGTTCTTTCGCCGTGATGCGAGCCACGGAAGCGCGCGATACGTCATCGATCCGCACGCCAAGATGCAAGTGGCACAGCGGCTCGGCCTCGACCGCGGCAAGCAGGACCTTCTGAAGGTCTGCCCTGTGCAGGACGCCGTAGGGTGCTTTCCAGCGGTTCCGCGCGAAGGATCCGGACGGCACCGACGCAGTTGTTCGAAACGTGGTTCCGTCGACAAGGCGGATTTCCACCGGTTCGCTCCACACCTGCTCAAGCTGCGGGGTAAGCCCGAGTGTGTCGAGGATGCGGGTGGCGTTGGGGGAGAGCTGCAATCCGGCGCCCGTCTCGCTCAGGACCGAAGTCTGCTCGAGGATATCGCTCGCGATGCCCTTGCGAGCAAGGCACAACGCTGCCGTGAGGCCGGCGATGCCGGCTCCCACGATCGCAACCGACCCACCCTGTGTCATGGAAGAAACTTTCGCCGAAAGGTCTCAGGCGGCCTTCGCATTGAAGGTGCAGCCATCCGGCACCGTCTGGTCCGCGTGAAGCTTGGCATTGTAGCGGTACAATGTCGAACAGTAGGAACAGACCTTCTCGTTGTCGTCGCCCATGTCGATATAGATGTGGGGGTGATCAAACGGAACGGAGGCGCCAGTGCACATGAATTCCTTGACGCCGATCTCGATCACCGCGTGGCCGCCGTCGTTCTGAAAGTGAGGGATACCGTGCCCGGCCATGTGATGCTCCACTTGCGTCGTCTGGAAGAATAGTCGAATTCGGCGGCACCATAGAAAGCTTTGCGCAAAAAGTGTAGCGGCAAAGATGCCGCGGCTGCGCGTTTTTTGCCGTCCCTGGGGTTTTCCCCATCGAGCCGGTATCATAGGTTCGGCGAAAAACAGGACGTTCCCATGGATTTGAATCCCCCGCCTTTTTCGACATTTTCCCATGACGGGCTGAAGATCGCCTATTTCGACGAGGGCGACCCGTCGGGCGATCCGATCCTGTTGATCCACGGTTTCGCGTCCAGCGCCAATGTGAACTGGGTCTTCCCGGGTTGGCTGAAGACGCTCGGCGATGCCGGATATCGGGTGATTGCACTCGACAATCGCGGCCATGGTGCCAGCGACAAGCCGCATGATCCGACCGTTTACCACCCCCCGGCAATGGCCGGCGACGCGATCGCGCTGCTCGACCATCTCGGCATCGCCGAGGCGCATGTGATGGGCTATTCCATGGGCGCGCGCATTTCCGCCTTCCTGACGCTCGCCAATCCCCATCGCGTCCGCTCGCTCATTCTCGGCGGGCTCGGCATCGGTATGGTGACCGGGGTTGGCGAATGGGATCCCATTGCCGAAGCGCTCGCCGCGCCGTCCCTCGATGTGGTGACCCATGCGCGCGGCCGGATGTTCCGCGCCTTTGCCGACCAGACGAAAAGCGACCGCCAGGCGCTGGCGGCCTGCATCTCGACGTCGCGCGACCTTCTTTCCGTCGAGGACATGGGGCGGATCGATGTGCCGGTGCTGGTTGCTGTGGGTACGAAGGACGATATCGCCGGCTCGCCGCAAGAGCTCGCCACGCTCATGCCGCACGCGCTGGCGCTCGATATTCCCGGCCGGGATCATATGCTGGCCGTCGGTGACCGGGTCTTCAAGAAAGCCGCGCTTGAGTTCTTGGCGAGGGTCGGGGAGGCGTGAAGCATCCGAAGGGTTTTAACGCTCATTTTCGGGCCAGCCATTTATATCCGGCTCGATTTGGCCTATATCATCATCGGACGACGGACTACGAAGGAGAGTGGCGATGGTCGCCAGAACTGACATACGCCCGACCGAGACCGTGAAGATCATGGATCCGATCTGGGACGCCCTGCAGGAGGAGGCACGCGCTGCCGCCCAGCAGGATCCTTTGCTTGCGGCGTTTCTCTATTCGACCATCATCAACCAGCATTCGCTGGAAGACAGCGTCATCTATCGCATCTGCGAGCGGCTCGATCACCCCGACCTGCAAGCCAATCTGTTGCGCCAGACCTTCGCGGAAATGCTGGAAGACTGGCCGGAATGGGGCGCCATCCTGCGCGTCGACATCCAGGCCGTCTACGACCGCGACCCCGCCTGCACGCGGTTCCTGGAGGCGATCCTCTATTTCAAGGGGTTCCATGCGATCCAGACCCATCGGCTGGCGCATTGGCTGCTGAACCGTGGCCGTCGCGATTTCGCCCTCTACCTTCAGAGCCGGTCTTCCTCCGTCTTCCAGACGGACATCAATCCCGCGGCACGCGTCGGCAAGGGCATCTTCCTTGATCACGCAACGGGGCTCGTCGTCGGCGAGACGGCGGTAATCGGCGACAATGTCTCCATCCTGCATGGCGTGACGCTTGGCGGCACCGGCAAGGAGGGCAGCGACCGTCATCCGAAGATCGGCAATGGCGTGCTGATCGGTGCCGGGGCAAAGATCTTGGGTAACATCCACATCGGCAATTGCTCGCGTGTGGCTGCGGGTTCCGTCGTGCTCAAGGAGGTT
Source organism: Hyphomicrobiales bacterium (assembly GCA_900473795.1). Lineage (GTDB taxonomy): Bacteria > Pseudomonadota > Alphaproteobacteria > Rhizobiales > Rhizobiaceae > Pararhizobium. The sequence continues at coordinate 163,330 of UCMT01000027.1, read as the reverse complement.
CCGCCGAAAACCACGGTGGCCGGCGTGCCGGCGCGGGTCGTGGGCGAGGCCGGCTGCTCCGAGCCGTCGCGTTCCATGGACCAGTTGCTGGTTTCGTTCGAGATCTGATTTGCAGCGATTTGTCGGCTGGCGGCGGAGCCAAGGGGTTTACACCGCTTGAGGGGCCGTGCAAGAAGCGGCGCAAATCAAACCCGCCATGGAGAAAAGACTTGAAGCCCGAAGAAATCAGAAAACTCGAAGCCTATTTCAAGCGCACTTTCAACCAGTCGATGGTCATCAAGGCGCGTCCGAAGAAGGACGAGTCCGCCGAAGTCTACCTCGGCGATGAGTTTCTGGGCGTTGTCTTCCGCGATGAGGAAGATGGCGAGCTGTCCTACAATTTTTCGATGGCCATTCTTGACATCGACCTCTGATCGCTCGTTGCAGTTGAGTTGATCCTTTTTGACCCGGCTCTGATTTCAGGCCGGGTTTTTTCATAAGTCATATTATTCATTTATTTTTTTGAAAAAAATCGCTCCGATTCCACCGTTTTTCATCAAGCTGTTGCAATGACAGTATTTTATTGCATTGCACGTATACATTGACTTTATTGTGCAGCGCACATAAATTGCTGTTGTCGTGAGCGTCAAAAAGAGGAGCAGCCCGATGTTCAATATCGAAGATGCAAACAAGAAAAGCAAAGAAACGATTGATACGATCTTGAAGAGCTATGCCACGCTGACCAAGGCTTTTCAGGCGATCGCCACCGAAGCCGCCGACTATTCGAAGAAGTCTTTTGAGGATAGCGTTGCGCACCTTGAAAAGATCAGCACCGTCAAGAGCGTCGACGCTGCTTTCGAACTGCAGACCAACTACTTGAAATCGGCCTATGAAAACTATGTGGCTGAAGCCACGAAGATCGGCGAAATGTATGCCGACCTCGCCAAGGATGCCTACAAGCCGTACGAAGCCCCGATCGCCAAGGCGACGGCTGCCGTCAAGTCCGCGACCGCTGCCGCAGCGTAACGTAACGATCCACGACTCCATATCAGCTCTTGAAAAACCGGCTGCGCATCGCGCGGCCGGTTTTTTGTTGCCCGCATCAGGCGGGGGCGACCGGAGGGCCAAGAAAGTTGGTCAATCTTGGGCTCTGTGACGCAAATATGATTGCAGTGCAGGAGAACAGCCTTAAAATCCGGAAAAGAACCACTAGATTATGTGTCACGAACAGGCCGTGAATACCTCCCAAGCATTTGCGGCCGGACAAGGGAATGAAGTAGAATGATCGCCATGCCGGTCTGGATGCAAAAAGACAGCGACGGGGATGGGGGCAATGCCAACCGCGGCACGTCTGTCATCACTCGGACAAAGCCGAAGACCAAGAAGCCGAGCCTGTACCGCGTACTGCTTTTGAATGACGACTACACGCCAATGGAATTCGTGATCCATATCCTGGAGCGGTTTTTCCAGAAGGATCGCGAAGCGGCAACACTGATCATGCTGCACGTTCACAACCACGGCGTGGGTGAATGCGGTGTATTCACCTACGAAGTTGCCGAAACCAAAGTGACGCAAGTGATGGATTTCGCCCGCCAGCATCAGCACCCGCTGCAATGCGTCATGGAAAAGAAATGAGGAACTGACGTGCCAACATTTTCAACCAGCCTTGAAAAGGCGCTGCACCAGGCCCTGACGCTGGCAAACGAGCGCCATCACGAATATGCCACGCTGGAGCATTTGCTGCTGGCACTGATCGACGATGCCGATGCGTCGGCGGTCATGGGTGCGTGCAACGTCAATCTCGACAGCCTTCGCAAGACCGTGTCCGACTATGTCGACAATGAACTCGGTAACCTCGTCACCGGTTATGACGAGGATTCCAAGCCGACGGCGGGCTTTCAACGGGTTATCCAGCGGGCGGTCATTCATGTTCAATCGTCGGGTCGCGAGGAGGTGACGGGGGCCAACGTTCTTGTTGCCATCTTCGCCGAACGTGAGAGCCATGCCGCCTATTTCCTGCAGGAGCAGGAGATGACCCGCTACGACGCGGTCAATTTCATCTCGCACGGCATCGGCAAGCGGCCTGGCTCGTCAGAGACACGTACCCCGCGTGGGGCTGATGAACCGGAATCCGAACAGAAGCCTTCGCGCGAGCAGGACGAAGCTGGACCGAAGAAGCAGCAGGATGCGCTGACCGCCTATTGCGTTAACCTCAACGAGAAGGCCAAGGGCGGCAAGATCGATCCGCTGATCGGCCGCCACTCGGAGGTCAATCGCACCATCCAGATCTTGTGCCGCCGTTCGAAGAACAACCCGCTCTACGTCGGCGACCCCGGCGTCGGCAAGACGGCGATCGCCGAAGGCCTCGCCAAGCGTATCGTCGAGAAGAAGGTGCCGGAAGCGTTGCAGGACGCGACGATCTTCTCGCTCGACATGGGCACGCTGTTGGCTGGCACGCGGTATCGCGGCGACTTCGAAGAGCGTCTGAAGCAGGTCGTCAAGGAACTGGAAGACTATCCGGGTGCTGTCCTGTTCATCGACGAGATTCACACCGTAATCGGTGCCGGGGCGACCTCGGGCGGCGCCATGGATGCCTCCAACCTGTTGAAGCCGGCTCTGTCCTCCGGGTCGATCCGCTGCATTGGCTCGACGACCTACAAGGAGTATCGCCAGTTCTTCGAGAAGGACCGGGCACTCGTCCGCCGCTTCCAGAAGATCGACGTCAACGAACCGACGATCCCCGATACCATTGAGATCATGAAGGGCCTGAAGCCCTATTTCGAGGATTATCACAAGCTGAAATACTCGAATGAGGCGATCAAGTCTGCCGTCGAACTTTCGGCCCGCTACATCAACGATCGCAAGCTGCCGGACAAGGCGATCGACGTGATCGACGAGACTGGTGCCGCGCAGATGTTGCTGCCGCAGAACAAGCGGCGCAAGCTGATCACCGAGAAGGAGATCGAAGCGACGATCGCGACGATGGCCCGTATTCCGCCGAAGACCGTTTCCAAGGACGACGAGACCGTTCTCGCCAATCTGGAAAAGGAACTGCGGTCGGTCGTCTACGGTCAGGATCTGGCGATCGAGGCTTTGGCTTCGGCGATCAAGCTGGCGCGGGCCGGCCTTCGCGAACCGAACAAGCCGATCGGCTCCTATGTCTTCTCCGGTCCGACTGGCGTCGGCAAGACGGAAGTCGCCAAGCAGCTCGCAGTCTCGCTCGGCGTGGAACTGATCCGCTTCGACATGTCGGAATATATGGAGCGCCATACGGTCTCGCGCCTGCTCGGAGCGCCTCCCGGCTATGTCGGCTTCGACCAGGGCGGGCTCTTGACCGATAGCATCGACCAGCACCCGCATTCGGTGTTGCTGCTCGACGAGATCGAGAAGGCCCATCCGGACCTGTTCAACATCCTGCTGCAGGTCATGGACCATGGCTCGCTGACGGATCACAACGGCAAGAAGATCGACTTCCGCAACGTCATCCTGATCATGACGACGAATGCCGGCGCGTCCGACATGGCCAAGGCCGCGATCGGCTTCGGCTCGTCGAAGCGCGAAGGCGAGGACGTGGAGGCGCTGAACCGGCTGTTCACGCCCGAATTCCGCAACCGTCTCGATGCGGTTATCCCGTTCGGCTCGCTGCCGACGCCGGTCATCCACCAGGTGGTGCAGAAGTTCGTCATGCAGCTTGAAACGCAGCTTGCCGAACGCAACGTGACCTTCGACCTGCATCCGGATGCGATCGCCTGGCTCGCAGACAAGGGCTACGACGAGAAGATGGGCGCACGGCCGCTGGCGCGTGTCATTCAGGAAAGCGTCAAGAAGCCGCTGGCCGACGAAATCCTCTTCGGCAAGCTGAAGAAGGGCGGTGTCGTCAAGGTGACCGTCGGCATCAAGGCCGATGGCACCAAGGGTCTGATCCTCGATTCCGTGCCGGAGACGGCGCGGATCAAACCGAAGGCCGAGGTCGTCGCCCCGGTGCGGAAGTCAGCCAAGGCGGCAAAGCCGAAGGAAATGGAAACTGTCGGTGCTGATCCGGAAGGCAGCGCCAAGCCGAAGAAGGCTGCGAAGGCAACCGCCAAAACCGAGGAGCCGGGAAGCGCGGTTGCTCCGGCAGCGCCCCGCAAGGGACGCACTGTACCCAAGGTGCCGCGCAAGAAGTAAACGGCTGCAACATACAGATACAGTGCCGGGCGGAATGGTCCGGCACTGTTTTTTTGTGGCATGAACCAGCGGATGTTTTGATGAAAAATGGCGAAACGGCCGGCTCTGCGCGGCATTGGTTCCTGGCCGGCATGATGGGCATCTTCAGCCTGCCGGCGACCATCCTGATGCTGTCCTTCGTCGGCTTTTGTGCCTTCACCGCGCAGGCCGGTATCCCCGTGGAGCAAGTCGTATTCATGGTCGGCGCCGTCTGGGCACTGCCCGCCAAGGTCATCCTCGTCAGTTCGATCCTCGGTGGTGCCAACATCCTGACGGCCTTTATCGCGGTGACCCTGTCCTCCATCCGGCTGATGCCGATGGTAGCGGCCCTCGTGCCGGAAATCCGCACGGAGCGGACTCCGACCTGGCTGCTGCTGTTCCTCTCGCATTTCGTGGCGATCACCGCATGGGTGTTTGCGATGGAGCGGGTGCAATCCGTGCCGCGCGAGCGGCGGATCGTCTTTTTCGCCGGGTTCGGCATCACGCTCGTGCTGGCCAACATGATACTCGTGGGGGTCGTCTACCAGTTCGTGACGGAGTTTCCGCCCATAGTCGCCGGCTGCCTGTTCTTCCTGACGCCCGTCTATTTTCTTACGTCGATCTGGAGTTCGGCGCGCCATCCGGTGATTTATGTGGCGCTCGCCGTCGGCCTCGTCGCCGGTCCGGTGTTCTACTGGATCGCGCCGGAGTTCGACATCCTGCTGGCTGGCGTCGGCGGCGGAACGGCCGCCTGGCTGGCCGAGCGTAGCTGGCGTCAACGCAAGGAGGCGCGCGCATGACGATACTCGAGGGCTGGTGGGCCTATGTCTTCATCGCGATCGCTGGCTGGCTTGCGACGGATATCTGGCGCTGGCTGGGGGTGCTGACGGGCAACCGGCTGCGGGAGGATTCCGAAGCATTGAACTGGGTGAGGGCGGTTGCCACCGCTCTGGTGGCGGCGGTCATCGCCAAGCTCATTCTCTACCCGACCGGCGTGCTGGAACAATCGCCGCTCTGGCTTCGCCTCGGATCTGTTGTCGCTGGCGCGACCGCCTTTTTCGCCGCGCGCCAGAAACCCGCGATCGGTATCGCCACGGCCATCGGTGTCCTGGCCGTGGGATTGTACGCGCTCGGATTCTGAGCAGCCTCAGCCGGCAAGGGCTTCCTTGATTTTCGCGGCATTTGCCGCAAGAACCGACCCATCCTCCATCTTGCCGGAATGCGGCCGCAGCGGGACGCCCTCGCGACGGGGGATGACGTGGAAATGCAGGTGGAACACCGATTGGCCTGCCGGCGCTTCATTGAACTGCATGATCGTCACGCCATCGGCATCGAAGGCTTCCTGCGCCGCGATGGCGATTTTCTGGACGACCGCAATCAACGGGCCGAGCGTTCCAGGATCGGCGTCGAGAATATTGCGCGATGCTGCTTTTGGCATGACCAGGACGTGGCCTTCCGCCTGTGGCATGACATCCATGATGACGAGGGTGCTGTTGTCTTCATAGACCTTCTGCGCGGGAATCTCGCCGCGCAGGATCTTGGCAAAAATATTGTCGCTGTCGTAGGCGCCGCTGTTCATCTGCCTCTTTCCTTCTGAATAATGTCTTTCAAATGGTTGCCGTGTTCAGTCGTCCAGATCCTGCCGCGCGCCTTTGCGGAACGGGCTGTGATCGGCAAGAATATCGCCGATCTGCTCGACTTCCCGCCGCTCGCGGTCGAGATAATCCGCGACAGCGCGTTTCAATCCGGGATGCGCGATGAAATGTGCCGAATGGGTCGTCACCGGCAGATACCCACGCGCCAGCTTGTGTTCACCCTGGGCGCCGGCCTCTACGCGCTTCAGTCCTCTGGAAATCGCAAAATCGATCGCCTGATGATAGCAGACCTCGAAATGCAGGAAGGGATGGTCTTCGATGGCCCCCCAATGGCGGCCGTAAAGCGCGTCGCTGCCGATGAAATTGATCGCGCCGGCTATATAGCGGCCGTTACGCTTGGCCATGACCAGCAGGATGTCGTCTGCCATCCGCTCGCCGATCAGCGAATAGAATTTGCGGGTAAGATAAGGGCGGCCCCATTTGCGGCTGCCGGTATCCATGTAGAAAGCGAAGAACTGGTCCCAGACGCCTTCCGTCAGATCCCCGCCGGTCAGCCAATCGATGCTGATGCCGTGCTCAAGCGCTGTCCGGCGCTCCTTCTTGAGCGCCTTTCGTTTCCGGGAGGCGAGTGTTTCCAGGAAATCGTTGTGGGATGTGTAGCCGTCATTGAGGAAATGAAACTGCTGGTCAGTCCGATGCAGGAAACCGGCGTTTTCGAATGTCGGCATTTCCTCTTCCGGCACGAAGGTCACGTGTGCCGACGACACGTTGTGGCGGCGCGCCAGTTCCTGCAACCCGGCAGCCAGTGACTGGCGAACCGCGCCCGTATCGGCATTCGTCGCACTCAAAAGCCGCGGCCCTGTCGCCGGTGTGAAAGGGACCGAGCATTGCAGTTTTGGATAGTAGCGTCCGCCGGCCCGCTCGAGCGCATCGGCCCAGCCATGATCGAAGACATATTCGCCCTGGCTGTGGTTTTTCAGATAGCAGACGAGGCCGCCTGCGAGGCGGCCGTCGCTGGCCTCCATCAACAGGTGCTGGCCAAGCCAGCCGGTATCCGCGGTGGCGGAGCCGGATTCCTCCAGCGACGAGAGATAGGCGTGCGAAACGAACGGATTGTAGTGGCCGCCGGGCTGTTCTTTGGCGGCCCCGGACAATCCGTCCCAGCTTTCCTTCGAAATATCCTGAAAGGAGGTTTCGATGCGGATTTTCACTTCGCCTGTCATTCTCTAAGCGATAAGCCTTTCGTTCGGATCAAAGCCTTCGAACGTCATCTGGTCCGCATGACTGAACGTGTGATCCGCGCCAGCCTGATCCCTCACGGTCCAGGTCAGAACCGGTCGTCCAAGGGTGCGTTCCCTGGTGATGAACGAATTTGGCAAATCACCATAGAAATAGGAAATAAAATCAAGACCGAGCTGCATCGCTTCTTCGTGAACGAAGAAGGACTCCGGCTGGTTGCCACCCGCCGTCAGTCCCAAAGGATAGGGCGGGTCGAGCGCCTTCAGGTCCTTGAGCAGCCAATGGTCGAAGCTCATCAGGGCAACATGGCCCTCGTAACCTTCCAGCGTTTCCAGCACCGCGTCGGCAAAGCCCTCGTCGTCGCCCTTGCGTCCTTTCAGTTCTAGGATCAGCGGCACGCGGCCTTTCACAAGCCGTAGAAGCTGACCGAGCGTCGGCACCTTGTCGGCGGTGCCGCCAATCGCGACGAGTGCCAGTTCACCGGCGGTCTTTTCGCGGATGTCACCCTTGATGCCGCACAGCCGCTGCATGTCGTCATCGTGGAAGACCACGGGCACGCTGTCTGCCGTATATTGCAGGTCGCATTCAATGGCGAAGCCATGTTCCGCCGCCCGGGAAAAGGCAGACAGCGTGTTTTCCCAGATGGCATGGTTCATGTCGTGATAACCGCGATGCGCGATCGGTTGCGCGGTCAGCCAGGAGAGGTCTTTCATGGGGCGGGATTCCGTTATGCGATTTCGATGACGGCGTCGATCTCGACGGCGGCATTGAAGGGCAGGGCGGCCATGCCGACGGCTGCGCGGGCGTGAATTCCGGCGTCGCCGAGAACCTTGGCGATCAGGTTGGATGCCCCATTCATGACCAGATGCTGTTCGATAAATGTCGCGGTGGAGGCGATGAAGCCGTTGAGCTTGACGATGCGGCGGATGCGCGAGAGATCGCCGCCGAGTGCTGCCTTGGCCTGGGCGAGAATGTTGATGGCGCAGAGTTCGGCTGCGCGCTGACCTGTCGCGACGTCGACGCCGTCACCGAGATGTCCGGTGATGGCAACCTTGCCGTTCTCCATCGGCAGTTGGCCGGAGATATAAAGATGCGATCCGCTGATGACGAAGGGGACGTAGTTTGCGGCAGGAGCTGCGGCCTGCGGCAGGGTGATTCCCAGTTCCTTAATGCGTGCTTCGATTTCTGCGGACATGGATAACTCCGTTGTGTTTTGTCACCAAATGCTGCATGCAAAGCGTGATTCATGAAGTGATAAAATACCGCTTCGCGATCATCTATGCCTCGCTTTCGCCGGATGTGTTCTTATAGCATTGGCGGCGAGTCCAACAGGAGGAAACGGATGTTTCGTTCAGGCTTTGCCTCTGCCATTCTGGCATGGGCGTGTTTCTCAGGCGTGACGGTCGGCGGCGCTTCTGCAGCTTCCGCCAATATCCTGGTGCCTCATCGTGCCGTGTATGATCTGGAACTGAAAGACGCATCCGAGCGCTCCGGAATTTCCGGAATGTACGGCCGGATGGTCTATGAATTCAACGGCTCCGCCTGCGAGGGATATACCGTCAGTTTCCGTTTCGTCACCAAGGTCGATACCGGCGAGGAAGTCAGGCTGACAGACCAGCAGACGACGACCTACGAGGACCTGAAGAACGGTAATTTCCGTTTCCTGACGCGTTCGTTTACCGACGAGAAGCTGGACAAGGAAGTGCGCGGCTCCGCCCACGAGGCTGACCAAGGCGTGAAGGTCGATCTGACTTCGCCGGACAAGCGTCAGGTCGATCTCGCCCAGAGCCTGTTTCCGACCGAGCACATGCTGGAGGTCATCGATCGGGCAAAGAAGGGGGATACCCTGTTCGAATCCCGCATCTTCGACGGTTCCGACTCGGGCGACAAGACGCTGATCACCACCACAATGGTGGGCAAACAGCGAAACCCGGTTGCCGATGACGGCGACGCCGGTAAAGCCGGCGCCATGGCTTCCAAGCCCTATTGGCCGGTGACCATCTCCTATTTCAATGACGACATGACCGGTGACGCGCTGCCGATCTACCGCATGGAGTTCAAGCTCTATGAAAACGGCATCACCCGCGATCTGACGATGGACTATGGCGACTTCGTGCTGACCGGCAAACTGGCCGATCTCGAAGTCTTCAAACAGGGTGACTGCAAATAGAGCCCTGACATGCTGCCCTCCGATATTTTACGCCTTTACCCTTGATTTATCGGGCAGCAGGGGGTAAGGCCACCGCATTCCACACGTGAGGTTTGGGACCGTCCGGGAGAAATCCGGGCAGTTCCACCCGGTGGCGCCTTCGAAGAAGGTGCTGTTTGCCTTGCGGAGGTTCAACCGGAAAAGGAGAAAAAGGCATGGCATTGCCTGATTTCAGCATGCGCCAGCTTCTGGAAGCTGGTGTTCACTTCGGTCACCAGACTCATCGCTGGAACCCGAAAATGAAGCCGTACATCTTCGGCGATCGTTCGAACGTTCACATCATCGACCTTGCACAGACCGTGCCGATGCTGTCGCGCGCCCTGCAGGTCGTCAGCGACACGGTTGCCAAGGGCGGCCGCGTTCTGTTCGTCGGCACCAAGCGCCAGGCGTCCGAAATCATCGCTGACGCTGCCAAGCGTTCGGCCCAGTACTACGTCAACGCCCGCTGGCTCGGCGGCATGATGACCAACTGGAAGACGATTTCGAACTCGATCCAGCGCCTGCGCAAGCTCGACGAAATCCTCAGCTCGGAAGCTTCTGGCTTCACCAAGAAGGAACGTCTGAACCTTGAGCGCGAACGCGAAAAGCTGAACCGCGCCCTCGGCGGTATCCGCGACATGGGCGGTGTGCCGGATCTGATGTTCATCATCGACACCAACAAGGAATCGATCGCCATCGACGAAGCCAAGCGCCTTGGCATCCCGGTTGTCGCTATCATCGATTCGAACTGCGACCCGGACCAGATCGATTTCCCGATCCCCGGCAACGACGACGCTTCGCGTGCGATCTCGCTCTATTGCGATCTGATCTCCCGTGCTGCTCTTGATGGGATCGCCCGTCAGCAGAGCTCGTCCGGTCGCGACCTTGGCGCCTCCGCCGAACTGCCGATCGAGCCGGCTCTCGAAGAAGCCGCCGAAGCCTGATCGGGCCGGACGGTGGGATCTTCCCGCCGCTCCTCTAGATAAAATCAGGGCAAGGCCGTTTACGACTGAAGAAGTGAACGGCCTTGTTCTTTTGCATCGGGCCAACCCCAAGGACACTGGCTTTTATGATGCGCATCATCGGGATGAAGCTTTCATCACGATGTCACATTCAGGGGTCATGCCCTGCCACATCCTCCTGGTATCGCGCCGGCATTCTGGCTTGCGGACCAGCCGAACAAACGAAGAGGCAAAAAAGATGAGCATTACTGCAGCAATGGTGAAGGAACTGCGCGAAAAGACCGGCGCAGGCATGATGGATTGCAAGAAGGCACTCGGCGAAACCAATGGCGACATGGAAGCCGCGATCGACTGGCTGCGCGCCAAGGGCATTGCCAAGGCCGACAAGAAGTCCGGCCGTGCAGCTGCCGAAGGCTTGATCGGCATTGCCAGCAACGGCACCAAGGCCGTCGTCATCGAACTCAACTCGGAAACCGACTTCGTTGCCCGCAACGATGCCTTCCAGGACCTCGTCCGCGGCGTTGCCGGCGTCGCCGTCGGGACCGATGGCTCGGTCGAGGCGATTTCCGCTGCCAACTATCCGGCGACCGGCAAGTCCGTTGCTGAAAGCATCACCGATGCAATCGCCACGATCGGCGAAAACATGGCGCTGCGCCGTTCTGCTTTGCTGTCGGTCGAGGACGGTGTCGTCGCCACCTACGTTCACAACTCCGTTGCAGACGGCCTCGGCAAGCTCGGCGTTCTCGTCGCGCTGAAGTCGACCGGCGACAAGGACGCGCTGAACGCCATCGGCCGCCAGGTTGCCATGCACATCGCCGCCACCAACCCGCTGGCCATCCGTTCGACCGAGGTCGATGCGACCGTTGCCGACCGCGAGCGCGCGATCTTCATCGAGCAGTCCCGAGCTTCCGGCAAGCCGGACAACATCATCGAAAAGATGGTTGAAGGCCGCATGCGCAAGTTCTTCGAAGAAGTCGCTCTTCTCTCGCAGGCTTTCGTCATGAACCCCGACCTGACCGTCGAAGCCGCCGTCAAGGAAGCTGAAAAGGCCGTTGGCGCACCGATCGAAGTTGTCGGCATGGCCCGTCTTCTTCTCGGCGAAGGCGTCGAGAAGGAAGAAAGCGACTTCGCCGCTGAAGTGGCAGCCGTCGCCAAGGGTTGATTTCTTCATCCTGATTGGGAAAACCGGGGGGCATCGCGTGACAACGCGGTGCCCTTCGTGTATCCGGCATCATCATCCCATTGGCGCAGGCTCCCTCGGAATCATCCGGGGTGATATCGGCCGCGCGGGGGTGAAAGATCAGTTTTACGCACCATCTCGCATGGGTGTGCCTTCTTGGACAGGAGTGACGATGTCGGCCAAACCTCTCTTCAAACGCGTGCTGCTGAAAGCTTCGGGCGAAGCGCTCATGGGGAACCAGGGCTTCGGCATCGATGTCGCCGTTGCCGATCGGATCGCCTCGGACATTGCGCAAGCGCGCGCCATGGGAGTGGAAGTGGGCGTCGTCGTTGGCGGCGGCAACATTTTTCGTGGGGTCGCCGTGGCATCCAAGGGCGGCGACCGGGTAACCGGCGACCATATGGGCATGCTGGCAACGGTGATCAACGCGCTGGCCCTGGCGACGTCGCTGCGCAAGCTCGACATCGACACCGTGGTGCTCTCGGCAATTGCCATGCCGGAAATCTGCGAAAGCTTCTCGCAGCGCGCGACGCTTTATCATCTGTCGCTCGGCCGCGTGGTGATCTTTGCCGGCGGCACCGGCAATCCGTTCTTCACCACCGATTCTGCGGCTGCGCTGCGTGCAGCCGAAATGGGGGCGGAGGCGATCTTCAAGGGAACGCAGGTTGACGGCATCTACACCGCCGACCCGAAGAAGGATCCGACCGCGACGCGTTTCGACCGCTTGACGCACAGCGAAGTTCTGGAACGAGGCTTGGCTGTCATGGATGTTGCAGCGGTGGCGCTTGCGCGCGAAAACAGCATTCCGATCATCGTGTTCTCGATCCATGAGAAGGGCGGCTTCGCAGAAATCTTGACGGGCGGCGGTCGCGCTACCATCGTAACAGACAATTGAGCAATGCAGGGTGGTGGCCATGCCACCGCGATAAAACGGGAGTTTGATCCATGAGTGAAGGTATTGACCTGAGTGATCTGAAGCGCCGCATGGACGGTGCCATCGCTGCTTTCAAGCACGACATTGCATCGCTGCGCACCGGTCGTGCATCCGCCAATGTTCTCGATCCGGTTATGGTTGAAGCCTATGGTTCGCGCGTTCCGCTGAACCAGGTCGCCAACATCACTGTTCCGGAAGCGCGTATGCTCGGCGTTTCGATCTGGGACAAGTCGATGGTCGGCGCTGTTGATCGTGCGATCCGGGAATCGAATCTCGGCCTCAATCCGATCGTTGACGGGCAGAATTTGCGCATTCCCTTGCCGGAGCTCAATGAAGAGCGCCGCAAGTCTCTGGTGAAAGTGGCGCATGATTACAGCGAGAAGGCGAAGATCGCGGTGCGTAACGTTCGTCGCGACGGCATGGACAGCTTGAAAAAAGCCGAAAAGGATGGCGACATCGGCCAGGACGTGAGCCGCAGCCAGTCGGAAAAGGTCCAGAAAATAACCGACGAGATGATTTCCGACATCGACCGCTTGCTCGCCGACAAGGAAAAGGAAATCATGCAAGTCTAGACTGCCCTTTTCCGAGTCTCTGTTTTTCCGGGCTGCCGATGTCGAACCCATTGATTAGAAATGTTCCCACGCACGTTGCCATCATCATGGATGGCAACGGACGGTGGGCCAATTCACGGGGGCTTCCCCGCACGATGGGGCATCGCAAGGGTGTAGAAGCCGTCCGTGAGGCGGTGCGGACCGCTGGCGAGGTGGGCGTCCGTTATCTGACACTGTTTGCCTTCTCATCTGAAAACTGGAGCCGGCCGGAGGCGGAGGTCTCGGACCTGATGGGACTGCTGAAGGCCTTCATCCGGCGCGATCTTGCGGATCTGCACCGGCAGAACGTTCGCATCCGGGTGATCGGCGACAAGACCAATCTTCGTGGTGATATTCTGCCGTTGCTGATCGAGGCCGAGGATACGACGCGCAACAATACCGGCATCACGCTCGTCATCGCGTTCAATTACGGTTCTCGCGATGAAATGACCCGTGCCATGCAGGCTCTGGCGGTCGATGTCGCGCAAGGACGGCTGACGGCCGACCAGATCACGCCGGAGCGCATCGCGAGCAGACTCGACACGGCCGGCATCCCTGATCCGGACCTTATCTTGCGCACCAGTGGCGAAGAGCGTCTGTCGAACTTCCTGCTCTGGCAGGCGGCCTATTCCGAACTTCTGTTCATTCCCGAACTCTGGCCGGATTTCAGCCGCGAGGTTTTCCTGGATGCGCTGAAGGCCTATGCCGGCCGGGAAAGACGCTTTGGCGGACTGTCGCAGCCGACGTTGGCAGTTGGCTCCTGATGCAAAAAGAGCTGCAACTGCGCATCGTTTCCGGCATTGTCCTGGCTGCTGTGACGCTTGGCGCCACCTGGGCCGGTGGAACCGTCTTCCAATTGCTCTCCGTCACCATCGCGCTCCTCGTTTATTATGAATGGTCGACGATCACCCGGCTTGCCGAGCGCGATTTTCAGGGCAATGCCTTCGGCTGGCTTTCGCAGGTGGCGATCGCCGCTCTCATCCTGTTCGACAATGCGCAACTGACGTTGCTTGCTCTGGCAGCCTTTGCCGTTGCAGGCGCCATTTGGGTCGCTCTGCGCGGCGGCAGCTGGTGGCTGCCGGGCGGCATCATCTATTCCGGTCTTACCGGCATCTCGCTCTCGGCGATCCGGGGCGACAGTGATATCGGCCTTGTCGCGATGATCTTCATTTTCGCGGTCGTCTGGGCGACGGATATTCTCGCCTATTTCACCGGCCGGGCGATCGGCGGTCCAAAGCTCGCGCCGCGCATTTCGCCCGGAAAGACCTGGTCGGGTGCGATCGGAGGGGCGGTTTCCGGCGTGATAGCGGGTGTCGCGGTGTTCCTCAGCCATTTTTCTCTGGACGACGCCCGTATTCCGTTGCTGGCGCTCGCCCTGTCCGTCGCCAGCCAGATGGGCGATCTCTTTGAATCCTATATCAAGCGCCGATTCGGTGTGAAGGATTCGAGCAGGCTCATTCCCGGTCATGGCGGCGTCATGGATCGTGTCGACGGACTTGTTTTTGCCTGTTTTGCCGCGCTTCTATTTGTCTTGGTGCAAGTCATGACTGCCGGTGGACAAAATGCGCCCATGGGGGCAATCCTGCTGGGGCCTTGAGTGGCGCCGCATACCTGATCGGGGGATGACATGGCTTACTTGGCCGATGTGCTTCACTTTATTCTCGGCTATATCGTGCCGTTCCTGCTGGTTTTGACGCTGATCGTCTTCGTGCACGAGATGGGCCACTATCTCGCCGGTCGGTGGTCCGGTATCCGTATCCTCGCCTTTTCCGTCGGTTTCGGCCCGGAACTGCTCGGCTATACCGACAAACACGGAACCCGCTGGAAGGTTTGTGCCATTCCACTCGGCGGTTATGTGAAGTTCTTCGGCGATGAGGATGCTGCGAGCGTTCCGGACTACAGCCGCCTTGACCAATACTCGACCGAGGATCGGAATCGGACCTTTCTGGGTGCCAGGCTTTGGAAACGCGCTGTCACTGTCGCCGCGGGCCCAATTGCCAACTTCATCCTGGCGATCGCGATATTCGCCGTGCTTTTCTCCATCTACGGCAAGCCTGTAGCAGATCCGGTCGTGGCGGAAGTCAAGGAAAACAGTGCAGCCGCCCAGGCTGGTGTGCTGCCCGGCGACCTGCTCGTCTCCATCGACGGCACGCCGGTAACGACCTTCGACGACGTGCGCCGCTATGTCAGCGTCCGCCCGGAAACGCCGATCACCATCCAGATCAAGCGCAAGGGCGAGCTGCTGGATCTGCCGATGGTGCCCCAGCGCACCGAGATTACCGATCAGTTCGGCAACAAGATGGAGCTGGGAATCATCGGTATCCTGACGAACCAGGAAACCGGCAATTTCCGCCTGCAACACTTCGGCCCGATCGAGGCCGTCGGGCAGGGGGTGATCGAGAGCTGGCACATCGTCACCGGCACCTTCAATTATCTGGCCAATCTCGTTACCGGCCGGATGAAGGCCGACCAGCTTGGTGGGCCGATCCGGGTTGCGCAGGCCTCCGGCCAGATGGCGACCATCGGCGTCGCTGCCGTCCTGCAGCTGGCGGCAGTACTTTCAGTTTCCATTGGACTTCTCAATCTTATGCCCGTTCCCGTACTTGATGGCGGCCATCTGATGTTTTATGCGGTGGAAGCCGTCCGTGGAAAACCTGTCGGACCGGGGGCGCAGGACATCGCTTTCCGCATCGGGTTTGCCATGGTTCTGATGCTGATGGTTTTCGCCACGTGGAACGACATAAGCTCGCT
Organism: Hyphomicrobiales bacterium; assembly: GCA_900473795.1. Classification (GTDB taxonomy): domain Bacteria; phylum Pseudomonadota; class Alphaproteobacteria; order Rhizobiales; family Rhizobiaceae; genus Pararhizobium. The sequence goes on along the minus strand of UCMT01000027.1, from coordinate 147,727 downwards.
TCTTGGTTAGGAATTCGAGGCTCGCGCGGACCTGCGGCCATTCGAGGGGCGTTTAACGTCAGTGGGAATTCAATGGGTTGATTGAAAGGAATTGTTTACGATAAAGCAATTCCGTAGTGGCCGTTAGGACACGGTTTCAATTGAAGTAAATAGAAATTAACGAGCTCCCTTGCTTGTATGGGAAAAGCGGTTAAAACGGCAACCGTGACCGGAGTCGGTACGAGTTCGCTGCGGGGCATTGGGAAGAAGGTAAGGTTTATGAAAGCTGGTTCAAGATTTTTGAACGCGGTGTCGGCGGTTGCGCTGTCTACTGGGATTGTCGCATCGGGGACTGGCATTGTAACGCTTGCAAGTGCATCTGTCGCAGAAGCCGCAACGATCAGCCGCGTGGAAGTCCGCGGCGCCACTCGCGTCAGCCCGGAGACCGTCCGCGCAAACATTACCATCGTTCCCGGCAAGAGCTTCAGCAATGCTGATATCGATTCTTCCGTGAAGCGGCTCTATTCAACCGGCTATTTCTCCGACGTCAGCATCAATATCTCCGGCGGCACGCTTGTTGTCACCGTGAGCGAAAACCAGCTCGTCAATCAGGTTGTTTTCAACGGTAACCGCAAGATCAAGGACGAAAAGCTGCAGGCTGTCGTTCGTACGCGGTCGCTCGGCCCGTACAGCGAGGCAACGGCGGAATCCGATATTCAGGCCATCAAGGATGCCTATGCGGCCATGGGCCGTAACGACGTCACGGTGACAACGCAGGTTGTTCCGATCGCGGAAGGTCGCGTCAATCTCGCTTTCGTCATCAACGAAGGCGATCGCACCAAGATCAAGCAGATCAATTTCGTCGGCAACAACGCCTACGGCGACGGTCGTCTTCAGGCGGTGATCGCGACGAAGGAGTCGGGTATCTTCTCCTTCCTGAACCGCAAGGATGTCTACAACGCCGACAAGTTGCGCGCGGATGAGGAACTGCTGCGCCAGTTCTACTACAATCGCGGCTATGCGGATTTCCGCGTCGTTTCCTCGGACGCGTCGCTGGATGAATCCAGCAATGAATACACGGTGACGATCACCGTCGAAGAGGGCGAGCGCTACGATTTCGGACCGGTCAATGTCGAATCGACCGTCGAAGGCGTGAATGCGGAAGAATTGAAGGGTCTGGTGCAGACCTCGGAAGGTTCGGTCTATAAGGCCAAGGACGTTCAGGAAAGCATTTCTGCGATTTCCAAGCGTGTCGCGGCGCAAGGCTATCCGTTCGCGCGCGTAACCCCGCGCGGCAACCGTGATTTCGGCAACCGGACGATCGCCGTCGATTATCTGGTCGATCAGGGCGAGCGTGCCTATATCGAACGCATCGAAATCCGCGGCAACACCCGTACGCGCGACTACGTCATCCGTCGGGAATTCGACGTGAGTGAAGGCGACGCGTTCAATCAGGAGATGATTGCGACCGCCAAGCGCCGCCTTGACGCGCTCGGTTATTTCTCCTCCGTCAACATCAGCACGCAGCCGGGTAGTGCGGCCGACCGTGTCGTCATCGTCGTTGACGTGCAGGACCAGTCGACCGGTTCGTTCGGCATCGGTGCGGGCTATTCGGCCGGCAGCGGCGGCGGCTTCCTCGTCGAAGCCTCGATCGAAGAAAAGAACTTCCTCGGCCGCGGCCAATATATTCGCTTGGCCGCCGGGCGTGGTGAGGACAGTCGGACCTACAACGTCTCGTTCACCGAGCCTTACTTCCTCGGTTATCGTCTGGCCGCTGGTTTCGATGTCTTCCAGAACGAAAACGACTATGACGACGACAACTACAGCTATGAGGACAGCGGTTTCAGCCTGCGCGTAACTGCGCCGATTACGGAAAGGCTGTCGACGACGCTGCGCTACAACTTTACGCAGATGGATTATCACGGCGATACGGATGATCTTTCGAGCCCGTACGATCGTGCCGTCAATGGCTCGCCCTGGACGCGGTCTTCGGTTTCGCAGACGCTGACGTATAACTCACTCGATGATGCGCAGCAGGCGCATGAAGGCATCCTGGCTTCGGCCACGCAGGAATATGCGGGCCTCGGCGGAACGTCTGATTTCTACAAGCTGACCGGCAAGTTCAAGTGGTACTACACGGTGAACGACGACGCCGATATCATCGCGTCGTTGGCTGGGGGTGCCGGCCATATGTTCAACACCGGTGGCAAGATGGAAGTGTTCGACCAGTTCCAGTTGGGCAGCAACGATATCCGCGGCTTCGAACGCAACGGTGTCGGCCCGCGGGCGGCGAATGGCGATGCCATCGGCGGAACGACCTACTTCACAGCCTCTGCCGAGGCGACCTTCCCGCTGCCGTTCGTTGCACGCGACGCAGGCTTCCGCGGTGCTGTGTTCGCCGATGCCGGTACGCTTTACGGCAACGATGTGGACGTGACCGCAGCCGACGGGGTTCGCGGTACCGAAAGCTCGCTTCGGGCGTCCGTTGGTCTCGGTTTGCTCTGGGCATCGCCCTTCGGTCCGCTGCGCATCGACTACGCAATCCCGGTTGCCAAGGAAGATTTCGACAGGGTTCAGAACCTCAAGTTCGGTATCTCGTCCTCCTTCTGATCCTTGCAGTCCAGAACTGCCTGCCAAAACTGTTCTGGAGTGTTGGCCATGGAATATAACTGGTTCTTCCCACCGCATGAGGGGGTTCGCCTGAGCGATCTGGCGGACCAAATCGGCGCGACCCTTGAAGACAAGAGTTCTGCCGACCGGCTTGCCCGGTCGGTTGCTCCCGTCTATCGGGCAAAGGAGGGCGACATTTGCTATATGTTGTCCCGCAAGAGCCGCGATGAACTGGAAACCTGCCAGGCGACCGCAATCGTCTGCGACAAGACCATCGCACCACTCGTTCCCCCTCATATCCCGGTTTTGCTGACCGCGCATCCGCACACGGCTTTCGCTTTAGCGGGGACCTATCTGCATGAAACGGCAATGCGTCCGTCGCGCAACCTTTCGCAGGCCGGAATTTCCGCTGCGGCGGTTATCGATCCGCAGGCGCGGCTGGAGCCGAATGTCGAGGTCGAGCCGATGGCCGTGATCGGTGCAGGCGCCGAAATCGGTGAGGGGACGCGGATCGGCGCAGGGGTCGTGATCGGACCTGGCGTGCGAATCGGACGGGACTGTACGATTTCCGCCGGCGCGAGCATCCTGTGTGCGCTCGTTGGAAACAACGTCATCATCCATCCCGGCGCCCGCATTGGCCAGGACGGTTTCGGCTATGCGCCGGGCCCGAAAGGCGGAATGATCAAGATCGTCCAGATCGGCCGCGTCATCATCCAGGACAATGTCGAGATTGGCGCGAACACGACGATCGATCGTGGCACGATGGACGACACCGTCATCGGCGAAGGCACCAAGATCGATAACCAGGTTCAGATCGGCCACAATGTCCGCATCGGCCGGCATTGCGGCATCGTCAGCCAGGTCGGCATCGCCGGCAGTACCATCGTTGGTGATGGGGTGATGATCGGCGGTGCAGCAGCTGTGAATGGCCATATCAAAATCGGTGACCGGGCCCAGATTGCCGCCATGAGCGGCGTCGCCTCGGATGTTCCCCCAAATGAGCGTTACGGCGGGATACCAGCGCGCCCTATGCGCGATTTCCTTCGCGACGTCGCTGAGATCACGGCACGGGTGCACAACAGACAAAAGAAATCGGGAGGCAACAATGAGTGAAGCAGGAACGACCGTTCTCGGTACGGCCGATATCCGGGAAATCTTGAAGCTGCTTCCTCATCGCTATCCGTTCCTGCTGGTTGACCGCATAATCGAGATCGACGGCGACAATTCGGCGATCGGTATCAAGAACGTGACGGCCAATGAGCCGCACTTCACAGGCCATTTCCCCGAACAGCCGATCATGCCGGGCGTCCTGCTTATCGAAGGGATGGCCCAGACGGCCGGCGCCATCTGTGCCCGCAAGACCGGCGACGGCAGCAATCTGGTTTACTTCATGACGATCGACAATGCCCGCTTCCGCAAGCCGGTCGTGCCGGGCGATCGCGTCGAGTTCCATGTCGTCAAGCAGAAGCAGCGCGGCAATATCTGGAAATTTCATTGTGATGCAAAAGTTGACGGGCAACTTGTCGCGGAAGCTGATATCGGCGCGATGATTATCAGCAAGGAAGACGCCTGACCATGATTGCAGCCACTGCGAAGATCCATCCGCTCTCGGTTGTCGAAGACGGAGCGGTGATCGGCGACAACGTCGTTGTCGGGCCATTCTGCCATGTCGGCCCGAAGGTCGTGCTCGCAGACAACGTCGAACTGATCAGCCACGTGGTCGTGCTTGGGCGCACGACGGTCGGCAAGGGATCGAAAATCTTTCCGTCCGCTGTGATCGGCGGCGATTCGCAGAGCGTGCACCACAGCGCCGTCGACACGACGCTGACGGTCGGTGAAAACTGCACGATCCGCGAAGGCGTGACGATGAATACCGGCACCGTCGAGCATGGTGGTGCGACGATCATCGGCGACAACAACCTTTTCCTTGCCTATGCGCATGTCGCGCATGACTGCCGTTTGGGCAACAACATCATCCTGTCCAACAATGTCATGCTGGCAGGGCATGTGACGGTCGAAGACCGCGTCATTCTTGGCGGCGGTTCGGCAGTCCACCAGTTCACCCGTATTGGACGGCAAGCCTTTGTCGGCGGTCTCTCGGCCGTCAGCTACGATCTCATCCCCTATGGCATGCTCAACGGAAATCCCGGTGTTCTAAGCGGTCTGAACGTCGTCGGAATGACGCGGGCCGGCATCGAGAAGGCGAAGATCCACGAGGTTCGCCGCGCCTACAAGCAGATTTTCGAAGGCCCTGAATCCATTCGTGCCAATGCTGCAGCCATTCGCGCGGACTACGCCGATTGCGCGCCGGCCATGGAAATTCTCGATTTCATCGCGGTCGAGAGCGACCGTGCTCTGTCATCGCCAAGCCGGGGTAAAAAAGGCTGAGCGTGATGGCTATCGACAGCCGGCCGGAAACTCGCGGAAGGCTGGCCATCATCGCCGGTGGCGGCATGCTGCCCCATCATGTGGCCGAAGCCGCGCAGGCGAGAGGCGAAAATCCGTACATCATCGCGCTCAGCAACGAGACAGGACTGGACTGGTCTGATTTCGATCACCAGTTCCTGGGGATCGGCAATTTCAAGGCGATCAGCGCGGTCTTCCGCACCGAGGGGATCGACCGTGTCGTCCTGTCCGGTGCCGTTCGCCGTCGCCCGGAATGGCGTGACATCAAGCCCACATTCAAGACGCTCGCCAAGGTGCCGGGTGTGCTGAAAACACTGCTGTCCGGCGGCGATGATGCGGTGTTGAAAATGGCCATTGAACTCATCGAGGCAAGCGGCGCCCGCGTCATCGGCGTGCAGGACATCATTCCGGAACTGCTGGCGGAAACCGGGCCGCTCGGCGCAATCGAACCGGACCAGGACGATTGGAAGGATATCGAAGTTGCCGCCGCCGCCGCGGTCGCGCTCGGCAGGCTTGATGTCGGGCAGGGCGCGGTCGCTGTCGGCGGGCGCGTGGTTGCTCTCGAGGGGCCGGAGGGAACGGATGCGATGCTTGCCCGTGTTGCGGCACTGAGGACCGAGGGACGGATTTCGACCCGCCGGCGCGGTGTTCTGGTCAAGCTCTGCAAGCCGCAGCAGGATCTGCGCGCCGATCTGCCTTCGATCGGCGCATCGACGATCGAAGGGGCCCGGGCTGCCGGGCTTGCCGGCATTGCCATCGAGGCGGGGCGTGCGCTGGTGCTCGAGCGATTGGCGACGATTTCACAGGCGAACGAGGCCGACATCTTCGTCACCGGAATCGATCGCGCATTTCTGCGAGACTCGCGATGAGCAACGGCGATCTCAAGCTTGCTGTTATTGCCGGTGAGGTTTCCGGCGACCTGCTTGGGGCTGATCTGGTCAAGGCGTTACGCCCCCTCGTTGGCGGCGATCTGTCCGTTGTCGGTGTTGGCGGCGAGGGGTTGGAAGCGGAAGGCCTGAAATCGCTGTTCGACTATTCCGAGCTTTCTATCATGGGCATTTCGCAGGTGCTGGCGAAATTGCCGAAGCTCATTTTGCGCATTCGCCAGACGGCACAGGCGATCATTGCCTCAGAACCCGATATCCTCGTTATCATCGACAGCCCGGATTTCACCCACCGCGTGGCAAGAATTGTCCGTAAATCTTTGCCGGACCTGCCGATTGTCAACTATGTCTGCCCGAGCGTCTGGGCATGGAAATCCGAGCGCGCTGTCAGCATGCGGCCTTACGTCGACCATGTGCTTGCCGTGCTTCCGTTCGAGCCCGAGGTCATGCGGAGCCTCGGGGGACCGCCGACGACCTATGTCGGTCACCGGCTGGCAAGCGACGCGAATGTCCTGCAGGTTCGAGCGCGACAGGTGGAGAAACACGACGCAAAAGCGGGGATGGCGCCCGCAACTTGCCTCTTGCTGCCGGGGTCGCGCGCCAGTGAGATTACCCGCCTGCTGCCCGATTTCGGCGAGACGGCCAAGGAGCTTCGCAGCCGTCATCCGGACATGCAGTTCCTGCTGCCGACCGTTCCGAAACAGGAAGGTTTGGTGCGGCAGATTACGGCGTCGTGGGCCTTCAAGCCGGAAATCACCGTCGGGCCGGCCGCCAAGTGGCAGGCTTTCGCTGAGGCCGACGCAGCAATCGCGGCTTCCGGCACCGTCATTCTTGAACTGGCGCTGGCCGGCATACCGGTGATTTCGGCCTATAAGGCTGACTGGATCATTCGGCTGATGCACAAGCGAATCAAGATATGGACGGCCGCCATTCCCAATCTCGTGGCGGATTATCCGGTCGTTCCGGAATATCTGAACGAAGCCATCCGGCCTGGCGCCTTGGCGCGTTGGATGGAACGCCTGACCACCGCCACGCCGGAACGCGAGGCCATGCTGTCCGGCTACCGAACGGTCTGGCAGCGTATGGCGACAGAAAAGCCACCCGGTGAGTCCGCCGCCCGGATCGTTCTCGAAGTTCTACACACAAAAAGGCCCGGCCATTTCTGACCGGGCCTTCTTCATAGTCGGTTTGCTGCAGCTCAGCGCTTGGATACCGGGACATAGTCGCGCTCCGGCGCGCCGATATAGAGCTGGCGCGGACGGCCGATGCGCTGTTCCGGGTCCTCGATCATCTCGTTCCACTGGGCGATCCAGCCGACCGTGCGGGCAAGCGCGAACAGCACGGTGAACATGGTCGTGGGGAAGCCCAGCGCCTTCAGCGTGATGCCCGAGTAGAAGTCGATGTTCGGATAGAGCTTCTTCTCGATGAAGTAGCTGTCCGTCAGAGCGATACGCTCGAGTTCCATCGCCACTTCGAGCAGCGGATCGTCCTTGTGACCAAGCTCGGCCAGGACCTCATGCGTCGTCTTCTGCATGATCTTGGCGCGCGGGTCATAGTTCTTGTAGACGCGGTGGCCGAAGCCCATCAGGCGGAACGGATCGTTCTTGTCCTTGGCGCGGGCGACGAATTCCGGAATACGGTCGACCGTGCCGATTTCCGACAGCATGTTGAGCGCCGCTTCGTTGGCGCCGCCGTGGGCCGGACCCCAGAGGCACGCGATGCCGGCCGCAATGCAGGCGAACGGATTGGCGCCCGACGAGCCGGCGAGGCGAACCGTCGAGGTCGAGGCGTTCTGCTCGTGGTCGGCATGCAGGATGAAGATGCGGTCCATGGCGCGTGACAGCACCGGATTGACGACATAATCTTCGCACGGCACGGCAAAGCACATGCGCAGGAAGTTCGACGCATAATCGAGGTCGTTCTTCGGATAAACGAAGGGCTGGCCGATATGGTACTTGTAGGCCATCGCAGCAAGCGTCGGCATCTTGGCGATCATGCGCAGGCTGGCGACCATGCGCTGATGCGGATCGGTAATGTCGGTCGAGTCATGATAGAACGCCGACAGGGCTCCGACACAGCCGCACATGACGGCCATCGGGTGGGCGTCGCGGCGGAAGCCGGTGAAGAAGCGGGACATCTGCTCATGCACCATGGTGTGGTGCGTAACCCGATAATCGAAGTCCTTCTTCTGGGCGGCCGTCGGCAATTCACCGTAGAGCAGCAGGTAGCAGACTTCGAGGAAATCGCCGTGTTCGGCGAGCTGTTCGATCGGATAGCCGCGATGCAGGAGGACGCCCTGATCCCCGTCAATATAGGTGATCTTCGATTCACACGATGCCGTCGAGGTGAAACCGGGATCGTAGGTGAACTGACCGGTCTGCTTGTAGAGCGTGCCGATATCGACCACATCCGGACCTATCGACCCCGATCGCACCGGTAACTCTACCGTTTTGTTGTCGACTGTGACGACTGCGCTTTTTCCTGTCATGGGGATCCTCCGTTTGCAGCAAATTGGCACACAATTATGCCGCAGATATTAACGCCGACCATGTGCTACCCGATTTACACACGGCTGCCAAGTTGAACGAAAGGCAAATTGTGCGATGCAAAAATAGGCATATGGCGACGCAATAATTACATGTTCCGCCAATATGTCCAATGAGATAATGGCCCTGAAAAATAACCGTTTCAAACGGCATTGAGGCTGTGCCTGTTTTTTGTGCGAAAATCTCAAAGGTTGCATTTCAACGTCCGCGGTTGCACAGTGAAAATCGGGCTGACGCGGATGGAATAGCGTCCATGGGTGAAGGACAGGGGCCGATTGTGGCATCGCGTACGCGATTTCGCGGCGCTCAAGCCGGCGCGCTCGAAACCACCACGCAAGTTCCTGAAATAATTCACGAACCGCTGAAAACCGGTGGTCACGAGCTCCATGTCTCCCTTCCCTTGGCTATACGCGTCCGGTTCCGGCGAACGAAATGGCGCGCCGCGTTTCGGCGTGCGGTGGAGGAAGAGCAGGCCTTTGGCCATGTCTTCCTGTTTGCGCCGGTGTTTCTCGGTCTGGGCGCGCTAGCGTGGTTTTCCTTCGCTCAAACGCCGGGCTTTCTCAAAACTGCACTGCTGATGTGCATTTTTGGCATGGCAGCGTTCCTGCTTCGGCCGAGTGTTTGGCGCATCGTCGCCCTTCTTGCCACCCTGTTTCTTGCCGGCATGGTTCTGGCGGCGGGCGAGACGGTCCGGAAGAACACGCTGTTGCTGGACACGCCGGTTACGACCGTCGTTCGCGGCACGATCACTGCCCGAGAGACCACCGACCAAGGGTACTGGCGCTATACTGTCAATGTAGCCCAAACCTCGCATCCCGCTTTGAAGCGGGCGCCCGCCATGGTGACGCTCCTCTCTCGAAGCCGCGCAACGCCGGTCGAAATCGGTGGCGGGATCGAGGGCAAGGCGCGGCTTTCTCCGCCATCCGGTCCGGTTCTTCCCGGTCTCAACGATTTTGCCTTCGACAGCTATTTCAAGGGCATTGGCGCGGTCGGATATTTCTACGGCAAACCGGCAGCGGTCGCGGCTATGCCGGAAAGAATCGCCCGAGGCCAGATCGCGACTTGGCCGGTTCTCGCGCAGGAGGCGATCGCGCGAATGCGCGAAACGGTCGGTGCGCGCATCCGCAGCACGATCGGGGGCGATGCAGGGGCAATCGCCGCGGCCTTGGTGACGGCGGAAGAGCGCGCGATCAGTCGTCCGACGATCGAGGCGTTGCGGGAGGCGGGGCTGGCACATGTGCTCGCCATTTCCGGCCTGAACATGGTGCTGGCGGCCGGCACGTTTCTGATCGGCGCGCGAACGTTTCTGAGCCTTATCCCCGGGCTTGCACACCGGTTTCCGATCAAGAAGCTGGCGGCTGCTGGTGCCCTGATCATGGTGTTTGTCTATATTCTTATCTCCGGCGGTGCCGTTTCGGCGGTGCGATCGTGGATCATGATTTCGATCATGCTGGTTGCCGTCTTCTTCGACCGGCCATCGATCAGCCTGCGCAACGTGGCGATGTCGGCGCTGATCATTTTGATGATCACGCCGTCGGCGGTGACGGGGCCGGGATTCCAGATGTCCTTTGCCGCAACGTTGGGCCTGGTGGCGGGTTATGGACATTGGCGGGAGCGGCCGGGCCGCGAAGCGGTGTCCGGCAACCACACGGCCGGACCTCTCAAAGCTGCCGGCGGATTTTTCGCCGGGTTGCTGCTCAGTTCCTTCATCGGCGGCCTCTCGACAATGATCTACTCCGCGGGGCACTTCCATCGTCTTGCGGCCTATGGTCTGGTCGGCAACATCCTTGCCATGCCCGTGATCAGCGTTCTGGTGATGCCGTTCGCGCTGCTTGCCATGCTGCTGATGCCTTTCGGCCTGGATCGCTATCCGTTGCTTGTCATGGGGCAGGGGTTGGACTGGGTGATTTCCATCGCCAACATGGTGTCGTCCTGGGGCGGCGAAGTGACGACCGGCCGGGTGCCGGACAGCGCCTTCATGCTGATTGCGATCGGAGGTATTCTCGCCTGTCTGTTGCGGACACGGCTCGCTTTGTCGGGAATGGTAGTGATCGCCGCGGGGCTCCTGGCCGGATGGGGTGGCACGAGCCCGCGGCCGGACCTCGTGATCGCCGAAGATGGCCGTCTGGTCGCAATGATCGAACAGGGCGAGGCGGCGAGTAACCGCACCAAACCGGCTGACTTCGTGTTTTCGCAATGGCAGCGCGCCTTGCGTCTGGACGCGCATCAAAAGCCGCAGCAGCGCGTCGACCTCGCGCTCAAGGACGCTGATGCGCCGCGCGAAAGGGCAGGAACCGCTGAGGGACCGAAAAACAAGTCACCGATCGACAAGGGCACTGCGCGAGCGGCTATCCGCAAGCTGCTGGCAGAGACCACGCCGGGACGTTTCGCCTGCGTGCCGAAACAATGGTGTGCGGCAACCGCGCGCGCGGGATGGCGAATCGTCACGGTGGAAGATGCGCGCTTTGTCGGCATAGCCTGCGATGAGGCCGACATCATCGTCACATCGCTCATGCTGCAGTTTCGCGACTGCCGGTCCGGCGCGATGTTGCTCAGCGGTCAAAGCCTGAGGCGAACAGGTGCCGTCGAGATTTTTGCTGTCTCCGCGGACGATGCCGGCCTGCAGAATGGCAAGGCCGGGATGCGCGTTGTGACTGCCTTGGATCAACTCCAGCGTCCCTGGGTTCGCCACAGGACCTATGATTGGCGAACCGGCGAGTTCAACGCTCCCTGAGTGTGTTGGAGAGCGCCTGCCCGAGCACGGCGCGACCGTCGAGCGCACGGTACCTACGCGATATATAAATGAGTGCTTATTCTTGATTAAAACACTCCACAAATTCTTGCGTTTCCGTCATAGTCTGTCGTATGAAGCCGCGAACGACGCTGGCGTTCCGCCTTCGTCAGGATTTGCGTTCCCATCTCTTTCCTGTGGGGTGGCAGGGCGATTGAACAAGGTAAGGATAGGTCATGCCGAACCGGGCAATGCCGAAATGGATGATGCTGGCGGCCGTACTGCTGGCGTTCTCGAATGCTGGACCGCTTCGCGCGCAGGACAACCCGGCTCCCGTTGCGACCGAGACGCATCAGCCGGCTGAAGCAACGCCTGCGGGCGAAGTCAGCCAGGTTGCGCCGGTCGATCGAACCGACAATGCAGACACTATGCCGCAGAGCCAGGAGCACACGGCAACATCCGCCAACCCAGTGCTGCCGCATGACCTGTCGCCGTTCGGCATGTTCCTTGCTGCGGATATCGTCGTTAAAGGCGTGATGGGTGCGCTCGCGCTGGCATCGGTTGCCACATGGGCGATCCTGCTCGTCAAGATGTTCGAACTGGCCGCCGCCAAGCGAAGCGTCAAGCGGGCGGTTCGCGTCCTGACGGATGCGGTGGTTCTGCGTGATGTCGGCGAAAGTCTGTCTGGCAGGTCAGGCCTGGCAGGCCGCATGGTCGCTGCCGCAAATGACGAACTATCGAAATCGGAAGCGGTTCTCGATCTGGTATCGGCGCAGGGCGTCAAGGAGCGCGTGGCCTCACAGCTCACCCGCATCGAGGCTGGCGCCGGAAAGCGCATCGCCGGCGGCACCGGCATTCTTGCAACGATCGGCTCGATCTCGCCATTCGTTGGGCTTTTCGGCACGGTCTGGGGCATCATGAATTCGTTCATCGGCATCAGCCAGGCGCAGACGACCAATCTGGCGATCGTTGCGCCGGGTATTGCCGAAGCGCTGCTGGCAACAGCCGTCGGCCTTGTCGCCGCCATCCCGGCGGTGGTCATCTACAACTATTTCGCCCGTTCGATCAGCGGCTACCGCCTGATCCTTGCCGATGCCTCCGCCGCGGTCGAGCGGCTCGTCAGCCGCGACCTCGATTTCCGCCAGGCACGCCGTCTCATGCCGCGCAAGGCCGAAAGCCATCTGCATTCGGACGCCGGCATCGCACGGATCGGATAAGATCATGGCCAGCAAAATCAGCGAAGTCGCCGGCGACCTCGAGGAAAACAGCGAGATCAACGTCACGCCCTTTATCGACGTGATGCTCGTGCTGCTGATCATTTTCATGGTGGCGGCGCCGCTCGCCACCGTCGATATGAAGGTCGATCTGCCGCAATCAGCGGCACAGCCGGCCAAGCGCGACGACAAGCCCGTTTTCGTAACCCTGAAGGCCGATCTCTCCCTGGCGCTCGGCAATGAGGAAACGGGTCGCGACAACTTCGTCGCAGAGCTTAGCCGTATCACTGAGGGCAACACGCAGACGCGTATCCTGCTGCGCGCCGACAAGGCCGTCGACTACGGTGAACTGATGGCGGTGATGAACCTCATTCAGAGGGCGGGCTATACCAAAATCGGACTGGTCGGTCTGGAAGCTGCGCCGGCTGGCTGAGGGCGCGCGTTAGAATTTGTAGCCGATGGCCAAGCCGGCATGGCTGAGGCCATCATTGGGGCCGTCGCAGCGACTGGCATGCGACGAATGGTCGGCGGTGGCGAGAATTTGCCAACTGTCCGTTATCCGATAACCGACCGCGACCTGTTCGCGAAACAGGAGCCGGCATCCGAGCTTCGGACTCTTCGTGCCGTCGTCGTTCAAATCACCATTGTGGACGGTGCCGCCGAGTCCGAGTTCGACGAAGAGCTTGTTGGTGACATTTGCGGTCCATGCGAGGCCGCCATAGACCTGATCGACGCCGTCACCGGTTCCCACCGAGGCGCCGAGATAGATCCTCGGCTCCAAAAGTGATTGATGCCACGTCACGGCGCTGCCGCTCAACAGGGGATCAAAGTAGATCGTGGTGGAGGGAAAGATACCGGACTCATGCGTACCGCTGCCATTGATCGAGGCACTGGTTCCAAAACGCAGCTCGTCGAAAATTGCGTCGGCGGCGAATACATCGTGATGAACTATGAAAGAAGAAAACAAAGCGGCTGAAAGAAACCCAAACTTTGCATTGGGCAGGCGTCATTTTCCAAAATTCGTCTGCACTTCTATCCCCCGTCCCCATGATTCGGGTGCATGTTGAGAATCTGCACATTTTCCCTCTTGCCGGGAAGTCAGATTCCCTCTTGCCGGGAAGTCAGATTATGACTGCCCGCTTTCGCCAAGCTTGCTTTTTTGCAAGAACTGCGTTCCATAGCTTGAAACGGCGGGGGCGCGGATTTATGAGCGTGACCAATCCCGGTCGGCTGAGCGCTGCCGGTTGTTTTATCTGCGCGAGCAAAGAGCACGCAAACGCCGGAAGACGATCCGGATCATGAGGGCAGGCAGGATGAATTTCGAAGCAGCACGCATCAAGATGGTCGATAACCAGATCCGCACCACGGATGTGACGTCGCATGCCGTTCTCTCGGCATTTCTATCGGTCCCGCGGGAAGAGTTCGTACCTGCCGCGATGAAGCCGCTCGCCTATATCGACACAGATATCGAGCTGCCGGCAAGCGGCGCGTCCGAACGGCGCTACCTGATGGAGCCATCGCCGCTGGCAAAGCTCCTGCAGTTGGCTTCGGTTACCAAGACCGACAAGGTTCTCGAAATAGGCTGTGGTACGGGTTACGCGTCGGCGATCCTTTCGACGCTTGCCGCTTCGGTCGTGGCGCTCGAAAGTGATGCCGCACTTGCCTCCGAGGCGACCGAAACGCTTGCCCGTCTCGGCTACCTGAACGTCTCGATCGCCACGGATGATCTTGAAAAGGGCCATGCGGCCGCCGCGCCATATGATGTGATCTTCGTCCACGGCGCCGTCGAGACGGTCCCTGATTCCCTCTTCGCGCAGTTGAGTGACGGCGGCCGCCTTGTCGCCGTGGTCGGCTCCGGCAATGCCTCTCGAGCCAAAGTCTTCCTCCATGAAAATGGGATCACCTCGGAGCGGCTGGCCTTCAATACAGCGGTGAAGCCACTGCCGGGCTTCCGGCTTGTCCGCGAATTCGTCTTTTGATAGCCTCTTGCTGAGGGGCCTCAACATCTGATTGTGAACCCGCAAATTGCAATGTTGCGATTTGGCAACGTGATGTCCGTTTCTCTTCAATGTGTGCCGTTGGAGAGGGAGGGGGCGGTTGTCGATACGTCAAATTAGGGGTTTCTAAAAGTTGCTCGGGGATGATAAGAGCGGGAGCGGTCGGTCGCTTGTGGAAGCCTCCGTCGGTCGAATGCAGGACGTTAGGCTTTCCGGGCAGTCCGGGATGCCGTCGCTTTGCCAAACTGGGAAGGTCTGGTACACCAGCTTCCTTACCGGAGTAGAGATTGTGTCGATTTTCCATAGAACAGCTGCGGCAGCAGCCCTGTCCACCGCCTTGTCGCTCCTGCCGTATGCCGTTTCCGCCGAAACCATCTATGGCGCGATGGAGAAAGCCTATCAGAACAACCCGGACCTGAATGCCGTTCGTGCCGGGCTTCGCGCCACCGATGAAGGTGTGCCGATCGCCAAGGCCGGCTATCGGCCGCGGATAGCGGCAACGGCTACCGGAACATTGACGCGGCTTGATCAGGAATTTATTCCGCGACCGCTGGATTTTCATGACGGCTCGGCCGGCATCACCATTACGCAACAGGTTTTCGATGGTTTTCAGACCTTGAACAATGTCAGGGCTGCCGAAGCGACCGTCTTCTCCAGCCGCGAAACGCTCAAGGCTAACGAGATTTCCATCCTGCTGGCGGCCGCGCAATCCTACGCGAATATTGCGCGCGATCAGCGGATCGTGTCCATCCGCAAACAGAATCTGGCCTTCCTCAAGGAGCAGTTGAATGCCGCCGAGGCGCGGCTGGATGTCGGCGAGGGCACGCGAACGGACGTCAGTCAGGCGCAAGCCGAACTGGCCAATGCGCAGGCCCTGCTCGTCAACGCAGTGGCCCAGCTGAAAGAGAGCGAAGCGGTTTATGTACAGATCGTCGGCGATGCGCCGAAGGGAATCAAGCAGCCGTCGCCCGCGTCGAAGGCCCTGCCGAAAAGCCTGGACCAGGCGGTGGCCACCGGTCTGCGCGAGCATCCGTCCATCGCTGCTGCCCAGTACAACGTCGATGCGGCGGGCTATAGAGTGAAATCTGCCGAAGGCACGATGTTGCCGGGGGTCGTCGTTCAAGGTGCTCTCACGCGCAGCACTGGCAACGAGCCCGGCTCGAATCTCGACAGCACCACAGCCAGCGTCACCGCCCGGCTCGAAATCCCGCTCTACCAGGGTGGCGCGGAATATGGTCAGATCCGCCAGGCCAAGGAACGGCTGGGTCAGCAGCGTATCCTCGTCGATTCCGCCCGTGCGGACGTTCAGCAGACAATCGTCAGCGCCCATGCACAACTCGAGGCGGCACTGGCAAACATTTCCGCCAACCGGTCGCAGGTGAATGCTGCAAACATGGCCTTGGACGGCGTCATCGAAGAGCGCAAGGTGGGCCAACGCACGACGCTCGACGTGCTCGATGCCCAGCAGAGCGTGTTGGCCGCAGAGGAAAGCCTGGTATCGTCGCAGCGCAACGCCGTTGTCGCCAGCTATTCCCTTCTGGCTGCGATGGGACGGCTTACGATCAAGAGCCAGGGCCTGCAGGTTGCCGAATATCGCGCTGAGGAACATTACGAGGCCGTCAAGGACAAGTGGTTCGGATTGCGAACCGTCGACGGCCGCTGATCCGCACGCCTGACTCAGCCGTTGTAAATTTTGCGAAAGCCGCGCGCCAGAATTGGACGCGCGGCTTTCCTGTTCATTGGCAGCGGGTGCCGCTGCGAACAAATCTGTGCAAGAATCCAACTTGATGATTCGCGTCGTTTTTTTCGGCGCCGGACTCGCATACAGTTCGCGTCAACGACTGCGCGGCAATGTTTCGATCAAACGCGACCGCAGAACACGGGGATAATGATGGCACAACCCAATGTAGCGCGTGAACCTTCGATGGACGAGATTCTCGCGTCCATTCGAAAGATCATCGAAAGCAATGAACCGGGCATACCCGGGTTTCCCGCCAACGACCTCGGTCCCGCCTCTGACGAAGGCTATCGTTCCGATGTCACCTATGACGACGACAGTGTCGAAGACATTCACCTGACGATCGACGACGGAGTGCTGGTTGCGGAATTCGAGGCGGAGGTACAACGGCCTTCGGCGCCCGCGGAGCATCAATCGCAGGAGCCACAGCGGGACAGTGCAATGCCTGCCGTTTCCGTCGCGACGCCACCGCAATCTCTTGCCGATGTCGCAGCGCGTGTCCGCGCGGCATCCGAGCGACATGCCGCGCCGCTTCGGGCGCCGGAGGCTGCAGGCAATGCAGCGGTAAAGTTGGACAGCCCGCTTGTGACGTCACGCATGGCGCCGGTCGTTGCATCCCAACCTGCAACTGGTGCGTCGGACGCAGAAACTGCCGCGGTGACGCCCGCCGTGGTTTTCCCACAGCCCGCGGCGGCAGCGGAAGAAAAGCGCGATGTTCGGGACACCAAGGCGCAGTCGCCGGCTGTTTCGGAGCCGGCCGTGCAAAGCCAGCCGCTTGCCGTTGTCGCTGAAAGGGAGGTTGCCGCCCTCGTTTCACCAGCCGTCGGCGAACAGGTCGCCCGGTCCTTTGGGGATTTGGCCCTCGCCATCGATAGCAGTGCCCGCCGTTCCTTCGACGAAATCGCCGAGGATATGCTGCGGCCGATGCTGCAGGAATGGCTCGACGACAACCTGCCGACGCTCGTGGAGCGTCTCGTGCGTGAAGAAATCGAGCGCGTCGCGCGCGGTCCGCGGCGCTAAAACACAGAAAGTTTCCGACGCCAAGCCGCCAGCAATCGCACTGGCGGCTTTTTTGCTGTTATTGTTGACACCAATGCCTCGTTCGGATTTACAAACCACCCATATCAATCAGCAAGTTTGGCTTCAGAATGCTTGAAAAAACCTATGATTCCGCCGCTGTCGAACCCCGCATCGCCAAGATCTGGGATGACGAGGACGCCTTCCGCGCCGGCGCGGGTGCAAAACCGGGTGCCGAGACTTTCTGCATCGTCATTCCGCCGCCGAACGTTACCGGCTCGCTGCACATGGGCCACGCGCTGAACAATACGCTGCAGGACATCATGGTGCGCTTCGAGCGCATGCGCGGCAGGGATGTGCTTTGGCAACCGGGCATGGATCATGCCGGCATCGCCACCCAGATGGTCGTCGAGCGGCAACTGATGGAACGGCAACAGCACCGCCGCGAGATGGGCCGCGAGGCCTTCATCGACAAGGTTTGGGAATGGAAGGCCGAATCGGGCGGTCTGATCTTCAACCAGCTAAAGCGGCTTGGCGCCTCTTGCGACTGGTCTCGTGAACGCTTCACGATGGATGAGGGCCTGTCGAAGGCTGTTCTCGAAGTCTTCGTTTCTCTCTACAAGGACGGCCTGATCTACAAGGACAAGCGGCTGGTCAATTGGGATCCGAAGCTTCTGACGGCGATTTCCGACCTCGAGGTCGAGCAGGTCGAAGTCACCGGCAGCCTCTGGCACTTGCGCTACCCGCTGGAAGACGGCGTCACCTACCAGCATCCCATCGCCTTTGACGAGGATGGCAAGCCGACCGATTGGGAAGCGCGCGACTATCTGGTCGTCGCGACGACGCGGCCGGAAACCATGCTCGGCGATACCGGCGTTGCGGTCCATCCGAGCGACGAGCGCTACAAGTCCATTATCGGCAAGCATGTCGTTCTGCCGCTCATCGGACGGCGGATTCCGATCGTTGCCGACGAGTATCCGGACCCGACGGCAGGCACCGGTGCGGTCAAGATGACGCCGGCGCATGACTTCAACGACTTCGATGTCGGCAAGCGCCACCACCTCCGGCAGGTCAACATCCTGACCATTGATGGTCATTTGACGTTGGCCGGCAATGAGGATTTCCTCCACGAATTGCCGTCGGGCCATGATCTCGAAGCTCTGATTTCCAAGCTTGACGGCGTGGAGCGTTTTGCTGCGCGCAAGATGATCGTTACGATGTTCGAAGAGCGGGGGCTGCTCGACAAGATCGAGCCGCACAAGCATACGATCCCGCATGGCGACCGCGGCGGCGTTCCGATCGAGCCGCGGCTGACGGAGCAGTGGTATGTCGATGCCAAGACGCTCGCCAAGCCCGCGATCGCGTCTGTGCGCGAAGGCCGCACGAACTTCGTCCCGAAGAACTGGGAAAAGACCTATTTCGAATGGATGGAAAACATCCAGCCTTGGTGCGTTTCCCGTCAGCTCTGGTGGGGGCACCAGATTCCGGCCTGGTACGGACCGGACGGTCAGGTCTTCGTCGAAAAGACGGAGGAAGAAGCGCTTCATGCCGCAATCCAGCATTATCTCTCGCATGAAGGCCCGATGAAGGCCTATGTCGAGGATCTGCTCGAGAACTTCCGTCCGGGCGAAATTCTCACCCGGGATGAGGATGTGCTCGACACCTGGTTCTCCTCGGCGCTCTGGCCTTTTTCGACGCTCGGCTGGCCTGACAAGACTCCGGAACTCGGCAAATACTATCAGACCGACGTTCTGGTGACGGGTTTTGACATCATCTTCTTCTGGGTCGCCCGCATGATGATGATGGGCTTGCATTTCATGAAGGATGCGGACGGTACCCCCGTCGAGCCTTTCCACACCGTCTATGTGCATGCGCTGGTCCGCGACAAGAACGGCCAGAAGATGTCGAAGTCCAAGGGCAACGTCATCGACCCGTTGGAGCTCATCGACGAATACGGCGCCGACTCGCTGCGCTTCACGCTGGCGATCATGGCGGCGCAGGGGCGCGACGTGAAGCTCGATCCGGCCCGCATCGCCGGCTACCGCAATTTCGGCACGAAGCTTTGGAATGCGACGCGCTTTGCCGGCATGAACGGCGTTGCCAACGATCCGAAGTTCGTTCCGGAAACCTGCTCCCTGACGATCAACCGCTGGATCCTGACCGAACTGTCGCGCACCATCCGCGATGTCACCGAGGCGATCGAAAGCTACCGCTTCAACGAGGCGGCAGGCAGCCTCTACCGCTTTGTCTGGAATCAGTTCTGCGATTGGTATCTCGAGCTGCTGAAGCCCGTCTTTGGTGGCGAGGACGAGGCTGCAAAGGCGGAATCACAGGCCTGTGTCGCCTATGTCCTCGACGAGACGTACAAGCTTCTGCATCCATTCATGCCGTTCATGACTGAGGAGCTTTGGGCACAGACTGCAGGTGAGGGCAAGACGCGCGACGGACTTCTTTGCCATGCCGAATGGCCGGCCGCGTCCTACGCGGATGATGCCGCAGCAGGCGAAATCAACTGGCTGATCGACCTGGTATCGGGCATCCGTTCGGTGCGCTCGGAGATGAACGTCCCGCCGGCCGCGATCGCACCCCTCGTCGTCGTCGGAGCCAGCTTTTTGACCAAAGAGCGCCTGCAGAGCCATGCGGCTGCTATCCGCCGGCTTGCGCGCGTCGACGCAATTGACCTTGCGGCAACAGCGCCGAAGGGCAGCGCCCAAATCGTTGTCGGCGAGGCGACGGTCTGCCTGCCGCTCGGCAGCCTCATCGACCTTGGCGCCGAGAAGTCCCGGCTTGAAAAGGCGATCGGCAAAGTCGATCAGGAACGCGAACGCATCCTTGGCAAGCTGTCGAACGAAAAGTTCGTCGCCAATGCTCGGCCCGATGTCGTTGAGGCGGAGCGAGAGCGCCTGGCTGAGCTTGATGTGCAGAAGGCGTCGCTTGGTGTGGCACTGGCACGGGTATCGGACGCCAGCTGACGATCAAGGTCATACGGACTTCTTTGGATTGAAAAAGGCGGCATTTGCCGCCTTTTTCACGACTGTTTGATTCTCTTTATGCGAAGCAAAGTGCGCGATGATACCCTTGTCGGGGCGGCTAGCGACCTTTCGTGTCACATATTTCGTTATCAAGGCGCCACGGAGTCAAAAAGCGGCATTGTTGTGTCGATGTGACACTCGGTTACATTTATGAAAAATTATTCCAAAAAATATCTATGATTAGAAACCTGGAGAAATTTTATCCTGATTTTTGTCAATTTTTCCGCATTGCAGATTTTCTTACGTAAATTTTTCGTGATTTCCTGCCCTCCGGCCCCGAAACCTGGGTATTTGCCATTAAGCGTTCGCAGTCGATACTCGTTTTCGAGCGGTTGGCGTGCGCGCCGACCACTGATTTGTGTTCAGGGGAGGAACGGATGGCTCACAACAAAATCAAGGCGGCGATGACGGCGGCGGTCGTCGTCTTGCTTAGCACAACGGCGGCGAGCGCCAGCGGTCTCGAGCGGGGCGGCTACAATATCGACCTGCTGTTCGATCCGTCGACCTATGCCGCTGAGGCTGCGGCAACCTACGTCAACCCGCAGCGCGAACTCAACAATGTCGTGGATACCAATCTCGCAAATGGCGTTGGTTCAGATGGTATTGGCGGCGGCCAGACCAACGGCGTGGGCGAGACAGAGGGCTATTGGGTACCGCGGATCGGATTCAAGGCTGCGCTCGGCGACAGCGTGGACTGCATGGCCGATTATTCGCAGCCCTGGGGTGCGCACACCAATCCCGGCGCAAACTGGGCGGGCGCCAACGACAATATCGAAACGAAGATCGAGAGCGACAACTACGCCGCAACCTGCTCGTACAAGTGGGATGCCGGCAGGGGTCAGTTCCGCATCATCGGCGGTGGCTTCTACCAGGAAGTCAGCGGCTTCAAGGAACGCCTCGTAACCCCGATCCTGGCTCCGGGCTTTGACGGCGTTGGCCGCCTCGACCTGGAAGGCAGCGGCTGGGGTTGGCGCGCTGGCGCAGCCTACGAAATTCCGGAATATGCATTCCGTGCGAGCCTCGTCTACAATAGCGCCGTGGATCTCGACAATCTGGGCGGAACGATCGACCTGACCAAGGTTCTCCTTCCGAACGGGGTTGGTGGCTTTGTTCCGGGCACCAAGTATGACGTATCCAGCTTCGCTTCAATGCCGGACTCCCTGGAGCTCAAGGTTCAGACCGGTGTCGCCCCCGACTGGCTCGTCTTCGGTTCGGTCAAGTGGACGGACTGGAGCCAGTTGCAGGTCGTCGGTATCACGCCGGACAGCACGCTGGATCCACGTAACCTTCCGACGAGCCTGACGCTTCTCTATCGTGACGGCTGGACCGTTTCGGGCGGTGTTGGCCACAAGTTCAACGACCAATGGAGTGCTGCTGCGAGCCTGACCTGGGATCGTGGTACCAGCCACGGCTACGGCAACCAGACCGACACATGGACGCTCGGAACCGGCGTATCCTACAACCCGACCGAAAATGTCGAGCTGAGGCTCGCTGGCGCCATCGGCGTCCTGACGAGCGGCAGCTCGGTCGGCGACGAAGTGAAGTATGATTTCGACACCGACCTCGTCAGTGCCATTTCCACATCGCTGAAGGTCAAGTTCTGACCATCCAGGAACAGCAGAAAGGCCCGGTGTTCGCATCGGGCCTTTTTGTTTGCGCTCCGTACGAATTGGAGCGCACCTACGTCTCTGCAACGGGCACCTCTACTGTCGCGTTCCGGGCCGAGTGATTGTTTTTCCGCGTCCTGTGTTTCCACCTCCAAAGAATTTCACCGGTGCGCCTTGAATTTTTTCCATTTCCCGCCTCGGGAATTGTGACGATTCAGCAACACATTTTTTCTATAGTTTGCGGCAATCGGGCGAGGGGCGATTGTGTCTATTTCCCGCCACAAACAGGGAGCACCGATGAGCTTGACAAACCTGCAAAGAAGTTTTGAGCATGCGGCGTTTGAGGTAAGATGAGTCATCGCGTTTTCGAAAAATTCCAGGCTTCCCGTGACGTTACATGGCTTCGACACGGCCCCTCAGGCCGTTCGACGGGCGTGGCGGTGCGAGCGCCTGGAGGTTGCGGGGGGCAAGCCGTACTCTTGCCGGAAACGCTGACTACAGTTGGGAAACTGCCGGGATGAATGGACAGATTGGCAATGGGCGAAATGCCGCCGTCTGTCGCAGCGTTGGCGACAGGGATCTCGTTCGGACTGGCTTTGGCCAGCTCTTGGGATTGAACGGAAGATATAGACTATCATGCTGATACGCGGTTACCGGTCGTTGACGTTTCTTGTTTTGAGTGTTGCGCTCGCGCTGACCGCACAAGGCCGCGCGGCCTACGCCTTTGATCCGAATGCCGGTGTCACCAAGGAATCCGGTCCGTTCGCACTCTTCAAATTCGGTTTCTCCGCTTACAAGAACGGCCGCAAGGATGAGGCGGTCGAAGCCTATCGTTATGCCGCCGAAAAAGGTCATACCGGCTCCCGCTGGGCCTTGGCCAACATGTATGCCTATGGCGACGGCGTGGCGGAAAATGACCTCGAAGCCTTCAAGATTTACAGCGAAATTGCCGAAAAGGGTGTCGAACCGGGGTCCGAGGATACCGGCTACTTCGTCAACGCGCTGATTTCGCTTGCCGGTTACTACCGTCGTGGCATTCCGGACAGTCCGATCAAGAGTGATCTCAGTCAGGCCCGCCAGCTCTATTTCCAGGCTGCCTCGACCTTCGGTGTCGCCGAGGCGCAGTTCCAGCTGGCAAAGATGCTTCTTGCCGGTGATGGCGGCAGCGTTAACGTCCAGCAGGCAAAGAAATGGCTGAATCGCGCCCGCAAGAACGGCCATGCCGGCGCAATGGGCGTTTTCGGCAATGTGATTTTCCAGGAAGGCCAGACGGCACGCGGACTGGCCTATATGACCGCCGCGCTCGACCAGTGTTCGCCGAAGGACCGGCCTTGGCTGCAAACCCTTCAGGAGCAGGCCTTTTCACTCGCCGGTGAAGACGATCGCCGCACCGCGATCGCCATGTCTCACAGCATTCATCTCGACAGCGATTGAGCGCAGGTAGCCAAGTTCAGGCCGCGAAGTTGAATGCCGCCGCAACCGGCACATGGTCCGACGGCTTTTCCCAGGCGCGCACATGCTTTTCGATTTCCGTCGAAACCAGCCTGTCAGCCGCCTCCGGCGATAGCATCAGGTGATCGATGCGGATGCCGAAATTCTTCTGCCAGCATCCGGCCTGATAATCCCAGAATGTATAGAGGGGCGCTGCGTCCGTCGTCGCCCGGACGGCGTCGGTAAAGCCGAGATTTTCCAGGCGGCGAAACGCCTGGCGGGTCTGCGGCTGAAACAGTGCATCGTTCTGCCAGACCTTGACGTCCCAGCAGTCGTGCGGCTCGGCGATGACATTGTAGTCGCCTGCGAGAATGAGTGGCTCTTCCAGCGCGAGGCGACTTTCCGCTAAGGCGCTGAGACGATCCATCCAGGACAATTTATAGGGAAATTTTTCGGTTCCGACCGGATTGCCGTTCGGCAGATAGATCGAGCAGACACGGATCGCGCCGCCGTTGACGGAAAACACCGCCTCTATGAAGCGCGACTGTTCGTCCGCCTCGCCGCCCGGCAGCCCGCGATTGATTTCATCCGGCCTTATTTTCGACAGGATGGCGACGCCGTTGAAGCCCTTCTGGCCATGCGTCTCGACATGATAGCCAAGCGCCTCGATCTCCAGGCGCGGAAACCCCTCATCCACCGTTTTGATCTCCTGGAGGCAGACGATATCGGGATGTGATTCCTTCAGCCAAGCCACAAGGACGTCGATGCGGGCCCTGACGCCGTTGATGTTCCAGGTCACGATTTTCATATGGTCGGCATCCTTTTTGTTGACGTGTGCATGGCCCGCCATCCTTTTAGCCGCGCTGGGTTTTTTTGACAAATCCGGCGTTGAGCATGAATTGCTTCCTGGCTTTGGCCCGCTATAGTCCGGCGCATGATCGATATGCTCATCACCTATTGGCCGCATGTCCTGGCGGTGCTGTCCGTCATTCTTGGCGTACCGGCGGCCATTCATGCAACGATGACCAAGGAGGAGGTACGTTCCGCGCTCGGCTGGGTCGGCATCATCCTCCTGTCTCCGATACTCGGCGCCCTGGTCTACGCGATCGCCGGCATCAACCGGATTCGCCGCTCGTCGATCGAGCAGCAGAGGTCGCAGTTCCGCGAGCGCGGGCCGGACGTGATGGGTGAATTCGACGTCTCCAGCGCGGCAGTCTCCGACCGGTTCGGTGAGCGATTCGCGGCGATGAAGATGCTGGGTGACCGGGTCAGCCGTCATCGCCTCTGCAGCGGAAACAGCATCACGATCCTTGAAGGCGGGGATGCCGCCTACGCGGCAATGCTGGAGCAGATCGAAAAAGCCAGCCGTTCCATTCTGCTCGAAACCTATATTTTCGATCGTGACGATATCGGTCTGCGTTTCGCCGATGCCTTGATCACCGCTGCCAAGCGTGGCGTCGAGGTCCGGGTTCTGATCGATGCAGTCGGAGCGCGGTACTCTGTACCGAGCATCGTCGGGCATCTTGAGGCTGGCGGTGTGACGGTCAGGGTTTTCAACGGCAACATCATCATGGGGCTGCGGCTGCCTTACGCCAACCTGCGCACCCACCGGAAAATCCTGATCGTGGACGGGGTGGCTGCCTTTACCGGCGGCATGAACATCAGGGCCGGGTTCACGTCGGAGTTCGCTGGCGACACGCAGGCGCGCGACACGCATTTCCGTGTTGCGGGGCCAGTCGTTGCCGATCTGTTTCAGGTGGCCGCGGAGGACTGGTACTTTGCCAGCAAAGAATCGCTACAGGGCGAGAATTGGCGCATGGGGCTGTCGGCGCAGGATCAGCGCAAGCCTTCGGTACTGATGCGTACCGTGCCCTCCGGACCGGACAGGGCAAATGAATCCAACCACAAGATGATGATGGGTGCGTTTTCCGTTGCCAGGCGCAGTATCCGCATCATGTCGCCCTATTTCCTGCCGGACAGGGAGTTGATCAGCGCGCTTGTCACGGCGGCGATGCGGGGCGTCGAGGTGGATATCATCGTGCCGGCGGTCAATAATCTGGTGCTCGTCGACCGGGCGATGACGGCGCAATTCGACCAGGCGCTGAAAGGCGGCTGCCGTGTCTGGCGGTCCACGGGCGTCTTCAACCATTCCAAGCTGATGACGGTCGATGACCGCTGGGCCTATGTCGGCTCGTCGAATCTCGATCCGCGTTCGTTGCGGTTGAATTTCGAGATCGACCTGGAGGTACTCGATGCGGGTTTTGCCGGCGCGGTTGGGCAGCGCATACAGACGGCTCTGAGGCAGGCTCAGTCGGTCACGCTGGCTGACCTGAGCGCAAAGCCGTTCTTGACCCGCCTGATCAACAAGATCTTCTGGCTCGGTTCACCCTATCTGTGAAGCTGTGCGGCTTCAGACCGAGAAACTGGTGCCGCATCCGCAGCTTGCGACCGCATTCGGGTTCTTGATCTGAAAGGACTGGCCAAGCAGATTGTCGACGAAGTCGATTTCGGAGCCGTTCATATAGACAAGCGACAGGCTGTCGATCAGCACTTTCGCATCGCCCTTCTCGAGCACGAGGTCGTCGGCATCGGCGTCGCTGACCAGATCGAACTTGTAGGAAAAGCCGGAGCAGCCGCCCCCCTCGACGGACACGCGCATGGCTTTCTTTTCAGCGTCGGATTTCAGGATGACGCCGATGCGTTTTGCCGCCGAGTCCGAAATGGTCACAGTTTCTGCTGTCATATCTACCTCCTGCCGGGGTCAAGAACCGGAGAGATTCGCTGTTTGCGCCGTCCGCCGTATTGTATCGCCGGACGGCAGTATGGTCCACGTATGCAGCAAAGCCTTGTTTTCGTTCAAGCTCACGAGCGACCGTCACTCGGCGCTTTCCTGCAACGCGCACTATAGGTATGAAGGCTTTAGTACCGCGTCAATGGGATGCAGAGTGGGAAATGACATTGGACAGACATGCGCTTGGTTTCGGTTCCGGTGAACGCGCGATTTTCGCCTCCGATCCGTGGGCGAGCAGGGGGCGGCTGTACCCGGAGACCGGCAGTCCGACGCGCTCCGATTTCCAGCGCGACCGTGACCGCATCGTCCATACGACGGCGTTCCGCCGGCTGAAACACAAGACCCAGGTCTTCATTGCCGCCGACGGCGACCATTATCGCACGCGGCTCACCCACACGATCGAGGTGGCGCAGATCGCCCGTGCCTTGGCGCGCGCGCTCAAACTGGATGAGGACCTCGCAGAAGGCGTCGCCCTCGTCCACGATTTCGGTCACACGCCGTTCGGTCATACGGGCGAGGACGCGCTGCATGAAATGCTCAAGCCTTATGGCGGCTTCGATCACAACGCGCAGTCCCTGCGGATCGTCACCAAGCTTGAACGCCGCTATGCAGAGTTCGACGGGCTCAACCTGACCTGGGAGAGCCTGGAAGGGCTCGTCAAGCACAACGGGCCGCTGATCGGCAAGGACGGCGAGGGCACCCGCGGTCCTGTTCCCCAACCGATCCTCGATTATTGCGCCCTGCATGATCTGGAACTGGCCAGTTTCGCCAGTCTGGAAGCGCAGGTGGCGGCGATCGCCGACGACATTGCCTATAATACCCATGACATCGATGACGGCTTGCGATCCGGCTACCTGACGTTCGAGATGCTCGAGGAAATTCCCTTCCTTGCGGGCCTGATGCAGGAGGTCGGTGGCCGCTATCCAGGGCTGGAGGCGAGCCGCTTCACCCATGAGATCATGCGTCGGCAGATCACCGCGATGGTGGAGGATGTGATCACCGTTGCGCAGCAGGGTCTCAAGGACGTGCGGCCGCAGAGCGCTGCGGATATCCGCAATGCCGGCAGGGTGATCGCCACCTTTTCGGAAGCAATGTTCGAGACGGACCAGCAGATCAAGAAGATGCTGATGACGAGGATATATCGTCATCCCGACGTCATGCGCGTGCGCGCCAATGCGGCTGCGATCATCGCCGATCTCTATCATGCCTTCATGGCCAATCCGCAAGAGATGCAGAAGCATTATTGGATCGACCAGATCGCCGGCATGGCCGAGCCGGCCAAGGCCCGGCACGTCGGCGACTATATCGCCGGCATGACCGATACCTACGCGATTGCCGTACACAAGCGCTTGTTTGACCATACCCCTGAATTGCGGTAGTCACCGCGCCGGTTGGTGGCGGCGATTGCGCTGCCGCAATGCCACTTGAACGATAACACGCGGTCTCGCTGCCAAAAGCGAGCAGAGCGGATGGATGACATGAACCTTTTCACAGACTTCCAATCAAGAATTAAAAACGTTCTGGAAACGATTGATATCGTGCGTGAAAAGCGATCTGAACTCGATTTCGGACGTGTCAGCGTGGAATCGCCGCGGGACGCCAGTCATGGCGATGTGGCAACCAATGCCGCCATGGTTCTGGCCAAGCCGCTCGGCACCAATCCCCGCGCGCTCGCCGACCAGATCGTCGCGAAGCTGAAAGAGGATCCGGAGGTTGCGGACGTCTCGGTGGCCGGTCCCGGGTTCATCAATGTCAAGCTCTCGGTTGCCTATTGGCAGAACCTGCTGGCGATCATGATCGCCGACGGCACCGGTTTCGGTAAGAGCGCCGTCGGCGCCGGACGAAAGGTCAATGTCGAGTATGTCTCGGCCAATCCGACCGGTCCGATGCATGTCGGCCATTGCCGCGGCGCTGTCGTTGGTGACGCGCTCGCCAACCTGCTGGAATTCGCCGGTTACGAGGTGACCAAGGAATATTACATCAACGATGCCGGCTCGCAGATCGACACGCTCGCCCGGTCCGCCTTCCTGCGGTACCGCGAGGCGCTGGGCGAAAAGATCGGCGAGATCCCGGCGGGTCTCTATCCGGGTGACTACCTCGTTCCGGTCGGCCAGGCGCTGGCGGATGAATTCGGCACCAGCCTGCGGATCATGCCGGAAGACAAGTGGATGCCGCTCGTCAAGGACCGGACGATCGATGCGATGATGGTGATGATCCGGGAGGATCTCGCCGCGCTCAACGTCCATCACGATGTCTTTTTTTCCGAGCGGACGCTGCATGCCAACGGCGCCGGTCCGATCCGCAACGCCATCAATGATCTGACCTTCAAGGGCCATGTCTACAAGGGTGCGCTGCCGCCGCCGAAGGGGCAGGTGCCGGAAGACTGGGAAGACCGCGAGCAGACCTTGTTCCGCTCGACGGAGGTCGGTGACGACATCGACCGGCCGCTGATCAAGTCGGACGGTTCCTATACTTACTTTGCCGCTGACGTTGCCTATTTCAAGGACAAGTTCGATCGCGGCTTCAACGAGATGATCTACGTGCTCGGCGCCGATCACGGTGGCTATGTTAAGCGGCTTGAAGCTCTGGCGCGCGCCGTCTCGGGCGGAACGGCGAAGCTGACGGTGCTTCTCTGCCAGCTCGTCAAGCTCTATCGCGATGGCGAGCCTGTGAAGATGTCCAAGCGTTCCGGCGATTTCGTCACGCTTCGGGATGTCGTCGAGGAAGTCGGGCGCGATTCCGTGCGGTTCATGATGATCTATCGCAAGAGTTCCGAACCTCTCGACTTCGACTTTGCCAAGGTGACAGAACAGTCGAAGGACAATCCGGTCTTTTACGTGCAGTATGCGCATGCACGCTGCATGTCGGTCTTTCGCCAGGCGGCCGAAGCGTTTCCGGGCGTTGATTTCGAGACGCTGGATCTGGCGGGTGCCGTTGCCGGCAATATCAGTGATTCGAATGAACTCCAGCTTGTCGCCAAGCTCGCAGAATATCCGCGTGTCATCGAGGCAGCGGCACTGTCTCAGGAGCCGCACAGGATCGCGTTTTACCTCTACGATCTTGCCAGCGCCTTCCACGGACACTGGAATAAAGGTAAAGAATCTCCGGAATTACGTTTTGTTAACGATAAGAACAGAGAATTGACCATTGCCAGACTAGGGCTGGTGCGTGCCGTTGCCTCCGTTTTGAAGTCGGGCCTGTTCATTACAGGTACGGCTGCCCCAGACGAGATGCGATAGTAATGTCACCATTTCCCCACAAAGCACTGGCAAAAACTGGCTAGTAAGTTGTGAGTGGAGCGCATGGCAGACAAACAATTGGCACGAAGCGGGACTGCGGAATTCGACGTCTTGTCGGATGACGATCCTTTGGCAGAGTTGGCCCGCATTGTCGGCTATGACAATCGGCCCGCGGTTCAGCAGTTGCAGGAGCTCGAAAGACATCGCGAAGCGGTCCGTCTCGAGCCTGCATTCGACCTGGAGGACGAGCTGCTCCGCGAGTTCGACATCTACGATGCGCCGCAACGTGAACCGTCGATGGATGCGCCGGAGCCGGTCAGTGCCGAGGATCATGTTGCTTTCGCACCGCTTGCCGAAGAACGCGATGTCGCTCCGGTCGCTGCCGCAGAGCCAGAATTCGTTGCTTACGAGCCGGAAAGCTTTATCCCGGAAGTCGAGGCCGATGTTGCCGCATCCCCAACGGAGGCGGTGCCGCCTGCCGCAGAAGAGCCCGTTTTTGCAGAGCCGGACGTTGCAGTTGCAACCGTAGACGAAGAGCCGGCTGCCGATGACTGGTCCCCCCGGCCTGAGCCGGTTTCGGCTGAAGTGGAGAACGCCTGGTCGGTTGATTCCTACAACGAGCCGGCATTTGACGCGCTGGATCTCGAGCGTGAGCTCGAGCTGTCCATCGGCTACGACATTGCCGAAGCGTCGGCGATAGAAATGGCCCCGGCGCAGGCTCAGCATTTCGAGCCTGAATTGAATACTCTTGCTGACGTCACGGCGGAGGAGCCGGCCGAACCGGACGTGGCTCCTATGCCTGCGTTTGAAGAGCCTGTTGCTCTTGAGTCCATTGAGGACGTCTATGCTGGCGCCGACCAAACCGCAGTGGCGGCCGAGCCGAGCGTGACGCAGGACGTGGCCGAATGGCAGCCGGCACCGGCACCGGCACTGAAGTCGGACGAAGTGATTTCCGCGTCCAATGCGCATGACCTCGATGCCTTGCTGACCGACATCGAACGGTTTCCTGTTCCCGCCAAGGCCGCGGTAAAACTGGCAACCCCGGCGGAAGCTGTGCGAAAAATCAATTATCCGTTCACGCCGACATTCAGCCGCGCTACCCCGGTTGCCTCCAACGGCGGAGTTCTGTCGCAGAAGGCCTTTGCGACCCCGCTTCCGGCGATAGCTGTGCCGGTAACCGTAACTGTCACCGAAACCGCGTATCAGCCTGCCGAAACGCCCGTCGAGCCGGTGGTGATCGAGGCAGCGCCTTCGCTGAAGACGCCCGCCGATCCGGACCCGGATTTCGATCTCGACACATTTGAACTCGATCTTTCCGGCATCGATCTCGATATCGATCCCTCGGAATTCGAGACCGCGTCCCACGGGACCACTTTCGCTCCGGTCGCGGCGCTTGCAGAAGAGCCCGTTGCGGCCGCGCCCTTCGACGAAGCGCCACAGGACGAAGAGCCTGTGCGCGAAGAGCCCGAAAGTGTCTTGCCCTTCGATCCCTCGATGATTGCCGAGACGGAAGAAAACGTGACGGCGATCGCCGATCTGAACGTGCCGCAATTGCCGACCGTCGAGCAGGAGCGTCCGGTCGTGCATCAGCCGGATTACGACCTCGATATCGACGCTGAAATGGCGCAGCTGTTCGGAACGCCTGGCCGTAGCGGCGTTGGCGCGAATAGGGGCACTGACAACGAACTCGGTTTTGGTTCCGTGCCGCATGCGGTTGCGCAGACGCAGGCCACCGCCGGCAGTGCGCCCGCCGAGGATGATTTCGACGAGTTCGAAAAAGCCATGGAAGAGGATTTCCGGCTGTCGCTGAGCCAGCGGCGGGAAGCCGACCCATCCTCGGATCGCCTGGCTGTCGGCTCAGGCTACGCGGCCAATAGCGACTTTGACGAAGAGGGCAGTGGTTCCGGCAAGCGTCGCTTGATCCTGCTTGCAGCGGCCGTTACCGGTCTGGCGATCTTCGGTGGCGTCGGCGTCTACGCATTCATGGGCGGCAACGGTTCCGTGCTGTCGGGCGGAGAGCCGAAAATTATCCTGGCGGACAAGTCGCCGGTGAAGGTCGTGCCGGTCGAAAAGGGCGGCAAGACCGTTCCCAACCAGGACAAGGCAGTCTACGACCGTGTTGCCGGTGCGCAGGATAGCACGCCAGAGCAGGGCACGCTGGTATCCTCGACGGAAGAGCCGGTCGATGTGGTTCAGCGGACTCTGACGCCGGAGAACCTGCCGCTTGAAGGTGCCGGCGACGAACTCCCGGGCGTAACGCCGGCAGACGAGGACGGCGAGGAACGGCTGCTGCCGGATGGCCAGACCGCCGAGAATGCCGCGACCGAAGAGGAGAGCTCGCCGGCCGTATCGCCGCGCAAGGTTCGCACGATGATCGTCAAGCCGGATGGCACGCTGGTTGCCCGCGAAGAGCCGGTTGCCCAGCCCGAAACGAAGGTTGCCGCAAACGAAACGGCGGGGACCCCGGGCGATCCGCAGGTCAACATGGTCAAGACGACGACCGTCAGCCCGCAGGTGGAAACGGGCTCCACGCCGAAGGCCTTGCCCGCTGCCGATCAGGCTGCTGCGCCGGAGCAGAAGAGCGCTCTGGCGGAAGCCGCTGACGTGGCCGTCGAAGAGACCGCGCCGGTTCGCTCGATAAAGACGACGGCGGTTGCTGAGACCAATCCGGTTCCGCAGACGCGTCCGGTCGAGGAGCAGGCGAAGGTCGTTGACACATTCAAGACCGAGCCGGCCGAAAAGGCTCAGCCGGCAGCCGAAGCCAAGCCGGTAGAAACGGCCTCTGTCGCGCCGGGAACCTATGTGATCCAGATCGCGTCGTTGCCCTCGGAAGCCGAGGCGCAGAAGTCCTACAAGACGCTTTCCGGCAAGTTCGGCAGCGTCATCGGCGGTAAGGGTGTCGATATCAAGAAGGCGGAGATCGCCGGCAAGGGCACCTATTTCCGCGTACGCATTCCGGCCGGCTCCAAGGCAGAGGCGAATTCCCTGTGCACACGCTACAAGAGCGCCGGCGGCAGCTGCCTCGTGACGAAATAATCCGGCGAGGCTAAGAGATCACCAAAAGGCGCGGCGAAACGGCCGCGCCTTTTTCGTTTTCAAGCGCTACTGTTCGCTGTGAATGACGGGATTTAAAGGAAAAATCGACATTCGCCTTTGCCTGCCGCAGCCACTATCATCGCTCCATGACCGAATCAAAAGCATTCATTTCAGGCTGCAAGGGCCTGACGATCACGCCCGAGGAAAAAGCCTTCTTTGCAGGAGAGCGCCCGTGGGGCTTCATCCTTTTCGGACGCAATATCGGCGAGCCCGAGCAGATTTCTGATCTCACCGCGTCGTTGCGCGACAGCATTGGCAATCCCGATGCGCCGGTGCTGATCGACCAGGAGGGGGGCCGCGTCCAGCGCATCCGTCCGCCGATCGTTCCGCAATATCCGAACGGTGCTGCGATCGGTGAGATCTATCGCCGCGATCGCGAGCAAGGTTTGCGCGCCGCATGGCTGATGTCACGGCTGCACGCCTTCGACCTGATGCGCTTCGGCATAACGGTCGATTGCTTGCCGGTGCTCGACGTGCCGATCGAAGGCAGCAGCGATGTCATCGGCAACCGCGCCTATGGCCATGATCCGCAGGCCGTGGCTGCGATTGGCGCGGCAGCGGCTGCGGGCCTCAAGGCCGGGGGCATGCTGCCGGTGATGAAGCATATGCCGGGCCACGGCCGGGCTTTCGTCGATTCTCACCACAAGCTGCCGGTCGTCGATGTGCCGTTTGAGGAGCTCGCCAAGAGCGATTTTGTGCCTTTCGTTGCCATGAAGAACGAGCTGATGGCGATGTCGGCGCACATCGTTTTCACTGCCATCGATGCGGAAAATCCCGCGACGACCTCCCCGAAGGTGGTCCATGACGTCATCCGCAGCCATATCGGTTTTGATGGGCTGCTGATGTCTGACGATGTCTCGATGAATGCGCTGGCTGGCAATATCGAGGAGCGGGCGCGTGGTATTGTGGCCGCAGGCCTCGATCTGGTGTTGCATTGCCACGGCATTATGGATGAAATGCTGCAGGTGGCGCGTGTCGTGCCGGTGATATCCGGTGAGACGCTCAGGCGCGTGAAGGCGGTGGAAGCCGGGTTCGCAAAGCCGGATGCATCGGATGAAGCCGCATTGCGGGACGAGTTCAACGGCATGCTGGCCATCGTATAGGGGAAGCAACGGCAATAAGAGGCAAGAGATCGTGAGCAACGCCGGCGACATGCAGAGGAAACCGGCAGCAAGGGCCCCAATGGAGCCGCTGTGGCAGGACGATACATCGGATCGTGGCCTGCACGAGGAAGAGCTCGTCGTCGATATCGCCGGCTTCGAAGGCCCGCTTGATCTTCTCTTGCATCTGGCGCGCAACCAGCGTGTCGATCTCTCGCGCATTTCAGTGCTGGCGCTTGCCGAGCAATATATCGCTTTCATCGAGCGCGCCCGCAGCATCCGGCTCGAGCTTGCCGCCGACTATCTCGTCATGGCGGCCTGGCTCGCCTTCCTCAAGTCGCGCCTGCTCATTCCGCAGCAGAGCAAGGACGACGGCCCCTCGGGCGAAGAGATGGCCACGGCTCTGGCTTTCCGCCTCAAGCGACTGGAAGCGATGCGCGAGGCGGCCACCCGCCTGATCAACCGCAACCGGCTTGGGCGTGACGTATTCGCGCGCGGTGCGCCGGAGCATATTCCTGTCGAAAAGAAATCCTCCTTCGAGGCATCGCTCTACGATCTGCTGAGTGCCTATGCCTCGTTGCGTCAGCGCGAGGCGGTGATGCAGGTAACCATCGAGAAGCGGCAGGTCTGGTCACTCGCCGATGCCCGCCTGGTCCTTGCCCGGCTGATCGGCGATATGGTCGACTGGACGGCACTCGACCACTTTCTGTTGCGCTACATGACGAGCCCCAAGGAGAGGGCGACAGCAATCGCCAGTTCGTTTGCCGCATCGCTCGAAATGGTGCGGGAAGGCCGGCTTGAAATTCGTCAGGATGGCGCGTTTTCGCCGATCTATTTGCGTCAGGGGCCAAACAAGCTGACGGCCGAGGTGCTGGCTGACATGGAGGCGGGGCGTGATTGACCCGCAAAAGAAGCTACCCGGCGTGATCGAAGAACAGGACGAAACGACCAGCACGGAAATCCTGCTTGATCCGCGGATCGAACTGGAAGCGGAACGCATCGCCGAAGCGCTTGTCTTTACGTCCGCCCAGCCGGTGTCGGAGGGCTATATCGCCTCGCGCCTGCCGCGGGGCGCAAATGTTGCGCGTATCATGATGCGGCTGAAGGCCATATATGCCGCGCGCGGCGTCAATCTCGTACAGGTGGCCGATCACTGGGCGTTCCGCACGGCGGCAGACCTTTCATTCGTTGTCCAGACAGATGAAAACGAGGTGCGCAAGTTGTCGCGGGCAGCACTCGAAGTGCTGGCGATCATCGCCTATCACCAGCCGGTGACGCGCGCGGAGATCGAGGATATCCGCGGCGTGCAGACCTCCAAAGGCACGCTGGACGTGCTGTTGGAAGCGGGCTGGATACGGTTCCGTGGCCGCCGCCGCACGCCCGGCCGTCCCGTGACTTTCGGCACGACCCGGGATTTTCTCGACCACTTCGGTCTCGAGGAACTGCGCGATCTGCCCGGTCTCGAAGAATTGAAGGGAGCGGGGCTGCTCTCCGGCCGCATTCCTTCCAACTTCCAGATCCCGGTTCCGTTTGGCGACGATGGAATTGGCGAGGACGAGGATCCGATCACGCAGCTTGATCTGGAGGAGCTTGGCCTTTTAGCGCCGAGCGGTGGGGACGGGGAATAAACGTCCGGCGTCTCGAAGCCGTTTGTCCCCTCCGTCTGCCGATGTGCGGAGTGGTCGCAGTTGGTTCCCGATTCCACCGGCGGCTGCGCTCGATTGAGCCGATAATCTGTGGGACGGGCCTATCTCTGCCGAACTCGTGGTGTAAGCATTGCGTGGCGTGCCGCTTTCCGTTAACGAGCGAGGTACATTGCCGTTTGAAAAAGATGGTCGAACATCTTAAATCGGGGTTGCAGGTTTCAAGGGAGTAAGGACATGGGTTCCTTTAGTATCTGGCATTGGCTGATCGTTCTGGTCGTTGTTCTGCTGTTGTTCGGACGCGGCAAGATTCCGGAACTGATGGGCGACGTTGCCAAGGGCATCAAGAGCTTCAAGAAGGGCATGACCGAAGACGACACCGCCGCCGCCGACAAGGGCGTCGATGCCAAGACGGTCGAACACAAATCCGACGAAGTCCGCTGATCATGCATTCGGTTCGGGGCCTGACCGTGAGGGCAGGCCTTGCCGCTTTTCGGTGTTGTGGAGTCCTAGAGAATGCTTGATGTCGGGTGGACCGAGCTCGTCGTTATCGCCATCGTCCTGATCATCGTGGTGGGTCCGAAGGATTTGCCGCCGATGCTTCGGACGTTCGGCAAGATGATGACGAAGATGCGCGGCATGGCGAATGATTTTCGTCAGCAGTTCGATGAAGCGCTGAAGGAGGCTGACCTCGACGATGTTCGCAGGACGCTGAGTGACGCACAGAAGCTCAACCCGGCACATAGTCTGCGCGAGGCAATGAACCCGCTTCGCCAGATGGGCAACGACATCAAGGCCGATCTGCAGAAAGCGACGACCGTCGAGACGAAGCCGGTG
Source organism: Hyphomicrobiales bacterium (assembly GCA_900473795.1). Lineage (GTDB taxonomy): Bacteria > Pseudomonadota > Alphaproteobacteria > Rhizobiales > Rhizobiaceae > Pararhizobium. The sequence goes on along the minus strand of UCMT01000027.1, from coordinate 111,829 downwards.
GAACCGGCTGTGGCGCCCGCCGAAGTTCCGGCGGAAGCAGTCATTCCGCAGGAACAGCCGAAAGCCGAACCTGCCGCCGCCACAGTTGCCGCGACCGCCACGCAGGTGGACCGCGCGGCTGCTATCGCTGCGCCCGTTGACGCGCCGAATGCGAAGCGTGCTTCCAAGCCGAAAGCAGCTGCAGTCGGAGCCGCGGTGTCTGGACCGGCGAAAGCTGCCGCGAAAAAGGCAAAAACGGTGAGCGAAAATAAGCAGCCGGAATCTGCCAAGGCTGCGCCTAAAAAGACGAAGAAAAAAGGTGACGCATGAGCGGCGATATCGAAGACAAGCCCCAGCCGCTGATGGAGCATCTGATAGAGCTGCGCTCGCGGCTGATCTGGGCGGTCGGCGCTTTTTTCGCGGCTTTCCTTGTCTGCTTCTATTTCGCCAAGGGCCTGTTCGATGTCCTCGTTCAGCCATTCAAGTGGGCGGTTCAGTGGGCGGGGCTTGATCATCGCAACGTTGAGCTGATCTACACGGCGCCACAGGAATTTTTCTTCACGCAGATCAAGGTCGCGATGTTCAGCGCGCTCGTGATCTCCTTTCCCGTCATCGCCTCGCAGGTCTACAAGTTCGTCGCTCCTGGCCTTTACAAGAACGAGCGGGCGGCCTTTCTGCCGTTCTTGATCGCCTCGCCGGTCCTGTTTCTGATGGGGGGCGCTCTCGTCTATTTCTTCTTCACGCCAATGGTGATGTGGTTTTTCCTGGCGATGGAACAGCATGGCGGCGAGGGGCAGGTATCGATCCAGCTTCTGCCGAAGGTTTCGGAATATCTGAGCCTGATCATGTCGCTGATCTTCGCCTTCGGCCTGGTGTTCCAACTGCCGGTCATTACGACGCTCTTGGCGCGTGTCGGTTTCGTCACCTCGCAGGGTCTGAAGGACAAGCGCAAATATGCAATCGTCATCGCCTTCATTGCGGCGGCAATTTTGACGCCACCGGATCCGGTTTCCCAGATCGGTCTTGCTCTCCCGGCCATCCTTCTCTACGAGATTTCGATCTACACGGCCCGACTCGTTGAGCGGCAACGGACACGCGACGCACAAGCACGCGAAGATGCCGAGGCGAGCAAAAACGCCGGCTGACACGGACTTCGTGTCAGCGCACGGTGTTCGGGTTCCACTTTCGACACGACCGATCAGGACCTGAACGAACATGCTTGATATCAAATGGATTAGGGACAATGCCGAAGCCCTGGACGCAGCGCTTGAAAAGCGCGGCGCCGAGCCCCTGTCGGCCGCGCTGATCTTGCTCGATGAAAAGCGCCGCTCCCTCGTTCAGTCGCTGCAGGACATGCAGTCGCGCCGCAACGCCGCTTCCAAGGAGATCGGCGCGGCAATGGCGCAGAAGAACAGCGAGCTTGCCGAAACGCTCAAGGCGGAAGTGGCGGAACTGAAGACCACCATGCCGGCGCTCGAAGAAGAAAGCCGTCAGACGGACGCCGAGCTCGCCGACGCTTTGTCGCGCATTCCCAACATTCCGCTCGAGGACGTGCCGGTCGGCAGCGATGAGCACGGCAATGTCGTCAAGCACAGCCACGGTCCGAAGCCCGGCTGGAACCACAAGCCGAAGGAGCATTTCGAAATCGGCGAGGCGCTTGGCTGGCTCGATTTCGAAGGTGCGGCCAAGATTGCCGGTTCGCGCTTTACCATCGTCAAGGGTCAACTGGCGCGGCTCGAGCGGGCACTCGGGCAGTTCATGCTCGACCTGCATACGAGCGAACACGGCTATCTGGAAGTTCAGCCGCCGCTGATGACGCGTGACGAGGCCATGTATGGCACGGGGCAGCTTCCGAAGTTTGCCGAAGACCTGTTCAAGACCACGGATGGCCGCTGGCTGATCCCGACTGCCGAGGTACCGCTGACCAACATGGTGCGCGAGCAGATCCTCGAAGCCCATGCGCTGCCGCTGCGCTTTACCGCGCTGACGCCCTGTTTCCGCTCGGAAGCGGGTTCGGCCGGCCGCGACACCCGCGGCATGCTGCGCCAGCATCAGTTCAACAAGGTGGAACTCGTGTCGATCACCGATGCGGATAGCTCGATCGACGAACATGAGCGCATGACCGCCTGTGCCGAGGAGGTGCTGAAGCGTCTTGGACTGCACTACCGTGTCATGACGCTTTGCACCGGCGACATGGGTTTTGGCGCACGCAAGACCTACGATCTTGAAGTCTGGCTGCCTGGCCAGGATACCTATCGCGAAATCTCGTCCTGCTCGGTATGCGGCGATTTCCAGGCACGGCGCATGAACGCGCGCTACCGCACGAAGGACGACAAGACCCTGAAATTCGTTCACACGCTGAACGGTTCGGGCACCGCTGTCGGCCGCGCACTCATCGCCGTCATCGAAAACTATCTGAATGAAGACGGATCGGTAACCATCCCGAACGTATTGTTGCCCTATATGGGCGGCCTGACCAAGATCGAAAAGGCCGGTTGAGCCGCATCCTGCGGCAGGGGTAGAGATGCGAATTCTGCTGACAAACGACGATGGCATTCACGCCGAGGGCCTTGCTGTTCTCGAACGGATTGCCCGGACGATTTCTGATGATGTCTGGATCGTTGCGCCGGAAACCGATCAGAGCGGCCTTGCCCATTCGCTGACGCTGTCGGAGCCCTTGCGTCTGCGGCAGGTATCGGAAAAGCATTTTGCGCTGCGCGGCACGCCGACCGACTGCGTTATCATGGCGGTGCGCAAGGTTCTCGGCGCCAAACCGGATCTCGTCCTTTCGGGTGTGAATGTCGGCGCCAACATGGCGGATGACGTCACCTATTCCGGCACGATTGCCGGCGCCATCGAAGGCACGCTGCAGGGCATTCGATCCTTTGCCCTCAGCCAGGCCTATCGGCATGCGGACGGCGGGATCGTTCCGTGGGATGTCGTCGAGACCCATGCGCCCGATCTTCTGCGCAAGCTGATGCTGGTTGACCTGCCTGATGGCACATTCCTCAATCTCAATTTTCCGAACTGCGCACTAGGCGCCGTTGCCGGTACCGAGGTCACCTCCCAGGGCAAGCTCGATTTCGGCCTGACGATCGACGAGCGCACTGATGGCCGCGGGCACCCCTATTTCTGGCTTCGATTTGGTGAGCGCTTCGGCGACTTCCGGGCGGGAACCGACATTCACGCGCTGCGGGAACACAACATTTCCGTGACGCCACTGAAGCTCGACCTGACGGATTATACGGTGCAGGACCGCGTTGCGCGTGCGTTGCTCGGCGGAGACGCCGATTGAGCCCGCGCGCCGTCGAACAGGAAGGTTTCGCCGCCCTTTTGCTGCGCCTGCGTGCGGAGGGCATTTCCAGCAAGGAACTGCTCAATGCCGTCGAGCAGACACCGCGCACGCTGTTTACGCCTCCCCAATTTCAGGACAACGCTTATTCGTCGCGGCTCGTGCCGCTCGATTGCGGTTCGTTCATGGAAGGTTTCGATTTCACCGTCCGTCTTCTTCATCATCTCAGCCTCAAGCCCGGACAACGCATCCTCGAGGTTGGTACTGGTAGCGGCTTTACCGCTGGAGTGATGGGCCGTATCGCTGAGCGCGTGCTGACGATCGACCGCTACAAGACGCTCGTGACCGGTGCCCAGAAGAACTTGGAGAAGGCGGGTATCCGCAATGTCATCGTTCGTCATGCCGACGGCAGCATAGGGCCTGCGGGGGAAGGGACGTTCGATCGTATTCTGGTCACCGCCGCGTTCTCCAGTCTGCCGCGCGTCTTTTCCGATCACCTCGTTTCCGGTGGCGTTCTCATTGTGCCGATCATGATGAGCGAAACCGAATGCCGGATCGTCCGCCTGACGCGCACCGGTAGCCGTTTCGACCGCGAGGACCTGTTCGAAGCGCCTTACCTGCCTATCGTTCCGCAACTCGCCTCTTTTCTCTAGGCGCGATGCCGGACGAGATTTACACAGACCGCAGGCTTGCAGCGCTCTACGACAGCCTCAACCCTGCAGGTCCGGATACCGATTTTATTGTCAGTTCCCGCAACAGCCCTGCCGCATCCTCGATCTCGGCTGCGGCACCGGGCTTCTCGCCGCGATGCTGGCCGCACGCGGGCATGAGGTGACCGGCATTGATCCGGCGGCGGCCATGCTGGATATCGCGCGTCAGCGTCCAGGCGGCGAGAAAGTGCGTTGGATCGATGGCGACATCCTTGCCGTTGGAACTGCGGAATGCTTCGATCTGGTGCTGATGACGGGCCATGTTTTCCAGGTGTTTCTGGATGACGACCAGGTTCTGGCGGTCTTCTCTTCCGTGCGGCGGCATCTTGAAGACGGCGGCCGCCTCGTGTTCGAAAGCCGCAACCCGCTCGCACGCGCCTGGGAACGCTGGACGCCGGAACAATCCTTCCGGACGATCGAACATCCGGCGATGGGCACGGTCGAAACCTGGCATGAGGTCATCGATGTGCGGGTCGGGCGGGTGAGCTTTCGAACCTGTACCCGCGTCGGCGGGCAGAATAAGCCCACTATCTCACAGAGCACGCTGGCATTTCGCGATCATGCGGAGATTGAGCGCCTTCTGCACAAGACAGGCTTTGCGGATGTCTCCGCGCTGGGCGGATGGGACGGCCAGTCGTTCAGTGCACGAAGCAGCGAAATCATCACTATCGCTCGCTGATTCCCATCATTTGTTATTGCGTTGCAGCATGGAGCATAGGTCCGCTTGTCGCGGCAGCCCGATTTATTGTCGCAAAATCAATTCGTTAATTTTCCGTTAACCGTGGTCAGCCTCGCGCAAGTTTCGGAGCCTAACCGGAGGCTGCGTACAAAAGTCATACCTTTGAGCTGACCCCCGGACTTGATGCGTGTTTGTCAGTTCCATTTCAGGCGTCATAACGCAGGAGACGGCAGATGCAGATCGCGAACAGATTGGCCTCGACGGGCACCGGTGATGGTCTGAGCAACCTTGCCGGCCGCGCCGCGGCGCAGGTAGTTTCTGCCAACCGCGAAGAGGGCAATGCGGCTGTTTCGCCGGCCAGCGGCTACGATCCGTCCTCGCGTGTTTCCTTGTCGATAGAGGCACTGCTGTTTCTCGGTCGCACGAAGCGCGTGCAGGAAAAATATCCGGCCCTGACGAAGGACGAGTGGGGCAACAAGCTGTCGCCGCAGCTCGCCGCCCGCGAATATCAGGCCTTCGGGAAATATAGCGAGACTGGCGACTACAAAGCCTATTACCGTGCCTTCATCGAATATTACGACAACCTTCGCCCGGAGGATCAGAACAGCCTGCGTTATTTCGGCACGCGCGAGGCTGCGCTCGCCGGAGCGCGGTCGGTAGAATATAGCGACGAAAGCGGCGGCGAGAGTGGCGCAGCCTTTCAAACACTCGTCAGCGTCCTGCTCGACACCGACAAGCCCCAATCCGAGTTCTCAACGTCGGAGGATACGGGCGGCATGATCACCGGAGACATGTTCGGCTGGGACAGCGGTACGATCAGCTACGAGGATGTCTCGCAGACACGCGGCGTTCTCTCCGAGGTCGAGAGGCTCTATCAGGAAAACTTCTGAACCTGCAGGCTCAGCATTTCGCGTCGATGGTCGTGAAAAATACGCAATCCAGTCTCACGATTGGAAAAATGCCGGGATGAGCGGTTACGCCACAGTCGATTCTCGCGCCCCGCCGGTTCGATTGGCCGCCGACACCGACATCTTCGGTGCTGTCGCCAATCATGGTTATCAATTCATCAAAAACCATTGTCCCGGCCGCCGGTTTTAACCGCGCGGTAACTCTAATGCGCTTTAATCACCCTACACTGAGTTGTGTTCCAAGTGGGTAAGCGTCATGCGTATGAGAGTTTCGTCGAGTGCAGGAAAGTCCGTCGTCCGTCTTGTTGCGGCGGTGTTGCTGGCAAGCGCCGCAACAGGTTGCAGTTCTGATGCAACCCGCTTCGGAGGGCTCTTCTCCAGGTCCGATAATTTCACGACAAATTCGATCGCCAGCAGCAATGTCCCGATCCCGCGCAGTGACGTCCAGGGCGGCGGCATGGCGGTTGTGCCGGCGACCGCAGGCGACAGTCGCGATCAGGCCATGAGCCAGCCGTTCCCGGATCCGGTCAATACCGCAACGACGCCGGTTTCCCGGGCTCGGGAAGCGTCGACACCGATCAACGTCCAGCGTGTCGCACTCGCTGATCCGGCTGCGAAGGCGCGCGATACCTCCCTGACACAACCTTTCCCCGCTGCACGCGAAACGGCGAAGGCCGAGCAGAAGATCAAGGCCGATCCGATCTCCACCGGCACGACGAAGGGCGGTTGGTCGACGGCGAATGCTCCGGCGGTGCTTCTGCGGCAAGGCGATACCGTCGCGACATTGTCGAAGCGGTTTGGTGTTCCCGAAAAGGAAATCCTCAAGGCAAACGGCCTGAAGTCTGGCGCCGATGCCGAGCCCGGCCAGCGCATCCTCATTCCGACCTTCGGCGTTGCCGGAAGTGCTGCGAAAGCGGCGGCTTCGGATGCCGCTGCCAGCCTCGATGTCGACAAACAGAAGAATATCCCGCTGCAGCCGGACAATCGCGACGTCGCCATCCTGCCGGGGCAATCGCAGTCCCGCGAAAAGGGTACGAACCGTACCGACATGGCTGCCGGCAAGCAGCCGGTTGCCGGCGAAGGCGGCAAGGGTGGAACCTATACCGTCAAGGCGGGTGATTCCCTGAACCGGATCGCCAAGGCGAATGGCGTCTCCGTCGATGAACTGCGCAAGGCGAATGGCTTGACGACCGCGGCCATCCGCATCGACCAGACCTTGAAGGTTCCGGGCGCCAACACGTCTGCTCCCGACCAGGTCGTCACCGCCTCGGTTCCCGGCAAGACGGTTGATGCCAAGCCGGAGACCAAGCTTGCCAAGACCGAAGAGGCAAAGCCCGCGCAGTACACGCCGCCGGTCGCCAAGGAATCGGTCACCGAAGTCGCCTCGAAGGACGACGGCTCGGAAGCGTCGCCGAAGGGAACGGGGATCAGCAAGTACCGCTGGCCGGTTCGTGGACAAGTCATCGCCGGATATGGCGCCAACGTCGAAGGTAACCGCAACGATGGCATCAACATCTCGGTACCGGAAGGCACCCCAATCAAGGCGGCGGAAAACGGCGTGGTCATCTACTCCGGCAGCAGCCTCAAGGAACTCGGCAACGCCGTTCTGGTGCGCCACGACGACGGCACTGTCACCGTTTATGGCAATGCGTCCGAACTGAAGGTGCAGCGCGGTCAGAAGATCCAGCGCGGCCAGACGCTCGCCGCCTCGGGCATGAGCGGCACGGCAACGCAGCCGCAGGTGCACTTCGAGGTGCGCAAGAACGCCAGCGCGGTCAACCCGGCCACCTTCCTGGAATAGCCAGCCGCGCCGGCAGCTCGTCATCAAAAGAAAAGCCCCGTTACGGGGCTTTTCTTTTGCGTCAAACCAGGTCGATCTTTTTCTTCAAGCGGCCGGCCAGATCCTGGATGAACTGCCAGGCGACGCGGCCGGATCGGGCGCCGCGCGTGGTGCTCCATTCCAGCGCTTCGGCATGCAGCTTCGCAGGATCGCTTTCCAGCCCGAAATACCCTGCGTAGCTGTCGATCATCGCCAGATAGTCTTCCTGACTGCATTTGTAAAAACCGAGCCAAAGACCGAAGCGATCGGAGAGGGAAACCTTCTCCTCGACCGCTTCCGACGGATTGATCGCGGTCGACTGCTCGTTTTCCATCATATGGCGTGGAAGCAGATGCCGGCGATTGGACGTGGCGTAGAGCAGGACGTTGGACGGGCGGCCCTCGACGCCACCGTCCAGCACCGCTTTCAACGATTTGTAGGACGTGTCGTCGTGATCGAAGGACAGGTCGTCGCAAAAGACGATGACCGGCACGGGCGCTGATTTGAGGATCTCCATCAAGACCGGCAGCGTCGAGATGTCTTCGCGATGCACCTCGACCAGTTTCAGGCGAATACCGGCATCCCGCGCCACGCTCGCATGAACCGCCTTGACGAGCGACGACTTGCCCATGCCGCGGGCGCCCCACAGTAATACGTTGTTTGCCGGAAACCCTTCAGCAAATCTCAGCGTGTTGTCGAACAGAATATCGCGGACATGATCGACGCCGCGGATCAGCATCAGATCGACCCGGTTCGGCTTGCTGACGGGCTGGAGATGCAACCGTTGCGGGGCCCAGACGAAACATTCCGCCGCGTCCCAGTCATTGACGGCTGGGGCCGGACCGGCAATCCGCTCTAGGGCCGCCGAGAGCTTTTGCATCTCGGTGATCAGAAGGTCGATTTTGGTATCCTGCATCAAAAAAGCCTCCTGAAATAGGGCAACAGGTTGTGCCGTTGGGCCAAGCGTCCGGTAGCATAGCTGTAGTAACGGTAAAAGGCGTGAAATCCGGTAGAAAGCGCTTCTCCTCCGGCCGATTTCCTGTATGAGGCTGAAGGTAGACGCCGGTTAGCCCGTGGTTGCATTCACCTCGGCTATTCTTATATTCGGCGATCCGAACCATGGGCGGCCCGCCCGCAAAACCGCATTCAAGGAGTGATTGATGTTCATTACCGAGGCATTCGCCCAGACGGCACCCGGCGCAACGGCTGGCGGCGCTGATATCCTGATGTCTATCCTGCCGTTCCTGCTGATCTTCGTTGTAATGTATTTCCTGATCATCCGGCCGCAGCGCGCAAACATGAAGCGCCGCGAGGAACTCCTGAAGAACATTCGCCGTGGCGACCAGATCGTCACCGGCGGCGGCATCGTCGGCAAGGTGACGAAGGTCATCGACGACAGCGAACTCGAAGTTGAAATTGCTGACGGCGTCAAGATTCGTGTGGTACGCAGTGGTGTATCCGAAGTCCGTGTAAAGGGCGAACCCGTCAAGGAGTAAGCTTGCAGGGAGGCCGGATCGGACCGGTCACCTTGTAACGACACATCTTCGAGAGCCTCATGCCGTATTTTTCCCGCTGGAAAACCATCATCGTTTGGCTCGTCGTGCTGCTCAGCATCGTGGTGGCTTTGCCGAACGCGGTTGCAGAGGCGACGCTGGAGCGCTTGCCGGGCTGGGTTCCGAAAAAGCAGCTGATGCTCGGTCTCGATCTCCAGGGCGGATCCCAGATCACCTTGAAGGTCGAGCGCGAGGATGTGGTGAAGACACGCCTCGAGGCGATCATCGACGCGATCGGCGCGCGGTTGCGATCTGCCGGCATTGCCTATTCCGGCCTTTCAGGCACCGGCCAGGATATTCAGCTGCGCCTTCGCAACCCGGCTCAGCTTGAAGTCGCGCAAACGGCCCTGAAGGCTTTGACGGATCCGGCAAAGATCGGTGGCGTTACGAAGGACGCGGTCCGCGAGGTTGCTATTGGCGGTTCGCCGGACGGGTCCATAACCGCCACCATTTCCGGCGAAGGCATTGACCGCCGCGTCTCGGCCACAGCCGATGGTGCCATTGCCGTCCTGCATCGCCGGCTGGCGGATCTCGGCGCCCAGCAGCCGAAAATCCACAGACAAGGTGCCGACCGCATCATTGTCCAGATTCCCGGTCGCTACGATCCGGAACAGGTCAAATATATCCTGGGCCAGGCGGGCGCTCTTTCGTTCCGAAGCATCGACATGTCGATGGCGGTTCAGGACGCCGTCAACGGCCAGCCACCGTTCAATTCGGAAATTCTCTACTCCGCCGACGACCCACCGATCGGTTATCTCGTCCGCAAGCAGCCCATCATTGCCAATCAGGACATTGTCGACGCCAAATCGGCGATCAACGCGCAGTCCGGCAATCCCGTCGTCAACCTGCGTCTCGGCCCCGAGGGTGCGGCCAGGTTTGCGAAGGCGACGGCGGACACGGCTGGTACGACGATCGCGGTGGTCCTTGACGGGGCGGTGATCGCGACGCCGCTGGTGCGCAAGGCGATCACGGACGGCACCATACAGTTGTCGGCGGAAATGAGCCCCGAGGGTGCCGATGATCTGGCGCTGCTTCTGCGCGCCGGTTCTTTGCCGAGCCCGCTGACCGTCGTCGAGGAACGTTCGATCGGGGCAGGGCGTGGCGCGGATTCGATCCATTCCATTCTGGCCGCCGGCGCGATCGGCGCCGTTCTCGTCATTCTCTTCATGCTGGGCTTCTATGGCTTCTTCGGCGCGGTAGCGAGCCTGGCCGTGGCTTTCAACGTCGTCATGATCGTTGCCGTGCTCTCGGCGACGGGACTGGCGCTGACCCTTCCCGGGATTGCCGGGATCGTGTTGACGATCGGCATGGCGGTCGATTCCAATGTGCTGATCTACGAGCGCATTCGCGAAGAGGTCCGTCACGGCAAGTCGCTTCGGGAAGCCTTCGATTTCGGTTTCGCGCGCGCATTCGCCGCTATCGTCGACGCTAATATCACCACGCTGATCGCCGCCATCATCCTGCTGTTCCTCGGAACAGGTTCGGTCCGCGGCTTTGCCGTGACGTTGGCGATCGGTATCGTGACCACGCTGTTTACGGCCTTCACTTTGACGCGCGTTATGCTGGACGTATGGCTGCACGGGCGCCGGCCGAAGCAATTGCCGGATGGCATTCGTACCGGCGTGTTCGACGGCGCAGCGTTCCGGTTCATGGCGATCCGAAACTACGTCTTTTCGCTGACGGCCTTGCTGTCTGTCATCAGCATGCTTCTGTTTGGCGCGATGGGCATCAATCTCGGCATCGACTTTGCCGGTGGTTCGGTGATCGAACTGAAGGCGCGCGAGGGCACTGCGGATATCGAGGATATCCGCGCGCGGTTGGATGAACTTAATCTCGGGGAGATCACGGTCAAACCGTTCGGCTCGCCGCAGGATGTGGTCGTGCGTGTCCACTCCCGCGAAGGTGGCGAGAACGCCGAGCAGACGTCGGTGATCTTGATCCGGGGCGAACTGGAAGACGCCTATGAATTCCGCCGCGTCGAAGTCGTCGGCCCCTCGGTCTCCGGTGACCTGACGAAAGCGGCGACCATCGGCGTCCTCGCTTCCCTTCTGGCCATCCTCATCTACATATGGGTCCGGTTCGAATGGCAGTTTGCCGCTGGCGCGATCGTCGCCACTCTGCATGACGTGCTTTTGACCATCGGTCTCTTCGTTGTCACCGGCATGGAATTCAACCTGACGAGCATCGCAGCGCTTCTCACCATCGTCGGCTATTCGCTGAACGACACGGTGGTCGTCTACGACCGGATTCGTGAAAACCTGAAGCGGTATCCGCGCATGCCATTGCCGATCCTGATCGATACCTCGATCAACCAGACCTTGTCGCGAACGGTTCTGACCGGCGCGACCACCATGCTGGCATTGGCTGCGCTGTCGATTTTCGGAGGCGAGGCGATCCAGTCTTTTGCCTTCGTGATGCTCTTCGGTGTTGCGATCGGCACGTTCTCCTCGATCTATGTTGCGGGTCCCGTCCTCATTCTCTTCAGGCTGAGACACGGTGCACCGGGCAGTGATGCCGAAAAGAGCGGCGGCGCAGGCATGCACCCGGTCAAGGGAGCGCAGTAGGCATGCGCAGACCTATCGAAATCCGCAACGCCCATTTCCCCGGTCGGGCGCCGGTAGAGAGCTACGGCAATGGTGGCTTCCGCTTCGCCGACATGTCACATCGCGGTTCGCTGCTGATGCTGCCCTCCGGCATCTATGGCTGGGACATGGTCGAAGGCGATCCGCTGACGGTGGAAAATTTCCAGCGCGTTTTCGATGAAGCCGCCGATATCGAGGTGCTGCTCGTCGGAACAGGCAAGGACATCCGGCCGCTGCCAAAAGAGTTGAAGGCGCGATTCAAGGAGCTTTCAATCTCGTCCGACCCGATGAGCACGGGTGCTGCGGTGCGCACCTACAATATCATGCTTGCGGAATCGCGCGCCGTCGCTGCCGCCTTCATTGCCGTCTGACCGATGATATCTCCCGAAAATTCAATGTCGGCCTCCGCGGCAGTCTACGATTTCAGTCTCACGGCGTTGCGCGAGAGCGACCGCGATCGGTACCTTGCCTGCCTGCTGTCGCCGCCGGACAAGCGCGGCCCGCTGTCGGCTCTCTATGCCTTCCACGCGGAGATCGCCCGCGTTCGTGACGTCGCGCGCGAGCCGTTGCCGGGAGAAATCCGGTTGCAGTGGTGGCGCGATGTGCTCAGCGATCCGGGCGGCACGAGCGGCGAGGGGAACCCATTGGCGGAAGCGCTGGTCGCCTGCATCCGGGCCCATGATCTGCCGGTGTCCGTGCTGCAGAACATGATCGATGCCCGCATCTTCGATCTCTACGACGATCCGATGGAAAGCCGCTCGTCGCTTGAGGGATATGCGGGCGAGACGGCCTCGGCGCTGATCCAGCTTGCGAGCCTGATTCTCGATCCCGCCCATGCCCAGCAATCGGCGTCTGCGGCTGGCCACGCAGGTGTCGCGCAGACGATCGCCGGACTGCTGCTGCTTTTGCCGTTGCACCGGCGCCGGGGCCAGGTTTATTTCCCCGCGGAATTGTTGACTGCCACAGGTCTGGATCGCGACGCTTTCCTCGCCGGCACGGATGAGGACGCGGTCAGTCGGGCGATCCGCGCACTGTCCGGCCTCGGTCGTGACCACCTCGCCAAGGCTCGGACCGACGCAAAAGGGATTTCGCCGGCCAACCGGTTTGCCTTCATCACGCTGGCGCTGGCCGAACCGGTGTTTGACCGCGCCGAGCGGGCCGGTTCGAAATTGTTCGAGCAGTCCATTGTGCCATCGCAATGGCGCCGGCAATGGTGGATGTGGAAAGCCGCCCGCAGCGGCCGGTGGTGAGCCGCCGGCGTCATTTCATATTCGTAAATGCTGTTTTTCGAATCCGGCGGCACATTGGCGCAAGCTTCGTCTTCTAGGGTCGCGGCCGTGTTATTGTCGCAACCGGCACGAAAAGGAGCAGGCACAATGGTCTGGCCGATCGTCATCCTCTGCATTTTGGTCGCAGGTACCTTCTACATGCGGATGAAGGAGCGCGCCGACAAGGACCGGCAGGAGCCGGATACCGGATCGGCTATTCTCGATTTCGGCCGGGCATTTCCAGGCGAGGCCATCCGGGCCATTCATGCGACGGCAGATGAGAAGGCTTATTTCGTCCGTCTTCACGACGGCAAAGCCGGGTTCATGGCCTCGCGCGGAAACCATTTCGTCTGCCATCTGATCGAGCCGGGCAAGGTCAACGTCAGCAACGCGCCAAGCGACCGTGGCCTGGTGGTGCATTTCGCCGACCTCGCCTATCTCGATGGCGCCTACGAGTTCGCCAGCCCGGCCGTGGCAGCCGAGGTTTCCCTCTGGCTGCTCGGCAGTTTCAGTCCGCAGTCGGAGTTCAGGGCCGTCTCGGCAAATTAGCGACCGTTCCCAAGCCAGGCCGCGCAGTCTTCGAGCGCACGGGCTGCGACGAGCTGCTTCTTCATCACTGTCTTGTCCTTGCCCCGGAAGCGCTTGACGCCTTCGGGTTTGGTGATGGCACCTGGTTCCAGCAGCGGGAACAGGCCGAAATTGATGTTCATCGGCTGGAACGAGCGTTTGCCCGGCTCGTCATCGGAAATGATGTGACCGCCGGTGATGTGGTTGAGCAGCGAGCCGAAGGCCGTCGTTGCCGGCGGCAAGGGCAGAGGCTCGCCTTTGCGTTCGGCGGCGGCGAAGCGGCCGGCAAGCAGGCCGATGCTGGCGCTTTCGACATAGCCCTCGCAGCCGGTGATCTGACCTGCAAATCGCAGTCCCGGCCGCGACTTCAACGTCAGCGACGGATCGAGCAGCACGGGCGAATTGATATAGGTGTTGCGATGCAGGCCACCGAGGCGGGCGAACTCCGCATTCTCGAGGCCCGGAATCATCCGGATGACTTCGGCCTGTGCGCCGTATTTCAGCTTCGTCTGGAATCCGACCATGTTGTAGAGCGTGCCGAGCGCGTTGTCCTGGCGCAGTTGTACCACCGCATAGGCCTTTACGGTCGGATTATGGGCGTTGGTAAGGCCCATCGGCTTCATCGGGCCATGCCGGAGCGTCTCGCGGCCGCGTTCGGCCATCACCTCGATCGGCAGACAACCATCGAAATAGGGGGTGCCTTCCCATTCCTTGAAGCCGGTCTTGTCCCCGGCGATCAGCGCTTCGACGAAGGCATTGTACTGCTCTTCGTTCATCGGGCAGTTGATGTAGTCCTTGCCCGTGCCGCCGGGCCCGACCTTGTCGTAACGCGACTGGAACCAGCAGACATCCATGTTGATGCTGTCGGTATGGATGATCGGGGCGATGGCATCGAAGAAGGCGAGCGCATCGGCGCCGGTTTCGGCCTGGATGGCGCTGGCGAGCGACGGCGCCGTCAGCGGGCCGGTGGCAACGATTGCGAGGTCCCATTCCTTCGGCGGCAGGCCGGACACTTCTTCGCGGACCACGGTGATCAGCGGGTGATTTTCGATCGCTTGCGTTACCGCATGCGAGAAGCCGTCGCGGTCAACCGCGAGAGCGCCTCCGGCCGGAACCTGATTTTTGTCGGCAGCCGACATGATCAGCGATCCGGCAAGGCGCATCTCGGCGTGCAGCACGCCGACGGCATTGCTGGTGGCGTCGTCCGAGCGGAATGAGTTGGAGCAGACCAATTCGGCGAGGCTATCGGTCTTGTGAGCGTCCGTGCCGCGCACGCCGCGCATTTCATGAAGAATCACCGGGATGCCGGCCTCGGCAATCTGCCAGGCGGCCTCCGATCCGGCGAGACCGCCGCCGATGATATGAATGGGGGAATAGGAAGATGTGTCTGTCATGCGCCGTTATTTAGAGCAAGGCGGGCGCGAAGGGAACCTGTTCTGCACAACGAGGCGACAGCGAAACCCCGGAATCAAAAACGGCACCCCGTGGTGCCGTTTTTAGTCCCTCGGCATGTCCTGTCCGATTAACGGAAGGAACGCGAAGCGATGTTGCGAATGTCGAAGCGGGTGATGCCGATGTCCGACAGGGCGTGGTTGGACAGGTTGCCGAGTTCGGCAACGGTACGGCGGTAGTTGATCCAGCTTTTTGCGATACGAATCGGGTTCATGATCTTTTCCTTGAGAAGCAAATGAGCAGTGCAGTGATTTGCCTGCTTCGTTGGGATCTATGTACGCCTTTCGCGGAAAAAGATGGAGTGCAAAGAAAATGCATCTGCTATGCATTTGTGCACTGCATTGCTGTTTCACTAATCATTTTGCGCGTGTGCTGAAAAAGAAGCCATAGGTTAACGGCAACCTGCCTCGCGACGGCCGTCACTTTAACTATTTGTCTTTTTTCTGTTTTTTTGAGTATGTACACGCGTGTGACGCGTCGGGGTGTCGCGAACTATTCAGTCCTCAAAACGCGATCACATCAATGCCGGGAAAATGGGCATGCAATAAATGCTGCACTGCAGCAGCGGCATGCCGGCATTGCATGCGGAGCGTTTGCGGGTGCCGGCTGGGTCTATGATGGGTGAGGCGAAATTCAGACGAAAAAAAACGCCCGCCGGATCGAACCGGAGGGCGTTTGGCAGCTGCACATCAGGCCGTAAAAGCCGGCCGGTTGCGAGAATTACTTGACTGCCTGGCGGGCAACGTACTGGATGTCGCCACGGCCGATGCCGAGGTCGTTCAGTTCGCGGTCGGTCATGCGGCCGAGTTCGTTGCAGGTCTGACGGTACTTGCGCCAATTGTTGAACGAGCGAGCAATGTTCATGATGCTGGTCCTTTCCAAGGTTCCTTGCCAGCACCATCTGCTGGCCTTCATCTGATGGTTGGAATATACGCCGCCGACCCCTGAAATTACAGAGACAATGCTGCATCGCACCCATGCGCGGGTTGCAATCCTCTTTGAGG
This sequence comes from Hyphomicrobiales bacterium, assembly GCA_900473795.1. Taxonomy (GTDB): domain Bacteria; phylum Pseudomonadota; class Alphaproteobacteria; order Rhizobiales; family Rhizobiaceae; genus Pararhizobium. The sequence continues at coordinate 96,016 of UCMT01000027.1, read as the reverse complement.
GATTGACCATGGTTTGACCAAATTCTGTGCGAGCGCGTGAGCGCTAAAAGAGGATGTGCTGATGCTCGGGAGGAGGAGAAAATAAAAAAACAACGCCCGCTGGGGGAGGAGGTCCAGCGGGCGTTGCTTGTTCTGATCGGCAACTGGGAGGAGGAGAGTTACCGATCTCATCGGAGCGCGCTGGGAGGAGGAGTGCGCTGCTCCGAAGTTGTCCTTAACGTAAATCGGACTGTCGGAAATGGGTAGGGCCAATGGCGAATAGCACCTATGTCAGGCGCGCATGCCTGGCTCGTTCTTGCAGCACGCTCATGCTGGATATTTCGGCATCTGCAACTTCACTATTCTTCAAGGCGCCGGAATTTAATGATTTTTTTAGTTTCCGAAATGAATAACGCCCGCTGGGGGAGGAGGTCCAGCGGGCGTCATTTACGGTGACAGGCAACTTGGGAGGAGGAGTGTTGCCCGTCTGATCGGAGCGGCGCTGGGAGGAGGAGTGCGCCACTCCGAATTCTATGATGCGAGCCTTTTCGGCCCGCTGACCTTTTTCCGCTTCTTGAGCGGAAGCGGCTGGTCTCGCCGCTGACGGCCCTGATCGCTTTCGCTGATCTCGTTCCGTCTTCTTGAACTCAATATAGGTCGGCAACGGTGATTTGTGCAGTGCAATATCATCATGGATGCTATGCGTAATCTGCAAGGCCCGCTTGATCGTCCTAGACTCAAAGAGTCGCACGAAAATCTTTACGTCGCGTCAACGATGATCATGCGTTTCAGGCTGCCCCGGGGCCTCGCGCCGTTCGCCAGGCGGCTCAACTATGATTTGCCGGTGCCTATGATATGTGTAGCGGGCGAGGCGCATGCAAGGAGGGCGAGTATGTACAGGGGGCGGATCGAGAAGGACTTCAACATCTGGGTCTCGAAGGGAATGCTTGGCGCCGATGCAGCGAAGGCAATGCTTGCCGAATATGATTCACGCGAGACGGTTTTCAGTGCGGGCAGGGTCCTCCTGGTGCTGGCAGCGGTCCTTCTGTCGGCGGCCATCCTGCTGCTGGTTGCAGCCAATTGGGAGGCGATCCCCCGTCTTGTCCGTGTCGGCGGTATCGTCGCCCTGATCTGGGCCTTCTATCTGTCGGCCGCTGTTTGCCTGGGGCGCGGTTGGCGCGGCATGGGGGCCGCCTTTCTTGTCCTGGGGACCATGACGTTCGGTGGCGCGATCGCGCTGGTCGGGCAGATGTATCACCTGTCAGGCGATGCGGCAGACGCGCTGCTGGTCTGGTTCGCGGCTGCCTGCGTCGCGGCGCTTGCCTTCCGTTCGGCGGCTCTTTCGGTGATTTGCGGGTTTCTGGCCTGGGCTGTTTTTGGCCAGTTGGTGATGGATAATGACGCCAGCTTTGCGGGCAACGGCTATATCTATTTCATTCCGGGACTGATCGTCCTTGTGATTGCACTGGTCCGCTATACCAATGCTGGTGCGGCCCGGCATCTCGCTTATCTGCTCGCCCTGGCCTGGCTCGGCTGGCTCTATCTCGAAGTGCCGGAGGTCTGGCTTGCCGCCGCTCTGTTCGGTCTTGGCCTGCTGGCATTCCTGCTTGTCAGTTTACCGATGTCGCCGCTCTATCGTTTTGCCCAAGAGGCCGGCGCTGCGCCCGCTTTCTATTGCTTTGCGCTCGCGATCCTCGGGCTCGCGGCCTTGCATGCGGACTTAGAAGGGCTCCGCCAGGAGGTCGCGCTCGGCGCGACGACGCTCGGCGTCGCTCTGGGTGGAATCGCTATTGCCGGCCGGCTGAACGGCGCCGTGCGGTTTCTCGGCTACGCGGTCTTCGCCGTTGAAATCCTCTATCTGGCCTTCGAAACGCTCGGCAGTATTCTCGGCACATCGGGCTTCTTCCTGATTTCGGGCGTCGTTGTCGGGCTGATCGCCTGGCTGGTGATCCGCCTGGAGAAACGGCTCGCCGCGAAGACAGCAGTGGAGGGCATATGACATGAGCGACAATCCGATCTTTCGCCCGCTGGTCGCAGCGATCGTCGTGGCTTTGCTGCAGACTGCGTTTCTCGGCTATATGATTGAAAGCCGCGCTTCGATCTTGCGCAGCGGCGTCGATGTCGTGCTGAAGACCGTTCCCGTCGACCCGCGCGATCTGTTACGCGGCGATTATGTCATTCTCGCCTACGACATCTCGACCATTCCAGCCGATAAGATCACCGGAGGTTTTCCGACGGAAGCGACGGATGCGCAGATATCGGTGCGGCTCGAGAAGCAATCGGACGGTTTCTGGGGCGTGGCGGAGGCCTCCTTCGGTCCGCTCGCACCGAAAGACGGCAGCGTGATCGCGCGCAGCGCGCCCCTCTACTTCTATCCGACGCCCGATAATCCGCCGTCCTCCTTGAATGTCGAATACGGCATCGAACGGTATTATGTGCCCGAAGGCGAGGGCAGGGTGCTGGAGGAGGCGCGCAACGCCAGCGCCCTTGCCGTGACGGCAAGCGTCGATGGCGATGGCCGCATGCAGATCCGCGTGATCTCGATCGATGGAAAACCGCTTTACGAAGAGCCGCTCTACTGACCTTGACAAGAGCGTTTTCCGCCAAGTGACAAGAACACGACGACAACCGCATTTTTCCTTTGATCCATTGCAAACGGGTGATATAGAGACGCCGCGCTCGGGAACGCCCTGAACCCGGCGCAGAATGTGTTGCGGCTTTTCCGCGATGTCTTCTGTGCCGATGTGAGCAGGCGCTGCGGTTTTCTGAACGCGGGTATGGTGAAATTGGTAGACACGCCAGATTTAGGTTCTGGTGCCGCAAGGCGTGGGAGTTCAAGTCTCTCTACCCGCACCAGAATAAGGGACGTCCAGGGCTGGTTCCTGGCGTCGATCGAGAAGACGGCGCCATTTTGCTTGCAAAACGGTGACTGATTTGCGTAAAGCCACTCCCGGCAAATGGATCGGCTCAAGTGCTCGTGTACAGAACACCGACAGAGCCCTGTCAACGTGAAATGAAGGTTTGAACATGCAGGTTATCGAAACGCTCGCTGAAGGGCTGAAGCGCGAACTCAAGGTCGTCATCCCGGCCAAGGACATGGAAGCTCGTATGAACGAGCGTCTTGAAGATGCCAAGGGCAAGGTCAAGATCAACGGCTTCCGTCCGGGCAAGGTGCCGTTCGCGCATCTGAAGAAGATGTACGGCAAGTCGATCATGGCCGAACTGGTCAACGAACTCGTTCGCGAAAAGCCGACCGAGATCCTGTCGGAGCGTGGCGAAAAGTCGGCGACCCAGCCGGAAATCGCAATGACCGAGAACGAGGCCGAAGCCGACAAGATTCTCAACGCGGAAGCCGATTTCGAATTCACGCTGGCTTATGAAGTCCTTCCGGCGATCGAGCTGAAGGATGTGAGCGGCATCAAGGTGACGCGCGAAGTCGTCGACATCGACGAGGCCGAAGTCACCGAGCAGATCCTCAAGATCGCTGAAAACGCACGCACCTACGAGACCAAAAAGGGCAAGGCCGCGAACGGCGACCGCGTCACGATCGACTACCTCGGCAAGGTCGACGGCGAAGCCTTCGATGGTGGCAAGGACGAGGACGCTGAACTGGTTCTCGGCTCCAACCGCTTCATCCCGGGCTTCGAAGAGCAGCTCGTCGGCGTCAAGGCAGGTGACGAAAAGGTCATCACCGTAACCTTCCCGGCCGAATATCCGGCTGCGAACCTCGCAGGCAAGGAAGCCACCTTCGACATCACCGTCAAGGACGTTGCTGCCGCTGCCGAAGTGGAAATCAACGACGACCTCGCCACCAAGCTTGGCCTCGAATCGGCTGACAAGCTTAAGGAAGTCGTCCGCGGGCAGATCGAAAGCCAGTACGGCTCGATGACCCGCCAGAAGGTCAAGCGTCAGATCCTCGATCAGCTGGACGAACTCTATCAGTTCGACACGCCGCAGCGCCTCGTCGACGTCGAATTCGACAACATCTGGCGCCAGATCAACACCGACCTGCAGCAGGCCGGCAAGACCTTCGCCGACGAGGACACGACGGAAGAAGACGCCCGCGCCGAATACCGCAAGCTGGCCGAACGCCGCGTGCGCCTCGGCCTCGTTCTCTCCGAAATCGGCGAAAAGGCCGGCGTTCAGGTGAGCGACGAGGAAATGCAGCGCTCGCTGTTCGAACAGCTGCGCCAGTTCCCGGGCCAGGAAAAGCAGATCATCGACTACTTCCAGAAGACCCCGGGTGCCGCCGCCTCGCTGCGTGCGCCGATCTTCGAAGAAAAGGTCGTCGATCACCTGCTCGCCGAAGTGAAGGTCACCGACAAGACCGTCAGCAAGGAAGAGCTGATGGCCGACGACGAAGACGACGCTTCGGAAACGAAGAAGGCCGCGCCGAAGAAGAAGGTTGCTGCCAAGGCTGAAGCTGCCGAAGGCGAAGAAGCCGCTGCGCCGAAGAAGAAGGCTCCGGCCAAGAAGAAGGCCGCTGACGACAGCGCCGAATAAGTCCAGCGCTTCCGGAAATTTGAAGAGGCCGTCCCGTGAGGGGCGGCCTTTTTGCTATGCGTGAAGATTTGCGAGGAAACGAAGAGACCGGAGCGCGGTCGCGATTTCTCGGACAGCGCGCTCGTGCTCCGCAAATTCAAGCGATCAGGTAGGCAAAATGCGTCGCTGCGCGTCAAACTGAGCGCGGACGCCCCGAGATGATGATCAGCGAGGTCGCCTATCCCTTCGCGACGAGTTCACCCATCCGGTTGCCGGCATCGAGGCCGGCGATCTTGTAGGCTTCGGCCAGTGTCGGATAGTTGAAGGTGTTTTCGACGAAATATTCGACGGTGCCCTTCAGATTGAGCACGGCCTGGCCGATATGGACGAGCTCGGTCGCGCCTTCGCCGACAATGTGGACACCGAGCAGGCGACGGGTTTTAAGCGAGAAGATCAGCTTCAGCAGACCGGAATCGAGACCCATGATGTGGCCGCGTGATGTTTCACGGAAACGCGCAATGCCGCATTCGTAAGGGATGCCGCGTTCCTTGACCTCTTCCTCGGTCAGGCCGCAGGTGGAAATTTCCGGTACGGCATAGATGCCGTAGGGGAAGAACTTCGGCGGCTCCTTGGCGATTGCGCCAACGGCGACCCGCGCGGCGATGCGCCCCTGTTCCATCGAAGTTGAGGCAAGGCTCGGAAAGCCGACGACGTCGCCGGCGGCATAGATATTGGGTACCGAGGTCTGGAACGTTTCGGGATTGACGCTCAGCCGACCGCGGCTATCGGCTTCCAGCCCGGCTGCGGGCAAGTTCAGCGTGTCGGTTGCGCCCATGCGGCCTGCAGCAAACAGCACCATCTCGCAGAGGATCGTACGGCCGCTGTCGAGCGTGATCGAACATTTGCCGTCCGGTGTCCGCTCCACCTTTTCCGCCTTCTGGCCCAGATGCAGCTTCATGTTGCGGTCGCGCAGTTGATAAATGAAATCCTCGACGATTTCCTTGTCGATAAAGTCGAGCATCGTCGTCTTCGGATCGATCACGGTCACATGCGTGTCCAGCGCGCTGAAAATCGTCGCATATTCGATGCCGATGACCCCGGCGCCGATCACGACCAGGGAACGCGGCAGATCTTCGATTTCCAGCAATTCGTCGCTGTCGAGCACCGTCTTTCCGTCGAAAGGTATGTAGTCCGGGCGGAACGGTTTTGTGCCGACGGCGAGAAGAATGCTCGTACCGGAAACCCGAATGATTTCCCCGTCGTCCTTGACGATCTGCAGCGTCTGCGCGTCGATGAAGCTCGCCTTGCCGCGCAAATGCTGGACGCGGTTGCGGGCAAACTGGTGTTCGAGCACCTCGACCTCGTGATCGAGCGTGATCAAAAGCCGGCGCCGCAGATCGTCGGCGCTGATCTCCTGTTTGACGCGATAGGCACGCCCATAAAAGCCGCGCTCGCGCCAGCCACTCAGGTTCAGCGCGGTTTCACGGAGTGTCTTGGAGGGAATGGTGCCGGTATGGACCGAGACGCCGCCGACCCGTTTTCCCTGCTCGACGACAAGAACTTTCTTGCCCAGTTTAGCCGCTTGAATCGCGGCCCTGCGTCCTGCTGGGCCACTGCCGACAACCACGAGATCATACTGGTTCATGACGCGTTTCCGGTGATGGATGGAGAATCATTGTGCGCTGCGGCAATGTTCACTCGCAAGCGTCTATAACGTCAATCTTACAGTTTAACAAAGCCTTATAAACTACGCTCGGTCTCGCAGGTGCTTATTTTACGAAATGCGCTTATATATTGCCGACGAATTTACGACGGGAGATGGTGCCATGGCCTTACAAGAGAGCGACGTCACGCGCGTCCATGATCTCAACCAAGACATGCTTCCGCAGGCCGAAACAACCGCAGCGCCCGGAAAGCCCCGCAGCCGGCCTGGTGTTGTCGCCGCGGCGGTTTACGAAGATGGTCAGCGCATTCGTGATATCGAAATCCAGGAAGCCCACAACTGGAGGGGCCGCGACAAGGCAGTCGTCTGGATCGGCCTGCATGAGCCGGACGAAGCGCTGTTGCGGGAGGTGCAAGCCGAATTCGGTCTGCATGAGCTGGCGATCGAAGATGCGGGCCATGCCCATCAGCGGCCCAAGCTGGAGATCTACGGCGACGCGATTTTCGTTGTCGCGCGGACGGCCCATATGGGCGGAGACGAAATCGTTTTCGGCGAGACCCATCTCTTTGTCGGCCGCGGCTATGTCGTGTCCGTGCGCCACGGACCATCCACCTCCTACAATCAGGTCAGACAGCGGTGCGAGGCTTCGCCGGCGGCGCTGGCGCATGGCGAGAACTACATTCTCTATTCCATCCTCGATTTCATCGTCGACAACTACATGCCCGTCGTCGAAGGGATTCATGCGGAGGTCGAGGAACTGGAAGAACGGGTGCTGCGCGAGCGGCTGGACAAGAAGGATATCGAGAGGCTCTATTTCCTGCGCCGCAGCCTGCTTCGGCTACGCAATGCGGTCGTGCCGCTGGTCGATGTCTGCCGGCGTCATGAACATCTCGATCTTCCTGGCATGGACGCAACATTGCACGCGCTGTTTCGCGATGTCACCGATCATGTTCGCCGGGTTCAGGAGGATATCGACACCTTGCGCGAAGTGCTTGCCTTCACCTTCGAAGCCAGCCTGATGATCGGCCAGTCCGAGCAGACGGAGATTTCGCGCAAACTGGCGTCCTGGGCGGCCATCCTGGCGGTGCCGACGGCAATCGCGGGCATCTACGGCATGAACTTCGACGACATGCCCGAGCTGAAATTTCGCTACGGTTATTTTCTGATCCTGGGAGTCATCTTCGTCACCTGCAGCCTGCTCTACCGCATGTTCCGCCGAGCGAAGTGGCTATAACGCCCGCCTCAGATCAGTCGCAGCCCCTTGAGGCTTGCATGGCCGTCCTTGCCGGTGATGATGTGGTCATGAACGGTGATGCCGAGCGGCTTTGCCATTTCCATGCCTATTCACGGCCACTCGATTGGTCACCCGCTCTCAGTTGTTCGGTTAGGAAGCTGACGAACACCGAAACACGCTGCGCGCGATAGCGAATGGACGGATAGACGGCATAAATGGGACGTTCGGGACCTTTCCACCCCCGTAAGACCTCAATGAGCCTTCCTTCCTCTATATCTTTGGCAACTTCCCAAATTGACTTTGCAACAATGCCGCCGTCAGCGATTGCGGCCGCATAGGCGCTGTCTCCGGCGTTCGCGTAGATGGCAGGATCGATGTCGATGATCGTCGTTTCATCGCCCCTGGATAGAGGCCACGCCGTCGACGGCGGATTTCCAAACGCAATGCAACGATGACGCTTCAGGTCGTTCGGGTCGACAGGCACGCCGTGCTTGTTCAAGTATCCCGGGGAAGCACACAAAATCCGCCGGTCGCGCGCGATGACATGCGCCACCAACTCAGAATTTTCGAGCTCCGCCTTTTGGCGTATGGCGACATCGATGCCATGCTTAACGATGTCGACGACATCATCGTCCGCAATGAGTTCAACCTTTATCCCCGGGTGTCGGTCAATGAATGCGCCAAGGCATGGGGCGATTTGTCTTCGAGCAAAGGCATTCGATGCCGTAAGCCGCACGATGCCGGAGATGCCATCCCTATGGTTCGCTACAGCGTCTTCCGCCATTCGCAACTGACCGAGCAGTGAAACGCAATGCGGATAGAAGGTCCGGCCCTCGTCGGTAAGGCTCAATTGGCGCGTTGTCCTGTTTAGGAGGCGGGCGCCGATATTCTTCTCAAGGCTGATCAAACGCTTGGAGACGACCGCCAAGGAGACGCCCATCTCCTTTGCAGCGGCGGAAAGGCTACCATTCGCCACCACGCGCTCAAACGTGGCGATCGCCTGAATACTGTCGGTTTTTATCGGCTCCAACACCCACTCCATAAATATTAAGCATCAACAATAAGGCAATGACACCGCCTATTTTGCCGTCTCTCGTCCCAAAAATATCAAAAAAGTTTTGAGAGTTCATCAACCTTCAGTGTAGTTCTGCATCAGCGAATACGAAGATAGATTGCACTGGATCCAAGCTTCCGATCACAAATTATAAGGAAGGACACAGCATGACCGATGGCGCTGATCGCAAAACCACATTCCCCTCGCTCATTCTTGGTGGAAATGTATTTGGATGGAGCTTGAGCGAGGAAGTCTCGTTCTCCATTCTGGATGCCTCATTCGAACGCGGCCTGACAACGGTCGACACGGCGGACGTTTATGCCTTTTGGGGACCAGGCAACTCCGGCGGTGAGTCCGAAACAATCATCGGGAAGTGGCTCAAGAACCGGCGTAAAGCTGGCAAAGTCACCATCCACACAAAAGGCGGCGCTCCCGGCGCTCCTGGCGAGTTTGCCAATGCGAAGCTGGACGCCGCCTACCTGAACAAGGCCATCGACGGTTCATTGCGCAGGCTCGGTGCGGGCCACATTGATCTCTATTACGTCCACTACGACGACAAGATCACACCTACCGAGGAGACGCTGCGCGTTTTCGAACGGGCCATTTCTGAAGGCAAGATCGGCGCCATCGCGGCCTCAAATTACTCGCCCGAGCGTCTCGCCGACGCCTTGAACAAGGCGGAGGAACGGTCCCTTCCCAGATTTTGCGGACTTCAGACGCTCTACAACCTTTATGACCGGCAAGCCTATGAAACTGAGCTCGAGATACTGTGTGTCAAACGCAAGCTTCCGGTCCTCACCTATTTTTCGCTGGCAAGTGGCTTCCTGACGGGGAAATACCGCTCCGAGGCCGACCTGTCCCGCAGCGCGACGCGGGGAGGCGATGTCAAAAATTATCTCAATCAACGCGGTCTGCGTATTCTGGACGCATTGGATCGCGTGTCCGTGCACTACCAAGCGACACCTGCTCAGATTTCGCTGGCATGGCTCATGAGCCGGCCCAGCATCGCTGCGCCGGTTGCAAGCGCAACAAGCATCGCCCAACTTGATGGGCTGATCGGGGCGACCAAAATCAAGCTTGACGATGAAGCGATAAGAGAACTCGACGCTGCTTCAAGATATGTCGGAGTTCCGGCATGACCTCGTCGTCTCCCACAATCGAAGAACTCGCAGCACAGGAAGAAACGCTGGTGTTTGCCTCGTTTGACGAAGCGGTCGCCAGCAAGGTCGGCCTCTTGCTCCTGAAGAAGGCAACGGACGCAGCAGCGCCGGTTGTCATCAACATCAGAACCCCGAGCCGCACCCTCTTTCATGCGGCGCTACCGGGGAGCGCGCCGGATAACGATCACTGGGCACGCAGGAAAAGCAATGTCGTCCTGCGCAAACATCATTCCTCCATGCTTGTCGGCGAATGCCTTAAATCCGCAGGCGATTCTATCGGACCTGCACTTGGGCTCGATCCGCTTGAATTTACCGCCCATGGCGGCAGCTTCCCAATCCGGGTCGCCAATTGCGGGGTCTTTGGCGCGATCACCGTGTCAGGCATGGCGTCCGAGGACGATCACCGCATGATCGTCGACGCGCTTCAAGAATTCTTCCAACATCCAGCCACAGCGCAGTGACCGTCGGCTAGAGAGAGCGAGGCATTGCTATGATTATTTCAAGACGGAAGATGTTGATGCTTCTAGCCACTTCGGCTGGGGTCTACTCATTTCATCCAGTACTTGCCGCAGGCACTGCTGCGAGGGACAAGAAATTCTTCTTTCTTTCACAGCTGCTAACCGGGGAAGACAAACTTGATCCGGACACTGGCATTGAACTGGCAGCTGGCCTGCGACGTCTCGATCCCAATTTTGACAAGGACACCGACCGTCTCATGACTTCGCTCCAGGCTGAAAAGGTCGAAAGCTTCTCCCAGCTTTCTGATCTGTCATTTCTCTCTGCCAAGGACAAGTCGACGGCAACGGAGATCGTTCGCGCCTGGTATCTCGGCCGGGTCGGAAATTCCCCCGCCAATGGCGCCGCTACTGAGTATGACGCTGCTCTCATGTTCCGGCCGACCGATAGCGCGATCAGCATTCCGGGTTTCCCGGTGGGTGGTCCCGAATATTGGACTCTGGCACCAAAGATTTAGCCCTGGGAAAATCGACATGAGCAACAACGCCAAGCAATTTGATGCAGATGTCTTGATCGTTGGATCGGGCGTCCTCGGAAGTCTCACGGCGACGAAACTCGCCAAAGCAGGGAAATCGGTCATCGTTCTCGAAGCCGGCCCATGGATCGATTGAGCGGAGGTCTTTGCCCGGTACCAGAAAAATTTCGATCTCAACGACTACGATGCCCCCTTTCCGCAACTTCCCTATGCACAAATGTGGTCGACACCGGGCTACATCAAACAGATCGGCCCGAAGCCTTTCCTCGCACCGTATCTTCGGGGCGTAGGCGGAACTACATGGCACTGGGCATCGGCGTGCTGGCGGCTATTGCCGAATGACTTCCAGATGAAGACGCTTTATGGACGCGGGCGCGACTGGCCAATCTTCTATGACGACCTCGAGCCGTGGTATGTCGAAGCTGAGCGAGAAATCGGCGTCAATGGCAGCGACGCAGAGGATCAAAGCGGCCGAAACGGCGGCGCTTTCCCACCGCGGTCTGCACCATATCCAATGACCGCGCAGCCTTTCAGTTCGATGAACGAAAAGGCGAAAGACATATTGGATTCCGCCGGCTACCCAACAATCCATGAACCGAATGCACGTGCCTCGCGCGACTACGATGGGAGACCGGCCTGCGTCGGCAGTAATAACTGTATGCCGATTTGCCCTGTTGGAGCCCAATACAGTGGCGAGCGCCACGCTGACAAAGCCGTTGCTGCTGGCGTCAAGCTCATAACGTCGGCGATCGTCTATAAGATTGAGCTTGCGGGCGACAAAACAGTTGCTGCTCTGCATTACAAGACGCCGACAGGTGAGAGCCATCGGCTAACTGCTCGACGGTATGTTCTCGCGGGTCACGCAATTGAAACACCCCGCCTCTTGCTGATGTCGGCGACTGACGGCGCACCGAATGGTGTTGCAAATAGCTCCGGCATGGTGGGTCGCAATCTCATGAATCATCCGCCAACGAGCATCACAATGGTTGCCAAAGACGAACTTTGGCCAGGACGTCATCAGGTTCGCAATGAGGCGCCGAACTACGCTGTAACGAAAGGCTTGCTTGACGAAGGCGTTATTGGTCCATCGTTGGACAAGCAAATCGCTTATCGATCAGCGCGTCGGCTCACGATCGCCACGGTTTACGAGCAACTGCCGGACCTGAACAATCGCGTTACGCTGTCACCCGAAAGAAGGGACGCGCTAGGATTGCCGTCTCCGGACATTTTCTACGATATCGACGGTTACACCCAAAAGGCGGCCGATGAGGTCTTTGATCGCGACTACAAGGACTTTGTCCGGCCGTTCGGCGGCGAAATGGTTTCCGTGTCGAAGGAATGGGGCGTACAGGCCCATATCATGGGAACCATGATAATGGGCGCAAACGCTGAAGATTCGGTCGTCGACGGCTTCTGTCGCACCCATGATCACGACAATCTGTTCATTGCGAGCACTGGCGTCATGGCGACGGCAAGCGTTGTTAATCCAACACTTACCGGCGCCGCGCTGGCACTCCGAATGGCGGAAACGATCGCGGAAGAAGTCTAGCAGGTCACCGCCTCAGATCAGTCGCAGCCCCTTGAGGCTTGCGTGGCCATCCTTGCCGATGATGATGTGGTCATGAACGGTGATGCCGAGCGAGCGGCTTTGCCGTTTCGATGATCATCTTGGTCATGTCGATATCGGCACGCGAGGGGGTCGGGTCGCCGGAGGGGTGGTTATGGACGAGAATCAACGCCGTGGCCGAGAGTTCCAGCGCGCGCTTGACGACTTCACGCGGATAGACAGGCGTATGATCGACCGTTCCCGTCTGCTGCACTTCGTCAGCGATCAATGCATTGCGCTTGTCGAGGAAGAGAATCCGAAATTGCTCACGGGTCTCGTGCGCCATGGCTGCGTGGCAATAATCGATCACCGATGACCAGGAGGAGAGAACCTGCTTGCCCTTGAGTTCGCTCTTCAACGTCCGGTGAGCAACGGTCGAAATGAGCTTCAGGTCGAAAGCCACGGACTCGCCGATGCCCTTCACCTCCTGTAGCAGCGTGGGGGAGGCGCCGAAGACACCGGCCAGTGTCCCGAAGCGCTCGAGCAAGGCTTTGGCGATGGGCTTGGTGTCGCGGCGCGGGATCAGCCGGAAAAGCAGCAGTTCCAGAATTTCGTAGTCTGCGAGGGCGGTGTCACCATGGTCTCGGTACCGCGTTCGCAGGCGGTCGCGGTGGCCATGGTAGTGCGCCTCTTCCTGCTGTGCAGCCGGGATGCCGAGGCCGGAGCGTTTTGCCGGCTGTTCCGCGAAAAAGCCCCTTTCGTCAGCCGGTTGCGAATCATCGCCGTCGGGAGAGAAAGGGGGCTTGGTCATCGCGAACCTATGTTGGCAGTCCCGGACGGTCGAGACCGGCCGGCGACAGAGTGAAGATTTCGCAGCCGTCGGCTGTCACGCCGACCGTATGCTCATATTGGGCGGAGAGCGACCGGTCGCGCGTGACGGCTGTCCAGCCATCGGCCAGGACCTTCACATGCGGGCGGCCGAGATTGATCATCGGCTCGATGGTGAAGATCATGCCCTCGCGCATCTCCGGGCCTTCATTCGCCCGCCCGTAGTGCAGGATGTTCGGGGCGTCATGAAACAGCCGACCGACACCGTGGCCGCAGAAGTCGCGCACCACCGAGCAGCGCTCCGCCTCGGCGAAGGTCTGGATGGCCTCGCCGATGGCACCGGTGCGCGCGCCCGGCTTCACCGCGGCAATGCCGCGCATCAGGCATTCGTGGGTGACTTCAAGCAGCCGCTCGGCCGCGCGCTTGATCTCGCCGACCGGATACATGCGGCTGGAATCGCCATGCCAGCCATCGACGATGTAGGTGACGTCGATATTGACGACATCGCCCTCGCGCAGCGGCTTTTCATTGGGAATGCCGTGGCAGACGACATGGTTGATCGAGGTGCAGGAGGACTTCGTGTAGCCGCGATAATTGAGCGTGGCGGGCAGGGCGTTGTTGTCCATGCCGAACTCGAACACGAAGCGGTCGATCTCTTCGGTCGTCACGCCCGGCTTGACGCGGCTTGCCAGTTCGTCGAGGCATCGGGCAGTGACCTGGCAGGCGCGCTTGATGGCGGCGAAATCCTCGGGTGTGTAGAGGCGGATGACGCCGGTATTCTTGTAGGGCGCAGACGCTGCCTCGATATAGGTGACCATTACAATACTTTCAGTTGCCTTTCCCTGTTGTCATAAAGCAGCAAAGGCGGGTTCGTCCATCATGATCAGGCCGTCCGGCGTAATTTGCTGCGGGGAAACCCGGCATTTGACGACGAAGGCCTCGACGCCGCGCTGTCGCGCCCGCTGGAAGGCCTGGGCATAGACAGGGTCAAGGTCGTCACAGACCCTGAAGGTCGCGCAGTCATCCCGTTGGATCAGATAAATCATGATGCCGCGATGGCCCGCCTCGACCATGTCGCCGAGTTCCTCGAGATGTTTGGCACCACGTACTGTCGGGCTATCCGGAAATTCGGCAAGTCCCGACGCGCGGCTGAAATGCACGTTCTTGACTTCGACATAGGCGCGTCCGCGCTCGGGGTCGGTCAGAAGCATGTCGATGCGGGAGCTCCGACCGTATTTCTGCTCCCGCTGCAGGGTCGAATAGAGATGCAGATCGCCAATCTGGCCTGCGTTGATTGATTCCTCTGCCAGCCGGTTCGGCAGGCCGGTATTGATGCCGACGACGGTGCCGCCCACTTCCACCATCTCGAGCATGTGACGATGTTTTCGCGTCGGACTGTCATGTTCAGAGAGCCAGATGCGCGATCCGGGCGAGGTCAGGCCGCGCATCGATCCTGTGTTGGGGCAGGAGCCGGTGATCACGCGGCCATCCTCCAGAGCTGCGTCGAAGAGGAAGCGCTTGTAGCGTTGGATGAGGACAGCGGGCACCAGCGGCCGTTCGAAGATCATGAAGCCGGATATCCGTTCTGCTTCAGGCGCGGGCGCGAACGTAGGAGCCGGGGGCTTCCTCCAGAGTATTGAGCGTTCCGCCGGTCTTGCGGGCGGGAACGCGTTCGCTGTCGAGAGTTTCAATCCAGGCATGCCAATGCGGCCACCAGGAGCCCGCAGTCTCGTTGGCTGTCTCCACCCAATCCTCGAAATCGCCCTTGGCGGGACCGCCCGTCCAGAATTGGTACTTGCGCTTGTCCGGAGGGTTGACGACGCCTGCAATATGCCCTGATCCGGCCATGACATAGGTGACGTCGCCGCCGAAAAACTGGCTGCCGACGAACACCGATTTTGCCGGCGCGATGTGATCTTCCTTGGTGGCGAGATTGTAGATCGGGATCTTCACGTCGCCGAGCGAGATCTTTTTCCCGGCCAGCACCATCTTGCCCTTGGTCAGATTGTTCTCGAGATAGCAGTTGCGCAGATAGAAGGAATGGTTCGCAGCCGGCATGCGCGTCGAATCGGAGTTCCAGTAGAGCAGGTCGAAGGCTGAAGGTTCCTGGCCCTTCAGGTAGTTGTTGACGAAATACGGCCAGATCAGATCCGACGCGCGCAACATGTTGAAAGCCATGGCCATTTTCGAGCCGTCGAGATAGCCGTTCTCCTTCATCCGCTGCTCGATCTGGGTGATCTGCTCCTCATCGGCAAAAACCTTGAGATCACCGGCATGGGTGAAATCGACCTGCGTCGTGAACAGTGTCGCCGACCGGATGCGCTTGTCGTCCTCCTTCGCGTGCAAGGCGAGCGTTGCGGCAAGCAGGGTTCCGCCGACGCAATAGCCGATCGCGTTGACATCTTCTTCGCCGGTTGCCAGGCGGATCGTGTCGAGTGCAAAGCCGATGCCTTCGCGGGCATAGGATTCCCAGTCCTTGTTGGCATGGCGCTCGTCAGGGTTGACCCAGGAGATCACGAAGACGGTATGTCCCTGGTCCACTGCCCATTTGATGAAGGACTTTTGCGGATTGAGGTCCAGCACGTAGAATTTGTTGATCCACGGCGGGCAGATCAGCAGCGGTCGCTTCAGGACGGTCTCGGTGGAGGCGTCATACTGCAAAACCTGGCAGACATCGCTCTGGGCGATCACCTTGCCCGGCGTAATGGCGATGTTCTCTCCGACGGCGAACTTGCTTGTATCCGTTTGTCGCAGTTTGAGATCGCCTTTGCCGGCAACAATGTCCTCGGCGAGCATCTGCATCCCCTTGACGAGGTTTGCGCCGCTCGACGCCACCGTTTCGCGATAGAGCTGCGGGTTCGTCGTGACGAAATTTGCCGGCGAAAGCGCGCTCGAAATCTGCCGCACGTAGAAGGCGGCCTTGTGCCTCGTGTGATCATCGAGGCCGTCGGCATCGCGCACCATCCGGTCCGCCCAATTGGACGTAATGAAATAGCTTTGCCGCAGGAAGTCGAAGAACGGATTGGCGACCCAATCGGCGTCGGCGAAACGTTTGTCGTCCTGCGGCACCTCGTCCGGGTCGGCGACGGCTTCGCCGCTCATTTTCTGCAGCGTGCGTGTCCACATCGAAAAGAAGCTGCCCATCAGGGAGGTTTGGGCTTCCAGCGTGCGCCTGGGATCGGACAGCCAGTATTCGGAGACTTTCGACAGCGTCTTGACCATATCGACAACCGGATCGGCGATCATATCGGTCTTGCGACCGCTCTCGCGCGGCGCAAGCCATGCCGATGCCGCCTTGCCGAGTTGCTCGACGGTGCGGGCAAGATTCACCGCCAAGGCTTCGGGATCCTTGACGATATAGGGATCGACGGACTTCGGGTCGAAGCCGGGGAAACCATCCGTATTGGGGCCGGAGGGGTTCTCGGTCTTCCTGTGTTCTGCCACCCCGTTTCCTCCACAGATGTTTGTTTGTTTTGTCTTTTTACATTCTGCCTTAAAATGATTACAAGTGCCAGCGCATGTTGGACATGCCTTTTGGCAGTCGGCAAACTTCAGGCGAAGATCGAGCGGCACAGGCCGGGCAGGGGCATGATGAAGAAGTCGGGAAAAGCAGAGATGGTGCGGATGGTAGCGGCCTATGGAGCGGTTGGTTTTGCGCTTGTTCTCGCCGGCTGCAATTCAGCGACGGTTGACGAAAAGCCGTCCGCTTATTCTGCGACCATGGCCAAGCCTGTTCCGGCGGATGTCTATCCGGTGATCGAAGGCAAACGCCCCGCGGCGAGCGCACAGATGAGCAATGAGGAAGCCGCCGCCCAGGAAGCGCGGCTGACGGCATTGAGTTCGGCCCGCACGTCCGGCAAAATCTCCGAAGCGGAATATCAGCGCCGCCTGAAGGAGCTTCAACAGCTTGCTGCCAATCATGGCGCCGACACGCTGAAGCAGATACAGAATTAGCGCTTGCGTTTCCGCTGATTTGGACGCAAAGCGTTTCGTGGCCGCGTGGGCCGATTGCACCGCGCGTTTCTCCGTGCACGGATGATTCGAACGACGGAGACCGCGCAAGACGAGGTTTAAGATGGAAGAGTTTCACAAAGTCCGGCGTCTGCCGCCTTACGTTTTCGAACAGGTCAACCGTTTGAAAGCCAGCGCGCGAGCGGGTGGAGCCGACATCATCGACCTCGGCATGGGCAACCCCGATCTGCCAACGCCGAAATCGGTCGTCGATAAATTGTGCGAGGTCGTCCAGGACCCGCGCACGCATCGCTATTCTTCGTCCAAGGGTATTCCGGGTTTGCGTCGGGCGCAGGCCGCCTATTATGCGCGCCGCTTCGGCGTCAAGTTGAATCCGGATACGCAGGTCGTCGCGACGCTCGGCTCGAAGGAAGGCTTCGCCAACATGGCGCAGGCGATCACCGCGCCGGGCGACGTCGTTCTGTGCCCCAACCCGACCTATCCGATCCATGCCTTCGGCTTCCTGATGACCGGCGGCGTGATCCGCTCGATCTCGGTGGAACCCGATGACACGTTCTTCCCGCCGCTGGAGCGGGCGATCCGTCATTCGATCCCGAAGCCGATCGCGCTGATCATCAATTACCCGTCGAACCCGACGGCGCATGTGGCGACGCTCGATTTCTACAAGGAAGTGGTGGCCTTCGCGAAGAAGCACGACATCATCATCCTGTCGGATCTCGCCTATTCGGAAATCTATTTCGACGACATGCCACCGCCGTCTGTTCTTGAAGTGCCGGGCGCGATGGATATCACCGTTGAATTTACCTCGATGTCGAAGACATTCTCCATGCCCGGCTGGCGCATGGGGTTTGCCGTCGGCAACGAGCGCCTCATCGCTGCGCTGACTCGTGTGAAATCCTACCTCGACTACGGCGCCTTCACGCCGATCCAGGTGGCCGCGACGCATGCGCTGAACGGAGACGGCTCCGACATCGCCGAGGTGCGCAATATCTACAAGCGCCGCCGCGATGTTCTGGTCGAAAGCTTCGGCAAGGCCGGATGGGACGTGCCGCCGCCGGCGGCCACCATGTTCGCCTGGGCAAAGATCCCGGAAAAATTCCGCCATCTCGGTTCGCTGGAGTTTTCCAAGCTGCTGGTCGAGAAGGCCGATATTGCGGTGGCACCGGGCATCGGCTTCGGCGAGCAGGGGGATGACTACATCCGCATCGCGCTTGTCGAGAACGAACACCGTATTCGTCAGGCTGCGCGCAGCTTGAAGAAGTTCCTTTCGACGGCGGACGACACTTTGCACAATGTCATCTCGCTGAATGCCCATCGCTGAGGCGCCGGGTCCGGTTCCCTCAAAACTCTGCTCCGCCGCTTGAGGCGGAGCGTTCTCGACATGTTAGGAATAGTGAATGTCAGATGCCCTTAAAATCGGCATTGCGGGCTTGGGTACCGTTGGCGCCTCGCTCGTGCGTATCCTCCAGGAGCGTCATGAGGCGCTGGCGACGACATGCGGCCGGGCCATCGAGATCACTGCCGTCACGGCGCGCGACAGGAATCGTGATCGCGGCGTCGACCTTTCCACGATGCAATGGCACGACGACGCACTGTCGCTCGCCCAGACGGCAGATATCGACGTTTTCGTCGAACTGATGGGCGGTGCCGGCGAGCCGGCCTATTCCGCCGTCAAGGCAGCATTGTCGCGGGGACTTCATGTCGTTACCGCCAACAAGGCACTGCTCGCCGCACACGGCATCGAGCTTGCGGGGCTTGCTGAGGAGCATGGCGCGCTTCTGAACTATGAAGCGGCCGTCGCTGGTGGCATTCCGGTCATCAAGGCTCTGCGTGAATCGCTGACCGGCAATACCATTTCCCGCATCTACGGCATCATGAACGGCACGTGCAACTACATCCTCACCAAGATGGAGAAGGAGGGGCTCTCCTTCGAGGCCTGCCTGAAGGAAGCGCAGCGTCTCGGCTATGCGGAAGCAGATCCGGCCTTTGACATCGAGGGTAACGACACCGCGCACAAGCTCGCCATTCTGACCAGTCTTGCCTATGGCACGGCGATTGCGGCCGATGACATCTATCTCGAAGGCATCACCAATATCTCGATTGACGATATCCACGCGGCCGCCGATCTCGGCTACCGCATCAAGTTGCTCGGGGTTGCGCAGCGCACCGAAAGCGGCATCGAGCAGCGGGTGCACCCGACCATGGTGCCGCTCGATTCGGTGATCGCGCAGGTCGATGGCGTGACCAACGCCGTGGCGATCGAATCCGACATTCTCGGCGAACTCCTGATGGTCGGCCCCGGCGCCGGCGGCAATGCGACGGCATCTGCCGTGCTCGGCGATATCGCCGACATCGCCAAGAGCCGCCCCGGCGCACAGCATGTGCCGGCCTTCGGCCGTCCGGTGACGGCACTGCTGACCTACAAGCGCGCGCAGATTCAGAGCCATGAGGGCGGTTACTTCATCCGCCTGAAAGTCGTCGATAGAACTGGTGTTTTCGCGAAAATCGCCACGCATATGGCGGAAAATCACATCTCGCTCGAATCGATCGTGCAGCACTCGAAGCATCCGGTCGAGACCGGCGAACCGCAGACGATCATCCTCGTCACGCATGCGACGACCGAGCAATCGGTGCGCAAGGCCGTCGCTTCGATCAAGAGCGAAGGCTATCTCGTCGGTGATCCGCAGGTGATCCGCATCGAACGTCCAAAGGCAGCCTGATACTCTTGTGAGACATTTTTTGCGGCCCCACCCGGATATTGACCCGGATGGGGCCGCTGTCGTTTCCGGTTTGCGGACAGCGCAAAACACGGGTACGAACGATCACGAAATCATGGGGGTATCATGAGCGAGTTGGTAGATCCGGTCCAACGGGCTTTTCTCGGTGTCGAGCGCTCGGTGAGCGGGCAGCGCTGGGTGTCGCGGCTCGATCAGGCCGGCCAGAACCGCGCGCTCGCCATCAGCCAGGTCCATGGTTTTTCCGATCTCATCGCCCGGGTGCTGGCAGGCCGTGGCGTTACGATGGACGATGCCGTCGCATTTCTTGAACCGACGATCCGGTCGCTGATGCCCGATCCCGACACGCTGACTGACTGCAGTAAGGCCGCCGCCCGCATCGTCGCTGCCATCAGGAAGCGTGAGAAAGTGGCTGTCTTCGGCGATTACGATGTCGACGGAGCCGCATCATCCGCCCTGATGTTCCGCTTCCTGCGCCATTTCGGCGTGGAAGCCGAAATCTACATTCCAGACCGTATTTTCGAGGGCTACGGGCCCAATCCGGCTGCGATCAACCAGTTGATCGACAACGGTGCCCGCCTGATCGTCACGGTCGACTGCGGTTCGACCAGTCACGAATCGCTCGCTGCGGCCGAAACGCGCGGCGTCGATGTTGTCGTGATCGATCACCACCAGGTTGGGGCGCAACTGCCGCCGTGCGTGGCGCTGGTCAATCCGAATCGTGAGGATGATCTTTCGGGGCAGGGCCATCTCTGCGCCGCCGGCGTGGTTTTCCTCGTTCTCGTCAATGCCGTGCGTCAACTGCGAGAAAGCGGAGACGGCCGGGTTGCTTCGTTCGATCTCCTCGCTCTGCTTGATCTTGTCGCTCTGGCGACCGTCTGCGACGTCGTGCCCCTCAAGGGGTTGAACAGGGCCTATGTGGTAAAGGGGCTTGTCGCCGCCCGCCATATGCAGAATCCGGGACTGTCGGCACTCTTTCGCAAGGCTGGCCTCGGTGGGCCGGTGACGCCCTATCATTTCGGATTCCTGATCGGGCCGCGAATCAATGCCGGCGGGCGTATCGGCGATGCGGCGCTTGGTAGCCGTCTGCTTACGCTCGACGAGGAAGCCGTGGCAGAGCAGATCGCAGCAAGGCTCGATGAATTGAACCGCGAGCGCCAGGCGATGGAAATTGCCATGCTGGCCGAGGCGGAGGCGGAGGCGCTGGCGGAATATGGCAACGGCGACGCCGCGTCCATCATCGTCACAGCACGCGAAAACTGGCATCCCGGCATTGTCGGTTTGCTGGCGGCGCGGCTAAAGGAAAAATTCCGCCGCCCGGCCTTTGCCATCGCCTTCGATCCGAGCGGCAAGGGAACTGGATCGGGCCGCTCGATCAGTGGCTTCGATATCGGACGAATCGTCCGTGCTGCTGTCGATGCCGGCCTTCTGGCGAAAGGCGGCGGCCACGCCATGGCAGCGGGTTTGACGGTCGAGCGCGCCAATCTCGGCAAGCTGCGGCATTTCTTCGACGAAAAAGCGCAAAATGCCATCAAGGATCTCGTCTCGGCCGAGACGCTGAAGATCGATGGAGCCTTAGGGGCGGCCGGCGCCAATCTGGCGCTGATCGACCAGCTGGAGCAGGCAGGCCCCTACGGGGCAGGCCACCCGCAGCCGGTCTTCGCCCTGCCAGCGCACCGCTTGCGCGATTCGCGGCAGGTCGGCGCCAACCATGTGAAGATCACGCTCGAGGGGCAGGACGGATCCCGCGTCGAGGGAATTGCTTTCCGCGCAATTGAAACCCCCCTTGGTGATCTCCTGCTGTCGAGCCGCGGCACGTCCATCCATGTCGCGGCGTCGATCTCGGCTGACCTGTGGCAGGGAACGCGGCGCGTGCAGCTGCGCGTGATCGACGCTGCGAAAGCACTCTGATCCGAGCGTCTCGCGGTGCTGAACATTTGCGTCAATACTGTGGGAAATCGGGGAACCATGGTACGCCCTAGGGGAGTCGAACCCCTCTTCCCAGAATGAAAATCTGGTGTCCTAACCGATAGACGAAGGGCGCATCAGTGGTGTGGGCGTCTTATAGTCAGACACTTGGAATGCTGCAAGTGCTAAATCGCATTTTTTTGAGTTTTTTCGCAGTAAAAACAGCGGCAAAGAAGAAGTGCTACCGTCGTGCAAAAGCGTTCACCGGCGCACTGTTTTCGCCGGCACTGCAAAAATTTCCATGTTGTGGGAGAGGTTCACAAATGGCACGCCCTAGGGGAGTCGAACCCCTCTTCCCAGAATGAAAATCTGGTGTCCTAACCGATAGACGAAGGGCGCATCAGTTGTGTGGGCGTCTTATAGTCAGGGGTTTTGAATACCGCAAGCGGCAATTTTCATTTTCCTGTAAAAAAGTCCAGATAAGGCGGCCCTCCTGGGGAAAAGATGAAATATTAAATTAAAACAAATACTTGATTTCAAATTTGTCGACGGCGGCAGCGCCAGTTCCAGTCCCGGACATCACCGGTATCGATATGAACGGATTCCGTGTGGCAATAGGTTCCGACGCCGCCGCGTCCGGGAATGGTGCGCAGATATTCGGCAAGATCCCACTTGCTGACGCCGGGCACCTGGATGTCGGCCGCTTGGCAGGTCGTGTGAAGGGAATACCGACGGCCGCCGGCCCGAATGTTGTGTTTGAGATCCCGCAGGCCTGACGTCACCATGACCTTGCGGCCATAATGGGTCTCGACGACCTTCAGGAGCTGTAGCAGTTCCGGCTGGAAACAGCCGGTCTCCACTTTCTCGGTCTGCAGCCAGAGGCCGTTGGGCGCCAGCCGCGCTAAGCCGGGCAGGGCGGCCACTTCGACCGCGGCACTTTCGTCGTCATGGCCGGGCTGGGAATCGTCCACGGTCGCGAACATTGAGGTGGTCTGGACGCCCGGCAAGGCAGTGAAGCCGAGCGCTGCAATTTGCCGCTGCGGCATGTTGGCGGCGACGAGCGTCTTCTTCGCCGGTGTTTTGGCGAAACGATCACTGTTGAATTGTCCCTTGGTCTTGCGCTTGGCAGCAAAGAGTGCGGCGAACGTCAGCGGCTTCTGCGTTGCATCCTGCTCGTCGCCATCATCTTGCGCGTTGCCGGATCGAGGAAGCGCGGTGGCAACTGCGGTCTGGTTTGCAGACACCGCTTGCGTCGCCACTGGCTGCGGTGTGACGTCGCCGTCACGCATGGCATTGGCGGTCGACGGAATCGGTACCGCGACAGGAAGAGCGGCACCGTCCGCGCCCGGTTCGGCGCTTGCCACCTGCTGCGCGGCGGGAACCGCACCCTCGGCATTGCTGGCGCCTTCAAGCGGCAGGGCAGCCGGATTGGTCGCGGGCTGGCCACCGTTGAAAAGGCTGTTTGTGGTTGGGTTGACGCCGGTTTGTTGCCCAACAGGCAACGGTGCATTGCCTGTTCCCCTATCGGCATTCTGCACCTGAACAGGAATCGCATTCGGCGTCTGGACCGCAAAGATGCTGCTGGAGGTTGCCTTGACGCCAGTGCTTTGCATCGTCAGCGATGCCGGCTGGCTGTTGGTCCCGGCCGCAACCATCGCGTTGGCGTCGACTGGGTTCCCGGCCTGTTGCTGTGCGCCGGCGCCAACGGCCGCCACCTGTTGGTCCTGGTACGTCCCGGGCACTGACTGCGCCGCATCCGCCGATGCAGTTTCGGCAACCGTCTCTTCAGCCACAGAGGGCGCGTCCGCCGTTTCCTTGGCAGCAGAGACGCAACCGGAAAGGGCCATTGCCGAAACGGTCAGGGCGAGAGCGCAGCCGAAACTGCGAATCGTCGCCGCCTTTTGCAGAACATGACGCAACGTTGGATCCCCACTCAATGCGGGCCGGGCGACATATCGTTGCCGTCATGGCCGATCATTTCGAAGGCACAAACAGCGCACCGTGGCGCGATACCTGTCTGGGGCATACGCACCGCTCTTGCGGTTTGACCGGTTCAACCGGAGCAGGATGGCGTCGACCTTAAGAGGCGACTCACATCCTGATCCCCTTAACGTTCGCGCGCACAGTAGTGAACGCGTCGTTGTTTGTAAACCTGCGCTGACGCAGGCGATGGTTGTCACGCGGTTCTGTCGGGAGACTTCCACCAAGGCGGTGGTTGAGCCGTTCCGCAATGAACCAGGCGATTTCCATCTTTCGGTCGGGTTATCGCCTGGTCTCATTGTGCGGGGCTTACCAGGCGCCGGTATTGCCCATCGACAGCCACGGCTCCTGCGGCGGCAGGTTTTCGCCCTTCTGCAGGATTTCGATCGATATGCCATCCGGCGAACGAACGAAGGCCATGTGCCCGTCGCGCGGCGGGCGGTTGATGGTGACACCGTTATCCATCAAATGCCGGCACGTCGCGTAGATATCATCGACCTCGTAGGCCAGATGACCAAAGTTGCGGCCGCCGGTATAGTCCTCGGTATCCCAGTTATAGGTGAGCTCCAGGCAAGGGGACAATTCCGCTTTCGCATGGTCGAGATCGCCGGGAGCTGCAAGGAAAACCAGGGTGAAACGGCCCTTCTCGTTCTCGTAGCGGCGGATTTCCACAAGGCCGAAAAGCGTGCCATAAAAGTGAAGCGCCGCGTCCAGATCTTTGACGCGAACCATCGTGTGCAGATAACGCATTGTAATATCCCTGTTTTGCTGAAGATGAGGTATATTTAGCCGCAAGTCAGCCAGAGGCAAGGCTTGGGAGATAGCCTTGATCGACGGCAAATTTCATCCGAGGGCTTGCATAATTGCGGCGGGACGATGTTATTCTGACCGTCAAGAATCAGTTAACCGTAATGAGTGTGACGCGTAAACGAGGGGCTGGCGGACAATGGCGGACAGGATTTCAGCGAAGGGCGTCACGCCGGACGAGGACATCGGCAACGATGCGCTTGATCTGATCGAAATTACCGGTGTGATCAAGTGGTTCGATGTTGCCAAGGGGTTCGGTTTCATCGTGCCCGACAGTGGTATGCAGGACGTGCTTGTCCACGTCACCTGCCTGCGCCGCGATGGTTATCAGACCGTTCTCGAAGGCGCCCGTGTCGTTGCGCTGATCCAAAAGCGCGACCGCGGCTATCAGGCTTTCCGTATCTTGTCGATGGATCAGTCGACCGCGGTCCATCCGTCGCAACTGCCGCCGGTCAAGACACATGTTCAGGTGACGCCGACCAGCGGGCTGGAGCGGGTGCTCGTCAAGTGGTTCAACCGCACCAAGGGCTTCGGTTTCCTGACGCGGGGCGATGGTACCGAGGACATCTTCATTCATATGGAAACGCTCCGTCGGTTTGGCCTTACCGAACTGCGCCCCGGCCAAACCGTTCTGGTTCGCTTCGGCGATGGCGACAAGGGGCTGATGGCTGCCGAAATCCATCCGGACGTCCCGGCGCCGACCGGCCGGGCGCACTGATGCCGGCGCGTTTCTCGCGCCGTACCGGAAGCGCCCTTGTGGCGCTTTTTTTATGGCTGGTTCCGTTTGGCGCCCCTGCAGCTGAGCTTACCTTCGAGACGGAACCGCTGCAGATCATCACTGCCGGCGGCAAGGTGCACAGGTTCACCGTCGAACTGGCAGTGGATGGTCCCCAGCGCGCGCAAGGATTGATGAACCGACGTCACATGCCACGAGACCGTGGCATGCTGTTCGATTTCGGCGAGACGCGCCAGGTGATGATGTGGATGAAGGACACTTATCTTCCGCTCGACATGTTGTTCATCGCCAGGGACGGCGAGGTCAAGACGGTGCGTGAAAACGCCGTGCCTCTGTCCGAATCCATCATCGCGTCCCGCGTCCCGGTCGCTTTCGTTCTCGAATTGAATGCCGGCACCGTCAGCCGTCTCGGCATCGCCCCGGGCGACATCGTCGAAAGCCGGCAGATATCCGCGGCAAAGCCTTAATCGGCATTCGTGCATGCGTTGGATTGCGCAATTTAGCTATTGCAGGGGCAGGGGTAAGCGTGTATCTCCGCGCCATCGATGGGTCACGGAGTGTAGCGCAGCCTGGTAGCGCATCTGGTTTGGGACCAGAGGGTCGGGAGTTCGAATCTCTCCACTCCGACCATCGAATTTTTCCTGACAGCGTTGGCACTGGTTGAACCGTCGTTTCGGCGGGGGACCCATTTTGGCTCCACCGGGTGCCACTTTGAACGGCGTTCTGCCGCGACACCACGAAGGCCGGTAAAATCGGCGGATATATCGCCGGAAGGTCATTCCGTTTTAATCCATTCTGCGCTATGGCAATGCGCAGCGACCGGCAGCAGTGATCCGGTGTGACGGAACGAAGGTGGAGACCGCTCAAGACATGTCCGCGAAAATCTATCGACCCGCAAAAACCGCCATGCAGTCGGGCAAAGCCAAGACGCATTTGTGGGTTCTTGAGTTCGATCAGGAAAAGGCGCGCACGATCGATCCGATCATGGGCTACACGAGTTCGGCCGACACCCGCCAACAGGTCAAGCTGACGTTCGAGACCGCCGAGCAGGCGATCGCCTATGCTGAACGCAATGGCATCGACTACCGCGTCATCGCGCCGAAGGAAGCGACCCGCAAGAACGTTTCCTACAGCGATAATTTCCGGTTCAGCCGCACCCAGCCCTGGACGCACTGACACCAGGCTGCCAATTTCCGGAGGCCATTGCCTCCTTCAAGCGGCCCCTTAGCTCAGCTGGATAGAGCACCTGCCTTCTAAGCAGGTTGTCGCAGGTTCGAGCCCTGCAGGGGTCGCCAAAAACTCTTAGAAATCAGGGCATTGAACAAATGTCTTGCGGGACGAGTTTAGGCGGTTGGTCGCGGCGTAGCTGTTTCTCTCGTCGCCACAGCTCATGGTCCCGACGCTGTATTCTCCGCGTCATCGCATTTTTCGGGCAAGCACTCCGTTTCCGCTCGCAGATCGACACCGGCGTCGGTATCTGCCTGCGCTGCTACGATATTCGTGTTGCACTGACACAAACCGCAAAAATCATCTCAATTTGGTTGCAATTGGCCGGTTACAGCTTGGGCATCAGCCTATTGATGCCGATTTTCAAAAGGAAACTCCATGGCCTCCAAATTGCGAGTAGCTGTTCTCTTTGGCGGACAATCCGCAGAGCATGATGTTTCCATTCTTTCCGCTCGTAATGTCGTCAAGGCAATCGACGCCGCCAAATACGAGGTCATACCGATCCTTATCGATCGGACCGGAGAATGGTTGTTGATCGAACTGCTTGATGGGGCTTTGCCGGCCCCCGTAGCCTATGTCGGGACAAAGGTCTGCTTGCTGCCCGGTGGGCGCGGTCGTCTTCTCGCTTTCGAAGGCTCCGCCGTTTCCCGCCAACTGCCGGCGATAGATATCCTGTTTCCCGTTCTGCACGGCTTGCACGGCGAGGATGGGTCCGTCCAGGGGCTGGCTCAGATTGCAGGGGTTCCCTTGGTCGGCTGCGGTATCCTGGGGTCGGCCACGGCCATCGACAAGGACATGGCTAAACGCCTGCTGCGCGAGGCGGGTCTACCGGTCGCCCGTTCGATCACCGTTAGACCTGGCAAGCACCCGGTGTTCGACGACGTCACAAAGGCGCTCGGATCGCCGCTTTTCGTCAAGCCCGCGCGGCAAGGCTCGTCGGTTGGGGTCAGCAAAACGCGCACTGCCGGCGAATTTCATGACGCGCTCGCCGAGGCGTTCAGGTTTGATACGAAGGTTCTCGTGGAGGAGTTCGTTCAGGCTCGCGAGATTGAATGCGCGGTACTTGAGAATCCCGACGGGACGATCGTCGTCTCCGTCCCCGGCGAGATCGTGACGGGCGAGGGGCACGGATTCTATACTTATGAAGCAAAGTATCTGGACGAAAAGGGTGCCACCATCAACATCCCGGCCGTGCTTCCCGAACAGACGGCGCGACAGCTGCAGGACCTGGCGAGACAGGCATTCATCGCGCTGGGCTGCGAGGGGCTAGCCCGCGTCGATTTTTTCCTCCGGCCGGACATGACGGCAGTTGTCAATGAAATCAATACCATGCCGGGATTCACCGACATCAGCATGTACCCCAAAGCGATGGCTGCGACCGGAACGTCTTACCCTGAACTCATTGACCGGCTGATCGAGCACGGACTGGCAAGAGCCAAACAGGCCGCCTGATCGGGGGAAATAGCCTGCGGCAACGCCGACAGGTCGTCAAAGTCGGCAAGTGTTCCGCCGATCTTTAGCCGGATAGGCTAAAACGCGAATGAGACCATGGCCGCAGCTTTCGGAGTGCCGACCTGCCCCACAGGGTTCGCTCCATGCCGTCTTGGAACCAAGTTTTTGCCGGCGCGTTCTGCGGCATGGACCAGATTTTCGCCGACATCTTTCCCGCGACGCAAATTCCCTACCCGGTCATCATCGCCCGCTTCTGCGGCGCGATTTTCTTCGGCGGACTGATCGGCTTCGAACGGGAGGCGCGGGACAAGGCGGCAGGTTTGCGCACCCACATTCTTATCAGCCTTGCCTCGGCCCTCTTTGCCATCATCTCGATCGAAAGCGTGCATATGCCTGGACTTTCCGACGCGCAGGTCCGCATTGATCCGTTGCGGGTTGTCGAGGCGGTGACGGCCGGGGTGGCCTTCCTTGCGGCCGGGACGATCATCCTGTCGCAAGGGGAGGTGCGGGGGCTGACGACCGGCGCCGGAATGTGGCTTGCAGGGGCGATCGGCCTTGCGCTCGGCTTCGGCCACTGGCTGATTGCGGCGTTTGCGCTCGCAGCCGGGCTGACGGTGCTTTATGCCGTTGGAAAGCTTGAAAATGCCTATAAATCGAAGCAGCCGCCACCGGTGGAGCCGGAGATGAGCCGCAGCAAGGACAAGAGCCGACAGCCCAAATGAAAAAAAACGGACCGAAGGCATGTCTGCCGTTCGGCCCGTCCGGCAAAGTGGCGGATAGGGGGAATGTCCAGACATCCACAGGCTGACCAGCGCTGCGAATGGGAGGTCTTACCGCCTCATCATGCCCGAACGCCGATATTTAATTTGACATAAAGCGCAGAAGATTTGACATTTTTGCCATGCTGCAAAAAGAGCCTTCCGAACACGGCGTTGCCGTCGTCATCGTGGTCCTGCCCGAATCGTCGATCATGTCGCTCGCCTCGGTGCTGGATCCGATGCGCGCTGCAAATCGCGTTGCCGGAAAATCATTGTTTCGCTGGAAGATTCTCTCTCCCGATGGCGAGCCGGTTCTTCTGACCTGCGGTGTCTCGATCGCGGTGGACGGCCTTTTTACGTCCCGCGCGGCGGGCGATTTTCTGCTGGTGATCGGCGGTTTCAATCTCGAGCGTCACGCGGGCAAGACGTTCATCGCCGCCCTTCAAGCCTGTGCCCGGCATTTTGCCGTCGTGGCCGGCATCGAGTCCGGATGCTGGCTGCTGGCGCGCTCCGGCCTCGTCAACGGCCGGTCGGCAACGGCCCATTGGGAGGAGCTTGAGGATTTCGCGCTGACTTTTCCCGATGTTTCGGTCAAGGCCGACCGCTTCGTCACCGACGGAAAATTCTGGACTTCGGGCGGCGCGTCGCCGACCTTCGACATGATGCTGCACATGATCAGGCAGCGATTCGGCTCGGCGGTTGCGCTCGATGTGGCGAGCATCTTCGTTTACGACGAGACGCATGCGGCGTCGGATGCGCAGCCGCTGGTCTCGCTCGGCCGCATGGAGGCGCTCGACCCGGATCTCGCCCGCGCCATCCGGCTGATGGAGCGCACGCTCGACCGGCCGCTGTCGATCGCAGCACTTGCCTTGCGGGCCGGTCAATCCCGCCGCAAGCTCGAAACGCGTTTCACCAAGGCACTCGGCATCAGTCCCGGCAGCTACTATCTGCGGCTTCGCCTGCAGGCGGCACACCGTCTCGTCAGTGATACGGAATTGAGCGTCCGGGACATCGCCCTTCGCAGCGGCTTCGACAGCCTGTCCGCTTTCTCCCGCGCCTTCAAGCACCAATATGGCGAAAGCCCCTTGAAATTGCGCCAGGGAAAAGGGCGTCAATGACCGGCTGATACGCCCGCGAATTTTTATTTACCACGACAGAACTCCGCCCATGCATCCTTTTGTCTCCAGCCGCGTTGTCTAAGCGCAAAAAGGGATAAGGATTGGTCACGATGCAGGGCGGCGGTAAAACAATCGGCAGCAGGAATCATTCCAGCCGTGGAAGTGAACTTGACGAGTATTTCGCAGAGTTAAACGATGATCCGGTTGAGCGAGACGTGGGTTTCCAACAGCCGGAAGTGTCCAACACGGGGGACGCCCAGGAAGACCTGCGCCGGCTGACAGCCTATGTGTCTCATCTTAGAAGCCGCATATCGGAACTCTCGGAGTCACGCTTATTGGCGCCGGCGCGCCCACGTCCGAACTATGCCGCCATGACTGCCGGTTTGGCCACTGTATTGATTGTGGGTATCGCGGCGGCCTTGGCCACGCGGCTCCTGGCCGGAGGTAGATAGCGCTGGGCGGCAAGAGAAGTTTGGGAAAGGCAACAAAAGGAAGCGGCAATAGGAAACAAATGTGGTTCCATACATCTAGAGGTAATTGGATCCCGAAAAGGTGAGAAGCCTGCATTAGAAATCACCGGACCACTCCGGGACATCAAAATTCTTCCCGTCTGCTTCCAGCGTCGTTTGAATCGACGACATTTGCAGCCCAACGTCCCTATAGGTTGTGCACCGCACTTCATTGACGATTTTTGACAGACGAATCCGCCGGATGGCATGGATCGCCACGTGCGTTGTAAATCTCGGAAAGCTTTACCGGAATTACTTTCGTTACCATATTGAAATTATAAACTTCGATGGTGAGCGCGCAGGGATTCGAACCCTGGACCTACTGATTAAAAGTCAGTTGCTCTACCGGCTGAGCTACGCGCTCCCTTAAAACCGGGGCGTTGCGTGCCCGGCGGAAGTGGGCGGACATATGCACAGCGGGCTTGTTTTGGTCAACCCAAAAAAACGGACGAAACTGCAAATTCGATGATTTGCATGGAGATCGCCAAAAGGTGATTGGTTTGAAGGGGGCATCGGCGCTAAGACGGCGCAGCGTGTTGCAGGCTGGAGTTCTTAACGGGTGTCGATCGCTGATATTTCCATCTGGACCGCCATCGTGGCGGGCGCGCTGTCGTTTCTTTCGCCTTGTGTGTTGCCGTTGGTGCCGCCGTATCTCTGTTACATGGCAGGCATTTCGGTCGATCAGTTTCGCGGTGGCGACAGAGAAGCCGCGGTGGCCGGCACGCGGCGCGCGGTGTTCGGTGCGGCGTTCTTCTTTACGCTGGGCTTTGCCACCGTCTTCGTGGCGCTCGGGGCAGGAGCCTCCACCATCGGCCTCGTCCTGCGCCAGCATATCGACATCCTGTCGCGTGTCGGCGGTCTCATCATCATCGTCATGGGCCTGCATTTCCTCGGTGTCTTGCGCATCGGTCTGCTCGGCCGGGAGGCCCGCTTCCAGGGTGGCGGCAAGCCGGCGACGCTGTCAGGGGCCTATATCATGGGCCTTGCCTTCGCCTTCGGCTGGACGCCCTGCATCGGTCCGGTGCTCGGCACGATCCTCGGGGTCGCAGCCGCGCGCGACACGGTCGGCGATGGCGCGATCCTGTTGGCGGTCTACTCGCTCGGGTTGGCGATCCCCTTCTGGATCGCCGCGGGCTTTTCAGGCGCCTTCACGAAGTTCCTGTCGCGTTTCCGTCGCCATCTCGGCCTCGTCGAGAAACTGATGGGCGTTTTCCTCATCCTTGCGGGCCTTGCCTTCGTCTTCGGCGTCATCAGTTCCGTGGCAATCTGGTTCCAGGAGACCTTTCCGGTGCTGATGCAAATCGGCTAAGCACAGACGTCAAACAGAGGCTCCGGGAAAAGAATGGCCGAAATATCCGGTTTGGTATTGCCGTTCTTCGGCCTGATCTTCCTTGGCTATGTGACGGCCAGGCTGGCAAGGAATCCTGCCGGCGAGGGAGCCGGCGATGCCATGGGCTGGCTCAATATCTTCATAATCTATCTGGCGCTGCCGGCGCTTTTCTTCAAACTGGTGTCGAAGACGCCGATCGAGCAGCTCACACGTTTCGACTTCGTCTCCGCCTCCATCTCTGCCACCTATACGGTCTTCGTCCTCGTTTTTCTTGCGGGCTATCTCATCCGGCGCAATTCGCTTGCCGAATCGACGGTGCAGGGGTTGGCCGGCACCTATGGCAACATTGGCTATATGGGGCCGGGTCTTGCGCTGTTGGCGCTCGGCGAACCGGCAGCCGTGCCGGTGGCGCTGATTTTCTGCTTCGAGAATGTGCTGCATTTCATGGTGGCGCCGGCGATGATGGCGCTGGCGGGTGGCGTGAAGGAAGCGCCGGGCAAGCTCGTGATCGGCATCGCCCGCAAGATTCTGCTGCACCCTTTCATCCTGTCGACCATTGCCGGCGTGATCGCGGCTTTGGTGTCGTTCCAGCCGCCGATGCCGGTCCAGAGGTTGATCGACTATCTGGCGCAGGCCGCCGCACCGTGCGCCCTGTTCGCCATGGGCGCGACGCTGGCGCTGCGGCCCTTGAAGCGCATTCCGGCCGAGATCGGCTATATCGTTCCGGCCAAGCTCGTGCTTCACCCGGTATTGATGTATCTGGTTCTGAGTTTCGTGGGCGATTTCGATCCAGTCTGGATGCAGACTGCCGTGCTGCTTGCCTCTTTGCCGACAGCAACCAACGTCTTCGTTATCGGCCAGCAATATGGAGTCTGGCAGGAGCGGGCATCAGCGACGATCCTGATCACCACGGTCCTGTCGGTGGCTACGGTAACGGCGCTGCTTTATCTCATGAGCTCAGGCGCGCTGCCAGCCGATCTTTTCCCGTAGCGAGCTGCGCAGCGTTTGCAGTGCGCTGCCGGGGTTCAGCCCCTCGTGCATCATGAGATTGCGCAGCAGGGGAACGCTGGCGAGGGCCTGCAGTCCCGCGGCGCGCAGCAACTGCACCGGCAGCAAATCGGACAGCAGCGAACGGTTGAGCAGATCGACACTGACGGTACGGGTCATGATATCGGTCCGCCGCCTGCGGTCATAGCATGCGCCAAAGTCGGCGGGGATGGCCGGGAACTCGGAAAGCAAGGCGCTCGCCGCCATGATGTCGCGAAGGCTGAGGTTGAGGCCTTGCGCGCCGATCGGCGGGAAGGCGTGCGCTGCCTCCCCAATCAGGATGGTCCGCTCCTTGCCGAAAGCCCTGGCGGCCATGCCGGAGAGTGGAAAGGATTGCGCTGTGCCTTCGACAGTGACTTTTCCCAGCATCGACTGCATCCGCCGTTCCACGGCAAGCGAAAGTTCCTCGGCTGAAAGTGCCAGCGTTGCAGCGGCGTCGTCCGGCTTTTGCACCCAGACGAGGCTCGATCGAGGACCGGGCAGCGGCACCTGCGTAAACGGCCCGTCCGGCGTGTGGAATTCTGTCGAGATGTTCTGGTGCGGCACCTGGTGGGCGAAGTTGAGCACCACCGCAGTTTGCGGATAAGACCAGTTGTGCACATCTATGCCGGCTGCCGCGCGCACTCCGGATTTTCGTCCGTCGGCACCCACGACGAGATCGGCGGTGACGATGCGGCCGTCATCAAGGGTCAGGGTCGCCCGTTTGGCGTCGATTTCAATCTGCGACAGGCTCGCGATGATTCGAATAAGCGACGGGCGGGTTTCAGCCTCCTTCTCCAGAAGCGCGAGGAAGGGCGTATTGGGGATATTGTAGCCAAAGGCGTCGAGGCCCACCTCGGCCGCATGAAAGGTCACGGTCGGTGCCCGCAGCAGCCGGTCGGTCCCGTCGATGATGCGCATGGTGGCAAGCGGTGCCGCCAAGGGTTCGATCCTGTCCCAGAGCCCCAGTCGCCGCACAAGTTCGAGTGAGTGATCCATCAGCGCCGTCGTACGGCCGTCGGGGCGCCCGGGCGCCGGCGCGATCAGCACGACGCTTCGTCCCGAGCCGGCCAGGGCGAGGGCGGCGAGCGATCCGGCAAGCCCTGCACCGACGATCGCGATTTCAAAATGATCCATGGCGTCCGCTTCCTGTCATGCTTGCCGATATTTTCCATCTTACCCGCCACCGTTCCTGATGAAAATGGGGTGAAGTGGCGCAGGCTGCCGGAGATGCGTCCACAGTTGATTCCCGTGCTTTTTCAAGGGCCGGTGATTTTTGCTGGCAGCCAAACTGAAACGGTGCATATTACCGCCAACACCGCGCGACAAGGCGGGCAAAGGAGCGTGAGCTATCGGCACTGGCCGGTTCAGAGCGCTTCGGGAAAGCGCAGAGTAAGGACAGGGTGCGGTCTGCTGATGAAGTTTTTCAATTACAAGCGCGTGCCCTACGCCGAAATCCGTGCCTTTTCCGTTCATATCCTTACGGCCTCCGGTTCGTTCCTCGCCTTCCTCGGCGTGGTTGCAGCGGCTGAACACCGCTTCGTCGACATGTTCTGGTGGCTGGGCTTGGCGCTGGCCGTCGACGGCATAGACGGACCGATCGCCCGCAAGGTGCGAGTGAAGGAAGTCCTGCCGAACTGGTCGGGCGATACGCTCGACAACGTCATCGACTACGTAACCTATGTCCTCCTGCCGGCGTTCGCGCTCTATCAGAGCGGCATGATCGGCGAACCCTGGTCGTTCGTTGCTGCCGGCGCAATCGTGATGTCGAGCGCGATCTATTATGCCGACATGGGCATGAAGACGGACGAATATTTCTTCTCCGGCTTTCCTGTCGTCTGGAACATGGTGGTGTTCACGCTGTTCGTTATCGACGCCAGCGAGATTGCCGCGTCGGTCGTAGTGTTCGTGTCCGTCTTCCTGACCTTCATGCCGATCAATTTCCTTCATCCGGTTCGCGTCCAGCGGTTGCGACCGCTCAATCTCGCCGTTTTTGCCATCTGGTCCGCGCTTGGCGTTTATGCGCTGCTGTTGCATTTCAATACGCCCGGCTGGGTCGTCGCCGGCGTTGTCGGCACCGGGCTCTATCTCTACGTCATCGGTTTCGTCTTCCAGCTATTTCCCCGTCTCGGACGGGGTTGAGGAGGTTACATGGCACAGGCCATCGTCGTGCGCGCTCTTGGCGGGCCAGAGGTTCTGAAAATCGAGGGAATCACGCTGACGCCGCCAGGCCCGGGCGAAGTCCAGATTCGTCAGGTCGCCGTCGGTGTGAACTTTATCGACGTCTACTTCCGCACCGGTCTCTACAAATCCGCTGAAGGCCTTCCCTTCATCCCGGGCAAGGAGGGCGCAGGTATCGTGACGGCGGTGGGCGATAACGTCAGCACCTTCGCAGTCGGTGACCGCGTGGCCTATGCCTCCTCCGACGGCGCCTATAGCAGCGAGCGCAACGTTGAGGTTTCGCAACTGGTGAAAGTGCCTGACGATATTACGCTGGAGACGGCGGCGGCGATGATGCTGAAGGGCATGACGGCGCAGTACCTGCTCAACCAGACTTTCAAGGTCGGCCCGGAAACCACTCTGCTGTTCCATGCCGCCGCCGGCGGTGTCGGCCTGATCGCCGGACAATGGGCGAAGGCGCTCGGTGCGACCGTCATCGGCACGGCCGGTTCGCAAGACAAGATCGATCTCGCGCTCGCCCATGGCTATGACCATGTCATCAACTACCGCACGGATAATTTCGTCACGCAGGTCAAGGAAATCACCAACGGCAAGGGCGTCGACGTCGTTTATGATTCCGTCGGTCGCGATACGTTTCCGGCTTCGCTCGATTGCATCAAGCCGCGCGGCCTCTGGGTCAGCTTCGGCAATTCCTCCGGGCCGGTCGAAGGCGTCAATATCGGCATTCTCGCGCAAAAGGGATCGCTGTTCGCAACGCGGCCGACCCTGTTCAGCTACGTTTCGACGCGCCCCGCTCTGGAGGCATGTGCAAACTCGTTGTTTGATGTTGTGCAAAGCAACAAAGTGCGTATCAATATCAATCAGACCTATGCGCTTGCCGACGCAAGCAAGGCGCACGCGGATCTCGAAGCAAGAAAAACGAGTGGAACAACATTGCTGATTCCTTGAGAAAAGCCGAAAAAAGGCAGACAAGGCAGCAAGATATAAAAAAATGAGGGCGGCGTGTCGGCTGAGGGACAACCCGCCATCGGTCCATTGCTGACCGTTGGCCAACTGACGAAACTGTTCGGCACATTCGCTGCCTGCAACGGCATCGATCTCGATATCAAACCGGGCGAAATTCACGCCCTTCTTGGGGAGAACGGTGCCGGCAAATCGACTCTCGTCAAGATGCTGTTCGGTGTTCTGGCGCCGACCAGCGGCGAGATCGTCTGGCAGGGGCAGCCGGTCCGGATAGCCAGCCCGAGCGCCGCACGCAAGCTCGGCATCGGCATGGTGTTCCAGCATTTTTCGTTGTTCGAGGCGCTGACGGTTGCCGAGAACATCGCGCTATCGATGGCCCCCGGTATTTCGCTGAGCCGCATTGCGGAGGAGGCGTCTGCGCTGTCGCACAGCTACGGCCTGCCGCTCGATCCGAAGGCGCACGTCGCGGACCTCTCGGTCGGCGAGCGTCAGCGTATCGAGATCGTCCGGGCGCTCCTGCAGAACCCGAAACTGATCATTCTCGACGAGCCAACCTCGGTCTTGACGCCGCAGGAAGCCGACCGGCTGTTTGAGACGCTGAACAAGCTGAAGGCCGAAGGTCGATCGGTCCTCTATATCAGCCATCGGCTGGAGGAGGTTCAACGCATCTGCGACCGTGCAACGGTCTTGCGGCACGGCAAGGTCACCGGCGCTTGCGATCCGCGCCGGGAAACGCCGTCTTCGCTGGCGCGCATGATGGTGGGCAGCGATGTCGCGCATGTGAGCGCGGAGGGAACGAGCACGAAGGGCGCCGTGAAGCTGGAGGCGCGGCATCTGTCCGCTTCCGCCAGGACACCGTTCGCGGTTGCGCTGAAAAACATCTGCCTCAAGGTCCATGCCGGCGAAGTACTGGCCATCGCCGGCGTTGCGGGGAACGGACAGGGGGAATTGTTCGACGCCCTGTCGGGTGAATATCCGGCCGCGACCGATGATGTCGTTCGCATCGCCGATAAACCTGTCGGAACCCGCGGCATCAATGCGCGCCGGCTGATGGGCGCCGGTTTCGTGCCGGAAGAGCGCCATGGCCATGCGGCGGTGTCCGCCCTCTCGCTGTCCGATAATCTCGTGCTCGCGCGCAGCCAATCCGATCGTCGGGCCTTCCTCGGCGGTGGCGTACTTGGCCTCATTCGTCAGGACGCGGTGAAGAGGGCAACCAGGCGCATCTCGGAAGCCATGGACGTGCGCAAGAGCGGCGAGAATCCGCCCGCCGGCTCGCTGTCCGGCGGCAATCTGCAGAAATTCATCGTTGGCCGCGAACTCGACCGCCAGCCGATGGTGCTCGTCGTCAACCAGCCGACCTGGGGTGTCGACGCGGGCGCAGCCAGCCGCATTCGCCAGGCGCTTGTCGATCTCGCCAAATCCGGCTCGGCCGTCCTCGTCATCAGCCAGGACCTGGACGAGATTTTCGAAGTTGCGACGGAGATCGCCGTGATCAGCGAAGGCAGGCTTTCGGACATCTATCCGGCAGCCGAGCTCTCGCGTGAAAAGATCGGCCTGCTGATGGGCGGCATGTATGGCAAGACCGAGACCGCGGAGACCGCACATGCGCATTGAACTGGAAAGACGCCCTGAGGTCTCCAGGCTTTTCTCGCTCCTCTCGCCCGTCATTGCGCTGGCGCTGACGATGATCTTCGGCGGCATCATGTTCCTGCTGCTCGGCAAGAACCCTGTCACGGCCCTCTACAGCTTCTTCATTGAACCGCTGATGGAGGTCTGGTCGCTGCATGAACTCGCCATCAAGGCGGCACCCCTGATCCTGATCGGCGTCGGGCTGTCGGTCTGCTACCGGTCGAACAACTGGAACATCGGTGCGGAGGGGCAGTTCATTGCGGGCGCTATCGCCGGCTCGATCCTGCCGGTGGTTTTTTATGAATGGCATTCGCCTTTGGTGCTGCCGCTCATGCTTCTTCTCGGCATACTCGGCGGCGCGTTGTTTGCCGGTATTCCGGCATTCCTCAAGGCGCATCTCAATACCAACGAAATCCTGACCAGCCTGATGCTCGTCTACGTCGCGCAGCTGTTCCTGGACTGGCTGGTACGCGGCCCCTGGCGCAATCCGGGCGGGTTGAATTTCCCCGAGACGCGGACCTTCGATCCTGTTTCCGTCCTGCCTGAGATGATCGCCTCCGGACGAACCCATTGGGGCTTCGGCTTTGCCATCCTCGCGGCCGTCGCCATCTGGTTCATGATGCGCTACACGCTGAAGGGTTTCGAAATCACCGTGCTTGGCCAATCCGAACGGGCAGGGCGCTTCGCCGGGTTCTCGTCGCGCAAGATGATCTGGTTTTCGATGCTGCTCTCCGGGGCGCTGGCCGGTCTGGCCGGCATCTCGGAGGTCAGCGGCGCGATCCAGCAGTTACGGCCGGTCATTTCGCCCGGCTACGGCTTCACCGCCATCATCGTTGCCTTCCTCGGACGGCTTAACCCGCTCGGCATCGTCGTGGCCGGTCTTGTGCTGGCGCTGACCTATCTCGGCGGCGAGGCGGCGCAATTGTCCCTCGGTGTCTCCGACAAGGTGACGCGCGTCTTCCAGGGGCTTCTGCTGTTCTTCGTGCTCTCCTGCGACACGCTCATCCGCTACAAGATCAAGCTCGTCTGGTCGAACCTGACGGGAACGGCCACGGAAGGAGCCCATTGATGGGTATTTTCGAAGCCATCCTCCTGACGGTCATCACCGCAGCGACGCCGCTGGTTCTGGCAGCCGTCGGCGAACTCGTGACGGAACGTTCCGGTGTCCTCAATCTCGGCGTCGAGGGCATGATGATCATGGGTGCGGCTTGCGCCTTCATCGCCACGCAGATGACGGGATCGCCCTATGTCGGCATCCTCGCCGGCATAGCATCCGGAGCCTTGTTCTCGCTGTTGTTCGGCTTTCTGACCCTGACCCTCGTCGCCAATCAGGTGGCCACCGGTCTCGCGCTGACGATCCTCGGCCTCGGCGTGTCCGGCATGATCGGCGAGGCCTATGTCGGCCAGTCCGGCATCAAGCTGCCGCAGATCGTCTTTCCGGTCCTGTCGGACATCCCGTTCCTCGGTGCTCTGCTGTTCAAGCAGGACCTCATCTTCTATCTCTCGATTGCCGTCGTCGTGGGCGTGAATTGGTTCCTGTTCAGGAGCCGGGCGGGACTGAAGCTGCGCTCCGTCGGCGACAGCCACGCCTCGGCCCATGCACTCGGCATCAATGTCATCCGCATGCGCTATCTTGCCGTCATGTTCGGCGGCGCCTGTGCCGGGCTCGCGGGAGCCCAACTGTCGCTGGTCTACACGCCACAATGGGTGGAAAACATGTCGGCCGGGCGCGGCTGGATCGCGCTGGCGCTGGTCGTCTTTGCCTCCTGGCGGCCGTGGCGGGTGGTTGCCGGCGGCTATCTTTTCGGCGCCGTCTCGATCAGCCAGTTGCACGCCCAGGCGTTCGGCATCGGGATACCCTCGCAGTTTCTTTCTGCTCTTCCCTATCTGGCGACGATTGTCGTACTAATCCTCATTTCGCACAATCGACGCACGACGTTGATCAACACGCCGGCATCACTCGGCAAGCCGTTTGTACCGGACCGGTAAACAAGAACAACAACTCTAAAACCTACAGGGGTTACAATGAAAAAAATTCTCTTTGCACTCGCAACCACGGCAGCCGTTATCGGCTTTTCCGCCGCGGCCAGCGCCGCCGACAAGGCAAAGGTCTGCTTCGTTTATGTCGGTTCCAAGACCGATGGCGGCTGGACGCAGGCCCATGATCTTGGCCGTCAGGAGCTTGAAAAGGCGCTCGGTGACAAGGTCGAGACGCAGTTCCTCGAAAACGTTCCGGAAGGCCCGGACGCCGAACGCGCCATCGAGCGTCTGGCCCGCTCGGGCTGCGGCCTGATCTTCACCACGTCCTTCGGCTTCATGGATGCGACCGTCAAGATCGCCGCGAAATTCCCCGACGTGAAGTTCGAACATGCGACCGGCTACAAGACGGCTCCGAACCTTGCGACCTACAACAGCCGCTTCTATGAGGGCCGCTATATCCAGGGCCAGATCGCGGCAAAGATCTCGCAGAAGGGTATTGCCGGTTACATCGCGTCCTTCCCCATTCCGGAAGTGGTGATGGGCATCAATTCCTTCGTCACAGGCGCTCGCACCATCAACCCCGACTTCAAGATCAAGGTCGTCTGGGCAAACACCTGGTTTGACCCCGGCAAGGAAGCCGACGCGGCCAAGGCGCTGATCGACCAGGGCGTCGACGTGCTGACGCAGCACACCGACACCACTGCGCCGATGCAGGTCGCCGCCGAGCGCGGCATCAAGGCCTTCGGCCAGGCCTCCGACATGATCAAGGCAGGTCCGCAAACGCAGCTGACCGCAATCGTCGACACCTGGGGCGCCTACTACATCAAGCGCACCCAGGCCTTCCTCGATGGCAAGTGGGAAACTACGTCGAGCTGGGACGGCCTGAAGGACGGCATCCTGACGATGGCGCCCTACACCAACATGCCGGATGACGTGAAGGCGCTGGCCGAGGCAACGGAAGCCAAGATACGCTCCGGCGAGTTGAAGCCCTTCACCGGCCCGCTGAAGAAGCAGGACGGTTCCGAATGGCTGAAGGCCGGTGAGTCGTCTGATGACGGCACGCTGCTCGGCATGAACTTCTACGTCGAAGGCGTGGACGACAAGTTGCCGCAATAATTTCCGGCATTATTTCGTGCAATCAGGGAGGGTGGCCAAAAGGCCACCCTTTTTCGATTCCAGCTTGGGAAAATTTGCGAAAACTGTCTGAATGCCTGTTTACATAAATCATATAGTATGATTTTTTAGCCTCGCTGCTTAGGGGCAGCTTCTTTGGGAGGAAATCATGAAGTTTAAGAATGCACTCGCGAGTGCCACGGTTCTGGCTGCCTGCATGTTCGGTTCGGCTTCCGCAGCCGATCTGACGATCGGTTTTTCGCAGATCGGGTCCGAATCCGGCTGGCGTGCCGCTGAGACCACGCTGACCAAGCAGCAGGCGGAAAAGCGCGGCATCGACCTGAAATTCGCCGATGCGCAGCAGAAGCAGGAAAACCAGATCAAGGCGCTGCGCTCCTTCATTGCGCAAGGCGTGGATGCCATCCTGATCGCTCCGGTTGTGGCAACCGGCTGGGATGAAGTGCTGACGGAAGCCAAGGATGCCGAAATTCCGGTGATCCTGCTCGACCGTACAGTCGATTCGAAGGACGATCTCTATCTAACCGCAGTTACCTCCGACCTCGTTCATGAAGGCAATGTTGCCGGCAAATGGCTGGTCGACACCACCGCTGGCAAGCCATGCAATGTCGTCGAGCTTCAGGGCACGACCGGTTCATCCCCGGCGATCGACCGCAAGAAGGGTTTCGAGGAAGCGCTGAAGGGCCACGACAATCTGAAGATCGTCCGCAGCCAGACCGGTGACTTTACCCGTACCAAGGGCAAGGAAGTCATGGAAAGCTTCCTGAAGGCGGAAGACGGCGGCAAGAACATCTGCGCACTCTACGCTCACAACGACGACATGGCCGTCGGCGCGATCCAGGCGATCAAGGAAGCCGGCCTGAAGCCGGGCAAGGACATCCTCGTCGTGTCGATCGACGCTGTTCCGGATATCTTCCAGGCCATGGCGGCCGGCGAAGCAAATGCGACCGTCGAACTGACGCCGAACATGGCTGGCCCGGCGCTCGACGCGCTCGATGCCTTCCTGAAGGACGGTACAAAGCCAGCCAAGTGGATCCAGACGGAATCGAAGCTCTACACCCAGGCTGACGATCCGCAGAAGGTCTACGAGGAGAAGAAGGGCCTCGGCTACTGATTGGCTGCCGGCATTGCTGGACGCTGCGCTTCCTGTCTGCGTGCAGGAAGCGTCAGCCGCAACGCGATGCCGGCATGATTGCCTTTGAGGCTGCTGGCTTGCCGCCAGTCTGACATTGGGCATCGGATATTCACTGTCGATGCCATTGTCTGCGGCAATCCGTACTTTACGGGTGACCTACGTTTTTTTGGGACGCTGGTTTTCATGCTCAACAATACCAACGACATTCTGACCGCCGTCGGGATCGTGAAAACCTTTCCGGGCGCGGTCGCGCTCGACAAAGTCAATTTCTCGCTCCGTCGCGGTGAAGTACATGCCCTTCTCGGTGAGAACGGTGCAGGCAAATCCACACTGATCAAATGCATGACCGGCGCCTACCGCCGTGATGCCGGGACGCTGACGCTCGACGGTGCAGAGATCGATCCGCACGATACGCTTGATGCCCAGAAGCTGGGGATCGGCACGGTCTACCAGGAAGTCAATCTGCTCGGAAATCTGAGCGTCGCCGAAAATCTCTTTCTCGGTCGTCAGCCGCGCCGCTTCGGTCTCGTCCAGACTGGCGAGATGAAGAAGCGTGCCAACGCGCTGCTGGCGCAATACGGCATCGATATCAACGTATCCGCGGCGCTGGACAGCTATTCGGTGGCGATCCAGCAGGTCGTGGCGATCGCCCGGGCCGTCGATCTTTCCGGCAAGGTGCTGATCCTCGACGAGCCAACCGCCAGCCTTGATGCGCAGGAAGTGGAGATGCTGTTTCGCATCGTCCGCGACCTCAAGGCGCGGGGACTGGGGATCGTCTTCATCACGCATTTCCTCGAGCAGGTCTATGATCTCACGGACCGAATCACCGTGTTGCGCAACGGCCAGCTGGTCGGCACACGAGAGACCGCGTCTTTGCCGCGGCGCGAGCTTGTGACCATGATGCTCGGCCACGAGCTTCAGTCCGCCGAAAAGGCGGTGGCGGCAGCCGAAACATCGAGCGGACCGGTTCAGTTTCGTTTTTCCAACTATGGCAAGGCCGGCACGATCAAGCCTTTCGATCTCGACGTGCGCAAGGGCGAGGTCGTTGGTATCGCCGGCCTGTTGGGCTCAGGGCGCACCGAAACGGCGGAATTATTGTTCGGTGTCCACAAGGCCGACAGCGGCACCGCCGAAATCGGTGGTAAACCCGCCAACCTTTCATCGCCGCGGGCTGCGATCGCCGAGCGCTTTGGCTTCTGCCCCGAGGACCGCAAGGTAGACGGTATCATCGGCGAATTGTCGGTGCGCGAAAACATCGCGCTGGCTCTGCAGGCGCGGCGCGGCTGGGCGCGTCCGCTGTCTACGGCTGAACAGAACGCCCTTGCAGACCGCTATATCAAGGCACTCGATATCCGCACCAGCGACCGCGAGAAACCGATCAGGCTTCTGTCCGGCGGCAATCAGCAGAAGGCCATCCTGGCTCGCTGGCTGGCGACGAACCCGGAATTTCTCATTCTCGACGAACCGACGCGCGGCATCGATGTCGGCGCCCATGCCGAGATCATTCGGCTGATTGGCGAACTCTGCGCACAAGGCATGTCGCTGATCGTCATTTCGTCGGAGCTTGAGGAACTCGTGGCTTACAGTTCGCGGGTCATCGTGCTCAGGGACCGCGCACATGTGGCGGAACTGACCGGCAGCGAGATCACCACGGAACATATCGTTAATGCCATCGCCGCCGCGCCCGGCGCGGGAGAACATCCATGATCGAAAGTGCACTACGTCTTGGCCACCGATTGCTTCCCCAGCTTGTCGCGCTGACAATCATCCTTTTGCTGATCAGGCTCGTCTTTCCGGATTTCTTCTCGATGGAGATCCAGAATGGCCGGCTTTACGGCAGCGTTATCGACATTC
The DNA here is from genome assembly GCA_900473795.1 of Hyphomicrobiales bacterium. GTDB lineage: Bacteria > Pseudomonadota > Alphaproteobacteria > Rhizobiales > Rhizobiaceae > Pararhizobium. The sequence goes on along the minus strand of UCMT01000027.1, from coordinate 52,648 downwards.
TCAACCGCGGTGCTCCTGTCGCCCTTCTGGCAGTCGGCATGACCGTCGTCATCGCCACCAAGGGGATCGACCTGTCCGTCGGCGCCGTCATGGCCATCTGCGGCGCTGTGGCCGCGGCTTCCAGCGTGCGCGGCGATCCGCTGATTGTCACCTTGTTGCTCGCCATCGGCACGGGCCTTGTTTGCGGCGTCTGGAATGGCTTTCTCGTCTCGGTTCTGAACATCCAGCCGATCATCGCCACGCTCGTGCTCATGGTCGCCGGACGCGGCATCGCCCAACTGGTGACGGAGGGGGCGATCCTCACCTTCAATGATCCGGGCCTCATCTTCATCGGCAGCGGCGCTTTCGCAGGTCTGCCAATGCCGGTTGTCATATGGCTGGTATTCGGTATTGCGGTCACGCTTCTGGTGCGGCGCACGGCGCTCGGCATGCTGATCGAGGCCGTTGGCATCAACCGCCGCGCCAGTACGCTCTCGGGCATTCAGACACCGCTTTTGCTGATGGCGGCCTATATGCTTTCGGGTCTCTGCGCAGCGATCGCCGGGCTGATTGTCACTGCCGATATCAAGGGCGCGGATGCCAACAATGCGGGGCTTTGGCTGGAACTCGATGCCATCCTCGCCGTGGTCGTGGGGGGCACATCGCTGCTCGGCGGCCGCTTCAGCATCATCGCCTCCCTGGCCGGCGCGATGATCATTCAGGCTGTCAACACCGGTATCCTGCTTTCCGGTTTTCCGCCCGAATTCAACCTGATCATCAAGGCCGCCATCATCGTCATCATCCTTGTCATCCAGTCGCCACGTGTGCAGGCCGGTGTGACCTTCCTCAGCCGAAAATCCATCCGATGAACCAGAAATACCTTCCGCTGATTGCAACCATCATCATCTTCATCGTTTCCTACGCGGTCTGTGCGGCGCAGTATCCGAACATCCTGTCCACACGCGTGGTCGGCAATCTGCTGACCGACAACGCCTTTCTCGGTATCGCCGCCGTCGGCATGACCTTCGTTATCCTGTCCGGCGGAATCGACCTGTCGATCGGCTCGGTCATCGCCTTCACAGGCATCTTCCTTGCTGTCATGCTGGAGAGCACGAGCATACACCCGCTCGCGGCGTTTGCCCTTGTTCTGGTGATCACCACGCTGTTCGGTGCGATCATGGGCGCGATCATCCATTATCTGGAAATGCCGGCCTTCATCGTCACGCTCGCCGGCATGTTCCTGGCGCGCGGCATGGCCTTCGTGCTGTCGATCGATTCCATTCCGATCAAGCATCCGTTCTACGCCACGATGAAGAGCTTCTACTACAAACTGCCGGGCGGCGGCCGGATCACTTTGATCGGCGGATTGATGCTTCTGGTATTCGCCGTCGGTATCCTGCTTGCTCAGCGGACACGCTTCGGCACCAATGTCTATGCGCTTGGCGGTGGTGCGCAAACCTCGGCTTTGATGGGCGTTCCGGTCGGGCGCACGACGATTCTGATCTATGGGCTGTCGGGCTTTCTCGCCGGGCTTTCGGGAATCGTTTATTCCCTATACACATCAGCAGGTTATTCGCTCGCCACAGTGGGGGTCGAGCTGGATGCGATTGCTGCGGTGGTAATCGGGGGAACGCTTTTGACAGGGGGCGCCGGCTTTGTTGGAGGAACACTCGTCGGCGTTTTGATCCAGGGATTGATCCAGACCTACATCACCTTCGATGGCTCGCTATCGAGTTGGTGGACGAAAATCCTGATCGGTGCTTTGCTGTTTGCATTCATACTGATGCAAAAGGCCATCCTGTTGCTGTCACGCCAGAACAAGAGGTATTCCTGAGGAGGGAGTTGCTTGCCTAAGGGTCTGCTCGAAACCGTCATTACCGGCACCAAGACGCGCACAAGCCACGCGCAGGTGGTGGACGAACTGGGCAAAGCCATTGTCTCGGGAGAATTTCCCGTTGGCTCCATCCTGCCCGGAGACCCGGAGCTTGCCATGCGGTTCAAGGTTTCCCGCACGGTGTTGCGCGAAGCAATGAAGACCTTGGCGGCAAAGGGCCTTATTGTGCCGCGCGCTCGAATAGGGACACGAGTTACCGCCAAAAACCAATGGAACCTGTTCGACGGCGATGTGCTGACCTGGCATTTCCACCGCGGGGTCGATGAGGAGTTTCTTTATCACCTCAGCGAAATCCGGCTGGCCTTCGAGCCGCATGCGGCAGCTCTTGCCGCGGTCAATGCCACCGAAGCGGAAATCAGCGGGATGATGCGGCTGGCTGTCGCCATGGGTGACCCCGAGCACACCGCCGAGACGCTGGCCATGGCCGATCTGCGCTTTCATCTGGCGGTTGCCGAGGCCTCCGGCAACCCATTCATGCGCACCGTCGGCAGCCTGATCGAGGCGGCGCTCGTCGGTATCTTCAAGCTGAGTTCACCTGCGTCGGACCGCGAACTCATTGACGATGTTGCCCGTACCCATATTCGGATCGTCGAGCAGATCAGCCGGCGTGACGAGGCCGGCGCGCGCGCTGCGATGGAGAATGTCATCCGCGTCGGCCGGGATCGCGTTCGCGCGTCACTCCGGGAACTTGGTGAAACGCAGTCTGCCAGCCGATAGCATGTAGCGTTCGGCGGCAAAACCCGGACGGGTTCGTTCTGACAATTAGCGCCTTTTGGCAAAAGAACGGCATTTCCGCCGTTGCTGCCTTGCTGCCATGGCATCTTCCGCCTATTTGGTAGGACTACAGCGTGTGCGCCGCGTATCCGCGGCGCAGATCTCCATCAATGGTGTCTGAGGGTTATGTTCGAACTGATTGTCATTTTCGTGCTCTTATTGATCAACGCGTTCTTTGCGCTTTCGGAAATGGCAATCGTATCGGCAAGCCGCCCTCTGCTGCGGCAGATGGCAAAACAGGGCAACAGCCGCGCCGAACTGGCGCTGCGGCTTGCCGAAGATCCCGGCAAATTCCTCTCGACCGTCCAGGTCGGCATCACGCTGGTCGGCACACTGGCCGGTACCTACGGCGGTGCCACCATCGCCGAAAAAATTGCGCCGGGGCTCAACGCGGTCAGTTGGATCAATCCCTATGGCAGCACGGTCGCGGTTGCGGTTGTCGTGACGTTCATCACCTACATGTCTGTGGTGATCGGCGAGCTTATCCCGAAGCAGCTGGCCCTGAAGAATTCGGAAGGCGTCGCGATGTTCGTCGCGAGGCCGATGCTGCTGCTCTCTCGGCTCGCGGCCCCCATTGTCTACCTGTTCGAAATGTCGGCGGCGCTTTTCATGCGGATGTTCGGCGTATCGAGCAACAGCGACCATGTGACGGAAGAGGAAGTTCAGGCGATCATGGCGGAGGGCGTCGAAAGCGGCGCGATCGAGAAATCGGAGCACGAGATGCTTAGGCGGATCATCCGGCTCGGCGACCGCAACGTCAAATCGATCATGACGCATCGCACCGAAGTGAGCTTTATCGAAGTTACCGATTCCCTCGAAACGATCCGCGCCAAGATCGAGCAGTCCTCGCATTCTCGCTATCCGGTCATCGACTCCAATGATGAAGTGCTGGGCGCGGTCCTCGTCAAGGAAGTACTGAACGCGCCGGGCAGGGGCCTCAATATTCGCAACTTCATCAAGGATATTCACACCTTGCCGGAAACTGCCTCCTGCTTGAAAGCGCTCGAAGCCTTCAAGTCGTCGCATATCAACATGGCCATGATCGTCGACGAATATGGCAGCATCGAAGGTATCATCACCACGGCTGATATTCTTGAGGCGATCGTCGGCGTGCTGCCGTCCAACTACGACGACATCGAACACGCGCTGATTCGCCTGCGCGACGACGGTTCCTATCTGGTCGACGGACGTACGCCGATCGACGAAATCCATCTGACGATCGGCATCGATGAAATCGATTCGGACGGAAATTTTGAAACGATCTCCGGTTTCCTCGTGCAGCAGTTGCGCAAGAACCCGGAAGAGGGCGATGTCACGGAGGCCTTCGGCTACCGCTTCGAGGTCATCGACATGGACGGCCGCCGCATCGACAAGATCCTCGTCTCGCGCGCTGCCCATTGAAGCAGGACTTGTGTCCTTGAAAAGCAAAAAAGGCCGGGACTGACCCGACCTTTCCTCAATTCGCCTTGCGTATGACCTGCTAGTCCATCCGTAGTCAGATCAACTAGACGAATTATTCGACTGCTTTGGTTAATAAAAGGTTGATGCGTCGATCTTTGACGGATTTCTAGTTTTCCTGGATCGAAACGCCACCTTCGCCGATCTTCAATTCGATGCCGGCTGGCTGGGTTTCTTTATCATAGACATAAATCCCGAGGACCACGACGAGGACGGCGAGACCCCCGATGATCATGAAGAGCGCGTTGCGACTCACGGCGGTTCCTTCCCTGCGCGACCGTCATTTACTTGACAGTAGATAGGCGCACGCGGGCGTTCGGGAAGGGCGGAAAGTCGAGGAAGAAGCGGTTAGAGAGCCGGGTGCCGCAGGATCATGACATCGCAGATTGTGCCGGCTGCCGCTTCCGGCGCAAAAGGCGCCCGGATGATCAGGCAATCGGACTGGGCAAAGACGTGCATCATCGAGGAATCCTGACGTGTAAACGTCTCCGTCTTGAGTGTTCCATCGCTGTCGCGCGACAGCCGCGCGCGCACATAGTCCTGGCGCTTGTCGTTGGCCGGAAGGGTGGTCGCAGTCTTTGCCTTGCCGCCGCGGTCGCGCGCGGGCAGGGAGCCGAGATGGCGCAGCAGCGGTTCGAGGAACAGCAGGGCGCAGACGAGGCTCGATACCGGGTTTCCCGGCAGGCCCAGCACCGTCATGCCGTCGAGCGTCCCGACCATCAACGGCTTGCCGGGGCGCATGGCGATCTGCCAGAAATCGAGCCTCATGCCGCTTGCGACCAGCGTCGATTGGACCAGATCGTGATCTCCGACCGAAGCGCCTCCAAGGGTGACCAGCACATCCGCGCCCGCAGCGCGTGCCTCGGCGACTGCCGCCGCGATGGCCGCCTTATCGTCGCGCACGATCCCCAGATCGATGACCTCGGCACTGTTGTCGCGCGCGATCGTAGCGACACCATAGGTGTTCGAAGCGATAATCTGGTCCGGTCCCGGGAGGCTCCCGGGGGGCAGGAGTTCGTCGCCGGTCGCGAGGATCGCCACTTTCGGGCGCACGAAAACCGGGAGCTCCGGGTGGTTCATGCCGGCGGCGACAGTCAGTCGCCCAGCATCCAGCAACTGGCCTTTCCGCAACACCACGTCACCAGCACGAAAATCCTGCCCCTTCCAACGGATATGGCGGCCCTTTCCGGGATCGAAGGTGGTGCGGATGCGCTTGTCGGCAATAATCTCCGCATCTTCCTGGATCAGCACCGTATCGGCGCCGGACGGAACGGGTGCGCCGGTGAAGATACGCACGACCTCGCCTGGGCCGACATGCCCTGCAAAGCCGCGTCCCGCAGCCGACTGGCCGATGACGGTCAACTCAGCGCCGACGACGGCAAAGTCTTCGTGGCGTCCGGCATAACCGTCCATGGCGGAGTTGTCGAAGGCCGGATGCGTCAGCCGTGCGGCGACATCCTCTGCCAGCACGCGCCCCGCAGCAGCGTGCAGCCCGATCATTTCAGAATGCCGTATAGGCGCTGCTCCACGGAGCAACCTGTCCAGCGCATCCGAAACAGGCAGCAAAGCCATCAGCCCTCCTTGCGGACATAATCGCCCGAGCGGCCGCCGGATTTCCGCGCAAGCCGGATGCCGCCGATCTCCATCTCCCGGTCGGCTGCCTTGGCCATGTCGTAGATCGTCAGGCAGGCAACGCTCGCGGCAGTCAGCGCTTCCATTTCGACGCCGGTGCGGCCTGTGAGCTTGGCCATCGTCTCGATCCGCAGGCCGGGCAGGGCCTCGTCCGGAGTAATCTCCACGGAGACCTTGGAAAGCATCAGCGGATGACAGAGCGGGATGAGATTGGCCGTCTGCTTGGCCGCCATGATGCCGGCGAGACGCGCGGTGGCGATCACATCGCCTTTCTTGGCGTTGCCCTTGAGAATGAGGTCGAGTGTTTCCGGCCGCATCCGGACATATCCCTCGGCAACGGCAATGCGGACGGTTTCTTCCTTGTCGCCGACGTCAACCATATTGGCCTCGCCGCCGGCGCCGACATGGGTGAGGGAGGGCTTGGACATCACTCGGCGGCCAGAATGTCGGCGCTACCGGTGAGAAGGGCGCGCGTCGCGGCCGTGACATCGTCCTTGCGCATCAGGCTCTCGCCGACGAGGAAGGTCGAGATGCCGCTTTTTGCCAGCCGGGTGCAGTCCTCATGCGTGAAGATGCCGCTTTCGCCGACCAGCAGCCTGTCGGCGGGAACCAGTGGCGCAAGCTTCTCGGAGAGCGCTATATCGACCTCGAAGGTCTTCAGGTTGCGATTGTTGATGCCGACGAGCGGCGAAGCGAGTTTCAGCGCGCGCACGAGTTCGTCCTCGTCATGGACCTCGACAAGCACGTCCATGCCCAGCGAAAACGCCTCGTCCTCCAGCCTTTGTGCATCGCTGTCGTTGAGCGATGCCATGATCAGCAGGATGCAATCGGCACCCCAGGCGCGGGCCTCGTGAACCTGATAGGTGTCGAACATGAAGTCTTTACGCAGCGCTGGAAGCGAACAGGCGTTTCGCGCGGACGTCAGGAATTCGGGCGCGCCCTGAAAGCTCGGACTGTCGGTCAGCACCGAAAGGCAGGCAGCACCGCCAGCTTCGTAGGCCTTTGCAAGAGCCGGCGGGTTGAAATCCGCACGGATGAGACCTTTGGAGGGGCTTGCCTTCTTGATCTCGGCGATCAGCCCGAAACGGCCTTGGGCAAGCTTCGCTTCGAGAGCCTTGAAGAACCCACGCGGCGCTTCCTGCTCCGCGGCCATCGATTTCAAGTCCGCAAGACTGACTTTGGCCTTGGCTGCGGCGATTTCCTCGCGCTTGTAGATCTCGATCTTCTGCAGAATGTCGGCCATCGAATTTCTCCTTACGCCGCGTTCGAGACGCGGATAAGCCGTTCCAGCGTTGCATTCGCCGCGCCGCTTGTGAGCGACTGACGGGCGAGATCCATGCCTTCCCGCAGGTCAGCGGCGCGGCCGGCAATCACCAGCGAGGCGGCGGCGTTGGCAAGCGCGATATCTCGGTAGGGCGTTGCATCGCCCTCGAGCACACCCTTGAGCGCCTCGGCATTGTGGGCTCCGTCGCCCCCCTTGAGATCGGCAAGCAAAACGGTTTCCAGCCCGAAATCGCCGGGCGTCAATTCGAAGGTGCGGATAGCGCCGTTTTCGAGCGCCGCAACCTGCGTCACGCCGGTCGTGGTAATCTCGTCCAGGCCCTCGCCATGCACGACCCAGACGCTCGTCGAACCGAGATCGCGCAGCACTTCGGCGACCGGAACAAGCCAATGCGGCGCAAAGACGCCGACGAGCTGCCGTGTCACACCAGCCGGATTCGACAGGGGACCAAGCAGATTGAAGATCGTCCGCGTGCCGAGTTCGACGCGAGTCGGGCCGACATGGCGCATGGCCGAATGATGTTGTTGAGCGAACATGAAACCGAGGCCGGCTTGCGAAATGCAGCGCGAAATGGCCTCGGGATCGATATCGAGCTTGACGCCGAGGCAGGACAGCGCGTCCGCCGTACCGGACTTGGAGCTCAGAGCGCGGTTGCCGTGCTTGGCCACCGGCACACCGGCACCGGCAACGATCACTGCCGCCAGCGTCGAAATATTGTAGGTCCCGGCGCCGTCACCGCCGGTTCCAACGATATCGATGGCGTCGGCCGGCGCCTCGACGGTCAGCATGCGTGCCCGCATGGCGCCAACCGCACCAACGATCTCATCCACCGTCTCGCCGCGCACGCGCAGCGCCATCAGGAAGCCGCCGATCTGCGAAGGCGTTGCTTCGCCCGACATGATGATCTCGAACGCGGCGCGTGCATCCTCGCGGTTCAGCGCCTCTCCCGCTGCGGCCTTGGCGACAAAAGGCTTCAAATCCGGCATGCAGGTCTTTCCTTTGCTTTACCGCTGCTGCGACAGGGCGAGGTCTGCGAGCTGCTGATTGATCGCCACACCGTAACCCTTCTGGAGCTCGCTGACCATCTGATCGAGGATGTCGTCGCCACTGGCCTGGGCGATGGCGTTGATCTGCCGGTCATCATTGTCGAGCGCATCGCCAGGGTTGTCGTCGTCGACTTCCGTCACTTTCAACAGGATCTGGCCTTCGCCACCGATGCCGGGCGCATTGGCAACGAGACCGTTCGCGCCGCCGAACGCGGCAGTGACCGCCGCGGGGCTCAGGGCCGCGTCTTCGCTCGAGCGCCGCAGACCCGACTTCGTTTCGACTGCGATGCCGAGCTCGGCGGCAATCGCCGCCAGCGTCTCGCCCTTTTCGACCCGGCCCTTCAGTTCAGTTGCCTTGGCGGCGAGAGCGTTGCGCTGCTGTTCTGCCGTCCAGTCGGCGACGACCTTCTCGCGCGCCTCGTCGAGCGTCCGGTCACGCGCGGGCGTGATTTCTTCCACGTCGAACCAGACATAACCATCGCGGCCGAGATTGACCGGCAGGGTTTCCGCCCCCACCTCGGCCTTGAAAGCCTCGCTGAGCAGGGTCTTCGCTTCAGGAATACCGACGATTTCCTCGCCTTCGGCATCATTGCCGCGTGCATCGACGGCGTTGAGGACGACGAGCTTGAGATTGGTCTGGCTGGCCGCCTCCTGCATGGATGCGCCGGAAACGCGGGCGTCCTCGAACTTGTCATGGATCCCCATGATCTCATCGGCGGCGTTGGAAAGGGCCAAATCCTTGCGCAGCTCTTCCTTGACGTCGTCGAAACCGCGAAGGGTTTCCGGCTTGATGTTGGTTACGCGCAGGATGATCGGGCCGAAGGCGCCATCGATGACCGGTGTGGTCTGGCCGTCCGCCTTGACCGCAAAGGCCGCATCGGCGAGCTTGGCGTCGGGCATGCGGTCGCGGGTGAAGTCGCCGAGCAGGACGTCGCTGGCGGTCTTTCCGGCAGCGGTTACCAACTGGTCGTAACTGGTGCCCGCGGACAGTTTGACTGCCGCAGCGTCAGCTTCTGCACGCGAGGGGAAGGAAAGCTGTTCGACGGTGCGTGTTTCCGGTGTCCGGAAGCTGTCCTTGCGCTTGTCGTAGTCGGCGCGGATTTCTTCGTCGGTCACCGATGCGGGATCGGCGATGTCGGAGGGTTCCAGCTTCACATAGCTGATCTTGCGGAATTCCGGCGCACGGTAGTCTGCCTTGTGAGTTTCAAACCATGGTTTCAACACCTCGTCGGACGGAGCCTTGACCGGGTCGATGTTGGCATTCGACAGCAGCAGATAGTCGATCGTGCGCGTCTGGTTGCGGTATTGGCGCAGCGCGTCGCCCAGTACCTTCGGCGGGATGTAGCCATCGGACAGCGCTTCGACGATCTGCGAGCGCACGGCAACCTGGCTGCGATTGTTGATGTAATCCTTTTCGCGTAGTCCGGCGTTGCGCAGGACGCTCGAGAAGGTCAGGCGGTCGAACTGGCCGTTGACGCCGCGAAAGGCCGGGTCGTCGCTGATCAATGTTGCCAGCCGGTCCTGGGACAGGCCGAGGTTCATGTCATTGGAAAGCTGGTCGAGCGTAGCACCCGCGACGAGCTGCGAATAGACCTGCGCTTCGACGCCGAATGCCTTGGCCTGCTCGCGGCTCAGGCGCGTGCCGAACTGCCGGGAAAGCTGGGCGACCTGCCGTTCATAGGCGAGGCGGAAATCGCTCGGAGAGACCTTGACGTCGCCAACCGTCACCACCGCATCGGCAGAACCCGAGACGAGCGACGTGGATACACCCCAGACACCGAAAGACACAACAAGAAGGGCCATAAGGCCTTTGACAACCCAGGTCTGGGCGGCTCTTCGGAGAAATTCAAGCATGGGACTGCATACCTCGTCGCAATTCAGGCCGCCGGACGGCTACCGGTTTCGTTCCTTAGAGCAATCCGGTGCGGAATTGAAGGGTCGGAACACGCAAAAAAATCGGCAAAACGGGGCTCCGGTCAGCGCGAAATGGCGCGACGCCGATGGCCGGCGCTTGCGGCCGGGCATCGAGGACTTTCCGCCCGGCACAGAACCTTTGTGTCGCCTGCCGTTGCAAGGCCCTTTCATGTCGGAATTATTAGCCGGCAATTGAAAAATTTCTGTCACAATCGGCCATTGAACGCGTGATCGCGTGTCTGAAACTGCTAATGTTGATCCACCAGAGTATGCCGACTCGCCTTGTCGCGAAGCAGCCTTGGCGGGAAAGCCGGAGTGCCTATATGGAATCTACCATCGTCATGATCAACCTGTTCGGAGCAGTCGCGCTGCTGCTCTTTGGCCTTTCCCAGGTCAAGGAAGGCGCGACGCGCGCGTTCGGGATCAGGCTCAGGACGGGACTGGCCCAGGGCACAAGCGGACAGGCGCGTTCGTTTCTGGCAGGTTTCGTCGCGACGATCGCGTTGCAGAGCTCGACCGCGACGGCACTGATGATTGCCTCTTTCGTCGAAAAGGGGCTTGTGCGCGCCCGGATGGCCCAGATCGTGCTGCTCGGCGCCAATGTCGGCACGGCGGTAACGGCCTGGATTGTTGCAACCGGTGTCGACTGGCTTTCGCCGCTGCTCATTCTCGGCGGTGTGCTGCTTTATCGGGCAGGGCGGTCGAGCGCCAGGCAGGGAGCGGGGACAGCACTCGTCGGCATCGGCTTGATGCTGTTGTCGCTGCATCTACTCGGGCTGGCGACAGAGCCGATGCGGGAATCGCCAGCACTCGCCGCTTTCCTCACCATGCTTGACACCGCCTGGCCCGTCGCGCTGCTTTTTGCCGCCGCTCTGGCTTTCATCTCCTCCTCGAGCCTGGCTGTCGTCGTTCTCATCCTGTCGCTCTCGGCCGCGGGCATTCTGTCTTCGGGTCTGACGATCGCGCTTGTCCTTGGCGCAAATCTCGGCGGCGCGATCCCGCCCTTCATCGCCACGCTGTCCGCCTCGGCGTCGGCCCGTCGTGTGACGGCCGGCAATCTCGCCGTTCGCGCGATCGGTTGCGCCATAGCATTGCCGCTTGCGGGGCCCGTTGCGGAGTTCCTTCAGACGCTCTCTCTTTCCCCGGCAAAACTGCCGGTCGACATCCATCTGTTGTTCAACATCGCGCTTGCCATTGCCGCCTGGCCGTTTTCGTCGCTCCTGTCTGGCGCCATGCTCCGGCTCATTCCGGACGAGCCGAAAGCGGAGACGGGACCGCTCTACCTCGATGATCGTGCGCTGACGACGCCTGTTATCGCGCTCTCGGGGGCGACCCGAGAGGTGCTGCGTGTCGGCGATTTGATAGAGAGGATGCTGATCGCGTCGATGAACGCCTTTCATCACAATGATCTCAAGGAGCTCCGGGACGTCGCAAAACTCGAGAAGCAGGTCGATGTGCTGCAGCAGGAGGTCAAGCTCTATTTGTCGCGGCTTGGGCGCGGCGGTTTGAACGATGAACACGGCCGGCGTTCCATCGTCATCATCGACTATGCGATCAACCTCGAGCATATGGGCGATATCATTGAGAAAAGCCTGACCGAGCAGGTGAAGAAGAAGATCGACAACGGGCTGAAGTTTTCGGAAGAGGGCTACCAGGAACTGAAGACGCTCTTCAATTTGACGATCGACAATCTGCGGATCGCCCAGACCATCTTCGTCACGCGGGATGCAGATCTCGCGCGCCATCTGATGGAGGTGAAGGTCGATGTCCGCCACATGGAGAAGCGGTCGTCGGAGCGTCATCTGGAGCGTCTGCGCGACGGCCGCGCCGATAGCCTGCAGACGAGTTCGCTGCATCTCGACATCCTGCGCGATCTCAAGCGTATCAACGCGCATATCGTTTCGGTCGCCCACCCTATTCTCGACGAGGGCGGGCTTCTGACGGAGAGCCGGCTGCGGCTGCCGCGATAAGGGTCAAGGTCGGACGGCAAGCCCGTTGCGCACGAAGGCGTCGAAACAGGGCGTCAACGTGATGCGGCGGTGACCGGCAGCAAGGGCCGGCTCGTAGAGTTTCAAAAGCTTGAGCCGCGCCGCGGTCGGCGGGCAGGTCGGGTAAAGGGCGAGATCGACAGCGGCGACCGCGTCGCGCGCGCGCTGATCCGGCGGCGGCACGGCGCGATACGGATCCGCGCCGATGGCGAGGTGTTTGGGGGCGTGGCGACCCATCAGCCAAGGGAAGGGATTGGTGAAATCGATCGTCATGATCGTCTCGAACCGGACCTTGTTGGCAGCCTCGTAGTCGCCGATCGCGGCGATCGCGCCATCGACTGTTTGGAGCCAGAGCACCTGGAAATCCAGGTCGCTGTGGAGCAGGAATGAGGGCAGTTCGTTGGCGGAGGCCAATGCTTCGTAGGTTGCACGATAGTCGACATAGTTCGCCCGCAGGCGTTCCGCCCGCTGGTTGAGGATGTCGCGAACACTGACGGCGCCCATGCCTTTCAGGTTCCGGTTTTCGATTGGCACAGTGTTGACGGCGCCGATCCAGGCGCGTGCTGCTTTTTGGGCGACCGTGAGCGCTGGCGGCAGTGCGGCGCCCAATGCGGCGACCGCGATCACTGCAAATGCGACTGACGGCCCCTTGCGCCGGTAGCTTTCCAGTAGAATCGCGAGCAACAGCGGCCAGAGGAAAATGAAGGCCTGGCTGCCGGTGTTCTGGCTTTCGAAGAGAAGGCCCGCGATGACGAAACTCGCCAGCCAGAAGAATGATTGGTCGGCGACAGCAGCGAGCGACGCAAAACGTGGTTTTGCGGCAAAGGCTCGCATCCTCTCAACGAAGACGGCGAATTCATTGAAAAACAAAGCCAAAGCGAGAATGCCACAGCTGAGGATCACCCCGAAATTGATCGACGCCGCCTGCATGAGACGTGGCAACAGGCTGGCGTCGTTGATCAGGATCAGAGACCGGATGTCCGCGGCATAGGCGGAAACGATACCGGTGGCGAGCTCAAGAAGGCCGATCGTCGCGAAAAATACCGCTGCGGCCGCAAGTGCTGCGCGCAACGGCAAACGCCCGGCCAGAAACGCCATCAGGCAAAGGACAGTTCCCGCGGCGATGCCGGTCACCTTGGTGAAGAGAAGGGCAACCATCGCAAGCGCCGTGACCGCTGCCAGTACTCGCCACCCGCGGACGAAGACCAAACTAGCGGCCAGGACATAGAGCAGCTGGCAAATCTGGCGGTTATAGATGCCGAAGCCGTCTGAGCCGGGATAGGGGTAGAATTCCCCCGTGTTGAAGGGCAGCAGCGAAAAGAACAGGAACGGGAGAAGCAGGGCATAGCCGACGGCAGGCGAGCGTTTCTGCACGTCCCAGACAACCAGCGCCATCAGCGGCACGGTCACCGTCATCATCGACCAACTCGACAAGAGAAGCGCGTGGCCGTTTGGAAACAGGTAAAGCCATGCGGCAAAGAGATAGTAGCCGAGCCCGCCGACCGGGGCAAAGAAATCGACGGACGGGATCTGGCCGTCGAAGATGCGGTTTGCCGCGTCGAGATAGATATAGTGGTCCCAATACATCGGACCGATCGGCATGACCAGGGTTCCGATCAGCGCCAAGGGCAAGCAGCCGACGGTCAGCGCCAGGACGGTCAGTGGCCTGCGGGCGACGATCGCGCCAAGTCTCGGTCGTCTGCCGGACGACACTGTGTCGGTGGGAGCCTGCATCGTCCGTATCATTCCCGGCTATTGGAGCTGTCAAACACGATCAGCTCCCGCTTATGACATGATCGCGTTTTATCCGGGTTAACGGTCGCTGCTGGCCCGGATTATGTTCCTTGCAATATCTTCCTGCTATGTAACGGGCAGAATCGTGCCGGCTGTGAAGCGGGAAGCCATGAAAGCGGGAGAATTTGCATGACACGAACATGCTTGGCGGTGATTTTGGCGGCGGGCGAAAGCACGCGGATGAACTCCTCCATGTCCAAGGTGCTGCACCCGGTCGGCGGTCGGCCGATGATTGCGCATGTGGTCGAATCGCTCGTCGATGCCGGCATTTCGTCGGTCGCGCTGGTGGTCGGGCGGGACGCGGATCAGGTCACGTCGGCGGCGAAACGCGGCGACATCGAGATTTCGGCCTTCCTGCAAACAGAACGCCTTGGAACCGGGCACGCGGTTCTGGCGGCGAAGGAGGCGATCGCCAAGGGATATGACGACATCCTGGTCGTGTTCGGCGACACGCCGCTGATCACGGCCGCACCGCTGATGGTCGCCCGAAAGGCGCTAGCTGAGGGCACTGACGTCGTCGTCATCGGCTTCCAGACAGCAGACCCCAGCGGCTATGGCAGGTTGATCGTCGAAAACGGCGAGCTCCAGGCTATTCGCGAGCAGAAGGATGCGTCCGAAGAGGAAAAACGCATCACCTATTGCAACGGCGGGCTGATGGCGATCAATGGCAAGAAGGCATTGGACCTGCTTGGCAAGATCGGCAATGCCAACGTCAAGGGCGAATACTACCTCACCGACATCGTCGAGATCGTTCGCGCAAGCGGGGGGACGGCCATTGCCGTGGAGGCGCCCGAAGCGGAACTGATGGGTTGCAACAACCGCGCGGAGTTGGCCCTGATCGAGGCGGTCTGGCAGAAGCGCCGCCGTCACGAATTGATGGTCTCAGGCGTTTCAATGATCGCCCCTGAAACCGTCTTCCTCGCCTTCGACACTGAGATCGGCCAGGACGTGATGATCGAACCGAACGTGGTCTTCGGCCCCGGCGTCACCGTCGAGAGCGGTGCGGTCATTCACGCCTTTTCCCATCTTGAAGGCGCCCATGTCAGCGCCGGCGCTACGGTCGGTCCCTATGCGCGGCTGCGCCCCGGTGCCAATCTTGGGCGCGATTCCAAAGTCGGCAATTTCTGTGAAGTGAAGAAGGCGCAGATCGGCGCCGGCGCCAAGGTCAACCACCTGACCTATATCGGCGACGCTTTCGTCGGCGAAAAGACCAATATCGGTGCGGGCACGATTACCTGCAACTATGACGGCGTCAACAAACACGTCACCCGCATCGGCGCGAACGCCTTCATCGGATCGAACTCCTCTCTCGTTGCGCCGGTTTCGGTTGGCGACGGTGCGCTGGTTGCCTCCGGCAGTGTGGTGACGGAGGATGTCCCGGCTGATGCCGTTGCTTTCGGACGCGCGCGTCAGGAGATCAAGCCGGGCCGGGCGAAAATCCTGCGCGAGCGTTATCAGGCCGAAAAGGCCGCCAGAAAGAAATAATCCGCCCGTTGTGCTACGGTTAAAGTGTGAAACCGAAAGTGACATTCGGCTCGATTGCGCATTTGTGGAAATTCGATACCAAAACGGCATCTAAGAAATGAACCTTAACCGGCGTCATGTCTGATAGGGCACCGGTCTCACGAAAAAATTGCGGAGAAGACACCTATGTGCGGCATTGTCGGTATCGTTGGAAATAAGCCCGTCTCCGAGCGCCTGGTCGATGCGCTGAAGCGGCTCGAATATCGCGGTTATGATTCCGCCGGGGTCGCGACGATCCATGACGGCGTTCTTGCCCGGCGCCGCGCGGAAGGCAAGCTCGTCAATCTCGAAACCAAGCTGCGCGGCGAGCCATTGGCTGGAAAGACCGGCATTGCGCACACGCGCTGGGCGACGCATGGCGCGCCGACCGAAAACAATGCCCATCCGCATTTCACCGATGGCGTCGCCGTCGTCCACAACGGTATCATCGAGAATTTCTCCGAGTTGAAGGACGAGCTTGCCCACGCGGGCGCGACCTTCAGCACGCAGACCGACACCGAAGTCGTGGCGCAACTGCTCGCCAAGCTGATCCGCGACGGAATGAGCCAGAAGGACGCGATGCAGACCATGCTGCGCCGGGTCACCGGCGCCTATGCGCTTGCCGTCATCTTTCAGGATGCTCCGGGCACGATCATGGCTGCTCGCAGCGGCCCGCCGCTGGCTGTTGGTTTCGGCAAGGGGGAAATGTTCCTCGGGTCAGACGCGATTGCCCTCTCGCCCTTCACCAATGAAATCACCTATCTCATCGACGGTGATTGGGCGGTCCTGACGGCCGATGGTGTCGAGATCCTCGACCATGACGGCAAGCGGGTTGCCCGCCCGCGCCAGGTCTCGGTTGCCGCGGCCTACATGGTCGACAAGGGCAATCACCGCCATTTCATGGAAAAGGAAATCTATGAGCAGCCGGAGGTGATTTCGCACGCGCTCGGCCAGTACATCGACTTCATCGAGAATAAGGTGAACCCGATGACCTCGGCGATCGATTTCGCCAAGGTTCCGAGCCTCGCCATTTCCGCCTGCGGCACAGCCTATCTCGCCGGCCTCGTCGGCAAATACTGGTTCGAGCGCTACGCCCGCCTGCCGGTCGAGATCGATGTCGCTTCGGAATTCCGCTACCGCGAAATCCCGCTGTCGCCGCAGTCCGCTGCTCTGTTCATCTCGCAGTCGGGGGAGACGGCCGATACGCTCGCGTCGTTGCGATACTGCAAGGAACATGGTCTGAAGATCGGCGCTGTCGTCAACGTCAAGGAATCGACGATTGCGCGGGAGTCCGATGCGGTTTTCCCGATCATGGCGGGTCCGGAAATCGGCGTTGCCTCGACCAAGGCCTTCACCTGCCAGCTCTCCGTGCTGGCGGCGCTCGCGATCGGCGCCGGGCGTGCACGCGGCACCGTGTCGGAGGCCGAGGAAAAGGCTCTCGTCCGCAGCCTTGCCGAGATGCCGCGGATCATGGGTCGGGTACTGAACAGTATCCAACCGGCGATGGAAAGCCTGTCGCGCGAGCTGTCGAAATGCAAGGACGTGCTCTATCTCGGTCGCGGCACCAGCTACCCGCTGGCCATGGAAGGTGCACTGAAGCTCAAGGAAATCTCCTATATCCATGCCGAGGGCTACGCCGCGGGCGAATTGAAGCACGGCCCGATCGCCCTGATCGATGAAAATATGCCCGTCATCGTCATCGCGCCGCATGACCGATTCTTTGAAAAGACGGTGTCGAACATGCAGGAAGTCGCAGCGCGCGGCGGCCGCATCATCTTCATCACGGATGAAAAGGGCGCCGCAGCGTCCAAGCTGGAGACGATGAGCACGATCATCCTGCCGAGTGTCGATGAAATCATTGCGCCGATGATCTTCGCGCTGCCGATCCAGTTGCTTGCCTATCATACCGCCGTGTTCATGGGCACGGATGTCGATCAGCCGCGCAACCTTGCCAAATCGGTTACCGTGGAATGATGATACGGCCCGAAAAGCCGGGGGATGTCGGAGCAATCCATTCCCTCACGCGGGAAGCCTTCAAGGATCGTCCGTACAGCGCGGGGACGGAACATCTGATCGTTGACCGCCTGCGCAACGCCGGCGCGCTCAGCCTGTCGCTGGTCGCCGAGGTTCAGGGCGAGGTGGTCGGCCATGTCGCCTTTTCACCCGTCGAATTTTCGGACGGTTCGGCGGGATGGTTCGGACTTGGTCCCGTGTCGGTCTTGCCGTCGCACCAGGGGCGGGGCATCGGCGGCGCGCTGATCCGCCAAGGGTTGGAAATGCTGCGGGAACGAGCGGCGACAGGGTGTGTCGTGGTGGGCAATCCCGAGCTTTATCGCAAGTTCGGATTTCAGAACGATCCGCAGATCACATTCGCTGATTGTGCGCCGCAATATTTTTTGGCACAGCCCTTGTCGTCCACTCCGGCCTCCGGCATGGTGACATACCACGCGGCTTTTTACGGCGGCGTCGACGGATAAACAGAGCGGTATGACGGACGAACAGGCACGCGGATTTTTCGCCACGCGGTTGAGGAATTATTTCCTCACCGGTTTGATCATCTGTGCGCCGCTTGCCATCACTGCCTGGATCACATGGTCGTTCATTCTCTGGGCCGACAGCTGGGTGAAGCCCTATCTGCCATTCGACTACAATCCGGACAATTTTCTGCCCTATCCGGTGCCCGGTTTCGGCCTGCTGACCGCCTTGCTGCTGATCACGCTGGTCGGTTTCTTCACCGCCAACCTGATCGGCCGCAGCATTGTCGGTTTTGGTGAGTCGCTGCTTGTGCGGACGCCGCTTGTGCGCTCGATCTACAAGGGTTTGAAGCAGATATTCCAGACGGTGCTGCAGGATCAGTCGAACTCGTTCAAGAAAGCGGGCCTGATCGAGTATCCGAGCCCGGGCCTCTGGTCCCTGGTTTTCATTGCGACGGATGCCAAAGGCGAAATCGCCGTCAAGTTCAGGGAACGGGGTCTCGACATGGTCGCCGTGTTCCTGCCGCCGACACCGGTTCCGACGGCTGGATTCCTCATTTTCGTGCCGCGTGAAAAGATCGTACCGCTCGATATGAGCCCCGAAGATGCCGCCAAGCTGTTGCTCTCCGGAGGTCTGGTGGCGCCTGACTATCTGCCGAAGGCATTGCAGGTGCCGGGGGAGATGGTGCCAGCGGCGACCAAACGCGGCAAGTTCTTCAGCCGGCTCTGAGAAAGCGGATCGCCTCGTCGCGGCGGTAGAGATAGAGCAATGTCCGCAAGGCCGTGCCGCGCTCCGATGTCAGTTCCGGGTCGCGCTCGATGATATAAGCGGCATCCTTGCGCGCGATCTCGAGCAGATCGCCATGCGCCTCGAGGCTGGCAATGCGAAAGCCGGGCGTGCCGGATTGACGCGTGCCGAGCAATTCGCCTTCGCCCCGCAGTTTCAGATCTTCCTCGGCAATCAGAAAGCCGTCTTCGGTTTCCCGAAGGATCGACAGCCGCGCCCGGCCGTTTTCGCTCAAGGGGCCCTTGTAGAGCAGGATGCAGGTGGACGCTTCGTCGCCACGCCCGACGCGGCCTCGCAACTGGTGCAACTGCGCCAGTCCGAAGCGCTCGGCGTGCTCGATCACCATGATCGTCGCATCGGGCACATCGACCCCGACTTCGACAACGGTGGTCGCCACCAGAAGCCGGATTTCGCCATTCTTGAAGGCGAGCATGACAGCGTCCTTATCGGCGCCGTTCATGCGGCCATGCACAAGGCCGACCTCAGAGCCGAAATGGCTTTTGAGCGTCTGGAATCGCTCGTCGACCGACATCAGGTCGGAGGCGTCCGATTCCTCGACCAGCGGGCAGATCCAATAGGCCTTCTTGCCTTCGCCGAGCGCCGTATGCAGCCGCGAGACGATTTCTCCCGTTCGCTCGGTCGAGACGGTGACGGTCTGGATCGGCTTGCGGCCGGCCGGCTTCTCGGTGAGCTTGGAAACATCCATGTCGCCAAAGGCGGCCAGAACCAGCGTGCGCGGGATCGGCGTCGCGGTCATGACCAGCATATGCGGCGAAATCCCCTTGGCGGTCAGCCGCAGCCGCTGGTGGACCCCGAAACGATGCTGCTCGTCGACCACCGCGAGAAGCAGATTGCTGTAGGTGGCCGTGTCCTGGAACAGCGCATGCGTGCCGATGACGATCTGCGTATCGCCCGAGGCGATGCGCTCCAGAATAGCGTCGCGCTCGCGGCCCTTGGTGCGGCCGGTCAGGACATCGATGGTAATACCGGCTGGTGCTGCCATTTTCGAGAGCGTGGCGAAATGCTGCCGCGCAAGGATTTCCGTCGGCGCCATCAGAATGGCCTGGCCACCGGCCTCGACGGCGGCCACCATCGACATCAGCGCCACCGCCGTCTTTCCCGAGCCGACATCGCCCTGCAGCAGACGCAGCATCCGCTCCGTTCCCGCCATGTCCTTCAAGACCTCGCCGATCGCCGTCGCCTGGCTGACGGTCAGCGAAAAGGGCAGGGCGTCGCGCACCGGCTTGCTGAGTTTCCCGGTTGCATGCACCGGCGTGCCCGCGACCTTGCGCAATCGTTGGCGGACGAGCGAAAGGGATAGCTGTCCGGCCAGAAACTCGTCATAGGCAAGCCGGCGGCGAGCGGGCGCCTGCGGGTCGATATCGGTTTCGTCGCGCGGTTCGTGAAGGGCAAGGAAACAATCGCGGGCTGATCCAAAGCTCTGCTTCTCCAGCAGAGCATCGTCGATCCACTCCGGAAAATCGGGGATCCGGGGCAGGGCAGCCTCGATCGACTTGCGCAGGATACGGGCCGAAAGGCCTGCGGTCAGAGGGTAGATCGGTTCGACCAGCGGCAGGTTTTCCGCTTCCGTCACCCGCACCATGTAATCCGGATGCACCATCGACGGACGGCCGTTGAACCAGTCGATCTTGCCGCTGACAGTCACGGTTTCGTCGAGCGGCAGCGCCTTCTCCAGCCAGTTTCCCTTGACCCGGAAGAAGGTCAGCGCCAGTTCCCCGGTGTCGTCGTGCAGGAAGACGCGGTAGGGCTGGCTGGTTCTGGGGGCCGGTGGCTGGTGCCGGTCGACCCGGCCGGTGATCGTGACGATGGCGCCCTGCGGCGCGCGTGCGATACCCGGCTGATGCCGCCGGTCGATGAGCGAATGCGGCGCATGGAAAACGAGATCGATTACGCGGCAATCATCGATGCTTTCGCGTCCCAGCAGCCGCGCATAAAGCTCGCCCGCTTTCGGGCCGATGCCGGGAAGCGAATTCAGGGGGGCGAACAGGGGGTCGAGAAGGGCCGGGCGCATGCGGGCCAGACTGAAACGAGGATTAGGTCTTTGGCAAGGCTGACAATCGTCTTTTCAGCGTTTATAGAGCCACTGCAACGCGCGCTCCCAACGACGCGGCGGCAGGAAGGACTTTAGATGACGGGCATCACACGCACGAGCGCCGATCTTGATCCGCGCCGCAGACGCATTCTTTTTCGTGCCTGGCATCGCGGCATCAGGGAAATGGACCTGGTATTCGGGCAGTTCGCCGACAATGAACTTGCCGGTCTCGCGGACGCCGACCTTGACGAGCTCGAAACCATCATGGCGGAAGAGGACAACGATCTGGTCAAGTGGATCATCGGCGAAAGGCCGGTGCCGCAACACTACCGGACGCCGCTGTTTGAGCGCATTGCTTCCTATCGTCCGGATTTCGACAAGCTCCTTGCCGCCGAGAATAAAGACGATCGATGATTGCCGGATTTGACCCCAATAAAGTTGCACGCGCAACCCGCGAACTGACCATCGGCCCGGTGCCCGCCGGCGTCGAACCGCTTGTCCTTGCCGAACTGGCGCGCGCCAATGGCCCCGTCGCCTACATTCTGTCCGATGGTCAGCGGATCGCCGATGTCGAGCAGATGCTCGGCTTTGCCGCGCCGGACATTCCGGTTCTCACGCTGCCCGGGTGGGACTGCCTGCCGTATGACCGCGTATCTCCCAGTGCCGATACCTCGGCCCGGCGTCTGGCGACGCTGAGTGGCCTGATCGCGCATGCGAAGAAGCCGCATCCGGCCATCGTGCTCGTCACCGTCAATGCAGCACTTCAGAAGATGGTGCCGCAGGAGGTCATCGAAAGTCTCGCCTTCTCCGCCCGACCGGGCAACACGATCCGAATGGACGATGTCGCCGCGCGGCTTGCACGCAATGGCTTCGAGCGCGTCGCCACCGTTCGCGAAGTCGGTGAATATGCGGTGCGCGGCGGCATCCTCGATGTCTTCGTTCCCGGCAGCGACGAGCCGGTGCGCCTCGATTTCTTCGGCGACACGCTCGAAACGATCCGTTCCTTCGATCCTGCCAGCCAGCGCACCACCGGCCAGGCCCGGTCGCTCGATCTCAACCCGATGAGCGAGGTGTCGCTGACGCCGGAGACGATCAGCCATTTTCGCACCCAATATCTGTCGATGTTCGGCGCGGCGACCCGCGACGATGCCCTCTATCAGGCGGTTTCCGAAGGTCGCCGCTATGCCGGCATGGAACACTGGTTGCCGCTGTTCTACGACCGGCTCGATACCGTGTTCGACTACCTTGCCGGTTTCCATATCGTCACCGATCACGTGGCTCGCGAAGCCGCCGCCGAGCGCTCCAAGCTGGTCGCGGACTACTACGAGGCCCGTCAATCCTCCGCAGCACCTGGCAAGACTCAGATATCGCAGGGCACGCCCTACAAGCCCGTGCCGCCGGAGTTGCTCTACCTCGGTGCAGAAGACCTCAACGCCGCGCTGGTCTCGCGCAATGCCGTACGCCTATCGCCGTTCAGCGAGCATGAGGGCGAAGCACGCCAGGTCATGACCGTCGATGCGCGGCTCGGCGTCCGCTGGGCGAAGAATGCGACGGAAGGGGCGAGCGACGCTGAGCGGGTCAACGTCTTCGACCAGGCGGTGAAATACATCGCCGACCGCCGCGCCAAGGGCGCCAGGGTTCTCATTTCGGCCTGGTCGGAAGGATCGCTTGACCGCCTGCTGCAGGTGCTGGCCGAGCACGGGCTTGCAAACATCAAGCCCGTCAAGGCGCTTTCGGAATTGAAATCGCTGAAAGCGGGGGAGGCGGCCTCTGCCGTTCTCAGCCTCGAGAGCGGGTTCGAGACCGGCGATCTCGTCGTCATCGGCGAGCAGGATATTCTCGGCGACCGCATGGTGCGCCGCTCGAAGCGTCGCAAGCGCGGCGCGGATTTCATTGCCGAAGTCGCCGGTCTCGACGAAGGCAGCATCGTCGTCCACGCCGAGCACGGTATCGGCCGCTTCGTCGGCCTGCGGACGATCGAGGCGGCAGGCGCGCCACATGCCTGTCTGGAACTGGTCTACGCAGACGAGGCAAAGCTCTTCCTGCCGGTGGAGAACATAGACCTTCTGTCGCGCTACGGCTCGGAAGGCAGCGACGCGGTACTCGACAAGCTCGGAGGGGTCGCCTGGCAGGCGCGCAAGGCGAAGCTGAAGAAACGCCTGCTCGATATGGCCGGCGGCCTCATTCGCATTGCTGCCGAGCGGCTGACGCGGCATGCGCCGGTGCTCGCCACGCCGGACGGCCTGTATGACGAATTCGCAGCCCGCTTTCCCTATGACGAGACCGAAGACCAGCTGAATTCGATCGAGGCCGTGCGCGAGGATCTCGGAGCCGGCCGACCGATGGACCGGCTCGTCTGCGGCGACGTCGGCTTCGGCAAGACGGAAGTCGCCTTGCGCGCCGCGTTCGTTGCCGCGATGAACGGCGTTCAAGTGGCCGTCGTGGTGCCGACGACGCTGCTTGCCCGGCAGCACTTCAAGTCCTTCGTGGAGCGTTTCCGGGGCCTGCCCGTGCGTATCGCCCAGGCATCGCGCCTCGTCGGCTCCAAGGAACTGGCGCTGACCAAGAAGGAAGTGGCCGAGGGCAAGACGGATATCGTCGTTGGCACCCATGCGCTGTTGGGCGCCTCGATCAATTTTGCCAATCTCGGCCTGCTGATCATCGACGAGGAACAGCATTTCGGCGTCAAGCACAAGGAGCGGCTGAAGGAGCTGAAATCCGATGTGCACGTGCTGACGCTGTCGGCAACACCGATCCCGCGCACGTTGCAGCTTGCCTTGACCGGCGTGCGCGAACTGTCGCTGATCACCACGCCGCCGGTCGACCGCATGGCGGTGCGCACGTTCATCTCGCCCTTCGATGCGCTGGTGATCCGCGAAACGCTGATGCGTGAGCATTACCGCGGTGGCCAGAGCTTTTACGTCTGCCCGCGTCTTGCCGATCTCTCGGAAATTCATGATTTCCTGAAGTCCGACGTACCGGAGCTGAAAGTCGCCGTTGCCCATGGCCAGATGCCGGCGACTGAGCTTGAGGACGTCATGAATGCCTTCTACGAGGGACGCTACGACGTTCTGCTCTCGACCACGATCGTCGAGTCCGGTCTCGACGTGCCGACGGCCAACACCCTGATCGTGCATCGCGCCGACATGTTCGGCCTGGCGCAACTCTATCAGTTGCGCGGCCGCGTCGGTCGCTCCAAGGTGCGCGCCTTTGCCCTGTTTACGCTGCCGGTCAACCGGACACTGACGGGCACGGCCGAGCGCCGGCTCAAGGTCCTGCAGTCGCTCGATACGCTGGGCGCCGGCTTCCAGTTGGCAAGCCACGATCTAGACATCCGTGGCGCCGGCAACCTGCTCGGTGACGAGCAGTCCGGCCATATCAAGGAGGTCGGTTTCGAGCTCTACCAGCAGATGCTGGAGGAGGCTGTCGCCGAATTGAAGGGCGAAGAGGAAATCGCCGATACGGGCTGGTCGCCGCAGATCTCGGTCGGAACGCCGGTGATGATCCCGGACGACTACGTGCCGGACCTGCATCTGCGTCTTGGCCTCTACCGTCGTCTCGGCGAGATCACCGAACTTTCGGAGATCGACGCCTTCGGTGCGGAACTGATCGATCGCTTCGGCCCGCTGCCACTCGAAGTCCAGCACCTCTTGAAAATCGTCTACATCAAGTCGCTCTGCCGCACGGCCAATGTCGAGAAGCTCGATGCAGGGCCGAAGGGCGTCGTGGTGCAGTTCCGCAACCGGGAATTCCCCAATCCCGCCGCGCTTGTCGGCTATATCGCCAAGCAGGGCATCATGGCGAAGATCCGCCCCGACCACAGCATCTTCTTCCAGCGTGATTTCCCGACGCCGGAAAAGCGGCTGGCGGGTGCCGCCATTGTCATGACACAATTGGCGGGTCTGGCGAAGGGCGCCTGAGCGGCAAACAGAAAAGCCGCGCAAGGTTTCGCGCGGCTTTCAAATGGGCAAAAACGTCTGTTGATCAGTTGATGTGAGCCGTATTCTTCATCTTGGCGATATCTCGCAGCGCATCGGTCAGGACATCGACGGACTGGGCGCCCATCACCGCATATTTGCTGTCGATGATGAAGCACGGCACGCCGGTGACACCCATGCCGCGCGCCGACTCGATTTCCTCACCGACAGCGTCCTTGTCGGCATTTGAGGCGAGCAGCGCGGCGATGACATTGCGATCGAGACCGGCTTCAGTGGCGATGTCGAGCAGAACAGCGTGATCGCCGACATTGCGGCCCTGTTCGAAGTTTGCCTTGAACAGCAGCGACGCGACCTTACTCTGCATCTCCGGCCCCTCGGTCAGCGCCCAGCGGATCAGCCGGTGCGCGTCGAGCGTGTTCGGGCTGATTTTCACGGCGTCGAAGTCAAACGCAATGCCGTCCTGCTCACCAAGCCCGGTCAGCATCTGATGCGCCCGATCGACGGCCGCCTGGCCGCCGAGCTTGGCAGCGAGATGCGCCTTGTGATCGACGCCTTCGGGCGGCAGGTCTGGATTGAGCTGATAGGGACGCCAGTTCACCGTTACATGAATCTCGTCGGCCACATTGGCGATCGCCTGGTCGAGCCGCGCCTTGCCGAGATAGCACCAGGGGCAGACGACGTCCGAGACAACGTCGATATTCACGAGATCCATGGTGCCGGTTCCTTCTGTTGCAGACCATTGGTCCGCGACATAGTCGCAGGCCTTTCCGGTTTCAATGCGTTACCAAAAGTATACCGGCCTCAAATCCGCATCACTGCACAGTTTCGTCCCACCAGGCCGGCAGCTGGTAGCCATAGAGCGGCACGACGCTCGGCCGGCCGATATGCTTGGCGCGCGCCACCCATTGTGCGGCGACATGATAGAGCGGCACCAGATAGGAATTGTTGATCAGCAGCCGGTCGTGAGCCCGAACGGCGGCGACGAAATCCTCCGTCGTCTTGGCCTGGAGGATATTGCTGATCAGCCGGTCGACGTCCTTATCCGCAACGCCGGCGAAATTTTCGCTGCCCTCGCTGTCGCGTGCTCCGGAGGCCCAGCGGCGGACCTGCTCGATACCCGGAGAAAGCGTTGACGGGAAGGATTTAACGATCACATCATAGTCGAACGACTGACTGCGCTGCTGGTATTGCGGATCGTCGACGGTGCGCACCGACGCCGTGATGCCGAGTGCTGCGAGAAAGCGCTGGTAGGCAAGCGCCAGTTTTTCCTGGCCCTCGTTCTGGGTCATGATC
The DNA here is from genome assembly GCA_900473795.1 of Hyphomicrobiales bacterium. Taxonomy (GTDB): domain Bacteria; phylum Pseudomonadota; class Alphaproteobacteria; order Rhizobiales; family Rhizobiaceae; genus Pararhizobium. The sequence goes on along the minus strand of UCMT01000027.1, from coordinate 26,839 downwards.
TCGAAGGAGAGCGGTTCGCCCTTCACGTTGATCATCTTGCCGTCCTTGATGCCGTAGCCGGCTTCGCGCAGCAACGTCACGGCTTCGCGCAGCACGTTGCGGTCGCGACCGGAGGCATCGGTGACCGGCAGCCGATAAGTTCCGTCGAGTATTGCCGGATTGATCCGGTTGCGGATGTCGCCGAGAAGACCGAGTTCGCGATCATCCGCAGCGACGCCGAGATAGGACAGGGTCGAGTTCTGCCAGAAGCTCTGCGTGCGGGTATAGGCATTGTCGAACAGGTTCTTGTTGACCCATTCGAAATCGAAGACAAGCGCCAGCCCCTGGCGCAGCTTGATGTTCGCGAACATCGGCCGGCGGGTATTGAAGACGAAGCCGAGCATGCCGGACGGTGTCTTCGGCGTGAACGTATCCTTGATCACCTTGCCCGACTGCACCGCCGGGAAATCGTAGCTGCGCGTCCATTTGGTCGGGCTGCCTTCCGGATAGATATCCACCTCGCCCTTCTTGAAGGCCTCGAACAGTGAATTGTCCTGCAGGAAATACTCGACGGAAATTTCGTCGTAGTTGTCGAAGCCGACCTTGCTGGGGAGATCCTTTGCCCAGTAATCAGGATTGCGCTTGTAGACGATCCGCTCGCCAGGCTTGACCTCCGCCACCCGATAGGGTCCGGAACCGAGGGGAAATTTGAGCGACGTCTGATCGAAGGTCGCCACATCCGTCGCGTGCTTCGGCAGGATCGGCGTCATCGCGATCAGCAGTGGATATTCACGGCCTGTCTGATCATTGAAGGTGAAACGAACGCTGCGGTCGCCGACTTTTTCCATCTTCTCGACCTTTGCCAGCCGGGTGCTGAACGGCTCGCGGCCCTTGTCGCGAAACAGCTCGAAGGTGAAGATGACGTCCTCGGGCGTCACCGGCTGCCCGTCCGCCCATTTGGCCTTCGGATTGAGATTGAACTGGATGAAGCTGCGATCATCATCATATTCAACAGTCTCGGCCAGCAGACCGTAGAGCGAAAAGGCTTCGTCGCGGGAGCGCTGCATCAGCGAATCATAGACGAGATTGCCGTATTCCGGGTCGAGCATGCCGCGCGCGGTGGTACGCACGCTTTTCAAAATGAAGGGATTGAGATTGTCGAAGGTGCCGACGACGCCATAGGCCACGCGGCCGCCCTTCTTCACGTCTGGCTTGACATAGGGGAAACTCTTGAAATCGGCGGGCAGGGCGGGCTGCCCGTGCATGGCGATGCCGTTGACCGGTTCGGCCCTTGCCGCGACGCTCGTGCCGAGAGCGGCAAGCAGCGAAATCAACCCTAAGAACAATGCGCGCAAGCCCGCCTCCTGCTGTCGTCTATTGTATGAATCACGGCAAACTAGCACGTTGACCGGCATTTCCAACCGGCAGATACCGCAAAAATCCCGCTGCAGGCCAATCGATGATCGCAAAAAAATCAAGGAAAGACTGGATATCCGCGCTCGCTCGCTGTAACAGGTGTTCCCGGAGACGAGGGTCATGCAATTGCCTTATTTGCCCAACAGGAGAGCGGGCGGCTGACCATAGATGACGAGTGGCTTAGAGACTGCTCAGACACCGGAATTCAGGAGACGGATATCGTTATGATCTTCAAGTCGAACTTCACCAAAAAGGCCGCACTTTCGGCATTTGCCGGCGCTGTCGCCGTCGCCGCGATGCCCGTGGCGTCCTTCGCGCAGGAGCAGGCTGCCGGTCGTCCGCCGCAGGGCTGGTTCAAGGTCTGCACCAAGCAGGAAGACAACGATGTCTGCATCGTGCAGAACCTCTTGTCGGCCAACAACGGACAATTGATCACGGCCGTTGGCCTTATCAGCGTTCGCGGCAAGGTGGAACGCAAGGTGATGCAGGTTTCGGTTCCCTCCGCGCGCCTCATCCCGCCGGGCATCCAGATGCAGATCGATGGTGGCAAGGGCGTCAAGCTCGACTACGCCATCTGCATGCCGGACAAGTGCATCGCCGAAGTGCCGCTGAGCGATGCCGTGCTCGCCAACCTGAAGAAGGGCGGCGAAGTGGTGTTTACCTCGGTCAACTTCCAGCGTGCGCCGAACCCGATCAAGATTTCGCTCAATGGCTTTACCGGCGTGTTCGACGGCGAGCCGATCGAGCAGTCGAAGCTGCAAGAGCGCCAGCGCCTGCTGCAGGAAGAAATGCAGAAGAAGGCGGAAGACGCCCGCAAGAAGCTGGAAGAAGCCCAGAAGGCCGCCAAGCAGAACTGATCGCAACGCGATACCGAAAAAAAGGCCCGGACTTTCGTCCGGGCTTTTTTGTTTCAGCGCGGGGCCATCGCGGATGGCTGCCGTCAGTGCTGAACGACGGCTTTCGGTTTGTACTGGCCGACACCCTGTGGATCGAAGAAGGCGTTCACCTGCGAATGGCGCATGGGCCTTCCACTGTCGTCCGAAACGAGGTTCTGTTCGGAAACATAGGCCACATATTCCGTTTCATCATTCTCCGCGAGCAGGTGGTAAAACGGCTGGTCCTTGCTCGGGCGGACTTCAGCGGGAATAGCATTCCACCATTCCTCGGTGTTGGCGTATTCCGGGTCGACGTCGAAGATGACGCCGCGGAACGGAAACACACGGTGGCGAACAACCTGTCCAATCTGAAATTTTGCGTCTCTTTGTTTCATCATGAGAGGTTCCTTTCCCCCAATATGTGGTGGTTTTTCAACAAACATCAATAGCTAAGGCGAGGGAGCTGTTCCGGCGCCGTGCTCGGTGAGGACTGGCTGTACGTTGCGGTTGCTGTTGCTTGCCTCCCCGCGAAATTCGTCGTACCTCAAGTGAAGGGGAGTTTTCCGTGGTGGATGGGGCATGAGCAATCAATGGGGCAGAAACAGCCAGGTGACGCGCAGCGGCGGCTCGTCAGGCTTGGTGCTGCCGGCCATTCTGTGTGTGGTGCTCATCGCCGCCGGCGGCTATTTCTGGTTCACCCGCCAGGCCATGCAGACGGAAATTGCCGAGCTGAAGGCGCAGGCAGGCTCGCTGACCGACCAGTTGGGCAAAGTGACGGCCGAGAGAGACAAGATCAGCGGCGACCTCGCCGAATTCCGCAAGAATTCCGGCAACTGGGCCGGAGAGCTTGAACAGGAATATGCTGAGCTGAAACTCAACGAAGTGCCGAAGCTCAACCGGCTGCTCGACAAGCGCGATGCGGATATTTCGACGCTTGAGAAACTGCTTTCGGCGGAAAAGGCCACGGCGAAGTCTGCCGCCGATGATTTCACCGCGGCGATCGCCAAAATCAATGCCGATTTGACCGCGGTGAAATCGGATGCCGCCGGGGCCAAAAAACAGGCCGAAAGTCTAGCCGCCGAGAAACTGGCCCTGGACACGCAGGTAACCAGTCTGCGCTCGGCCGTGGAACGGGCCATGGCCGACGCTGCTGCCGCCCGCAAGGCGCTGGAGCAAGAGCAGGCGCAAGCGCAAGCGACACCTGCCTTCAAATCCGCGCTCGAAGCGCGTGATGCCAAGATTGACACGTTGGAACAGAGCCTCGGCGAGGCGCGCAGAAAAGTGACGGCGCTGGAAAAGCAGCTCGCCGACCAGGCCGCAGCCGCGGCTGTTGCCAACCAGCCGACTGCAAAACCCGCTGACACGCCATTGGCCACCGATTTGCCGGGTACGGCCGAGGCCAAACCTGCAGGCGCGCTAACGCCGCGTGATAGCCTGCTGGTCGAGAACGTCATCAGCGCGACCCGCGGTCTTGGTTTTCTGGATGAGGAAAAGACGCAGCGCCTGAAGGACAAGCTCATCACCGGTGCCTGCGTGACGGATGCCCTGGAAAGCGTCTTCGACAAGGTGCCGCTTGTCCTGATGCGCAATCTGATGCGTGATTTTAAAAGCGATTGCTGAAACATGTCTCCGCCTGCGCGAGGCAAGCGGTTTCTGGGGGAGAAGAATAATGCTTCGACTGGCCTGTGCCGCGATTATCGTGGCCTTTTCGTTCGGTCCAGCGTCGGCGGCCGAGTTTGAAAAGAACATCATGACCGGCGGACCGCAGGGCACCTATATCCAGATCGGCCGCGATATTGCAGCACTCGGCAAGAGTTGCGGGCTTACCCTCCACGTCCAGCAATCCGCCGGTTCGCTGGAAAACTTTGTCGGAGTGAGAAACCGCAAGAACACCCAATTCGGCATCGTCCAGAGCGACGTGCTCGAATATTTGAAGACCTTCGAGGCGAACGACCCCGAAGTACAACAGGCCGTGCGCGGCGTGCGCATCATGTTTCCGCTCTATAACGAGGAAATCCACGTTCTCGCGCGCGCGGATATCAAGGATATGAAGGACCTGGACGGCAAGAAGGTTGCCGTCGGTGTGAAGGACAGCGGCACCTTCCTGACGTCCTCGCTCATTCTCGACATTTTGCAGGTGAAGACCGGCGAACGCGTTCCGCTCAACCCGGATGCAGCCCTGCCGAAACTGCTGGCCGGCGAGATCGACGCCTTCTTCTACGTCGCAGGTGCTCCGGCGGCCCTGTTCAAGAACAACCCGATCGACGGCGCGAAGTTCCATCTCCTGCCGATCACCGAGGCGCCGCTGCTCGCCACCTACACGGCCTCGCGCATCGATGCCGGGACATACGCATTCCAGAAAGAACCGGTCGATCTGATCGCCGTGAAAGCCGTGATGATGACCTATGACTACGACATCAAGCGAAACGCCTATCAGCGCGAAAGCTGCAAGGCGGTGTCGGAGTTCTCAAGCCTCATTCTCAACAATCTCGACAAGCTGCAGGCGACAGGACATCCGAAATGGAAGGATGTCGATCTGACCGCCTTGCCGCCCGGCTGGCAGGTTGGCGTTTGCGTCAAGGCAGGCATGGCACTTGACTACAAGCCGGCATGCAAGACGCCGGAGGCCGCAACGCAGCAGCCGGATGGGAACGAGGAATATCTCGACCTGCTGAAGCAGCGCCTGAAGAAACAATAGCCGGTTTCAACCGCACAAATGAAAAGGCCGGCCTCACGCGAGACCGGCCTTCTTGTTTGAGCCGGACCCGCTCTCACGGGTCCGGCAGCGGTTCTTAGGCCGAGTAGTACATGTCGAATTCGACCGGATGCGGGGTCATTTCAAAACGCATGACTTCGACCATCTTCAGTTCGATATAGGCATCGATCTGGTCGTCGTCGAAGACGCCGCCGGCAGTCAGGAACTTGCGGTCCTTGTCGAGGTTTTCAAGCGCTTCGCGCAGCGAGCCGCAGACGGTCGGGATCTTCTTCAGTTCCTTCGGCGGTAGGTCGTAGAGATCCTTGTCCATGGCCTTGCCCGGATGGATCTTGTTCTTGATGCCGTCGAGACCGGCCATCAGCATGGCGGCAAAGCCGAGATAGGGGTTTGCCAGCGGATCGGGGAAGCGAACTTCGACGCGCTTCGACTTCGGACCGGTACCGAAGGGGATACGGCACGAGGCAGAGCGGTTGCGGGCCGAATAGGCGAGCAGAACCGGCGCTTCATAACCCGGCACCAGACGCTTGTAGGAATTCGTCGTCGGGTTGGTGAAGGCGTTGATGGCCTTCGCATGCTTGATGATGCCGCCGATATAGAACAGGCAGGACTCCGACAGGCCGGCATATTCGTCGCCGGCGAAGGTCGGCTTGCCGTCTTTCCAGATCGACTGGTGCACGTGCATGCCCGAGCCGTTGTCGCCGAAGATCGGCTTCGGCATGAAGGTTGCCGTCTTGCCATAGGCATTGGCGACCTGGTGCACGACGTACTTGTAGATCTGGATCTTGTCGGCGTTGCGCACCAGCGTGTCGAACTTGACGCCGAGTTCGTGCTGGGCAGCGGCCACTTCATGGTGCTGCTTTTCGACGGTGACACCCATTTCGGTCAGCACCGTCAGCATCTCGGAGCGCATGTCCTGGCAGCTGTCGACCGGCGGAACCGGGAAGTAGCCGCCCTTGACGCGCGGACGGTGGCCGAGGTTGCCGGTCTCGTAATCGGTGTCGTCGTTGGAGGGCAGTTCGGACGAGTCGAGCTTGAAGCCGGTGTTGTATGGGTCGGCCTTGTACTTCACATCGTCGAACACGAAGAATTCCGGCTCGGGACCGACGAAGACGGTGTCGCCGATGCCCGATGCCTTGAGGTAGGCTTCGGCCTTCTTGGCAATGCCGCGCGGGTCGCGGTTATAGGCTTCGCCGGAGACCGGATCGAGAATGTCGCAGACGATGACCATCGTCGACTGTGCGAAGAAGGGATCCATGTGCACGGTCGCCGGATCCGGCATCAGCACCATGTCGGACTCGTTGATCGCCTTCCAGCCGCCGATCGACGAACCGTCGAACATCACGCCATCGGCGAACATGTCCTCGTCAACACAGGATACGTCCATCGTTACGTGCTGCAGCTTGCCCTTGGGGTCTGTGAAGCGCAAATCCACGAATTTGACGTCGTTATCCTTGATTTGCTTGAGGATATCATTTGCAGTCGTCATGTTTTGAAAGTCCCTCTCTTGAGATGACGAGGTAGTAGCCCGGACCGAACGGCCAGGCGGATTAGATGGCGTCGATGCCCGTCTCACCGGTGCGGATTCGGATGACCTCTTCGATATTGGAGACGAAGATCTTTCCATCGCCAATACGCCCGGTCTGGGCGGCGTTTCGAATGGCCTCGATTACGGCCTCCGCATTCTCGTCTGCCAGCACGACTTCGACTTTCACCTTCGGGAGAAAATCGACAACGTATTCTGCCCCACGGTATAGTTCCGTATGGCCCTTCTGGCGCCCAAAGCCCTTCGCTTCCGTGACGGTGATACCCTGAAGGCCAACCTCCTGAAGCGCTTCCTTCACTTCGTCAAGCTTGAAAGGCTTTATGATCGCTTCGATCTTTTTCATGAGAAAATTTCTCTCCGCTTCTCCCGTTATAGCAGGCTTATGCCGGCTTGCCCTCAATATGCATTTTACATGCCAGATATGGCAAATGCGATGCCGTTTTGGACGAAAACTTCTCCACTAGAGACGATCATAGCCGTTTCTTCAGAATAAACAGCGCCTTTTGCCTATTTTTTATGAAATTTTGTGTGGGAATAACGATTGCCGGCGCCTTGTTGCGCTTCGCGCTTTATAAAGCGTCACATTTAAGGGCTAAATATGTGCAAATGCATAAAAAATGGACATTGTGCGTCCGTGTTTTGAGCTTGCGAGTGCCCCGGCGGCAAGGCATTTTGATACGATGTCAGCCGATAGAAATCACACCGTCGTCACGCCCGCCGAAATGACTGCGATCGATGCCGATGCCGCGCGCTCGGGGATCGACAGTTTCAGTCTGATGACATCCGCCGGAACGGCTGTTTCAGCGGCCGCTTTGCGCCTCTATCCGGGCGCGCTGCGGTTTGTCGTCCTGTGCGGTCCCGGCAACAATGGCGGCGACGGCTATATCGCCGCCGCCGCCTTGCGTGGCAGCGGCGCGGATGTCGAAGTCCATGCCCTGGGTCATCCAGCGGCTCTGAAAGGCGACGCGGCCCGCGCCTGCGTGGCGTTCGGAGTGGCGGTGAAACCACTTGCGGAATATACTCCGACTGCCGGTGACGTCGTCATTGATGCCTTGTTCGGCGCAGGCCTTTCGCGTCCTGTGCCGCCGGAAGCGGCAAGAGTGATGCGGGCCGTGGCGGGCCAGGACCTCCCGGTGATCGCCGTCGATCTGCCCTCCGGCGTCGATGGCCGCAGCGGTCAGGTTCTAGGCGCAAGTTTTCGGGCGCGTCATACGGTCACGTTCGTGGCCCGCAAGCCGGGACATCTGCTGATGCCGGGGCGGATGCTTTGCGGCACGCTGGAGGTGTTCGATATCGGCATCCCCGAACGCATCCTGTCCGCCCGCGCCGGCAGGCTTGGCGCAAACGGCCCGCATCTTTGGCGGGAGCACGCGTTTGCGCTGGACCCCGCCGCGCACAAATTCAAGCGCGGGCACCTTGCTGTTTTTTCGGGCGGCCCGCTTTCGACCGGCGCCGCACGCCTGTCGGCCATTGCCGGACTGAGGGCGGGCGCCGGATTGGTGACGATCGCTTCGCCGGCCGCGGCCTTGCAAGCCAATGCGTCTCATCTGACGGCCGTGATGTTGAAACAGATCGAAGACGAAGACGATCTTTCTCACTGGCTGGCTGACAAACGCATCGGCGCCTTCGTGCTTGGCCCGGGATTGGGTGATCTGCAGAGGGCGCGTCAATACGCCCTGATGCTCGGTCGCCAGAAACTGCTGCTCGATGCCGATGGTATCACGGCTTTCAAGGACGATCCGGCCCCGCTTTTCAAGGCCTACGCCAAGGGTGAAACGCGCCTGGTCATGACGCCGCATGACGGCGAGTTCGCCCGACTGTTTCCGGATATCGAGGCCGATGAGGCCCTTTCGAAAGTCGACCGCGCCGTCGCCGCCGCCAAACGCAGTCATGGCATCATCGTCTACAAGGGCGCCGACACGGTCATCGCTGCGCCCGACGGCCGCGCCGCGATCAACACCAATGCGCCGTCGTGGCTGGCGACGGCAGGATCGGGAGATACGCTCGCCGGTATCATCGGCGCGCATCTGGCGCAGGGCATGCCCGCCTTCGAGGCCGCCGCCGCCGGTGTCTGGCGCCATGGCCGGGCCGGAAAGAAGGCGGGCGAGGGGCTGACGGCGGAGGATCTCGCAGCGGCCATCGAACCGCTGCCGGCCTGATCAGTCGACGCGCTTCTGCAGCGCCCGCGCGCCGTTCGGTGCATTGACCTTGCCCTCGGTGATGAAGAAGGCAAAGACATCGCGAGCCTTCTTTTCCGGCTTGCGCGAGGGATCGCCAAGGGCAAGCTCCTCCACCATGCCGCCCGACGCCCAGGTCTTCAGCCGATCGGCCCACAGATCGAGCCGCTTCTCATCGTAGCAAGTCTCGACATCGTCGCTGCCCGTCTGCAGGCGGGCATAGACGAAGTCCGAGGTGACGTCGGCGATCATCGGGTAGTCGGCGTGATCGGCGCAGACCACGGCGACGTTGTGCTTCGCCAGCAATGCCACGAATTCCGGCGCCCGGAACGATGGGTGGCGCACCTCGACGACGTGCCGCAGCGTCAGGCCATCCTGCTTCTCCGGCAGCAACGCCAGAAAGGCACCAAAATCATCGGCATCGAATTTCTTGGTCGGCATGAATTGCCACAGGATCGGGCCGAGATGCGGCCCCAGCTCCGTCAGCCCCTGACCAAGAAATCGGTTGATCGATTCACCCGCCTCGGCCAGCACCTTCTTGTTGGTGGCAAAGCGGCTGGCTTTCAGCGAGAAGACGAAATCATCCGGAACCTCCGATGCCCACTTGGCAAAGGTTTCCGGCTTCTGCGAACTGTAATAGGTGCCGTTGACCTCGATGACCTTCAGTTGCCGGCTGGCATATTCCAATTGCCGCTTCTTCGACAGCGTGTCGGGATAGAACGTGCCTTCCCAAGGATCGAAGGTCCAGCCGCCGATGCCGCAGCGGATCGTGCCTGATTTGGTCATGCTGTCTCCCCTTCGTGTTGTCTTTTACTCCGCCGCTTCCGCCTTGCGGATCGGACGCCGTTCCAGAAGCTCCTTCAGGAAGGCGCCGGTATGGGAGCGCTTTTCCTTGACGATATCCTCCGGTGTTCCCGCTGCGATGACTTCGCCGCCACCGTCGCCGCCTTCGGGTCCGAAATCGATCACCCAGTCGGCGGTCTTGATAACCTCCAGATTGTGCTCGATGACGACGACCGAATTGCCCTGGTTGACGAGTTCATGCAGAACTTCAAGAAGCTTGGCTACGTCATGGAAATGCAAGCCTGTTGTCGGTTCGTCCAGAATATAGAGCGTGCGCCCGGTCGAGCGCTTCGACAGCTCCTTGGCAAGCTTGACGCGCTGCGCTTCGCCGCCCGAGAGCGTGTTGGCCTGCTGACCGACCTTGATGTAGCCGAGGCCGACCTGGTTGAGCGTGATCAGCTTGTCGCGCACGGCTGGAACGGCGGCGAAGAACTCGACGCCTTCCTCGACCGTCATGTCGAGTACATCGGCGATCGATTTACCCTTGAAATGCACGTCGAGCGTTTCGCGATTGTAGCGTTTGCCGTGGCAGACGTCGCAAGTGACATAGACATCCGGCAGGAAGTGCATCTCGATCTTGATGACGCCGTCGCCCTGACAAGCCTCGCAGCGGCCGCCCTTGACGTTGAAGGAGAAACGGCCGGGCTGGTAGCCGCGCGCCTTCGCTTCCGGCAGGCCGGCGAACCAGTCGCGGATCGGGGTGAAGGCGCCGGTATAGGTCGCCGGGTTCGAGCGCGGCGTGCGGCCGATCGGCGATTGATCGATGTCGATCACCTTGTCGATGTGCTCGAAACCGTCGATCCGGTCGTGTTCGGCCGGATTCTCGCGCGCGCCCATGATGCGCCGTGCTGCCGCCTTGTAGAGCGTCTCGATCAGGAAGGTCGACTTGCCGCCGCCCGAAACACCGGTGACCGCGGTGAAGATGCCGAGCGGGATCGAGGCGGTGATGTTCTTCAGATTGTTGGCGCGGGCGCCGACAACCGTGATTTCCTTTTTCTTCTTCAGCTTGCGCCGTTCCGACGGCACGGCGACCGAAAGCTCGCCGGAAAGATATCGTCCGGTCAGCGAGTTCGGATTGGCGATGATGTCCGACGGCGCACCCTGCGCGACCACCTCGCCGCCGTGGATACCGGCGGCAGGTCCGATATCGACGACATAGTCCGAGGTCAGGATCGCATCCTCGTCGTGTTCGACGACGATCACCGTATTGCCGATGTCGCGCAGATGCCGAAGCGTCTCGAGCAGCCGGGCATTGTCGCGCTGATGCAGGCCGATCGACGGCTCGTCGAGGACGTAGAGCACGCCGGTCAGGCCGGAGCCGATCTGCGAGGCCAGCCGGATACGCTGGCTTTCGCCGCCCGACAATGTGCCGGAATTGCGCGAGAGGCTGAGATATTCAAGGCCGACATCGTTGAGGAAGCGCAGCCGCTCGCGGATTTCCTTCAGGATGCGGACGGCGATCTCGTTCTGCTTGGCATTCATGTGGCCCGGCAAAGCGTCGAACCAGTCGCGCGCAACGCGGATCGACATGTCGGTCACCTCGCCGATATGCAACTTGTCGATCTTCACCGCCAACGCTTCCGGTTTCAGGCGGAACCCGTCGCAGGCCGGGCAGGGCGCCGCCGACATGTAGCGCTCGATCTCCTCGCGTGCCCAGGCGCTGTCGGTCTCCTTCCACCGCCGCTCCAGATTGGGCACGATACCCTCGAAGGTCTTGGTGGTGTTGTAGGATCGCGCGCCGTCCTCGTAGTGGAAGCTGATCTTTTCCTCGGTGCCCTGCAGGATCGCATGCCGGGCTTCGTCGGACAGATCACTCCATTTGTTTGACAGCTTGAAGCCAAACGCCTTGCCGAGGGCTTCGAGCGTCTGATTGTAGTAGGGCGACGAGGACTTCGCCCAGGGGGCGATGGCGCCATTCTTCAACGTCCGGTCCGGCTCGGGGACGATCAGCGCCTCGTCGATCTTCTGCTGGCTGCCCAGACCATCGCAGGTCGGGCAGGCGCCGAAGGGATTGTTGAACGAGAACAGCCGCGGCTCGATCTCCGAAATGGTGAAGCCGGATACGGGGCAGGCAAATTTTTCGGAAAAGAGCACGCGCTCATGCGTCTCGTTCAGCGATTTGTTGGCCGAGCCGCCTGCCGACGTCTCTTCCGGCGGCAGCGGCTTGTCGGCGAATTCGGCGATGGCCAGGCCGTCGGCGAGCGTCAGGCAGGTTTCGAGACTGTCGGCCAGGCGCGCCGTCAGGTCGGGACGCACGACGACACGGTCGACGACGACGTCGATATCGTGCTTGTACTTCTTGTCGAGTGCCGGTGCCTCGGCAATCTCGTAGAATTGCCCGTCGATCTTGACGCGCTGAAAGCCCTTCTTCATCAGCTCGGCGAGCTCTTTCTTGTACTCGCCCTTCCGTCCGCGCACGATCGGCGCCAAGATGTAGAGCCGTGTCCCTTCGCCGAAATCGACGATGCGGTCGACCATCTGGCTGACCGTCTGGCTTTCGATCGGCAGGCCGGTGGCCGGCGAGTAGGGCACGCCGACGCGGGCAAACAAGAGGCGCATGTAGTCGTAGATTTCGGTGACCGTTCCGACCGTCGAGCGCGGGTTGCGCGAGGTCGTCTTCTGCTCGATCGAGATCGCCGGCGACAGCCCGTCGATCTGGTCGACATCCGGCTTCTGCATCATTTCGAGGAATTGGCGGGCATAGGCCGAAAGGCTCTCGACGTAGCGGCGCTGGCCTTCCGCATAGATCGTGTCGAAAGCGAGCGACGATTTTCCGGAGCCCGACAGGCCGGTCATGACGATCAGCTTGTTGCGCGGCAGGTCAAGGTCGATGCCCTTCAGATTGTGCTCGCGCGCGCCGCGAATGGAAATAGTCTTGTGTTCGCTCATCGTGTCCAGCTTTGTAATTCCGGTGAATGCTCCTATTTAAGTACGGCACGGCGCATGTCGAGGCGCAATCCGAAAAACAGGCGGGCTTTCCCGAGTCAGTTGACACGATATTACGAATTTACTAGAACAAATAAAGAACAAAATTCGAAATCTGTTGTGGATGACGCGGTGCGAAGGGGCGTATGGTGGGCTGGCAGCCGCTAAGATGCGCGCTTGAGAATTTTGGTGGCCGGGCTGCGATGCCGGGCGGGATAACAGGAAAAGCAAGATGGCGGGTAGTGTCAACAAGGTGATTTTGATCGGGAACCTCGGGGCGGACCCGGAAATCCGGCGCACGCAGGACGGCCGGCCGATCGCCAACCTGCGCATCGCAACCTCGGAAAGCTGGCGCGACCGCAATTCGGGCGAGCGCAAGGAAAAGACGGAGTGGCACACCGTCGTGATCTTCAACGAGCCGCTTTGCAAGATTGCGGAGCAATATCTGAAAAAGGGGTCGACGGTCTATATCGAAGGCCAGTTGCAGACCCGCAAATGGCAGGACCAGAACGGTCAGGATCGCTATTCGACGGAAGTTGTTCTGCAAGGCTTCAATTCGACGCTGACGATGCTCGGCGGGCGTGGTGACGCAGGTGCCGGCGCCGGTCGCGGCGGCTCGGATTTCGGTGGCGGAAGCTCCGGCGGCTACAGCGAAGACTACGATCGCCCCGCATCGGCGCCGCCCGGCCGCTCGAGTGGCGGCGGCGGAAACTTTTCGCGCGACATGGATGATGACATCCCGTTCTGATGCGGCGCGTCACAACACAGAAGAGGCTCGGGAAACCGGGCCTTTTTGCTGGGAGCGTTCGGCTATGCGCTTGTCAAAGCGTCATGGCCGACTTCACGCCATCGACGACGAACTGAACGGCGAGCGCGGCGAGGATGACGCCGAGCAGCCGGGTCAGGATGGCGCGGCCGGTGACGCCGAGGAAGCGGTCGATGCGTTCGGCGATGACGAGGGCGGCGAAGAGAAGGGCAAGACAAAAGGCGATGACGAGGATGAGTTGTGCCCGGTCGATGGTGGCGGAGAAGGATCCGGACAAAAGGATCGTCGCCGAGATCGCGCCGGGGCCGGCAATCAGCGGCAGTGCCAGCGGAAACACGGCGATATTGTGAATGTGGTCGCGGGTGATGGCCGCTTCGCCGGTCTTTTCCTTCCGCTCGTTTCGTTTCTCGAAGATCATCTCGAAGGCAATCCAGAAGAGCAGAAGGCCGCCGGCGATCCGGAACGCGCCGATCGAAATGCCGAGCAGCCCAAGGATGCCGTTGCCGAAGAGGGCGAAGGCCGAGAGAATGAAGAAGGCAATCAGCGTGCCGCGGCGCGCCACAAGGAACCGTTCATGGCGGCTCATGCCCATGGTCAGGCTGAGGAAGATCGGCGCAAGGCCAGGCGGATCGATGGTGACCAGAATGGTGGTCAGCGCATTGATCAGTAGGTCGATGTGAGACATGCGGTTTCCCCGTCGCGGCCTTGTTTATGATGGCCGTCTTGCGGATTGTTAGGCGAGCGGATCGACGAAGGAAAGAGCCGTTTCGGACCGTTCCTTCGCTTTTGCCTTGCAAATGCCACGCATAGCGCCGAAGAGCCGAAAAGGCTGTTTAAAACCCGGCCCCGAAATTGGCGCTCGCCAATGCATTCGGCTATAAAAATCTTTCTGATTCTGAACAAAGATCGTGATCGAAATTGACTGAACAAACCACACCCGGCGGCGGCAAGAATCCACCAGGCATCGAGCCTATTTCCATCATGGAGGAAATGCAGCGGTCGTATCTCGATTACGCCATGAGCGTCATCGTCAGCCGCGCGCTTCCCGATGTCCGCGATGGTCTGAAGCCGGTTCACCGCCGCATCCTCTGGGGGATGAGCGAGCTCGGTATCGACTGGAACAAGAAATACGTCAAATGCGCCCGCGTCACCGGTGACGTGATGGGTAAATACCATCCGCACGGAAACATGGCGATTTACGACGCCCTGGCGCGCATGGCGCAGCCTTGGTCTTTGCGCCTGCCGCTGATCGACGGCCAGGGCAATTTCGGCTCGATTGACGGCGATCCGCCGGCGGCCGAACGTTATACGGAGTGCCGGCTGCAGAAGGCAGCGCACGCGCTGCTCGATGACCTCGACAAGGAAACCGTCGATTTTCGCGACAACTACGACGGCACGCTGAACGAACCCTCGGTCGTTCCGGCCAAGTTCCCGAACCTGCTGGTCAACGGGGCAGGCGGCATCGCCGTCGGCATGGCGACCAACATTCCGCCGCACAACCTCGCCGAAGTCATCAACGGCTGTATCGCACTGATCGACGAACCGGCGCTCGAGCTGCCGCAGTTGATGGAGATCATCCCGGGTCCGGATTTCCCGACCGGCGCCTTTATCCTCGGTCGCTCCGGCATCCGCTCGGCTTACGAGACGGGCCGCGGCTCGGTCATCATGCGCGGCCGCGCCACCATCGAGCCGATGCGCGGCGACCGCGAGCAGATCATCATCACCGAAGTTCCCTACCAGGTGAACAAGGCGACGATGATCGAGAAGATGGCCGAACTGGTCAAGGACAAGCGCATCGAGGGCATATCCGACCTGCGCGACGAATCCGACCGCCAGGGCTACCGCGTCGTCGTCGAACTGAAGCGCGATGCCAATGCCGAGGTCATCCTCAACCAGCTTTATCGTTACACGCCGCTGCAGACCTCCTTCGGCTGCAACATGGTGGCGCTGAACGGCGGCAAGCCGGAGCAGATGACGCTGCTCGACATGCTGCGCGCCTTCGTCGCCTTCCGTGAAGAGGTTGTCAGCCGGCGCACGAAGTACCTCTTGCGCAAGGCGCGCGAACGCGCTCACGTTTTGGTCGGTCTTGCGATCGCGGTCGCCAATATCGACGAGATCATCAAGCTGATCCGCGAAGCGCCGGATCCGCAGACGGCGCGCGAGCAGTTGATGACGCGCCGCTGGCCTGCCTCCGATGTCGAGAGCCTGATCCGGCTGATCGACGATCCGCGCCACCGGATCAATGAGGACCTGACCTACAACCTGTCGGAAGAGCAGGCGAGGGCGATCCTCGAACTCCGTCTCGCCCGCCTGACGGCGCTGGGTCGCGACGAAATCGGCGATGAGCTGAACAAGATCGGCACCGAGATCAGCGACTACCTCGATATTCTCTCCTCACGCGTCCGCATCATGACGATCGTCAAGGACGAGCTTATAGCGGTGCGCGACGAATTCGGCACGCCGCGCCGCACCGAGATCGTCGAAGGCGGTCCGGACATGGACGACGAGGACTTGATCGCCCAGGAAGACATGGTCATCACCGTGTCGCATCTCGGCTACATCAAGCGCGTGCCGCTGACGACCTACCGGGCGCAGCGCCGCGGCGGCAAGGGCCGCTCCGGCATGGCGACGCGCGACGAGGATTTCGTGACGAGGCTTTTCGTCGCCAACACGCATACGCCGATCCTGTTCTTCTCCTCGCGTGGCATCGTCTACAAGGAGAAGGTCTGGCGTCTGCCGATCGGCACGCCGCAGTCGCGCGGCAAGGCGCTGATCAACATGCTGCCGCTCGAAGCCGGCGAACGCATCACGACCATCATGCCGCTCCCCGAGGACGAGAGCACCTGGGAAAACCTCGACGTGATGTTCTCCACCACCCGCGGCACCGTCCGGCGCAACAAGCTGTCGGATTTCGTCCAGGTCAACCGCAACGGCAAGATCGCCATGAAGCTCGAGGAGGAGGGCGATGAAATCCTCTCCGTCGAGACCTGCACCGATCAGGACGACGTGCTGCTGACGACGGCTCTCGGCCAGTGCATCCGCTTCCCGGTCGATGACGTGCGTGTCTTCGCCGGCCGCAACTCGATCGGCGTCCGCGGCATCTCGCTCGGTGAAAACGACCGGATCATTTCGATGACGATCGTCGGTCATGTTGACGCCGAGCCGTGGGAGCGCGCCGCCTATCTGAAGCGCGCTGCAGCAGAGCGCCGCGCGGCAACCGGTGAGGACGAGGAAATCGCTCTGGTCGGCGAAGAGGTTGCGGACGGTGGCGAGCTTTCCAACGAGCGCTACGACGAACTGAAGGCGCGCGAACAGTTCGTGCTGACGGTTTCGGTCAAGGGCTTCGGCAAGCGGTCGTCCACGTACGACTTCCGCACCTCCGGCCGTGGCGGCAAGGGCATCCGCGCCACGGACACCTCGAAGACGGGCGAAATCGGTGAACTCGTTGCAGCCTTCCCGGTCGAAGACAACGACCAGATCATGCTCGTGTCGGATGGCGGCCAGCTGATCCGCGTGCCCGTGGGCGGCATCCGACTTGCCAGCCGCGCGACCAAGGGCGTGACGATCTTCTCGACGGCCAAGGACGAGAAAGTCGTCTCGGTCGAGCGGATCAGCGAGCCGGAAGCCGACGAGGAAGACGAGGGCGCCAACGGCGCGGACGTCCCCGAGGGCGAGATGCCGGTCGCAACGGAAGAATAATCGTTCTTCCATCCTGCTAAGATGAAAACCGGGCGATCCTGTCGCCCGGTTTTTCTTTGCCATTGAATTTGTTCGTCCGCGAATTAATCCTGTTGCTGCACCGTTACAGACGTGATTCCCAACGGGGGATGGGTGCATGGGGGCGGAGAATTGATGGGGCATTTGACTCGGCGCACGCTGTTGGCCGGAGCATCCGCGGGTCTGGGCGTTTACGCCGGGCGCACCGTTTTGGCTCCGACAAGCGCCACAGGTCCGGTTTTTCCGGCGCCAGCACAGACCGAAAGCGGCGGCATTCTCCTCAATGATGCCAGTGAGTTGTCGCCGACGCCGGTTGCAAAGCACATCACCGTCACCGCCGACCCGACAGCTGACGCTGTCGAAAACATCCGGACATTGATGGCCGAGGCGCAAGCTGCGCGCCGCCCCTTCATTGCCAGCGCCGCGCGTCATTCCATGGGTGGCCAAAGCCTCGCGAAAAACGGTTCGGTGCTGACGCTGGAGCAGCAATGGCTGGAAGCCGATCCGGCATCAAAGACCTATCGGGTTGCGGCCGGCACGCGTTGGTCGACGGTCATTGCCAGGCTTGACGCGATCGGCTTTTCACCGGCCGTGATGCAATCGAACAATGACTTCGGCGTTGCCAGCACCTACTCCGTCAATGCGCATGGTTGGCCGGTGCGCTTCAGCGGCTGTGGCAGCACCGTGCGGTCGCTGAAGATGCTGCTGGCGGACGGCACGCATGTAACGTGCTCTCGAAACGAGAACGTCGAACTCTTCCGGCATGCCATGGGCGGCTACGGCCTTTTTGGTGTGATCACCGAGCTCGAGCTCGACATGGTGCCGAACAGTCGTCTCGAGCCGCGCTTCGAGTACCTTTCCGGCGCCGATCTCGGCACGCGGTTTGCCGAGATGCTGGACACCGATCCGTCGATCCAGATGGCCTACGGCCGGCTGGATGTTTCGCTCGATCGGTTTTTCGAGGACGGCCTGCTGATTGCCTATCGGCCGACTGCCGACCAGTCCGATCTTCCCGCGGCGACCGGTTCAGGCTTTGTCAGCCGTGTCTCCCGCGACATCTTCCGCCGGCAGGTCGGGTCTGACGCCATGAAGCATATGCGCTGGTGGACCGAGACTTCGCTCGGCCCCTCTATTGCCGCGGCGTCCACGCGCAACAGCCTGATGAACGAGCCCGTCGTCACGCTTGACGATCTCGATCCGCTGCGCACCGATATCCTTCACGAATATTTCGTGGCGCCGTCCCGGTTTGCCGAATTCGTGGCGCTCTGCCGCGACGTCATCCCGGCCTCCTTCCAGCAATTGCTGAATGTCACGTTGCGCTACGTCGATACCGACAGAGACAGCGTGCTTGCCTATGCGACCGAGCCGCGGATCGCGGCCGTCATGCTGTTTTCCCAGGAAAAGACCGTGCGCGGAGAGGCGGACATGGCGCGCATGACGCGTGACCTGATCGAGGGGGTGCTCGCCATCGGCGGTACCTATTACCTGCCTTATCGTCCGCATGCGTCGATTGATCAGCTTGTCCAGGCCTATCCGCGCGCCGCTTCCTTCGCCGCCAGCAAGCGCGTGTTCGACAAGGACCTTCTTTTTCGCAATCATTTGTGGGACGCCTATCTCGCCCGACTATGAAAGGATCCCGCGTGGAGAAATTACGCATCATCGCCGCCGTCTATGCCATCGCGCTTCTCGGGGCCGCGTCGCTGAACTACATCCCCGGATTGACCGACGATCAGGGCAGGGCCTTCGGCATTTTCGCGCTCGATATCTACGATGATAGCCTGCATGTCGCATCTGCCGCGTGGGCCGCGATCGCCGCTTGGCTTTCAGCGCGTGCGGCACGCAGCTTCCTGCTTTATTTCGGCATCCTTTATTTTGGCGATGGTCTTCTCGGTCTGATCACCGGTTCCGGCTATCTCGATCTCGGCATCATCAACTATGGCATTCAGGATCTGCCCTTCGGCTTCAAGATTCTCGCCAACCTGCCGCATCTGGCTCTGGGCGGCTTTGCCGTCTTCTCCGCGCTTGCATTCGGCAAGCAGGCGAGCGCCTGATGCGCGTGGTTTGGAAGCTCCTCAAATGGAGCCTCGCGGCGATGCTGCTGGCAGTGATGCTGCTCTTGAGCCCCGTCGCCTATATAGAGGCCTTCTGCCACGGTGAAGGGACGGAACAAGCCTACACGCCGCTCATCAAGGATGCTGCCTTTCACCGGCGCGAAGCCAATACCTTCCTGACCTATCCGGAATGGCACATCGTCTATGCCTATGACGGGTTGGCGCAAACGCTGAAGACCGGCGATGAATATGCGTTCGACTATTTCTCGAGCGTCAAGGGCTTCTGGACGTCGGCCTGCGCACTGACGAAGGTTGCTGATGCGCATGGCGGCGCCGATTCCGCCACGCGCATGACGATCCACACGATCGGCGTCAGCTTCACGCTCGAAATGGCGCTCAAGGCGGCTTACGAGGAAACGATCGGCCGACTGACGGCGATGCTGCGCGGCGAGAAGAAAACACCCCAGGACCAGGTGGCTGCCGGGATGGCCGTCGAGTACGCCGCCTTCCTGCGTCAGACCCCCTGGTACAAATATCCGTTCGACAGCCAGATAAGGAAACTCGACGAGGCGCCGGACACCGATCCCCTGCGCAGCCGGGAGCGCCGCTTTGCACTCGGAACCGAATGGTGGGCGAAGACGCTCTACGCCGGGTTGATCGCCGACGCCGTCGCCGGCACCACCGGGGTAGCGCAGCTTGAAATCCGCAGCGTCGTCGGTGGTTTGACCTCAAGCGAACTGGCGAAGATCCCGTGGGTGAAAGTAATCGGGGAAAATGGCGGCGGCGTCGAAATAGAAACGCCGCGCTATGACCTGTTCACCAGGATCCTCGTCGAGATCGCGCAGAAAGGTGGCGCGATCCGCGAGATCGCCGGCAATGACGACATCATGGTTTCGGTCACAGAGAATCCTGACCAGCCGCTGACCGGCCTGCCGGGCACCGTCATTGCCCGCGTCCGGCGGGACGGTTTTGGCGGCGGCCGGTTGCTGGTCGCCCTCGAGGTCAGCGAACTGGCGACCTTGCTGCGCACCTTGGCCGATCCGGGTGTGGAACACGTCTTTGATTACTAGAGCTGCCAGGCTCGTTGCGACGGCCACCGCCATCGTCCTTCTCTGGTATGGTGCGATGGCGGCGGTGTTTCGTGTGACCGAACAGGCGCCTGGCGCGCTGGTGCTGTTTCCCGATCGCCACCTTGCCGCCGGGCAGCTGCCGGCGGGCATCACCATCCTGAAATGGAACAGCTATTTTGCCATACTGGCCAGCGATGAGGCGGGTTATGTCGGCAGGCTATACGCGGCAGGTGTTCCTCTCGTGTTTCCAGCGAGACGCGGCGGCTGTCTCAGCTACCGCGGATTGGATAGCCGCGCTCAGGGCAAAGAAAAACCGGACTGGCAGGGGAACCGTCCGGTTTTCAATTCAGCGGCACTGGAGGTGGCTGCTGTCGTCGGGGAGCTTTCAATGCGTCAGACGCCGAATCCGCCGGCATTCTGGCTGCTGTCCTTCATGGCAACCCGGTCACGCTGAAGGTCGAGAATGGTTCGGGCGAAATCGACGAGGAATACAATACTGATCACTGCCGATATGAGCATCATCGTGATAGCCATGGCGAAATTCCTTATTTCGTCAGACGATCACGCAAGGCGTCTGCGCGCTCTATCCGTACTTCGTTTCTGATTGCGTTTGCGGTTGCAAACAGCATGGCGAAAAACATGATCATGGAAAGAAGTAGAACAAGTGCCATAGCCGTGATCCTTTCAGCTGAGTAACGGCCGCATTCTAAAAAAAGTTCCATTCGTATCTGTTCAGATACTCAATCCCGTCTGAAGCAGCCTTGAACGTTACATTCATTTAGTATTCATCCGGACCATCCGCTGTTTCCGGGGGAACACCCGCTTCGCCGTTTGCGGCCTCCCTTGCGATTGTGCGCGGTCCGTGACAAAAGGCTTCGAAATGGAAACAGGCGCGATGATCACAGCTTTTTATCCCGGCTCCTTCGATCCCATGACGAACGGACATCTCGACGTGCTTGTCCAGTCGCTGAACGTGGCGCCGAAAGTGATCGTCGCGATCGGTATCCATCCGGGCAAGGCACCGCTGTTTACCTTTGATGAGCGGGCCGATCTCATCCGTCAGTCGCTGCGCGAGCTCCTTCCCGAGAGAGCGGGTGATATCTCGATCGTTTCATTCGACAATCTGGTGGTGGATGCTGCGCGCCAGCACGGTGCCTCGCTGCTGGTCCGCGGCCTGCGCGACGGCACTGATCTCGACTATGAGATGCAGATGGCGGGCATGAACCGGCAGATGGCGCCCGACATCCAGACCCTGTTTCTACCGGCCGGCACGGCCTCGCGGCCCATTACCGCCACATTGGTCCGCCAGATCGCGGCAATGGGCGGCGATGTCAGCGCCTTCGTGCCCAAGGCGGTTCACCGGGCGCTGAGCGCCAAACGCAAGCCCTGACGCGTTTATTCATTTCTATCACGGGAGCTATCATGAAAATCCTCCACCTCGCTTTCGCAGGCGCCGTTGCCCTTGCCTCGCTGACCGGCAACGCCTTTGCCCAGGCCAAGGAATACCTCACCATCCAGCTCAAGGACGGTCCGGTGGTGATCGAACTTCTGCCTGATGTCGCACCGAAGCACGTTGCCCGCATCAAGGAACTGGCGGAGGCCGGCGAATACAACAACGTCGCCTTCCACCGCGTGATCAAGGGCTTCATGGCCCAGACCGGCGACGTTCAGTACGGCAATATGGAAAAGGACTTCAAGCCGGAGATGGCCGGCATGGGCGGCTCGTCCAAGCCGGATATCGAAGCCGAGTTCTCCCAGGTTCCCTTCGATCGCGGCACGGTCGGCATGGCCCGCAGCCAGGATCCGAATTCCGCCAATTCGCAGTTCTTCATCATGTTCGCGCCCGGCTCCTTCCTGAACGGCCAGTACACGGTCGTCGGAAAGGTCGTCGAGGGCATGGAGAATGTCGACAAGATCAAGATGGGCGACGAGGCCAACAACGGTTCCGTCACCGATCCCGACCGCATGATCAGCGTCAAGGTCGGCAAGTAAACTGAGTTCCAACAAGGAGAAATGCCATGACCGAGATCAAGGATCCGGAAAACACCATCATCATGGAAACCACTCAAGGCCAGGTTGTCATCCAGCTTCTGCCGGACTTGGCACCCGGCCACGTCGCCCGCATCAAGGAACTGTGCGCCGAAGGCGCCTATGACGGCGTCGTGTTCCATCGCGTCATCAACGATTTCATGGCGCAGACGGGCGACGTGCAGTACGGCAAGAAGGGCAGCGAAAGCTTCAACCCGGCTCGCGCCGGCATGGGCGGTTCGTCCAAGCCCGACCTCAAGGCAGAGTTTTCCAACACGTCGCACGTTCGCGGCACCTGCTCCATGGCCCGCAGCCAGATGCCGAACTCGGCCAATTCGCAGTTCTTCATCTGCTTCGCCGACAGCCCATGGCTCAACAAGCAGTATTCCGTCTGGGGCCAGGTCATCTCCGGCATGGAAAATGTCGACAAGATCAAGCGCGGCGAGCCGGTCAAGGATCCTGACAGCATTGTTTCGATGAAACTTGCCGCCAACGCCTGATCTAGGCTAATGCAACAACCCGTCCCGGATCGCCCGAACAGGGCGCCGGGGCGGGTTTGCCGTTTAAAGAAGACTGTTGATGCGCGTCGACCTGTTCGATTTCGATCTCCCCGAGGAAAATATTGCGCTCAGGCCTGCGAGCCCGCGCGACAGCGCGCGCATGCTTGTCGTCCAGCCGCAACGGCTGGAGCCTCTGGCCGACCATGGTGTGCTGGACTTGCCGTCCTTCCTGCGCCCGGGCGATGCGCTGGTCTTCAACGATACCAAGGTTATCCCAGCTCAATTGGAAGGGCTGCGCCGGCGCGGCGAAGATGTCGTGACCGAAGTCTCCCTGACGCTCCACATGCGCGCGGCGCCCGATCGCTGGAAGGCCTTTGCGCGGCCCGCCAAACGCTTGAAACCCGGTGACCGCATCGAGTTCGGTCATGGCTCGAACACCTGCCTGCTGGGCTCGCTCGACGCCACCGTCGAGGAAAAGGGTGAGGCGGGCGAGGTGACATTGCGCTTCGATCTGTCCGGTCCTGCGCTCGACGAAGCGATCCTTGCCGTCGGCCATGTCCCGCTGCCGCCCTATATCGCCTCCAAACGCCCGGAGGATGAGAGGGACCGCACGGACTACCAGACGGTCTATGCGCGCGAGCAGGGCGCCGTCGCAGCACCCACGGCAGGTCTGCACTTCACCGACCGGCTCTTTGCCGCCCTGGACGCGATCGGCGTCGAACGTCACTTCGTCACGCTTCATGTCGGGGCGGGCACCTTCCTGCCGATGAAGGTCGATGACACGGACGATCACGTCATGCACGAGGAAATCGGCCATGTCGCCGCCGACGTGGCCGAGCGATTGAATGCGGTGAAGGCGAGGGGCGGGCGCATCGTCTGCGTCGGCACGACGTCGCTGCGGCTGGTCGAAAGTGCTGCCCGTGAAAATGGCGAGATCGCGCCG
This sequence comes from Hyphomicrobiales bacterium, assembly GCA_900473795.1. Lineage (GTDB taxonomy): Bacteria > Pseudomonadota > Alphaproteobacteria > Rhizobiales > Rhizobiaceae > Pararhizobium. The sequence continues at coordinate 3,290 of UCMT01000027.1, read as the reverse complement.
TGGTCGGGGCCGACCGGCATCTTCATCACGCCCGGCTACCGCTTCCGCGCCGTCGATGTGCTGATGACCAATTTCCATCTGCCGAAATCGACGCTCTTCATGCTCGTGTCGGCCTTCAGCGGCCTTGAGACGATGCGGCGCGCCTATGCCCACGCCATCGACCATGGCTACCGCTTCTATTCCTACGGCGATTCCAGCCTGCTTTTCCGGGATAATCCATGACCGAGACGTTTCAGTTCAATCTTCTGGCCACCGACGGAAAGGCTCGCCGCGGCACGGTATCGATGCCGCGGGGCGAGATCCGTACGCCCGCCTTCATGCCGGTCGGCACGGTCGGTACCGTCAAGGCGATGTATCTCGACCAGGTGCGCGATCTCGGCGCCGACATCATCCTTGGCAACACCTATCATCTGATGTTGCGGCCGGGGGCGGAGCGCGTCGCCAGGCTCGGCGGCCTGCACGAGCTGATCCGCTGGCCCTATCCGATCCTCACCGATTCGGGCGGTTTCCAGGTCATGTCGCTCTCCGGCCTGCGCAAGCTCGACGAGAAGGGCGTGACCTTCAAGAGCCATGTCGATGGCTCGCTGCATCACATGTCGCCGGAGCGCTCCATTGAGATCCAGGGGCTGCTCGGCAGCGACATCCAGATGCAGCTCGACGAATGCATCCGTCTGCCGGCCGAGCCGAAGGAAATCGAGCGGGCGATGGAAATGTCGTTCCGCTGGGCCGAGCGCTGCAAGGCCGCCTTTGGCGATCAACCGGGCAAGGCGATGTTCGGCATCGTTCAGGGCGGAGACATCCCAGCACTGCGCGAGCGTTCGGCGGAGGCGCTGTCGGGGCTTGGCCTCAAGGGCTATGCCATCGGCGGCCTTGCCGTCGGCGAGCCGCAGGCGGTGATGCTCGACATGATCGACACGACCTGCCCGCATCTGCCGACGGAGAAACCCCGTTACCTGATGGGCGTCGGCACGCCGGACGACATCCTGAAATCGGTCGCGCGGGGCATCGACATGTTCGACTGCGTCATGCCGACCCGTTCTGGTCGTCACGGTCTCGCCTTCACCCGCCACGGCCGCATCAACATGCGCAACGCCCGTCACGCCGAAGATATGCGGCCGCTGGATGACCAGTCTTCCTGCCCGGCGTCGCGTGATTACTCGCGCGCCTACCTGCATCACCTGGTGCGCTCGAACGAGTCGCTTGGCGGCATGCTTCTGACCTGGAACAACCTGTCCTACTATCAGGATCTGATGGCGGGCATCCGCCAGGCGATAGAGCAGGGGCGTTATGCCGATTTCATGGCGGAGACGCAGGATGCCTGGGCGCGGGGCGAGGCCGAAGCCAAGCAGGCCGCCTGAGCCGGGGATCAGCTAGATTTCGGGACCGGGTGCCTGCTGCAGCATCTGCACCCCGTTGATCTTGTAGCTGCCGTCCGGCTGCTTGACGAGGAAGTAAAGCGCCGTCCAGTCCTTGCCGTCCGGTCCCGAGATCAGCACTTCCTGCACCACCGTATCGCCTTCGACCTTGCTGCGTCCGGAGGCGAAATTGCCCGGCCGGTAGACAGGGGCATAGCCGCGCTTCACCATGTCGAAGAAGATGCTCTTGTCGGGGAACTTTCCCTTGATCTGCGGCGAGGCGAAGGAATAGGCCGTCTCTGCATCATCGTTGAGGAACGCCTCGATTTGGCTCTGGATGATCGACTGGGCCGTATCGACCGGTTCCGCCGCCCGGGCCAGCGGTGCAACGGTCAAGACTGCAATGCATGCACAGGCTTTCCATGGGATCATCGACCCGTCTCCTTGCTGATCACGAATATGCTACGCTGATAGACCAGCGGTGGTTTCTCGTTCAATTTTCAATTCTCACACAATAATTTTATTTAAATGAATAAAATCAGATTGTTATAAATAATATCTGATATTGTGAATGAGATATCAACTGTCCGTGATCCCCGGCAAAACGGCCCTTCAGCCGCCCCCACAGCATCGCCGCGTGAACCCCGACCGGCCAGAAGGCGTGAAAGCGCTTGGGCCGGATCGCTCACTGGAAGATCGAACAGCGCTTGCGGGCCGTTCGCCAGACGTTCGGCCAGGCATGCGTTGAGCGGGCCGCAGCAAGCTCGCGCCATAGGCGTTCCGCATAGCGCTTGAGATAGTCCAGCGCGGCAGTCTTGCGATCCCGCGCACGTTGAGGTCCACGCCCGCCCATCAGCAGCCGGTTCTGAGCGTCGAGGCGATGATAGACGGTGATGTGGCCGCTTTCATAAAGCAGAGGACGTTGTGGCAGGATGCGGCGCCGCAAGGTGGTCGGGCAGGGGCTCGGTCGCCATGATGGAGCTATAGACCGGGACCAAGGATTTCTTCAGGTGAGGCTATAACTCATCGGTATAGGCATTTGTAACGACACGCAATTTATCGGTTATAATCGTGGCGTTTCGGGTTCGCGGCGGCGCATTGGGCGGCGATCTCGTCGACGGACTCATGGATCGTGGCGTTCGTTGCAGCACGCAAGGTGCCGTTCTGCCGTGCGTCACCCCCGGCGTTGCCGTTTACGACGCGTCCAGCGACCGAAGTTCGTCCCTCGATGGAAGGGCTAGGGCCCTGGCTTGTGGCAAACCACTTCGATGTTGTGCCCGTCCGGACCAATGACGAAAGCTGCGTAGTAGTTCGCGTGGTAGTGTGGGCGCAGACCAGGCGCACCATTGTCTTTGCCACCCGCCTCCAGAGCCTCGCGATGGAAAGCTTCGACTTGCTGGCGATTCTCCGCCGTGAACGCTAAATGAAGATGCGCCGGCTTCTCCTCTGTTTGGCACAGGCACAATGAAGCCTCACCACCCTTTGGGCTAAGCTCGACACCGAGCGGTCCCTCCAGGACAACAGCGACGCCGAGTGGTTCGAGTGCCTTGAGGAAAAACGCTTTGCTCGCTGCATAGTCGCTCACTCCGAATGCGACGTGGTCAAACATGAGTTCTCCTGAAGTGTGGCCTGCGCGAGGCCAAGCATGATGTCGCGGCCATACTTGCCAGCGAGAGTCCATCGGTCAAGTGACCAATGTGCCTTCAGCCGAATCCCGGAACGTATTGCGTTTAAGCTCGCGATAGGTCGTCGAGCGATGACGACCGAGTTGGCGCACCATTTCTTGATCGGCATTTTGCGTTCGACAAAGTGATAGAGGCGGCGTCGATCAGCCAAGCATCCCAAAATATCCAAGGGGAACCCATTGAAATCATTAGCATGTCGCACTTCATCCTTGAACCCACCCGGCTACAAATCCTGTGGCGGCAAGGTTGG
>UCMT01000095.1 GCA_900473795.1 Hyphomicrobiales bacterium | reverse complement strand
GATGTCCGCAAGATCAATTCTGTCGCCGCCGGTGCCTGAGAAGTCGAAGATCGAATCTCTGCCCGTCGTTGCAGACGTGCTCTCACCTGCCGTCTTGAAGACGAACCTATCGGCACCTGCGCCCCCCACCAAGTCATCGGCGCCTAGACCACCATAGAGCACATCGTTACCGCCGCTCCCCTTTAGGACATCATTGCCAACGCCGGCCCGCAGCGAGTTGGCATCTGCGTCACCATAGAGCTTGTCGGCAAAACTCGAACCGGACAGTTGCTCGATCGAAACATAGGTGTCGCCTTTGGCGGCGCCGGTGTTGTTCGAAGCAGTGGCAAGGCTTGCCGTAACGCCGGTCGTGGAGCCTATGTAGGAGGCGGTATCCACACCTGCGCCGCCGTCGAGCTTGTCGGCGCCGGCGGCGCCGTTGAGGACGTTGCTATCGGAGTTGCCTTGCAGGATGTCGCCGTAGCTGGAACCGAGCAGTTTCTCGATGCCGGTGAACTTGTCACCCGTTGCATGGGCTCCGGACGCGGTGTTTGCTCCAAGGCTGACCTTCACGGCAGCCGATGAGCCGGAATAGCTTGCAGTGTCGATGCCTGCGCCGCCATCAAGAGTGTCGGCACCTGCACCGCCCTTGAGCAGATCGTTACCACCGAGGCCCTTGTAGGTCTCGCTGCCCGCATTCGTCTTTCCCGTCAAAGGCAACCTGTCATCGCCTGCGGTGCCGGTGTAGACAGTCGCCGATGTGCCCGTATCCGTTGGCAACGTATCCAGGTCGGTATTTCCGGAGACCACCGGATTGTCGACGTAGAGCGAGAAATCGCCCCACTGTCCGTCGCCGATCTGGTTGTTGGTGAACCTGATCGAATCGTCGTCAACGGTGCCGCCGCCTTTGGTTCCATCGAGGTAGACGGTGTAGCCACCGCCGGACAGCCGGTTGTGGTCGACCGTGATGTTCGACAGACCGCTGAATTCGTTGTTCAGCATTACCGCCGCAGTCTGGCCGTGG
>UCMT01000046.1 GCA_900473795.1 Hyphomicrobiales bacterium | reverse complement strand
GCCCCTCACCCTAACCCTCTCCCCGCAGGCGGGGAGAGGGGACTGTCTCGGAGAAAAACAATGACCGACACCACCCGCGGCCAGCCCCGCGTTCTTGCGACCGACACGGCACTCGCCTTCATCAGGGAAATCCAGCGGGACCATCCGCATATCCTGTTTCACCAGTCCGGCGGCTGTTGTGACGGCTCGTCGCCGATGTGCTACCCGGCAGATGAGTACATCGTCGGCGACAATGACGTGAAACTCGGCGAGATCGGCGGTGTGCCGGTCTATATCAGTGCCAGCCAGTTTCGAGGTCTGGAAACACACGCAACTGATCATCGACGTCGTGCCGGGCCGCGGCGGCATGTTCTCGCTCGACAACGGCCGCGAGCGGCGCTTCCTCACGCGCTCGCGATTGTTTTCTGGTGGCGAGGCCTGCGCCATCCCCCTGCCTCGGTGAGCCTTCGCACAGCTGATCAGTCAATTAGCGTGGAGCCATCCCTCTTCTGGCCGAAACATACGGCGCTGGAAGCTGAAAATGGCAAGCGGGTTCCCGCTGCCTGATCAATCGAACAGGCTGGAAACCGATTCTTCCTGGCTGGTGCGGTTGATCGCTTCGCCGATCAGGCTGGCGGTCGAGATGACGCGGATGTTGTGGGCCGATTGCACCGCGGTCGTCGGCTGGATGGAATCGGTGATCACCAGTTCCTTCAGCTTCGACGAGGTGACGCGGGCAACCGCGCCGCCGGACAGCACGCCGTGGGTGATATAGGCGGTGACGCTGGTCGCGCCGTTCTTTAAGAGCGCTTCGGCGGCATTGCAGAGCGTGCCGCCGGAATCGACGATGTCGTCGATCAGCAGACAGTCCTTGCCGGTGACGTCACCGATGACGTTCATGACTTCCGACTCGCCGGCGCGTTCGCGGCGCTTATCGACGATCGCCAGTTGACAGTCGAGGCGCTTGGCGAGCGCACGGGCACGCACGACGCCGCCGACATCCGGCGATACGACCATGACGTTCCTCAAATCGTAGTTTTCCTTTACGTCGCGCGCGAGGATCGGCACGGCGTAGAGGTTGTCGGTCGGGATGTCGAAGAACCCCTGGATCTGGCCGGCATGCAGGTCGAGCGTCAGGACGCGGTCAGCGCCGGCTTCGGTGATCAGGTTGGCCACAAGCTTGGCCGAAATCGGCGTGCGCGGACCGGGTTTGCGATCCTGGCGGGCATAGCCGAAATAGGGAATGACGGCGGTGATGCGGCGGGCTGAGGATCGGCGCATTGCGTCGATCATGATCAGCAGTTCCATCAGGTGGTCATTGGTCGGAAACGAGGTCGACTGGACGACGAAGACGTCCTCGCCGCGCACGTTTTCCTGAATTTCCACAAAGATTTCCTGGTCTGCAAACCGTCTGACGGTTGCTTTGCCCAGGGGCAGGTTGAGATAATTGCAGATCGCTTCGGCAAGGTGCCGGTTCGAGTTGCCTGCGAAAACCTTCATCGATGGTCCGCCTGTGCTGGCGCGGATTGCCTCCGCGCAAATTCCGTAAGCCAGCCGGGGCCTCGATCGTCCCAAGCCTATGCGCGCTTCATAACGTCCTTGACTTTGAATGCAAGAGGATTGCCGCGTTGCAGCGTGGTTTATCCTAAAAAGTTTTCCATTAGCGTGGTTTTGCGACGAGATTTGGCGCTGCAAGGGAGCGAACAGCGGTGTCCGGCAACGTTAGCCGGCGTTATTCGCACGCCAGTTCAGATATTCGGCGATCGTCCTGGTGGCGATCGTCTGCATCGTCTGCGGCGGCACGACCGACCAGAGATTGGCAGCGGTGGCATCGACCGTGTCCTGTCCCTGGATGCGATGCAGCCGGTTGCCGGCACCATCAAGCACATCCCAGACATAGACGACCGTCGTCTTCTCGCCATCCTTCAGCGCCGAGAAATAACCCTTCAGGATGTGCTGGCTGCTGGTATCGGATGCGCTCTTGATCGTCAGACCGTGGGAACGCGCCTCGTTGCCGAGCTGTTTCGACAGCGGCGTGACGGCCTCGACCGGGGCTCCGATGATCGGCAGGAAGCGGATTGTGCCCGGGGTCGCCGCCGGGGCGATCGCGGCGCTCTTCTGCGGCTTCTCGACTTCAGGCGTCTCTTCAGCGGCACGAAGCGGCGCTGCGGACTGCTGTTGTTCAGCCGGCGGGTTTTCATCGACGGGTGTCGCTTCGGTCTCTTCCGCCATGACCTGGCGGCGCGCCAACCGCTGCTGTGCCGGCACCTGTCCCTGCTGCAGGCGTCCCGCCTGTGCGTCCAGCGATCCGGCCGGATCGGTATATTCGGCGTCGCCCTGGGCGAGAACCGTGCCGGTCGGCCCCTCGACAAACCCCTCCTGTCCGGGAGACGCAAGCTGGGTGCTCTGCACCGGTGTCGTCGACTGGGGAGGGACGGTCTGCTGCGACATTGCGTCGAGGTCGGACTGGTTGACGGGCGGGGAGCGGAAGGTACCGCCGCCGACATCGACCTGGGGTGTCAGGTCGTCCATGCTGTTGCAGCCCGACAGGGCCGCAGCAATTCCAAGGCCTGCAATGAGCATGATCGACTTGCGCATCGTTCTACCGTCCGGTTTCCTCGGGCGACGGAGTGATCAGGCCCCCACCTTTCTCCGCCTATCCCGCGAACGGTAGATCAATTTTCCTAAGCAGTTATGAAGTCCAGCCCGTAGCGCGACAGAGGTCTCGGTGCGCCGTCCGTGGTCAGATAGGTCTGGCCAAGCGTCATTGCCGTGCCGCTGTCTGAATCCATGATGATCATGTGCACGAAGAGCGACATATCCGGCTCGATCTCCTGCGGATTGCCGATGTGGAACATCTGGTGCTCCATCCAGGAGGGCGAGAAGCGCGCGCCGAGCGAATAGCCGCAAGCATTGAGCCGGTGGCGGGCAAGGCCCCGCTCGTCCATGATCTTCGCGTGGACGTCGAAAACGGTGCCGAAGGTGTTGCCGGGCCGCAGGACCATCTCGATCGCCTGGATCGTCTCGCGGCAGGCGCTGTAGAGTTCGCGGTGGCGATTGGTCGGCTCGCCGACCACCACGGTGCGCATCATCGCTGCATGATAGTGGGCGCTGACGCCCGCCCATTCCAGGGTGAGCTGGTCCTGCGCGTCGAGCGTCCGGCGCCCGGCCTTGTAGCGGCAGAGAAGCGCGTCGGCCCCGGAGCCGATAATGAATTCGTTGGCCGGGTAGTCGCCGCCGCCGGCAAAAATCGCGCCCTGCATCGCCGCCAGGATATCGGCTTCGCTGCCGCCGGCGTGGATCAGAGGGAGGGCGGCGTCGAGCGCGTCGTCGGCAAGGCTTGCGGCCTTTTCGACGTGGAGGATTTCCGCCGGGCTCTTGATCAGGCGCAGGCGGCTGATAAGCAGCGACGCGTCGACCATCTCGCCGAAGCTGGTCAACTGACGGTCGAGCAGGCGGGCGATGCGGCCGGTCATGCCGTGCGTGTCGTATTCGACGCCGATGCGCGTGCCGAGCAGGTCGAGATCGCTGAGGAGGTTCTTCAGGTCCATCGTCGGATCGGCATTGACGCGGTCGACCCAGATCTCGATGCGTTCGATGTTCGAGGTGTGTTTGGCCTGGCGCAGATCGGCGGAGCGAGTCAAGAGCACCATCGAGCCGTCGGCCTTCACCACCAGGGTCTGGAAGAAGCAGTAGCCGAAGGTGTCGTAACCGGTCAGCCAGTACATGCTTTCCTGGGCGAACAGCAGCATGGCGGCAAGTTTTTCCTCTTTCATCTTTGCCGTCAGCCGCTCAAGCCGGCTCGCGAATTCGTCCTGCGTGAAATGCAGTGCCATGTCATCTCTCCCGAATCGATATTGCAGAGATTTGCCGGCCATAGTCCGGCTCGCTGCGATGGGTGGTTCGGCGGTAAGAGAAGAAGCGCTCCTCATCCGCATAGGTGCAAATGTCAAGATTTTCCGCCGTGACGCCCGCCTTGGCGAGCCGCTTGATCGTCAGTCCTGGCAGATCGAACATGGCGTGCCCCTCGTGCGGCGAAGGAGAAAAGAACACCTGATAAGCGGGGTCTTTTTCGAGAAACCGCTCGACGAATTCCGAACCGACCTCGTAGTTGCGGCGGCTGATCGAGGGGCCGAGACTGGCGATGATGCGTTCGCGGCGGGCGCCGAGCGAGATCATTGCGTCGATCGTGCTTTCGAGCACGCCGCCAAGCGCACCCTTCCAGCCGGCATGCGCAGCACCGACGACGCCCGCTTCGGGATCGGCGAAAAGAACCGGGCCGCAATCGGCCGACAGTACGCCGATCACCAGGCCTGGTGTCGCCGTGACCAGCGCGTCGGCCGTTGCCCGCGTGCCGTCATAACTGCCGTCGACGATAACAGCGTCGGGCGAATGGATCTGGTGCACCGTTGCGAGCTTCTGCCGCTCGGCGCCGAACCATGCGCTGACGCGGGCCCGATTCTCTTCCACGCGGGAGCGCTCGTCATTCGAGCCCAGCCCGACATTGAGGCCCCGATAGATGCCTTCGGAGACTCCGCCTGCGCGGGTGAAATAGCCATGTTTTACGGCGTTTCCCGCCTGTTCGGACAGAAGCGGGCTTTGCACGGGCAAGGGCAGGGCATCATCCTTCATCGGTGGTTTTGCCCTTTCGAAATGCTGCAATACGGCGGGTTTCCCGGGGCTATTGGCATACCGCCCCGGCTTGATTTGGCCGGATGTTGGCCTCAGGGGCGGCCTCTGTCAATCCGTCGAAACGACAGCCGGTGTCGTCACCGGCTCCTGCCGGCAGCTATTTCTGGAAGGGTACGAGAGCCACATTCGGACTGCTGACGACGAGGACCTTGAACAGTTCGCCCATCTTTCCTTCGCCGGCTCCAGCCAGTCTTTCTGCATCTGCACGAATGTTTTCCTGCGTCTCGATGTCCTTGTCGCGGCCGAGCGCTGCGGCGCGTTCGGCAAGACCCAGCGCAAGGAGAAAATCGCCCTGATAGGTCAGCCCGTTGATCTGCAGCCCTTCCGTTACGGCTCTGCGGGCCAGCTGCTCGAAATCGACATGGCTGGTGATATCGGCCTCGCCGGGATGTTTGAGCGGCGGATCGAATTGGTGCTCGCGCACCGCCTGCAAGGTATCGCCAAGGCCCGTCGCCATGTGGCCGTAATCGATGATCACAGCCGTCCCGTCGCTGGCCTTGATGCGCTCGCAAAGTGCCGCCATCACGGCGTCACGGGCAGGGGCGATTTCGAAAATGGTACCCGGCGCGGCGGTTGCGGCGGCCGGCGGCAGGAGAGCCGGATCGATGCTGGCGACGCCGGCGGCAAACGTCAGTTCACCGTCGGCATCAAGGCCGACGAGCCTTTCCCTGAACCCCTGCGCCGTCTTGACGAACTGGCGGATGGGAATGGCATCGAAAAGCTCGTTGGCAGCCAGAAGCAGAAAACCGTCCGGCAGTGTGTCGAAACTGTCATGCCAGGAAATCTTGAACTTGTGCGCGACGAGCGTCTGGCTCTGGACTTTCTGCAGCCGTTCGCTGGTTTCGACCAGATGGACCGTTGCGGCCTCGTAAAGTACCGGTGAAAGCTTGGCAACGACGCGCAAAATGTCCGCCATCATCGTGCCGCGGCCCGGACCGATCTCGGCGATGTTGACCGGGGACGGTTCGCCGTGCCGCTGCCAGGCCTGAACGAGGAAGATGCCCATCATCTCGCCGAACAACTGGCTGATCTCGGGCGCGGTGATGAAGTCTCCGGACCGCCCGAAGGGTTCCCGTGTCTTGTAGTAGCCGTGCTCCGGATCGGCCAGACAGAGCGAGAAATAGTCGGTCACGCTGATCGGGCCGCTGGCGAGAATGATGGCCTTGATCTTTTCTACAAGAAGCGTCGTCATGCAGGCCCCTTACACGGTTGCAGCACTTGCGCGGCGGGCGCGTGCAATCGCCCAGAGGCCGATGAAGACCATAGGCAGCGACAGCAGCATGCCCATGGTCAGCCAGCCGCCGAGGAGGTAGCCGATCTGCGCGTCCGGCTCGCGGAAGAATTCGACGAAGATGCGGGCAAGCCCGTATCCGGCGACAAAGACGCCGCAGACCAGGCCCGGCGTCTTCAGCGCGTTGCCACGATAGATCATCACGGCAAGAACCGCGAGCAGGACGAGGCCTTCGAGCGCGGCCTCGTAGAGCTGGCTCGGATGACGGGCAAAGGGACCGCCGGTCGGGAAGATCACCGCCCAGGGCATGGACGACAGCCGGCCCCAGAGCTCGCCGTTGATGAAGTTGGCGATGCGGCCGAAGAACAGGCCGATCGGCACGACGGCCGAGACAACGTCGAAAAGGCTCCATGCGGCAATCTTGTTGCGGTGGGCAAACAGGATCATGGCGATCATGGTGCCGATCAAACCGCCGTGGAAGGACATGCCGCCATTCCAGATTTCCAGCGCCCGGATCGGATTTTGCAGCACGCTGCCGAGATCATAGAACAGGATGTAGCCGATGCGCCCGCCGCCGACGATGCCGGCTGCGACCCAGAGCAGGAAATCATCGAGCTGGGTTTCGGTGATGGCCGGTGCCGCATTGCGCCACAGAGACGCATTGCGGGCCAGCCTGCGGGCATATTGCCAGCCGAGCAGAATACCCGCCACATAGGCAAGGCCGTACCAGTGGATCTGCAAGGGGCCGATGGAAATCAGCACCGGATCGATATTCGGGAACGGCATGATGGAGAAGAGTGTCGGTATCGTTTCCAAGGTCCTGCTTCAGTCCCGTCCGTTGTTTTGGCGGAACATGGGCTCCCGGGGAGGGGCGGTCAAGGCGCGTTTGGTAAGGGAAAGGCGGTCATCCCGGTATTTTTCCTTGCATCGGCACGTCCGTCCTCCTACCTGCTCTATCAAGCCTGCGATGGCGGGCAAAGGACGCAAGGATCGGAGACCGAGACGATGAGCACAGGCACAAGCCGCATTCTGGATGACTTCGCCAAGTTGATGACGGACGCTGCCGGCGCCGCTCAGGGCGTGCGGCGTGAGATGGAAACCGTCTTCCGCGCCCAGGGCGAACGCCTGCTGAATTCGATGGATATCGTCAAGCGCGAGGAGTTCGAGGCGGTCAGGGAGATGGCCCTGAAAGCGCGCGAGGAAAACGACGCACTTCTGGCCCGGATCGCAGCGCTCGAGGCGCGTCTGTCCGAGGCTGGAAAATAAAGATTCGATGCGGCGGGGCGGATTGCGCCGCCGCTTTTTGCTCGCTTCCTGCGCGTGTGTCCCGGACTGGCACAGCGCGCCTGTCTCCGAGTGCTGTCTCAACAGCATTTTTCATAAATTTTTCGCCCTGTGGACACTGCCAAAAAATGCTTACGGCAGAGTCGCTTATGAACCGGCGCTGAATCTATTTCACAGAGCCTATCCACAACCGCCGGCGCTATTTTTCGTGCAGGGGGCTGGCATGCGGACTCCCGCATTATACACTGATTTTAAATGATGATTCGAAACGGATCACGCAAGCTCCAGGCAGGGTACATAAGCCAGGATGATCGTGTTTCCGGCAATCATAAGTGTTCGTTTCTGGTGTTTGAGTTTGCAGCCTTCGTGTGTGAGCGCGATGACGCATGTCTGCACCGGGACTTTTGGGGTGATGCATGAGCCTGATGGAACTGGAACTTGAGCGCCAATCGAACCCGGTCGACATGATCGAGTTCGTCGCAGCCAACAATGATTGGAGTTTCGAGCGCTCAGGCGAAGACGAGATCGCCATGACGGTCGAGGGCAAGTGGACCGACTATCATGTCTCCTTCTCCTGGATGGAGGAATTCGAGGCGCTGCATCTCGCCTGTGCCTTCGACATCAAGGTTCCCGAAACCCGGGTCAACGAAGTGATCCGGCTGCTCTCCCATATCAACGGGCAGGTGCTGATGGGACATTTCGATCTCTGGCGCCAGGAAGATGTGGTAATCTTCCGCCAGTCGCTTCTTCTCGCCGGCGGCGCCGAGCCGACCAACCAGCAGGTCGAGGTGCTTTTGTCCAGCGCACTTGAAGCCTGCGAATCCTATTTCCAGGCCTTTCAGTTCGTCGTCTGGTCCGGCATCGATGCGCAGAGTGCAGTCGAAGCGGTGATGTTCGAAACTGTCGGAGAGGCATGATCATGAGCGTGAATGCTGCCGGACCGATCGTCCTTATCGGCGCGGGCAATATGGGCGGCGCGATGCTGGCCGGTTGGCTGAAAAGCGGCATTGCCGGTGCTGACGTCCTCGTCATCGATCCTGGCCCGTCGCCGGTCATGGCAAAGCTGATTGCCGACAACGGCGTACGCCAGGAAACAACAGCGCCTGCGGGCCTGAAGGCCGGCGTTCTTTTCCTTGCGGTCAAGCCGCAAATGATGGCAACGGTGCTGCCGCCGCTGAAGGGGCTTGTCGGGTCCGAAACGGTCGTCGTTTCGGTTGCCGCAGGCACGACGCTCGGCTTCATGCAGTCTCACCTGGGCGACGCCGCCATGGTACGCGCCATGCCGAACACGCCGGCGATGATCGGCCGCGGTGTCACCGGCGCCTTTGCCAACGGTGCCGTATCGTCTGCACAGCGCGATCTCGTGCACAATCTCCTCAAAGTCAGCGGCCCCGTTGAGTGGGTCGAAACCGAAGCCGATATCGATGCGGTCACGGCCGTGTCCGGTAGCGGCCCGGCCTATGTCTTTTATCTCGTCGAGTGCATGGCGGAAGCCGGCCGCAAGGCCGGACTTCAGGCGGACCTCGCCATGCGGCTCGCGCGGGAAACCGTCGCGGGGGCTGGTGAACTTTTGCACCAGTCCCCCGATGACGCTTCGAAACTGCGCCAGAACGTGACGTCCCCAGGCGGAACGACGGCTGCCGCACTCTCTATTCTTATGGCCGATGACGGCATGCAGCCACTGTTCGACAAGGCGATTGCCGCAGCCCGCAAGCGGGCGGAAGAACTGGCCGGTTAAATCGGGATCCTGTCATGGCCGAGACCATCGCCTACGCCGATTTCGAGCGCGTCGATATTCGCGTCGGCACCATCGTCGAGGTTTCTCCCTTTCCCGAGGCGCGCAAGCCGGCGTTCAAGATCGTCATCGATTTCGGTCCCGATATCGGGCTCAAGAAATCCTCGGCGCAGATCACCGTTCACTATACGCTGGAAAGCCTCGTCGGCCGCCAGGTGCTCGGCGTCGTCAACTTCCCGCCCCGCCAGATCGGCCCGTTCCGCTCGGAGGTCCTGACGCTCGGTTTCGAGGATGAAAACGGCGACATTGTTCTTACCGCGGTGGAGAAGCCGGTGCCGAACGGCAAGAAGATGCTTTAGGAATTTCAGCGATGGACATGAATGCTGTCTGCGAATTCGTTCGCGTCACCTGTCTGCGCGATGCGGCTATGGTTGCCGGTGATTGGTCGGCCACGCACGTCGTCTCGCTTCTCGATCCGGAACTGGCGGAAGAGCATGTTCCGCGCATTTCCGGCGCGACGCACCATGTCGTGCGCTTGCGCGATCAGGAAAACGCGTTGGCCACCGGCCATTTTCCCGAAACGATAACGGCGTTCTTCGACCTCGTGCTTCCGGCCATCGAGCAGCGTGACAGCCGCATCCTCGTGCATTGCCATGCGGGCGTCAGCCGTTCCACCGCTTTCGCCTATGGCGTCATTGCCCACCGGTTCGGTGCCGGCCGCGAAGTCGAGGCTTTCGATGCGCTCATGTCGATCGTCAACAAGCCCTGGCCAAACCGCCGCATCATCGAGATATTCGACGCGCACTGGCAGCGGGAAGGGCGGCTTCTCGCCCCGCTCGACGTGATGCGGGCACAATATCCCAAACGGATCGACGCGTGGCATCGGTTCAACGCGCGGCGCGGGATGACCGGCGGCTATTCGCGGTAACTAAGCCGGCACCCGCACCACCGCCCTTAACCCACCCAACGGACTGTCCGACAGAATGACATTGCCGCCGTGGCTGCGGGCGATGTCGAGGGCGATGGCGAGGCCGAGGCCGGTTCCCGAGCTGTCGAGATTGCGCGCCTCGTCGAGCCGGAAGAACGGCTTGAAGACGTCGTCGCGCGACGATTCCGGAATGCCGGGACCATCGTCGTCGACCGTGACCGTGATCCATTTCGTGCTGTGCTTGGCGTCGATATGGACGGTGTTGGCATAGCGATAGGCGTTCGAGGCGAGGTTGGCGACCAGCCGGGTGAAGGCATTGGGGCGGACGCGCACATTGTCGTCGCCTTCGACGGTGGTCGTCACGGTCTTGCCCTGCAGTTCGGCTTCCAGCGTCAGCCGGTTCATCAGATCGTGCAGCTTCAGTTCGCCGACATCCTCTTCCGCCTCGCCGCGCGCAAAGGATAGGTAGCCTTCGAGCATGCTCTGCATGTCCTCGACGTCCTGGTTGAGATTGTCGAGATCGGCGCTGTCGCCGGCCAGCGCCAGCTGCAGCTTGAAGCGGGTGAGGATCGTACGCAGGTCGTGGCTGACGCCGGTCAGCATGGCGGTTCGCTGCTCGATCTGGCGTTCGATGCGCTCGCGCATCTGGATGAAGGCAAGGCCGGCGCGGCGGATTTCGTCGGCGCCGCGCGGCGAAAAATCGTCGATCTTCTGGCCCTTGCCGAAACTCTCCGCCGCCTTGGCAAGCGCCAGGATCGGCCGGATCTGGCCGCGCAGGAAGAGGATGGCAATGGTCAAAAGCACCAGCGAGGCGCCAACCATCCAGACAATGAAGATATGCGTATTCGAGGCGTAGGCCTGGCTGCGGCGGGCATAGACGCGAAGGATGCGCTCGCCGTCGAGCTTGATGCGGACTTCGACGAGATCGGAATCGCCGACCGTATCGATCCAGAAGGGGCGGTGGATCTGGCGGGAGATCTCCTCGCTGAGAATCTGGTCGAGAATCTCGAAGAAAGGTTTCGGGCGTGGCGCGGGCAACTCGCCGTCCGGCTCGATGGAGACGTTAAGGTCCAGCTTTTCCCGGGCAATACGCACGATAGTGGCGTAGTCGCTTTCCGGCATCGCATCGATGAGGTCGATGACCGCGGCAATATCGCCGGTGACGGCGGCCGACAAACGCTGGGTGACAAGCTGCCAATGCCGCTCCATGAACACGAAGGCGACGACCGACTGCAACAGGACCATGGGAATGATGACGATCAGCAGCGAGCGGGCGTAGAGCCCCATCGGCAATTGCCGCCGCAGCCAGCGCACGACGCGATTCCAGGTGGTGTCGCCCGTTTGCGTCCGATAGCGCCGCAGGATGTCAAAGCTTGCCATGAGAACTCAGCCGGGTCATTTCGCTAGTCCACGCTTAGCCGATAGCCAATGCCGCGCACCGTCTGCAGCCAGACGGGGTTTGACGGGTCGTCCTCGATCTTGCGGCGCAGCCGGTTGATCTGCACGTCGATGGTCCGCTCGCCGACTTCGGCATCGTCGCTTACCAGTTCATGGCGCGGAATGGTTTCGCCGGCGCGCTGGGAGAACAGCATCATGATCTCCTGCTCCCGGTCGGTAAGGCGAATATGGTCGGCGCCCCGGCGCAGTTCCTTGCGCACGACGGAGAAAGTGAAGGGGCCGAAAATCACCTGTTCGATTTTCGGCGCCTTGGCTGGGGCGTTGCGCCGCAGGATATTGTTGATGCGCAGCACCAGTTCGCGCGGATCGAAGGGCTTTGGCAGATAGTCGTCGGCGCCGGCTTCCAGACCTTCGATGCGGGCATTCGATTCGGCCAGCGCCGTCAGCATGATCACCGGTACGGTCTTGATCTTGCGCAGGCTCTGGGTCAGCGAAATGCCGGTTTCGCCGGGCATCATCACGTCGACGATCAACAGGTCGTAGTCGATGCCTTCGAGCTTTCGTCGGGCCTCGCCGGCGTCCGCCGCCGTGGTCACGCGAAAGCCCTTTTCCATCAGGTAGCGGTTCAGAAGATCGCGGATTCGGCGGTCGTCATCGACTACCAGAAGATGGGCGGCATCGTCGTCGATCCTCGTCGTCTTTGTCATCTTTCGTATTGCCCTGTCTTTTCGCTGCCGGCCCGACAGGCCAGCTGTTAGTTTTCGTCGGCGGTCTTCATGCCGGCAAGGAAGCGCTTGATCGTGTCGCGAGCGCCCGGGCCGGTTCTCGCCAGGGCTTCGGCTATGCGCCGCGACTGTGGCTCAGCCAAGGCCCTTGCCAGAGTCTTGCCTTCCTTTGTTGTATAGAGCTTGCGCTGCCTGCGATCCTCCGGTCCGGCAACTTGGTGAATATACCCTGAATCGATGAGCTGTTTCAAAACACGGGCAAGGCTCTGCTTGGTGATTCTCAGCGTTTCGAGCAGATCGGCAACGGTCATGCCGGGTTCACGGTCGACGAAATGCAGCACGCGATGATGCGCCCGTCCGAAGCCGCGCTTTTCGAGAATCACGTCCGGATCGGAGGTGAAATCCCGATAGGCGAAAAAGAACAGTTCGATGATTTCAAAGTCCACCGCGTCCGTGATGTCTGTCCCGACCGGAGAGGTATCTGCATCGGCCTTCTGGTTCGGCTGTCCTGCCACGCCGTCATTTCCTTTCAATTGCAACGCACTTTACGAAACCTTCGGAAAAATATGTCAGCTATGTTGACATATTTTTTCGCCATTGGTAAGCGTCTTCACCGTCGAAGGGCGAATATTCGACGCTGGCCTGTCTTTGAAGATAGGCCGTGCCGCTCTGATCGCCAATCCAAAATCACCAAATCGGATTTTCCCCGCTCCAGTTTGACGGTAAAACTGAAACAGGAAGACAATCAACGCAAAGAATGGCGTTTACGCGCCGGAGGATGAGACGATGGCAGCAGTTCCCTTTGATCAGTTGGACGGTCAGATCTGGTTCAACGGTGAATTCGTCGATTGGAAGGACGCTAAGATCCATGTGCTCACTCACGGCCTGCATTATGCCAGCGCTGTTTTCGAAGGCGAGCGCGCCTATGGCGGCCGCGTCTTCAAGCTGACCGAGCACAATCAGCGCCTGCACAAGTCAGCCGAAATCCTCGGCTTCACCGTTCCCTATTCGGTCGAGGAGCTGGATGCGGCTACCATCGAACTCCTGAAACGCCAGGGCTTCGCCGACGCCTATGTCCGGCCGATCGCCTGGCGCGGTTCGGAAATGATGGGCATTTCCGCCCAGAACAACCGTATCAATGTCGCCATCGCCATCTGGCAGTGGGGCAGCTACTTCAACCCGACCGAAAAGCTCAAGGGCATCCGCCTCGATATCGCCGAATACCGCCGTCCAGACCCGAAGACCGCTCCCTGCGCCTCCAAGGCCGCGGGCCTCTACATGATCTGCACAATCTCCAAGCATGCCGCGGAAGCCAAGGGCTATGCGGATGCGATGATGCTCGACTATCGCGGCCAGGTCGCCGAAGCGACGGGCGCCAACATCTTCTTCGTCAAGGACGGCGTCATCCATACGCCGACGCCGGACTGCTTCCTCAACGGCATCACCCGCCAGACGGTCATCGAACTTGCCAAGCGCCGAGGCTACCAGGTGGTCGAACGGGCGATCATGCCGGAGGAACTCGCAGGCTTCAGCGAATGCTTCCTGACCGGTTCGGCCGCTGAAGTGACGCCGGTCTCGGAGATCGGCCTTTATACGTTCAAGCCGGCGACGATTTCCGAGACGCTGATGAACGACTATATGAAGGAAGTCCACCCGGTGGCCGCTGCCGCTGAGTGACCCCCCTGCGCGGAATTGAACAAGGCGGCCTTTGAGCCGCCTTTTCTGTTTCCGCCATCACGGTGAACGCGCCGCTGCTGCGCGTGTCGATCAACCGTATTGCCAACCCGGCAGCGGCCGCTTCTCCACGTGGTATCGGAACAGAAAAATCACCGCCAGCACCCCCGTGGCGCGCCATTCCACGCGTGGCGTGACGGCGCATTCTGCCGGTGTTCCCCATGGAACTGCGAAAATCAGGGCAATGCAAAATACTGGAATGGTTCCGCTTTGGCCGGAACCATTTGCGCAATGGCGGGGTTAGTCGCCAACAGGAGGATATTGAGATGCAACAGGATACCGCCCAGGACGACAATTCGACTGCCCGCCAGTTGCGCCCCGTCGTTATCACCGTCATCGCCGCCAAGCTTGCGGTTTTTGCCCTGCTGATGACTACCATCAACTTCCAGCCACCACTGCAAACCCCCATTGAAGTTGCCGCAGCACGCTGACCGATTTGTATTGTCTAGCGGTCGTCGCGCCGCTGATCGCCCAAGCCGGGCCCGCGTAATTGACCGTTTTCATTGCGTCGCGTCCGTCCTATATGCTTCGCAACAAAGTTTTAAAGCGAGGCGGCATGCTACAGGCGGGCATTATTCCGGTCACCCATTTCCAGCAGAATTGCACGGTTCTGTTCGACACCGACACCAAGGAGGGCGTGATCGTCGATCCGGGCGGCGATGTCGATGTGATCCTGCAGACGATCAAGGAAAACGGCATCACGCTGAAGGCGATCTGGCTGACCCACGGCCATATCGATCACGCCGGCGGTGCCAAGGAGCTCAAGCAAGCCTTGGGTCTCGATATCATCGGCCCGCATAAGGACGACCAACCGCTGCTCGAAAGGCTTGAAGCCCAGGCGGAAAAATACGGACTGGCCATGAAGGTCGAGAACGTCTTGCCGGACCGGTGGCTGGAGGACGGCGACACGGTGTCCTTCGGCGATCACGTCTTCGAGGTGCTGCACTGCCCCGGCCACGCGCCCGGCCATGTCGTCTATTTCAACCGCAAACAGGGCTTCGCCCATGTCGGTGACGTGCTTTTCCGCGGCTCGATCGGCCGCACGGATCTGCCCGGCGGCAATCACCAGCAGCTTCTTGATTCGATTCGCGACAAGATCCTGCCGCTCGGCGATAGCGTCGGCTTCATCTGCGGCCATGGGCCGGGAGGCCAGATCGGCGAGGAGCGCCGCACCAATCCCTATCTTCGCGGTCTTTAGCCGCCGCTGGCGAACGGCGCCAGAGCGACCGAAGAGAAGACAATAAAAAAAGCACGTGCCGAATCGACACGTGCCCTTTTTCTGAAGTTATATGGCGGTCTTAGCCGGCCCTGCAGAAATATTCTCTGCCGTCGTAACCGACGAAGGTGCCGGACTGGGAATCGAACGAGCGGTAGCGCTGCGAGCAATAGCGGTACCAGCCGGGGGTCCAGGGCTCCAGTTCGCCATAAGTTTCGACCACCACGGGGCGGGCGCGGCGATAGACCGGACGCGGTTCATAATATTCGGGCTCCGGATCGACATAGACCCGTTCCTGGTAGCGCGGCTGGCTGGCAATGGCGCCGCCGATGATCACGCCGGTGGCAAGGCCGAGAGCGCCGGCCGCAACGGCATCACCGTTGCTGTGGCGATGATGGCGGCGGCCCCAGTCTTCAGCCTGCGCGGATGTTACTGTCGGGATGACGGTCGCCGCGGTGGCAAGGGCAAGAACGGCCGCTTTGATAAACTTGTTCATTGTGTTTCGATCCTGTTTTGGGTCGGATAGTTTCAGTCCTTTATGATGAAAACAGGATATTGTGGCGAAACTGAACGCAGGGTGAATGAAAAAACCCGGCGACGAGGCCGGGCTTCAACTTGTGAATCTGGCTGTAGCGCCCGGCTCAGCCGGAGATCTGCAGGTTGACCGCCTTGGGGCCTTTGCCGCGGCGATCCGGTTCCGTGTCGAAGCTGACCTTCTGATTTTCCGACAGTCCGTTCAGGCCCGAGGCCTGTACTGCGGAGATATGCACGAAGATGTCCGCGCCACCATTATCAGGCTTTATGAAGCCGAAGCCCTTGTCGGTGTTGAAGAATTTAACAATGCCAGTCTCGGCCATGCGTCAGGTCCTTTTTCCTCTGCCCGGATGCGGCGGGCAGCATTACAATGTTTGCCCAAGGGGCGTGCGGCAGGCAGTTCTCGACTGTGAGGAAAGGGTCCCTGTAATTGCAGCCAGCCATCGAAAAAGCTCTGTCTTTGTCCGACTGCCCGGTCCATTTTGCGTGCCCGGCGCGCATTATTTAAAGGTCTTCCCGTGTTCGCAAATTGCCCGAACCCGATAAGCTTGCTGTGTTTATTTTAAATTGGCAAGCAAAAGTTTTTTGAAACAAGTGTGCCGATTTGGTTTGTTCAAAAAGCAATCAACTGCTGAAAAATATGATTTTTCTACGGATATATTGCAAGCTATTGAAAATATTGTGATTTGCGGATTTCTGCTCGTTTTTTAAGCTGGTTGCGGCATGATATGTCGCAGAATGCCAAGGTCTCGCGGCCTGCTCAGGAAGTTTCGCCAAATATTAGCTGCTCGAAAAACTGGGTGGTTCCTCAGATGAACCCCGCTATTCCGCGAAAGAAACCTGCGGAAACGTCACACTGCGGAAGCAACGGCCTTCGGCTTCGCCAATTCAGGCGTGACGAGCAGCATGGCGCAAAAATGATCGCGCAGCTCAGATAGCCCAGTGGGGGATCGTTTCTCCGAGCAGCATGGAGCCGAACGGGGTGGCGCACAGTGCTTCGTTCGACAGGACGATCGCCACCTGCGCGCGGTCGTCAGCTTTTCTTGTCGGCCGCCGAGATACGCAGCAGCGCGCCGTTGTCTCCGTCCGTGACCAACAGCACTGCGCCATCGGGTGCCACCTTGACGTCGCGGATGCGGCCGAATTCGCCTTCGAACAGGCGCTCCTCCGCGACGATCTTGCCGCTTTCATCGCGCTCCAGCCGCGCCAGCAGCTGGTATTTCAGCGCCGATACCAGCAGACTGCCGTCCCACTGCGGGAACATCGCGCCGTGATAGACGTCGATCGCGCCCGGTGCGATGGAGGGGTCCCAGTAGTAGAGCGGCTGCTCGTAGCCCTCCGCTGCCTGGCCGACGCCGATCTCGGCGCCGGAATAATCCTTGCCATAGGTGATAACCGGCCACCCGTAGTTCCGGCCGGGCTGTGGCGCGTTGATTTCATCGCCGCCGCGCGCGCCGTGCTCGACGGTCAGCAACTGGTGATTCTTCGGGTCGATGACGATACCCTGCGGATTGCGATGACCCTTCGACCAGACTTCCGGTAGTCCGGCCTTGCCGTCCTTGTAAGGGTTGTCCGCGGGTATGCTGCCGTCCGGCTCGATATGCAGGATGGCGCCAGCGTGGTCGCGCATGTCCTGGGCGCGGTCCCGCTCGCCGCGATCACCGATGCCGAAGAACAGGCTGCCGTCGGAGGCAATCGCGATACGCGATCCGAAATGCTGACCCTTGCCGGTGAACTCGTTCATCCGGAAGAGTTCCTTGACGCCGGTCAGTTTCTTTCCATCCGCGGAAAGCTCGCCGCGCACGAGTGCCGTTCCATAACGGTTGCCATTCGCCACGGCCATGGACAGGAATAGCGTCCGGCTGGTTTCGAAATCCGGGGAGAGCGCCACATCGAGAAGTCCGCCTTGCCCTTGGCGCGCCACCTTCGGAACACCGGCGATCGGCGCGGAGGTCTTGCCGTCGCGAATGATGCGAAGGCTGCCGCCAAGTTCGGTGATGATGAAGGCGCCATCCGGCATCACTTCGACCGACCAGGGATTGTCGAGCCCGGACGCAAGCGTTTCGACCTGGACGGATACCTTCTCGGTCGAGAATTGCGCAGGTTCCTGCGCGGAGGCGAGGGATGGGCTTGCGAAAAGGATCATCGCCAGGCCGGCGGGTCTATACAGCTTTTCAAGCGT
Source organism: Hyphomicrobiales bacterium (assembly GCA_900473795.1). GTDB lineage: Bacteria > Pseudomonadota > Alphaproteobacteria > Rhizobiales > Rhizobiaceae > Pararhizobium. Next base: position 66,468 of record UCMT01000046.1, on the reverse strand, counting down.
CGTCTTCATTTCACCCTCCACACGCTCCTGGATAGCTGGGGTCGGGCACGAAGGGATCAAGGCCGATCAAAAGGATTTGACCGGCAATTGGACGGGGCGAGGAAGTGCCGAAAGCTTCGATTGCGGCGCATCGGAAACGAGTTCCGCTTGGACGATGTAGCGCAGGGGGCCTTGCTCGGTCGCATCGAAGGGCCAGCAGGTGGCGAGCGCCAGATTGCGGCCGGGCGCATCTGCGTTGATGCCGCTCTCGTCCCAGCGGGCGATCCGGCTCGAGCCGGCGCGGAATGTCAGGTTCGTTCCGTCCTTGCGGGTGACCACCAGAAGATCGCCAGGCTTGACGTCCTTCAGCCAGCGGAAATGCGTGTCGCGATGGGCGGCAATGACGGAGGTGCCGAGTTCGCCGGGCGCCGGCGTGTTGGCCAGGCGCGCCGGGCCCAAGGCGAGCGCCTCGCCGCTGGCGCCCGACAGCACGATCGCAGTCTTGCCTATGCGTGGCGCGGTGATCTCCGCTTCAGTCGAAAAGTCGGCCCAGGGCCATGGTTTGACATTGGGCACGCCATGTAGCTGTGCCTCGAAGCTTCGCTTCAGCAGCACCTGCGAAACCTCGGCCTTCGCCTTCATGTAGAAGCCTTTGCCGACCAGCATCAGGCCGGCAATCGCGACGAGCGAAATGCCCGCGAGCACCAACGTCTCCAGCATGTTGAGGCGCGCCAGAAAGCCACCGCGCCCGTCGAGCATCTGTTTATTGGACACGGCTGCGTGCCTCCAGGATCAGGCCGCGCATCTGCCAGCGCCACAGGCCGAAGGTTGAGGCCGCCATTACCGCGACAGCGAGCAGCATCAGGCCGATCAGGATATACCGGTCGGCGAGCGTCGCGGTCTGGGGCAGGTTGACCTGATTGCCCGCTTCCGCGATCAGGCTGGCGGCTCGTGCCGTCGGTGCAGCGGCCATCCGGTCGGCGACCAGCATTGCCTGTTCCTCGGCCTGGTCGAGCGAGGCCTTGCGCTGGCCTTCCGGAAGCATCTTCTTGCCGAACACCTTCTCGAAATCCCATCCCTCAGGCAGGTTGAGTGGTACGTCGGTGCTGGCAACAGGCTCACCCGCCGGGCGCGACGGCGTCACGTCGACGGCAACCAGGCTGGTGACGCGCGAAACCAAGTGATGGGTAAGCGCCACCGTCTCGATCTCTCTGTCGAGCGTTGCTGCGTCGTTCACTGCATAGGCGTTTGCCTCGAGATCGTCGATCTTGCGCCGCGCCCAGAGCTTGGCAATGCCGTTGCCTTGAGACGCTTTGGCGACATCCATCTCGACACGCCAGGGCTGGTCGCCGGTCTTGCCGGTGATCTGCAGCTTGCCCGCCGGTGAGGTGCCATCAAGCTGCGCGGTCAGCACCACCGGCTCGCCGCGATAGAGGTCAGGCATCGGGTTGGGCGTGATATCCTGCGCATTCGCGCCGTCGAAGGTGACGGCGATGTCGGTCATCGCCGGGTTTTCCAGCTTGTTGAAGAGCTCGCCCATGCGGGCAGCCACCTGGTCTTCCGAGCCGATCAGCGTAAAGGTGCCCCGGCCGAGTTCGGCCGCCTTGGTCATGAAGTGGGTGTTGGGCGCCGAGCCGATCCCGACGGTGAAGACGCGGGCATTGCCGCGGTTCTTCGATATCTCGTCGAACAATTGCGCCTCGTTGCCGATCGCTCCATCTGTCAGAAACACGACCTGCCGCAATGCACCAGGCTCGATCGGCCCCTGCGTGCGAAGGGCTGCCTCCAGCGCCGGCAGCATCTCCGTGCCGCCATCGGCCGTCAGACCGCGCACGAATGCGATCGCATCCTCGCGCTTGTCCGGCGTCGCTGGCACGAGGGAGGGAAAATGCACGCTCATCGTGTCGTCGAAGCGGACGACGTTGAACCGGTCTTCCGGTCGCAGCCTGGAGATGGCAAGCGCCAGGCTGTCGCGCGCCTGTTCGATCGATTTGCCAGCCATCGAGCCGGAATTGTCGATGACGAAGACGACTTCGCGCTTTGGCGTCGTTTCCGTCGCGGCCTCATCGGCCGGAGGCGTCACGAAGCCGAGCAGATAGGTTTTGCCGTCAACCGTCTCGCGGAAGAGACCGGCATACGGCGCCCTGCCGGCGGCTGCACGCCAGCTCAGTTCGAAATCCTTGTCGGCCGGCACGCTGCCGCTTTTCAGGCTTATCACGCGGGCCATGTCATCGACCGTCTGGACGTCGGTCGCGTGGAACGGCGTGGCGACGGTGCCAATCGGGAAACCGGCATTGAGATTGATCGTCAGCGTCACCGGATTGATCTTCGCATTTTCCGCAGGATCGAGCACCGGCGCGCTGATCTTGTCGCGGTCCGGCACCGGATCGCTGACGGCGTAACCGGAACTGGGATCGAGGTCGACCGTCTGGACGATCGGATCCGGATTGTAGCGGGGGGCGACGACCATCGGGAACCGCAGCGAGAATTCGCCGCCCGACTGATGCACGCTGCTCTGGTATTCGATCTGTACGATGACGGTTTCGCCGGGGCCTATATTGGCGACCTGATTGGTGAAGATGTTGGGGCGCTGCTGTTCGAGAAGCGCCGTCTTCTTGCCGGCGGCCTTGGCTTCCTCATAGACCTTGCGCGCTTCCTCGCGAGCTTTGATCTGACCCTCGATGAAGCGGTCGCCGATCTGCATTTTCAACGTATCGACACCGGAATTTTCCGGCAGCGGGAAGACGTAGGTGCCCTCGACCCAACCCTTGCTCGGATTCCGGAACCGCTGCGTCACGCGCGTGCGCAGGATCGGGCCGTTGACGTCGATCTGAACATCGGTTGCCAGGCGCGGTGCCTCGACGAAGGAGCCGGGTTCCTTGGATGGGAAGAGCAGGGCACCGGTGCCCACGTCGTTGGGGTGCACATAGCCTGCGAAATGCTGCGGTCGACCCTGTCCGGTTTCGGCCGAGGCCTCCGAGAAAAAGCCCATCACGAAAAACAGCATGATCGTCACAACCACAAGCGCCGCGACCAGCAGATATTCGACGTAGGGCGTGTATTGGCGGCGTGGTGTCGCGGCGCCGATTTCCGTATCGACAAACATTGCGTGGCCCCCGGGTGCGGATGGATTCGGTAGATCCCCAGAAAAGGCTCCGAAATCGACTGTACGAGGACGGAATTGCGGCAGCCCGCGGCATTTGTTGTGACCAAATCAAGGCGTTGCGGAAATGTCGCAAACCTCCTGTTTTTGAAGAATAAATTCCGACCGTGAGGCGTTATTATTCTTCGGGCTCGAACGCGTTGCCGCTGCCTTTCGCTTTCCGGCAGCGGGCATGAAAAATCGGAGTCGATTCAAGCATCTGTGTGGCGCTGACGAGAAAGTGATTCATCCCAATCGCTGATGTGACTGATGAAACATTGTCATGGTCACGCATTTTGCCGGTTCTGCGGGCTCTTTGCGCTTGAAACCGGGCCTGTCTTTCGACATACACCTAACCGCTATGGAGCCTGGCAAAGACCGCTCCCGCTGGCGCGCATGCTGTTTCAACCTGATCAGGATAAACCACATCATGGCCTTTCTTGCCGACGCCCTTTCCCGTGTGAAGCCATCCGCCACCATCGCCGTTTCCCAGAAAGCCAGGGAACTGAAAGCCAAGGGGCGCGATGTGATCGGGCTCGGTGCCGGTGAGCCGGATTTCGATACGCCGGACAATATCAAGAAGGCAGCCGTCGACGCGATCAACCGCGGCGAAACGAAGTACACGCCGGTTTCGGGGATCCCGGAACTGCGCGAGGCGATCGCCAGGAAGTTCAAGCGCGAGAACAATCTCGACTATACCGCCGCCCAGACGATCGTCGGTACCGGCGGAAAGCAGATTCTTTTCAACGCCTTCATGGCGACGATGAATCCGGGCGATGAAGTCGTTATCCCGGCACCCTACTGGGTGTCCTATCCTGAAATGGTGGCGCTTTGCGGCGGTACGCCGGTGTTCGTCGCCGCGACCCAGGAAAACAATTTCAAGCTGACGCCGGCTGATCTGGAAAAGGCGATCACGCCGAAGACCAAGTGGTTCGTCTTCAACTCGCCGTCCAACCCCTCGGGCGCCGCCTATACCCATGCGGAGCTCAAGGGCCTGACGGATGTGCTGCTGAAGCATCCGCATGTCTGGATCCTGACGGACGACATGTACGAGCACCTGACCTATGGCGACTTCAAGTTCGCCACTCCGGTCGAGGTCGAGCCCAAGCTCTACGACCGCACGCTGACGATGAACGGCGTCTCCAAGGCCTATGCCATGACCGGCTGGCGCATCGGCTATGCCGCCGGCCCGCTCGCCCTCATCAAGGCCATGGACATGATCCAGGGCCAGCAGACGTCCGGCGCCTGCTCGATCGCCCAGTGGGCCGCCGTCGAGGCGCTCAACGGCACACAGGACTTCATCCCGGAAAACAAGAAGATCTTCGAAGGCCGCCGCGACCTCGTCGTCTCCATGCTCAACCAGGCCAAGGGCATCGAGTGCCCTTCTCCTGAGGGTGCCTTCTACGTCTACCCGTCCTGCAAGGGCCTGATCGGCAAGACCGCACCTTCGGGCAAGGTCATCGAGACGGACGAAGACTTCGTCTCCGAACTTCTCGAATCCGAAGGCGTCGCCGTCGTTCACGGTTCCGCCTTCGGCCTTGGCCCCAACTTCCGCATCTCCTACGCGACCTCCGAAGAATTGCTGGAAGAGGCCTGCAAGCGCATTCAGCGCTTCTGCGGCGCCTGCAAGTAAGGCAAGGCAGTTTTGACGATTATGGGACCCGCCGGAAACGGCGGGTTTTTTGTTGGGTAGATTCCGGCCAGCCCACAGGATCCGGTCCGCCGCTCCGCCTTCCCACGTAGCAACATCTAGCCTAACCGCCGCAAATCACTGCGCCGAACACGCCATGCGGGTTCCGCTCCCGCCTGTTTCCCGTTAAAGCGTCGCCTGTAGAGGAGCCAGGTCATGAACATCGCGCCGCATCACAGGATCTATATCTGTTTCTTCCTGTTCGCCGTCTCGCTCGGCGCGCTTCTGGCCCGCATGCCCGATCTCCAGGTCGCCTTGGGCGTCAACAAGTCTGAGCTCGGGCTGACCTTGATCGGCATGGCGATCGGGGCGCTGATTTCGCTGACGCTTTCCTCGCCGCTGATCGCCCATCTCGGCGCCCGCACCACCGCCTTCATCACTGTTCTGGGAACTGCTGCAGCGTTTGCCGTCATTCCCTGGATCGACGAGGCGCCGATCGTCTTTTGTGTCTTCTTTGCCGCCGGGCTTCTGGCCGGCGCGCTCGAAATCAATCTCAATGTCGAGATCGACCGCATCGAGGCGCAGCTCGGGCGCGGCATCATGAATCGGGCGCACGGCTTCTGGAGTTTCGGTTTCTTCGTCACCGCGCTGATCGCCTCCGGCGTCCGCCAGGCTGACATATCGATGCAGATTCATCTGGCCGTGACGCTCGCCGTCGTCCTCGCCGTCGGCACGATCGCCATTTCAGGTATTCGCAACGCCCCGGCGCGCGCCTTGTCACACGAGGCAAATGCGCCGCTTCTGGCGCTGCCGACCATCGGGCTCCTGCCGCTCTGCATCATCGGGGTCGCCGCTTTTCTGGTCGAGGGCGCCGGCATCGACTGGTCGGCCATCTACATGCGCGATGTCTTTTCGGTCGAACCGTTCATCGGTGGTCTGGGGCTGACGCTGTTCACCTTCTTCATGGCGATGGCCCGCCTGTTCGTCGATCCCGTCGTCGACCGCTTTGGCGCCCGCGCCGTCGCCGCGAGCCTTTTGATCCTGTCGGGCATCGGTATCGCAGCGGTGTGGCTTGCGCCGCATCCTTACCTCGCACTCTCCGGTTTCGCACTGATGGGTGCCGGTTGCAGTGCCGTCTATCCGCTGGCGGTTTCGGCGGCTGCCCAGCGTACCGACCGCGCAGCACAGGTGAACGTCGCAGCGCTGGGGCAGGTGACCTTCATCGTCTTCTTCCTTGCGCCGCCACTGCTCGGCTTCGTGGCAGAACATGCCGGTATCCGCACCTCCTACCTCCTCTGCCTGCCGCTTGTCGTTTACGCGCTGTTTTCGGTGAAGGCGCTGGCACCGAGGCGGGGATCGGACGGTGCTGCGCTCGTGGTGGCTGGCAGCGCGCGGGTCGATCACCTGCCGATGTAGGCCAAGAGGCCTTCGACCAGCGCATCGAAGGTGACGCGGCAGCGGGGCGTCGTCTTCATGGTCTCGTGCATGACGACGAACGTCTCCAGCGGCAGTTCGAACTCCGCGCGGAACAGCCGCACGAGGTTCGGATCGCGCCTGGCAAGCTCCACCTGGCAGACGCCGACGCCGCAGCCGGCGCGGATCATCGCCATCTGCGCGAGGTTGCTGTCCGATTTCAGCGTCGGCCGCATGATGTCGAGAAGCGGCACGCGCTTGCGCATGGCGCGGACGAAGGCGCTTTCGCGATCGAAACCGATGACGCGATGCGTTCGCAGGTCCTCCAGCTTCTGCGGTGTCCCATGCTGGTCGAGATAGCGCCGATGTGCGTGCAGCCCGAGCGGAATGCCGCCGATGCGGCGGGTGACCAGCGCGTCCTGCGCCGGTGCGACCATGCGCACGGCGATATCGGCCTCCTGGCGCAGCAGGTCCTCCACCGCATCCGACACGGAGAGTTCGATGACGAGATCCGGGTGCTGTTCGTTGAGGGCGGCAAGCATCGGCGGCAGTACTTCGATGCCGATCACCTCGCTGGCACTGATGCGCACCGTGCCGCGCACCGTCTTTCCCTGTCCGGTTGCGGCCCGCAGCAGTGCCGCCGCATTGGCCGCCAGTTGCTCGGCATGCGGCTTGAGGTCGAGTGCGGCTTCCGTCGGGGTCAGGCCCTGCGGCGAGCGGATGAACAGCTGGAAACCGATGATGCCTTCGAGAGCGTCGATATGCCGGCCGACGGTCGGCTGCGTCAGGCCGAGGTCGCGCGCGGCGGCCGACAGCGAGCCCTCCTTCAGAACGGTCAGGAAGGTGCGGTAGAAATCCCAGCTCGGTTCGATTTCGCTCATTCGTTTTTGTATATCAGATAAAGGAATTTCGGCAATTCCGTTTAGCTTCATTTGGGAGCAGGATCGTCTTCATCGAACCAGGAGACGCGACATGACCAGCCAGGCAAGACAGATTGCCCTCATCCTCGGCGCCACCGGCGGCATCGGCGGTGCGGTCGCCCGTAACCTCCAGGCTCGTGGCTGGACGATCCGCGCCCTCATTCGCGATGCTGCCAAGGCCGCGGCACGGAACCCGGATTTCGAATGGGTGCAAGGCGACGCGATGAACGCTCCCGACGTGCTCGCCGCTGCAGAGGACGCAAGTCTGATCGTCCATGCCGTCAACCCGCCGGGTTACCGCAACTGGGGTACGCTGGTGCTGCCGATGCTCGACAGCACGATTGCGGCCGCCAGAGCCACCGGGGCCACGGTGCTTTTGCCGGGCACCATCTACAATTTCGGCCCCGACGTCTTCCCGCTGCTGCATGAAACGTCGCGGCAGAACCCGGTGACGGCCAAGGGCAAGATCCGCGTCGAGATGGAACGGCGTCTGCAGGTTGCGTCTGAGGACGGTGTTCGTGTGATCGTGGTCCGGGCAGGGGATTTCTTTGGCCCGGGTGCGGCCAACAGTTGGTTCTCGCAAGGTCTGATCACCGCCGGCAAGCCGGTGGCCGCGGTTACCTACCCCGGCAGGAAGGGCATCGGCCATCAATGGGCCTTTCTGCCGGATGTCGCGGAAACGATGGCGCGGCTGGTTGATCGCCGCGAAACGCTGCCTGCTTTTGCGGTCTATCACATGCAGGGTTTCTGGGACGATGACGGCACGAGGATGGTCGCTGCCATCCGTCGCGTCGCTGGCAATCCGCGCCTCAAGGTCAAGGCCTTCCCGTGGTGGGCAACGCCGTTCGTCGCGCCCTTCGTGCCACTGCTCAGGGAACTGCGGGAGATGCGCTATGTCTGGCAGGAACCGCTGCGCATGCCGAACGACCGGTTGGTCGCCGTGATCGGCGCCGAGCCATGGACCCCGATCGACGAGGCGGTTCGCACGACGCTTGCGACGCTCGGCGGCCTGCCGCCGGAGAAGGCTGTGCCACAGTCGACGTTGCGCAAGCCGGGGTCGATCAGGGGTGTGCGAGAGAGTCTCAATTCTTGAAGACGATGCAGGCGCCGCCGCCCTTGCGGATTTCAGAACAGACCGCTTCGGCCTCGCGTCTTGTCTCGCGGCCGATGCGGGCCGCATAGCGCAGTCGGTTGCCGAAGGCCCGGTTGCGCTCCCGCAGGATCAGCGGCTTTTCCGCATTGAGCGGCGACGGCATGCGTTTGATGGTGGCGAGGAACAGCCGCTGCGCCACCGCTTTCTGGAAGTGCGCCGAAAGTTGCGCGCCCCAGGGCGACCAGGCGCCTTCCTCCTCGAACACCACTTCCTTCAGGCGGCGCTTGTCGGCAAGAGCGGTGCAGGCGTCGTAGAACGGCTTGTCCTGGTCGAGCCGCAGGTCGAGGGCCTCCGGCGGATTGTCCTTCCATTCTTCTACCGGATGGGCAGTGATGGCGAGCACGTAGGCGCGTGTCTCGTAGGGCAGGTCGCCGGTGCGCAGAAATGTCTCCACCCCGCCTTCACCGGCATTGTAGGCGGCGGCCGCAAGGCCGAGATTGCCGTACCGGTTGCGCAGGTCGTCGAGATATTCCGCCGATTTCCCCAAGGCTTCCAAGGCATCGAAGCTGTTGGAAAGCCCGCGCAGTTTCGCCGTCGAGGGGATGAACTGCGCGATGCCTTCGGCGCCCTTCGGGCTGACGGCGTCCGGCCTGAACAGGCTTTCCTTCCAGATCAGCCGCGCAAAAAAGTCGGGCGGCAAAGCGTTGGTTTCCGCAAAGTGACCAAGCGCCGTGCAGATGTCGCGGCTGTAGCTGTGGGCGCGAACGCAGAGCGTCGTCTTGGTCGTGCTGGCGGAATAGATGCAAGGCGGCGCGCGCCATTCCGATTGGGCAACGGTTGTTGTGGGGGCTGCGGACGTGGTGACGATCAAGGCAGCCGCAAAGAGTGCCGCAAGCGTCGCCTGATCATGCCACCGTCTTTCACGTCTCATCCGCTCAGCCATCCGCCAAACATCTCCGACGGTCCTTGATAGCACCGATGCGGCCGAATCGGGAGACTGACTATCGCTGCTCCGGCAGGATGAGCTGCATGAAGGTCAGGTCCAGCCAGCGGCCGAACTTGGTGCCGACCTCCTTCATCTGCCCGGTGATCTCGAAGCCGAGTTTCTCGTGCAGCCGGATCGAGGCTTCGTTGTTCGCCTCGATGCCGGCGACCATCACATGTTTGCCGCAGGCGGCTGCACGGTCGATCAGGGCCAGCATCAGCATCCTGCCGATGCCGCCGCCGCGCTGGTTCTTCTCGACATAGACCGAATGCTCGACCGTATGGCGATAGCCGTCGAAAGCCCGCCAGTCGCCGAAGGAGGCATAGCCGGCAATCGTGCCGTCGTCGGTAACGGCCACCAGCACCGGATAACCCAGCCGTCGGCGCTCGGCGAGCCAGCTTGCACGATTTTCGAGGTCCACCTGCGTGTCGTTCCAGATCGCCGTCGTGTTCAAGACGGCATCGTTGTAGATGTCGCGGATTGCGGGCAGGTCGGCCTCTTCGGCGTCGCGCAGGTGCATAAGGTTCCTCTCCGGCGGTTTGCCGAAGCTCTAGGCTGGGACAGGCGTGTTGTACAGCCGATAAATCATGCCGAATGCTGATAAAAATCCCGCCCAATCAAGGGCGGGATCCAGACTTGTAGATTTTGTTACGCGACCTGCTTTTCAAGCACCGGATAGTCGGTATAGCCCTTTGCGCCGCCACCGTAGAAGGTCGCCTGGTCCGGCGCGTTGAGTGGCGCATTGTCCTTGAGACGCTGCACAAGGTCCGGATTGGCAATGAACGGCTTGCCGAAGGCGACGAGGTCGGTCTTGCCCTGTTCGACGGCCTCAATGGCAAGTTCGCGGTCGTAGCCGTTGTTGGTCATCCATGCGGCCTTGCCGCCGACCTTTTCATAGGCCTGGCGAAGGGCCTTGTAGTCGAAGGGCTTTTCACCCTGCTGGAAGTCGCGCGGACCGCCGGTCGCACCCTCGATGATGTGGATATAGGACAGCTTGTACTTGGCCAGCCCTTCGACGACGTAGGTGAACAGCGCCTGCGCGTCTGGATCGGACGAGTCATTGGCAGGCGTCACTGGCGAAATGCGGATGCCGGTGCGGCCCTCGCCGATTTCCTTGGTGATCGCATCGACGACTTCGAACAGGAAGCGGGCGCGGTTCTCGATCGGCCCACCATATTCGTCGGTGCGCACGTTCGAGCCGGAACGCAGGAACTGGTCGATCAGGTAGCCATTGGCGGCATGGATCTCGACGCCGTCGAAGCCGGCGTCGATCGCTGCCCGTGCGGCCTTGCGGTAATCCTCGAGGATGCCCGGAATTTCGGAGAGTTCGAGCGCGCGGGGCTCGGAGGTCTCGGCGAAGGTGCCGGTGCCGTCTTCGTTGATGAGGTAGGTCTTCGACTTTGCCTGGATGGCCGAGGCCGACACCGGCTTGCCGCCGTTCGGCTGCAGCGAGGTGTGGGAGATGCGGCCGACATGCCACATCTGCACGACGATCTTGCCGCCGGCCTTGTGCACGGCTGTGGTCACTTGCTTCCAGCCATCCAGCGCTTCCTTGCTGTAGAGGCCGGGAACATCGGCATAACCCTGGCCCTGATGGGTGATCGCCGTCGCCTCGGTGATCAGCAGTCCGGCAGTGGCGCGCTGTTCGTAATAGGTGACGTTCAGCGTGTTGGGCACGGCGCCCGGCGAGCGGTTGCGGGTCAGCGGCGCCATGACGACGCTGTTGGCAAGCTCGATGTCGCCGATCTTGATGGGGGCGAAGAGGGAAGCCATGGGAAGTCCTTTTCGTTCGTTGCGGGGGGAGGATTGAGGCTGGCGGGCCGGTTTGCCCGTCAGAGCGTGTCGCCGATGTCTTTCAGGAACGCCCGGATTGTCTCCTCGTTCCGTTTGTAGAAAATCCATTGGCCGACGCGTTGGGTGGTCACGAGGCCTGCACGCTGCAGGATCGAAAGATGGCTGGAGACGGTCGATTGCGAAAGGCCGCAGCGCTCGAACTGACTGGCGCAGATGCCCATCTCGAAGGGGTGATGCTGGTTGGAAAAATGCGCGTCCGGTTCCTTCATCCAGCCCAGCATCTCGATGCGTTTGGGATGTGCCAGCGCCTTGAGGATTTCGTCCTTGTCCATCGGTCGTCTCTGCATCGGTAAATCCCGATATATCGATATTTAGATCGTGAACTACCGATATTCAAGTCACAACTTCTTGAAGGGGCTCCGAACGGATTCGGGCAAAAAAAAGAGGGCCACGGGAAAAGCCGGGCCCTTTAGGTGTGAAGGGATTAACCTCCAGAGGGGAACAGCTGCTGCGGTGGCACTGGGAGGAAAAGACCACCATCTGCATCAGCTGAAACCGATATGGGAAAGTGGCGTGAAGATTTCAATGCTGAGTGCCAAGAAAAATTGCAACTATAAGGATGTGCTTGAATTCAAGGCAAAAAAAGAGGGCCACAAGAAAACTTGGGCCCTTTATAGTTATGAAGGTAATTAACCTCCAGAGGGGAACAGCTGCTGCGGTGGCACTGGGAGGAAAAAAGCCACCAAAATGCATCAGCTGCAGTCGGTATGATGGTTTTTTGGGCGAACCGCAATCATTTAATATGCATGACAGCCATGTGCCGGACGCAGCCCTGCGCATTTTTCAAGCGATTTAAATCCCTTATTCGGGGCAGATGATTTAGGTTTCGGGAAAAAATTAGTTAAAACAGTAGTTTGTCTAGAAGGAATATAGAGAACATTTTTTGTGCAACTGCGAAGGCGATGTCAGAAGCTCCAGTTGCGTGCCTTTGCGACGATGAAATCGCGGAAGACTTTCAGCTTGGCGGCGTTCTTCATCTCGTCCGGATAGCAGAAATAGGTATCGAAGGACGGAATGTCGGCACCGATCGGCAGTTGAATCAGACCGGGATCGCGACCGACGATGTAGTCGGGCATCATGGCGATGCCGATGCCGAGCAGGCAGGCGCGCTTGATCGAGGTCTGGCTGTTGATCTGCAGATGCGAGGGGCGGGGATTGTCCGAATCGCGCCCGGCAATCTCCAGCCAGTTGACGTCGAGCAGGTAGTTGGGCGCCGGCTCGCCGAAGGTGATGATGCGGTGGTTGTCCAGATCTTCGACAGACTGCGGCTCGCCGTATTTGTTGATGTAGGACGGCGCGGCATAGAGATGCATGTGCACGGTGAAGAGCTTGCGCTGGATCAGGTCCGATTGCTGCGGCTGGCGCAGCCGGATGGCGCAGTCGGCGTGGCGCATGTTGACGTCCAGCTCCTCGTTGTCGAGGATCAGCTGAACCTGCATTTCCGGATAGAGCGCCAGGAATTCCTGCACCTTGTCGGTCAGCCAGCCCTGGCCGAGACCGACGGTCGTGGTGATGCGCAGCTTGCCGCTCGGCTTGTCGGTGGTCTCGGTGAGCTGGACCCTGACGCCTTCGAGCTTCATCAGCACTTCATGGGCGGTACGATAGAGAATCTCGCCCTGTTCCGTCAGGATCAGGCCGCGGGCATGGCGATGGAACAGCTTGATGCCGACATCCTGCTCGAGCGAACTCACCTGGCGGCTGATGGCCGATTGCGAGAGGTGCAGCTTGTCGGCCGCATGGGTGAATGAGCCCGCTTCCGCCGCCGCATGGAAAATGCGCAGTTTGTCCCAGTCTAGCGGCATGAAGTCCCCCATAGGTGCTTATGGCGGAAAACGGCCTCGTTGTTTCCCACCATAAAGCTGATTGTCTGTTCCCACTCAGGAGCGAGGATTCCCGCTCCAATTGTTCGCGGCTTCTATTCGGCCGCAATTGCGACGGGCATATGGCCCGCCAGATATTTTTCCGCTTCGAGCGCTGCCATGCAGCCCATTCCGGCCGCGGTGATCGCCTGGCGATAGATATCGTCGGTAACGTCGCCGGCCGCGTAAACACCCGGCATGTCCGTTGCCGTTGAGTCAGGGGCAGTCCAGAGATAGCCGTTCGGCTTCAGGCGCAGCTTGTCCTTGAAAAGTTCGACCGCCGGCGCGTGGCCGATCGCCACGAAGACGCCGTCGATCGGCATTTCGCTGGTCTCGCCGGTACGGGTGTTGCGCAGCTTGACGCCGTTGACCGAAGCCGGCATCGGCGGCTTGGCGGGCGTACCGAGATACTCGACGACCTCGTGATCCCAGATCACCCTGATGTTTTCCTTGGCGAACAGCCGTTCCTGCAGAATCTTTTCCGAGCGGAAGCTGTCGCGGCGGTGGATGACGGTCACGGTCTTGGCGAGGTTCGACAGATAAAGCGCTTCCTCGACGGCCGAATTGCCGCCGCCGACGACGATCACGTCCTTGTTGCGGTAGAAGAAGCCGTCGCAGGTGGCGCAGGCGGAGACGCCGAAGCCCTGGAAGGTCGCCTCGCTCTCGATGCCGAGCCACTTGGCCTTGGCGCCGGTGGCGATGATCAGCACGTCGGCCGTCCAGTCGGTGCCGCTGTCGGTCGTGAGCCTGAAGGGTCGTACCGAAAGATCGACTGAAGTCACGAGGTCGTTGACGATCTCGGCGCCGACATGTTGCGCCTGCTTGAGCATCTGCTCCATCATCCAGGGGCCTTGGACCGGATCGGCATAGCCCGGATAGTTCTCGACATCGGTCGTGATCATCAGCTGGCCGCCCTGTTCCATCCCGGCGATCAGCACCGGATTGAGCATGGCGCGCGCCGAATAGATGGCGGCGGTGTAGCCAGCCGGGCCGGAGCCGATGATGAGAACTTTGGTGTGTCGGGCAGTCATGAGCCGGGTCCTTCGATCGCCTGAACGGTATAACATCGCCCGGCTTCGTCATATGGTGAGAAATTGTCCCCTAGTCTAGGGATTCCCGCAGCCTTGTTTCAAGGGCGGCCCCGTTGATACACACAGATGTGTTGCGCGATTGCCCCGGTTTGGCGAGGTTTTTGTGCATGGCGCGCAAAGACGCTCTCGTTTTTTCATCCCAATACGTGTTACCGACAAAATTGTGACAATCGCCGATCGGACAGAAGTGGCAGTGAACAAGCGGCAATCCCCATACCCGTTTCGCAATCCCGGCGACTTCGATTACGGCCGCACGCTTTTTCACCGGTTCGGCACCTGGCTCGACAGCCGCCGCGTTTCGTCCCGCCGCAAGAGCAGGACCGAAACGGTGCCGCTGTCGCTATTGTCGCCGGCAGCCTTCCGGCCGTTGCGGAGCGCGGATGTCCCGCTGCTTTTTTTGGCGCATGACGATCTCAAATTCATGCGGTCGCTGCTTGCGCATTATCGCCGGCTCGGCGTGACCCGCTTCATCTGCGTCGACGATCAGTCCGACGACGGCACCCGCGAGTTTCTTTGCGCGCAGCCAGACGTCGACGTCTGGACCTCCGGCGTGCGCTATCGAGAGGCAAGGCGCGGCAAGCTGTGGCGCGAAGCCCTGTTTGCCCGCTATGGCAAGAACCGCTGGTATCTGAATATCGACGCGGACGAATATCTCGTCTACGACCGATGCTTCGAAAGACCGCTGCCGCAACTGATCGCCCACCTCGAAAGTCTCGGTGTGCGCCGGTTCGCAGCACCGATGATCGACATGTATCCCGGCGGCGAGGTGAGCGCGTTTGCCTTCGACGGTTCGACGGATGCCATGCCCTGGGAGATTGCCGATTGCATCGACGGCAGCGGCTATGTCATCGAGAAGACCAAGCGTTTCCTCAGCCTTGCGGGCGGCCCGCGGCGGCGCAAGTTCGCGGCCGAAGCGGAGATGATGAAATATCCGCTGATGTATTGGGACGACGAGTGCAGCTTCGGCATCAGCATCCATCAGCCGCTGCCCTTCGACCGCAATTTCTCGCCGATCTGCGGCGTGCTCCTCCATTTCAAGTTCTTTGCCGATTATCACGAGAAAACCCGTCAGGCGGTTGAAGACAAGCAGTATTTCGGTGGCGCGCGCGAGTATCAGCGCATTCTCGACACGGTGGCGGCCAGCGGCGAGCTCGATTTCGTCTATGAAGACACGCTGAAATATTCCTCGCCGGAACAATTGATCGAGCGCGGTTTCATGCGCTCGATCTGGTCTGCCGACCGTCCAGCGGAGGATTGACAGCCGTGCGCATCGGATCGCTTTCGCATTACTACTGTCTCCTTCGCGGGCTCGTGCTGCCGGGATATTTGCGCGTCGGCCGTAAGGCCCGGATCAAGCAGGGCGCATTCATCGATGCCTATCGCGGGCGAGTGGTGATCGGCGATCGGTTCAAGATCCATCGAGGCGGTTTCATCGACGCGCAGAAGGGCACGATCGAGATCGGCGCGAACGTGTCGATCAATCCCTACAGCATCCTTTATGGTCTCGGCGGGATCAGGATCGGCAACGACGTGCGGATCGCCGCTCACGTCGTCATCGTTTCGTTCGATCACCGTTACGACGACGTCTCCAAAGCCATCACGATGCAGGGCGTCGTCGCCAAGCCGATCGTGATCGAGGACGATGTCTGGATCGGCGCCGGTGCGAAGATCCTGGGCGGCTCGCATATCGCCAAAGGCTGTGTCATCGGCGCGAATGCCGTGGTCAAAGGCAAGACGGAACCCTACGGAATTTATGTTGGCAGCCCGGCGCGGCTTTTGAAGTATCGCGGGCAATAACAAATACGGTCTGCAACATGCTGGATCGACAGGAAAAACGGGAAGCTCAACCATGGTGATGCGCGTCGACCTTGATGCAATCGATATGAAGATTCTGCGCGAGCTTCAGAATGACGGTCGGATGACCAATGTCGAGCTGGCCGAACGGGTGGGCATATCGGCGCCGCCCTGTCTGAGGCGCGTGCGCAAACTGGAGGAGGCTGGCATCATCCGCGGCTATCGCGCGCTCTTGAACGCACCGGCGCTCGGCTATGACCTCGTCGCCTTCTGCATGGTGGGCCTCAAGCACCAGTCGGATGCCAATCTCAAGGCCTTTGCCAAGCAGACGGCGAATTGGCCGCTGGTGCGCGAAGCCTGGATGGTCTCGGGCGAATCCGACTTTCTCCTGCAGTGCGTGGCCGAAAACCTTGCAGCGTTTCAGGATTTCGTTATTGAGGAACTCACGGCCACGGAGAACGTGGATACCGTGCGCACGATGCTGACCATCCGGCAGGTCAAGGATGTTGCTCTGATAGAGATCTAGGTCGCTTCCGCGTGGGTGTCTCCGGTTATCACGATAGGATCAGGTGTTTTGAAAAGACTGCTGCGATCGCTGCGCAAGAGCTTCCGGTACATGTTCAACGTCCGCACCGTCCGGCTGGGCGGCGTTGCGATCGACACGACCGCCGGCCATATTCCTGAAAACGTCCGGGAACTGATCTTTCGCGAAATCTACGAAGACACCGAACGCGACCTGATCGGCAAGATTCTGAAACCCGGCATGCGCACGCTCGAAATCGGCACCGGCATCGGTTTCGTCAGCCTGGTTGCCGCCCGCATCTGCGGCGAAGGCAATGTCTTCTGCTATGAGGCCAATCCGGAGTTGGAGCAAACGATCCGGCGGAATTTCGCGCTGAACGGCATAAAGCCCAACCTTACCATGCGCGCGGTCACCGTCGACGGGACGCCCGTCACCTTCTTCAAGAGCGACAACATCATCTCCTCCAGCCTCTACGACCGCAAGCGTGACGACAAGCAGATCGTGGTCGAAAGCGAGGCGCTCTCCGACGTTCTTGCAAAGCACGATCCTGCTGCATTGATCATGGACGTCGAGGGCGCCGAAATCCAGCTGCTCGCTGTCGACCTGAAAAATGTCGCCGACATCATCGTCGAACTGCACCCGCATATCGTCGGCGAGGATGCGATCGCGGCGCTGGTTTCCAACTTGAAGAGCCGCGGCTACGTCATGCTGAGCAACAACCGCAAGACCTCCCATTTCGCCCGCGCGGCCTGAAGGGCACTCCTCCATGCCATCGAAGCTTCCGATTTCCGCATTCATCATCTGCCTGAACGAGGAAGCCTATCTCGGCAATTGCATCGAAAGCCTCGGAGTCTGCGCCGAAATCGTCATCGTCGATTCCGGCTCCACCGATGGCACGGCGGCACTCGTGCAGTCCTATATCGACAAGGGCTGGCCGATCCGTTTCCTGTTCGAAGCCTGGCGCGGCTATGCCGGACAGAAGCAGTTCGCGCTGGAGCAGTGCAGGGAGCCGTGGTGCCTGAACATCGATGCCGACGAGCGGTTGGACGAACCCTTGCAGGCATTGCTGCCGTCGCTTCTTGACGCGCCGGCGGAGACCGTCGGCTGGCGCGTCGCCCGCCGGCCCTATCTGATCGGCTACGGCTATACGCCGGACAGGGTGCGCGAGCGCAAGAACCTGCGGCTGATCCGCAAGGGCAGGGGCGCTTACGACCTTGCGCAGAAGGTGCATGAGGGCATCGTGCCGGACGGCAAGGTCGAGGCGGCGGCGACGGGAAGCCTCTTGCACTACCGGCCGCTTGTTATCGACGAGCAGATACTCAAGGAAAACAAATATTCGACGCTGAAGGCGGACCAGCAGTTTGCGGCCGGCAAGCCGCCGCGCCCCTACAAGGTGATCTTCAGCCCGCCGCTCTATTTCCTGCGGCTCTATTTCCGCAATGGCCTCTGGCGCTGCGGCCTTCCGGGCTTTATCGAGGCGGCAACCGGCGGCGTCTATGCCTTTCTGACGGCGGCAAAGATCTATCAGCGGCATGCGCTCAAGCGCAGGCCGAATTTCGACGACATGGAGCGCGCGCGGCGTGGCAAATGAGGACCGCATGAAGGTTATGCATTATCACTTCGGCAAGGACGGCGGCGCAGAGCGCTTCTTCGTCCACCTCGTCAATGCGCTTGCCCGGCGCGGCGTCGAGCAGACCGCCGTCATCCGTCCGAACCGTCTGTGGCGCAAGGACATCGAGCCGCATGCCCGGCTGATCGAAAGCAATTTCCGCAACCTGTCGCCGGATCGCATCCTGCTGCCGTTGAAGGTCAAGCACCTGGCGCGCCGCGAAAGGCCGGATGCACTGTTTTCCTGGGCAACCCGGGCAAGCCGCCTGATGCCGAACTACAAGGGCTGCATCAAGATTTCGCGGCTCGGCGACTACCCGACCAATCTCGGCTATTTCAAGAACACCGACGTGCTCGTCTGCAACACGCCGGGGATCGGCGAGCACGTGCGCCGTCTCGGCTGGAAGCGCGGCGTCGAGGTGATATCCAACTTCACCAATACCGAGCGCGTCACGCCGATCGACCGCAAAAGCGTCGACACGCCGGAAGATGCGCCGGTCGTCATGTCGATGGGCCGCTTCGTGCCGCGCAAGGGCTTTGCGCTGCTGACGGAAGCGGTGGCAAAGCTGCCGGGCGTCTATCTCTGGCTTGCCGGCGACGGCGAGGAGATGGAGAACGTCCGCAAGCTCGCGGCAGACCTCGGCGTCACCGACCGCGTGCGCTTCCTCGGCTGGCAGAAGGATACGCGTCCTTACGTGGCGGCCGCCGACATCTTCGTCATGCCGTCGAGCCACGAGCCCCTCGGCAACGTCATCCTCGAGGCCTGGGCCCAGCAGAAGCCGGTCGTCTCCAGCCGGTCGGAGGGGCCGACCTGGTTCATGCGGGACGGCGAAAACGGCCTGCTCGTCGATATCGGCGATACCGATGGTTTCAGCAGGGCGATCGAGCGGTTGATCAACGACAGGCAGCTTGCCGATCATGTCGCCTTGGGCGGCCACGAGACCCTGATGGGGCAGTTTTCCGAGGAGGCGGTCGCCAACGCCTATCTCGAACTGTTCAGGCGCAAGCCTTGAAATTTCGTAGTCTTTGGTTGAACGGCCGCGTTTTGCTGGAGCCGGTGCCCCTCACCCTAACCTTCTCCCCGTTTTGACGGGGAGAAGGTGCCCGGCAGGGCGGATGAGGGGCTGCAGCAGGAATATGTTTGAGACGCTCAACCGGAAACCGCACCAGACAGAAGCTTCTCGTAGATCGCTCCGATCCTCGATGCTTCGCCCTGAATACTGAACGTCGCGGTTGCGCGGGCGAGCCCGCGTTCGCCCGCACGTCTTGCGCGCTCCGCATCGTCCATGAACACGGTGGCGGCCTCGGCCATTTCCGGCAGCGCGTTTGCTGCAATGAGGATGCCGGTTTCCTCGGCACCCGTCACCAGCAATTCCGGGAAGGCGCCGACATCGGTCGCCACCACCGGCACCTGCGTTGCCATCGCCTCGAGCGGCGTCAGCCCGAAACCTTCCCAGCGCTGCGGCGCGATGAACAGGTCGAGTGCCCGATACCAGTCCGGAATGTTGGTGTGCTCGCCGACGAACAGGATGCGGTCAGCGAGGCCGGCTCGGTTGACCTTTTCCTTCAGCTCGTTTTCGAATGAAAGATGCGCCGCCGTGGCGCGACCGGCAACCACGGCGATCCAGTCCGGCCGCTGCGGCAGCAGGCCGATCATGCTGTCGACAAAGAGATCTGTGCCCTTCTGATGGCGCACCCGGCCGAAACAGCCGGCGATCTTCTTGTCGGCGGGCAGGCCGAGCGCCGCCTTGGCCGCGGCCTTGTCCGGCGCGGGAAAGAAACGCTGCGTGTCGATGCCGTGCATGATCGTCGTGCTCGGCACGTCGAGATAGGCGGCGGTGCGGTTGCTGGTGGCGATCACCGCATCCATCCGGCGGATCAGGAATTTGGTCCAGCCCGAATGCTTGCGCTGGGAAGCGGAGGTGAAGACGATCTTGAGCTTCATCCGCAGGAGATCGCGCAGCACGATCGCCGGCAGCATCTCGACGTTGCGCCGGGCATGCCAGATCCGCAGCGACCGGCCTTTCGGGCATCCCCACAGCCGAAGCAACGCGGAATAGCCGATATGCGGCAAACCCGCCGGCAGGCCAGGGCCCAGGGTCGCGACCTTCTGGCCGAGCGCGCGCTGCACCGGAACGAGCTGGATGATGGTGGAGGTGACGCCGGAGAGGCGGCGCTTGAAGTTCGGCGCGATGATCTCGACGTCGCTGATGTCTTCCACGCTGGCGTGCCCTTGTTCGTAACAGAAAAAGCCCGGAGGCAGCTTTACGCGCCGTCCGGGCCCTCAATGCAAAATATCCGGGATCAGCCCCAGTTGATCGCGAGGATTTCGTAGGCCTTCGAGCCGCCGGGGGCGACGACCTCGATCGAATCGCCGACTTCCTTGCCGATCAGCGCACGGGCGATCGGCGAGGAAATCGAGATGCGGCCCTGCTTCACGTCGGCTTCCTGGTCGCCGACGATCTGGTAGGTCTTGTTTTCCTCGGTGTCCTCGTCGATCAGCTTCACGGTCGCGCCGAACTTGATCTTCGAGCCGGACATCTTCGACAGGTCGATGACTTCGGCACGCGCGACGTAATCCTCAAGTTCGCCGATGCGGCCTTCATTGTGGCTCTGGGCTTCCTTGGCGGCATGATACTCCGCGTTTTCCGAAAGGTCGCCATGGGCGCGCGCTTCGGAAATAGCTTCGATGATCCGCGGGCGCTCTTCCTGCTGACGCCAGCGCAGCTCTTCCTGCAGCTTGACGAACCCGCTCTGAGTCATCGGCACTTTATCGACCATTTCACTGTCCTTCATAGTCTGCACTGAACCCTTAAAAGGCGGGTTCGGCGCAAAAGAAAACGGTCACCGGAGCGTTAACTCCGGAACCGTCAGAAACATTTGAACGACGCTTATAGCAGAAAGCGGAGTGTAAAAGCCAGATTATTCGCAGCAGATCCAAATGCGGAAAAGCGCATCCGGCGTTGAAACGACGCAATGCGGAACAATCTCGATGCATGATCGTTGGTCTTTCAAGACGAGGATCAACTCATGCCGAACCCATCGCCGGAACACCTGGAAGGCAGGCTCAACGCCCATCGCAAGCTCTTCATCGCGCTCAGCGCTTTCATCGCCGAAAGCGCCGAGGGCAGGGCGTTCCTGGAGCGCCTCGGCCGCGACAGCGAAACCGTATCCGATCACGAGGAGGATCCCGGCGTCGAGCCCGACGACGGCTTTGCGATCCAGCAGATCGCCGACGACGAGATGCAATCGATCGTCAAGGCGGCGTTGTCACGGGCCGCGGCCGCTAAAAGCGAGGAGCAGCGGCGCAGGGATATCGCACCATGAAACGAGGACAGCATCATGCAGGATGATATTCGCCGACAGGACAGATTGAAGCTTTATCGGCTGGTTCCCGTCGCTGCTGCCAATGATCCGAACTGGGATAATGCCGACTATCAGGGCGAGGTCGTGGTTTGCGCTTTTTCGCCCGCCGATGCCCGCGTCGTCGCGGCGCAAGCGGAACTCGATTTTACCGAGATCGATGCAGCGCCGGCCGAAGGCAACTCCACCCGCGATGCCAGCGCATTCCGCAACGAGCGGCTCTATACCGTGGTCGAGATGCTCGACCAGCAGGGGCTTGCGGCAGATGGACCGCGCGGCGTGGTCGATGGTGTTGTTTCCGTCGGCACGATCAAGCCGACACAGGTTTCGTGAGACAGGAGGAGTAAGGCCATGGCCGCACCGGCAAGCCAAGCTGCCCGCACGGCAGAAAAACAGCGCGACATTCAGAAACAGGTCGCGAAGGCCGACGCCAGGGACAGCCGGCAGAAATCCGCCAAACCGAAGGCAATGCAGGCCGGCGCGCGGCGCTACCCCGTGCCGCCGTTCCCGAAACAGCATCAGCCGAAGCCTGGCGCCGAATACAAGCTTGATCCCGCTCCCCTGTACGATGCGCCATTTTACAAGGGCTCTGGCAAGCTTCAGGGCAAGGTGGCGATGATAACCGGTGGCGACAGCGGCATCGGCCGCGCAGTCGCGGTGCTCTTTGCCCGTGAGGGCGCCGATGTCGCCATCCTCCATCTCGCCGAAGGCCGGGATGCGGAAGACACCGTGAAGGCGATCGAAGCCGAGGGCCGCAGGGCAATGGCCATTCCCGGTGACATCAAGGACCGGACATTCTGCCACAAGGCGGTGGCCGCCGTGGTCGAGGCTTTCGGAAAGCTCGACGTGCTGGTCAACAACGCCGCCTTCCAGGTCCATACCGCCGATGTGCTCGACCTGACCGAAGAACATTTCGACGAAACGCTGAAGACCAATCTCTACGGCTATTTCTTCATGGCGCAGGCGGTCGTGCCACACATGAAGGAAGGCAGCGCCATCATCAACACCGGCTCGGTCACCGGCATCGAGGGCAGTGAGGGGCTTGTGGACTATTCGATGACCAAGGGCGGCATCCATGCCTTCACGCGCGCGCTTTCCGGGCAGCTTGTCGAAAAGGGCATCCGCGTCAACGCCGTCGCGCCCGGTCCCGTCTGGACGCCGCTCAACCCGTCGGACAAGGAGGCGAAGGACGTCTCCACCTTTGGCGCGAAGACGCCGATGAAGCGCCCGGCCCAGCCGGAAGAAATTGCGCCGGCCTACGTCTTCCTCGCCTCGCCGCACTGTTCGAGCTACATCACCGGCGAGATATTGCCGATCATCGGCGGGTACTGATCGGCCCGCCTGCAAGCGGAAAAATCGAAGCGCTCGCAAAAATAGGGCTTTACCTCAACTGCACTTGAGGTTGTAACAGTCATGCTTCCTCACTGGAGATGAAGCATGACGATTGACAATATCCCTTACAGCGAAGAGCAAATGGCAACTTCGTCCGTTGAATTATCCGCCGGATGGGCCGAACTTCTTCGGCCGCGCTATCTGATATCGACGATCACGCTTTGCCTCGGCGTGGCCCTCTTCGCCTTCAACGAGTTCTTCATCTCGACGGCACTGCCGACGGCCGTCGAGGATCTCGGCGGCGCCGCTCTCCTGTCCTGGGCCTTCACCCTCTACCTCGTCTTCGCCATCACCGGCGGCACGGTTGCGGCCAATCTGAAGCAGCGGTTCGGTGCGCGAAACACGCTTCTGGCGTCTGCGACCATCTTCATTGCCGGCACCGTCACCGCGACCTTGGCCACCGACATGACCCAGGTTCTTGCCGGGCGCCTGCTGCAGGGGGCGGGTGAGGGCATTGTCGCAGCACTCTGCTATGCGCTCATCCCCGAGCTCTTTCCATCGCGGCTGGTGCCGAAAGTGTTCGGTGCCGAGGCAATCGTCTGGGCGCTGGCCGCGTTTTCGGGGCCGCTGGTCGCCGGTGGCCTGACGGAACATTTTTCCTGGCGCGCCGCCTTTTTCGTCAGCATTCCGGTGGCTGCCATCTTCATCCTGCTGGTGCTGTTCATCGTTCCGCGCGGCGTCGCAGGTCTGCAGAAGGCACCCTCCATTCCGTTCGCAAGATTGGTCGCGGCCGGCTTCGGCATCCTGATGATCTCGCTTTCCGGCGCGGTTGGCAGCACCCTGCCGATGGCTTTTCTGCTGGCCGGTGCCACGGTCGTACTGACGGCCGTCGTGCATCTCGACCGTCGATCGGCGAATCCCGTGCTGCCGCAGGCGGCGTTCACGACCCGCAAGGCGATCGGAACGGGCCTGTGGGTCATCCTGCTGATGCCGCTTGCGCAGGCGGCCGGATCGGTCTTCCTGGTCTACAGCCTGCAGCACCTGTGGCAGCTTGGACCAACCGCCGCCGGCGCCTTGAGCGCCGTGATGGCGATCTCCTGGAGCCTCACCGCGATCGCCGTCGCCAGCCTGAGTTCGCTCGCACTTCGCAACCGGGTCATGCTTTTAGGCCCGATAATGCTTCTCGCCGGACTGGCGGCGGTCATGACCGCAATCGGTTCCGGCGTGCTGTGGCTGGTCCTGCCGGGGCAGATGATGATCGGCGCCGGGTTCGGCGTCTCGTGGGGCACGCTCAGCCAGTTGATGATGGATGTGTCCACCGATACCGAGCGCGACCGGACCTCAGCCATGCTGCCGACGCTGCAATCGGCCGGCTACGCCATCGGCGCTGCCGTCTTCGGCCTCATCGCCAATGTCATGGGTTTTGGTGAGGCCGCATCTGTGGAGGCGATCCGACAGGCAATGATCGTCGTCTTCGCCACCGGATGCCTGATTGCGGCGGCATCGGTTTTCTTCGGAATGAGGACGGGAGCCCTTGCGCGCAGGCAGGCCAAGGCCTGAGACGCCGAATAGCGAAGCGGCGCCCGTAGGCGCCGCTCAAACCATCAATCCTGGAAATAGCTCTGCAGTGTCCGCACTTCGAGGCTTCCGGCCTTCAGCGCCTTGATCGCACGGGCCGCGGCTTCCGCGCCGGCCATGGTCGTGTAATAGGGCACCTTCTGCATCAGCGTTGCGCGGCGCAGCGATTTGGAGTCCGAGATCGCCTTGTTGCCGTCCGTCGTGTTGATCACGAGGTGAACCTGGCGGTTGCGGATGGCGTCCTCGATATGCGGACGGCCTTCCTGCACCTTGTTGATCTTGGTGGCAGTGATGCCGTTTTCGGCGAGGAAGCGCTGCGTGCCGCCGGTTGCCATGGCCTTGAAGCCGATCTCGGTCAGGATGCGGATGGCGGGCAGGACGCGTTCCTTGTCCTCGTCGCGCACGGAGACGAACACGGTGCCCTCCCGCGGCAGATCGACGCCGGCGCCGAGCTGGGCCTTGGCGAAAGCCAGCGCGAAGTCGGTGTCGAGACCGATGACTTCACCGGTCGAGCGCATTTCCGGCCCGAGCAGGATGTCGACACCGGGGAAGCGCGCAAACGGGAAGACGGCTTCCTTGACGGCGATATGCTTCAGGTTGCGCGGGTCCGGCTTCTTGCCATAGGCGGCGATCGCATCATCGAGCTTTTCGCCGGCCATGATGCGGGCGGCGATCTTGGCGATCGGCGCGCCAATCGTCTTGGCCACGAACGGTACTGTGCGCGAGGCGCGCGGATTGACCTCGAGGACGTAGATCGTGCCGTCCTTGATGGCGTACTGCACGTTCATCAGGCCGCCGACATTAAGGGCCTTCGCCATCGCCTTGGTCTGGCGCTCCAGTTCGTCGACGATCTCGTCGGACAGCGAATAGACCGGCAGCGAGCAGGCGCTGTCGCCCGAGTGGATGCCGGCTTCCTCGATATGCTCCATGATGCCGGAGATGAACACCGTCTCGCCGTCCGAAAGCGCATCGACGTCCACCTCGACCGCGTTGGTCAGGTAGCTGTCGAACAAAAGCGGGTTCTTGCCGAGCAGCGTGTTGATCTGGCCGGTCTTGTCGTTCGGATAGCGCTGCTTGATGTCTTCCGGCACCAGTTCCGGCACGGTGTCGAGCAGGTAGGTCTGCAGCATCGATTCCGAATGGATGATCTGCATCGCCCGGCCGCCGAGCACATAGGAGGGGCGCACGACGAGCGGGAAGCCGATCTCGGCGGCGACCAGGCGGGCCTGCTCGACCGAATAGGCGATGCCGTTGTTCGGCTGGTTGAGGTCGAGCTTCTGCAGCAGCTTCTGGAAACGGTCGCGGTCTTCGGCCAGGTCGATCATGTCGGGCGCGGTGCCGAGGATCGGGATGCCGTTCTTTTCCAGCGCCTCGGCGAGCTTCAGCGGCGTCTGGCCGCCGAACTGGACGATGACGCCGACCAGGGTGCCGTTTTCCTGCTCGGCGCGCATGATCTCGATCACGTCTTCGGCCGTCAGCGGCTCGAAATAGAGCCGGTCGGAGGTATCGTAGTCGGTCGAGACGGTTTCCGGGTTGCAGTTGACCATGATCGCCTCATAGCCTGCGTCCTTCAGCGCGAAGGCGGCATGGCAGCAGCAATAGTCGAACTCGATGCCCTGGCCGATGCGGTTCGGACCGCCGCCGAGGATGACGACCTTCTTGCGGTCGGAAATCTGCGCTTCGGAGCGGGCGGCACCGTTGAAGGGCGTTTCGTAGGTCGAATACATATAGGCCGTCGGCGAAGCGAATTCGGCGGCGCAGGTGTCGATGCGCTTGTAGACCGGGCGCACGTTCAGCTTGTTGCGCAGTTCGGCAACTTCCTTCGGCCGCTTGGCCGACAGCGTCGCCAGCCGCGCGTCGGAAAAGCCCATGGCCTTCAGCATGCGCAGGTTTTCGGCGTCTTCCGGCAGGCCGTGCTCGCGCACTCGCGCTTCCATGTCGATGATCGCCTTGAACTGGGCGATGAACCACGGATCGATCTTCGAGCCGTCATGCACGTCGGCTTCGCTCATGCCCAGGCGCAGCGCCTGGGCGACCATGCGCAGGCGATCCGGCGTCGGCGTGCCGATCGCAGCCCGGATGGCGTTGTGGTTGTCGCCATTGCCCTCTTCGAGGCCGGGGATCTCGATTTCGTCGAGGCCGGTCAGTCCGGTCTCCAGGCCACGCAGCGCCTTCTGCAGCGATTCGGCAAAGGTGCGGCCGATCGCCATGACCTCGCCGACCGATTTCATCGCCGTCGTTAGCGTCGTGCCGGCGCCCGGGAACTTCTCGAAGGCAAAACGCGGGATCTTGGTGACGACATAGTCGATCGATGGCTCGAACGAGGCGGGCGTCGCGCCGCCGGTAATGTCGTTGTCGAGTTCGTCGAGCGTGTAGCCGACGGCGAGCTTGGCGGCGACCTTGGCGATCGGGAAGCCCGTCGCCTTCGATGCCAGCGCCGAGGAGCGCGAGACGCGCGGGTTCATCTCGATGACCACGAGGCGCCCGTTTTCCGGATTGACGGCGAACTGCACGTTCGAGCCGCCGGTCTCGACGCCGATCTCGCGCAACACCGCGATCGAGGCGTTGCGCATGATCTGGTATTCCTTGTCGGTCAGCGTCAGCGCTGGGGCGACGGTGATCGAATCGCCGGTATGCACGCCCATCGGATCGATGTTCTCGATCGAGCAGATGATGATGCAGTTGTCCGCCGTGTCGCGGACCACTTCCATCTCGTATTCCTTCCAGCCGAGCACCGATTCCTCGATCAGCACCTCGGTCGTCGGCGAGGCGTCGAGGCCGGAATTGACGATCTCGAAGAACTCCGAGCGGTTGTAGGCGATGCCGCCGCCGGTGCCGCCCATGGTGAAGGAGGGGCGGATGATCGTCGGCAGGCCGATCTCGTCGAGCGCCTGCGCGGCCACTGCCATGGCATGGCTCATATAGCGCTGCTTGCGGTCGGTCTCGCCGAGGTTCCACTGGTTCTCCAGCTCGTCCAGCGCCTTGTCGAGTTCGGCGCCGGTCAGCTGCGCCTTCACCTTGGCGCGCTCGGCCTCGTGCACCTTGCGGTCGTGATCCTTGATCTCGGTGGCGTTGGCGAGCATCGATTTCGGCGTTTCGAGCCCGATGCGCTGCATCGCCTCGCGAAACAGCGCCCGGTCCTCGGCCATGTCGATCGCCGCCGGCTTGGCACCGATCATCTCGACATTGTAGCGGTCGAGAACGCCCATCCGCTTCAAGGAGAGGGCAGTGTTCAGCGCCGTCTGGCCGCCCATGGTCGGCAGCAGCGCGTCCGGCCGCTCCTTGGCGATGATCTTGGCGACCACCTCAGGCGTGATCGGCTCGACATAGGTCGCATCGGCCAGGTTCGGATCGGTCATGATCGTCGCCGGGTTGGAATTGACCAGGATCACCCGGTATCCTTCTTCCTTCAGCGCCTTGCACGCCTGCGTCCCGGAATAGTCGAATTCGCAAGCCTGGCCGATGACGATCGGACCCGCGCCGATGATGAGGATCGATTTGATGTCTTGGCGCTTTGGCATGGTCTCTATCCGCTTTTCGGCTGCGCGAAAAACCGGCCAGGGTGGGAGATCACCGGCCGGGGCGCGCTTGGTCTTTTCAGGCTAGAAGCGGCTTATAGGGAAATGTGCGGGCAAGCGGAACCCCGAAAATGCGAGAATGGACAGGAAAAGTGGCAGGCGCGATTGCGGCGAGCGGGGTGCCGCCCGCCGATCATGTTACGCAGGCCTCACATGTGCCGGAAAGCTCCCGGTCTGGCGGATAACAGGGGTAGCCCGTCCGGCAGGGCGCAAGTCTGTTCTCCTTGCGCTGCTCCTCGTCAGCTCGCTAGTATCGATGATCTGGAGGAGTCTTACATGACCAACCCCTCGGCAGCCATTTCGTTGCGCATCCCCACATTCGACGATGTGCGGGTCGCGCAGACGCGCATTTTCGGCGCCGCGCACCGCACGCCCGTGCTGACATCGCGAACGGCGGATGGGATAGCGAAGGCCACTCTATTCTTTAAAGCGGAAAACATGCAGCGGGCCGGCGCCTTCAAATTCCGTGGCGCTTACAACGCCATCGCCGCCTTGGACGCATCTGCGCGGCAAAACGGCGTCGTTGCGTACTCATCCGGCAATCACGCCCAGGCACTCGCTTATGCCGCAAGGCTCCAGGGCGTTTCTGCGACGATCGTGATGCCGCGGGACGCGCCGGATATTAAAGTGGCGGCTACCAAAGATTATGGAGCCGAAGTGATCTTTTATGACCGATACACGGAAGATCGTGAACAAATAAGTCACCGCCTGGCTGCCGAGCGGGGTGCTACGCTGATTCCACCTTATGACCATCCGGATGTAATTGCCGGACAGGGCACGGCCGCACTGGAGCTGATCGAGGAGGTTGGAGAGATCGATATGCTCGTCGTGCCCCTGGGCGGCGGCGGCTTGCTTGCCGGAAGTGCGCTGAGCGCCGCCGCGTTGTCACCCAACTGCGCTATCGTCGGCGTCGAGCCGGAGGCGGGCAATGACGGCCAGCAATCCTTGCGCAAAGGCGAGATCGTCCATATTCCGGCGCCGAAATCCATCGCGGACGGTGCGATCGTCACCCACATCGGTGTCCGCAACTTTGCCATCCTGAAAGGCACGGTTGACGAGATCGTGACGGTTACCGATGCGCAACTGGTCGACACCATGCGGTTCTTCGCCGAGCGCATGAAGATTATTGTCGAGCCGACCGGCTGTCTGGCCGCGGCGGCCGTCATGCATGGGGCCATCGCCTGTGCCGGCAAGCGCGTCGGCGTCTTGTTGAGCGGTGGCAATGTCGATCTGAAAACGTTCAACATGCTCCTGGGCAGCAACTGAGCGTCAGCGTTTATGGGGCCGGCCTGCGGTGCGGGCCGGCCACCTGTCGAAATGCCCGGCCGGACAACCGCGATCGCTCACGGGATCGTAAAAATATTGATCTGGTCGGTGATGCCGCGCAGCGCCACATTGTGCGATGTCGGTGTCACGCCCGCCTCCGTCAGGATGTGGAAGGCACGGGGATCTTCCAGCACCGAGCCTGTCGCGAAAATCTCGCGGGACGTTGCGAGATGCTGGACGCGCGAGGCGATGTTCACGGTCTGGCCGAAATAGTCCTGTCGCTCGTTGAGGCTTACCGCGATGCATGGCCCTTCATGGATGCCGATTTTCAGAAGCAGGTCCTCGCCGCCGCGGTCCTCGTTGAGCTGGCGCATGGCGTCGCGCATCCGCATGGCTGCCGCGACCGCCCGGTCTGGCGTCGGGAAGGTGGCCATCACGGCATCGCCGATCGTCTTCACGACGGCCCCGGCCTCGGCGCTGACAATCTCGTGCAGGATGCTGAAATGCGTCTTCACCAGATCGAAGGCCGCAAGATCGCCGACCCGCTCGTAGAGTTCGGTCGAGCCGCGCAGGTCGGTGAAGAGGAAGGTGAGGCTGGTGATCTTCAGCCGCTGGTCCACATCGATCGTGTCGGTGCGGTAGATGTCGCGGAACGTCTGGTTGGTGAGCAGGCGCTTGGCGGTCAGGAAGGGGCGGCGGCGGCCGAGCAGGTCGTGCAGCGCATCGTTTGCCAGGCACACGGATGGCAGGGTGCGGACCTCGGTGTGATTTTCCAGCATGATGCGCACGGGGCCGGGCCGCAACTCCAGCGTCTCGCGGTGCTGGAAACCGCGGTCGAAGACGAGCGAAAGGGTCGTTCGCTCCTTCGTCGGTTCGCCCTTCACGTCGAGGAACTGCGCTGCATGCGTCACCGGTTCGAAGACCATGACGAAGCCCTCCGGCAACTGCAGCGATATGACCGCCTTTTCCCCCGACGGCAGTTCGAGTGCTTCGAGAACGAACTCGTCGACCTTTGCCTCGTAATCTTCTTCAGGCATGTCGATGCCCGAGCCCCAGTAGATCTGGCGGAAATACTCGAGCGGCGGCAGTTCGTGCGGATTGTGGGCTTCGATGTGGCGCACGCGCGGATTGATCGTGAAGGTCACTTCGACCATCTCGTCGAGCGTCGGCTCGTAACCGGCAGCACAAAGCGCACAGGTATATTCCTCGTTCTGCACGGTCTTGAGCGAGGTATTGGCATCGAGCACGCCGCCACATCCGGGGCAAAGCACGTTCCACGACATTTCGAACAGGCCGAGCCGGGACGCATGCAGGAACCCGTTGATCGCCTGCTCCTCGTCGAGCCCTTCGCTTGCGGCAAACGCCAGCGCATTGACACGACCAAGCTTGCGGTCGGGTGCCTCATGGACCAGCCGCTCGAGAGCATCGACAATGTCCGGCTTTGCCGATTGGCGCAGCGCCGCGAATAAAGGCTGGGCTTCACTCATCCGCGCAGTCTACACCAAATCCGGCTCGCTGACAGCGGATTGCTGCTTTCCCCTGCGCCCCTGCACGGTTGCGCTGCGCCCGCCGGCCAAGTCCCCGAAGATCTGTGCCGCCGGATCATCCCGTCAGGCGGCCTTGATCAGGGGCCGGCGTATCTTTGCCTCGACCGGCTCCACCCGGCCTTCAGCCCTCTCTGCCCACCAATCGCCGAGCGCGTCGATCAGCGGGACGAGCGTGTGGCCCGACGCCGTCAGGTCGTAGTCGACGCGCAACGGATATCCGGGATAGGCCGTGCGCCGGATGATGCCGGCCTTTTCCAGCTTGCGCAGTTCCAGCGCCAGCATGCGGTGCGAAAGTGTCGGGTTGTCGCGCTGCAGATCGCTGAAACGCTTGGTGCCGTCCTTCAGATAGTAGAGCAGCAGTGTCGGCCAGCGACCGCTCAGCACGCGCATGACCTCTTCGATCGGGCATTTGGAAACGACGTCTTTCATCGGGCGATCCTGGTTACAAAATAGTGCGTAATTTACATGGGCCCGCCAAAGGATAGGGTCAACCCATCGCTGCGCAGCGTCATCCTCAATCAAGAAGAGACACAAAAAATGGAACCTATCCTCCTTCACGGCTTCCCGCTCGGAAGCTCGATGGGGCTTGTCGCCGCGTTCGAAAAGGTCGGCCAACCCTACAGCCTCTGCCGCGTGAATATGCTCAGCGAGATGAAGAACGACGCCTATGCCCGGCTGAACGGCCGCCAGGAGACGCCGGTGCTGATCACCGACAAAGGCGCTGTCCTCACCGAAACCATGGCGATTGCCGGGTGGCTTTCGGCCCGCGACACTCAGCACCGCATCAGCTTCGATCCCCGCTCGCCGGAGGCAGACCGGATGCTGCAGCTGATGGCTTTCGTGAATACCGGCTTCACCGGTTCCTTTACGCCGCTGTGGGCAGCACTTGAGTCCGAAGGCGAGACGCCGGAGACACTTGCGTTTCTCCGTGATTTCGGCCGCAAATCCGTTGTGGTGCGCCATGAAAAACTTGAGGCGATGATCGGCGATACGCCGTTTCTGGCCGGTGACCGCCTGAGTTTAGCGGATACCACGCTGATCGGCGTGGCGCGCTGGGCGGAGTTCCACCAGGCCGTCGATGCCAAGGCCTATCCAAAACTTGCAGCGCTGCGCCGCCGGATCGAAGCCGAACCGGTGGTGCAATATGCTCTGGCAGTCGAGGATGGCGAAAAGCCGGCTGGCTCCGGCGCCTGCGTTGGTCATATACCGCTCGCCGAGGTGATCGCACGCTTCGCCGCCTGATCCGGTAGCGGCCGGATTATGTCGCCGCAGAGTCCATGTTTCCGGCGGGATTCTGCGGCGCTTGCCAGTTCCAGGTCATCCGGCAACCACGAGAACCTTTACTTCTCCCGCAGCGGGCGGATTGCGGATCACCTCCGGCGCTTCCTCCAGCGTGATTGTGCGCGAGATCAGCTTTTCCACGTTGATGACGCCGGAGGCCACGAGGTCGGCGGCGCGGCGATGGGTGAAGGGGTTGATGAAGGAGCCGAGCACCCGGAGTTCCCGAAAGAGGATGTCGAACGGCTCGATCCGAACGGTCTCGCCCTGCGCCATCACGCCGAGGATGACGACGGTGCCGCCGGCGCGGGCGAGGCGCGTCGACTGCTCGACGGTCTCGGCAACGCCGGCGCATTCGATCACCACGTCCACGCCGCCCGGCACAAGGCCGCCGGGGCCTGTGATCTCTCCGATGATACCGCCGGCGGAAGGATCGACGCTGGCCGTGGCGCCGAGTTCCTCGGCCAGTTTCCGCTTCGCTTCCTGCCGCGTGGAGAGAATGACCGTCGTTGCCCCGGCGAGCCGTGCAAGCTGTACCGTCAACAGCCCGATGACGCCGCCGCCGAGCACCACGACGGAGGACCCGGCCCTGATCCCGGTCAGGTCGACGCCATGCAGGCAGCAGGCGAGCGGTTCGCAGAAGGCGCCGTGCGCTGCGGGCAGGTCGAGCGGGATTTCGAAGGCCTGTTTCTGCGGCACGACGACATAATCGGCAAAACCGCCGTCGCGGCTGATGCCGATGGCCTTCAGGTTGCGGCAGAGATTGACCCGGCCCGCGTGGCATTGCGGGCAGCGGCCGCAGGAGATGTTCGGATCGCCGGTGATGCGGGCGCCGAGCCTGAAGCCTTTGACCTCCTCGCCCATCGCCTCGACGATGCCGCAGAATTCGTGGCCGAGCGTTACGGGTGGCGTCGAAGGAAATTCGCCGTGCAGCAGGTGGCGGTCGGTGCCGCAGATGCCGCAGGCCTCGACGCGGACCAGCAGGTCGTCGGGGCCGGGAACGGGTTTCTCGATCTCGCGCACGACCAGATTGCCGATCGATTCCAGCCGCATGGCCTTCATGTCGTCGCTCCTCCCAAAACGTGGCCGCCATACTTGCACGGCAAAGCCGGTGCTGCCAGCGGCATCGCCGAATTTGAACACGTGCAACTTTATCGTTTTGATCTTGCACAAAATTGCGTCTCGCGCGTTATATGGTTGCCAACAAAGGCTTGATAGCCGCCAAGCAGACTGGGAGATCGCATCATGGAGTGGAGAGGCCGCCGCCAATCGGGCAATGTCGAGGACGTTCGCGGATCCAGCCCTTCTCGTGGCGGCTTGGGCGGCAACCCCTTTGGGCGGGGCGGCGGCTTTCGCATTCCGACCGGGGGTGGTGGCCGCGGCGGCGGCATGAGCATCGGCACGATCATCTTCCTCGTCGTCATCTATTTCGTCCTGAAGATGATGGGCATCGACCTCCTGCAGGTGATGGAGAGCGGGCAGGTCGGTTCGCCCGGCGTCGAGCAGACCGAATCGCAGTCACCGCGGGGTTCCGCGCAGGAGGAAGAAACCAAGGCCTTCGTCGCGACGGTGCTGGCCGAGACCGAAGACACCTGGAACGGCATCTTCCAGGCAAACGGCGAAACCTATCAGGAGCCGAAACTCGTTCTCTTCCGCGATGGCATCAATTCCGCCTGCGGCATGGCGTCGTCCGCCAGCGGCCCGTTCTATTGCCCCGGCGACCACAAGGTCTATCTGGACATGGCCTTCTTCGACGAACTGGCGCAGCGCTTCGATGCATCGGGCGATTTCGCCGAGGCCTATGTGATTGCCCATGAAGTCGGCCATCACGTGCAGAACCTGCTCGGCATCCTGCCGAAGGTGAATGCCCAGCGCCAGCGCATGAGCGAGGTCGATTCCAATCAGATGTCGATCCGCGTCGAACTGCAGGCGGATTGTTTTGCCGGCATCTGGGGCAAGTATACCGAGCAGAAGGGGATTCTCGAGCAGGGCGATCTCGAAGAGGCGCTGAACGCAGCCACCCAGATCGGCGACGACACGCTGCAGAAGCGCACCCAGGGCTACGTCGTTCCCGAGAGCTTCAACCACGGCACGTCGGCGCAGCGCTCCACCTGGTTCAAGCGCGGCTTCGACAGCGGCAAGCTCTCCTCCTGCGACACGTTCAACAACGATATCTGAGCGGGCGGCGGACGCCTGCTCAAAAAATCGTGTTCCCGCTTAGCTGCTGATCGCAAAACGAGCAGGCGCGACCTATATCTCCTTCTATCGAACGGCGCGCCCAGCGAACTGCCGATGAAGGAGAAGAGACATGAGGAAATTCGTCGCACTCGTATTTGCCGCGGGCGCGCTGGCCCTGCCGGCAGCGCCTCCCGCCACTGCGGAAACGCTCGGCACCATTCTTTTCGGCCGGCCCCTGGAGCCCGGATTGCTCGTAATTGTCATGCGGCCGAGCTATCATGATGACCAGGATCGCATTCCCTTGATCTATCGCTATCCCTCTGCCGAAACGGTCGCCCGCGCGCAGGACGAAATCGCGTCCAGTCCCGCTCTCCGAGAGGCTCTGGAACGCCGGAATATCCAGCCGCAGAACGTCGTTGCCGTCCAGACCGCGGCAAATGGCGGTAAGATCATCTACGCGCGCTGATTGGGCAGTTATCCCATCGGCGCCGCGTTCGTCCCGCGCAAGTGAGAGGGAGAGAACATGAAGAGAGCCATGATAATGGTGCTTTCCGCGGCACTTGCCGTGACCGGAGCTGTCGGCCCGGGCTTTGCGCAGTCGTCGCGATCCGGCGGCGCGCAAGCCAGCGTCGGCATTACCGTCATCAGGATTACGGGCTATTTCAGCCCGGACGACATCTTGCAGGTCCCTGACAAATATCGCCATCCGTCGCCGCAAACGATCGCGCAGGCGCAGCAGGAAATCCGCACCAACGCGGCGATCCGCGCGGTGCTTCAGAGAAAACGCATCCGTGCTTTCAATGTCGTCGGCGTCCAGACCGCGCTGAATGGTGGCAAGATCGTCTACGTTCGGTAGCCGAATGCGGGATTTCCCGGCACGGAGCGAGAGCCGGTCGGTGCGCGCGTGTCCCTTTCACGCAAATTACTTCTCGCTGTCCATATGTGCGAGCATCGCCTCCGGATAACGCCCCCCGGCGGCGGCATCCCGCGGCACCGCGGCTTCGATCGCGGCAAGATCGGCGAGCGACAGATGCACATCCCGCGATCCCAGCGCTTCTTTCAGCTGCTCGACTTTTCGCGCGCCGACGACCGGCACGATATCGTCGCCCTGTGCCGCAACCCAGGCAATGGAGATCTGTGCGACCGAGACGCCCTTTGTGTCGGCAATCTTGCGCAGCGCCTCGACGAGCGCGAGGTTCCTGTCGACATTCTCGCCCAGGAAACGCGGGCTTTGGCTGCGGTAGTCACCCTTTTCGGAGCCCTGGCCCTTCTGCCAATGACCGCTGATCAACCCGCGTGAAAGCACACCATAGGCGGTGACGCCGATGCCGAGGTCGCGGCAGGTGGGCAGGATATTGTCCTCGATGCCGCGCGAGATCAGCGAATATTCGATCTGCAGGTCAGCGATCGGATGCGCGGCCGCCGCCCGGCGGATGGTGTCGGCGCCGACTTCGGACAGACCGATATGGCGGACATAACCGGCCTTGATCATGTCGGCGATGGCGCCCACTGTTTCCTCGATCGGCACGTTGGGATCGAGCCGGGCAGGGCGGTAGATGTCGATATGATCGACGCCGAGCCGCTGCAGCGAATAGGCGATGAAGTTCTTCAGCGCCGCCGGCCGGTTGTCCATGCCGTTGAAGCCGCCATCGCGGTCGCGCAGCGCGCCGGTCTTGACGCTGAGGATCACCTTGTCGCGGGCGACGCCCTTCAGCGCCTCGCCGATCAGCATCTCGTTATGGCCCATGCCGTAAAAGTCGCCGGTATCGATAAGGTTGATGCCGGCATCGAGCGCCGCATGGATCGTGGCGATCCCTTTCTGCCGGTCGGAGGGGCCGTACATGCCAGACATGCCCATGCAGCCGAGGCCGAGGGTCGAGACGGAAGGACCGGTCTTGCCGAGTTGAGCATAGTTCATGTCGCTTCTCCTGTCGTCTGCCGCCGCGGCGTCTTGTTTCGGAGGTGGTTTTACAGCGATATGCTTTGTGCGATAATCCATATTAAAGCGCACAAGCTGTTTGGAAAATCGTACAATGACCGATCTGCCGCTGGCCGACCTCGATGCCTTCACCGCTGTCGCGCGTGAGCGCAGTTTTCGCGCCGCCGCCCGCAAGCGTGGCGTATCGGCGTCATCGCTCAGCGAGGCGCTGCGCAGGCTCGAGGAACGGCTCGGCGTTCGCCTGCTCAACCGCACGACCCGCAGCGTCACGCTGACGGAGGCTGGCGAGCGGCTGATGGAGCGCCTATCTCCAGCGCTGGGCGAGGTCGCTTCGGCTCTCGATCAGGTCAACAGTTTTCGCGACAGCGCCACCGGCACGCTGCGCCTCAACGTCGCGACCGTCGTCGCCCGCGCCATCCTGCCCGATATCGCCGCCGATTTCCTGAAGGCCTATCCCGGCATCACGCTGGAGGTCAGCGGCGACGACCGTTTCATCGATGTGCTGGCGGCCGGGTTCGATGCTGGCGTCCGCTATGACGAGCGGCTGGAGAAGGACATGATCGCCGTGCCGATCGGCCCGCGCAGGCAGCGTTTCGTCACCGCTGCGTCCCCCGCCTATCTCCAGGCCCACGGTGTACCCCGTCATCCCCAGGAGGTGCTTGATCATGCGTGCATCCGCCACCGTTTTGCCAGCGGCAGCATGCCGTCATGGGAGTTCGAGCGGGGCGATGAGACGATCCGTATTTCGCCGCAGGCCCGCGTCACCAGCAATACCCTCGAACTGGAGATCAGCGCCGCGCTTGAAGGCCTTGGCATCATCGCCACCTTCGGGGAGTTCCTCGCGCCCGCGATCGCCCGCGGCGAGCTTGTGCCCATTCTGGAAGACTGGGCGCCGGACTTTCCCGGCCCCTATCTCTATTATGCCAGCCGCAAACATATGCCACCGCCCCTCAGGGCCTTCGTCGATTTCCTGAAGACCCGGCCGAAAGGGTAGCGCGCCTGCCGCGTCCGCATCGATGTTCCAGCACCACTCATCACGAACATTGAAATGTTCACGGATTGTTTCGGTCGAAGAATTTCGATAAAGACGGTGTGCCGGTTTCCGTTCGCGTTCCGTATTCTTTTGCAGCAGCCGCCAAAAGAGGTTTGTTCGATGATCGATGCCAGATCTGCGCGGCGCCGCCTGTCCCTCGTCTTCCTCATCCTGTTCCTCGATATCATGGGCATCGCCATCATCGTGCCGGTGCTGCCCAGCTATCTGAAGGAACTGACGGGCGATACGATCAGCGAGGCGGCGGTCGACGGCGGCTGGCTCATGCTCGGCTATTCCGGCATGCAGTTCCTCTTTGCGCCGCTCATCGGAAACCTGTCCGATCGTTTCGGCCGCCGGCCGATCCTGCTTGCCTCCGTGCTGACCTTCGCGCTCGACAACCTCATCTGCGCGCTCGCCGTGAGCTACTGGATGCTGTTCGTCGGCCGGGTGCTCGCCGGCATCAGCGGCGCCAGTTTCTCGACCGCCGCCGCCTATATCGCCGATGTCAGCGACGACACCAACCGGGCGAAGAATTTCGGCCTGATCGGCATCGCCTTCGGCACGGGCTTTGCGCTTGGCCCCGTTCTCGGCGGCGTTCTCGGCGAATTCGGGCCGCGCGTTCCCTTCTATGGAGCGGCCGCCTTGTCTTTCCTCAACTTTCTAACGGCCCTGTTCCTGCTGCCGGAGACGCTGGAAAGCCACAACCGCCGCCGCTTCGAGTGGAAGCGGGCCAATCCGCTCGGCACGCTGAAGCAGATGCGCAACTATCCCGGCATCGGCTGGGTGCTGCTTGTCTTCTTCCTCCTGTGGCAGGCGCATGCGGTCTATCCGGCCGTCTGGTCCTTCGTCTCCTCCTATCGCTACGGTTGGAGCGAGGGACAGATCGGCCTGTCGCTTGGCATCTTCGGCGTCTGCGGCGCCCTCGTCATGGCCTTTGTCCTGCCCAAGGCGATCCCGCGGCTTGGCGAATGGAAGGCCGGCGCCGTCGGCCTGATCTTCACCGGCCTCGGCCTTCTCGGGTATGCGCTTGCGGTTGAGGGCTGGATGATCTATGCCGTTATCCTCACCACCTGCCTGGAAGCGCTCGCCGACCCGCCGCTGCGCAGCATCGCCTCGGCCAAGGTGCCGCCATCGGCGCAGGGCGAACTGCAGGGTGCCCTGTCCAGCATCTCCAGCTTCACGACGATCCTCGGCCCGCTGATCTTCGCCCACATTTTCAGTGTCTTCACAGCGCCGCAGGCGCCCGTCACCTTCGCCGGGGCGCCCTATATCCTCGCCGCCGTCTTCGTCGCCGCAGCCGTTGCGATCTATCTTTTGAGGGTGCGACCGGCGAGTGCTCCGGCGGACGGCAGTGAACCAGCCGCCCAGTCAGTCTGAACTACTCACCTGTAGCGCCCAGAAAATGATCAATTTTTGTGATGTTTAGATGAAAAAATAAGCGCTTTGGCCTTTGTTGCTGGCGCTTTACTGATGGCTGTTCTATTTCCGTCTCTTCCGTCGTGCGGCCCATTCCGGCTGCGACGAAGCCAAGGGCTCAAATCTCACATGTTGACTTCGACCCAAACGCAGACGGGCGTCCGCACCGATAATTCCTGGCCTTCGCATTACCGGGCGAGCATTGCGCTCGGCGTGCCTTTCGTCGGCGCGCAGCTGGCGCAGTTCGCCATCCATGCGACGGACGTGCTGATGGTCGGCCGACTCGGGACGACGGAGCTTGCGGCGATGGTCCTCGCCGCGCAGACGTTCTTCACCGTCTTCATCTTCGGCTCCGGCTTTGCCAATGCCGTCATCCCGATGGTCGCGCAGGCGCAGGGGCGTGGCGACCGCGTCGCGGTCCGCCGCGCCGTGCGGATGGGGATGTGGGCGGTGCTCGGCTATGGCGTCCTGACCACGCCGCTGTTGTGGCATGCCGAAACGGTGCTGCGCGCCATGGGCCAGCAGCCGGCAGTGGCCGCACTCGCCGGCAGCTATCTGCGCGTCGCCCTCTGGGGCATGTTCCCGGCGCTGCTGTTCATGGTGCTGCGCGGCTTCCTCAGTGCGCTCGAGCGGGCAGGCGTCATCCTCTACGTCACGGTTGCCGTCCTCGTCGCCAATGCCGCGCTCTGCTACGTCTTCATATTCGGCCATTTCGGCGCACCGGCGCTCGGCATCGTCGGCGCGGCCATTTCGGCGCTGGCGGTCAATGCGCTGAGCTTCGTGCTGCTCTACGCCTATATCCAGATCCAGGCTGAAACCCGTGGTTACGAGATATTCGTCCGCTTCTGGCGCTCCGACTGGCCGGTCCTGAAGGAAGTCGTCAAGCTCGGGCTGCCGATTGCCGTCACCATCCTGGCCGAAGTCAGCCTGTTCACCGTCGCTTCGCTGCTGATGGGCATGATCGGCACCGTCGAGCTTGCCGCCCACGGCATCGCGCTGCAGTTCGCCTCGATCGCCTTCATGGTGCCGCTTGGCCTTGCGCAGGTGGCGACGGTCAGGATCGGCCTTGCTCATGGCCGGCGCGACGCGGAGGGGATCAAGCGCGCGGCGATCGCCGTGCTGGTGCTCGGCTGCGCCTTTGCGTTCATCGGCAGTGCCGTCTTCGCGCTCTTCTCGCACGAGCTTGCCGCGCTCTATCTCGATACGCGGCGGCCGGATGCGGTCGAGGTCCTCGCCTATGCCGCGCCGCTGATCGTGATTGCCGGCGCCTTCCAGCTTGTCGACGGCGTGCAGGCGCTGGCCGCCGGCATGCTGCGCGGGCTGAAGGATACGACGGTGCCGATGATCCTGGCGCTGGTCTCCTATTGGGCGATCGGTTTCGTCGCGGCCTATGTGCTGGCCTTCCACGCGGGCTTCGGCGGCGTCGGCGTCTGGTACGGCTTCGTTCTCGGCCTTGCCGCCGCCAGCATTTCTCTCACCTGGCGCTTCTTCCGCTTCCTGTCGCACGAGCGCAAGGCACTGGCCTTGCCGGCATAGGACGGGCGAGCGGGAAGCAATGCCATTTTTGTTCTTGATATGTTCTCTTTTCTGCCGTATCACTCGCGCATCGGATGGAGGAACACATGAGCGCCTATGCGACTGTCGGGACACTGGATCATGCAAAATCGGTGATCTTCTATGATGCGGCCCTGGCTGCGGTCGGTTGGTCCGCCCATGCCAATTATCCGGGCTGGCGCGGCTACTCCTTGGGCGGCACTGGTGAGGGCTTCGTCCTCTGGGTCTGTGAACCTTTCAACAGTGAACCGGCGGTGCCCGGCAATGGCACGATGGTCGGCTTCATGGCGAAATCCCATGCCGCGGTCGAGGCCTTCTACGCGGCGGCGCTGGCGAACGGCGGCACCGACGAGGGCACGCCCGGCCCGCGTCCGCAATACGGACCGAACTGGTACTCCGCCTATCTGCGCGATCCGGCCGGCAACAAGCTGGCGGTGGTCTTCAACGGATAAACGCAAAGCCCCGGCGCTCGTTTGGAGTGCCGGGGCTTTGTCATTTTCAGGATGTCTTTGGGCGCTCAGCGTTCGGCCAGTGCCGGCTCGCCCTTCTTCTCGCGCACCAGATTGATGAAGCGGCGGAAGAGGTAGTGGCTGTCCTGCGGGCCGGGCGAGGCCTCAGGATGGTGTTGCACGGAGAAGACCGGCTTGCCGGTGACGCGCAGGCCGCAATTGGTGCCGTCGAACAGCGAAACGTGAGTCTCTTCAACGCCTTCAGGCAGCGACTTGGAGTCGACTGCGAAGCCGTGGTTCATCGAGACGATCTCGACCTTGCCCGTCGTGTGGTCCTTGACCGGATGGTTGGCGCCGTGGTGGCCCTGGTGCATCTTCTCGGTCTTGGCGCCGAGCGCCAGACCCAGCATCTGGTGGCCGAGGCAGATGCCGAACAGCGGGATATCGCTCTTGATGAGGTCCTTGATCACCGGAACCGCATATTCGCCGGTGGCAGCCGGATCGCCCGGGCCGTTCGACAGGAAGATGCCGTCCGGCTTCTGCGCCAGCACCTCTTCGGCGCTGGTCGTCGCCGGCATGACGGTGACCTTGCAGCCGAGGCCGGCGAACAGGCGCAGGATGTTGCGCTTGACGCCGAAATCGAGCGCCACGACGTGATGCGTCGTCTCGGTTTCCGCAAGCTCGCCGTAGCCTTCGTTCCACACCCAGGGCTTTTCGCTCCAGCGCGACGACTGGCCGGAAGAGGCAACCTTGGCAAGATCGAGGCCTTCGAGACCGCTCCAGGCTTTCGCTTCGGCCTTCAGTTCGTCGAGGTTGAAGACGCCGTTCGGATCGTGCGCGATCACCGCGTTCGGTGCGCCGTTCTCGCGGATCCAAGCGGTCAGCGCCCGGGTGTCGATGCCGCAGAGGCCGATGATGCCGCGTGCCTTCAGCCAGGCGTCGAGATGTTTTGCGGCGCGGTAGCTGGAAGGATCGGTGATGTCGGCCTTGAAGATGACGCCGACCGCACCGTGGCGGGCTGCCGGCGTCAGGTCCTCGATGTCCTCGTCATTGGCGCCGATATTGCCGATATGCGGGAAGGTGAAGGTGACGATCTGGCCGAGATAGGAGGGGTCGGTCATGATCTCTTCGTAGCCGGTGAGCGCCGTGTTGAAGACCACTTCGGCCTGTACCTTGCCGGTGGCGCCGATGCCCTTGCCTTCGATGACGGTGCCATCGGCAAGAACGAGCAGGGCGGTTGGTTTTGCGGTGGTCCAGGGCGCGGTGCCGGTCATTGTCTTCATCCCGTTCAGGCGGCGTGCGGCGACGTTCCATGGGAAGCCGGCCGGCCGTTTTGGTTCGCAGGCGGGCAGAAGCGGGCGGTGGGCGCGCGCTGTCAGGCCTGGTCACGATGTTTGTGCAGGTGACGGTAAATAGCTGCCGCTTCGCGCAAGGTCAATCTTGAAGACGGAGGGATATGGCTTTTCCTTGAGCTTTTACCGGAGATTTGCGCAATTCGTTTGCTCGCGGCTGTTCGGCTGGTTTATGTAGCGCCATTCAACAGGAGTAAGGACAATGATGCGCGATCAACTCGCCGCCGCCCTCAAGGATGCGATGAAATCGAAGAATGCCGAGCGGCTGTCGACCATCCGCCTGGTTCACGCCGAGATCAAGAGCCGAGACATCGCCAATCGCGGCAGCGGCAAGGGCGATGCCAGCGACGAGGAAATTCTGCAGATCCTGGCCAAGATGGTGAAGCAGCGCGAGGAATCGGCGAAGATCTACGAAGAGAACGCGCGCCCCGAACTCGCCGCCAAGGAACGCGCCGAGATCGTCGTCGTGCAGGATTTCATGCCGAAGCAACTGTCGGAAGCCGACGTGCGGGCGAATGTCGCCGCCGCGATCGCCGAAACGGCCGCAGCCGGGCCGAAGGATATGGGCAAGGTCATGGCGGTGCTGAAGGAGCGCTATGCCGGCCAGATGGATTTCGCCAAGGCGTCCGCCGTCCTCAAGGAACTGCTGTCAGCTCTCTGACCGTCGGCGCTGGTGCGGCCTGCCGATGGAAGGCCGCATCGATGATCGCAAATTTCTCCGCCTGGTAGGTCAGGTATTCCCGCACGAAACCCTGCGACAGCCAGAGCGTATTGCGGCCGGCGACGGTTTCGTAGCCAAGGCTGCCCGTCTCCGCCGCTTTGTTCAGCAAGCGTTTCAGGTGCGTCTTCGAGATCATGTAGCGTTGGCAGATATCCGCCGGTGAAATCGGGCCGACGAGGGTTCGCGGCGCATCCGGATCGAATTCTTCGATCCTGGCGATGAAGGAATCCATCACGACGCCGCCGGCATTGGCCCAGGTGAACAGATTGAAGGTCTCGCCGGGGTTGCGGACCTCGTGCGTTTCCAGAATCCCCCGCGCTATGGCGGGTTGAAGCTGCGCAAAAAGTGCCGGGTCCACGGCGAGCGCGGCTGCTCTTGTCCCGCCGTCCAGATGGTCGAGGATGGAAAGATGGGCATAGAGCCACTTCACCACCGATTGCACGGCCACATCCGTCGGTTCCAGCGGCCGCATGCGATTGTCCGGCGGGTTGTCGCTGTGGCGGGCGAAGCGATAGGCGAGCATTTCCTGGATGAAGGCAGCGGCGGTGTTGCGGCTGGCAATGCCGTGCTCTACCGCGGCCGCGACGAAACGTCCGGCATACAGCCCTTTGGCGGGATCGCTCGGATCGCGCCTGTAGTGGAGCGACAGACCCAGTTGCGCCATCAGCCAGCGTTGATGGGAGGCGAAGATCGACATCAGCCGAGGATTTTCGTCGTACATCGCCGTCAGCTCGACCGCGAGCCGGCGTATAGCCGAAAAAAACGCACTGCTGGAAACAAGATCGTGGGCTGCGAGGGGCATTGGGGGATTCCGGAAGGAGGAGCAGCGATTTATCGCTTGTCCAACGTGTCGGTTCAACTTTTTATTCACGGCGTACCGAGCCCGCCTGGCTGCGCCGGTTCGTCAAGCCTGTGAATTGCGGGTATGATGCGCTGC
Source organism: Hyphomicrobiales bacterium (assembly GCA_900473795.1). Classification (GTDB taxonomy): domain Bacteria; phylum Pseudomonadota; class Alphaproteobacteria; order Rhizobiales; family Rhizobiaceae; genus Pararhizobium. Next base: position 23,056 of record UCMT01000046.1, on the reverse strand, counting down.
CTTGCTGGCGTGGCCCGCCATTGCCGCTTATATGGAAGCCGGCCCAGAGGTATTCATGCGTTTTTCCAACTCCTTTCTCGACGAGATCCGCGACCGCGTTCCGATATCGGACGTGATCGGCAAGCGCGTCACCTGGGACCGCAAGAAGACCAATGCCTCGCGCGGCGACTACTGGGCCTGCTGCCCCTTCCACGGTGAAAAATCCCCGAGCTTTCACTGCGAGGACCGCAAGGGCCGTTACCATTGCTTCGGCTGCGGCGTGTCGGGCGATCATTTCCGCTTCCTCACCGATCTGGACGGCATGGCTTTTCCCGAAGCCGTGCAGCAGATCGCCGACCTTGCCGGCGTCGCCATGCCGCAGCCGGATGTCGAGGCCGAGAAGCGCGACCGGCAGCGCACCGGCCTGCAGGACGTCATGGAAATGGCGACGCAGTTCTTCGAGGCCCAGTTGCAGACCGCCGGTGGCGCCAAGGCACGGGCCTATCTGCGCGATCGCGGCCTGACCGGCCGCACCATCGAGACCTTCCGGCTCGGCTATGCACCGGAAAGCCGCAACGCGCTGAAGGAGCATCTGGCCGGCAAGGGCGTGCCGAAGGACCAGATCGAGGCGTGCGGCCTCGTCGTCCACGGCCCCGACATCCCGGTGTCCTATGATCGCTTCCGCGACCGCATCATGTTCCCGATCCTCTCGTCGCGCGAAAAGGTCATCGCCTTTGGCGGCCGCGCCATGTCGTCGGATGCGCCGGCCAAATACCTCAACTCCAACGAGACCGAGCTCTTCCACAAGGGCAACGTGCTCTACAATTTCGCCCGCGCGCGCAGGGCGATGTCGGGGGCCGAAGGAGCCGGCACGATCATTGCCGTCGAAGGCTATATGGACGTCATCGCGCTGCATCAGGCCGGCATCGAAAATGCCGTCGCGCCGCTCGGCACCGCGCTGACTGAAAACCAGATGGCGCTGCTCTGGAAGCTGACGCAGCAACCGGTGCTCTGCTTTGACGGCGACGGCGCCGGCATCCGCGCCGCCAACCGGGCGGTCGATCTGGCGCTGCCGCATCTGAAGCCCGGCTTCTCCGTGCGCTTCGCCATGCTGCCGGACGGCAAGGACCCGGACGATCTCGTCCGCCACGAGGGCCGTGCTCCCTTCGACAAGGTGCTTGCCGCGGCCCGCTCGCTGTCGGAAATGGTCTGGCTGCGCGAGGCGCAGGCCGGAAACTTCGACACGCCGGAGCAGCGGGCGCAACTGGAAGCGACGCTGAAACAGGTCGTCTCCGTCATTGCCGATGAAAACGTCCGCCGCCACTACGGCCAGGACGTTCGCGACCGGCTCAACCAGTTCTTTCAAGGCGCGTCGCGCCAGCAGGGCGGCCAGCGAAATTTCGACCGCAACCAGCGCCAGGGCGGCGGGCGCGGCGGCCAAGGACGTGGCGCGCCTCAAGGGTCGCGCACCTCCGAACGCTCAGGCATCTCCGACCGGCTTGCCCGCTCGTCACTCGTCAGCGGCCATCAGGCCTTGCCGCCGCTCAGAGAAAGCGTGCTGGCGCTGACCATCGTCAACCATCCGCAACTGCTGTTCGAGGAATATGACGAGATTTCCGCGATCGACTATGACAATCGCGACCTGCAGCGCTTCTGGTCGTCCGTGCTCAATGCTGCCGCTGCAAAAGGACCGCGTCTGTCGCGTGAAAACCTCATTGAGCAGTTGGAGGCAGAAGGCTTCGGCGAGCTTCTGAAGTCGCTCGACCAGCAGATCCGTTTCGCCCGCCTCTGGACTGCAACGACGGCTGCCGCCCCCGAGGATGCGCGCGAAGGCTATATCCAGGCGCTTTCGCTGCACAAGCGCACCAAGGCCCTGCTCTGGCAGCGCCGCGAACTGGAAAGCGAGCTCGCCTACGCCACCGAAGAGGGCGATGACGACGCCGTCAGCCAGATCCTGCGCAATCTGCAGGAGGTCCAGCTGGAGGTGACGCGGCTGGAAAACCAGGAGGCCATCATCGACGGTTTCGGCGTGCTGTCGGGACGGGTGAAGGGGCCGGCTGGAAAGTAGTCCATCGCCCGTCAGGCGGTTGCGGCCTGCGCGCTCCTGCCGATGTTTCGGCCATATTGGTGGAACGGCAATTCGATGTAGACGTAGGAGAGCCGCGAGATCAGCAAGGTCCCGATCAGCGTTGTACAAACCAGAAAGGCAAGTTGCGGCCAGGGGGCGTGGATGCCGAGCACCTCGACTGCGCGCAAGGCCACGATCAGGACGATCATGTGCGAGAGATAGACCGAGTAGGCCATGTTTCCCACCCACTGCAGGGGCCGTGCATTCGCCATCCTGCTGAAAAGCGCGGCCACCCCGCCGTCCGTTTCGCGGGCGCGGATCACCAGCATGATGACGGTTGCCCAGATCAGGTAGGGCAGAACGCCGATGGAGCGCTGCAGCAGCAATCCTGCCATGACCAGCGCCCATGTTTTCACGATCGGGATCAATCGCAGAGGATGAGCCTCCTTCTCCCTGTATTTCATGAAGTAGAAGGTCGCGATCCCGAGGGTGAAATCGAGAAGCCAGCCGCCGATGAAACTTTCCGGCATTCGCGGCAGGATAAGGGTAGCGACAAGCGCGCCGGCAAGCAGCGACCCGCAACGGACGGCATTCATTCTCGACGTCAGGAGGGAAATGAAGAAGGGCGCTATCAGATAATATTGCCACTCGAGCGATATGCTCCAGGCCTGTCCCAGAAAGGCGTAGTCGGCCGAGGGCAGCAGGCGCGGCGGCACCAGACCGTGCAGCGCCGGCAGGTGGGCTGCGAGATGCCAGGGCCAGTAGGCGAGCGTATCGGCGGCGATCGTTGTTCTCGCCACCTGCATCACGCCGGACGGCGCATCGAGCCAGGTTGCAAGGGCGAAATCGGCCAGGAGGACCGAGAGCGCCAGGTAGAACAGGTAGACCGGGAAAATCCGCAAGGCGCGTCGCGTGATGTAGAGGCCGTAGCCCTCCGGTTTTTTGTCGATCAAGGCCGCAATGGCAAAGCCGCTCAAGAGGATGAATACGGTAACGGCGTAGAAATTATAGAGCTTTGCTTCGATCAGGCGTCCATGCAGAGCCGACGCCGTTGCCACATGCCCGATCACAACCCAGATCGCCAGGACGCCGCGCAGGGCCTCGAATTCCTTTACATACCGCATCAAACCACTTTTCATTCCTGTTATGGTGTCGGAACCATGCAGGTGCACTGCAGCAATATTTAGTCAGGCCTGAAAATTGGTCGCGGCTCCTGATTTCGTCGCGGTCGAGAGAGAGCCGTTCGAACCGCTGCAGAGCAAGATCGCCTCTTGCCGACCGGCCGAGGAATTGCAAACGTCGCCTTTCCGTGGGGAGGTTTGCATCGGTGCTTCTGGCGCTGACCAGCGGTTCCCGCTTCGGCGTACTGTCGGGACGGGTGAAGGGGCTGGCGGGGAAGTACGGGTGTGCGGGTGGAATGCCCGGTTTGGCAAATGCGGACATCCCAACGCCTTAGACTTTCCAGTTCCTGGATATTGAGTTTTCAATCACTCCATGTCATACGCCCCACTCTCCGTATTGCCGCGGCTGCTGAACCTAGGCATTCACGGAGAAACGATAATGAACGCCCCATCACCCATATGTCGCACCAGTAATATTGCTGGGCATGTTGTCAGGTCAGTCGTCGCGCGCGACGAGCCGGAGCAAGCTTTCTCGCGCTCAATCACAGACCTTGCGAACGCATTGCCGACACCGGAGGCATTGGCCGAAAAGAATGCCCGCCTCTGCGCCGTCGCCACGACGCCCGACTTTCACCCCGGCAAGCCTGTGCCTGTCGGCGTCATTGCCGACGTGGAAGGCGCAGTTCTTCCGCATATGATCGGATCTGATATCGGCTGTGGAATGCGCATGCTTGTCCTTCATGATGTCAGCCCAGACGAGTTGTCGACGCCGCAGCTCGACTGGCATCTTCGCCATCTCTTCTTCCAAGGTGGGCGTGATATCGCACTGACAGGATGGGATCGACATGCGATTTTGCGCGAGGGACTGCCTGGATTGCTTGATAGCCTGCAACGGAAAACTGCAGGTCTGCTTTCCAAACTCGATCTCTCGCAGTCATGGGCCGATCTTGAGCGCCATTCGGACAACGGCGTGTTCGCGTGCGAAGGCGTCGATCCAGATTTTGCAGACTATACGCAGATCGATAACGTCCATCGTCGCGACGCAATTCTGGGGACGATAGGCGGAGGAAATCACTTTGTTGAACTTGGCTATGTCGATCACGTCGCGGACGGCGCATTTGCCAGAGCGGCCGGCCTGAGATCGAGTTCGGTCATTCTCGTTGTCCACTCCGGATCACTCGACTTCGGGCAACGCGTCGGTACGGCAACCAAGGACAGGCTGAGGTCTGATTTCAAAGCCGGCAGAGATTGGCGGGTGCTCTCCATGGAGACGCAAGCAGAACTCTATAAAAGATACATGAATGGTCATGCGAATGCGGTGAATGCCGCGTTTGCCAACCGCTTCTTTATCGGACAGGCGGCGGTAGAAGCTGTGGCCCGGGCACTGGGACGAGAAGTGGAACACCGTCTTGTTTATGACGCTCCCCATAACACTGTTTGGGAAAGTGGAAATATCGTCCGTCACAGAAAAGGCGCTTGTCCGGCGAGAGGTGTCGGGGCCTTGCCCGCCAGCCCCTACGAATGGTTCGGCGAGCCGGTCATCTTGCCCGGATCGATGGGCGACGGCACATGGCTGCTTGCCGGACGCGGATCGGCCGCTTTCCTCGAATCTTCGGCCCATGGGGCAGGCCGCAAACTGTCACGGCAGGAAGCCCGCTCGCACAGCAATATCGGCAAGACCTTGCGGGTTGTTGGCCCGGTTGATCCGCAAAGCCCTGCATTGCAAGGGCGACCGGACATAATGGCCGACATCCACGCGCGCCTCAGAGAAGAGGCGCCGGCGGCATATAAACCAATCGACAGTGTCGTAGAGCCCATGGTCGAAGCGGGCATGATCATCAAGGCCGCCAGGATCAAGCCATTGGTCACCGTAAAGGGGTGATGCGCGATACATCATGCTGATATCGGTTTGCGCAGAATGGAGCTCTGGTATGCCTTTGTTCAAAAGGCGCGTCGCGTGAACTGCTGCAGGGCAAGATCGCCTCTTGCCGACCGGCCGAGGAATTGCAAAAGTCGCCTTTCCATGGGGAAGTTTGCATCGCTGCGTTGCAGACCGGAGGAGGGATTTCATGGCCGCGATCACGCTGTTTGCCTTCGCACTCGTCTCGTTCATCGGCATCGCCACGCCCGGCCCGACCGTGCTTCTGGCGCTGACCAACGGCTCGCGTTTCGGCGTGCGCCGCGCCCTGGTCGGCATGGTCGGCGCAGTCCTGTCCGATTTCGTCCTGATCGGTGCCGTCGCCCTCGGGCTCGGGGCGCTGCTGGCGGCTTCCGAATTCTGGTTCTCCGTCGTCAAATGGATCGGTGCCGGTTATCTCGCCTTCCTCGGCATCATGCTGCTGCGCTCCAGGGGCTCCTTGAACGAGACGCTGCACGGCACGGCGGAGAACGGCTCGGGATCGCCACGCTCGATCTTCCTCAAAAGTTTCCTGGTCGCGGTCACCAATCCCAAGGGTTACCTGTTCTTCTCGGCCTTCCTGCCGCAGTTCATCGCGCCGGCCGAACCGCAGGTCCCGCAATATGCCGTTCTCGCCCTCATCTTCGCGACCATCGATTTTCTCGTCATGTTCGGCTACGCGGCGCTCGGCTCGCAAGCCGTGCGGGTGCTGAAGACCTCCGGCGCGCTCTGGCTCGACCGCATCTGCGGCGGCGCCCTTCTGGCGCTCGCCGGATCGCTGGCGTTTTACCGGCGCGCGACCGCGTGAAGATCCGGATTTGCCAATGCCCGGGGTACGGGGTCGCGGCGAGCACTGGAACTGTGCCATAGTCCCGCTCTCCCGACGAAAGCGATTCCATGCCGCAGATCCAAGACCGCATCGATCCCCTGTTCGACAATGAAGGCGCGAAAAATCCGCTTGCCGTCCTGAAGCGGGTCTACGGCTATTCGGCCTTCCGCGGCAAGCAGGCGGCCGTCGTCGAAAGGGTCGTCTCGGGCGGCGATGCCGTCGTGCTGTTTCCGACCGGTGCCGGAAAATCGCTCTGCTTCCAGATACCAGCCCTGTGCAGGGGCGGCGTCGGCATCGTCGTATCGCCGCTGATCGCCCTGATGCGCGATCAGGTGGAAGCGTTGAAGCAGCTCGGCGTCAGGGCGGCGGCGCTCAACTCGTCGCTGACGCGCGAGGAATTCCTCGATGTCCGCCGGGCGATCGCGGGGGGCGATCTCGATCTTCTCTATGTAACGCCCGAGCGTATCGTCACGCCGGCCTTCAAGGAGATGATCGGCACGGCGAGGATCGCGCTCTTTGCCATCGATGAAGCCCACTGCGTCTCCCAATGGGGCCATGATTTTCGCCCGGAATACCGGGAGTTGGGCCAGCTTGCCGAGCATTATCCCGGCGTGCCGCGCATGGCGCTGACGGCAACGGCCGATCCGCATACCCGCGAAGATATCATCGACAGGCTCGGCCTGCGCGCGGCGCAAGTCTTCACCACCTCGTTCGACCGCCCCAACATTGCCTATGAGATCGTCGAGCGCGACCAGCCGCGCCAGCAATTGCTGCGGTTCCTGTCGCGCCACAAGGGCTCGAGCGGCATCGTCTACTGCCTGTCGCGTGCCAAGGTCGAGGATACCGCCGAATGGCTGAACGGGCAGGGCATCCGCGCACTGGCCTATCACGCCGGCATGGACCGCAGCGTCCGCGATGCCAATCAGGACGCGTTCCTGAAGGAAGAAGACCTCTGCCTCGTCGCCACCGTCGCCTTCGGCATGGGCATCGACAAGCCGGATGTGCGCTACGTTGCCCATCTCGACCTGCCGGGCTCGGTCGAGGCCTATTACCAGGAAACCGGCCGTGCCGGGCGCGACGGGCTGCCGTCCGATGTCTGGATGGCCTATGGCATGGCCGATGTCATCCAGCGCGGCCGGATGATCGACGAGGGCGGCTCGGCCGACGACATCAAGCGGGTCGAGCGCGCCAAGCTCAACGCACTGCTTGCCATCTGCGAGACACCGACCTGCCGAAGACAAGCCATCCTTGCCCATTTCGGCGAGGCCCACGGCGGCAATTGCGGCAACTGCGACACCTGCATCAAACCCGTCGAGACCTGGGACGGCACGGATGCCGCCATCAAGGCGCTCGCCGCCATCTACCGCACCGGCGAACGCTTCGGCACAGGCCATCTGATCGATGTGCTCCTTGGTGCCGTCAACGAGAAGACGACGCGCTTCGGCCATGCCGACATGCCGGTCTTCGGCGCCGGCAAGGATATTCCCTCGAAAACCTGGCAGTCGGTCTATCGGCAATTGCTCGCGGCCGGTTTCGTCAGCGTCGATCACCAGGCGTTTGGCGCGCTGAAGCTGCAGCCGGAGGCCCGCGCCGTCTTCAAACGCGAACGCGAAGTCCGCTTCCGCAAGGATAGGCCGACGACGGGCAAGGCGCAGCGCCATACAAAAGGCGGCTCGCCGGCTGCAAAGAGCGAATTGTCCGAGCGTGATCACGACCTTTTCCAGGCACTGCGGGCGTTGCGCGCGTCCCTTGCCAAGGAAATGGGTGTGCCGCCCTATGTGATCTTCCCGGATGCGACGCTGATCGCTTTGTCGAAGGAGCGTCCGGCAAACGCCGACGACCTGCTCGGTATCACTGGCATAGGCCAGTCCAAACGCGAGCGGTTTGGCGATGTATTCCTCGAAGCGATCCGGGCGCATCAAGAATAGAGCTTTCCGGGACAAGCTTTGCAAATTTCCCGGTGCGATTTAGGCTTTCATTTGGCGAACATTGCGGGGAGCGGAAAAATGGCGTCGGTGACAGTCGAGTTGCGCAACGTCGAGGATACGCAGGCTGCGATGGGATGGGCCGGCGGCCACACCCTAGTGGTCGATCGGCCGGAAGGAAAGGCGGGCGGCAAGGGGCTTGGCTTCAATGGCGCCCAGCTTCTTGCGCTGGCGCTCGGCGGCTGCTTTTGCAACGACCTTCGTTATACGGCAGAGGAAATGGGGGTGTCGCTTGGCAGGATCGCCGTTTCCGTGAAACTCGACCTGGAGGGGGAGCCGTTGCTGGCAACGGCGGCGACGATGACCGTCGCTTGCGATGGGCTGGATGGTTCCGATTCCCGGGCTGTCATCGAACGCGCCAAAGCCACGTGCATGGTCTCCAACTCGTTGAGACGAGGCCTGCCGGTCACGATCCAGCCTTGACACGTCGCAGCACCGATTGCCGGTCGTCTACATCCTGACGGTCATCCCTCCGTCCACCGTCAGGACATGGCCGTTGACGAAGGAGGCGGCGTCGCTGGCAAGGAAGAGGGCAGCGCCGGCGATCTCGTCCGGCCGGCCCCAGCGCTCAACCGGGATGCGCTGGCGCACGAAGGGCATGAGGTCCTCGTCGGCCGCCATTGCCGCGTTGGTTTCGGTGGCAAACCAGCCCGGCGCGATGGCATTGCTGGTGATGCCATAGGGTCCGAATTCGACGGCCATTGACCGCATCAGCCCGGTCAGCCCCTGTTTGGCGATGGGATAGATGCCGTCGCCAGGCATCGCCACCTGGCCGTTGATCGAGGTGATCGCAATCAGCCGGCCATGGTTTTGCCGCTTCATGATCGCGGCGGCATCGCGCGACAGCGTCGTGGCGGCGATGAGATCGGTGCGGACGAGCTCCACGATCGCCTCGTCGTCGAACTCTGCCAGCGGCCGCCGGTCGCGGGCGCCGACATTGTTGACGAGGATGTCGAGCCGGCCATGGCTGCGCTCGATGCCGCTGAGAACAACGCGCTGCGCCTCGCGGTCGGTGATGTCGAAAGCCGCCGCTTCGGCGCTGCCGCCGGCGGCCACGATGCGGACGACGGCTTCCCCGAGCGTTTCCGCCGTGCGGCCATTGAGGACGACATGGGCGCCGGCTTCTGCAAGTGCCCGGGCGATCTCCAGCCCGAGCCCGCGTCCGCCGCCGGTCACCAGCGCCACCCGGTCTTTCAGGGAAAATCTGTCGAAGATGGTCATGGTTTCCCTCGTCGCATAAAATACATTGCCCATCGACACCGAAATAGTTGACTCAGTCAACTAGGTTTTTCCCACTCTTGTGTTTCCGGCCGACATGCTCCCTTGAAACAGCCGGCGCGCGGCTGGACAGGTTCCTTCGGCCGGCTGCCGCGGCAACGCCGCACCCTGCTGCCGTCTTCTGCTTTCTTCCGCGCGGGAATATGATAGGTCTCCATCGCAACCCGATCTTAAGTTTGGAAAGCGACGTTCATGTCCTCAGCCTTCATCCAGCATCTCTCGTCCGAACTCGAAGGCCTGAAATCTGCAGGTCTCTATAAATCCGAGCGGGTGATCACCTCCAAACAGGCGGGCGAGATCGAGGTGGTCTCGGGCGCCAGGGTGCTGAATTTCTGCGCCAACAACTATCTCGGCCTCGCCAACAACGAGGAGCTCGCCGAAGCCGGCAAACAGGCGCTTGATCGCTATGGCTACGGCATGGCCTCCGTCCGCTTCATCTGCGGCACGCAGGAGGAGCACAAGCAGCTCGAAGCGCGCATCTCCGCTTTCCTCGGCATGGAAGACACGATCCTCTATTCCTCCTGCTTCGATGCCAATGGCGGCCTGTTCGAAACGCTGCTCACCGAGGAAGACGCGATCATCTCCGACGCGCTCAACCATGCCTCGATCATCGACGGCGTGCGGCTCTCCAAGGCCAAGCGCTTCCGGTATGCCAACAACGATATGGCAGCGCTCGAGGAGGAGTTGAAGAAGGCCGAAGGTTCGCGCTTCAAGCTGATCGCTACCGACGGCGTCTTTTCGATGGACGGCATCATCGCCAATCTGGGCGGCGTGTGCGATCTCGCCGAAAAATACGGCGCCATGGTCATGGTCGATGACAGCCACGCCGTCGGCTTCGTCGGCAAGCATGGCCGCGGCTCGGCCGAATATTGCGGCGTCGAGGGCAGGGTGGACATCATCACCGGCACGCTCGGCAAGGCGCTCGGCGGCGCCTCGGGCGGCTATACCGCGGCGAGACGAGAAGTCGTCGACTGGTTGCGCCAGCGCTCGCGCCCCTATCTCTTCTCCAACACGCTCGCCCCAGTCATCACGGCGGCCTCGCTCAAGGTGTTCGACCTGATCGAGAATGGCGACGCCCTGCGTGCCCGGCTGGAGGCCAACGCTTCGCTGTTCCGCGCCGAAATGGGCAAGCTCGGTTTCACGCTTGCCGGCGAAGGCCATCCGATCATTCCGGTCATGCTGGGCGACGCGGCGCTGGCGCAGGAGATGGCGGCAAGGATGCTCGAAAAAGGCGTCTACGTCGTCGGCTTCTCCTTCCCCGTCGTGCCCAAGGGCCAGGCCCGCATCCGCACCCAGATGTCGGCTGCCCACAGCGAGGCAGATGTCCGCCGGGCGATCGCGGTGTTTGAGGAAGTCGGCAAGGAACTGGGCGTGATCTAAGAAAACGTGATTCCAGAATCATCTGAATCGGTTGCAGGAATTTCTCGATGACAAACATGATGAAGGCGCTCGTTAAAGCAAAACCTGAAGTCGGCCTCTGGATGGAGCATGTGCCGGTGCCGGAACCCGGCCCGAACGACGTGCTGATCAAGGTGAAGAAATCCGCCATCTGCGGCACCGACGTGCATATCTGGAACTGGGACCAGTGGGCGCAGAAGACCATTCCGGTGCCGATGGTCGTCGGCCACGAGTTCGTCGGCGAGATTGCCGAGATCGGCTCGGCGGTCACCAGGTACCATGTCGGCGAGCGCGTTTCAGGCGAAGGCCATATCGTCTGCGGCAAGTGCCGCAACTGCCGGGCGGGCAGGGGGCATCTCTGCCGCAACACGCTCGGCGTCGGCGTCCACCGCCCCGGCTCATTCGGCGAGTATGTCTGCATTCCGGAATACAATGTCGTGGCTATCCCCGACGAGGTGCCGGACGAAGTCGCCGCCATCTTCGATCCCTTCGGCAATGCCGTGCATACAGCTCTCTCCTTTGACCTGGTCGGCGAGGACGTGCTGGTCACCGGCGCCGGCCCGATCGGCATCATGGGTGCCATGGTCGCCAAGCGCTCCGGCGCGCGCAAGGTCGTCATCACCGACATCAATCCGGTGCGCCTGGCGCTCGCCGAAAAGGTCGGTATCGACTATGTCGTTGATGCCTCCAAGGAAAACCTCAGCGACGTGATGACACGCATCGGCATGACCGAGGGGTTCGACGTCGGGCTCGAAATGTCCGGTGCCGCACCGGCCTTCCGCGACATGATCGACAAGATGAACAATGGCGGAAAGATCGCCATCCTCGGCATCGCGGCTACCGGCTTCGAGATCGACTGGAACAAGGTCATCTTCAAGATGCTCAATCTCAAGGGCATCTATGGCCGGGAGATGTTCGAGACCTGGTACAAGATGATCGCCTTTGTCCAGGGCGGGCTCGACCTCTCGCCGATCATCACCCACCGCATCGGCATCGACGATTTCCGCGATGGTTTCGAGGCGATGCGCTCGGGCAATTCCGGCAAGGTGGTGATGGACTGGTAGGGTCCTTGAAATCACTTCCGGCGGCGTCATTTCCGGGGGAGGCAAAGTCGGGAGCGTTTGATGATCTATTCGGGAAGCTGCCATTGCGGCGCGATCGCTTTCGAGGTCGAGGCAGAGATCACCGAGGCGATGGACTGCAATTGCTCGATGTGCCGCCGGCGCGGCGGGCTCCTGACCTTCGTGCCGCGCGACAGGCTGACATTGCAAACGCCCGCGTCGGAACTGTCGACCTATGAATTCAACAGGCATGTCATCAGGCACCATTTCTGTGCCATCTGTGGAATTGCACCCTTTGCCGATGGGGAGGGCAAGGACGGCCCCATGGCCGCGGTCAATGTCCGGTGTCTGCCGGATGTCGACCTCGAAGCCTTGACGATCACCAAATTTGACGGCAAGCGCTTTTGACGGCCATGCGAAGGGGGGCAGGTTCAATTCGGCAGACCGTTTGCGCGAAGAGAATCCCCCGAACCCTTGTCTTTTGAGGAACGGTCCCTACATTTCCGGCATGGAACTGAATCTTTGAAGCGATGAGCTTGATTCAGCCTTTTTTGCCGATTTGAACGGTTTTTCGCCGGAAATGCTTGACGGGACCGAAAATTGTGGGAATCACCATTTCTAATACAGTAGGTGAAATGGGTACGGCGGATACGATCATCATGCAAATGATGTCTAACCGGCGACGCTGTCGCAGCTGGCCGGTCTAACCTCGGTGTGACTATCGTGGTTAATCAGGAATTAAAGGTCATCCCGTTACGTCAGGGGTAATGATTCGCGGTGGGAGCGATTGACGCGCCCAAGCCTCGAAAAAGTTTTGCACCGCTCACGCGTTGAATGCTGTCCAAGGAAAGCGACGAATACATGGCAACCAAAGTCAAAGAGAACGAAGAAGCAGAAGGCGAACGCGAAGGCGCACCCGACGGCCCGCTTCTCGATCTCTCGGATGACGCGGTCAAGAAGATGATCAAGGCCGCCAAGAAGCGCGGCTACGTCACCATGGACGAACTGAATGAAGTTCTGCCCTCCGATCAGGTCGATCCTGACCGGATCGAGGACATCATGGCGATGCTCAACGAAATGGGCATCAATGTCGTCGAGGACGAGGAAACCGAAGAGGGCGGGCCGGCCGGCGAGGAAGAGGACGGCGATACCGACGCCGACAGCGAAGGCGGCGAACTTGCGCCGTCCGGCGGCACGGCCGTTGCGACGACGAAGAAGAAGGAACCGACCGATCGTACCGACGATCCGGTCCGCATGTACCTGCGCGAAATGGGCTCGGTCGAGCTGTTGTCGCGCGAAGGCGAAATCGCCATTGCCAAGCGCATCGAGGCTGGCCGCGAAACCATGATCGCCGGTCTCTGTGAGAGCCCGTTGACCTTCCAGGCGATTATCATCTGGCGCGACGAACTCAACGAAGGCAACACGCTGCTGCGCGAGATCATCGATCTCGAAACCACCTATTCCGGCCCGGAAGCCAAGGCTGCGCCGCAGTTCCAGAGCCCGGAAAAGATCGAGGCTGACCGCAAGGCGGCCGAAGAGAAGGAAAAGAACCGCCGGCCGCGCGGCGGCGACGACGACATCACCAATGTCGGCGGCGAAGGCCTGCCGCCGGAGGAAGAGGAGGAGGACGATGACGAATCGAACCTCTCGCTCGCCGCCATGGAAGCGGAACTGCGCCCGCAGGTCATGGAAACGCTCGACACCATCGCCGAGACCTACAAGAAGCTGCGCAAGCTGCAGGACCAGCAGGTGGAAGCCCGCCTTGCCGCCACCGGCACGCTGTCGCCCGCCCAGGAGCGCCGCTACAAGGAACTGAAGGACGAGCTGATCACGGCGGTCAAATCGCTGTCGCTCAACCAGAACCGCGTCGACAGCCTCGTCGAGCAGCTCTACGACATCAACAAGCGCCTCGTGCAGAACGAGGGCCGCCTGCTGCGTCTGGCTGAATCCTACGGCGTCAAGCGCGATTCGTTCCTCGAGCAGTATTCCGGTGCCGAACTCGATCCGAACTGGATGAAGTCGATCGCCAATCTGGCCGCCAAGGGCTGGAAGGAATTTGCCAAGAACGAGAACACGATGATCCGCAACATCCGCGCCGAGATCCAGAATCTCGCCACGGAAACCGGCATCTCGATCTCGGAATTCCGCCGCATCGTGCACATGGTGCAGAAGGGCGAGCGCGAAGCGCGCATCGCCAAGAAGGAGATGGTCGAGGCAAACCTGCGTCTCGTCATCTCCATCGCCAAGAAGTACACCAACCGCGGCCTGCAGTTCCTCGACCTCATTCAGGAAGGCAATATCGGCCTGATGAAGGCGGTCGACAAGTTCGAGTACCGTCGTGGCTACAAGTTCTCGACCTATGCGACCTGGTGGATCCGGCAGGCGATCACCCGCTCGATCGCCGATCAGGCCCGCACGATCCGTATTCCGGTGCACATGATCGAGACGATCAACAAGATCGTCCGCACGTCGCGCCAGATGCTGCACGAGATCGGCCGCGAGCCGACGCCGGAGGAACTGGCCGAAAAGCTCGCCATGCCGCTCGAAAAGGTCCGCAAGGTCCTGAAGATCGCCAAGGAACCGATCTCGCTCGAAACGCCGGTCGGCGACGAAGAAGACAGCCACCTCGGTGATTTCATCGAGGACAAGAACGCGCTTCTGCCGATCGACGCCGCCATCCAGGCGAACCTGCGCGAGACGACGACCCGCGTTCTCGCCTCGCTCACCCCGCGCGAAGAGCGTGTCCTGCGCATGCGCTTCGGCATCGGCATGAACACCGACCACACGCTGGAAGAAGTCGGCCAGCAGTTCTCGGTCACCCGCGAACGTATCCGCCAGATCGAAGCCAAGGCGCTCAGGAAGCTCAAGCACCCGAGCCGCTCGCGCAAGCTGAGAAGCTTCCTCGATAGTTGAACGGGCATATCCGCCGGTTGAAAAATTGGAACCCGGTCAGTGAAAACTGGCCGGGTTTTTTGTGACCGTGGCGTTCGCATCTCGTGGTCCGGTGCGCCGCTGCGCCTCTTGATTGCCTCTACCCTTGCTTGTTCGCTCAAGCCGACAGGATTATACTTCTCCGCTTGCTAAAACCTCGAAGCTTTAATCGTACGCGTTCAGTGAAATCGGCCGTCCGCTTTGTCGGATGGCTTGTCCGATGGGCGGGAGGCGGAGGCGTCAATCGCGGCGCCACCTTCAAGGTCGTGCCGCATGGGAGGTGTGCTATGACCATGTATATCATGCTGATCAACTGGACAGAGCAGGGGGTCAAGACGGTGCGCGACTCGCCGAAGCGTCTCGACGCGGCGAAGAAACTGCTGAGTGACATGGGCGGCTCGTTCAAGGAATTCTATCTGACCATGGGCGAACACGACATGGTGGCGGTCTGCGAAGCGCCCGACGACGCGGTTGCTGCACGGTTCGCTCTGTCCCTCGGTTCGGCTGGCAATGTACGCACGCGCACATTAAAGGCCTTCCCCGAGGCAGCCTACCGCGAACTCATCAATTCGCTGGGCTAAGCAGGTTTCGGAAAAGTGTCTCACAGTTTTCCGATCAAAACCTGTGACAAGACAAGAAAAGCTGAGCAGATGAATCGCTGCCTTGCCAACGAAAGTCTGCTTAGGATGTCGCCTGGGTCGCGCCCGGACAAGACGGAGACGAAGGTCTTGCCGGGTGAGGGGAGCCATATGTCCGAAAAACCGATCAGGATACCCGGTCCGGACCATCCGATCACCATCACGCGGAACCCGGGTCGCGTGGTGGTGAAGGCGGGCGGAAAGACCCTGGCCGACAGCCATGATGCCCTGACGCTGCGGGAATCCTCCTATCCGCCGGTGCAGTATATTCCGCGCGGCGATGTCGATATGGCGCTGCTGGAGCGGACCGATCACGCCACCTATTGCCCCTACAAAGGCGATTGCTCCTATTTCAGCGTGCCCTGCGGCGGCGAACGGCTGACCAACGCCGTCTGGTCCTACGAGGCGCCGTACGATGCGATGAGCGCCATCAGGGATCACCTGGCCTTCTATGCCGACCGTTTCGAGATATCCGAACACGAGGCTTGAGCGGGCAGGGCGCGGCTAACGGATTGCTGGGAACGGAAGACGCCGCGTGGTAGTGAACACCACGCCGGCCAGCCAGGCCGGCTGAACCTCCTTCCATCTTCGGCCGGTCACGCTCCGGCCAGTATCCGGCCGTATCCACCCATCATGCAGCAGACACTGGAAAAACGGCGGGGAACTTTTGGCGCGGGGCTCTTTGCCTCCGTTGCGCTGCATGTCGCCATCGCCGCATTGCTCCTCTTCCGCCTGCCGCCCGCGGCGCCGGAGCCGCAGAAGGAAGAGACCGTCGAGGTCGAGATGGTGCCGGAACCGGAGAAGAAGCCCGAGCCTGAGAAGAAACCGGAGCCGGAGAAAAAGCCCAAACCCGAGAAGAAACCGGCGCGGAAGCCAGAGCCGGAGCAGAAGGCGCAGGCCGCGATGAAGCCGACGGAAAAACCGTCGCGGAAGGTTGAGGAAAACCCGGCGACCCCGGCCAAGGCCGAGCAACGCCCGGCCGAGAAACAGGCCGCGCCGCAGAGGAGCCAGCCGCAGGCCTTCGAATCTGCCGCGAAAGAGGGCGGCAAGGAAGCGGGCGGCGCCAGACCGTCGGAGCCACTGCTGACGCCCGAGGTCGAGCCGCGCGTCGACCGTGCCGCCCCGCCGGTCGAGAGCCAGGTGAGGGAGAAAGCCGAGGAGGCGATCCAAAAACCGGACGACACCTCCGATGAGACGCCGAAGGCTGCCAAGCCGCCCGAACTCGATCTCCCCGAAACCGAAAATGCCAGCCAGACCCTGAACGAAGGCGTGGCGGCCATACGGACGGTGCCGAAGCCGGTATCGAAACCGAAGCAAAAACCCACCGACGTCAGTGTGGCGAACCGGGAACAATCCGCGGTGGCCGACGGCAAATCAGTCGATGCGAAGTCGCTGCTGCCGCCGTCCGACCTGCCGAAGGCCAAGGAATTGTTCACCGCCGATGCACTCTCGAACCCGCGGGCGCGCCAGGCGCTCGGCAAACTGCCGCCAAACCGGCGGATCGTGCAGATTTGTACGTTTGAAACCTTGGAGCAAATACGCCATGCGCGACCGGAAACACTGCCTGAAGGCATTGTGGCCTTTTCCGACGGAGGCGGTTTGATCTCCGGTCAGATGTTGCGTGCCACCGGCGGCGCCTTTGTCAGCCGCCGGGTTTGGCACGAGATCGAGTTCGAGTGTACCGTCGACGAGGAGTTTCGGAGCGTAACGTCGTTCCGCTTCGCCATCGGCAACGTCGTTTCGGAGGGCGAGAGGAAGGCGCGCGGCCTGCCGAACGATTGATCCGCCGCCCCCTTCAATGCGCTATTTATAGAACCCCTCGCGCAGATTGATGCCGTGCTCCAGCCAGACCTTCATGGCGCACAGTGCGCCGGTCCAGCCCTCGCAATTGCCGTAGGATGCCACGAGGGCGCCGGCCGTCTTGCGCCAGCCTTCCTCTGATATCGTCACCAGCGTCCGATTTCCGTCGACCGGCTCGAAGGTCATCGTCACGGTCGTGTCATAGCCGGCGCCCGCATTGTCGGCCTCCATCCGGTTGGCTTCATTGGCGGCCCATTGCAGCACGATCTTCTTGTCCTTGACGACATCGACCACCTTCACCGGGAAGGCGCCGGGAAAATCGTGAAAATCCCATGTGACGGTGGCGCCGGCCTCGAGCCGACCCTTGGCGCCGCCGGTGGTGAAATAACGTGACAATTGCGCGGGATCGACGACCGCCTCGAAAACCTCGGAGACCGGTTTGGCAATCCGGCCTGCGACCTTGAACTTCAGTTCCATGATCTTTCCTCCTGTTTTCTGCTTGTTCTCGGCCCTATTATGTTATAAAAATATAACATGTCAATCGATGATAAAAACGACAAGATCTTCAAGGCCTTGGCCGCCACCAGTCGGCGCAGCATGCTCGATATGCTGAAGGATCAGCCGCAGACGACCGGGGAATTGTGCGCGCGGTTTCCGACCCTCGACCGCTGCACGGTGATGCAGCATCTGAAGGTTTTGGAGGAGGCGGACCTCGTCATCGTCCGCCGCGAGGGCCGCGAGCGCTGGAACTATCTCAATCCGCTGCCGATCAAGGAGATCCACGACCGCTGGATCGGTCCCTATGCCGCCCAGGCGGTGAACCTGCTCGGGCGGCTGAAGGAGGATCTGGAGAGGTGAGGGCCGTTACTGGCCCGCCGCCTTTTCCAACCCTGCCACATCGATCTTCACCATTCGCATCATCGCGTCGGTGGCGCGCTTGGCCCGGGCCGGATCCGGGTCGTTCAAGAGCCGCATCAGCGCATCGGGAATGATCTGCCAACTGAGGCCGAAGCGGTCGGTCAGCCAGCCGCATTGCTGCGGGTGCCCGCCCTCCAGCAGCCGCTCCCAATAGTAGTCGACCTCCGCCTGATCGGCGCATTTGACGAAGAAGGAGACGGCGGGCGTGAAGTGATAGTGTGGCCCGCCGTTCAGCCCCATGAATTCCTGGCCTTCCAGTTCGAAGGCCGCGGTGAAGGTTTTCCCGTCCGGCCCGTGCTTGTGATAGGTGACCTTGGCCTGTTTGAAAATCGACGTGTAGAACTCCAGCGCCTCGTCGAGCCGGTCGTCGAACCAGAGAAACGGCGTGATCTTCTGCATGCTCTCGTCCTCCCTTGAGCTATGGCGATTGATCTAGGTCCGCCGCGCCGGCAATCAACCGGCTGGGCGCCGGCAGATCGTCTAAACTCCAGTCAGCGCCGCCTGCCTGAAAATGCCAGTCAAAAACCGCAACGCCGGGCTCTTGTTCTATCAAAAGTTATATCGTAAGATATATCTATCGTTATGTCTTACGAAAGGAAACGTCATGCGCGGTCGTCACGGTTACTGCGGACATCATGGCGACGACCACTCCGGCCGTCACCGCCCCGATTGCGAGGGGCGGGAGCATGAAGGGCGCGGGAACGAGCGCAGCCGCCACGGGCACGGGCGCTTCGAAAGAGGCTTTGTATCGCCGGGCGGCTTTCGCGCCGGGCGCAAGCTTTCCTCCGCCGATCTGCAGCTTCTGATCCTGGCGCTCCTCGACCGCCAGCCGGCGCATGGCTACGAGCTCATCCGCACCATCGAGGACCTGTCCGGCGGGTTTTATGCGCCGAGCCCCGGCATGATCTATCCGGCACTCACCTATCTCGATGAAATCGGCCATGCGGCGGCCGAAGCCGACGGCAACAAGAAGCTCTTCCGCATCACCGATGCCGGCCGCGCCGCACTCGCGGCGGAGCGGGGCTCGGCGGACCGCATTCTGGAGGATCTCGGCCGCATCGGCGCCAAGATGGATGCCGTGCGCGACGTCATCGAGGGGCGGGGCCCGGCTTCGGGCGCGGACCCCGAAGCTCATGGCCATCACGCGTTGGAGATCGCCCGCCAGGCGATCAAGGCCGCGCTGTTCCACAAGCGGGGCTGTCCGCCGCAAGAGGCGGCCCGGCTGGCGGACATTCTTCGCCGCGCCGTCGACGAGATCAATCGCGGTTAGCGCCGCCCCCGACTGAAGGATATCCCATGACAGAAAGACACGCCGTCGCGCGCGTCCGCCACGAACTGCGCCGCCGTCTTTTGACCGTGAAGACGGCCGAGCGGCTCACCCCCAGCATGGTCCGCGTGACGCTGACGGGCGACGATCTCGCCGGTTTCGTCAGCGCCGGCTATGACGATCACGTCAAGATCTTCCTGCCCTTGGCCGGGCAGGAGCTGCCCGTCTGGCCAGCCCTCGGGCCCGACGCGCCAGCTTTGCCCGCGGGCACCGTCGCCTCGCCGATGCGCGATTTCACGCCGCGGCGCCACGATCCGGCGCGCGGCGAACTGGTGCTCGACTTTGCCCTCCACGAGGCCGGTCCCGCCACGGAATGGGCGGCGGCCGCAAGACCCGGGGCAAAGCTCGGCATCGGCGGCCCGCGCGGCTCCTTCGTCGTCACCGACGATTTCGACTGGTATCTCCTGATCGGCGACGAGACGGCGCTGCCGGCGATCGGCCGCCGGCTGGAGGAGCTGCGCCCCGGCGTTCCCGCCATCGTCCTTGCCGCCGTTGCCGGCAGCGAGGAGGAGCAGGCCTTCGCGACCAGAACCGCCCTTGACGTCCGCTGGGTTCACCGCCCGCTCGCCGGCGCCAGCGATCCCGCCCCTTTGCTCGAAGCTGCCGCCGGCCTCAGCCTGCCGCCGGGCGACGGCTACATCTGGATCGCCGGCGAAAACGACACGGTCAAGCTGCTGCGCCGCCATTTCGTCGAAGAGCGCGGCCACAACCGCTCCTGGATCAAGGCCGCCGGCTACTGGCGCAAGGGCAGTGCCGGTTTCCACGAGAACCACAACGAGGGGTGAGGGCGCCTTCATCCCGCCGTTTGCGCGGCCGCGAGCAAGGGTGATCGCGGCCGCCGGTCATTCTTGGCTGTCCCGCCGCGATCGCGGTCCAGCGCCGGAACCAGTCATTCGCCATCGCTAAAAAAAGGGAAGCGCGCTACAATAGCGACGGACGTCATACGGGCGCGTTCGTAGAGGGGATCCAATGGCGCAATCGATCCATCCTGCCGCAACTCATCACTTGCCGATCTTCATCACCGAACCTGGGCAAACCGACTATCTCTTCAACGGCGTCGTGACCTTTCTGCTGATCGCCGTGCTCGTCGTCGGCAACTTGTATTTTCAGCTTCATGCCCTTCCGGAGCGCCGGGCGCACCGGACCAGCAAGGTTCAGATGGAGATCGTCGCCATTCTGTGCCTGATCTCTCTTTTCACGCACAACCATATCTACTGGATTGCCGGCCTGCTGCTCGCCTTCGTCCATATCCCCGATTTTTCGACGCCGCTCGACTCGATCGCCCAGTCGCTGGCGAAACTCTCGGAGCGCGAGGCCGAAAAAACAGAGGAGCCGGCACCGCTGTCTGAAGAGCCGGCCGAGGCAGCCGAATCTCCGCCCAAGGTGGTCGGGCACGGGGGAGGGATCTGAACATGTTCGAGTTGTTGCTCTGTTCAATGCTGACGGTCTTCCCCGACTATCTTTATCGCCGATATGCCCAGGGAAAGCGGATCGGCCGCGAAATTAATCTTTACACCGTGTGGTACGAGCTGCGCTGGGGGATTACCGCCTGCCTGCTGCTCACCATTTCGCTGATCACGTTGATCTTCTACTTCCATCCCTCGACGAAGAACGTCACGGCTGTCTTCCGCACCGTGACGATCCTGCCGGAAACGGTCGGGCGCGTCGAAGAGGTCTATGTCGGCGTCAACCAGAAGGTCGAAGCCGGCGCTCCGCTCTTTCGGCTCGACGGGTCCGAGCAGAAGGCCGCGATCGAGACCGCCCGCCGGCGCATCGCGGAAGTCGATGCGGCGACGGACGTGGCGCGGACCGAACTGGCGGGCGCCGATGGCCTGATCCAGGAGGCGCAGGGCGCCTATCAGATGGCGGTGGACGAATACGAGATGAAGGCGCAGCTGCTGAAGAGCGATGCCGTGTCCAGGCGCGAGGTCGAACGTCTGCAAACGTCCATCGACAGCCGCAAGGGCGCCGTTGACGCGGCGCTCGCAAAGAAAAAGACCTTGGAGACACAGATCGCGGTGCTGCTGCCGGCGCAAAAGGCAAGCGCCGAGGCCGCCCAGGCACAATCGCAGGTCGAGCTGGACAAGACGCTCGTCAGGGCGGGCGTCGCCGGCTCGGTCCAGCAGTTTTCGCTGCGGCCCGGCGATATCGTCAACTCGATGCTGCGGCCCGCCGGTATTCTCGTGCCGGCGGAGGCAGGTCGAGTGGCCCTCATCGCCGGTTTCGGGCAGATCGAGGCACAAGTGATGAAGCCGGGAATGATCGCCGAGGCGACCTGCGTCGGCAAGCCCTTCACCATCATTCCGATGGTCGTGACCGTGGTCCAGGATGTCATCGCCGCCGGGCAATTGCGGCCGACGGATCAGCTTGTCGATGTCCAGCAAATGGGCGCGCCGGGAACGCTGACTGTCTTTCTGGAGCCGCTCTATGCTGGGGAACTGGAAGGCATTCCGCCGGGAAGCAGCTGCATTGCCAATGCCTATACCAACAACCACGACGCGCTCGCAGACGAGAACATCGGCACGCTGCAATGGCTGTACCTTCATATGGTGGACGCGCTCGGACTTGTCCACGCCATGATCCTGCGGATGCAGGCGGTGCTGCTCCCTGTGCAAACGCTCGTCCTGTCGGGCCACTGAGGCTGTCGGGTGCGGGGCATTGCGTGACGCGAGTCTGGACGTTCGTTCGGCTTCGCTGTTTACGCTTGCTCGCGAGCCAATGTGGGGCCATTCTTAAGCCGGTAAGGCGAGAGGTCGGGCCTTGCAGTGCTTGGTCCTGACCTCGGCGACGGCGCGGAGGCCGGGCGCTGTTTTGTCTTCGAGCAGGACGTTTGCGCCCGGGATCGGCTCGGCCCTAGAGCACGTGTCGTGCCGCCTTTTCCCGACTGGGGGCGAGGAGGTTGCCCATGTCTACGCTTTCTATCGACCATCCGTTACAACCGGGCGACCGGGTCCCGAACATCGTGCTGGATGCGATCTCGCGCGAGGGGAAGGTCGCACTTGATGATTTTCGCGGCCGCAGCCCGTTGCTGATCGGCTTGTTTCGCGGCCTGCATTGCCCGTTCTGCCGGCGCCATGTGGCGGCGATGGCAGACCTCAACGCGGCCCTGCGCGAGAAAGGTGTCGAGACGCTGGCGGTGGTCAACACCCCTGTCGAGCGCGCGCGCCTCTATTTCCGCTACCATCCGATACCCAATCTTCTTGCCGCCTCCGACCCGGCACGGGCCTCGCACCGCGCCTTCGGCTTGCCGATCATCGAGTTCACACAGAATGAGACGGACTGGCCGCATAAGGTCGGAATGGACGAGGTCATGACGATGCGGGTCGACATACCAGGCGAGTTGCCCGAACCGATGGACCCGCCCACGGCGGGGGACCTTCTCAGCAAAAAGGACGGCTACGAAATCACGGAAGCCGATCGGCAAGTGAGCTTGACGGGCCACATGCAGCTTGTCGGCCACTTCCTGCTCGATCGCGAAGGCGTGGTGCGCTGGAGCTTCACGGAAGTTGAACAGGAAGGCCGAAACGTCTGCCGGGCGCTGAACCCCGCAGAACTGATGTCGGCAGCTTCCGAGGTCGCGCATTGATGGCGATCCGCGGCCGCCGCGTGCGGTTCCGTGGGGTTGAACCATCACCGTGTTGCGCAGGCGGCGGTCGTGTCGTCTTGCGGCGGATTAAGGAAAATTCTGTCGCAGAACGCCGCTTGCCAATGACCGTGTGTCGCGTCGGGCTAGAAACGCTGGTCGCAATCGCTCAAGTGACCTGCCCCCGCCAATCATCCCCGTCCATCCCCGCCTTTTGCGCCTGTGCCATACTCCTCTCGTCCC
>UCMT01000061.1 GCA_900473795.1 Hyphomicrobiales bacterium | reverse complement strand
TAATCTGCCAAAGTAGTGCTATATCGCGTCGCCAAATATCCTGACGGTCTTCCGCTTTACCGGCAGGAAGCGATCCATCTGCGCGACGGCATCCAGTCAGCCGGTCGTTGATGGCGCAGCGGATGGAGCATCTGGGCTTCGAACTGTGTGTTCCCGCGTGCGCAATTTTGACCCCCCCTCAGATTTCATCTGACCATCCGGCTTTTAGCGGCGGATGGAGCGGGAGTTGAAGCGAGTGGATACGATTGCGCGTGTTCGACGGGCCTTCCATGGGCTGGTCGGTGAAGAAGACGTCGGGAACTGGATTGCCCTAGCCGACGCCCCACTGCGCAGTCTCTGCGGCAGGAAGGCATTTCAAGCCGGCGGTTCTCCGGCGAGATCATCCGGCCTGTCATTCGCCAGAGCTATCACAGCAATCCTTCCTTAGTAATTTTCAGAAGAACGAAGTTGGAGGACACTTGTTGCTGAAACAATATCGGACAAGACGCAATGACGCCCCTTCCTCTCCTCGACCGCCTCGCGGGACTCGATACCAACACGGTTTCGGACGCGCTCGACTTCCTCAACCTTCCCGGCGCGACCGTCGGACTTCGCCCGCTGTGGGCATGCCCGAAGATTGTAGGGCGTGCGAGCACGATCCAGCTCGGCCCGAAGACGGGCACGGCGCCGACGGTGCATCTGATTTCGCCGGTGATCGGGCGCGTCGAGACCAACGACCGCGTGCTCGTCATCGCCGGCGGTATCGAGGGCATCTCCTGCTGGGGCGACATCCTCGCGAATGCGGCCAAGACGCGCGGCCTGCGCGGCTCGGTCATCGACGGCTTCAGCCGCGACATCGAGGGCAGCGAAGCAATTGACTATCCGGTCTTCGGCCGCGGCGTGACAATGGTCAGCGCCCGCAACCGTGTCGTGCAGGTGAGTTCCGGCGAGCCGGTCCGGATGGCGGGTGTGACGGTGCAGGAAGGCGACTACGTGATCGCTGACCGTTGCGGCACGGTCTTCGTGCCGGCGGCCCGCATTGGGGAAGTCCTCGATCTCGGCGAGCGGATCGCGCGACGGCAGGACGGTATGGTCGCCGCCGTCCGGGCGGGCCGTTCGGTCGAAGACGTGATGCACGACAAGGAATTCGAAGCCATCAACCAGGAGCAGGCGAAATGACGAACGAAGATCGCGAACTGGTCGAGCTTTTCGCTGGACTCGACACCCCCGGCGTTTCCGACGCGCTCGACAAACTGGGCCTCGGCGGACAGTGCTTCGATGTCATGCCACTTGCCAACTACGCTGGAACCGTCGTCGGACCAGCATTCACGGTGAAATACGTCTCCGCGGCCAATCCCCCGGGGACGGTTGGCGATTTTACCGACGACGTCGCGGAAGGCGACATGGTGGTGATCGACAATGGCGGACGCACGGACTGCACAGTCTGGGGCGACATCATGACCCAATATGCCGGTGCGCGGCGTTTCGCGGCCACCGTCATCGACGGCGTTTGCCGCGATGTCTCCAAGGCGCTCGGCGACGGCTATCCGCTGTTCACCCGCGGTCGCTTCATGCGCACCGGCAAAGACCGGGTCGAGGTTGGCGCCGTCAACGACGTGGTCTCGATCGGCCAGGCACGGGTCGTGCCGCGCGACATTGTGGTTGCGGATGCGAACGGTGTCGTGATCGTGCCTCGAGGGCGGGCCCGCGAGGTGGCCGAAGTCGCGCGCAAGATCGAGGCCGTCGAAACGAAGATTCGCGAAGCCATTGCCGCCGGCCAGACATTGAAGCAGGCACGCGAAGCGCTCGGCTACCATCTCCTTCAGAGGAAAGCCTGATGATTGCCAGTTCCGCCCCCTCCCTGCCCGAGGGCGCCGCTTCCCGAGCGCTCGTTCTCGGCACTTCGACACTTTTCGAGGCCTCCGGACTTCCGTGCTCGGTCGATCCCGCCATACGTCCGGTCTGGGCAGGCGCTGCGATCGCGGCACCCGTCTATCCACTTGCCTGCGCTCCAGGCAACAACCTGGCAATCCATATCGCCATGGAACGAGCACCGCGGGGCACCGTATTGGTCGTTACCACCGGCAACTATCTCGCCGGGTATTGGGGCGAAGTGCTGACGGTTGCGGCGGAAGCAGCCGGCATTGTCGGCCTGGTGATCGACGGCGGCGTGCGTGACATAACTGCCCTCGCCGCGCGTCGCTTTCCGGTCTTTGCGCGCGGCATCTCCATGCGCGGGACGATCAAGGCAAGCGTCCCCTCCGTCGGTGCTCCCATCTTTTTTGGCGGCGTGCCCGTTGCAGCCGGTGATTTCCTCGTTGCCGACGAGGATGGCGTGCTGCTCCTTCCACGCTCCGCAATCGAGCACACCCTTGCCATTGGCGAGGTTCGCGCGGCCAAGGAAAAAGTCATGATGGACAGGCTTGCCAAGGGCGAGACAAGCCTCGAACTCCTGGGTCTCGCCGCCTGGAGAGACAAGGCATGAACACCGAAGTGCTTAACCGGCATCTTGCCGCCGCCAAGCCCTCCGCAACCTACCGGATGATTGACCGCGTCGCCGCGGGCGAACTCGACTTCGATACGCAGCGAAATTCGGCAATAAGAACGGGCTCGATGTCACTTGGCAGGACACGATCATCTGCAGCGGCGGCGGCGCCATTGCGCTTCTGGAGGAATGCGACGTCGCGGTCGTTCACGCCAGCGCTTTCGGTCTCGGCCCGTACATCCGTTTCGCCTACGCACTCGATACCGATACGCTGCGAAACGCCTGCGACGGCATCCGACGCTTCGTCGATCGCCTGGCGTAATCGTTTGCTCCTTCGAAGGGATGCAGGCTTTCTCATCCAGTTTCCGTCCCAACCGTCGCCGAACGCCGCAACCTCTGATGACGATCACCTTGATAGCCTTGCTGCCGCCAAGGCCAGACAGAAAGAAATTCCCGGATGAACCAGCAGTTTCGCAGGATCACGTTCCATCACAATCGGGACGGCGTCGACATGAAGATTTCGGCCATCCAGCGCGATGGCGCGCGTGCGCCATTCCTCTTTCTGCACGGCTTCGGTTCTACCAAGGAGGATTATGCGGATTTCATCCGGCAGCGTGCCTTCGATGGCCACCCCTTCGTCGCCTTCGACGCGCCGGGTTGCGGAGAGACGATCTGCTCCGACCTTTCGAAGACGTCCATACCGTTTCTCGTCGAGACTGCGCTGCATGTCCTTGACGAAGTCAAGTTCGACAGATTCCATCTGGTTGGCCATTCCATGGGCGGACTCACGGCCCTGATGCTGGCACACCGCCATCCGGAACGCGTGATCAGCTTCATCGACATCAAGGGCAACCTTGCTCCGGAAGATTGCTTCCTGTCCAGGCAGATCCTCGACTATCCCGTAGCGGACGCCGAGCGCTTCTTCGACGATTTCATTGAGCGGACCCACGCGGCTCCGGCATTTTCCAGCGCGCTTTATGCCGCGAGCCTTCGCCAGAAGGTTCGCGCCGGCGCCGTGCGCGCAATCTTCGAATCCATGGTCGACCTATCCGACAATGGCGATCTGCTTTCTAAGTTCCTCGGCCTGCCATGCCCAAAAATGTTCATGCACGGGGAAGAATTCAAGACGCTCTCCTATCTCCCGCACATCCAATCGAACGGCGTCCGGCTTGCACAGATTGCGAACTGCGGCCATTTCCCGATGTATTCGAACCCGCCTGCTATGTGGAGCGCCATCGCGGACTTCGTAATTGAGATGCAATGAGGCCGGTCCGTCTCGTTCCGGTCTTCTCTCGGATTGTCGCCTTCGCCAGCTTCGCTCTCACACGATCTTTTCGTGTACCTTGTCACGGGATTTCAATCGCGAAACGACGACATCCACCATGGGATGATATCGGTTCCTGTTCCACGCGAGCGCGGCGGTGACAACCATCACCCGTTCCTTGAGCGGTCGTATTACGACATTTTCAGGAGCAAGTTTCCGCATTGCTGCGGGGACGAGCGCAAGGCCCTGACCGCAGCCGACATAGGCGATCTGCGACGACACCGACCTCACCTCGTGGAGCACACGGGGAGCAAATCCATGTGAACGGCACACCGAAACCAGCATATCGAAATAGACGGGGCTGACCTGCCTGGACGACATCACCAGATGTTCAGACTCTAGCGACTTCAGGCGAACGCGCGGGAGTTTGGCAAGTGGATGATCTTTCGGCATTGCCACCGCAAGACGATCCTCGGTTAGCGGCATTGTTGCGATACCGCTGCTAACTTCGCCCTCAAGGCGTACAAACGCTAGATCCAGTTCCCCGGCCTCAAGGCCCGGAATAGCCTCTACACTGTCGATCTCGCGGACGAACATTGTCAGATTGGGATAGGTTTCCCGGAGTCCGCTCAAAAGTGGCGGCACGGTGTCGAGCATGGCGGAGGTAATTGCACCGATGTGGAGAACGCCGGACTGGCCGGCCGCCACCTCCCGCACAACGCTCTCCAACTGCTCGACCTGATTCGCGAATCTGCGAACTGCGGGAAGAAGCGCAGCACCTGCGGCGCTTAGCTTGGTGCCCCGCCGCGAGCGGTCGAACAGTTGGAGCTTGAGGGATTGTTCGAGCACCTTGATCTGTTCGGTCAGCGGGGGTTGAGACATTCCGAGGCGTTTGGCGGCCCGGCCGAAATGCTGCTCCTCAGCGACGGCGAGAAACATCCAGAGTTGGCGAATAAGCCGAAAATCAATGACGCCCACGTTGTCTTTCCCTCCGGTGGGAAGTTTCCCTTGTCCGATAGTCGGCATATTGCCTCAGCAACGCCGGACAGCGCTGTTCCTGTTTTCATATCACAGAGATCGCTTTGTCGAATTTTACATGTCACGAATCATGAGCGAACGTCCGTGAACTTCAAATCCGATCGTCACGGCGTTCGGAGAATGGCTGAGACATCCCCTGATAGCGTCCGGGACATAGCCGCCGGGAGCTGCTGGAAAGCAAATATCTCCCAAGCTCGGTACAAAAGCCGTTGCCGTCGCGTGCCGTCACTCGGCAGAAGGGCAATCGTACAATACTCGACGGAGCTGAACATCACGGTCAGTTCAAAGACCCGCCAAGACATCATCAAGCATCAACAGCATCAGATCGGCATTATCCTTGCTGAACGGCATCGGCGGCCGGATCTTGGTGGCGTTCTGATGGATGCCGAGCTTGCCCATCAGCACGCCGCGTTCGCGCATCCGGTTGATGACGGTGGTGGCGATGTCGGCTGCCGGCGCCTTCTCATCGCGGTTGAGCACGAGTTCGGCGCCGAAGAACAGTCCGCTGCCGCGGACATTACCGATCAGTCCATGCTTTTGCGCCAGCGACTGCAGACCTTGCCGGGCATGGTCGCCGAAGACACGGGCGTTTTCCAGCAGCTTCTCCTGTTCCAGCACGTCGAGCACCGCCATCGCCGCTGCCCAGGAGACCGGATTACCGCCGAACGTGTTGAAATAGCGGAAGGCCTTGCGGAAGGCGTTCAGCGTCTCGGTATTGGCAACGACGCCGCCGATCGGATGACCGTTGCCCATCGGCTTGCCGAGCGTGACGATGTCAGGGACGATGCCGGCCCGTTGATGACCCCACATATGCGTGCCGGTGCGGCCGAAGCCCGCCTGTACCTCATCGCAGATCACCAGCCCGCCCGCCTTCTACACCGCAGCAATTGCCGGGGCGAGAAAGTTAGCCGGCAAATCGGGAAAGCCTTCATTGGCGAAGAACGGGTCTATACTCAGGGCCGAAAAGCCATGGGGCGTCGCCTGGAGTTGCTCGATCGCCTGTTCGACCGCCGCCGACCAGGCTTGGGCAAAGACCTCTCCCCGGTTCGCCGCCGAGCGGCCGGTAGCCGTCAGGCGCCGGCACATAGCGGACATGGCCGCCGAAACCGCCGACCGGCGGCATGCGGGTCGCGAGCTGCGACACGGCAGCGGTATTGCCGTGATAGGTGTGGTTGGTGGCGATGACGCCCGGTCCTGCCGGTCACGGCCTGCGCCATGCGGAGCGCCACGTCTGGGAGACTTGGAAACTCGGAGGAACGAGCTCACACACTTCCTTGAGGGCGCCGAGGA
>UCMT01000010.1 GCA_900473795.1 Hyphomicrobiales bacterium | reverse complement strand
TTCTGCTGCCGTCAGGAGAATGACATGTCAGACGAACGAACCAGCCCACAGTCGGCAGCTCCCCTGCACTTCGATCACTACTGCGATTATCCTGGCTGCGTGAAGTGGGGCGCCTTCGGCAAAGAGCGTGGCCACGGGATCACCGAATGGCGCTGCGCCGAGCACCTGGCCCCTGACTACTGGGATGGGCGAACCAACCCGCGAAACTGAACGACCTGGCCCAAAGGAACAACTGTCAAACAAGATGATCCCGGGAAACGGCTTTGGTCGCCCCTGATAGGTCACTCTCCCGTTGTTGAAACTGTGTGGCATCACGCCCTGAAGCGGTCGAAGGCGGTCAGCCGCTTGATGGGCGGATCGGCGTCCGGCCAGTGGTAGATTTCGGTCCGGAGATAGTGGAACTCGTTGTCCAGTGCGTCCTCATCGACTTCGATCCACCAGGATTTTGGCGGCCGTCGCTTCCATCAGACCAGCGGTATCCACGGGATTTCAGATGGTCCTTCATGTCGAACGGACTGTTTTCGGCGAAGACACGAACGCGAGCCTGCTGGCTGGCCTGATAGAGTTCTGCAAATGCGGTCCGCATTTCGCCTGAGGTCTCGCGCGTCAGAACTTCCAGGAGTGCGAAGCAATCATCGACGGCCCGGTGCCCATCGTGGAAATAGCCTGCCTGCCCGATCAGGTAGCCGAGCTTGGTGCCTTCATACCCCCGCGCTGACCAGTCAATTTCCGCATTGGAGCAAGCCCAGGCCTTGCGCGCAAACGTCTCGGAAAACACTTCGCAAAACGGCCGGTCAAAGCTGGCATTGTGAGCGATAATGAGATCGGCAGGATCGATCAGCGCCTTGAGCGCCTCTGTGTCGATCACCTGACCTTCGACCATCGCGTCGGTAATGCCGGTCAGCTTGGTGATATCCGCAGGAATGGGCACACTCGGCTGTTGCAATCCACCATATACCCCGATGACGTCCCCGACAGTTCCCATCGCATCGAAGGTGAATGCGATGCCCCCGATCTCGATGATTTCGTCTTTGCGATGATTGAGGCCGGTGGTTTCAGTATCAAGGATGACGCCTCTCAAGGCGAATTCGGGGCGAATTGTGGTCGCAACGGCACGAGGCTCCAGTTTTCGGAGAACACGGTACCGACCCGTGTTCTCCAGATGGTCAACCATACCGTCTTCACTCATCGGGCTCGGCGTCGATTGTTTCAGCTGCGCCTGGCGGCCGGCCTTCGGCAGTGTCGAGCAAACCTCGTCTGAAAACATATCGAACTGTGCTGTCATGCCCGCTGATCTCTGTGCCACCGATGGAAACATATCATGTCATGCCAATAGGCTGACTGGGATTGCTGATACCGAAATACGGCAATTGTCCATGCAAATCAGGAGGAAAGTCATCGAAACGACCGAGATCGGCAGCCGCAGCGACTTTGCGCTCTGGGCAATCCAGCGTGCTAGTTACCACCCAAGGTGCTGTGGTCGCGATGGCAGCACGTGATATGGACCAGAAGGCGCTGGCAACGGGCGGGCCTTCCGGAGAAGGGCCATCTGTACTGGATCAACGTTGGCTGACAGCGCCGGGGGGTCAGGCAAGCGCGGCATTTGCGTGGATATCGGCTACAGCGTCAATCGCATAAAGGCACCGATCAAGGCGCCGCAGCCGGCGCCCACCCACGATGTGCGGACTATGCCGGCGACCATGAAGCTGCAGAATGAGCCGGCCATGGCAACCAGCTGCGAAATGGTAACAGAGGATCGAATGTAAACTGCATACCCGAGGAGTCGATCGTTTGGGGTCGCCTGTGACCTTGGAACCTTGCTTGTTCATCGAACGTTTCCCAAGCGAAAGCGAGGAGCGCGGCATGCAAGATATCAAAGACTGGTTGAAATCAAGGATCCCGGAGCTTGTCAGCTTTCGGAAAGATCGCAACGAAAAGGCCGATTTTCGACTTGAAGCGAAGGCGCTTTGGCTCAAGGCAGAGGCTGCGGGTTATTCCGTGGCCGAGCTTAAAGAGGCCTGTAGCGGCGATATCGAGAAATATTTGCTTAAATTACAAAGCGGTAGCCTGGCTGGCCCGGCGTCGTGATTTGTTTTTGAACAGCAGCTCCTCACCCTCGGCAGAATGAGCATACCAACGTCAAAGGTGGACCGGCGACCCATGTATGACGACGAAGGTGACGAAGCCGACCCGATACTGGCTTACGTCGCCATCGGCGCGGTCGAGGGCGATTTACAAGGAGGAGAAGCCGCGAACCGGTCTCTTGTAACCGTGCAACCCAGATCCGAAAGCAGCCCATCTTTCAGCCCGTAAACCCAGCCATGAATTGAGACATCCTTCATCTCTTGCCATGCCGCCCGCAATGTAGGTGTGCGAGCCAGGCGCTCGACCTGTTCGATGATCGAGGCCTCGCAGAGCTTGTCGAGATCCGCTTCGCTCCAGCCACCACTTTCCCGGCATTCGAAGCACGTACTCGACACGTCGCGCACAGGCTGCAGCCAGTGGTCGATCAACCCAAAGCGCTCGCCGCTGACTGCGGCGCGGATGCCGCCACATCCATAATGACCACAGATGATGATGTGCTTCACGCCGAGCTGATGCACGGCGTATTCAACTACGGACAGCATATTAAGGTCGGTCGGATGAATGAGATTGGCAACATTGCGATGTACGAAGACCTCGCCCGGCTCTAAGCCGGCGATAACATTGGCAGGTACGCGGCTGTCGGAACAACCGATCCAGAGGTATTCCGGCCGCTGCAATTTCGAGAGGCGTTCGAAATAATCCGGCTTCGCCGCCTTCCGCGCCGCGGACCAGAGCTTATTTTTGGTGAGGAGTTCCTCGATCATCATCCGCTCCCGCTGATGGGTTACTTCAACGACGGCGAGGAATATCAACGCTTCATTCTCGCGTCGATACTTGACTCGTTTGATCGAGGGCAAAATCGCGGGCGGACTCAATCTTCCAAAGCGGACTTCGTTGATTCCTTGGGTTTGAGCGGCGGAATTGTTGAATTCGTCGCGACTTCTTTCAGATCCGGAGGGTCACATCGCGTTCGAGTTGCCGCGAACCCGCGCATGCAGCCTCCCCGTCGCGCCCTAGCCGACCCTTTCTCACTGGTGTGGACTGCCAATCTTTGGCCACAGTGAGAAACCGGAAAACTCGCTTATTTTCAGATGGCCCGGTCCTTCGCAAAGCACTAAAGCGCTGACCTGGATGCGCAATTTTCTCATCGGACTTAACATAGTTAATGGCCGGTTTAGGAGGATGGGCCTATCCTGTCATTATCGGTTTCACGTGCATTCCTAGGCTGTGACCGCTTGAGAGATGTTCCACGCTCCCGCCCAACACATGGAGCAGAGCGCCTTGTCTCTACTGAATTTACTTTATCTTGAAGAATCCCGGGCCGACGCTGTCATTACGGCGGTGCGTAGATGGTGCGCCGATAACCGCTGCGAGATTGGCAGCCCGGCCGGTAATCAAGCACTCTCATTGGCGGTCAGGCTGGCGAAGTGTGCAGACGGCGGCTCCCCCGATCTCCTGGGCGCGCTTGCACGCGAAATGGCATCGGTCGCACCTTCGGCGAGAACCGGTCCCGTGATGGTCGTCGAGGACGAGGCGTTGATAGCTCTGGACCTTGAGTGGCAGCTGGAGAAAAGCGGGTACGAGACGGCTTCCTTCAGTACTTGTAGTGAGGCACGGCAGTGGCTGGCCCGCAACACGCCGACGTTCGCTGTTCTCGATGTGCTATTAAAAGACGGCCCCTGCATCGAACTTGCTGAAGCTCTGGTCGCGCAAGACATTCCGTTCATCGTATCATCGGCCCTTCAGCACGAAGATCTTCCCGCACCATTTCAAAACGGAGTAAGCGTTCCGAAACCGTGCGAACCCGCTCAGCTATCCGCCGCATTTCAACGCTGCACGCGAGGTCAGTTGCAAATCCACGGAGCATAAACATGGCACGGTATTTCTTTCATGTGGCGGATGGGGAAATCACAATCGACGATGTCGGTACAGAGCTTCCTGATATGGATAGAGTTCGCAGCGAGTCGGTCCGGACAGCCGGCCAAATGCTCAGCGATGGCGATCAATCATGGCAAGGCAAAGCTTGGCGAATGGTGGTGGCTGATGAAACGGGAACGATCGTGTTTGGTGTTAATATTTCGGTTGACCGACACGGCCTATAGGCCGCGTCGTTCCAACCTTCCCGGCACGCTTTGTCAAAAGGTGGAGGTGGCCGTAGGCGCGGGCCCTCTTAAGTGCAGGTAGGCCGGATCGAAGCCTGCGAACGTTTTTAGCCGTTCGACATCGGGAATTATGATCCGCTCGTTTCTCATCGTTACAAGGCCTGCCTCGCGGAGTTGCTTCAGGCTCCGGTTTACATGTACGACAGAAAGACCCGTGGTGTCCCCAAGCTCCTCCTGGGTCAGCGGAAATTCGAACGAGCCATCCGTTGTCAGCCCCACGGCCCTCATTCTTACATGCAATTCGCAGAATAGATGTGCGATACGTTCTCGTGCGGAACGTTGTCCCACATTGAGGAGCCACTCCCGCAGTGTGGCTTCATCGACCAGTGAACACACCCACAATGCACGGGCCAGGGCAGGCCGTCGTTCGGTAATCTCAATTATGGTGCTGGGCGAAAGCATAGCAACACGGCACGGGCTCAACGTTGCAATGCTATGATCCATCCTCCTTAGGAGCGCCACATGCACGTCGCAAAAGTCACCGGGGATCAGGTAGGCGAATATCTGCCTCTTTCCATTCGCTGTCATCTTGTAGCGCGCGGCGAAGCCTTCGAGGATCAGGTGAACGTTTTCAGGATTGTCGCCTTCCCTTATCAGGTCCTGGTCAGGCGAAACATCATTTACCCGACCAATTAGCGATTGCAGCCATTGGCGATCTTCGTCGGACAGCTGCGCGAAGCTCTCAAGCTTACGAATGAATGCATTTTCCACGGCTTACCTCCCCCACGCCGATTGCGGCTAAAAATGCGTGTTAAGGCGATAAGTTCCAGAGCGTCCTCGCGCCTTCGGCAATTTTGACGCTGAACGCGCTGCACGTAAACAAAAACATAAACCATGATGGCGCGCTTGCTTTGAGAACGTGTATTCGCCGTCCGTCAGGCGACCGGACGGTGATATCGTTGGCCGGATCGCAGCGTTGTGGACGAAATCACCATTGAAAATACGCGTCCGAGGCATCTTCACAAATGCACTTGAGGCCCGCTAAGTTTTCAGGGCCGCGTGCCTGGAGGCTGATGTGCCGTCATCGCCAGCCTGCCCCCGCCGTGGCGCGCCTGAGGCGCGGAAATTTGCCGAAGGTGGGGACGTTCCCGGTCCCTGCCCTGCCGCTTGTCCGTGGCGATCTGCTGCAGGATCTGCGATTAGGACCGATCTACGCGGCGTACGGTGGTCCTGCGACTCTTCAAAGTAAAGACCTCCAGAACATTGAACATACTCCAGCGTTTACATCTCCGCATAACTGAATGCTCAAAATCGGAGGGCAGGCCATGGGTCGCGGTATTCTTCTCTGGCTACTCGGCATTCCATTGCCGATCATTATTCTCCTTTTGCTTTTCATGCGATAGGAGGCATTCATGTCCATCACCGGTACGAGCGGCGGCGCCGCCCCGATCGAATCCTCCAAGTCCGCGATGTCATGGGGACCGATCTTCGGCGGCGCTTTTGCCGCGACAGGCGTTACTTTAATTCTATTGCTTCTGGGCTCCGGCGTTGGGCTGACAATGATCTCCCCTTGGCCGGGGCAAAGCGCTTCGGCAGAATCGATCGGCGTCACCGCTGCCATTTGGCTCGTGGTCGTCCAGTGGCTGTCGGCGGCGTTGGGTGGCTACCTCACCGGGCGCCTTCGCACCAAATGGGCGGCCATTCACTCTGACGAAGTGTTTTTTCGCGACACCGCGCACGGGTTGATCAGTTGGGCAGTCGCCACGGTTTTTGTGGTGGGTTTCCTAGCGTCTTCACTCACTTCGCTAGCAGGTGCCGGAGCTCAGGCAGTTGGCCAGGCCGCCACAGCTGCAAGCATTGCGGGGGCTGCATCGGCATCGTCAGAATCGTCGGTGACCGATCTCTCAACCTCCTATTTCACCGACACCTTGCTTCGAGCCGATCAAAACCCTCCTCAGACGAAACCACCTCAGGACAATATCGCGTCTGAAGTGTCGAGAATTCTTCTGCAAGGAGCCGTTCAAGGAGAGATCCCTGCCGAGGACAAAAGCTATCTTGCAACGATTGTGGCATCCCGCACCGGGCTCTCGGAAACCGATGCCAAAGCGCGCGTTGACGCTGTTTTAAAACGCGTTGACGATGCAAAGCTTGCAGCCCAAGAAGCCGCGGACAAAGGACGCAAGGCAGCTGCAACCACTGCGATGCTAGGCGCGCTATCTCTCATAATCGGCGCATTCATTGCCTCTGCTGCGGCAGCGATCGGCGGCCGACAGCGGGATGAGGTGCAAGACGTTGTTCTCGACCGCATGTGATTCAATAGGTTTCCGACCATGACAGCCGGCTCTGGACGGTCGCGAGCCACCAATAGGACGAACGACTGGCCAGGCCTTTAAGCAGGGCGGAAGCTGTCGAGATGGCGGCTATCATCATCGAACTGACAGGCGGCGCCTGAGCTACGGCTCTGAGTCAATCGCAGCGTCTCAGCGGGCGGTCCAAGTTGCGCATAGCGATAAGTGACTGGATGGCCATGCTAATAAGAGCAGATGAAAGGTGCGGGTATCCGCTGGCGACGATCACCCGGCGGAAACTTCAATCCTGCGTCAACAACTCAAGTGCGGCTGGATAGTATTACGCTGCAACCGTGTTTGCATGCAGCGTTTAAACGCGGCGGAAAGGTGAGCGGGTTCACAAGGAATCGGGACGAGTATTCCCTGTCGAAGTGATGTCGGAAGATGTTCACCTTGAAGGTCGGAAGATGGACTTTGCCCGCTCAGTGTCGGGACCCGGCCTGGGGGCCGGTGCAACCGCTCCCATTTCGCGTGCAAGAGCGCGCAGAAGATCCGGGTGGCCGGCCTCTGCCACCTCATCAGCATGACCGCCAATGAAAGCGCTTGACTGACGGTGGGACTATCACCGCGCACCGTACGTCAATCACGGCGTCGGCCGGTGCTACAAGATAAGGCGCGACACCGGGTTATCTCTCTAGCGGCACAGTCGCGGCCCGAGAGACCATGTGACAGCTATCTGTTTTTTAAACGGGCCATTAAACAATGCAAATCCGCCCAAGAAAATTGCGCATGCCGGGGATTTTTCCGGAACCACTTGCCGTGATCACAGTTAGATCACCAGTCGTCGCGAACGACCGATATCCAAACAGGAGAATGTAAAATGCCTAACCAGCAATCGGGTGGCCGTGGCCAAGACCAAGGCAATAAAGGGCAGCAATCCCGCAATACGTCGAAGCGTGGCTTTGCATCCATGGATGACGATAAGCAGCGTGAAGCCGCCTCGAAGGGCGGTGAAGCGTC
This sequence comes from Hyphomicrobiales bacterium, assembly GCA_900473795.1. Lineage (GTDB taxonomy): Bacteria > Pseudomonadota > Alphaproteobacteria > Rhizobiales > Rhizobiaceae > Pararhizobium. The sequence goes on along the minus strand of UCMT01000010.1, from coordinate 10,228 downwards.
CAGCGGCAACTTCAAGAACGACCCGGAGCGGGCCGCCGAAGCCGGGAAAAAGGGCGGCCAGTCCTCAAGCGATGGTGACGGTGGCGGAAGCGATCGTGGCAAGCGGTCGTAACGGTATCCACACCTTGAAATACGGGAGGCCGTTTGGCCTCCCAATGATTGCAAGGTCAGCCGGAGAAGGTTGGACCCGCATTTCAAGAAAAGATCTGACAGGAGGAGTGGAGATGAGCAGGCGCGATATTCCTTGGAGCCATCCACTAGGCGTCACCCTTCGGGCTGGGATGGATCGAACATTCAGCAGCGTCTATGAGGCGCTTGATTTCCTGGAAAACGAATGGCCGCAAAAACACGGGGCCTGCTATGACCGAGCGATTGTGACATGCAGGCGGGGGTTGAGCGGTCTGGCGCCGACGGAAGTAGCTCGCGAGGCCTTTATAGCTGCGTGTCTCGAGGCAGGCATGCCGGCCGTGACGGCGGCGCCGCTGCACCATCGTCGACCAGGTCACCGCCTGTCCTGGGCGCGCCTCTGATATCGCGCGACCAGCCGTGGCCGGCGACGAACCTGCGATACGCGATCATCTTTCTAGCGCCGAAGGTGTGGTTGGATTCGTTTCAAAACTGGAAGAGCGAGTTCCTGTCGACCGCCGTTGTCATCGCCTCTGATAATTGGGCGCGCGCCGGAACCAAAACCGGTGTTGGCCCTCCATTGGGAGACGGGTGAATGAGTATGGCCCATGTATGACGCTGCGGTCATTGGCGGCGGCCCGGCTGGCCTCACCGCGGCGCTTTACCTCGCTAGGTTTCGCCTGTCGGTATTTGTCGCCGACGGGGCAGACAGCCGCGCGTCGCTCATTCCCAGAACTCACAATCAGCCTTTTTGGCCAGAAGGCATTAGCGGGACCGATCTGCTGGAACGAATGCGGAGCCATCTGGCGAAGTATCCTGTTCAATTCGTGCGGGCGGAGGTCGCGGAAATGCGGCAGGCAGAGCCCGGGTTCGAACTGCTGGTGAAGGGAGCGCGCGTCCATACCAAGGCGGTTATCATTGCGACGGGCGTTGTTAACCGCAGGCCCCGCATGTCAGACTTCGATCATAACGAGGCTCTCCGTCAAGGTCTTCTCAGATACTGCCCGATATGCGACGGGTATGAGATCACGGATCGAACGATTGCCGTCGTTGGCGAAGGGGACAGATTGTACGGAGAAGCGAAGTTCCTTCGCAGCTACACCTCTGAGGTGACCGCATTTTCCGAAACCGGCTCACTTAATTTGTCCAAAGAGCAACGAAAGGCTTTAGGGGAGATGGGTATCGAGGTTCTCGACGCACCGGTTCACCGCTACCGCGTGCGCGAGCGCGCTTTGGAAGTCTGGCTGGGGTCGGGGATGAGGAAGTTCGACAGCGTGTACGCTGCTTTAGGCTCTAAGGTTCGCTCAAGTTTAGCCGTTGCAGTCGGCGCGAAAGCCACTGACGAGGGATGTCTCGTCGTCGATGAGCACCAACGGACGTGCGTACGAGGGCTTTATGCTGCGGGCGATGTGGTCGCTGGAGTCGACCAGATCGGTCATGCAATCGGCCAGGCCGCGGTTGCTGCCACGGCACTTAGAAATGACCTTTGCGAACGCGCGCTTCTGCTGCGATGATAGCCGGTCTGTTAGCCGCGAATGGATGGCTCTGGTTCCACAGAAGTGTTGGACAATCCTCCCGGACGTTCGCTCGCATTCAGCGCCGATCGCTCCTCGAGAAAACGACCCTTTTTTTGCGACGAGGGTCTTTTTTTCGAGGACGTTTGAAAAAATTAAGCCTGTCCCGGGCCTGAATTTCATCGACCGTGCCAGCCGAGCCTATCGTCGCCCGCTGCGTAAACTTCAGCTGAATTCAGGAGCTTTCTTGATCCAGAGTTGGGCGACCTGGCTGGAAGCGCTGAGGAGGCGACCATCGACTTTGTTACGATCGGGAACCACGGAGGGGAAGTGGACGTTCAAGACGATGTAACCAGGAGAACGACGATGGCAAAGAAGAACCGCATTCCAAAAACGATCGCAGGCGTGAAGGTCCCGAAGGCGCTGCGAAGGTCGAAGATGCTAGGATACATGGTGGCGAGCGACGTAGGCCGGGATATGCTGGCGAACGCACTGACCGCCGGTGCGGGAGCTGCCGCCGTTGTTCTGACGGAACATCGCGATGAGATCGGCGAGACCGCGCGCACCACGACCAAGAAAGGCACCAAGGCGCTCGGTCTGGCTAGCGAGGCCGTTCAGAGCGGCTTCTCTGCCGCAATGGATGTCATAAAGGAAACCGTCCTCCCACACCGACAGAAGAACGTCCCACACCAACAGAAGAAAAAGATCAGCAGGAGCAAGTCGTCATCGAAGCGTGCCGCGCTCCATTGACCTTATGAACGCGCCCTTCCTCACTCATTCCCGCTAAGACTTCCCGAACGGGAACCAACGAGAGGAACGGAAGGCTGGCTTTCCGCTGTTTCATGCTCGACCGAACCGGCATTTGGCGTGCCGCGTTGCAGAAACTTGTAGGCATCATCGATTCCCAATTTCCCGGCTCGGGCCAATCCCACTCCGAGGAGCCGGGCCGCGATGATCGGATGTTCCCGGATCAAGACTGAAACGGCGCGGACGCTCGCGGCCACGATCAGACGGGAGGCGAATTTGTCGCCATATTTAGAGATCAGGAAGCGCTCGATCGTCTGGAGACCACTTCCTTCTTCCTCGTCGTCGGGTTCGCGCGCCGCTGCCCTTAATGCATCGGCGCGCGCTGGCGAGGGAAATGATTCTGGCTCCGCTTGCGTTTGTAGGGCGGGTCCGAGTCGTGCACGACCTGCATCGCGGCCGAGAACGCAGCCCGCAGCGCGCTTCCCGCAGTGCCGACGGCGTTGACGCCCTTGCGAGACGCTACCTTAGCGGATTCAGTCATTCCTTCGCGCTGACCGATCAATAGCGCCACTGCCGCACCCGCGCCGGCCGTAAAAGCGTGAGCGAGAACATCACGCCCACCGCTATTGTCCATCATCGCGCGCAGCATCTTTGACTTCCGTAAAGGCTTTGGCACCTTCACGCCGGCGATCTTTTTTGGAATGCGGTTCTTCTTGGCCATTGCCGATCTCCTCACTGCGGAGGGGAACGTGCTGGGCGGCCGGTGGTTCCGGTCGCAACGTTGTACATGAAGCATCCAGCAGACCGCCGGTATCGCAGGGAGACCAGAGTGAAAGCTGAACGCCCCACCGGCTGCGACTGGTTTGGCTCGTCTTTTCCTTTGAGGCTCGCCAGGCTGAAATGAAACAACTCGCGGAGACCGTGCTGGCGGCAAGGTCGCGGCGACTGGAAAACCGGGTCAATGGCGCGGAATTCCACACTCTGCCGCCACCGCAGCCCGCGCGGCGTTCTGGATCGCCCAGCGGCAATGGAGAGTTGTAGAAACTGTTTTCACACGATAGGTTTGATTAAGACAAACAACTGCCACACGCAGAGGATCGGGTATGGCCACTGGGACAGTTAAATTTTTCAATGGAGACAAGGGGTTTGGCTTTATCACCCCGGAGAATGGGGGGAACGGACGTTTTCGTGCACGTGTCTGCCCTGCAAGCGGGTAGTTCCCTAAGCGAGGGTCAAAGAGTGAGCTATGAGATAGGGCAAGACCGTAAGACTGGAAAATCGAGGGCCGAAAACGTCCGAGTGCTTTGATTGGGCCGTAGCGCCCGCTTACCGTCACGTGGGCGGGAAAGCGGCATCCGGAAGTCGAACTCCCTCACCTGAGGCGCCCTCGACCTAGGGCGTCGCCTTGCCTGAGCTTTCATTGAAACACACCCACAAAGCCTGTGCGCGCATTGGGACCTGGGGTAATGCCGACTCCGGGCGGCTTCGCGGCGCTACCCTTGGATAGCGGGATGAAAAATGTTACCGGGCGCTCTATTCTTCCGGTATTCAGCGGGATCGATCAGGCTCTGTTTCGTCAAAATTGACGTCCCAATCCTTCTCTGGCCCTTTAGCGCCAGGCGGAGTGCGATGGCCAGTTACGTCTTCCGATCCCGTAACGACCGTCGGCTTCGCGCTTGCGACTCCAGTGCTTTTTCCATCGGCGCGCGATTTCGCAAACTGGCCCTTGGCGTCTTCTCTGGTCTTAAGGGCGTCCGAAGGGCTGTTCCGCTCTGGCTCCTGGTTGTTCTCGCCTACAGCATCCCGGTCGATATCCGGGTCATCCTTTGCAGGAAGGTAGCCGCGTGGCCGGCTTTCCTGCGGCCCTTCCCAACGCGGAGACTGATCGGTTGTGCCGGGTGCGCCGTCTTTCGGTGTGTTCATGCCCATGGTCTTTCTCCTTTGATGGAGAATGAACCGGTCAGGGGGTCAGAAGTTCCTTGCGCGCACCGCGTTTTGTTTGTTTCTTCATGGCTGCTCGCCGGCATGAGCAGTCATGCCTCCGAGTCCGCTCGACCTCGACTTTGCCATGATGACGGCATTCCGAAAGCGTATGAGGTGAGCGCGAAGAGTTGGTGCCGCCAGCGAAGGCCAAGATTCAGTCGGTTCTTGGCGAGTGCCACGGTTCCGTGGATGACCAAAGCGAACCTGCGACCAGTAGTTCGTCCCGAGTCATTTTCACAGGTTCCCGACGAGATATTATCTGATCCTGCGAGCACAGATCGGGAACGGCGCACCGACTTCGCGGCCTGATTAGCGGTGTAAGCAGCGCCCACGATCCACTTGTTTTCATCAGGCCTTGTATTCGGCAATCCTTGCTTTAGTCGGCGACCTCACTAGCTGCGTCGACGTGCTGGACGCCGCCGACATCGTTGACCCCGAACCGGGTTCCTGCGGCCAAGTGAGTAATTCGGAGGGGTAGTGCTATTGGAGCGAGATCATAATCATCGCTCCAATAGCTTAATGGTCTTGCTCAGAACAGAAAATCACCGGCATCAAGGTTTGCGAGGGTGGCGTTGCGGATCGTGATCGTATCGCCGTTGAGGCCGTCGATGAGGACGTTAGTCCCCGACTGGGACATGTGATCGGTCGTCAGGTCGGTATAGCTGGTGATCGATATCAGACCGCGAAGATCAATTATGTCGTGGTCCGTTCCAACTGCGTTAAAGTCGGTTATGGTATCCGCATCGTCGCCAGTGGCAAAGATGAAGGTGTCGATCCCACTGCCGCCAGTTAGCGTGTCTGCTCCCAACATGCCTATCATCGTGTCAACGCCTGAACTCCCGTCCAGGGTGTTGTTGGCCGAATTTCCGGTCAGGATATTGTCCAACGTATTGCCGGTTCCGTTGATCGCACTCGTACCTGTCAAGGTCAGCCGCTCTATATTGGCACGCAAAGTTAATGTGACAGATGATTGGACTGTGTCGATTCCTGCGCTTGCGGCTTCCGTCACCACATCCGTTGAAACATCTAAGACATAGGTATCGTCACCTGCGCCGCCGACCAGGGTATCGCTCCCCGTACCGCCATTCAGGATGTTGTCGCCGGCATTGCCGGTTAACGTGTTGGCAAGTGTGTTTCCAGTTCCATTGATGTTCCCAGTCCCGGTGAGTGTGAGCTTTTCGAGTTCGACATCGAGTGTCCAGGAAAGCGAGGCTTGGACGGTGTCGACGCCACCGCTTGCCGCCTCCGAAATCGAATCGCCTATGTTATCGACCACATAGGTATCATTGCCGGCGCCACCGGACATAACGTCCGCGCCAGCCCCACCATTTAGAGTGTTCGCAGCCGAATTGCCCGTCAACACGTTTTCGAGACTATTGCCTGTGGCGCTGATTGCGGCAGTACCTGTGAGGGTGAGGTTTTCAATTTCCGCAGCCAGGGACCAGGACAACGACGCACGAACTGTATCGATGCCACCGTCCGCTGTTTCAATTGTCAGGTCACCAGCTTGTCCGACAATATAGGTGTCGGCGCCGTCCCCACCGATGAGACGATCTGAGCCTCCCAGACCATCGAGCGTGTCGTCGCCACCAAGCCCTTGAATGGTTTCATTCTCGGACGCTCCCTGCAGGACATCAACCGCGGCAGTACCGTATATCGCCCGCGTGTAGCCATTAGAGACAAGCTCGGCCAAGTCGAGCGTCACAACGTTGTCACCGTTCCCCGTGCTGAAAGCGATGTAGTCAACCCCCGACATGGTGTTAAAAATATCAGCCCCTGCAGCAAAGAAATCGTCGTCAACTGAGTACAAAGAAAAGTCGGATGCATAGCCATCAATATAGAGCGTGCTAATCCCGTCACCACCACCGCTCAGGCCTCTGATTATATTGTTGCCGGTGCCTGCATAGATGCTGGAATGTCCACCGCCGGAACCCGCGGTGAAAGAAATGAGGTCATCTCCTCCCAACCCGAAAATCGTATCGTTACCACCACCGCCATCGATCGTATCATCACCGTCGCCACCAGTGAGAACCTCGTCGTCACCTGTCCCAGTGACTTCTTTCCCGTAGATGTTCGCGATAATATCGGTGACGCTGACTGTCTCGAGGTTGCTTCCATCCACAAATTGTACCCATTCAATATTGCTCAACAAATGTACCGTCCCGGCGCCCGTCAGAGTAACGAGCGAACGGCTCTGAACGATGAACTCGAAATCAGCCGCATTGCCGCTAATGACGAGGGTATCCGTGCCCTCCCCCCCTTCTGCCGTCGAAGAGCCCGAAGTCAGAGCAATAATGTCATTTCCAGCCTGCCCATCGACAATATCATCCCCGCCACCACCGAAGAGCTGGTCGTTGCCTTCGCCGCCGAAAAGCACATTGTCGCTTGAATTCCCGACAATGGTATCGCCGTAGTTCGAGCCGAATACGTTCTCGATCGAGGTATAAGTGTCCCCTTCGGCATCGCCGCCGGACCCCACGCCAGTAGCCAGGTTGACATCGACTCCACCCGTGGACAACGAATAATCTAGCGTATCTTGGCCACTTCCGCCCTCGATGGGCTCAGGGTCCGACGTTGGCGCGGACTGGGTGTCGTCGGGCCGGATTCGATCAAAAGAGGGCAAATATATTCCAAAGTCGCCCTGATAGAAGTTCTTGATCGCTAATACAGGGCTGCTCGGATAACCAGCCATTACAAAAAGATAGGGAATGCTAGTCCCGTCATATTGTTCAATATAGTAAAGAGCGAGATCGGGCCCAGCGCCGGTATAGAAAGTCACGCCGGCCTGTCCGGACGCCTCTGTGCCGATGTAGACGTCAGTGTACGCGCCACCGATCTTAATCTGCTCAAGTCCTTCCGACCCCTCATACTGGAGCCAAACCCTTCCGTTCCCATCACCGCCACTTTCGTCAAGGGTGTCAATCAAAGCTAAAAGAGCCGCTGCTTTGTCAGCGTTGAATTCGAAGAGGCCCGCCCAATCCCAGGTTTCTCCTTCTTTGCCGTAGATGAGGTACTGGTCTGTACCATCGTCACCCGAAAGAGTGTCGCCGACTTTCTCATCCCACTCCGCGTGAGATTCTCTCATATTCAACGTTGCAAGATCCACAGCTGAAACCGCCGAATTTCCACCAACAACTATATCGGCTTCGCTTCCGCCGTTTAAAATATCTGCACCATCCCCGCCGACTAAGAAGTCTTCATCCAAACCGCCATAGAGGCGATCACTACCCTCATGCCCTTTCATGGTATCGACACCGGCGAACCCCATGAGAATATCGTTTCCGACAGTGCCTACGGTCAAATCGTCATTCTGGTCATCGCCGATCAACCGGCCGCCACCGCCAAGCGAAACGTCGAAATTCCCAAACTCATTTGACGGTGAAAGACCCGCGAGTCCGCCCGCCGCGGACAGCTTACCTATATAGTTTAGAATTGCCTCGTCGGTCGTTCCATCAAACACGCTAGCGATGACGGCCAAATAGGAAAGTACCGCTGAAGACGCCATCATCTCTGCCCAGAGAGCCTGTTTTTCCTCCGGCGTCTGTAGAAAGTCCAGTGCAAGGCTTGGTGTCCACGCGTCGGAGCTGACACCATACCGTGCAAAGACGGATTGATGGAACCCTTGAACTATATCGTAGGTAAGTTCCTGACCAGCCGCGACCAGGGGAGATTCCTGCCGCGCTGCAAAATCCGCTTGCATCAGTTCGATGCTAATTTGTGCCAGCGTGTCTGGGTCTATAGTCACGCCCTGCGCCTGCGTGGCGGCTGCATCCAGAAAGAAAATGTTCGCCGTTGCCCCCGCAAGAGTGTCGTTGTTCACGACCCCAAGCGCCAGCCGACCATAGTCATAGCCCCATTGCGCCAGCTGCGTATAGTACGCGACCCGGTCGCCAGCCGCTACATGCGCCTCCAGAACTGCGAAATCATCTGCCGCTAAAGCCTTAGCCACATTAGTATCCTCTCAATTATAAGCGTTTTAGGGAGTAATTAGGCAGGCAACGAACTTGCGGGTGCGATCTCGGATCGCCCTCCAGTTGTTCAGTTCGCGCGCCGCGTATGTAATTTTGATGTCTACGTCACCTGCGGAAGTGATATGATCACAGTTGGGATAAGTGCGTGACCCAGGATAGTTATTGATGGAGCATGTAATAAGATCCGTAATCTTTCCGGCTTCACGCGCAATATACGTCTCTTTGCTCATCAGAGGCGGACTATAGTCATATTTCAGGAGCCCGTTCTCCTGAACTATTTCGTTGAACTTTGTTCCTGGTTGCGCACGCGCATTGAACCGAGCATTCCAAGGCGCTATCTCTTCGAGAGATCGGATCTGATAAAGCAGCAGCATGATCCAGTCGTCCTCGCCCCTGGCAATCTTTCCAACCATTTGATTGGTCGGATAAGGGGTGAACCGGTCGATCTGCATATACATCAGCAATGAGCCGTTGGCGCCTAACCGTCCGTCCCTGGGATAAAATGGCCCTGGCAGATATGCCTTCGGCACCTGCAACGCGACACTCGGTTTACCGATGCGCGGCATAACGCCGGTTAGAATTGGGCCATCAATCGCCGAGAAATCGCAACCCAGCGGACCGCTGCCCCGAACTATATCCGTGCCTTTTGGAGGGACATAGTTCGAAATGGGCTTTTGCGAATGTTCGTCGTTTTTCCATATGATGGCGACCAAGCCCAGCGCAAGGAGCACTAATATTCCACCCGAAAATCTCAATGACGTCATCGCCAAATACGCCCAATCTCATTGCCGCAGCGCTCATCCGTCCGTCTAATGCCTGTTTATGATCCCGGTACTACAAACGCACTTCACATTGAACGCTTACCTATCAACATACAAATTGCGCAACCTTTACGACAGGACTCCCGTACTTGCGGTCGCTGAGGTTTTCAAGATAAATTTTTGTGGTGTAAGGTCTTGGCGCCAATAGCCGATCCAGGCGGTTCGCTCGGACTAGCCACGGTCTGAGATTCTAGTTCCGGAGCCTGCGAAACCGTCGCGCAAGCCGGCAAAACTCGACCTCCTCAGCCTCGAACCACGCGTCCAGCCCGCAGTAGGCGACCGCGGTCGCTGCATCGCTGCCATAAAGCGCGTGGGCCTGGTCGATGATGGCGTCATCGCCCGGATTGTCTTGGGCGGCGGGTTGCGGACTTGGACCCGTGTGGTTTGTCATGAACAAACTGTGGGGAATGGAGCCCTTTGCAACAAATTTGCGGCAACGCGCTGAACAACTCGGCATCTCAAATGCCAAGGTAGCTCGCCGCGCCGGCCAGAGTGATCGTCGTTACGGCAACTACGTCAGCGGCAGGCGAGAACCTGATCTATCAACCTTGATCCGGATTGCGAGAGTGTTGGGTGTCAATGGGGATGAGTTGGTAGGGGCGAGCTTGGAAGGGCAGGTCGGCACTCCGGAGGCGGTATTTCAGGAGCGCATTAACGCCGCTCTACGAGTTCTTGGCTACGACGACCTTCAGAGAGGTGCGGTCATGGTCGAAGCACTCGCTATGGCTCAAAGTGCCGCTGTAGCTTGAATAGAAAGTAAATTCACGTGTATCTTCGCAATCAACTGCCATCCAGGCGAGTTCCCGAGGAGAAGTTATCTGATCCTGCCGGCACAGAACGAGAACGTTTCTGACCCGACGCGCTTGGCGTCTGGCGCTCCTCGAACGTCCGGCCGGGCCGGCCGGTGGCTTGGATACCCGTCGAAATCTCTGCCGTGAGATGAGGACGAGAGGACGGGTTTGTCCCGCCTTTTTTGTTGGTTGCTTCCTGCGAGGTCCTAATACCAACCCTCATTGATCAGAACCCATTAGCCCATTTCCTGCGCCATGATTTTCCAGGGACGGTT
>UCMT01000057.1 GCA_900473795.1 Hyphomicrobiales bacterium | reverse complement strand
CGGAGGGAGACCATTTTCCGCGCGCCCGGAGCGTAAGGTTCTGCGTCTGCACCTCACGCCCCGCGCCGGTCCCGCCTCGCCGGCACGCCTGCCGGTGTATCCGTGGCGGGACGGGATGAGTGTAGCGGCGGTTTTGGGGGCGGGGATGTGGCGTTTGCCGTGAAGATCCCCTCACCAACAAAATCTAACACTTAGCCTTTGGCTAAGATGTTGATTTTGTGTCCTCTCCCACGGGGGGAGAGGTAGCGGGTGGCGGGGCCTTGCGGCAAAACAATATCCCCGTTTTCAGGCGAGAGGTGCCGCGGGTTACCTCTCCCCTTGTGGGAGAGGTAGCAATTTCAACATCTTAGCGCAGCTAAGTGTTAGGTGAGGGGATTTTTGCTACTGTTGCGGAAACAACCGGGAATATCCGTCACAGGCCACCACCGATCAATCGCAGCCGAGCGCGCGACATGCGCCACGACGCGACGCGAGCGGAAAACCTGTTGTGGCAGACGCTGCGCAACCGCCAGCTCGAAGGCCACAAGTTTCGCCGGCAGGTGCCGCTGCACGCCGCCATTCTCGATTTCGTCTGTTTCGAGGCAAAGCTGATCGTCGAGGTCGACGGGTTCCAGCATGCGGACAACGCCCGCGATCTCAAGCGCGACGCATTCTTTCAGGGCGAGGGGGTTCGCATCCTGCGGTTCTGGAACGAGGAGGTGGTGAGGAACCTCGACGGCGTTTGCTTGACGATTCTTGCGGAACTCAGGAATACCGGCGAATGAGGGGCTTTACCTCTCCCCCTGTGGGAGAGGATACAAAATCAACAGCTTAGCTTCAGCTAAGTGTTGGATTTTGTTGGTGAGGGGATGGGCTTCGTGCGTCCATGCCTTCCCCCTCTCCTTGCAATTTCTCAACAAGGGCTTCGATCTCGTCTGAAATAGTTGAGGCGGGCCGCTGATGGCCCGCCTCAACTATGCTTTTTTCATCTTCTTCATCATCAGGAAGCGCCACCACTGACTGCTGATGGCCCCAAGCGGTCACTCGCTTTTCTTCGCCGCTGGCGAGAAAGCCAGCGTCAGCCAGACGTTCCAGCCTTCGGCACGGTTCTTGGCTCCGAACTCGTAGTAGCCCTTGAGGTTGACATAACCCGCAGTCGTTTCGCCTGCATCGAACTTATAGCCGATCTGCGGGCCGACGCCAAAGACGCGGGATTTGAAGTCGCCAAGCGTAGCACCGGCGCCGCTGTCGCCGGTCAATTGCTGGAAGGCATATCCGACCAGGCCGATATGGGCATGCTCGTCGATGAACTGCGAAGCGGCCCAGTCGATATGCGCATCAATCCCGTTCTGGTAGTCCGTATCGGGGTTCTCGAAGTTGTAGGTCAGCCCCCCGGCGATCGAGAATTCGCGCCCGGTGGAGGGATCGAGATAGGTGTAGCCGCCGCCGGCATCGATGCCACCATGCCCAAGGCCGAGATTGGCAAGGCGGTCAGGATCGTAGGAACCGACCGGAACGAGGCCCATCACATAGGTCATGTAGTTGTCGACCCCGTCATTCCATTTCAGGGTGAGCTGCGGGATGACGTCGCCGAATGCGGTCAGAGACTCGCTGCGGCTTCCCGAAACCATTCCGCCACCGGGACCCGTCAAGGTGGCGTCGACCGATGCGCTGTTGCGGCCAGCGATTGCCAGGAGGCTGAAGGTTGCTTGTCCGGTCAGGAACGGCTCCTCGAACGTGTAGCTCGGCCCGAAAGCGAAAAGGTTGCCGCGGCCATCGATGCCGAGATCAACCTGTCCGCCCCGTGGAAAGCGGACATCCGCGCCGGCCTCAACCGAAGGATGAATATAGAGTGTGGCGAACGACCAGCCCGGCTCTCCGGGAACCGCGGCAAAGCTTCCGTATGTGCCTGGCAGCCAGACGCTGATGCCGCCTTCGTCGGCGTACGCGAGCTCGGGACCGAGCACGGCGGCCAACAGAGCTGCCATCCAAAGCCTGCGACGGGTGACGATACCTTCGCATGTTGCGCGACTTTGCATCTCGATACCCCTGCATACCGACTCCCGGAGCTTAGGCTAACTTTTTAGATGCCAGTAAACAATAGAGTTGGGACTACAATGGGCCTCTGCCCGATCCGGGCGAGACCGAGCCTTGCTCGCAACGCAACGAACCAGTCTGTACAATCTGGTGTTTCATTCGCCAATCCGAGGAGGATCAGATGAGCGAGGGACCGAAGACATCCGACACGTCGTTTGGAGTGAGGCGTCGCGGCGTGCTTCTAGGCAGCACCGTGCTTGTGGCGGCTGCTCTTGCCGACGGCATGCGAGCGGCACAGGCGCAACTGCCACTACCGACCGCGCAGCCGACTGGCAAGCCGCCGAACATACTCGTCATCTGGGGGGACGACATCGGATGGCAGAACGTCAGCGCCTACGGCATGGGGACGATGGGCTACACCACGCCCAACATCGACCGCATTGGCCTTGAAGGGATAAGGTTCACAGACCAGTACGCACAGAACTCCTGTACTGCCGGACGGGCGTCCTTCATTACCGGCCAGTATCCGATCCGCTCCGGCATGGTGACCGTTGGCGTGCCCGGCGACAAGCTTGGCTTGCAGGCCGCTTCTCCCTGCCTCGCCGAAGAGCTGAAGAAGGTCGGTTACCGGACAGGGCACTTCGGTAAGAATCATCTCGGCGACCGCAACGAGCATCTGCCGACAGCCCACGGCTTCGACGAGTTCTTCGGCAATCTTTACCACCTCAACACCCAGGAGCAGCCCGAATATCGCGACTACCAGGAATTCGCCAAAGCTTATCCGGGCGGCCCAGAGGCTTTCGCGAAAAAATATGGCACGCGCAACGTGCTGCATGCGTTCGCAACTGACACGGACGATCCGACTGAAGATGAGCGTTTCGGCCGTGTCGGCAAGCAACGGATAGAGGATACCGGACCGCTGACGTCGGAACGGATGAAGGACTTCGACGCAGCGGAGGTGATCCCGAAGGCCGTTGAGTTCATGAAGAAGTCGAAGGACGAACACGCGCCGTTCTTCGTCTGGCTGAACACCAGCCGCATGCACCTCTATACGCGGCTGAACGACAAGTGGCGCTATGCCGCCGACAATTACACCCACGATGAGGACTATCACGGCGACGGCATGCTCCAGCACGACCACGACATCGGCCTGGTCCTCGATTTCCTCAAGGAGACCGGCCTGGAAGAGAATACCATCGTCTGGTACTCGACCGACAACGGTCCCGAGCATTCCTCCTGGCCCTACGGTGGGACAACGCCTTTCCGGGGCGAGAAGATGACGACCTACGAGGGCGGCGTGCGCGTGATCTCGATGGTGCGCTGGCCCGGTACGATTAAGCCTGGACAGGTTCTCAATGGCATCCAGTCCCACATGGACATGTTCACGACTTTGGCTGCGGCGGCCGGAATAGCCGATGTCGCGGCTGAGGTGATGGCGGAGAAGAAGCAGTACATCGACGGCGTCAACAACCTCGATTACTGGACGGGAAAGATGCCTGACAGCCATCGGCGAGAGTTTCTCTACTACTTCGAAAGCAAGCTGATGGCCATCCGCATGGGGCCGTGGAAAGTTCACTTCCAGACACGAGAGCATTATTACGACGTCGTGACGCCGCAGACCATCTTCTTCAACATCCGGAGCGATCCGTTCGAAAGCTACGACAGCAAGGATTCCTTCGGCCATCTCGAGCAGAGGGTGTCGTGGCTGTTCCAGCCGATGACGGAGCTAGTCGGCGAGCACCTGAAAACGCTTGCCCAATACCCGCCGGTGCAGGGCGGGACGTCCTTCGACATGTCCAATGTCGTCGAAGATTTCCTGCGACGGGCCAAGCAATAGCCATGGCTTGGTGTTCCATTGTCCTAGCTATCGGGCGAATTAAAGCCGGAAATGGCAAACGGCTCTGAACGCGACACGGTATTGCGTTCAGAGCCAGCCTCTCCAATGCTCACCATGGTCAGTTCATCCGTCGCACCGCAGGTGGCGTCCAGGAACCGTCAAGGGCTGCAGCCTTTGGCCAATAAGCCCGCATGAACAGCGAAAAAACGGCGTCTTTCGGCGCGGGCAACCAGTTCGACACCTGCTCGGGGCCGGGTCGATCCGCCTGCACGTAGATTGTCAACGAGCCGTCGCTGTCGAGCTTGAGGGCCTTGTTCTTCGTGCCGAGCGAATAGCGCTTGAGGTCGTTGGGCGCGAAGAAATGGTGCTCGTTATATAGGGCCAGGGACCAGAAGCCGTTGACCGGTGGTGTCTGATCTTTCGCGAACGTCACGGTGTAACGGTTCGCGCCATTGAGGCGGCCACCCGTGGCGTCAAGGTCCTGATAAAAATACTTCGCTTGAACGGGAGCGTTGACAAGGATGTTGGACTTTGCAACGGCAGTGCGCGTGAGGTAGTCGGTACCAAAGGCCGCGCCGTTTGAGATCGTGCTCCAGTTTCCGGGAAGCTGCAGGCCGAAGTTGCGGAACTCGAAAAGCGGCTTCACCAGTTGCGCATCGGCGTCCTTCGCCGCTCTTGTCATGGCCGCCTTGAGACTTGGATCGTCCTTCGCAGCGTCGATCACGGCAAGCACCTGGGCGTAGCGCGCCTCCTCGCCCGGAAGCGGCGGGACATCCTGCAGGACCTCTGGGAGCTGGTCGAAGAACTTCTCGGGAAAAACCCACTGTGTCTCGGCTTGGCCGGCCCCGTGCGAGCCCGACTCCGGCAGCGCGCCCCAGTCCTTGCTCTTTACCGATCCGTCGTATTCCGCCAGGGGATAGGCCATGATCTGCTGCAGGACGGTCTGGATAGCTTGCCGATCCTCAGGCGTATCATCCATGAAAACACGCGGCCCGATAAAGGCCGTGTTGGTCGTTGCCTGAAAGACCTGGGCGATACCCTTTGGCACATCGGCATGCCAGTTCGGACCGACCAGCAGGTAGAAGCCGGGCTGGGTGCCATACATTTTGCCGATCTGCGCGAAGCTGTCCGTGCGGGCGTCGACGATCTGATAGACCCAGAAGCGATCGGCGAAATCCGGCACCTGGACCACCACCGGGGTAACATCAAGTCCCAGGAAGTCCGCGCCATAGACAACGTCCTGATTTGGGCAGGCAACAGACCGCTGGTCCGGCGTGATATAGTCGGCAAGCATCGCAAGCCTGTTAAGTGGTGCGGAGGGGACAGGACCTGCGAAGACGAAATCTTTCAGGTCTCCGAAGGCGAGCCGACGATTGTACATGTTGACCAGCGGCCAAGCCCAGAAATAGGCATCACGGGCAACGTGCCCCGCATATTCTTCCATGACCCTGCCATGTTGATCCGGTGCCGAAGGCATCGCACGTGTCCAGCTCGGAGACGGGGAGAGCGTTTCGGCTACCGCGACTTCCATCACGCCGAGGGCGGCCAAGCCAACGCTGGCAAGGAGCATGCCGTTGCGAATAGTACGCGTGTTCATCCGACCTCCTGCTTGCTGGGTTGCCTAATCGACTTTCGTCAGCGCAGGCGGAGTCCATTCGCCACGCTTGACGACGTCTTTCGGCACATAGGTTCGGAATGTCAGTGAGAACGGCTTTCCCTCTGGCGACGGGAGCCAATTCGGTTCTGGCACGCCGGCAACGGGCTTCGGTCCGATCGCCAGTTTCAGCGAGCCGTCCGCCTCCTTCTGAAGCGGCGAGAAATTGTTGAGATTGAACCTGTTCAGCGGGTTGGGAACGACGCGGTACTCGGGAACGCCGACTAGGATGACGGACCAGAAGGCGTCGACGACCGTCTCCGGCAGTTTGTCGGCGGCAAAATGCATGACGTAGCTGTTCGAGCCATCCAATGTCTGTTCGTCGGCATCGCGCGTTGCCGCGAAATAGATCACCTCATCTGTCGTGTTGGCCCAGATGCCCACGTAGTTGGCGACGGTACGGAGTCGATAGTCTGCGCCGTAGTTGCCGACCGGGCTGCCGCCAACCCAATGATTGCGGTAGGGCGCACTCTTGGTGAAGACGTACTCTTCGAATTCTGGAACGATCGTGTCGATCTGGGCATCGACCGCGGCCCGCGCCTCCTCGGTTGACGTTGCATAGGCTGCAACAGCACGAACCTTCTGCTGCATCTCGGCGGCGTTGGGTGCGACATCAAGGGCGCTCGACAGCGTCGCATCGACATTGTCAAAAATCTCGACGCCGATCAAATCCTTGTTGTCGAACATCGGAATGGCAGGCGGCGTTTTGATCTGGGGAGAGCCGGACGCCGTCGCCTTGAACCCCTTCTGGAGTTTCAAGGCTGCATCCTTGTCGCCCTTGATCTCCACGCGGCCGAGCAGTTTGGCCTTGGCCGAATGCAGCTCGATGCGTCCAGCGTCGGCGGGAAGTGAAGGCATCGACCCTGGCTTGACGAGGGCGAATTTCCCGAACGGTTTGGACGGAAACATGCGCTCGTTGATGTTGGCGATCACTTCGCCCCATTCATCGAGTATCTGTGCCGTGTAGTAGCGGTCCTTGATTTCCGGCACTTCGAAGATTACTGGCGTATCGTCGTCCACGGCGAACCATGCTTCAATATAGGCGGTGTCGAGGTTGGGATTCACCCAGTCGGCCGAGCCGATCGGATTGTATTTGATCGTGTTGTAGGCGAATCCGGGCGCGCCGCTATCCATATGTTCCTGTCGGATCACCAGGGCGCGACCGAGCAGATAGATGTAGGCGTCTTCAATGGTCTGGTTGTCGGGCTTGGGCACGGGCACCTGCTGCGCCAGTGATGCCGTCGCCATGCCAATCATGCCAAGCGCCACAAGTCCGAGTCTGGATACGATCATTCTGCGTCCCCTTTGCGGTAATGGATACAGAGTTTGCGCTTCACATTCCCGTCGGTGCCGCATTGGTATCGGGTTTTGAAGGTCGCTCTGGTCGTGTAGATGCGCCCCGGCTCTGCCGCCCTAAGCCTCTCCCAGAAAGTGCAGCATCATACTACTCCTGCGGGATGGCGAGAAGGCCGCTCAAACCTGATATCGGACCGCCACACCTCTGGGAGGTCACTTCCGTAGTGTCTCGTAGCTCAGCACGTCGAGGCCCCCCAAATTACAACATTTGCAAGAACACCCTAATGTTACGTGCCTACATATCGAAACGGGGGTACGTTGTAGTTCGGGGAGATACGGTCGGTTCTGGTTCCACAAACGGGAGGGAATTCGATGACAAGTCATCCGTACCTACGCCGGCGGGACGTTCTATTCGCGGGCGGATCGTTGATCGCGATGTCCGCAATGGGCACAGTCGTTAATGTTGCAACCGGCAAGAGCGCAATGGCCCAGGCTACAAGCCCAAAACCCAACATCCTCGTCATCTTTGGTGACGATATCGGCTGGTGGAACGCTAGCGCCTACAACCGCGGCCAGATGGGATATCAGACACCCAACATTGACCGCATTGCCGACGAAGGCGCGATCTTCACCGACCTGTACGCTCAACAATCCTGCACCGCCGGGCGCGCCGCGTTCATTACCGGGCAAAGTTGCTTCCGCACCGGTCTGCTTAAGGTCGGTTTACCGGGCGCCAAGGAGGGCCTGTCAGACAAGGATCCAACGCTCGCCGAACTGCTCAAGCCGCAGGGCTACGCGACCGGCCAGTTTGGCAAGAACCATTTGGGCGACCGCAACGAATTCCTGCCGACCGTTCACGGCTTCGATGAGTTCTTCGGCAATCTGTATCATCTCAACGCCGAGGAGGAGCCGGAGAACCCGGACTATCCGAAGGATCCCCAGTTCCGCGCGACGTTCGGTCCGCGCGGCGTGCTTAAATGCGTCGCAACCGACACAGACGATCCGACCGAGGATCCGCGCTTCGGCAGGGTAGGCAAGCAGAAAATCGAGGACACCGGACCGCTCACCAAGAAGCGCATGGAAACAGTGGACGAGGAATTCCTGGGAGCGGCAAAGGATTTCATCAGCCGACAGCATCAAGCCGCGAAGCCTTTCTTCTGCTGGTTCAATGCGACGCGCATGCACATTTACACGCATCTGAAGCCTGAGTCGCAAGGCAAGACCGGTCTGGGCGTGCTGGCCGACGGCATGACGGAGTTCGACGGCATGGTCGGCCAGCTTCTCAAGCAACTGGACGACCTCGGCATTGCCGACAACACCATCGTGCTGTGGACCACGGATAACGGTGCAGAGCTCTTCTCATGGCCAGACGGCGGCACGACGCCGTTTCACGGCGAGAAGAATACCAACTGGGAAGGCGGCTATCGAGTTCCGGGGGTGATGCGTTGGCCGGGCGTCATCAAGCCCGGCACGGAAATCAACGACATCGTCTCCCACGAAGACTGGGTCCCGACATTCGTGGCCGCCGCAGGCGAGCCGGATGTAAAGGCAAAGCTCCTGACCGGCTACGAGGCCGCGGGCAAGACCTTCAAGGTGCATCTGGACGGGTACAACCAGCGCCAGCTTCTCGCCGGTACTGGGCCAAGTGAGCGTAAGGAATACTTCTATTGGACGGACGATGGAAGTCTTGCTGCATTGCGCTATGATCGCTGGAAGCTTGTGTTCATGGAGCAGCGGGCCGAGGGGCTCGACGTGTGGCAGGATCCGTTGATAACGCTGCGCTTTCCGAAGCTCATCGACCTGCGCGCAGACCCGTTCGAGATCGCCCAGCATGTCGCCGGCGACTACCCGAGATGGCGGGTTGAGCATGCCTTTGCGCTTGTGCCGGCGCAGGCCTTTGTGGCCCGGCACCTGCAGACCTACGTTGATTTCCCGCCTCGGCAAAAGCCAGGCAGCTTCTCGCTCGACGAGGTGCTGTCGAAACTGCAGGAGGGCGGGAGGAACTGACATCTGCATCCAGTTATGCATGAGCCCCGCGCGCGCGGGGCTCCAAGGGCGAAGCGGCTTGCCTCGGTCTTCATCGCGCCGCTGCCGAGCAGGTTCCATCCATGGAGTGGCCAATGACCGCCCGCTATGAAGGCAATCATTCCGAAGCAGGGGGAGAAGGAGCTGCAAATCCACCCTTCGAAAAAATGGTCTGGATTCCGGGCGGCGCATTTCTTATGGGCTCGGATCACCACTATCCGGAGGAAGCGCCCGCCCACAAGGTGGAGGTGGAAGGTTTCTGGATGGATGTCCATACGGTCACGAACCGTGAGTTTGCCCGCTTTGTCGAAGCGACCGGGTATGTCACGCTTGCCGAGCGTCCCGTGAACCCCGAGGATTATCCTGGTGCCCTGCCAGACATGCTGGAGCCGGCCTCCGTCGTCTTCAGCAAGCCCAGACACCGCGTCGCCCTTGGCAATGTTTACAATTGGTGGACTTATGTGAAAGGTGCAAATTGGCGACATCCACGCGGGCCGTCGAGCTCGATCAAGGGGCTCGCCAATCATCCGGTCGTCCACGTTGGCTACGGGGATGCCGAAGCCTTCGCACGATGGGCGGGCAAGGAGCTCCCGTCGGAAGCCGAATGGGAACGTGCGGCGCGTGGGGGTCTGGACGGAGCCGAATTTGTCTGGGGCAGCGAATGGATGCCCGCAGGACGGCACATGGCAAACACCTGGCAGGGCGAGTTTCCCTGGCAGAACCTGCGGGCGGACGGTTTCGAAGGGACGGCCCCGGTTGGCTCGTTCCCTGCTAACGGCTACGGCCTTCACGACATGGCGGGCAACGTCTGGCAATGGACGACCGACTGGTATCAGGAACATGCCAAGATCGACAGCCCGTGCTGTACGATCCATGATCCGAGAGGCGGGAAGCCGGAGGAGAGCTACGATCCGCTCCAACCCACTATCAAGGTTCCCCGCAAAGTCATGAAGGGCGGCTCATATCTGTGCGCGCCGAATTACTGCCGGCGCTATCGCCCTGCGGCCCGCATGCCGCAACCGATCGACACGGCGACTGGTCATCTGGGGTTCCGTTGCATTGCCCGATAGCGGTGGAAGTCAACTTTAGCTGGAGGGGCATTTGTGGCGCGAAGCGGACGTTGAACTGCTCCTGCCGGGAGGATATGATCAGTCAGGTCATGCCCATCCGGTATGTCGGTTCGACCCTACCGCTGGAACTTCCAATCCAACCTTAATCTTGGCACGATTACGCGATGCGACCCCTTCGGTATTCCATCAACGTCACATTGGATGGGTGCGGAATCATCGCGTGATGATTCCGGATGAAGAGTTGCATCGTCATGCGGCTAATAATCTCGCGCAGGCTGATGCACTACTCTTCGGCCGGGTAACCTACGAAATGATGGAGGCAGCGTGGCGGCCGGTGGCACGGACGGGAGAGGGGGCTGATTGGATGGCCGATTGGATGGAACCGTTCGCCAGAACGCGGCGAAGAAATATGTCGTGTCAAGTACCTTGGACCGGGTCGATTGGAAATGCGGAGCTCGTTCGCGGGCATCAACTCGCGAAGGCCGTTCAGCAACTGAAGCGGCAGTCCGGCAAGGGACTGTTCGTGGGAGGCGTGAAGCTCCCGCTGGCGTTGACGGAGCTGGGGTTGATCGATGAATACGAGTTCGTCGTGCAGCCTAGACTCGTCGGCCACGGGCCAACGCTGTTCGCTGGGCTATCGAAGTATGTCGACTTGAAGCTCGTGAGCCGGCTCGAGTTCGGCTCCGGGGCGGTGGCGATGCGGTATGA
Organism: Hyphomicrobiales bacterium; assembly: GCA_900473795.1. Taxonomy (GTDB): domain Bacteria; phylum Pseudomonadota; class Alphaproteobacteria; order Rhizobiales; family Rhizobiaceae; genus Pararhizobium. The sequence goes on along the minus strand of UCMT01000057.1, from coordinate 53,802 downwards.
GCCTAGAACGTAGCCATGGGGCTTGTTAGCCCGAGTCTGTCGCGGGGGGCACCACACCCAAACCGTCGTGGCCAATCTCGTGGCGTCACCGGAAATTCCTGTTTAGCCAGCGCGGCCAATCGATACAGGGGTCCACACATGGCGCAAAGTTGCCATGGCGATCCAGTGCCTGCAGCAATTATAGCGGATTTATCTCGTCCAAGTTTGAGTGGCACACCGCTTACAAACGAACAGAGATGCGCCACGAATACGTTGTGGAATGGCGCGACGACGGGCACCCACTTCAGCCGGGTCCAATAGCAGACGTGAAGCAGCGTGGCGCTGCAGATCGTGGCGACTTGCTGGGAGTAGCTCAGTTCCTGCTGCTCCCCGAGATGCGTGATGATCTGCTGGAACAGCGGGAAAACGATCCAGAACAAGGTTGACGCCGCGACGGTCTGTCCGGCAAGCAGGATTCCGTACGCCGCTCCGCTATTCCTCAATCCCAACGATCCACCTCCAATCCGCGTTCAGGGGAGAAGTATCAGTGGCCCGCCGTTGTCGCCAGAGCAGCGCCGTTGTCAACACCGTGTAGCCGATGGCCATGGTGACGAAGGGGATCTGCGTCGAGAAGGAATCGGCGGCGGTGGCGGGCGAGCTTGCACAACCGCCGTTTCACGCGGTCGGTTTTGTCCGACATGTCTCATCGGGCGCAGGATGTTACGGTAACCTACGCCCCGACATTCACCGCTTTGGAAAGGGCACGACCGCTGCACGGTCGAGCGTCGCATCGATCTCCGCCGCCAGTTCCTCGACGAGTTCGCTGTACTCGGTGATGCGGGCGTCCCGGTGCTGTTCGGATGACGACCGCCATTTTCGTAGTTCTTCCTCCGCGGTCGTATAGTCTGAACACATGTCCCGGAAGCCTTCGTCGCGGGCCAGAAGCGCGTCGATCGCCTGGGCACGGCTCGGAAAGCGGGTTTTGACAGCGGTCCCGTTGTCAACCATCTGCTTGTTTTCTTCCCTCTAAAGGACTACCGCTAAGCCACTACTGCAACGTGCGCGCCTGCCCATGTAGTATCGTGGATGCGGGAGCCTTTAGGGAGTATGTTACTGTAACATACGGGTGCTATCGGGTGCTCTGGGGAGAGGAGCGGGCCGTGCTGACATCAACAGACGTCGAAGTCCGCAAGCCGCCGTGCGAGGAGGAGATTCGCGCCCAGCTCCAGCGCATCATCACCAGCACAGAGTTTCCGAACGTCGGCCGCGGGGCCGCATTCCTTAGCTATATCGTCGAGGAGTCGCTGGCTGGCAACGCGAACCGGATCAAGGGCTATTCCATCGCTCTCGAAGTCTTCAAGCGTGACGTGAATTTTACACAGGACGACCCCGTCGTCCGGATACAGGCAGGTCGTCTTCGTCGCGTGCTCGAACGCTACTACCTCACCGCCGGACGGACCGATCCGATCCGCATCGATATTCCCAAGGGCGGATACGCGCCGGTGTTCACCTGGAGCGCACCTCCATCTCCCGAATTGGACGGTGAGCAGATCGAGCCTGCCCATTGGGCCATGCGCTACCTCCCGCCGAACCAGGAGTGGTGGTTGCCGGCATGGCGAACCATCTCCGGCATCGCAGCCGCCGCCTTCATCTTGTTTGGTGGAGCCTATTGGGTGTCGACGCTCCCCTCTGTCGCTCCTGCGACCGAAACAACTGTAATCGGCCCCGACGTGCCGACCATCGTGATCGCACCGTTCGCCGATCTCGGCGAGGGGCCGCAGGCGAAGCTTTATACGCTCGGCCTCACCGAAGAGCTGCTGACAACATTGCCCCGTTTCAAGGAGATAAGGGTATTCGGCCGCGAGACATCGAACAGCCTGACGCCCGATGCCCACATCAGGCAGGTCCGCGACCAGGTCGGCGCGCGCTATCTGCTCTCAGGTGGCGTTCGAGTTTCGGGGGACCACATGCGCGTGACCGCCCGGCTTGTCGACACGGATAATGGCGCAATCCTGTGGTCGCAAAATTACGACAACAGACTCGGCTCCCGCGACTTGTTCGCAATACAGGCAGATGTCGCAGGCCAGGTCGCGACCGCCGTCGCGCAGCCGTACGGCATCGTGGCCCAGGCGGATGCGTCCCGCCCGCCACCGGATGACCTCGGTGCCTACGAATGCACCCTGAACTTCTACGCCTACCGCGCCGAGCTCAGCCCCGAACGCCACGCCCTTGTTCGTGACTGTCTCGAGAGCGCGGTGGCGCGCTATCCGACCTATGCAACGGCATGGGCGATGCTTTCCATCGTCTACCTCGATGAGGGACGGTTCCAGTTCAATCCAGTCGCGGCCGCCGTCAACCCGTTGGAACGGGCGCTCCAGACGGCGCGGCAGGCGGTACAGGTGGAGCCGGGAAACACGCGCGCGCTCCAGGCGCTGATGAACGCGTTGTTCTTCACCCGGCAGCCGGAGGAGGCGATCCGTGTCGGGGAGCGGGCACTGGCGATCAATCCGAACGACACGGAACTCATGGGAGAGTTCGGAGCGCTCCTCAATCTTGCGGGGCAATCGCAACGGGGCGCGAGCCTTCTCGACAATGCCATCGCGCTCAATCCCGGCGGCGGGGGTTTTTACCGCGGATCGCGCGCGCTTGCGTCCGCCATGCTCGGAGACCATCAGCGAGCCGTAAGGGAGATCAGGCAGGCGGACCTGCAGAAGTTTCCGATTTTTCACCTGGTCGCGGCGATGATTTTCGCGGAAGCGGGGATGGAAGCCGACGCGCGGCGCGCGGGCGAACTCTTCGTCAGGATGCGGCCGGCGTTCATGCCGAACGTCGTCGAGGAAATGCAACAGCGCAACATGCAGCCCGACGACCAGGCGCGCTTCCTCGCCGCGATGCGCAAAGCCGGGATGCCAGTTCCGGCGACCGCGGAACCCGTGCCTGGCGCATCGTCCGAAGCCTCGGAAATTGAAGCCCCCTAAGCCAGAAGCTACATCGATGATACCGTATGTTACACGCGCTCGCGGTAAAGCAGGCGTAGCATCCCTTCGCCGTCCGATAACCGGGCGGAGGAGGAAACGCACATGACGAGCACGACAACGCGAAATACCATGCGTGCGGCAAGAACCGGACTTCTGTGGACGGCACTCGCCGTCTTCATGTCTTCGACCGTGGTGCATGCGGGCGAAGCCGAAGCGAAGGATCTCCTCAAGAGGATGTCGAACTACCTCGGTGAGCAGAAGGCGATTTCGTTCGCTTATGACTCCGATCTGGAGGTCGTCACCAAGGATAACCAGAAGCTGCTTCTGGCAAGCTCCGGCAGGGTCGACCTCGGACGGCCGGACAAGATCAGGGCGACTCGGACTGGCGGCTTCGCCGACGTCGAGATGAGTTTCGATGGCAAGACCGTGACCCTGCTCGGAAAGAACGCCAACCTCTACACCCAAGCCGAGGTTCCGGGCACCGTCGAGAACCTGATCGAGGTGTTGCGCGACAAGTTTGGTCGTCCGCTTCCCGCCGCCGACCTCCTTCTTCCGAACGTCTATGACGAACTGATGCCCGACGTGACCGACGTCAAGGACCTCGGCAGCGGCGTGATCGGCGGCGTCGAATGCGATCATCTGGCGTTCCGCACCGCCGAAGTCGACTGGCAGATCTGGATCGCGCAAGGCGAGCGCCCCTATCCCTGCAGATACGCCATCACCTCGACCAAGATCGAACAAGGGCCGCAGTACGACATCCGAATAACGGACTGGAAGACGGGCATCGACGTCGTGGCGGCCGACTACGGGTTCAAAAACACGAGTGACGCCAAACAGGTCGGTCCGGAAGCACTACCCGATATCGACGATCTGCCAGACCACTTTGCCATGGGAGAAGCCAAATGAACCCGTCCCGGAAACTGAAGATAGCATTGCTGGCCGTGGTCGTCGGCCTGTTTAGCCTTGAAGCGGGCGAACGGGTCTCGTTCCCCGGCGTGTCCGGCTTCGTCTCGAGTGCCGAGGCCCGCGTCGGCCGTCCGCTTACGCCTGTCAGCGTCGCAGGCGTTGCGCGCCGCACGACACGGCGGACCGTCGGCCGGGTCGCCGTACGGTGCGCGAACGGCGTCTACAACTGCTGACCTGAGTCAACCGCCGTCGAGCGAGATCCCGGCGGCCGTCATCGACAAACGAGCTTCCCTTGGAAGAGCAGTTTCGAACGGATGCTGATGCCCGCTTGACGTGGCGCTTCCTGGCCACCCGCCTGCCACCATTCCGTCACGCCGTTGAGTTCGGATGATCAGATAGAGGAGAACACGTCATGACAGATGAAACAGACGCTGGTCAGCGGCGCATGACCCGCCGTGATGCCCTCAAGACAGCGGGGCTGGCCGGAGCTGCAGCTCTGTCGACGACCGCAGTGGCATCGGCGCAGGCGCAAGAAGAAACTGCGACTGCAACGGTGAAGAACCCTTACGGCGGCGTACCGAGCGGCGGGATCACGCTACCGCCCTACTACCGACCGACACCCTATCTCGTCAGCAACAACATCTACTACCCAGGTCAGGAACCGATCGGCCCCGACGAGATGCGGATATCCTTCATCGGCAGTACGCCGATTCCGGTCACGAAGGCGCAGGCCGGCACCTGCATCATGGTCGAACTTGGGAACGGCAACCGGTTCTTCTTTGATTTCGGCTCCGGCTGCATGCGCAACATCATCGCGATGGCCGTGCCGTTGCAGACGGTCAACGATATCTTCTTCACTCATCTCCATGTCGATCACTACGCGGATCTTCCGTATCTCTACGCCTTTGCCCCCTGGATGGGGCGTTGGAAGCCGCTGCGCGTCCACGGGCCATCGGGCCGGTCGCCCCAGGACGGCATCAAGCACATGATCGAAGGCATGAAGATGATGACCCATTGGCACACGGATTCTTTCAACGCCCTCCCGATCGGCGACGGCTACGAGATCGAGGTCAACGAGTTCGACTTCCGCGACGACAATGGCATCTGCTACGACAAGGACGGCGTCGTTATTCGCCATTGGCGGCGCGCGCACACGAAGGACGGTGCCTCGGCCTACAGGCTCGACTGGAACGGGCTGTCGTTCGTCTGGACCGGCGACGGGCGGCCGGACGAACTGTCTCTGGAACTGGCCAAGGGTGTGGATGTCTTCGTGACCGAGGTGCAGCCAGACGTGGCGAACCTCCAGGCGTTGAAGTTCGGCATGCCACCGATCATGGCCCAAAACACGATCGATCAGGCACACAGCCCGCATTACGCGGTCGGCTACATGTTCGACAAGATCCAGCCACGCCTGGCGATGGTCACGCATGTCAGCTACGACGAGGAATTGATCCCGGAGATCACGGCCGGGATCCGCGTCCACTATAGCGGATTGTTCCAGTTCGGCGCGCCCGACGTCGTGGTCGTCAACGTCACCAAGGACGCCGTCTGGACGCGCAAGGCTGCGCTCCCCGAAGCGGGCAACATGGCTCGCCCGAGCCCGAAAGAAGCCATCGGCCTGTTTGACCTGAGCCCGAGGAATCTGGAGGTCAAATTTCCAAATCCGCGGCATAGGGTCGCCGACGTTCAGGAGCAGGCCGTCCGCGATCGGGAGATCGACCCGAAGAAATACTATCCGTCCGACGTCTATCGCGAGCCGGAGCCGAATTTCCCGCAAGACTTCACGATCGATGTCCGCGAAATAGTTCTTAAGAAGGCAAAAATGGCACAGGCGAAGCTATCCACCAAGGCTGCGGAGGTTCAGGCAATCATCGATGCCATCGAGGCGGCGAAATAGGGCCGGTAATCGCAACACAACCTCGGCGGCGAAACTCCGGAAGGAAATCGAGATGACGTACACCGACCAGTCCGGCATGGAAGCCATCCCCCTTACAGTCCTGACCGGATTTCTCGGGGCAGGCAAAACCACGCTTTTGAACCGCATTCTTACGGGCGATCACGGCCTTCGGGTCGCGGTGCTGGTGAATGACTTCGGTTCGATCAACATCGATGCCGAGCTTGTCGTCGGCGTCGAAAGCGAGGGGGATGTCATCAATCTCGCCAATGGCTGCGTCTGCTGCAATATTCGCGACGATCTCGTCGCCGCGGTGATGCAGGTGATGACGCGTGCCGAACAGCCCGAATACATACTGCTCGAGGCCAGCGGAGTGGCCGACCCGTCCGGGATCGCACTCACCTTTATGGACGAGAACATGCGCGATCGCATCCGGTTGGACAGCATCATGTGTGTCATTGATGCGGAGCAGGTATTCGCGGCACCCGAACTGATGGAATTGAAGCTTCGCCAAGTGGCATTTGCAGACATGCTCATTCTCAACAAAGTCGATCTTGTCGCCACGGAGGAGATTGAACGGATCAAGGCATGGCTTGATGAACGCTTCCACCGTTGTCGTCTCGTTCAGGCGTCCCACGGGAATTTGCCCCTGGAGATCCTACTGTCGGTAGGTCGGTTTGATACCATGCAGCTCGGCGCCGCTCCTCCGGTCGAGGACTTCGATCATTCTCCGCACTGCAGCGTTCAAAATTGTGGGCATCGCCTTCATTATCGCAGAGAGAACCACGCAAAGCGCTTCAGCACGTGCAGCTACGAGACGGCGATACCTCTTTCTCTGGAAGCCTTGCGGGAGGCGGCACGAAAGCTGCCCGCCAGCGTCTATCGATGCAAAGGCGTCGTTCATGTCGCCGAAGAACCGGGCCGCCGGGTCATCCTTCAAGTTGTCGGCAAGCGGGTGGATGTTGCAGTCGCGGACGAATGGAACGGCCGGGAACCGCGAACCCGTATCATCGCCATCGGAGCGCATGATGGAAAGGATGCAGTGGAGCTGCGCCAAGTGTTCGACCGATGCCGTGCGGAGCCGCCGCAGGTGCACGCGCAGCCCACGGCCTTGGAACCTATGGCTGCTCTGTCCTAGAAGTTGAACGACAACCGGGTGAACAGGCCATGCTGAGTGGCGTCATACCGGAAGCCGCCGTCCTGATGGTCGGTGTAGAGCGCCCGGTAGCCGAAGGACGACGAGATCGTGTCGGTCCAGTTGTAGCCCACCGTCGCCGTTCCCTGCAGGGTGATGTCCGAAGCGATGCCGAAGCCGCCGACATCTGCCATCACGTCGACGAACCATCGGTCGTTGATGTCGTAGTGTAGCGCCATGCCCACGATCGGATCGACCCAGCTTTGCGATCCGCTGCGGTCGGTCCCCGGAAAGAAGACGGGGTCGATGGATATGTCGACTTTGTATTTTTGATAGCGCAAGCCGCCTGTAGCGTAGAGCTCCATGTTCTCGACATTCACCGGAAGCTCGTAGCCGACGAGGCCGGTGAACAGGATCTGCTCCTGCTCGAAACCCACATTGCCGCCGAAGGGACCGACATCCGCATCGGCCGAAATCTTCGACCACATGAAATCGGAATAGAGCAGCCAGCTATCACCCGACGCCCGGAAGGACCCCGCGAACACACCCTCAAGGTGCTCGATTGCATCGAGAGCCGACACATTCACATCCGCTGCCGGAAGACCGCGCACCCCGATACTGCCGTCCAGGGCCGTGAACCATCCGTCGAGCCCCACCTGGTACTTCCAGCCGCTGTCGACGGGAGCCGCCCCGATGACAGAAGTTTCGTCAGCGGCGAGCACGGGCGTGGCCGAGGCGAGGATCAATGCCAGTCCAACGTATCTGCATTTGTAGCCAAAGAATTGCATGTGCACTCCGTTGTTTGATTCGGGGACTGCCGGAAGTAATACGTGCCGATGATAGTGAAGTCCGGACAAAAGTACATGTATGTTCGGCTAATCACGAAAGAACCAGCTCGGCGCCATCGCGCCATCAGGCGAAACCTGCGACGCGCTGGACAAACCAGACCGCCGAAACCGTGCCGACAAAGTACGCCAGCAACAGCCGCGCGCGCGAGACATTGAAGTCCGGCCGTAGCCTGATGCAAGCAACGCCCAGCAACGTCACGCCGACGAAGACGAGCTGACCCACCTCGACGCCGAGATTGAAGGTGAGCAGAGCCAGCGGCACGTCCTTCTGCGGCAGCCCGATCTCGCGCAGGGCGCCACCGAAACCGAAGCCGTGAAGAAGGCCGAACAGGAAGCTGACCAGCCACGGATAGCGGCTGGAGAGATTGCCCTGGCTACCCCGGACGATCTCGGAGGCGACGAACATGATGCTGAGCGCAATGAGCGCCTCGACCGGCGGCTGTGGGGCTGCCGCGATCCCGAGTGCGGAAAAGGCGAGCGTGACGGAATGCGCGGCGGTGAACGCGGTGATCGTCAGAAGCAGCGAGCGCAGATCGCGTATGAGCAGGAGCAGTGCGAGGACGAACAGCAGATGATCGAAGCCGAGCAGGATGTGCTCGACACCCAGCGAGAAATAGGTGCCGGCCGTCGCAAGCGCGGTCGGCCGATCCGCCACGATCATCTCCGGAGATTTGGGCGAGATACGGCTCGTCTGGATGGTTCCGTCGAGGCTGACGATCCTCGCGAGCGCGTCCGTGTAGGTCGACGTCAGTCCGTCTATCGAGACGGTCTGGTTCGTTAGGCCTCCGTCGCAGGTTACGCGCCATCGGCTGACATGGGCCGTATCGATGTATCCTTCGACAGGTTCGGACACCTGCCTGCACGCTGCCGGAAAGTGGACGTAGAGCGCCATCCGGAGCTCGCCACGCGCAGGCACCTTCCATGTGACCGCATATTGCTCGGGAGCCACTTCATCGACCTGCAGGAAGGCTGGCCGCAGTTCGTGTGCCTGCGCTGAGATCGCGAAGAGGCAAGCGAGAACGAAGAGGACGAGCCGGATCATTTGACACCGGAGGTGTTGATCACGGTCGCTGCCTCGTCCGCTGGCCTTGATATCGTGATGTCGTATTTGCTTTTCATGTCGGCGTAGCGCTTCTCGGCAATCTCCCTGCGCTGGTCGCTCTCCCAGTCGGATCGCACTTTCTGCAGGACATCGGGAAGGGCAGGAGTGCTCGCGCCGATCTTCCGGTCGATGTAGACCAGATGGACCCCATAGGCTGACCGGAACGGGCCGGACCATCCCCCCTCGGTTGCGGACAGGGCACCGACTACGAAATCATGGCCGAACACCGCTGTGATCTCCTTTGTATCGGTCAGATCCATGCCGGACGGCAGCGTGGTGGCGTCGCCGAGCGTTTCCGTCCAATCATCATCATTGCGGTCCGCAAAACTGGCGAGCGCCGTCCTGGCCGCCAGTTCGCGATCATCGCCAGGGCGCGGGCTGTTGAAGAATATCTGATGGAAGGAGAGCTTCGCGGGCTGATCGTACCTGCCCGAGTGCGCCTTGAAGTAGGCAGCCAGCTCGTCGCTGGTCGGCGTGAGTTCTTCCGCACTTGGCTCCAGCAGAAATTCGAGCTTCTGCTGCATGCGGCGGCGGAAGATGGCGTCGTCCTGGTCCAGGCCCATCTCCTGGCCCTCCCGGAAGAACACCTCCTCCTTCACATATCCTTCGATAAGAGCGTTGAGTTCGGCTTCCGTCGGCGGGCGCTGCCACGTCCGGGAGAAGGTCTCGAACAACTGCGCGAGCTGCCCGTTTCCAACCTCTATGGAGCGTCTGTCTTCAGAGGTTGGCGACTGGTCCATGGCAGAATAGGCCGCGAATATGGCGACCCCTGCTATCAGGAAATGAAGAAGCGGTTCCTTGAGAATTTTCCCGGCGACCATTGTGCCATGCCTCCCGTCTTGGCGGGCCACGGCTTGCTGCCGCGACCCTTTTCTAAAAGCCGCAGCGATCAGGAGGGATTGTACCAGATCGGTGATGTGTAAGCCCGTTCCGTGGTCTCCATGCGCACTTCCGGCGGCATCGTGACCCCGAAGTACTTCGCGTCATATGCCGTCCAGCGCGGGGTCGGGATCTCGATCACGCGCCCGTAGTAAAAAGCCTTCTGGGCGGGATCGAACTCCGGATCCTTCCAGTAGGCGATCAGTTCCGATGCGCCGATCGTGTTGGTAAACGTGGCGTTGGCGACGTCGACGGTGTTTCCGACACCAGGAACCTTGCCGTCCGACCCCGGCTTGCGATCACCGGACCAGGCGACATCATAGACCTTTTCGTGCACCGCTCCCTGAGCGTCCAGCCAACCCTTCACGATCTGGTAACGGTCGAGGTTCGCGCCGATCGGATCCTTGAGGGCCGCTACGAGGAATGTCGGGACCTTTCCATCGGCGGCCGGGCCGATATCCCCGCCCATCGGCACGCCCTTGGTGTAGCCAGCGATCGCCGGGCTGCGGCCCTTGGCGTCCGCTTCGTCAAAGTCGAAGCCCCCGAAGAAGCGGACGGCCATGCGTGGTCCCGTCGTCGCATAGGTCTCACGCCGCTTCATGGCGTCGAAGATTGACGCGCGCGTGTTCTCTTGCGCCCAGACCGCGGCATACCCTGAAGACGTCTGCTCCCAGCCCATGATGCTGAGGCTAAGCTGCTTGTTCTGCATGAACGGATGCCCCGCCCGTTGTGCGCTCGGTTCCGAGGCCCCCGTCTTGCCCCAGAAGTTGTCGTCATCGGCGGTCGAAAGTGCTGTGTGGGAATCGGTGCTGCCAACGAGCCCGAACTTGTAGGGATTGACGCCAAGCTTGTCTTCGAGCTTGAGGCCGTTCTGCAGCGCCGAACGGGCGTACTCGAACTCAAGCATCTCCGGCGTTTTCTTCTCGCTGAGATCAAGGTTGCCCTTGTCCCAGCGCTCGAAGCTAGCGAACTCGTCGTTCGGCGAGAGCAGGGGATGCGTCTCCCCGTCTCCCTTCATCTGGGTTGCTTCGTAGAGCACCTCCCATCGGGCACGCTGCTCGGCGTACTCCCGATCGATCTGCTTCCCTGTGAACGATTCGACGATGGGGAACATCGTCCCGTTGCTAAGGTTGCCGTTGTGGGCGATCGCCAACGCCTGGCCGCCCGTCTTGTCCTCATAGTTCGCCAGCCACTTCCAAAGGTCCCGAGGGTTGTTGCTTCCAAGGGGAGGCTGCGTTGTGTACGGCTCGATCATCGCGGCCTTGTCGCCGTTGTCCCTGAAGATCACGTTGCGGTGCAGATTGTTGCCCTTGGAAAGCGATGTCCATTCATAGCCGATCAAGGCTGTGAAACGCCGCGGCTCGTTGGCCTCCTCGGCCGCGTCGATGATGCTCTGCCACGTCGAGCGGTAGGCGGGAGAACCCGGCGCATACAGGATGTCCTCGGGAAACTTGCCTTGAGAGAACGTCATGACGATGTCGTAGGCCGCCGCAGCCCCTTTGCCGTCCTGGATCATGTTGTACCAGTTCCGGGCCATGTCGTTCTGCAGGATCTCCGGCTTGCCAGCGATGAAGTCCGAGAAGAATCCGAGATTGTCGGAATGGTCGGTCACCACGAGGAAATCCAACGGGCGCGAGAGCTTGACGGGCTGCTTACTGGAGGCGGTTATCTCCTCGCCCTTGGCAAATCGATAGGCTTCGCGCGGCCCGATCCTTGCACCCGCAGCGCCCGCATCGAAGGAGAGGGCGGTATGCAGATGCGTGTCGCCGAACAGCGGCCGCATCGGGAAGTTTCGGCCCGCCCAGGGAGAATAGGGTCGCTTCTTTGGAAAGACGCTTTCGCCTGTGGTCTGGTCGATGTCGCCGATGTCGGTGTGAACGCCGTCCTGCGCCCATGTCTGGTGGGACACTCCCGACGCGAGCAACGCCACGATCGCGAGTTTCCTCAGAGGCCGTTTTTTACGCCAGATAGTCACTTCCTGCATGAGCGTCACTCCCTGATGATCGGTTGCTTCCCCTGCTGCGCAAGTCGGCCAGCGTCGACAGATTGAAGGAGGTTAGCACTGCCCGGAAAATCGGAAAGGGTGTAACTGTAACCTACATCCCGCATTCGGCCCCATACGAGGACGCGCGCCCGCTCCGGAGTCTCGCTGACGAGTGAAATTCATTTGACGCGGCTATTTTCGACCATTGCACCTCGCATGGCCCGGCACGCTCTGTTTTGGACGTTTTGCCTGGAATCTGACAGGATATCGTGGATGCTGGTGGGGTAGCTGCGAGCCGAAAGGCATGTAGGTTACAGTAACATACTCCCCGCTTTTAGATCGCATCTGCATAGTGCACCCAGTCTTACGCTGACTATGGGAGGTTCGCGTGAAGAACCGAGCGGAATACCTAGGGAGACGCTCGTCCGGAAGCTAGGGGACCAGAACTGATGAACGAACATCGCAGCAACGGGCATGACAGTCATCTTTCTCTCGCACGGTTCCAGCGGTTGCTTCTCTGCAGCATGCTCGCCGTCGCGTCGGGCTGCGGCGGTCATCCGAAGGACGTTCTGACGCCCGTGGCCGACACGGCTCCCCAATCGAACAAGATCGACATGCTGATCGCGACGACACGCGCCCGGTCGACCGTCCCTGGCCAGATGTTCACGGGCGAGCGGGCGCGCAAACCGACCTTCGCCGAGATCACCGTTTCGATTCCGCCGGAGGGGAAGCGCAAGGTCGGCGAAGTGTCTTGGCCGAAGAAGCTGCCGTCCAATCCGGCAACCGACTTTGCAACGCTCAAGGCCGACGAACTCAGCGTCGACGCAGCTAAGAGCTGGCTGAGCGCCTCCGTCCGGAAAAGCCCGGATGGCAGCGTGCTCGTGTTCATCCACGGATTCAATACGAAGTTCGAGGACTCCGTCTATCGCTTCGCGCAGATCGTCAACGATTCCCGCGTTAAAAGCGCGCCGATCCTCATCACCTGGCCGTCGCGTGGAAGCCTGCTCGCATACGGATATGACCGCGAAAGCACCAACTACACGCGCAATGCGCTCGAGACGATGTTCCAGTACCTTGCGAACGACCGCGAAGTGAAGGAAGTCTCCATTCTTGCGCACTCCATGGGCAACTGGCTCACACTTGAGGCTCTGCGGCAGATGGCGATCCGCAACGGCAGCCTTCCGGTAAAGTTCAAGAACGTGATGCTCGCGGCTCCCGATGTTGACGTCGACGTCTTTCGCTCTCAGATCGTCGACATGGGCGCCCCCCATCCGAAGTTCACTTTGTTCGTCTCACGCGACGACAAGGCGCTGGCCGTCTCGCGCCGCGTCTGGGGCGATGTCGCGCGCCTCGGTTCCATTGATCCCGAAACGGAGCCCTACAAGCAGGAACTCGCCGACAACAAGATCACTGTCATCGACCTCACCAAGGTGAAGGCGGGCGACAGGCTCAATCATGGAAAGTTCGCGGAATCGCCGGAGATCGTCCGCCTCATCGGTGCGCGCATCTCCGACGGGCAGACGCTGACCGACAGCCATGTGGGTCTCGGTGACAAGATTCTCGCAGCCACGACGGGCACGGCCGCCGCCGCCGGAAACGCCGCCGGGCTGCTGCTGGCAGCTCCCGTCGCCGTGGTCGATGCGGATACCCGTGACAATTACGGAAGCCAGCTCGACGCGCTGGGTCCGACCAGCGGCGTCCGACAGAAAACCGTACCAAAGTGCAAGAGGGTCACGGCTTCGGAGTGCAAGAAACGGCCAGATGCCTGAGTCCGGAAATCGCGATTGAAACGTCAAGTTTATGGCTACATGGCGTCTCCAGCAGGGCTGGGAATCGACTGAACCGAGCGAGACGACCGTCGCCAATGGCCGGAAGTTCAATTGCCTGGTGGATACCGCGGACAGCGTGAAGTCCGTCACGCCGGCCGATTGACGACGAGGCAAGAGTTGACTTGGGGACCGATGTTGGCCGACGGTCGAACAAGGGACGGCGGGCTAAGTACGGGTTCGCGTCAACCAATCAATATTGAGCCTCATGGGACAGAGATTGGTTTCGCGAGACAGTACTTTTCGGCCCAAGGCACAAGGGGACGAACTCGGGCGCAGGGTGAAAGCTTCCGCGACCGCGCTATTGATCAGGGAGGCTCAACGATGAGCTTTGTGCCGACAGTTGCTGAAATGACAGATATGTTTTCGCGTGCCGCCGCTCCGGCTTTTTCCTTGGGGCGGTTGCGGGCTTTATTTCGTTGCTGACGGCAAGACTGAGCACCGTGGTTGCCAGAATCAGACTTTTGAACTCAATCCCGCAAAGCTCTGACAAAGCACACATGAGAGACGATGTTCCGCGCCTCAAGACCCGCGCGAGGCTACTCAGAAGCGGCATTCTACTATCGCTGGGCAGCGGGCTATGCGCAGGGCTGTTGCTCGGAATTGTCTTCGCAACCGGGTTCTTCGCACTTCGCTATTCTTATGGATCCGGCCTTCTTTTCATCGGTGCGACACTACTCCTATGCGGAGCAATGATCAGGTTTGCGCAGGACGTCATCATGGACCTGCACGAGTGTGACTATCTGGAATGAATTACTTTCAATCGCGGGCGAGAACCGTTGCGGTGTCGCGACGCCTAGGCCAGTTTTCCTGTGTTCTCCCGGTCGATATCCGGTCCCTTTCGGAATCCAAGTATCCCCCGGACGCAATGGCCGTCATGACCGGCGTCGAATGGGGCTCGCTGGCTTCGAGCTAAACTAGGAGGCCATGCGATGGCTTTAACGGCAAGGAATTCGGTGCGGAGATCGTCAGCATCGTTAAGCATTACCTTCGTCAGCAGATGGCGCCGCTTGAGGCGCGCATCGTCGCGCTGGAGGAGGCTCAGGCAGGCGTCACCAAAGCGAGCAAGCCTGTCGTCCGGATCGCGGCGCCCTCAAGGCAACGGGTATGACCATGGCCACCAAGTTCACCCGAGCCGACATCGCAGCTACCTGCCAGAACACGGTTGACGCATTCCTCCGCTGCTTCGAACGCGTGCCGACGCCGAAAGAGCAGGAGATGCTCGTGTCGATAATTTGGCGCTACTTCAACGAGCCGGATGCACCTTCGACGCGGCTCCAGTGAAGCCGACCGCTTTCACCGCGCCCATTGGTGCCGAGTCGGGATACCGCTTTCGACCCAATGCGGTCATTGACCTTCGGTTGAGCGTCAATGACCGGAGAAGACGAGCGTCTGAACTGGAAGTAGCAATGCTTGCATCCGTATTATGCCTGCGTGCACTATGGCGACAGCATCTACCATATGCAGATACAACCACCTAGTCGTGCCGATATCAGGGTCCGCGAGTGCATCGTGATTGTTGGTGTAGGCGTTCGCAATGCAACTGGCCCCGGTGGGACGCCGTCGAGCCCTCCAGCATAGAGCGGCTCCAGAAAGACGGTCAGCGTTCCCGGCCCATTTGCTGGACATCGACAAGCTGATCCGTCGGCCGCAATTGCCCGGCGGCGATGACATCCTGAACGACGGTGACGACCATCGGTCGGAATGATGGTGAAGGGCTTGCCGACGCAGGTCGCCTCGGCGATCATTCCCGGTTTCATCACTTGTGCCTCGATCTGCCCGAAACCCGCGATGAGGCCCCCTCGACCTGCCCCCCGTCGGCACGAGAATACCGGCGGGCCGCACCATCGATTTGACGATACCGCCGGGCTGCAGCGTAAACTGCTGGACCGAGCCGGCGACGCCCGCCCTGACGAGTGTCTTGTCCAACTCGACCTGCGCTTGTGCCTGGGCGGCTTCGGAACTTCCTTCTATATCGCCCGCCGGGCGCACCTGAATGCTGAATGATAGCGATGCACTGCTAACGGCTACTATTGCGATTGTTTCACTGTTTGTTCCTTGAGGCATTTTCCGGACGCTCGAAGGCGTCCGGAGCTGTCTTTTTTGGGCGTTTCTCACGGCGCTTTTGCTGCCGTGACATTTCTTATGGAGCAGGATGGATCCTAACCCTTGGCCCCGTGACATTTGTTACGGACCCATTCAACTACCTTCGATTGTTGTTTTGGCAAAACCTAGTGCTCATAGGCAAAACCTTGGTGCGTAGAACAGTAGTAGTAGTAGCTGCTGCTGCTGCTGCTGCTGCACCAAGGCCTCAGCTGCACCCACTGGTACTTCCGCACGTATCGCACTTCTCGCAGGTCCCGTTGCGCACCATCGTGAAGTTCTGGCACTCGGAGCACATGTTGCCCGTATACCCTTGAGCGATCGAGCGGATGCGGCGTTCTGCCTCCAGCTTCTTGGCGTCCGACTTGGCAGCGGCGGCCTCGGCGGCGGCCTTGTCGGAGAAGAGGGCGGTCACGTCGGGTTCGGCCTCTTCGGCGATCTCCTCGGCCAGTTCGACGGCGCGTTCCTCGTAGTCGCGCTTGAAGGCGACGATTTCGGAGGTCGAGACGGCGGCGACCGGCTCGAGCTTGCGGGCGGCGGAGCCGGCAAAGGCGGTGACGTTGGCGCCGCCGGAGGCTTTGGCAGGTGCAGCGGTCGCAGCCCCCTTCGGCTCGCCGGCGGTGCGGTCGATCCCACCGCCCTGGACGAGGGTCGGCTTGTGGCCGCGGGTCCAGCCGGTCGAGATCAGGTTGGTCTTGCCTTCCTGGATGCCCTTGCCGAGCGCCGTGTTGGAGAAGTCGGACGTATCGACATGGGCGAGGTCGTGGCGGTTCAGGTAGGATACGGCGAGTTCGCGGAACACGTAGTCGAGGATCGACGTGGCGTTCTTGATCGCGTCATTGCCCTGCACCATGCCGGCCGGCTCGAACTTGGTGAAGGTGAAGGCCTCCACATATTCCTCCAGCGGCACGCCGTATTGCAGACCGAGCGAGATGGCGATGGCGAAGTTGTTCATCATCGCGCGGAAGGCAGCGCCTTCCTTGTGCATGTCGATGAAGATCTCGCCGAGGCGGCCGTCGCCGAATTCGCCGGTGCGCAGATAGACCTTGTGACCACCGACGATCGCCTTCTGAGTATAGCCCTGGCGGCGGTTCGGCAGCTTTTCACGCTCGCGGGTGACCCGCTCGATCACACGCTCTATGATCTTTTCCGTGACCGTGACTGCCTGGGCGGCGGCAGGAGCTTGGATAAAGTCCTCCATCGCATCCTCGTCGTCCTCGTCCTCAATCAGCGAGGCGTTGAGCGGCTGGGAGAGTTTTGAGCCATCGCGGTAAAGGGCGTTCGCCTTCAGCGCCAGCTTCCAGGAGAGCATGTAGGCGGCCTTGCAATCCTCGACGGTCGCCTCGTTCGGCATGTTGATCGTCTTGGAGATCGCGCCCGAGATGAACGGCTGGGCGGCCGCCATCATGCGGATGTGGCTTTCGACCGAAAGGTAACGCTTGCCGATCTTGCCGCAGGGGTTGGCGCAATCGAAGACCGGCAGATGCTCGTTCCTGAGGAACGGCGCGCCTTCGAGCGTCATCGCACCGCAGACATGGATGTTGGCGGCCTCGATGTCCTTCTTCGTGAAACCGATGTGCTCGAGCAGGTTGAAGCTCATGTCGGCGAGCTGCTCGTCGGAAACCTTCAGCGTGCCCTTGAGGAAGTCGGCGCCGAGCGTCCACTGGTTGAAGACGAACTTGATGTCGAAGGCGGCCTTGGTGGCGGCGTTGATCGCCTCGATCTTGTCGTCCGAAAAACCCTTGGCGCGCAGCGAGCCGGGGTTGATGCCGGGCGCCTGGTTGATGTTGCCGTGGCCGACGGCATAGGCCTCGATCTCGGCGATCTGGCTTTCCGAATAGCCGAGCGTGCGCAAGGCTTCGGGAACCGCACGGTTGATGATCTTGAAGTAGCCGCCGCCGGCGAGCTTCTTGAACTTGACCAGCGCGAAATCGGGCTCGATGCCGGTCGTGTCGCAATCCATGACGAGGCCGATCGTGCCGGTCGGCGCGATGACGGAGACCTGGGCATTGCGGTAGCCGTGCTGTTCGCCGAGTGCTACGGCCTTGTCCCACGCCGCCTTGGCATGGGCGATCAGGTCGGCATCCGGGCAATCGCCATGGATGAGGGCAACCGGCTCGACCGAGAGCTTCTCATAGCCCTGGGTTTCGCCGAAGGCGGCGCGGCGATGGTTGCGCATGACGCGCAGCATGTTGTCGCGGTTCGGCTTGAAGCCCGGGAAGGGGCCGAGCTTGGCGGAGATTTCCGCCGAGGTCGCATAGGAGACGCCGGTCATGATGGCGGTCAGCGCGCCGGCAATGGCGCGGCCTTCCTTCGAATCATAGGGAATGCCGGAGGACATCAAGAGGCCGCCGATATTGGCATAGCCGAGGCCGAGCGTGCGGTATTCATAGGAGAGCTCGGCGATTTCCCGCGACGGGAACTGCGCCATCATCACCGAGATTTCAAGCACCAGCGTCCACAGGCGCACGGCATGCTCGTAGTCGGCGATGTTGATGTTCTTGGTGGCGGCATCCTTGAACTGAAGCAAGTTCAGCGAGGCAAGGTTGCAGGCCGTGTCGTCGAGGAACATGTATTCCGAGCACGGATTGGACGCGCGGATCGGGCCGGCGGCCGGGCAGGTGTGCCAGTCGTTCATCGTCGTGTTGAAGTGCAGGCCCGGATCGGCCGACGCCCAGGCGGCGTAGGAGATCGATTCCCACAGATCGCGCGCCTTCAGCGTCTTCATCACCTTGCCGTCCTTGCGGGCGGTCAGGTTCCAGTCACCGTCATTTTCGACGGCGCGCAGGAAATCGTCCTTGAGCGAGACGGAGTTGTTGGAGTTCTGGCCGGAGACGGTGAGGTAGGCTTCCGAATCCCAGTCGGTGTCATAGGTCTTGAACTCGATGTCCTTGTAACCCTGCTTGGCGAACTGGATGACGCGCTGGATGTAGTTTTCCGCGACCTGATCCTTCTTGGCGGCCTTGATTTCGCGCTTCAGGGCAGGGTTCTCGGCGGGATCGAAGCAGGCGTCGTTGTCACCGGAGCAATTGACGCAAGCCTTCATGATCGCCTTCAGGTGCTTGGCGACGATCTTCGAGCCGGTGACGAGGGCAGCGACCTTCTGCTCTTCCTTGACCTTCCAGTTGATGTATTCCTCGATATCCGGATGGTCGATATCGACGACGACCATCTTGGCGGCGCGGCGCGTGGTGCCGCCCGACTTGATGGCGCCGGCGGCGCGGTCGCCGATCTTCAGGAACGACATCAGGCCCGACGACTTGCCGCCGCCCGACAGCTTTTCGCCTTCGCCGCGCAGATAGGAGAAGTTGGAGCCGGTGCCGGAGCCGTATTTGAACAGGCGCGCCTCGCGCACCCACAGGTCCATGATGCCGCCTTCGTTGACGAGGTCGTCGCCGACCGACTGGATGAAGCAGGCATGCGGCTGCGGATGCTCATAAGCCGACTTCGACTTGACCAGCTTGCCGGTGAAGGGGTCGACGTAGAAATGGCCCTGGCCGGGGCCGTCGATGCCGTAGGCCCAGTGCAGGCCGGTGTTGAACCATTGCGGCGAGTTCGGGGCGACGCGCTGGGTGGCGAGCATGTAGGCGAGTTCGTCGCGGAAGGCGAGCGCGTCGTCTTCAGAGGCGAAATAGCCGCCCTTCCAGCCCCAATAGGTCCAGGTGCCGGCCAGGCGATCGAAAACCTGGCGGGCATCGGTTTCGGAGCCGTACTGCTCTTCCTTCGGCAGATCCTTCATCGCGGCCACGTCGGCTTCGGAGCGCCACAGCCAGGAGGGAACGGAATTTTCCTCGACTCGTCTCAGGTGCTTCGGAACGCCCGCCTTGCGGAAATATTTTTGCGCCAGAATGTCGGCCGCGACCTGGCTGAACTGCGCGGGCACGTCAATGTCCGCCAAACGAAAGACGATCGAGCCGTCGGGATTCTTGATCTCGCTGACGGCCTTGCGGAATTCAATCTCGGCATAGGCCGACTGGCCTGCCTTGGTGAAACGACGTTCGATCTGCATTGTCCCTTGTCCTTTGTTTGCCGCATGCCCGAACCGCCGAAGCGCTCGGACGAAATGTCCCCGCCCGGCCGCACGGGTGATTGCGCAGCCAGCCTTTGTTTCCGCATCCATGTGGGAAACCCGTTTCGGGTTATCCTGTATCTTGTGCTGATTTTGGCTGCAAACACTAAATATAGTATTAACAACTTCTTTACGCCAGCTTTTTGTGACGTGTTTGGCATCAGGGGCAATCACAAAAAATAACCGTCGCGGCCGGCGATCTTTCACCGGACTGCCTGAACCAAAACGATTTTTTCTGAAATGAACCGGCCTCGTAATGTGTCCGGTCCCGCTGACGCCGCAACGTGAGATCCATTAACGGCATCAGACCCGATTCCGTCAAGGGCTGGTTTGCGGCGTATTTATGAACACCAGATGTTGTGTGCACCCCCTGTGGAAAACGGGGACAGAAACCAAACCCAGCAAAATCAGGCGCTTCGTCGGCCTGGCTGCCACGGTTCCTCTAGAGGCAAGCGGATTTCCGAAAATTTTGCGGGTAAGAATTGACCATAGTGATCATCCGCCATAGCCAAACGGGCCGTCTTATGGCGCTGGGGAAAAACTGATTCGGGCACGCGGCTGGCGCTTGAAAGCCCGCTCCCAAAACCATGCTTCGACAAGGCCTTTGGCCCGTCACAGGGCGTCCAGATTGACGCCGACGGTGATCGTGCCGATCGGCTTGTGTGTCTGCGGATCGGACACCGTCAGGCTGGCCTGCGATTGCAGTGTTTGCGTCGATTCATCCTTCTCCGCCCGATCGACGAAAAGCGTGCCGGTGCCGGCAGGGTAGGTCTTTTGCCATTTCGGCTCGTCGCCTTGCCAATAGTCGGAACTGAGCTCGCTCACGCCGATGCTGAGGCCCTTGGCGTCGATGACGAAGATTTCGGTGATGGCTCCGCCGGAGGCTGCCTGCTTGGCCTTGAGGAATTTCGACAGGGCCGTGTCCATCACCGAATCGATCAACGGGTGCCTTTCGCTCGACCGTTGGCTACGCCACTCGGCATCCATGCGATCGATATCGGCCTGCGCCAGATGAGCATGGCGTTCATTGAGATCCTTCAGCGCTTCGACGATGGCGGGAGCCTCTATCCACGGCCGGACATTGGCCTCGACATAGGCGGTGACCGGTTCGACGTGAACGTCGCCGGCCACGGAGCCCGTGATCGGCAACGACCAGAGGCCTGTGCCAACCGCGACCAAAACGAGCGCCATGCGCATGATGGTTCGTCCTCCCTCAAAGAATCCGTATCCCGCGCACCTGCCGGCCTGCGCTTCGGATTCCCACCACCGCAGCGGATCGCGGCGCCGGATGGTTCAATCTATGCGCTCAAACCACTCAAAAAATAGCTAACATTCGATATCGCTCATGAATAAACAAGCCCCGCGCTCCTGTAAGCGCGGCGTACCGAGGCCCGAAACGTGCGTTTGGCTCAGCCGCGGGAGCCTTTGGCAATCGGCTCCTGATAGGTGAAACCCATGTCCCAGGGGAAATAGATCCAGGTGTCCTGGCTGACTTCGGTGACGAAGGTATCGACCTGTGGCCGGCCCTTCGGCTTGGCGTAGACGGCGGCGAAATGCGCCTTCGGCAGCATCGCCCGCACCACGGCGGCTGTCTTGCCGGTGTCGGTGAGGTCGTCGATGATCAGAACGCCTTGCCCGCCATCGGCCTTCAATTCCTCCGAAATACCCTTCAGCACATACATCTCACCCTGTGCGTCGTACTCGTGATAGGAAGCAACACACACGGTTTCGATCAGGCGGATGTTCAATTCGCGGCAGACGATGGCCGCCGGCACGAGCCCGCCACGGGTGATGCAGACGATCGCCTTCCATTCGCCGCCAATGCCGGCAAGGCGCCAGGCGAGCGCACGCGCATCGCGGTGAAACTGATCCCAGGAGACGGGAAATGCTTTATCGGGAAGTGACATTTGCGAAGCTCCGGTTGATGGCGGCATCTTATGCTCGGGAAGTGGTGCGGACGACGGGGGTCGAACCCGTACGGATTGCTCCGAGGGATTTTAAGTCCCTTGCGTCTACCAGTTTCGCCACGTCCGCGTGTTTTTCCTTTCAGACACTTGGCTGATTTCGTCAAGCGAATGTTTTGCGGATTGCGCGGGGCGGATACTCGCGGGGCCAGGCGGTCGCCGGAGCCGGCGTCCGTCCAAGCTCCGCCTATACTACACAACCGCTTGCATGGCGATAAAGGTGTGTTCGACCAATTAGCTATGCCGGAATCGAAAAACCCCTCAAACGACAGGGTTATGCCCATGCCACGGGCGGCCTATATTTCGGATTTACCAGGAAACACGGAGGCACGGTCGCGGTGTTGCAGGAAATCCCACTGACATGGAAGCCGATCCGAAATCGCTCCTATGCCGGCATGCTCGGGCAGCATCAGCTGGCCTACGTATTGCAGCATGACGGTCAGCGAACCTGGAAATGGATGGTTTCAGGCTGCAACGGCACGACGCGTTATGATTTCCAATCCGCCGACACTCTGGATGAGGCCAAGGCGGCTGTGCAAGCAAGCGTCGACCGGTGGTTCCGTCAGGCCGGATTGCTGGACGGGGCAATTGCCACATGAACCGCTTACGGCCCCGTTTTCGGCGTCTCATGCGGAGCAGGCCGTGCCGAGATTTTCCGCTGCCGGCAACCAGCAGCGGTTAACCCTACGCGTGAAGGTTAACAAGTGGTTTCAGTTGCTGCGGCAGGCCTTTGCGGCTTTAATCACTCTGCCGAGGGAGGGAAACTCGGCATTTTTAGCACCAAAAAATTCGCCCCTCTTCGAGACCGGAGAGGGGCTCTGCCCTTAACTTCCGGCTTGCCTCTGGATGTCCAGCTTGTTGTCACCCGTTGAGCGGGGCTATTTGTCCTCGACGATCGCTTCGGGACGGTCGCCGCCATCGGCGTGTTCGAAATGCCAGAGGCCACTTGGATCCTGAAAGCTGATTTCCTCGTCGTCGCCGCCGACCTGCTGTTCGGCGGCGACGGCCTTTGCCGCCGTCAAAGCCATTTCGCGGGTTGGAAAGGTCTCGGAAAAGACGTCGGCAAGCTTGTAGGCCCATCCGCCATCATGCTCAACGATCGCATATACCACTCTGGCCATGTCTTACTCCCTGGAGCGCGCCGCATTCGATTGCCTTGGCGGCGTCGGCATGACCGGACGGAACAGCCCATGCAGGCGCTGTTCCAATAGCCGAAATGCGGGTCGCAGGTTTTTTCCATTTGCGTCCGGGCAGCCCAAGGTAGCACGAAAGTCGCGTCGTTTGGTAGTTTCGCGACTGGGCGGGCTGAGAACCGGCAATGGTTGATCGTCGCCATGAAAATCGGATGGTCCTGCAAGGGCAGCCTTGACGTCTGCCCGGCTGCCGTGCCGTCGGAAGGCTTGATCACGGCCCCGGCTCTTTTCCGTTGACCCGGCAATTCCGCTTGATTGCCGCTGGGCATCGGATTTATCAGTTTGCAGGTTGCCGCCGGAGCCCAAAGGGTGACCGTCGCGACTTTCGATTGAACGATCCGAACAGGACTTGCCGATGACCAGCGAAAAAATCGTCACTGCCGCCATGCTCGCCATTGGCGACGAATTGCTGTCGGGCAGGACCAAGGACAAGAATATCGGCCATCTTGCCGATATGCTGACCATTGCCGGAATCGATCTCAAGGAAGTGCGTATCGTCTCCGACGACGAGCCGGCGATCGTCGCAGCCCTGAACGGCCTGCGGGGGCAATACGACCATGTCTTTACCTCCGGCGGCATCGGCCCGACCCATGACGACATCACCGCAGACGCGGTTTCGCGGGCGTTCGGTGTGGAATGCGTTCATGATCCGGAGGCAATGCGCCTGCTCGGCGCGATGTATGAGCGGCGCGGCATGGAGTTCACCGAGGCGCGGCGGCGCATGGCGCGCATGCCGAACGGCGCCCGGCATATCCCCAATGCGGTTTCGACGGCGCCGGGCTTCATCATCGGCAATGTTTATGTCATGGCCGGCGTACCGCAGGTCTTCCAGGCCATGCTGGACGCGCTTTTGCCGCAACTCGAGGCCGGCACCAAGGTCAAGTCGCGTTCAGTGCTTTCACCCTTTGGCGAGGGGGATATCGGCGGCCCGCTGGGCGAGGTGCAGAAGGCTCATCCGATGACGAGCATCGGCTCCTATCCGAAGTTCGACGGCAAGTCGTTTTCGACCGACCTCGTCATCCGCGCGCGCGACGAGGCGCTGCTCGATGCGGCAGAGGCGGATGTCCGGGCGATGATCGAAAAGATCGCGGCCGCGAAGAAAGGCGCGTAACACGTTGATTTCTTACGGTGTCTGAGGCGCTGCGATCGTGAATTTCTGGTCGATGCTGGCAGTCTTGCCGCTGTTCAGATCGTTGAAATGGAACCGAAGGATGTAATCGCCAGCGGCGGCGCCGCTAACGTCGGTGGTCAGTGTCGCATAGATTTCCTGGTTGCGGAAAAAGCCGGTGAAAGTGAAATTGCCAAAGGCCTTCTGGCTGGCGAGAACTTCGCCGGAGGCGCTCAGAATGTCCAGATCCACGGTGAAATGCGACTGGAGCTTGCCAGCCTCGCCTGCCGGTTTCCAGCTCAGACCGATGGGCTCGACATAGGAAACGAGCGCTTCGCCAGGTTTGAACTGCGGATCCGGCTTCGGCTCGTACATGGCGTATCCCGCAGGGTCAGCCGCGACGAACACCGCCTTGCCGATGGAAAAGGGAAGCGTCGCGGAGAAATCGCTGATGGCGGTGCGCATCACATCGTGAGCCCCGATCGCATCGCCGGATGCCGCCAAGGCCTCGGCTTTGGTGGCGGCGTCCGCAAGCTGACCTGCCGCTGCAGGTCCGGCCAACAGCGCCAGCATCAGACCCGCACGGACCGCGACCATCGGAGCCACTCTTCTTTTGTCGGTGCGCATTGTCTCCCCCACGATCTGCGTCCGCCACGAATTTTCGGGATTTGCAGGCTGGTGTCAAGGCGAGGGGCATCCGGCCTTTAAACATGATTATGATGGTATACTTAGTGCGAATAGCTGTGGTTTCGCGCCCTGCGTTGTGGCATAGGCATGGCGACACGAACCCGAGCGAAAGACCGCATTTCCATGAAGCAGGACGTTGATCACGCCGTCGAGGCACTGCGTACTCTGTTCCCGGCAACCCCGCTGCAGCTCAACGAGCACTTGAGCGCCCGCTATGGTGCTGCGATCTACCTGAAACGCGAGGATCTTTCGCCGGTTCGCTCCTACAAGATCCGCGGCGCTTTCAACTTCTTCCGCAAGGTGATCGAGGTCGGCGGTACGGGCAAGACCTTCGTCTGCGCCTCCGCGGGCAACCACGCCCAGGGATTCGCCTTTGTCTGCCGGCATTTCGGCGTGCCGGGCGTCGTGTTCATGCCGGTGACGACACCACAGCAGAAGATCGACAAGACGATGATCTTCGGCGGCGAGTTCATCAGCATCCGGCTCGTCGGCGATTTCTTCGACCAGTGCTACCAGGCGGCGCGCGATCATGTGGAAAAGATCGACGGCGTCATGGTGCCGCCCTTCGACCATGCCGACATCATCGAAGGGCAGGCGACGGTCGCGGCCGAAATCCTCGAGCAATTGCCGGAGGGCACCGTGGCCGATCTGGTGATCATGCCGGTTGGTGGTGGTGGCCTTTCGGCCGGGATGACCGGCTACCTCAAGGACGTGGTTTCCCCCGAATCCTTTGTCTTCTGCGAGCCCGAGGGAGCCCCGAGCCTGCGCCGCAGCCTGGAGACGGGGGCCGTGGCGACGCTCGACCAAGTCGACAATTTCGTCGATGGTGCGGCGGTCGGGCGGATCGGCGATCTCAATTTCGCGGCATTGAAGGGTTTTTCCCTCGACCAGGTGCTGTTGCTGGCGGAAAACGCCATCTGCGTGACGATGACCGATATGCTCAATGTCGAGGGCGTCGTGCTGGAACCGGCCGGCGCGCTGTCGATCACGGCGCTGGAGGCGCTGGGACGCGACAGGCTGGAGGGCAAGACCGTCATTGCCGTGGTCTCCGGCGGAAACTTCGATTTCGAGCGCCTGCCGGATGTCAAGGAACGCGCGATGCGGCATACGGGCCTGAAGAAATACTTCATCGTCCGCATGGCGCAGCGTCCCGGCGCGCTCAAGGATTTTCTCGGCCTGCTCGGCGACGAGGACGACATCGCCCGCTTCGAATATCTGAAGAAATCGGCACGCAACTTCGGCTCGATCCTGATCGGCATCGAAACCAAGCATCCGGAGAACTTTCCCCGACTGAAAGCCGCTTTCGACGCCGCCGGGCTGCGCTATCAGGATATCACCGACAACGAGATCCTGGCCAATCTGGTGATTTAGCCGCTTCGCATTTTATGCAGTTATTTTCTATGGTTGGGCGAAAGCGCTAAACCATTTTACGATGTTGGCGGCGATCGCTGCGGTCGTCTTCGGCGACAGGGCGTCGCCGGCGATGACGTGACCAAAGGGATCGCCGATGTCGCCGGGATCGAGCAGCGTTGCCGGGCCGCCCCAGCGCTTGACAATGCCCGCCGTCTGGTCGGCGTCGACGACCTGATCTTTTGGCGAATGGATGAAGAGAACCGGCGTCGCGATCCTTTCGAAGGGTAGGGCGCGAACCTGGCGGACAAGTGCGGCCATCGGCAAAAGCGCGGCAACCGGGTAGTCGTTCGTCCAGTAGGCGGCATGAAGCGCATTCGACGGGACAAAGCCGCGCCGCGGCCCAAGGAGAAGGCGTGCGCTCGCCGCTGCCAACGGCGCCGTCAGCAGGCCGGCGCCGCGCCCCCTGATCCTGAAATTCGGCGCGAGAAAAACGGCGCCGGCAACAGAGGCGGACAATCCGGGTTGGGATAGCGCCCAGGTGGCGAGCGAGGCGCCGGTGGAGGTCGCGATGATCAGCGTTCTTTCGCCGATTTGCGAGGCGATCTCGAGCGCTTCCGCCATGTCCTTTTTCCACGCATCGACGGAGGCCTCGGCTATCGCATCGCCGCTGCGACCGTGTCCGGCAAGACGGGTGTAGAACAGATTGGCGCCAAGCGCTTTCGCCACGAGATCGGGCAGGGGGCGGACCTCGCCCTTCGAGGCTGAAAAGCCATGGATATAGGCGACGGCGAGAGCTGTGCGGCTCTTGCCGGCAGGGTCGGCCCAGACGATTTCCTTGGCAAGGCCGGGCCGGATGTCGGGAAACGCCGATTCGGCGGCGGCGAGCCGCACATCGATATAGTCGATCGGGGCAACAGCAAAAGGTTTCGTCATGATGCGGGCAAAGCCGTTGCCATCCCACGTGCTCCCTGCGGCGACGGCACCGCCGCCCGCTTCGAACTTAGCCTTTGACAGGTCTGTTTGCCATGATAAGTCTTCCGCATGGCTTCGTTCTTGTCAAAATTGTTCGGTGGCGGCTCCAAAGCGGAGTCCGCTCAATCCTCCGCAAAGACGGAAACCTATGGCGACTGCCTGATCCGGGCGACGCCACAGAAGGAAGGCGCGCAATTCAGGCTCGCCGGCTCCATCGAGAAGGACGTCGATGGCGTCATCCGCGTGCGAACCTTCATCCGGGCCGATCTGTTCAGCTCGGAACAGGATATGATCGATGCGACCTTGCGCAAGGCGCATCAGATCATTGACCAGCATGGCCCTTCGCTTTTCGCCGACGACGTCGCTTCACGGCAGGTCTAAGGGGCCGGGCTCTCCACCAGACAGTCGATCCGCATAAACCTCTCCCTGGTCAAACCTGGTAAGTCCTGGTTCCGCATCGCGACCTTGGCGGGTTTGGTAAACG
The DNA here is from genome assembly GCA_900473795.1 of Hyphomicrobiales bacterium. GTDB lineage: Bacteria > Pseudomonadota > Alphaproteobacteria > Rhizobiales > Rhizobiaceae > Pararhizobium. The sequence goes on along the minus strand of UCMT01000057.1, from coordinate 26,338 downwards.
TTTCTTTAAATTTACGATTTATACAGTTTACGGAATCAAATCCGGGCGCCTGCTGTCGATGACCAATGTCTTTCTTTTTCTCTGCGAAGGTCTTGTCTACGTCGCGGTCATGGTCACGCTGCTGCATCTGCGCCATCTGCTCGGTATCGGCGTCTTCATTGCGGCCCTCGGCGTTCTGCATTTCATCGAGACCTATCTCGCGGCCGTCTTCTACGTGCAATTGCCCTTCGGCGTGATTTCACCGGGCTCGGCGGTGCTTTTCTCCGGCAAGCTGATGATGATCCTGCTGCTTTACGTGAAGGAGGATGCGGCAACGGTGCGCCAGCCGATCTATGGCCTGCTGGCGGGCAACTTCCTGACGGTCGCACTGAGCCTCCTCCTTCAAATGCACCAGACGGTATCGGTCGTGCCGAACCGGACGGCCGATCTCGCCTTCATCGACGAGATGGGCTGGCTGATGCTGTGGGGAACGCTGCTGCTTTACCTCGACTCGCTGCTGATCATTCTGCTCTACGAACGCCTCGGACGCTGGGTGCGCGGTTTTCTCACCCTGCGCTTCCTCCTCTGCGGGATTGTCGTGCTGACCCTCGACCAGGCCGGGTTCTACATCGCGCTGCATGCGCTGAACGGCGCGCCGGCCGAGGTGTTCTGGGGTGGCTGGTTCGCGAAGATGGGGGCTGCCGTCTTCTACGCCACGATGCTTGGCGGCTATATGCATTTTTCCAGCCATTCCAGGCCGTTCGTGTCGCGGCAGCCGATCGGCGATATCTTCAACACGCTGACATTCCGCGAGCGCTACGAAGACCTCTTGTCGAAATCCGGCCGCGACATGCTGACCGGCGTGCTCGACCGCAGCCGGTTCGAGTTCGAAGCGCCGAGATTGATCCGAAATGCGGCGGCCTCGGGCGGTGTCGTCAGCCTCATCATGATCGATGCCGATCATTTCAAGAGCGTCAACGACCGGTTCGGCCATCTCGAAGGCGACAAGGTGCTGAAGGCGATTGCTGCCGCGATCCAATCGGGTCTGCGCCAAAGCGATTATTTCTTTCGCTACGGCGGCGAGGAGTTCGTGGTGCTGTGCGACGGCCTTGATCATGCAGGGGCGCTATTGCGCGCCGAGGACCTGCGCGAGCGCGTCGCGGCGGATGTGGCGACCGCGGATCGCGCCGCCGTGACGGTGAGCATCGGCATCGCCTCGACGCCTGTCGACGGTTCCGCGGCACGGGACCTTTTGTCGAAGGCCGATGCGCGGCTCTACGAGGCGAAGAGCAGAGGGCGAAATTGCGTGGTCGGAAACGCCTGACCACAGCCTCGAGAACCGCGCTCAGACGCCGACATTCGGCCGGTCGATGATCTCGCGCAGCGAGAAGCTGGAATTGATCTTGACGACATGCGGCAAGGCGGAGAGCCAGTCCCTGTGGATGCGCTCGTAGTCTTCCAGATCTTTGGCGGCGACGCGCAGGATATAGTCGTACTCCCCCGACATCAGATAGCAGACCAGCACGTTCGGGCAGAGCTTCACCGCCGCCTCGAATTCCGTCAGCGTCTTGGCGAACTGGCCCGACAGCGAGATGTGGACGATGACCATGATGCGGTAGTCGAGCGCCTTGTGCGACAGGCGCGCGTGATAGCCGCTGATGACGCCGGTCTTTTCCAGGATATCGACACGGCGCGAACAGGCGGAAGCGGATAGCCCCACTTTCTCGGCAAGTTCCGCATTGGCGATCCGGCCGTTCTGCTGGAGAATCCGCAGGATCGCAGCATCAATTGCATCTATCGCCATTTGTCGAATTTCCTTCGAATTTTGACATCTATACGCAAGAATATTCGAAATATTACGGGAAAGACGGGCATCTTTGCAAGGACATGCGACCGGCTTTCTGTTTCTCTACGCAGATTAGAAATCTGCAACGGCCAAGGCCGAAAACGAGAGGAACGCGAAATGCGTGTCGGTTGCCCGAAGGAAATCAAAAATCATGAATATCGTGTCGGCCTGACACCCGGATCGGTGAGGGAATATGTGGCGCATGGCCACGAGGTGATCATCGAGACCAAGGCGGGCGCGGGGATTGGCGCGGAAGACGATGCCTACCGCGCTGCGGGCGCTAAGATCGCGGCTACGGCCAAGGACGTCTTTGAAAAATCTGACATGATCGTCAAGGTCAAGGAACCGCAGCCCTCGGAATGGGCGCAGCTTCGCGACGGTCAGATCCTCTATACCTATCTGCATCTCGCTCCGGATCCGGAGCAGACCAAGGGGCTGCTCAATTCGGGCGTAACGGCCATCGCCTATGAAACGGTGACCGACGTGCGTGGCGGGCTGCCGCTTTTGGCGCCGATGTCGGAGGTCGCCGGGCGCCTGGCGATCCAGGCCGGCGCAACCTCGCTGCAGAAGGCCAATGGCGGTCGCGGCATCCTGCTCGGCGGCGTGCCGGGCGTGCTGCCGGCCAAGGTCACGGTGATCGGCGGCGGCGTCGTCGGTCTGCATGCGGCCCGCATGGCGACCGGTCTCGGCGCCGATGTCAGCATTCTCGATCGCTCCATTCCGCGTCTGCGGCAGCTCGACGATCTCTTTGCCGGTCGCGTCCACACGCGCTTTTCGACCATCGATGCGCTGGAAGAGGAAGTCTTCTCGGCCGACCTCGTGATCGGCGCGGTGCTCATTCCGGGTGCGGCTGCGCCCAAGCTCGTCACGCGCGAGATGCTGTCCGGCATGAAGAAGGGCGCCGTTATCGTCGATGTCGCCATCGACCAGGGTGGCTGCTTCGAGACCTCGCATGCGACCACGCATTCGGACCCGACCTACGAAGTCGATGGCGTCGTGCATTACTGCGTCGCCAACATGCCGGGTGCGGTTCCGATCACTTCGGCCCAGGCATTGAACAATGCGACCCTGTTTTATGGCCTGCAGCTTGCCGACCGCGGCCTGAAGGCGATTGCCGAGGACCGGCATCTGCGCGCTGGCCTCAACGTCCACAAGGGCCGCGTGACGAACAAGGCGGTTGCCGAGGCGCTCGGATACGAAAACCACGCGCCGGAAACCATGCTGAAGATCGCCTGATCGCCATCAAAGCGACACCGACCGTAGCGGGGCCGGCGATTCCGGCCCCGTTTTCATGCGCGCTCGATGCGGCACTGATAACAATTGTTGCGGGCAGAGCGGACATGCACATAGGCGATTTCCGGACGCTCGAGCAGTTCGGTAGCGCGAGCAGCGAGTTCATCGACCGGCGTCACTGCGCCGCTGCCGTAGACGATGCGGTCGTCGGCACCATAACCGCGCAGCAGATAATCCTTGCTGGTCGTCAGGATCGGCGGAACGGCCTCGCCGCCCGCATAGGCTTCGCATTCTTCCGCATGCAGGAAGATCGGGCCGGTTTCCGCATAGGGTTGCAGCGCCGGGAAGGGCCGGTAGGCGAGGATGAGATAGGCATCACCAGCCGCGATGTTGGCAAGGCAATGGCGGCAGGGCATGCCATCGCCATCGGAAACATGCAGCTCGGGCGCAAGGCCATAGGCATCCGGTTCGCGGCGACGGTAGCGTGCGGCAAGATCGCTCGGCATCGGCTTGTAGCGCAGGGTCATGGGATTTCCTCCAGTTCGGTCGAGGAAGACATGCCATGCGCCGAAGCCGTGCGACACCCGATTCTTGCCGCATGCGCTTGGTCAGAAGTTGCGCGCGAGCGCCAGCAATTCCTCGTCGCTCAGCGGCTGCACCGTGGCGTCATGGGTCGAAACCGGCGAGAAGCCGAAGCGCTGGTAGAGTTGCAGCGCGCGAGGATGGTCGAGCGTGTTGGTCGAGACGCGGACGACCTTCGGATTGGAATTCCAGGCGGCATAAAGCGTCTGCAGCAGGAACCACTTTCCGAGCCCGAGGCCGAGCGCGCGTTCGAACATGCCGAAATGCGAGAGCTCGACATTGTCCTCGTCGACCTGCAGCAATTCGAAAAATCCGGCCGGCGCGCCGTTGACGTATAAGACAGTCACGGAATTGCGCTTGTCGTGCAGAACGGCAGTCAGTTCCGCATCGCTCAGCCGCAGCCGATCGACCCAGCTCCAGCGCCGGCCGACCTGCAGATAGAGAAAGCGGTAGAACGGCAAGGGGATTTCCGGCACGCGCATGATCGCGGTCTGGATGTTGACCGGTACGGGCAGGCTCTGCTTCGGCGCTGCCGTCATTTCCAACTCGGTGACGCGCACCGCGAGCGGCTCTCTAGCTTGTTCCTCGATCATTGCGATCACTCTTTTCCCGTCACCACCGGCGTATCCGCGCGGCTGCCCCATTCGGACCAGGAGCCATCATAAAGCTTATTGTCCGTATGGCCCAATGATTGCAGCGCGAGCATGATGATCGCCGCGGTGATGCCCGAACCGCAAGTGGTCACCACAGGTTTTTCAAGATCGATGCCGGCGGATTCGATGGTTTCCCGCAGCGCGCCCAGCGATTTGAGCTTGCCGCCGGTGGAAAAGACGGCGGAGGGGAGGCTCCTGGCGCCCGGCATATGGCCGGAGCGCATGCCGGGCCTTGGCTCGGCTTCATCGCCGGTAAAGCGGGCAGCACCGCGCGCATCGGCGATCTGGCGATTGTCGGTGGCGACGATGTCGATCATTTCGGCGAAAGAGGTGACGGCCCCGGCGTTGAACCGGGGATGGAACTGGACCGCGACGGGCGCCGGGACGTCCGCCGTCACCGGCCGGCCTTCCGCCTTCCAGCCGTCCATGCCGCCATCCAGCACAAAGACCGATCTGGCCCCCATCGTGCGCAGCAGCCACCAGACGCGCGGCGCCGTGAAGATACCCGGACCGTCATAGACGACGATCGTGTCGGCCTCGCTGATGCCGAGCTTGCCGACGGCATCGGCGAAGGCGGCGGGCGAGGGGATGGTGTGCGGCAGGCCGCTCGTCAGATCGGCGATCACATCCTGATCATAGAACACGGCGCCCGGAATATGCCCGGCGGCATATTCCGCCCTTGGATCACGCTTCTGTGCCGGCAGATACCAGGAGGCATCGAGGATCTTGACGGTCGGATCGTTCAGCCGCTGCTCCAGCCAGTCGGCGGATACGACAAAGGCACTTTTCTGTTCGGTCATTGCATTTTTCTCCGATCAAAGGGCGGAAGCGGTTTCCGGCGTGCCGAACCGGATGCGGAAGCGGCGGTTTTCCTTACCCTTCTTCTCGATCTTGGCGATGAAGATGGAGCCGACTTCCTGGGTTTCGGACACGTGCGTGCCACCACAGGGCTGGCTGTCCACCGCGGAATTCTCGCCAATGCAGACGAGGCTGACGCGGCCGAGGCCCATCGGCGGGCGGACGTTCTTCGATTTGACGATGTCGGGATTGGCGGCAAGGTCCGCGTCGGTGATCCACTGCAGATAGACCGGGTGGTTTTCGTTGACGAGCTTCATCAGTGCCGACGTAACCTCATCCTTGTCGATGGTTTCGCTCATGTCGAAATCGACGCGGCTTTCCTCCTCGCCGACGGCAGCGCCGGTGATCGGGAACTGGCAGACGACGGAAAGAAGATGGCAGGCCGTATGCATGCGCATCAGCCTGTAGCGGCGCGGCCAGTCGATGTGCAGAACCAGCTTTTCGCCGACCAGCGGAACCGGCTGATCGGCAGCGGGAACGTGGATGATGATGTCCTTGGTGTCGCCGTTGCGCGTCGCGGCGATTTCGATCCGGCCGCCGTCGGCGCGCTCGAAAAAACCGTTGTCGCCGGGCTGGCCGCCCGACGTCGCGTAAAAACAGGTCTGATCGAGCTCGATGCCGCCGTCTTCCCTTATTCGCGTAACGATTGCCTCTGTCGTCGAAAGGTAGAAATCGTCGCGAAAGAGGGCAGTCGTGGTCATGAGATGCTTATCCGGCGGGTTCGTATGGCACCGTTATTCCGGAATTCCTGGTCAGCCAGGCCGGAACGGGAAGGCCCTTGGACGTCAGAAACGTCGGGTTGAACAGTTTCGACTGATAGCGGTTACCATAGTCGCAGAGGATCGTCACGATGGTATGTCCGGGGCCTAGGTCTTTTGCCAGGCGGATGGCGCCGGCAATGTTGATGCCGGTGGAGCCGCCAACGCAGATGCCTTCCTTTTCAATCAGATCGAACACGAGCGGAATGGCTTCGCTGTCCGGGATCTGATAGGCGAAATCCGGCGTGAACCCTTCGAGGTTGGCGGTGATGCGGCCCTGGCCGATGCCCTCGGTGATCGAACCGCCCGAGGATTTCAGCTCACCATGGGCGTAGTAGTTGTAGAGCGCGGCACCCTCCGGATCGGCGATACCGATCTTGATGTCCGGGTTCTTCGACTTCAGGCCGAGCGCAACGCCCGCGAGCGTGCCGCCGGAACCGACCGCGCAGATGAAGCCGTCGACCTTGCCGTCGGTGTCGCGCCAGATTTCCGGTGCAGTCGTTTCCACATGCGCGTCGCGATTGGCGACATTGTCGAACTGGTTGGCCCAGATCGCGCCGTTCGGCTCGGTCTTTGCCAGTTCGGCGGCGAGGCGGCCGGACAGCTTCACATAGTTGTTGGGGTTCTTGTAGGGAACGGCCGGGACCTCGACGAGCTCGGCGCCCAGAAGCCTGAGTGCGTCCTTCTTCTCCTCGCTCTGCGTTTCCGGAATGACGATGACGGTGCGATAACCGAGCGCCTGCGCGACCACCGCAAGGCCGATACCGGTATTGCCGGCCGTGCCTTCGACGATGACGCCACCCGGCTTGAGTTGGCCCGACTTTTCCGCCTGGCGGATGATCGACAGCGCCGCCCGGTCTTTCACCGACTGGCCGGGATTGAGAAATTCAGCCTTGCCGAGGATGGTGCAGCCGGTTGCCTCGGACGCGCCCTTAAGGCGGATCAGCGGCGTATTGCCGATGGCGTCGAGAACGGAGGGCAGAACGGACATGAGCGAACCTCTTGGCTGCGGAGCTGTTGTGTCAGGCGGCAGCCTGAGCAGGTGATGATCTTAGCAGGACATGGGCAAACCGCATCAGCCGTTTTCGGCGTTCTCGATCCAACATGCCGGAATCCTAGCGTCTTTTGGGCTGGAGTGCAGGGTGAAGCAAGAAAAAGTGTTTCATCTGGATGCCGTCGCGGGCAAAAATTGCCCCGCCGCCGCAGAACCTTTGACGCTGGGTCTGGCGCAGCAGTCTTAGAGGCTGCCCTGGTATTTCACCCGCCGCATGGATCTGACCGCCGGATCGAGCGAATCGGCTGCCTGCCGTCGAATGGCCCGAATGCGGGAACAAACTCCATTTCAAAACGTATTGTTTTGTGATCTCCGCGCTTCCGATTGGCGTGGACCGCGAAAGGAACGCCCATGACCGATTTTGTAGCACATCCCGAGCAGGGTTTGGCTTGGGTCACGGGGGCAAGTTCGGGTATTGGCCGCGCATTGGCACTGCGCCTGACAAGAGACGGCTTCGACGTGGCCGTGACTGCCCGAGACCACGAAAAGCTGGTGCAGCTTCAGCGCGAAGCGCCAGGTCCCGGAAAGATCATCGTGCTCGACGGCGATGTCACCGATCCCCGCGACATGGAGCGCGTTCTCGCGGCCATCGAATATGAACATGGCGCCATGGCGCTGACGGTGCTCAATGCCGGCGTTTCTATCCCCGTCCATGGGGAAGACATGCATCGCGAGGATTTCGAGAAGACCTTCGCGGTCAACCTGCACGGCACCGTCAATTGCCTCTTACCCGCCGTGCGCCACATGCAGGCGAGGGGGTACGGGCAGATCGCCATCGTCTCGGCGGTTGCGGGTTACGGCGGCCTGCCGACCGGCGCCGCCTATGGCGCGACGAAAGCCGCCCTGATCAACATGGCCGAGAGCCTGAAATTCGACCTGGACAAGGCCGGCATCCGCCTGCAGATCATCAATCCGGGGTTTGTCGCGACCGCGGAGACGGCAAAGAATACATTTTCGATGCCGGCCTTGATCAGTGCCGAAGAAGCGGCTGACCGCATCGTCTCAGGCCTGAGATCGGGCGGCTTCGAAATCACCTTTCCGAAGCGCTTCACCTATATGGCGAAGCTGCTCAAGTTCCTGCCTTATGGAGCCTATTTCTGGCTGCTCAACAGGCTGACCGGATGGAAAGACCGGCCACTTGTGACGCAGCGTCCCGCCGCAAAAGCGATGGCACGCGACCCTCAGGCCGTATGAAGGACGACAACCGCGCCGAAGACGAGGACAAGCCCGACCCAACCGATCGGCTTCAGCTTCTGGCCGAACAGGAGGCGGCCGGAAATGGCCGTGCCGAAAATCCCGGTTGCGCCGAGGATGGCATAGGCGATCGCCAGTTCCATGCCCTTGACCGCTTCCACCAGCAGCGCAAAGGCGGCAAGCACGAGCAGGATCGACAAAACGCCCCAGCCGCGGCGCGCAAACCCGTTGGACTTGGTGGACGCCAGATTGGCTGCGACATCCAGCACACCCGCCAGCACCGCGAAAAGGAAATAGACGTTAGACGCGGTCATCGGCCACTTCCATGTCTTCTTCGTCGTGGACTTCGCCGGCATTGACGAGAACGATGCCACCGACCGCCATCAGCAGGCCGACCATCTCCTGGTTGCTCAGCACGTGATTGAAGACGAAAACGGAAACCAATGTGATCAGCGCAATGCCCGAACCTTCCCAGATTGCATAGGCGACGCCGACCGAAATCGTCTTCACCGCCTTGGCGAGGAAGACATAGGAGAGGGCGATGGAGGCATACATCACGGCATAGCCCCAGGCGCCGCCGCTGGACGATGCCGCCTTCATCACCGTCAGGCCGATAACTTCGGTGGCAATGGCGAGCGCCAGAAAAACCCATGCAAGACGCACGTCATCCCCTTTGGAACGGTCGATTGAAAAGATGCTGCCTGCATAAGCGTCCCGACAGCGGCGGTAAAGCCATGGCGACGGCTTTGTTGCTGGACAGAAGGTAGAAGCATCCATCGGCGGAGACAGATTTGAGCACCGCCGGCGATACGCTCATTCATAGACGATCTGTCGGACGTCGATGTTCTTTGCCCGGAAACCGGCCTCGCAATAGAACAGATAGAATTCCCACAGACGCTTGAAGCGGGCATCGAAGCCGAGAGGCTCGACCTTGTCCCAGACACTCCAGAAGCGCTGGCGCCATTCGGCGAGCGTGCGGGCATAGTCGAGGCCGAAGCCGAAATCGCCGCTCATCTTCAAGCCGACCTTGCGGCCGAGATCGATCAGATGCTCACGCGTCGGCAGCATGCCGCCGGGGAAGACATATTTCTGGATAAAGTCCGGATTGGCGCGATACTCGCGGTAGGCCTCCGGCTTGATGGTGATGATCTGCAGACCGGCCTTGCCACCCGGCTTCAGGCAGCGCTGCAGCTGCGAGAAATAGGCCGGCCAATATTTTTCGCCGACGGCCTCGAACATCTCGATCGAGACGATCCGGTCGTAAAGCCCCGTCTCGTCGCGATAATCCTGGAACTTGATCTCGACCTTATCCGACAGTCCGGCATTCCTCATGCGCTCGTTGGCAAAGGCGAGTTGCTCGCGGCTGATGGTAAGACCGGTTACCTTGCAGCCGATCTCGCCCGCCGCATATTCGGCAAAGCCGCCCCAGCCGCAGCCGATCTCAAGGACGTGATGACCGGCCTTGATGCCGGCAGCATCGGCAAGCGCTCGGTATTTGGCGCGCTGCGCCGACTGCAGATCATTCGCCCCGGTCGAATAGAGCGCCGAGGAATAGGTCATGGTCGGGTCCAGCCACTCCTTGTAGAAGGCGTTGCCGAGGTCGTAGTGGGCGGAAATGTTCCGCTTCGAGCCCGTCTTCGTATTGGCGTTCATCCAGTGGCGAAATTTTTCGACCAGCCGCAGCACGCCGCGGGCGCCGTTGGAAAAATTGCGGCCGACATCGGTGTTGACGAGGAAGAGTTCGAGGAAGGCGCCGACATCCGGGCTGTCCCAGTCACCGTCCATATAGCTTTCGGCAACGGCGATGGTGCCGCCGCTGAGGGCCCTTTGCGGCATGTTCCAGTTGTGAAGGGTAACCGAAGCGACAGGCCCCTGAACCTTGCCCTTGACGACGACCTTGCGGCTATCCGGCAATGTCAGTTTCAGGCAGCCGGCCTGCATGTGAACGAGGCCGCGCAGCACCATCTGCGCCTTGGCGGGCAGATCCTTGATGATCCGCGATAGATTTTCAGCGGAAAGACGCTCGCCATCCTTCGGCTCGCAATAACCGGTGTCTGCTGCATCCATACGACAGATCCTCGACAATCATTGCTCTCGCCATAAAGTAACCTCATTTTCACCGGGCCGCCAACGTTGATTTCATGAGAAAATTCGGCCTGCGCCTGCGGCCGCTCCAAGGGACCATCGGCCGAGCTTCGCCGCCGCGGTTGCCCGACCGCGGGCTGCATGCTCAAGCCGAGCGCAGCCGGGACGGCCGTCCTTTAACCGTTTGACGAGCGCTCGATCGATCACCGTGTCAACGGGAACCCATCTTTCTCCGGGTCAGGGCAACGATCAAGCCGAGCATCACCGAGCCGACAAGCCACACCCACAGCAAGACACCTGCCGTGATTGTTTCGCCGGTTGCTGTGCCGGTCTGCATTTCAGCATGCACGCCTTCGCCGACTTTCACCGATGTGAACATGATCGCGTAGAAAAGCGACAGGCCCATCAAGGCATTGAAGGTCAAGAACGTCCACCACACAAGAATTCCGAATATTCCACGCCTGCGTTTTTCCGTCCTGACAATTGTTGTCATCGGACTTCTTCCCCCACTCCCCATAGCTGTAGATTGGCAGAATGCACCCGGCCGTCAAGATTGCCGAAAGGAGTGGCTCGCGCGCTACCTCGAAAGGCGCAATGCGCATCGCTTTGAGCGCCGCAGTTGCTCGCGTTCAACCTCTTTGCCAGAACGGATAACGCCAAAAGCACGCAGCCCTCCGTTTCCAGAGACGGTTCGTCTCAACTTCCCGTCACCGGGACCGTTCAATCGGCTGATTCTGCCATTTTCAAAACGAGGCTCCGGAACCTCAACGGGGCACTCAGCTCTTCTGAAAGGCAAGATGGGCGCCCAATCCGATCAGCATTGCGCCACCGGCGCGCTGCATCAGGCGCCGCGCGTGGGTGGATCGACGCAGCCGGCCGATCACCGCGCCGGCCAGAAACACACAGACAATATCGGCCGAAGAAAACATGAGATTGACGATCGTCCCGAGAATGGCAAGCTGCAGCCAGACGGGGAACACGGCGGAAACATCGACAAATTGCGGCAGGAAGGCCACGAAGAAGATCGCCGTCTTGGGATTGAGAACCTCGACGGTGACGCTTTCAAAAAAAGCCCGCCGGCCGGACTTCGGCTCGATGCCGGGCAGGGCGGCATCCCCATCGGCCCGCGCACGAAACAGCGCAATGCCGAGCCAGACAAGATACGCCGCCCCGGCCAATTTCACGGCCATGTACAGCACCGGCACGGCGTGGAACAGGATCGACAGGCCGGCGGCAGCCGCAAAAACATGAGCGTATCCACCAAGATGAATGCCCAATGCGGCCATAAGCCCCGACCACCGGCCGCGGGCGATCGTCTGGGCAGCCGCATAAAGCATGGCAGGACCCGGGATATAGGCAAAGACAGCCGTGGTGGCGAGAAAGGCGATCAGCAGTTCGGTCGATGGCATTGTCGGCTCCGGTTCGGCAGGCGAGGCCCCTTTACACTGGAAATGACGGACTGTCGCGCCGATCGATGCCAAAGCCTGGGCGGCATCGCGCGCAACATGGTGATTTCAAAACCGAAAGCGCAACAGCCGGCCGATTCTCCCAAGCGCCGGAAGTGCAGCAAAGACGCCAATCGTCAACTGCGCCGCCCAGGACAGCCTTTCGATCTGTTTCGAATCGTAGCCGCCCGGATCGTAGGCCAGCAGCTCCGTCTGCAATTTCAGCCGGGGGACCTGCTTTTCGAGTTCGCGCGGATCGTCCATCGCCCAACGCAGCCTGGCTCCGGTCGCGCGCACCGAAGGCTGCCAGCTGATGAGCGCCAGTCCGAGCCGGCTGTAACCATCAAAGACCAGCTCGCCGCGCGCAAGGTGCGCCGTAAGCCGCCGCAGCAATTTCGGGACCTCATCCTCCGGCAAGTAGGGAAAAAGCCCCTCGGCGACGATGATCGTCGGACGGTCGGTCGGCACATCTGCAACCCAATGCGGATCGATGACGGACGAGCCGATGAGGCTGCAGGATTCTCGCTCGGGATAGAGCTTGCGGCGCAACGCGATAACCTCGGGATAGTCCACCTCGAACCAGCGGATCGTCGGCGGCGGATCGATGCGGAAGACACGACTGTCCAGCCCGCAGCCGAGGTGCAGCACGCTCGCGTCGGGATGGCGGGTGATGAAGTCACGCGTCCAGCCATCGAGCATATGGGCGCGCATCGCCACGCCGATCATCATGTCACGATCGACGTTCAGCCTCGAAAAGTCGTAGTCGATCCGGCTGACAGCCTCGGCGGCGAAACGATCCTTGAGGAGCGAATCCGGCAGGCGGCTTTCCCCCGCCTTCGCAGAAAGCGTGATGAGGAGGGTTTCCTTCTCCTCGGTGAGCGACACTTTTTCGCCTGTCATGGTGCACCCGTGAAGCGAGAGCCGGCGCTTCGAGCCTCTCCTTGCGCAAATCTCGCCAGCCGGCATGGCGGCCATGCTGCTTGCAATAGGCGCAAACCTGTACCGGGCAGTATAAACGACAAAGCAGTTGCGATTAAGGTGCGGGCGCAAGGGGCAGGCGGAGCGCTCGCCCGCCGTCGGTCAGGCAACGAAAAAGGGCTGCGCCGTTGGACGCAGCCCTTGAAACTGGCTCCCCGGGCCGGATTCGAACCGGCGACCTGTCGATTAACAGTCGAATGCTCTACCGCTGAGCTACCAGGGATCATCTGCGCGCTGCAGAAGTGAGGCTGCTAATACAAATGCTTTTCCGATTTGCCAAGCGGTTTTTCAAAAAAAGTGCACAATCTTGTCTGACTGTGGAGAACTCCCATATGGAGGAGAGTGCTCGCCTGGGCGGGGACGACCGCAATTTCCCACTCTAGCGGGCTTTCGCCCGAGAGTTCGACAGGTGACCATGGCAGAACCGCAGAAAACGAAAAAATTCGGTATCGATGCGAGCACGCACGAACTCATTCTCGGCTCATGGCGGCTGCCGCTGCCGCAATCGCGGGCATGGCGCATTGCCCTTGGTGCCGTGCTGATCTTTGGCGGTATTCTCGGCTTCCTGCCGGTTCTGGGCTTCTGGATGGTGCCGCTCGGTCTGCTCGTGCTGTCGCATGACCTTGCCTTCGTCCGGCGTCAGCGCCGCAGACTGTCGGTCTGGTGGGCGCGCAGGCGGGAGACGTCCTAAGTCAGCCGTCACCCGGCAAAGGAACCGCCGGGACTGGGGGACCTTTGTTCCATGATGGAGCGGATGAGTTCATTGCCCGGCGCTACGGCCTAGCCGCCGGAACCGGTCTGCGGGGTCGGATCCTTGTCGACCGGGACCGGCTGCATCTGCTCGCCCGTCGAAGGCGCATTGCCGACGGTGCCCTGGTCGGCCGGGACGCTGTCCTTGGCCGGCGCAGTCTCCTCGACCTGCGTGGCCCCATCATTGTCGGTGCTTTCGCCAAACATCGCAGCGCCCGCCCAGGCTACCACCGCCAGCACCAGGCCGCCGATGAGAACCATCAGAAACGGCCGTCTGAGCAGCCCCTGGCGCGCCGCGACGCCGCTGATCTCCACAGTCCGGTTCGTGTCTTCGACCGAAACCTTGTTACCGCGTTCATCGACTGCCATTTCCTGCCTCCTCGCAACGACATCCGAGCCGCCGCAATGTTTCAACACCAGCGGAAAACGGCCGCACAGGTGCAAATGTTCCCAAGCGACCCCGGCAGACGCGGGTTGGTGGGGGATGAAGGCCGGTTTTCCAACCGCCACCGGTCGATAGATGCGCCCTTCTATCCACGAATTTTAGGGACTTGCGGAACACATGTGGAACATATAGTGTTCGTTCTTGATTTGTTTCTCGATTCCGGAGTGATCTTTCATGCTGACCCGCAAGCAACAGGAACTGCTTCTGTTCATTCACGAAAGAATGAAGGAATCGGGCGTGCCGCCATCCTTCGACGAGATGAAGGATGCGCTGGACCTCGCCTCGAAATCCGGTATTCACCGGCTGATCACGGCGCTCGAGGAACGCGGCTTCATTCGGCGTCTACCCAACCGGGCACGCGCGCTTGAGGTCATCAAGCTGCCGGAAGCCTATTCCGCGAGCCTCCAGCCCAAGCGCGGCTTTTCGCCGAGCGTCATCCAGGGCAGCCGCGACGCCACCCCGCCGCCGGCCGCCAAGCCCGTCACGGCCAGCAACGAGAACAACTCCGTCTCCATCCCCGTCATGGGGCGAATTGCAGCCGGTGTGCCGATCTCGGCGATCCAGAACAATACGCACGATATTTCCGTGCCGCTCGAGATGGTCGGCAGCGGTGAACATTATGCGCTGGAAGTCCGTGGCGATTCGATGATCGAGGCAGGCATTCTCGACGGCGACACCGTCATCATCCGCAATACCAACAGCGCCAGCCCGGGGGAGATCGTCGTCGCGCTGGTCGATGATGAGGAGGCGACGCTGAAACGGTTTCGCCGCAAGGGTGCATCGATTGCGCTCGAGGCAGCCAATCCCGCCTACGAAACCCGGATTTTCGGCCCTGATCGTGTGAAGATCCAAGGCAAGCTGGTGGGTCTGATCCGACGGTACCACTAACTCGAAGTTTATCTGGCCGAACGCCTATCTTCTTCGAAAATTGACGGGGTGACCCGCCAGTGAGCGCCTGCGACTTGATACCGCGAGCGATGCTGGGATTTCCCGACCAAGGGAAGCGGTTGTGACCGGGAGACTGGCTTCTCCCATGAGAAATAACTGGAATTTGGTCAAGGCGTCTTGCACTGGATCGGAAATCGGTCTAAACGCCCGTCACGATTAAGTGATGATCGTTACGAGGCCTCGTGGCGGAGTGGTGACGCAGAGGACTGCAAATCCTTGTACCCCGGTTCAATTCCGGGCGAGGCCTCCAAAATTTTCCACAATAGCAATTGGATAGGGCTGCCGCTTCAACCATGTCGGCAACCTCGTTTGAGGTCACCTTGATCTGGCACGCGACACGCGTACTGGCGTAATGGTTGCGCCCAGCCGCCGTCAACCGGCGACGCGCCCCACCCGCATCGAAAAGATGCATTCCGACCTTAGCGAAACGACGTTCTCTATGCGCGCCATAAAGCAACGCCGTTGCTGGTGACGATGCAATCGGGCGCGATAAGCCGCATTCGCGGCGACGAAGCGAACACGCCTTTAGCACCGCGGCAAGGGGCCGGCGGTCAATGATAGTAGAAACACTCGCAATCGGCCTTGCTGTCGTCCGGCGCATTCCAGACGCGGGCTGCCAATCTCTTGGCCGCACCGGTCTCATCCAGCCTCAGGCCCAACAGCGAGACGGCCGCCAGTTTTGGATTGACGGCGTCGATCTCGATCGTCGAGCCAACTTGATGGACGCCCTGTTTCGGCGTCCAGGTGAAAAACTGCACGCTGTAATGCATGGCATTCTCCTTCACCCCGGGGGCAAATCCCAATCCAAAGATAGAACTGGGATCCGAAAGACAAACAGAACCGGCTCGCAACAACCGGTGTGGTTTGCCTCCACGCGGAACCTAACACAATTTGGCGATCGAGTGAATCGTTATCGCGTGCTTCCGGTCGGAAAATGCCGCTTCGGGGTTCCGTTTCGGGTTGGCTCATCGCCGCAGTTGTTCCCGCAGTAACAGTGCCATTGCTCGATGTGAAATACAGTGTTCACCGAACACCGTCTTCCGAAGTTGAACAATCGGCGCGATGTTGTCTTCAGGAAATCCTATCCGACATGAGGATGACTGCAATGAAGAAGAAAGAACCGCTGTTTCGCATCGGAGATTTCGTTATATGGTCCACCATCTTGGCGAGCGTGGTGGGATACCAGCTTTGGACGCAAGCCAGCGCACCGGCCCTGACAACGGTCATCACAACCATCGACAACGTCGCCGGCTGAGCAGAGTTTTTCGGAGAACTGGCGGAAGAGGTGGGATTCGAACCCACGGTACGGTTTCCCGCACGCCGGTTTTCAAGACCGGTTCCTTAAACCACTCGGACACTCTTCCATCTAATTGAAAAGGCTTTTCTTTCCGCATATTGCGGAGAGCGGGAAAACGGTCCTTGCAACCACTTTTCTACCCAATCATTCGATGGCTGGCTTTTTAGCAGCTTTGATCGCGGCGTCAACTTGTTCTGCGGCCGTTGGCTTGCATCGCGAGCATGACGTACGAATAGTGACTGAGATGATGCCGATCCGTCCAATATCCGAAGCGCTCACTCGCGTCTTAGGATGCCCCGGCGGCGAGCAGTTGCGTTGCATGCGAGTGCCGGAAATCGTGAAAGTGGAGCCGGGGAGGGATGAGTCCGCTCGTGCGCGAGGGATACGCCGGGCCACCGAGTTACTGAAAGAAAAGCTAAGCGATCTGTGACCGCGCGCTTCCAATCCCAAAACGGGTGAGCGAAAGGTCTGCACCCCCGAATCCGCAAATATTACCGCCTTTATCCGCGACGCCAATGGAGCGATCGTCGGCGTCCAGTGTACCATTGTCGAATATGTGTGTTGAAAACGCGCTTTTGGCTCAAACGGCTGTTTTTCAATCAAGAACGGCATCGTATAGATGGATTTTCTCTGCTGGTCCCAGCAGGAAATATTAACCATTCATAAACCATAATTTCAATTGTTCCATTCTGGCACGGTTAACCATTCGCAATTTCGCCACGTTGTTGTCATGATTAATCGACTGTTACGTTTCGTGACGCCGGTTCTTTCGCGTGGGGGCATGCGCGAGAGGGTACCGAGGTCGGCTTTTACGAATTGCGATTGTGGGACACATGACATCCAATCAGACTGCGGCTCTTCTCTTCAAGGGATTACGCTTTGCCGCCATCCCGATGGTTTGCGCCGCCCTGACGGCGTGCGGATCGACGGGAAGCGTCAAAAGGGACAAGCCGCGCAGCAAGGAATATTTTGCCGAGTCGGTCTATGGCGTGAAGGCGAGCCCGCGGGTTGCCGATGGTCGCAACATCCCCAAGGGTGGCGGCCGTTACCAGGTCGGCAAACCCTACCAGGTCAAGGGCAAATGGTACCAGCCGAAGGAGGATTTCGGCTACAACAAGACCGGCATGTCCTCCTGGTACGGTTCGGCGTTTCACGGCCGCCTGACGGCGAATGGCGAAGTCTACGACAAATATCACCTGTCGGCCGCCCACCCGACGTTCCCGCTGCCGAGCTATGCTCGCGTCACCAATCTCGAGAACGGTTCTTCGGTGGTGGTGCGCGTCAACGATCGCGGCCCCTATGAAATGGGCCGCATCATCGACGTTTCGTCCAAGACCGCCGATTTCCTCGACATGAAGCGCAAGGGCAGCGCCAAGGTGCGCGTCCAGTATATCGGCAAGGCGCCGCTCGAGGGCAACGACATGCCCTATCTGATGGCGTCCTATATCAAGAAGGGCGACCGGACGCCGAACGCCTTCCCCGAAGGACAGATCGCAACCGGGGTGATGGTTGCGTCGAACGAGCCGCTGCGCAAACAGGCTGGCAGCCTCGGCACGCTGACCATGCCTTCGAAATCCAACATGGAAATGGGCGTGCCGGTGACGGCGCTTGCCGAAACCGCAACGCCGATTGCCGCGTCGCCGGCGCTCGACGCCTTCGTCATGCTGCCGGAAATCGGGCCGATCCCGACCGAACGGCCGGAATACATTCCGCTGCCCGACGGCAACATGGCCTATGCGGCGGCCTATGTCGAAGCGCGGGTCAGCACCTCCGAAACGGCTTTCGATGCCATTCTGGTCGACCAGAACCCGCTGACACCAAATTCCATCGTCGAATATGCAAAACGCCAGAGCGTCCTGCACTAGAGCCGGATGATTTTAGGTCGAATCGACCTAAAATCTGAATCCGCTCTAGAATCAAAGAAGTAAAGCATGATGTCGTCCGAAAACCGCTTACACTTTTCGGCATCATCCTCCAATCCGAGGCGCGCCGATTGATCCCCGGTGAGCCGGCTGCTATGGCCGGAGAGGAACCGGAGTTTGGAATGCGCGCACGGCTGTTCTCGGTCTTCATTTTCGTTGCGTTGTTCATCTGCGCGCCCTTGACTGCGCAGGCTGAGGCCTTTGAAACCAAGGCCAAGCAGGCCTATCTGATCGATGCCGAAACCGGCACGGTCCTCTTTGCCAAGGATGAAAACGCCCCGGTGCCGCCGGCATCGCTGGCCAAGCTGATGACCGCCGAGATCGTCTTCGACGCAGTCCGCAAAAACGAGCTGACGCTCGATACCGAATTTCCGGTCTCGGAGCATGCCTGGCGGACCGGTGGCGCGCCATCCGGCACCTCGACGATGTTTGCCGCCTTGAAGTCGCGCATCCGCGTTGCCGATCTCCTCCAGGGCGTGACCGTGCAGTTCGCCAACGACGCCTGCATCATCCTGGCAGAAGGGATGACCGGCAGCGAGGACGCTTTCGCCAAGCGCATGACGGAGCAAGCCCGCGAGCTCGGACTGACCGCCTCAGTCTTCCACAATGCGACCGGGCTTCCTGATCCGCAGAATACGGTCACGATGCGCGACATGGCGCTGCTCGCCCGGCACATCCACACCCGTTACCCGGAATTTTTCCACTATTTTTCCCAGGCGGAATTCGAGTGGAACAAGATTCTCCAGCGCAACCGCAATCCGCTCGTCGCAGCCAATATCGGCGTCGATGGTTTCGTGACCGGATTTGCCGAGGGTTTCGGCTATTCGATGGTCGCGACGATGCAGCGTAACGGCCGGCGCGTCTTTCTCGCGATCGGCGGGCTGGCAAGCGACAAGGAGCGGATCGAGGAGACGCGCCGTGTGCTCGACTGGTCGATGACCGCCTTTGAACGGAAGAGGTTGTTCGAGGCCGGCGAGGCCGTCGGCGAAGCCGCGGTCTACGGTGGAGCGCAATCGCACGTGACTTTGGTGACGCGCGATCCCGTCGATGTGCTCGTCCCCGTCAACAATCCCGAACGCCTGTCGGCCAAGGTGATCTATCGCTGGCCTCTGAACGTCCCGCTGGAAACCGGTCGGCACGCAGGTACGCTGAAGATCTGGAATGGCACGCGGCTGCTGCGCGAGGTTCCGGTCGAAACTGCAGCAGCCGTGGGGGAGGGCTCGCTGAGCAGCCGGGCGGCCGACGCGCTGCAGGAACTGCTGTTTTTCTGGTTATGAGGAAATGACGGCATCGAAGGTTTCGCCGTCCGGGACAATCCGCTAAACAGAATTCGAGTTGCAAGCGCTGCACCGCTCGGGGCAGCCAGAATACAAACGCGCCCGTCCCATGGCGGGCGACGGCGGTCATACGGGAATCAAGAGTGTCAGTCGGAAAAGGCCTGTTCGTTACATTCGAGGGCGGCGAGGGGGCCGGAAAATCCACCCAGATTCGCCTGCTTGCCGATTCCCTGCGTGACCGCGGCTGCACGGTTCTGGCCACGCGCGAGCCGGGCGGCTCTCCCGGCGCGGAGGCCGTGCGGCATGTGCTTCTTTCCGGCGCGGCGCAGGAGTTTGGCGTGCGCATGGAAGCGATTCTTTTTGCGGCCGCGCGCAGCGATCATGTCGAGGAGGTCATTCGGCCGGCGCTTCTGAACGGCACGATCGTCCTGTGCGACCGGTTCATGGACTCCTCGCGCGTCTATCAGGGCGTGACCGGCAACCTGGAGCCGTCCTTCATCGAGGCCCTGGAGCGGGTCGCGGTCAATGGCGTGACCCCGAATTGCACCATCATCTTCGATCTTCCCGCTGCCGTCGGCCTCGAGCGCGTGCGCCGCCGCGCGGCTATGATGGAAGCGCCGGCCGGCGAGGAGGTCGAACTCGACCGGTTCGAGAAAGAAGAACTCGAAACGCACGAAAAGCGTCGCGAGGCTTTCCTTGATATCGCCAGAGCCTATCCGCGGCGCTGCCATGTTGTCGATGCGGCAGCGAGCGCCAGCGACATTGCCGCCGCGGTGCTTGCGATTGTCGAGCCGCTGCTGTCCACGGGTGGCGATGGACCGGAAACGGAAGCGGCGCAATGAGCAGCGATCGATTTGACGTCCTGGATGGTGCTGTTCCGCCAGCCGAAAATACCAAGCTCTTCGGTCATGCCGAAGCGGAGCATTTTCTGGCGCAAAGCTACCGGTCGGGGAAGGGGCACCATGCCATCCTCATCGAAGGGCCGGCGGGCATCGGCAAGGCAACGCTTGCCTTCCGCTTCGCCAACCATGTGCTGACACATCCAGAGCCGTCGCTGGCGCCGGCGGAGCTCACCGATCCCGATCCCACCGCCATCGTCAGCCGGCAGATCGCTTCAGGGGCGTCGCACAACCTTTTGCATCTGACGCGGCCGGTCGACGACAAGACCGGCAAGGTCAAGAGCGCCATCACCGTCGACGAGGTGCGCCGGGCCGGCAAGTTCTTCTCACAGACGTCCGGGACGGGCAACTGGCGCATCGTCGTCGTCGATCCGGCCGACGATCTCAACCGCAATGCCGCCAACGCAATCCTGAAAATTCTCGAGGAGCCGCCGAAGCGCTCGCTGTTCCTGGTGCTGACCCATGCGCCCGGCAAACTGCTGCCGACGATCCGTTCGCGCTGCCTGCCGCTGCAGCTGAAGCCGCTCGCACCAGACGCCTTGCGCGACGCGCTGACCCATCTCGGCATTGACCTCTCCGGTCCGGACGCGCAAAAGGTGCTCGCGGCGGCAGACGGCAGCGTGTCGGAAGCGTTGAAGCTGATCAATTATGGCGGTCTCGATATCATGACCGCCTTTGAGGCGATCCTCGCGGGGCAGGGTCCGGCGATCCGCAGAGACATGCACAAGCTCGCCGATGTTCTGTCGGCCAAGGACAACGAGACCATTTTCGATTTCTTTTCGGCGCTGGTCAGCGAGCATATCATGCGGGCGGCGCGACAGGCGGCTGTTGCCGGCGACATCGCCCGGGCGGAACGCTTCGCGCGGCTGTCGGCGACCATCGCCGAGCGGCTGTCCCTGGCGCAGGCCTATAATCTCGATCGCAAGCAGACCGTGCTTTCGATCCTTGACGACATCAAGACTGAGTCCCTTCCGGCGGCCTGAACTTCCACTTGCGTTCGATCGCGGCGGCAAGATCGATATGGTTCTGTTCGGCAAAGAGCAGGATATGGCCAAGAAGATCGGCCGTTTCGTCGGAAAGAGCGCGTTGCAGATCCTCTGCCGATTGCCCCTTCAAACGTCCACGGCCGGCCAGCCTGTTCCAGATCTGGGTGAGTTCACCAAGCTCCTCATGCATCTTGAGGACGAACCAGTCCCGGTCCCGCTCGATCTGGTGCATGTCGGCGTAGGCTGCCGAGGCAAGGGAAAATGCCGCGCCGAGCTGTTTCAACATGAAAGGAATCTCCATTTCGTTCACTGAATGTTCAGTTGCGAATGCGGCTTGTCAAGATGCACGCGCGTTTGGAAGCGACATCCGAGAATTGCTGCGTGCGGACAGGCGCGGACAGCTTTTCTGAGGGCGCACTGTTTCATCCGGCCATGGGATGCGCTAATAGCCAGACACCAAAAGATCAGACACAGGCCGAAACCCGATCATGACCGACACGTCCCCGTTTTACATCACCACCGCGATTTCCTACCCGAATGGCAAGCCGCATATCGGCCACGCCTATGAGTTGATTGCGACGGATGCGATGGCCCGCTACCAGCGGCTGGACGGGCGCGACGTTTTCTTCCTGACGGGGACGGACGAACACGGCCAGAAGATGCAGCAGACGGCCCGCAAGGAAGGCATTTCGGCCCAGGAACTGGCCGACCGCAACTCGGCCGAGTTCCAGAAAATGGCCGTTCTCCTCAATGCCTCGAATGATGATTTCATTCGCACGACCGAGAAGCGCCACCACGAAGCCGTGAAGAATATCTGGATCCGCATGGGCGAGGCGGGCGACCTTTACAAGGACAGCTATTCCGGCTGGTATTCGGTGCGCGACGAGGCCTACTACCAGGAAGGCGAGACAGAACTGCGCGCCGACGGCGTCCGCTACGGACCGCAAGGGACGCCGGTCGAATGGGTGGAGGAGGCGAGCTACTTCTTCAAGCTTTCCGCCTATCAGGACAGGCTACTCAAACACTATGAAGAAAACCCGGACTTCATCGGCCCCGCCGAGCGCCGCAACGAGGTGATTTCGTTCGTGAAATCAGGCCTCAAGGACCTCTCCATGTCGCGCACGACGTTCGACTGGGGTATTCCGGTTCCGAACGATCCCTCTCATGTCATGTATGTCTGGGTCGACGCGCTGACCAACTACATCACTGCGACCGGCTATCTCACCGATCCGGAGGGGCCGCGGGCGAAATACTGGCCGGCGAATATCCACATGATCGGCAAGGACATCATTCGCTTTCACGCGGTCTACTGGCCCGCCTTCCTGATGTCGGCCGGCCTGCCTTTGCCGAAGAAGGTCTTTGCGCATGGCTTCCTGCTCAACAAGGGCGAGAAGATGTCGAAGTCGCTCGGAAATGTCGTCGACCCCTTCAATCTGGTCGAGCATTTCGGCCTCGACCAGATCCGCTATTTCTTCCTGCGCGAAGTCTCCTTCGGCCAGGACGGCAGCTACAGCGAGGAGGGGATCGCGACCCGGATCAATTCCGACCTCGCCAACGGCATCGGTAACCTCGCCAGCCGTTCGCTGTCGATGATCGTCAAGAATTGCGACGGGCAGATTCCCGAATGCGGAGCGCTGACCGAAGAGGACAAGGCGATGCTGGCATCGGCGGACGCGCTGCATGCCTCGACGCGCGACGACATGAACACGTTGATGATCCATCGGGCGCTGACCTCCATCATTGCGGTGGTTTCCGAGGCCGACCGCTATTTCGCCGGCCAGGAACCGTGGGCGTTGAAGAAAACCGATCCGGCCCGCATGGCGACCGTGCTTTACGTCACGGCCGACGTCGTGCGCCAGATTGCCATCCTGCTGCAGCCGTTCATGCCGGAATCGGCCGGAAAGCTGCTCGACCTCGTTGCCGTTGCGGCCGACAAGCGCGATTTCGCGTCTCTTGGCGAAGCGGGGCGTCTGGTCGCAGGAACGGCTCTGGAGGCGCCGAAGCCGGTGTTCCCGCGCTACGTCGCGCCGGAAGCGTAAGGACGCGCGAATGCTGATCGATACCCATTGCCATCTGGATTTTCCGGATTTCGAGGCCGAGCGCGACGCGATCATCGAGCGCGCCCGCGCGGCCGGTGTCGGCCAGATGATCACCATTTCGACGCGTGTGAAGAAGTTCGAGACGATCCTTGGCATCGCGGAAAGCTATGCCAACGTGTTCTGCTCGGTCGGCACGCATCCGCACAACGCCGACGAGGAACTGGATATCGAGACGGCCGACCTGGTGCGGCTTTCGGCGCATCCCAAGGTCGTGGCGATCGGCGAGGCCGGGCTCGATTATTTCTACGACAATGCGCCGCGGGATGCGCAGGCGATCGGCCTGCGCCGCCATATCGCCGCCGCGCGGGAAACCGGTCTGCCGCTGGTGATCCATAGCCGCTCGGCGGACGAGGACATGGCAGCGATCCTGACCGAGGAAACAGGGAAGGGGTCCTTCCCTTTCCTTTTGCACTGCTTCTCTTCCGGTCCGGAGCTGGCACGTGTCGGCGTCGAGCTCGGCGGCTATGTTTCCTTCTCCGGTATCCTGACCTTTCCAAAGTCGGAGGAACTGCGCGAGATCGCCAAGACGGTGCCGCACGACCGGATGATCGTCGAAACCGACGCACCCTATCTGGCGCCGAAGCCATTCCGGGGAAAACGCAACGAACCCGCCTATGTCGCCCATACGGCGCAGGTCCTGGCCGAGACGATCGGGGTTTCGACGGAAGAGATCGCGACGATCACCACCGAAAACGCCTTCCGCGTTTTCTCGAAGATGCCGAGGCTCTGACGTGGCGGCGAGGCGGGTCTTCACCATTCTCGGCTGCGGCTCGTCTCCGGGCGTACCGCGCATCAATGGCGACTGGGGTGCCTGCGACCCGACCAATCCCAAAAACCGCCGCACGCGTGCATCCTTGCTTGTGGAGCAGATTGGTCTAGACGGCGGAACGACGACTGTTGTCATCGATACAGGACCGGATTTCCGCGCACATATGATCGCGGCAAAGGTCGAGAATGTGGATGCGGTATTCTACAGCCATGCGCATGCCGACCATATCCACGGTATCGACGACCTGCGCGGCTACGTCCAGCACACCAGCAAACGCATGCCGATCTGGAGCGATGCGGCAACGCTGGACCGCATTCGCGAAGCCTTTCGCTACTGCCTGGAAACGCCGCCCGGCAGCAGCTATCCACCGATCGTCGAGGCGAAGATCATCGATCCGTCGCTGCCGGAAATCACGATCCCCGGCGCAGGCGGTGCCATCGTCTTTCAACCGCTGCTGCAGCACCACGGCAGCATCGTCTCCCTCGGTTTTCGCATCGGCGATTTTGCCTATTGCAGCGATGTCAGCGGGTTCCCGCAGGACACGATCGACAAGCTGTCGGGGCTCGATGCGCTGGTGATCGACACCTTGCAATACAAGTTCCACCCAAGCCATCTGTCGGTCGAACAGTCGCTCGGCTGGATCGAACGCTTCGCCCCGAAACAGGCCGTGCTGACCCACATGCATACGCCGCTCGACTACGAGACGCTGATGCGCGAGACGCCGGATCATGTCGAGCCGGCCTATGACGGGATGCGGCTCGAATTCGACGTGACCGGCGAGGTCGGGTCGATCAGCTGAAATAAGGCTGCAGGTTGCGCCGGATACGATCGAGAACGGTGGTACCGGAAAGATCCGCCACGAAACGCTGGCCGGTGATTGTCTCGTAAGCCTCGATATAGACTTTCGAGGTCTGTTCGACGAGATCGGCCGGAATTTCCGGGATCGGGTCCTTGTAGGGATCGCACCGTTCGGTCACCCAGGCACGCACGAAATCCTTGTCGAAGCTCTTCGGCCGCGCGCCGGAGGCAAAGCTTTCCGCGTAGCTCTCGGCAATCCAGTAACGGCTGCTGTCGGGCGTGTGGATCTCGTCGGCAAGAACGATACGGCCGTCCTTGTCGGTGCCGAATTCATATTTGGTATCGACGAGAATGAGGCCACGTTCGGCAGCGCGCTCCTGGCCGCGCTGAAACAGCGCCAGCGCGTAGCGTGATACGGTTTCCCATTGTTCCGGCGTCAGCAGTTTCTGCGACAGGATGTCAGCGGCAGACAACGGCTCGTCATGGCCGCCGTCGAAGGCCTTGCTGGTCGGCGTGATGATCGGCTGCGGCAGCTTCTCGTTGTCCTTCAGGCCGTCCGGCAGCCGCATGCCGTACATCTCGCGTTCGCCATTGCGGTATTTGGTCAGGATCGACGTGCTGGTCGTGCCGGCAAGATAACCACGCACGACAATTTCTACCGGCAGGATATCGAGCCTCGTGCCGACGACGACATTGGGATCCGGATAGTCGATGACGTGGTTCGGGCAGATATCGGCCGTTTCCTCGAACCAGTAACGCGCCGTCTGCGTCAGTACATGGCCCTTGAACGGGATCGCGGTCAGGATCA
Organism: Hyphomicrobiales bacterium; assembly: GCA_900473795.1. GTDB lineage: Bacteria > Pseudomonadota > Alphaproteobacteria > Rhizobiales > Rhizobiaceae > Pararhizobium. Next base: position 675 of record UCMT01000057.1, on the reverse strand, counting down.
CGTCGAACGCGCTCAGCCGATCTGTCGCAATGATGATCCGGCGGCCATCCGGCAGATCGTAGTTCTCGCGAACCTTGCCCTTGTAGCGTCCCGGCAATTCGGGAATGAAAGCGTCTGAAAGAATGCGCAAATCGCTCATCGGGTCGGTCTTTCGCTGACGGTTGAGATTGGTGTCGCTTAAGCCTTGAGGACGGCGATGGTCAAGCGGAGGCCGCAACAATTCGGTACTCCAGATGCAATGCGGGTGCGCTTCGAAAGAATGCCGTTCGACAACCGCGTGCCTGGATCGTTCGCTGGTGACAGCATTGCCTTTGGTACGCCCAACGGGACTCGAACCCGTGTTGCCGCCGTGAGAGGGCGGCGTCCTGACCACTAGACGATGGGCGCGCTCGGGGCAATTGACAGCTAAGCTGTTGTCACATCGACACCGCGAGACATCCAGCAACATACAACAAAAAAGACGAATAGGCACCATAGAGGACAAAGCTGCCAACCAGGATGAGTGGTCGACAGTGCCATGATGTCCAGCCGCTGCTTGTGGGGGTGGCCAACGCATAGACGAGCGCGAAGTCTTTGCAGCGGCATGGCAGTTTTTAACAACGGAATAAATCGCCATTCAGGAAAACCGCAATACAAGTATGTTCCATAATCTATCTTATCCGACTTTGACATGTA
>UCMT01000023.1 GCA_900473795.1 Hyphomicrobiales bacterium | reverse complement strand
TGCCCACTTCGATGGCATCGAGATCAACGGCGGCCACGACATCGACATCATTCACAACACCGTCGCCCTCGACCACGGCCAGACTGCGGCGGTTATGCTGAACAACGAATTCAGCGGTCTGTCGAACATTACGGTCGACCACAACCGGCTGTCCGGCGGCGGCTACACCGTCTACCTTGATGGAACCAAAGGCGGCGGCACCGTTGACGACGATTCGATCAGGTTCACCAACAACCAGATCGGTGACGGTTACTGGGGCGATTTCGCGCTCTACGTCGACAATCCGGTGGTCTCCGGAAACACCGACCTGGACACGTTGCCAGCGGACACGGGTACCGACACAGGCACGGATACCGGCACCGACACGGGTACGGATACGGGCACCGACACGGGTACATCGGCGACGGTCTACACCGGTACCGAAGGCGACGACAGTTTGCCTCTCACCGGAAAAACGAACGCCGGAAGCGAGACCTACAAGGGCCTCGGCGGCAACGATATGCTCAAGGGCGGTGCTGGCGCGGACACTCTTGATGGCGGCGCAGGCACCGACACGGCAAGCTATTCCGGCTCATCGGCTGCGGTGAAGGTCAACCTTGGGGCAAGCACGGCATCCGGCGGCGATGCAACCGGTGACAAGTTCACTGGCGTCGAGAAAGTGCTCGGTTCCAGCTACGGCGATACCCTGCAGGGTTCCTCCGACAGCAACGTCCTGAACGGCGCTGCCGGTGCAGACAAGCTCGACGGCGCAGCAGGTGTGGATACCGCCTCCTATATGGGCTCCACGACCGGCGTTACAGCAAGCCTTGCCAATGCTGCCAACAACACCGGTGACGCCAAGGGTGACACCTATGTTTCCATCGAGCAGCTGTCCGGTTCGAGTTTTGCCGACAAGCTCTATGGCGACGCAGGTGCCAATTTGCTTTCGGGCGGCGCCGGCAATGATGTCCTCAAGGGCAGCGGTGGCAACGACGCGCTTTATGGTGGTCTCGGCGCGGATGATCTGGTGGGCGGCTCGGGTGCCGATACGTTCATCTTCAACGCGGCGGGTGAGAGCACGTCTGCATCGACGGGCCGAGATTCGATCTTCGACTTCTCAGGCACCGGCGGCGATAGAATTGATCTTGCGGACATC
>UCMT01000058.1 GCA_900473795.1 Hyphomicrobiales bacterium | reverse complement strand
GGCGAATTTTTCGCGCGTGGACGTTGCCGCTCGCTCCCTCTTCGCCCCGGCGGGGAGAAGATGTCCGAAGGACAGATGAGGGGGCCGCTGGCTCGGAAACAACGGGAGAAGGAGACGCGCCGCGCCGCTATCGCCGCGACGGCAAGAAGCACTGCGTACTGTCGCCTTTTCTCTATCCCCTCGGTTGACGATCCGGCTTGCCGCGCCATTTCGCTTGGCATGGTTCACAGTGGAGGAAACCTTAAATGCATTATGTCGATGGATTTGTTCTCGCCGTGCCGAAAGACAATATCGAAGCCTATAAGCATATGGCCCGTACCGCCGGCGACGTCTGGAAGGAATATGGCGCCTTGTCCTATGTCGAGTGCATCGGTGATGACGTGCCCTATGGCGAACTGACCTCCTTTCCGCGCGCCGTGCAGGCGAAGGAGGATGAGGTCGTCGTCTTTTCCTGGATCACCTATCCCTCGCGCGAGGAGCGCGACCAGATCAACGCCAAGGTCATGGCCGATCCGCGGCTTGCGAGCGACAAATGGACCATGCCCTTCGACGGCAAGCGCATGATCTATGGTGGCTTCAAGAGCTTCATGGAACTATGACCATTCCGTTTTTGAACGCGCACCGACAATCCCGCCCGCCATTGCCGCGGGCGGGCCGGAAGAAAGACAATGCCACAGACGATCATCACGCTCTCCACCCGCGGCTCCGGCCTCTACGAATTCACCCAGGAGGCGCAGGCCTTTGTCCGCGAGAGCGGGCGGGAGGAGGGGCTGCTCACCGTCTTCGTCCGCCACACCTCCTGTTCACTCATCATCCAGGAAAATGCCGATCCGGACGTGAAGCGCGACCTCGACCAGTTCTTCAGGCGGCTGGTGCCGCCGTCGACCGATCCGTCGATGCGCTGGATCGTCCACACGGCGGAAGGACCCGACGACATGCCGGCCCATATCAAGGCGGCGCTGACGCAGGTCTCGATCGGCATTCCAGTGGCCGGCGGTCGGCTGCTGCTCGGCACCTGGCAGGGCCTCTATCTGTTCGAACACCGCGACCGGCCGCACCGGCGCGAGATCGTCCTGCATCTCGGCGGGTGATGTCGTCTTGGCGCTGGACAGCGGGTATCGGCCGGTGCAGTCTCACCCTGTTATCCGCTTCCATTCCGGAACAAAATCAGGGCTTTGGCGTTATTCTCAAGTGGAGATCATTAGGCTCCGGCTCGACAATCAGGGGGAAGTTCATTGACCGACGCGCAGACGATAGCCAGCCGCTTCATGGAGGCTCTGAACGAGCGGGATTTCGACACGCTCGCCACCTTTCTCGATGAGGACGTTGCGCTCGATTCGCTGACGGGACAGCGGACCATCGGCGTCGGCCCGCTGCGCATGGGTGTCATGAGCTATTTCCGCCATTTCGACGAGACCTTTGGCGACATGGTGCTGATGCACGATGCCTTCGGCCAGCGCATCGCCATCGATGCCACCGCCCGCGGCACCTACCGCGAAACCATGCCGGGCTTCCCGGCCGCCAGCGGCCAGTCCTATTCGATTCCGAGCGTCTTCGTCTTCGAAATCGAAAACGGCGTCGTCACCCGGCTCAGCCACTACCGCAACATCCGCGTCTTCGAAAAAGAGCTCGCCCGCTAAGCAGGTTTCGGAAAAGTGTCCCATGGTTTTCCGATTAAAACCTGCGACAAAACAAGGAACGGCTAGGCAGACTTTCGTTGGCTTGCCAACGAAAGTCTGCCTAGCCTCGACGCTTCTCTTCCCGCGATTCGCTCCGCGCACCGGCCGCCTGAACCGCCGATGAACGGCGGATTCTGGTTCCGTTCAGCCGCCCCGGTTTACCTTTCCCTCCATGCCCCGAAACAAAACAACGGGCGGACGTTTGAATTTTGGCCCCAACACGGAGAAACACTCATGAGACGGATCCTCACAAAACTGGCACTTGCCGGCTTCATCGGTCTGACGGGTCTTAGTGCAACGGTCGTCCCGGCCGCCGCTGACACGCTGACTTTCGGCATCCATTCCGGCGGCGTCGTCGATGTTCAGTACCGCGACCGCGACGGCTATGGCGACGAACGCGACTGGGGCCGTGATCGCCGCCATCGCCCGGACCGGGGTGACGGCTGGGGTCGCGAACGCCGCGGCCGTTGCGCTCCGTGGCTTGCCGTCGACAAGGCACGTGACTACGGCCTGCGCCGAGCCTACGTCGCTGACGTCTCGTGGCGCCGCGTCGTGGTCGAAGGCCGCCGCCATGGCGACTATCGCCGGATCGTCTTCGCCAATGCACACGGCTGCCCGGTGATCGGCCGCTAACGGCAGACCCCAATTCTTTCCGTCTTGTCTCCCCCGGCCGGCGGAAAGTCTCGCCCCTCGCGGTTCATCCGCGGGGGGCGTCTTTGTTTTATCGCCGCGGCTTGAGGCAAGCTGCGCTGCAGGCGCACGACAGCCACGCGATTGTCCGCCGCGTGAAACGCCCCGTCACAAGGGCGGGCATGGGGGACGAATTGAGACGCTGTGTTGCCCTCGGGCTCACCAAAACAAAACCCCGCCGAAGCGGGGTCGGTTTTTCCACGGTCGCCGGCGACCCGATATTATTGGGCGATCGCGAAGGTGACGTTGACGGTGACGTTGTAGCTGTTTTCTCCCGTTGCGATCGGCACGGCATCGGCGGCATATTCCTTTGCCATGGTGCGCATCATCGGCAGGGGTTCGGGCCGGGATGAGTTCTCTGAAATCTCGACGATGCGGCCGAGAGCCACGCCGGCGGCCTCCGAAAGCACCTTGGCCTTGGCGACGGCATCCGCCACCGCCTCCTTGCGGGCTTCGGTGATGGTCGCTTCCGGCTCGTCGTTGGTGAACTGGATCGAGCCGCCCTGGTTGACGCCGAGCGTCACCGACTGGTCGATGATCTCGCCGAGCTTGGCCAGGTCGCGCACCTTGATAGTCAGCGAATTGGCGACCTGGTAGCCGGTCAGAACCGCCGGACGGTTGCCGCCGTCGCTGTTGTCCGGATACTGGTATTGCGGATTGACCGCAAAGCCCGAGGTCTGCAGGTCGCGCTCGGCAATGCCGCCGGCCTTCAGCGCGTTGAGCACGTCCGCCATCGCCTTGTTGTTGGCATCGAGCGCCTCGCGGGCGGTTTTTGCATCCTTGACGACGCTGAAGGAGAGGATCGCCATGTCGGGCGCCACCTCTGCGTGGCCCTCGCCGAAAACGGTGATCACCGCTTCGCGCGGCTCCTTCTCCTGCGCAAGGGCAGCCGTGCCGGCGAAGCCCGCAAAGGCGGCCGCCAGAACGGTGGTCGTCAGGGCGCGGCGAAAATGGGTTGGGGTCATGGATGGGTTCTCTCCGGTTGTGTCTCGTCCCTGCCACCCTTCTTGAGGATTGATTGTGTAGGGATTGCGGCAACGTCTTGTGGGAAAACCCGTTTTCCGCTAGAGCCAGTCCACCCGCCGTCTGCCATTGGTCGGCGGTGCCGGACGGATCCGGGGCAGGGCCTGTAGCTCAATGGTTAGAGCCGGCGGCTCATAACCGCTTGGTTGGGGGTTCGAGTCCCTCCGGGCCCACCATTCCGATCGCCCGCCAACACGTGACGATATCATCGATATTGCCCGCTCGCTGGTCAGGCCGCCAAGACCTCCGTCAAAAGCGCTGTCGCGGCAATCGGGTCGATGGGCATCATTTCGCGCACGCCCCATCGTCTCGTTCTTCTGAACTTTGCATAAAGAGAGCAGCGATCATCGCTGGTAGAAAAAAACGGGTACGTACCTCAACCAAAAGGCCACATTTTGATCTTGTGCGCCTACTACTTTAGAATAAAGTTGCAGCGCTGGAGGCCGCGAGGAGGCGGCTTCCCACAAAAAAGATGTCAATTTCTGGGAGGAAAATGATGCAAAAATCCGATATCGCGATACCGCCAAAAGACCTTGAGCTGCTCCAGACGGTTCTTGACGCCTGGTGCACACAGCATCGCATTCCGCGCAAGGAAGCGATTGCAGAAGCGAAGATATTGATCAACGAGTACAAGCGCGGCACTCGTTCGCAGATCAAACTCATCGATGCGCTTTTAGATGGCACCAAGCATTAGCGGCTCAACTGCCGCTTTCAGTCGAGAACCCGGCCTAAAAAGCCGGGTTTTTCGTGCTCTGTTATCGCCCTGGAAGTTGACGATAGCTTAATCTGTTCCTTTGAACGAGGTTTCTTCAATTGCTGTCCCGGCGACTTGCCGCGTGATGCATCGCGAGATCAGTGTGGTCCGCGAACATACAGCGCCGTTGCGCCTCGTTGCGATATTGAAGGAAAAAGCCATGGACGCCTTGATCCAGGATTGGCGGGGTCGCGTTGGAGGTGTGAAACCCAAGGATAGAACTTGAAATGCCGTGGAAGTTTGGAGCCACCGAAACGTGCCTATAGCTGTCCCGCTCGATATTGGTCGACGAGGTTGCGGCAGGCGCGGATCGTCAGGGCCATGACAGTGAGTGTCGTGCCGGCGATGCCGCTGCCGGGAAAAGCGCTGGCGTCGGTGACGACAAGGTTGGGCGCGTCCCAGAGCTGGTTGTAGGGATTGAGCACCGAAGCCTCCGGCGTTTTTCCCATCCGCGCGCCGCCCGTTTCGTGGATCGCCGCGCCCATGCACATGGTCTTGCGGAACCATTTGCGAAACAGGAAGCGGCTGAACGCGTCTGCTTCGGGGAATGCGCCCTTGCCCATCTCCTTAAGGCCGGTGGGCGAGCCGATGAACTCCAGGTCGCCGCCGATGTCCTTGATCATTCCGATCAGCGTTTCCTCCTGCAGGCGAAGCAGCGCCCGCTCCTCCTCATGCATGACGCAGCGGATATGCGGCACGGCAATGTTCCAGGCGTCCCTGCGCCGGGCATCAAGCGTGATGCGATTGTCGGCATAGGGAAGCATACGGCCGAAGCCGAAGAAGGCGAGGCGGGCATCCGCTTCCTCCGCGACGGGTGCCCGGCCGGCGCTGCCCTGGTAGTTGAAATCACCGCGGGCGGCGTCGGCGTCACCGAAGCGGGGAATGAAGATCCCGCCCGACGGATTGTAGAACGGGTCCGCGGGGGCGGATTCGTCGAGCGCCCAACCCTTTGCCCCGGAGAAAGAGCCGAAGGCAAGGCAGGGAAGCTGGTCCATGAAGTAGCGCCCCAGAGCCCCGGAGCTGTTGCCGAGCCCACCTGGATGTTTCGCCGACGCCGAATTCAGGAGCAGTCGCACGCTCTCGATGGGAGAGGCCGAGAGCACCACCACCGCCGCGCGGACAATCGATGTCTTGCCTGTATTGCGGTCGATGAATTCCGCGCCGGTGGCCCGACCAGTTTGCGCGTCGGTGGTGATGCGGCGAACGACGGCGTCGTACCGGACCGTCAGCCGGTCGGTGGCCTGAGCCTCCCTGAGCGGCCGCGGTAGGCGCTCGGCGTCCGGCGCGATGTAGCGCCAGGAGACGACATGCCGGTCCGGCCAGCGGCTTTCGACCGCCTGCTTGAAGACCTGTTCTGCCGGCGTTAGGCTCGCGGGCCTTGCATAGACGCCGTCCGGCAGGGTCGCCACATTGTCCTTGTTTCCGTAGAGCCCGAGATAGGACTCGACCTCGTCGTAGAAGGGTACCAACTCGTCGTAGGAGACTGGCCAGTCCACGCCTTTGCCCGTTCGCGATCGGATCTTGAAGTCCTCGTCGGTCCATCGCAACAGCACCCGGCCGAAACTGTGGAGACGCCCGCCGCCCTGGCGGCCACGAATCCAGAGGAAAGGCGCGTCCCTCGGCGTTGTGTAGGGGTTTTTGCGGTCATTGACAAAGAAGTGGCTGAAGCGCTCGGTGAAAAAGGCCGCTCGCGCCTGGATCGGCTGGCCTTTGACGGTAGCCCGTGCGCGTTCCCAGATATTGATGCTGCTCGCGGGCGCCTTCTTGCGGGCGGGATCGAAATCCTTCGGCCCGACGGCGGGGCCGGCCTCGAGAAGCAGCACCGACAGGCCTTGCGCTGTCAGTTCTTTTACCGCGAAGGAACCCGCCGCGCCGGAGCCGATTACCAGCGCATCATAGACGATCTGAGACATGTCTTTTCATTCCTGTTCTGGAGCAATCCCTCAAGGAAGCGCGAAGCGCGTCCGGACTTGCGAGAAAACAAAGGGATCGTGCATCACAGCCGCGATCCGTCGGCGCCGAAGAGGGACGCCTTGGCAATATCGACCCCGGGAGCCACGGTGTCGCCGGGCTGCAGGGTGACCTCGCCCATAAGCCGGAGCGAGAGACTTTGGCCGGCCCAGTCGAACCAGAGAACGGCTTCCGACCCCATCGGCTCGACAACGGAGACATGGCCAGGAATAGTGGGGAGACGACTTGCCGCGCCGTCGAGCACCAGGTGGTCCGGGCGGAAACCGAGCGTTGCCGGTCCATCCGAAGCCGCCTGGAAGGAATAGCCGGAGAGATCGACCGCAAGTCCGTTGCTCAGGAAGACAGGCGACCCGTTGCCACGCTCAATCCGGCCCTCGATGAAATTCATGGCCGGAGCACCGATGAAACCGGCGACGAAGAGATTGGCCGGGCGGTGATAGATCTCGGCCGGCGATGCGAGTTGCTGGATCACGCCGTCGCGCATGATGGCGATGCGGTCGGCGAGCGTCAGGGCCTCGACCTGATCGTGCGTCACGTAGATCATGGTGTTGCCGAGGTTCTGGTGCAACTTCTTGATCTCCACACGCAGCTCGTTGCGCAGCTTGGCGTCGAGGTTGGACAGCGGCTCGTCGAAGAGGAAGACATCCACTTCCCGCACCAGCGCCCGGCCGATGGCCACGCGTTGGCGCTGGCCGCCCGACAACTCTGCAGGACGCCGGTCCAGCAGCTTGTCGAGATGGAGGAGGGCGGCGGTGCGGGCGACACGTGCCTCGATCTCGGTTTTCGGCAGGCCGGCGACGCGAAGACCGAAGGAGAGGTTCTTGCGGACCGACATGCGCGGGTAGAGCGCGTAGGATTGGAAGACCATGCCGATGCCGCGGTCTTTCGGCTCCTCCCAACTGACGTTCTTGCCGGAGATCCAGATCTCGCCGGCGGTGATGTCCTGAAGGCCGGCGATAGCGTTCAGAAGCGTGGACTTGCCGCAGCCGGAAGGGCCGAGAAGGACGAGGAATTCCCGGGGCGCGATGTCGATCGACATCTTCTCGATCACCGAATGATCGCCATAGGCGATTTTCAGATCCTTGATGGAAACAGCGGATTGCATGGAAGCGTTACCCCTTGACTGCGCCGGCGGCGATGCCGCGTACGAACCAGCGGCCGGACAGGAAATAGATGACGAGCGGAACGATGGCGGTCAGGATCGTCGCGGCCATGTTCACGTTGTAATTTCGCTCGCCCATGGTGGTGTTGACGATGTTGTTGAGCTGAACGGTCATCGGCAGGTTGTCGCGCCCGGCGAAGACGAGACCGAGCAGAAAATCGTTCCAGATGCCGGTGAACTGGAGCATGGAGACCACGACAACCATCGGCACGGCAATGGGCAGCATGATCTCGAAAAAGATGCGCCAGAAGCCGGCGCCATCGACGCGCGCAGCCTTGCAGAGCTCTTCCGGAACGCTGACGAAGTAGTTGCGGAAGAGCAGCGTCACCAGCGGCAGGCCAAAGATGACATGCACGAGGATGATACCGGCGAGTGAATTGTAGAGGCTGACATTCGCCATCGCCCGGACCATCGGATAAAGGAAGATCTGGTAGGGGATGAGGCCGCCGGCCATCAGCAGACCGAAGAGCACGTTTGCCCAGCGCGGCCGCCAGAGCGACAACGCGTAGCCGTTGACGGCGCCGACGAAGACCGAGAGCGCGACCGACGGAACGGTGATCGCCACCGAATTCCAGAAGCCGGTGCGGATACCGACGCAGGTGGTTCCCATGCAGGCCCCTGACCAGGCGGTAATCCACGCGGAGAAATCAAGCGTTTCTGGCAGGGCGAAGATGCGCCCGAGCCGGATTTCGTCCATCGTTTTCAGCGAGGTGACGACCATTGTGTAGAGCGGCAGCAGGAAGAAAAGTGCGGCGATAAAAAGGAAGGCATAGAGGCCGATGCGGCCAGCCGTGATCTGCGTCGGCCTCGGGCCGTTCGGATGCGAACGGGCCATCACGCGACTCCTTTTGCTCTGTTGCGCATGTAGATCGCATAGCGGAACGGGGCGACCGCAATGATGACGCCGAGGACGAGCACCGTGGCACCAGCCGTGGCGAGGCCGAGGTTCTGGCGCCCGAACAGGTTGTCCATGATGAATTTCGCAGGCACTTCCGTCGAATTGCCGGGGCCGCCATTGGTCATGGCAACGACGATGTCGTAGGTCTTGATCACGCCCATGGCGAGCAGCATGCCGGCGGCGGCCAGTGCCGGACCGAGTTGGGGCAGAATGATCGAGACATAGATCCGCCACACCGGAATACCGTCTATCCGCGCCGCCTTCCATTGCTCGGCCTCGATGCCGCGCATTCCGGCGAGCGCAATGACCATGACGAGGCCTGCGCCCTGCCATACGCCTGCCAGCACCAGCGCGTAGATCGCCATGTCGCGATTGACCACCCAGTCGAGGACAAAGGTTTCCCAGCCGAGCGACCGCACACTCGCCTGAATGCCGAGCGTCGGATTGAGCATCCACTGCCAGATCAGACCCGTCACCACGAACGACATGGCATAGGGGTAGAGGAAGATGGTCCTGAAGGCGCTTTCGAAGCGGATCTTGCGATCGAGGGCAGCCGCCAGCAAAAAGCCGAGCAGGAGACAGCCAGCCACATAAAGAACGCCGAAGATCAGGACGTTTTGCAGCGAAGCGAGCCACTTGGCGGAAGAGAAGAGCTTCACATATTGGGCGAGGCCGACATAAGTCGATGATGGGAACAGCGTCGAATTGGTGAAGGACAGGCGTATCGACCAGGCCATGGTGCCGATGAAGACCACGACCGCGACGAGCCATGTCGGCAGCAGGGCGAAGGTCGCGGAAAGATGAGGCTTGCGTTTGATGGGCATCGGCCGGCTCTTTGAGGGATGGAAAGCGGGGCTCGCGCCGCCGCGCAAGGCGACGGCCGGTGGCGTCGCAACCAGGCCGACGCCACCGGCGCAATCTTACTCGAAGATGGCGAAGAAGTTTTCGGCCGCGGAGGCCATATCGTTCGAGCCGCCGCTCCAATATTCGTCGACGAAGTCATCGAGTAGACCGACCTGTTGGGGCGTCAGCAGGATCGCCTGATCCGGTACGATATTGCCGGCGGTCATCAGTTCGAGGCCCTTCTGGGCGCAGACGTCCAGCTTCGATTTGTCCACGTCGGCGCGCATCGGAACAGAACCCTTCTTGAGCGAGAACTCGACCTGGATGGCCGGGTCCATGACGACTTCGGCCAGCAGCTTCTGGGCCTTGTCGGTCCCGGCATTGCCGGTCTTGGGGAACCAGAGGGAGTCGGCGATATAGACCATGCCCGGCGATTCCGGAACGATCATACAGCCATAGTCCTTGCCCGCTTCCTTGCCGGCGACTGTGAATTCGCCTTTGGCCCAGTCGCCCATGAACTGCACGCCGGCCTTGGCGGTGATCAGCATGGCGGTCGCGTCGTTCCAGTTGCGGCCGGCCGCGCCGTCATCGACATAGCCGCGCAGCTTGCCGAGGATATCTAGGGTCTTCTTGACGCCTTCAATGGAAGCCTCGCTCTTGTCCTTGTCGACGTAAATCTTCAGAAAACCGTCGATCCCGACCTGTGAGAGCAGGATCATGTTGAAGACCTTTGTCTGCTGCCAGGGCTGACCGCCCCAGGCGACCGGAACGATGCCGGCAGCCTTCAGCTTGTCTAGGCCGGCAAAGAATTCGTCCCAGGTCTTTGGCTCTTCCGTGATACCCGCCTTTGCGAAGGCTTCCTTCGAATAGAACACCCAGCTTTCGCCATGGGCGCCGGTTGGCGCGAGATAGACCTTGCCGTCGTAGGAAATGAGGTCGTAGATCGATTTTGGCAAGGCATCCGCCCATTTGCCGGCGGCGGCCACGTCGTCGACCGGATTGAACAAGCCCTGGCCTACGAAATCGGCGGCGGCAAGGCCGATGACGCCCTGCTTGGCGCCGGGCGGGTCACCGGCGACGATACGGTTCTGGAAGGCGGCATCGGCCGCGCCGAAACCGGCGATCGAGGAGTCCTTCCAGACGCCGCCGCGCTTCTCGAATTCGGTCTTGATGATATCGAGCGCCGCCGCTTCGCCGCCCGACGTCCAGGACGACATGATCTCGATCGTCGGCTTATCCTCGGCGAGGGCCGGGGCAAGCATGCCAGCGAATACAACGCCGGTTAGTAGCAGTTTCATCATGCCTTTCATTGTTCCACCTCTTGGAAAAGGCCCTCTTTTTGGGGCGTTGTTCGTCTTGGGAGTGATCGTCAGCGATAGATCGGCAGGAGCGCCTGCCGGACGAGCGTAAGCCCGTTTGCAATGTCGCGGACCGGATCGGGCGCGGCATCGAGTTCGAGAATTGCCCAGCCTTCATAGGCCCGGTCACGCAGCAGCCGGATCCAGGCCGGCCAGTCGACCCGTCCGAGGCCGAAGCCGCAGAAGTACGCCTGGTGGCGATCGTGGATGTGCTCGTCGATCTGCGTGTCGGCCGGCATCGGACCGATCGCATCCTTCCAGTGGGCAATGATCATGCGTTCGTGGTGGCGGTCGACGAGTTGCACCGGGTCGGAGCCTGCGACGATGATATGGGCGGTATCCGGGCACATGTGAACATAGGCGGGGTCGGTCAGCATCATCATAAGGTCGACGTCGCGTGCGGCGGCAAAGATGGAATGGGCTTCGGTGTGCAGCGCGAGCCGGACGCCCCGGGCATAAAGGATTACGCCGAGCCGGTTGAGGAAATCGGCGACCACCTTGGCGCGGTCGAAATCGTGGAATATGGCCGGCTGGGCCCCGAGCGTCTGACGCAGCGGTGCGCCGATCACCATGATGTCGCTGCCGCAAGCCTTCAGGAAGTCGGCGTATCTTTCCGCCTTGTCGATGATGGCACGCTGGGCTTCGGGTTGCGCGAAATCGCCGGTGGCTTCCAGTTCCGCGAAAAAACCGCTGCACAGCGTCAGGCCGCGTTTCGTCAGCTCTGCCCCGAAGCCGTCGACAGAGCCATAGGTTCTGATCGCGTCCTGCCAGTTGAAGGGAGAGAAAGTCAGTTCGACACCGGTGACGCCGGAAGCCTCGACGCCGTCGAGAATCCTGTCCCAGAAGGCACGCGGTTCGGCGCGCGCATGTCCGATGATTGCGTCATGGCTTTCGAGGCCGAAGAAGCCGGGATGGAAGAACGTCACGAGATCGACGCCGAAGCGGAGCCTATCGCCATTGGCCATAGCGAATCCCTTTTCCTGAACGCATGGCTCAGCCGCCTGCAGAAGCATCGCTCTGCGCCAAATAAACCATGAAATTTCAATATATTACGGTTTGGCAAACGTTTGCCGTGACTAGATAATAGTCAGGGTGTTTTTTTATGCAAGCGATTTTTGGCAAACGTTTGCTTTAAACCTTTGGCTGCCCTAGAATTCTCGGCGAAGCATTCGGAGGAAAGAAGGAAACGTGAGTAAAAACAACGATATGCTCGGGGAGGAGCAATCAGGCCCATTGATGGCAGATGTAGCGCGGCTTGCCGGCGTTGCGATTTCCACGGTTAGCCGGGCGCTTGCCAATCCCGGGCGGGTGAACGAGAAGACGCGCGCAAAGATCGACGCGGCAGCCAGGCAGTTGGGCTACACTCCGAACGCCATGGCGCGCGGCCTGAGGGTCGGCAAATCCAATGTCATCATGATCATCCTGCCGGGATCGCTCTACTACGGCGCTTCCCAGGTCATTCCGCAGGTCCTGCAGAGCATCAACAGATCGCTTATACAGGGCGGCTACAACTTGATGATCGCCAACCTCGATCGCGACGAAACCTCCGAACGGCACATTCTCGATCTCGCTTTCGGTGGCACGGTTCGCGGCGCCATCATCTTCTCGTCGAAGCTTCCGGAGGTTGACAGACGGTCGCTTGCGAATGCCAACCTGCCGATCATTTCGATGCTGTTCGATATGAGTGACGCGGGCCTGTCGAGCGTCGTGACGAACGATCGCGAGGCAGTGCGCGACGCCACTGCCGAACTCATTCGCCTCGGTCACCGGCGCTTCCTTTATCTAGCCGGTCCCGAGGGCAACTACCACGACGTCGAGCGTTACAGTGGCGTCATCGAAGCGCTGGAGGCGGCGGGAATGTCCGGGGCGGCGGTGGTGCGATCTGGTGGCAATCTGGACTATCAGCACGGCTTCGACATCGGCCTCCAGGCGGCGGAAGACTTTGCCGCGCTTGCCGCCAAGCCGACGGCAGTGATCGCGACCAGCGACGACATGGCGATCTCCTTCATGAGCCGGATGCAGCAAACGGGCCTCACAATCCCAGCCGACCTCTCGATCGTCTCCTTCGACGGCTCCCCCGTCTGCGCTTTCTGCTCTCCGCCGCTCTCTACGATCGAACAGCCGGTGGAAGAGATGGGGCAGGCAGCCGTTGCTCTTCTGCTAGCGGCGATGGAACAGGCGGAAAAGGAGCCGACGCGCACCGTTATCCGCAGCAAGCTTATCCTGCGGGAGAGCATGGCCGCTCCAAAGAGTTGAGGTCGCTCATATGAAACAGCGCCACTCGCCTATTTCGTTGCGACGCCGAAGAGGTCCGTTTCCGCAGTACAGCAGCACGCGTCCATATTGCCCAGCCGGCGCCGTAGACGCAGATCCAGGCGCTGAGCGGGGAGCTCGGCGTCCAGCTAACTGTGACAGGTGAGACCTTTGATATCGATGCGTGCGGGTCCTCAGCGCCATCGATCTCGGTGCCGAGGTGACCCGCTCGGCTGCCGGCATGACGACAAGGAGCTAAGAGACGCATTTGAAGCGTTCCTTGCGCTAGCCGCTGCCCTACTGTGTCAACATGACCTAGCGTTCGAAGGGTTCACCGAGCGAGGCGACGCCGTTCAGCTTGAGCAGGCGGCGGTCGGCCGAAATGATGCCGAGCACGATGATGGTGACGAGATAGGGCAGGCTCGAAAGCAGTTGTGAGGGAACGTCCAGCCCGGTCGCTTGGGCTGCAAGCCCCATCAGGGAGACGGCGCCGAAGAGGCACGCCCCGAGGAAGATCCGGCCGGTAAGCCATGTGCCGAAGACGACGAGTGCGATCGCGATCCAGCCACGTCCCGCGATCATCCCGTCGGCCCAGAGTGGCGTGTAGACCACCGCGGCATAAGCTCCGGCAAAACCAGCCATCGCGCCGCCGAATGCGATGGCTGAGACGCGGACTGAAGTGACCGAATAGCCAATGGCGTGCGCAGCCTTGGGATTCTCGCCGACGGCCCGCACGACGAGACCGGCCTTCGTATAGGCAAACATTGCCCAGAGAGCCAAGGTCGCGGCAAGGGATAGCCAGACGACGATATCCTGGATGAAAAGGCTGCCGAGGATCGGTATTTCGGAAAGCCATGGGAAGGCAAGCTTTGGAAGCCCCTTGACCGTCAGGCTTTCATAGGTCTTGCCGAAAAGCGCCGAGAGGCCCTGACCAAGGATGCCGATCGCAAGGCCTGTTGCCACCTGGTTTGCCCGAAATCCCAATGCAACGACGGCGAAAACGAGGGAAAGGACGGCGCTGCCGAGGCCAGCGGCGACGAAGCCCAGAAGATGCCCTCCGCCATGATAGACGATGATGAAGGCGAGCACTGCGCCAAACGCCATCAATCCCTCTACCCCAAGGTTGAGGACTCCGGCGCGCTCGGCCACCAGTTCACCGAGAGCGGCAAGAAGAAACGGCGTCGCAGCGGCAAGCATGCCGGCAAGAATGAACTCGATAGCGTTCATGATTGGCTCCGGCCGGCCGCACGGGGCCATTCGAGACGGTACCGCACGAAGGCGACGGCGATGAGGTAGGCGAGCAGCAGGCTGCCCTGGAAGACGCGGACCGCGGCGATCGGCAGGTTTGCCGATACCATGGCATTGTCTCCCCCGATGTAGAGGACGGCCATGAGCAGTGCGGAGAAAACGATGCCGATCGGGTGGAGGCCGCCAAGATAGGCGACGATGATGGCAGCGTAGCCGTAACCGGTCGAAATCGAGCGCTGCAGCTGGCCGAGCGGCCCGGCGACCTCGGCTGCGCCGGCGAGGCCGGCGGCGAAACCGCCGATCAGCAGCGAAAGCCAGATCGCCCAACCCTCGTTGAAGCCGGCATAGCCGGCGGCACGCGGCGCGAGACCGCCGACCTGCAGCTTGTAGCCCGTGAAGCTCTTCTGCATGAAGACCCAGGCTGCCGCCGAAAGGACGAGCGTCAGCAGCAGTGAAACATTGACACGGGTGCCGGAGATCAGGATCGGCACCATCGCGTCATACTGGAACATCACCGACTGGGGAAAGTTGAAACCGTTCGGATCCTTCCAGGGACCGAGCAGCAGGTAGTTGAGGAACTGCGCGGCAACAAGGCTCAGCATCAGGGAAACGAGGATCTCGTTGGCATTGAGCCTGACGCGCCAGAAGGCGGTCAGCGAAGCCCACAGGGCGCCGCCGAGGGCGCCAAGCAGCAGCATCAGCGGCCAGATCCACTGACCCGTCGCCTGCGGAAACCATACCGGGATGGCGGAGGCGAATATCGCGCCGAGAATGAACTGGCCCTCGGCGCCGATGTTGAAGACCTTGGCGCGAAAGCCGATCGCCAGGCCCTGTGCGATGAGGAGGAGCGGGGCCGCCTTCAGCAGCACCTCCGAGAAGGAAGCCCAGGAGAGAAAGGGTTCGAGAAGCATCGCGTGGACGACGGCGACCGGATCGCGGCCCATCAGCACATAGAGCCCGAGATTGAGAATGGTGGCTACCGTGAGCGCGATGGGAGGCGCAAGCAGGGTTGCGGCAAGCGAGGCGCGTTCCCGGCGGACAAGGGTGGGAAGGAAGGCCGCGGGCAAAACGCTCATGCCACGGCCTTTTCGGGGGACGAATGTGCCCCCATCATGTACCGGCCTATCTCCTCGGGTCGGGTGTCCCGCGTGGCGAGTGGCGGGCTCAGCCTGCCGTGGTGCAGCACCTGGATGGAATCGCAGAGTTCGAAAAGCTCCTCGAGTTCCTCGGAAATGACGAGGATGGCCATGCCTTCATTGCGTAGCGTGATCAGGCGCCTGCGAATGGCGGTTGCGGCGCCGATGTCGACGCCCCAGGTCGGCTGCGCCACGAACAGAAGCTTTGGAGACAGCATGATCTCGCGGCCGACGATGAATTTCTGCAGATTGCCGCCGGAAAGGGCGCCTGCTTCCGCTTCAGGGCCGGGCGTGCGGACGTCGTACTGGCGGATGCACTCGTTGGTGAGCGCGCGTGCGCTTGCCTTGTCGACGAGACCGTGACGCAGAAGGCCGAGCGGATGCGCCGTCAGCAGGCTGTTGAGAACGAGTGACATTTCGGGAACCGCGCCGCGTCCGAGCCGGTCTTCGGGAACGAAGGCAAAGCCAAGCTGCCGGCGGGCAGCGGCACCGAGTGTGCCCACGTCCTTTCCCATCATATAGATCCGGTCGCGCTGTTCTCGCCGCAGCACCGCCTCACCGGAGATCAGCGAGGCAAGCTCGCTTTGACCGTTGCCCGAAATCCCGGCGATACCGAGGATCTCGCCGGCGCGCACAGCCAGGCTGATGTTGGAGAGCGGGACGGCAAAGGGATCATCGGGCTGATGGTCGAGGCCGATGATTTCCAGCCGCTTCTCACCGCCAGACAGGGGAAGCGCCGGCATGGGCTCCGGCATGTCGCGGCCGATCATCATGCGGGCAAGGTCATGGGCATCGTGGTCGCGCGGGTCCACATTGCCGGTGACGCGTCCGCCGCGCAGGATCGTCGCGTGATCGCAGATCGCCCGAATTTCCTCCAGCTTGTGGGAAATGAACAGGATAGAAACGCCACCGTCGCGCAGGCGGCGCAAGGTGTCGAAGAGCTTGCTCACCGATTGCGGTGGCAGCACGGAGGTCGGCTCGTCAAGGATCAGCAGCTTTGGATCGGTCATCAGGCATCGGATGATCTCCACCCGTTGCCTCTCGCCGACGGAAAGGGCGTGGACATGGGCGAGCGGATCGACTTCGAGGCCGAAGTCGCGACCAAGCGTGCGGATGCGTTCGGTGAGGTCGGCTTTGCGGCCTTTGACGACCAGGCGAATGTTCTCCACGACCGTCAGGGTCTCAAAAAGCGAGAAGTGCTGGAAGACCATGCCGATCCCCTTGCGCCTAGCCTCCGCGGGGGAAGCAAGGTTGAGAGGCTCGCCTTCCCAGACGGCGGTTCCGTCGTCGGGCTGCTCGACGCCGTAGATCAGCTTCATCAAGGTCGACTTGCCCGCCCCGTTTTCTCCGAGGATCGCATGGATCGACTGCGGGGCCACGTCCAGATCGATACCCTGATTGGCATGGATCTGGCCGTAGCTTTTGGAAATGCCGCGGAGCGACAGGAGCGGGCTGGTCATGGATTACTTCGGCAGCGGCGTGGCGACGCCCTTGACATGCCAGTCCATCGCGACGATCTCGCCATCGGCGAGCGTCGCGCCAGCGGCTACCGCTTCGCTGCCGTCGGCCTTGGTGATCGGCCCGGTGAACGGCGAGAAGCTGCCGTCGGCGATCTTCGCCTCGATCTCCTTGATCTTCGTCATCATGTCTGCCGGGATGTCCGGGTTCCAGTCGACCACTTCGACGACCTTGTCGGCGACGCCGAGGAAGGTATTGGCGCCCTTGAACGAGCCGGCGAAATGGGCGTCGACCGACGCCTTGAAGAAGGGCGACCAGTCCGTCGCGATGCAGCCGAGATAGGTTTTCGGCGCGTATTTCTTCATCGAAGAGTTGAGGTTGAAGGCATAGACGCCCGCTTCCTCGCATGCCGCGATGACGGACGGCGTGTCCTGCGCGTTTGAGAAGATCACGTCGCAGCCCTGCGCCATCAGGGCCTTGGCGGCTTCCTGTTCCTTGGCCGGGTCGAACCAGGAGTTCACCCAGACGACCGACACCTCGATGTCGGGCTTGACGGTCTGGGCGCCCAGCGTAAAGGCGTTGATGGAGGTGATCAGCTCGGGAATAGCAAAGGCGGAGACCGAGCCCAGCTTACCGGTCTTGGAAAGTGCAGCGGCAGCCATGCCGAGCAGGTAGGTGCCCTGGAAATACTTCGCCGCGAAGGGCGAGAAGTTCGGAGCAACCTGAAAGCCGGAGGCATGCAGGACGGTGACGCTCGGATCGCGGCGGGCGATCTGCAGGGCGCCGTTCTGATAGCCGAAGGAGCCGGCAACCAGGAACTTGTTCCCGTCGGCGACGGTCTTGTTCATGATGCGATCGGCATCCGGACCCTCCGCAATGTTTTCAAGAACGGTGATCTTTACCTTGTCGCCATAAGCGGCCTTGACCGGTTCGAGACCGGCCGCAAGCGCGTGGCCCCAGCCGACGTCGCCGACCGGCGAGGGGAGCACGAGGGTGATGCCGAGCGGCTCGTCGGCCGCGAGGGCGAACCGGCCGCCGATCGCGCTGGCAAGGCCGGAAACGGCAACGCCTTTCATCAATGTTCTGCGGGTCAGGTTTGTCAGCATGTCAGTTCCCCTGTTTTGGTTGTTCTAGAATTCTACCGTTGCGAGAGCGGCCTCGGCCTCGGCGAACAGCCGCGCCTCGTCGAGCCCGATGAACTCGCCCTTCTGCCAGACGATGCGGCCGTTGATCATGGTCATGTCGGTGGGCATTCCGATGCCCACTTTGGCAATCAGGCTCAGCGGGTCATGCCGCGTGCCGACATAGTCCATGCGCCGGGTGTCGATTGCAAAGAGGTCGGCGGCCATGCCGGGGGCGAGCCGGCCAATGTCGCGGCGACCAAGCAGCCTTGCGCCGCCGGTCGTGGCATAGCTCAGGAAGTCGACCGGGGGCGGGACCGGATGCGCACGGGTCGCGGCCACAAGGCACTGCAGCATATAGGCGGAGTGGATGCAGTGCATCAGGTTCGAATTGTCGTTCGATGCCGCTCCGTCGCAGCCGAGGCCGACGCGCAGCCCGAAGGCCGACATCGCCGGAATATCCGTGACTTCGGCGCCGACCAGATAGACCGGTTCCGGGCAGTGCGAGACGCCGGTGCCGCTTGCGGCCATCTTCCTGAGCTCGTGATGGCTGAGCTCCCAGCAATGGGCGTAGAAGGCATCGGGGCCGGCAAAGCCGAGCTCCTCGCAGTAATCGACCGTCCGCATACCATGACGAGCCTTGATGACCGGGCTTTCACCTTCGCCCACATGCGTGTGCATCAGCACGCCGCGATCACGCGCCAGCGCCACCGATTCCACAAAGGTCTCGCGGTAGCAGTTGACCGGCTGGCAGGGCGCGACGACGACCTGGCGCATGCTGTAGCGGCTGTTGTCGTGATAGGTGTCGATGAGGCGGGCGCAGTCGGCGATGAACTCGTCCGTCGTTTCCAGCATCGCGTCGGGGATAGTGGAGCCTTCCGACTTCGGCAGCGTGTTGCCGCCGCGTCCGGCATGGAAGCGCATGCCCAAGAGATCGGCTGCTTCGAACTGGCGGTCGATCAGCCGCTTTCCGGCATGCCGGGGAAAATTATACTGGTGGTCGAAGGCCGTTGTGCAGCCATGCTTGATCAACTCGGCCATGGCCGTGACCGAGGCGTGGTAGAAGCAATCCTCCGTCAGCCGCGAAAAGATCGGATAGATGCGGTCGAGCCATTCTATGACTGACAGCTTCGTCCAGTCGAGGTCTGCGCGGTTGCGCACGAAGCACTGGAAGAAGTGGTGGTGCGTGTTGACGAGGCCAGGATAGACGAACCAGCCGGTGGCATCCTGCGTGATCGTGCCCGCGGGCAACTCGCCCGCGCCGAGATTTTCGCCGATCGCCTGGATCGCCGGGCCGTTCGTCAGAAGGTCGACGTTGCGATGGACGGACGCCCCTTTGCCCTCGTCGACGATCACTGCCACGCAATTCTTCAGAAGGTGGCCGGCCATGTCACGCCCCGTCCGGTTCGATATGGGGGTCGGGCTTCAATTCGTGCAGCCGGTGGATACCTGGCATCTCGATGAAGTTCTCGAGGCTGCGAAGAGCACGGGACCAGAGCCGGATCGCCGGATAGGGGGCAAGCGAGACGCCGCCGTCCGGCGCGAGCGCCACGTAAGGGAAGCAGGCGATGTCGGCGACAGTCGGCCGGTCCGATGCGAGGAAGCGCATGCCGCGAAGACCCTGCTCGACCAGGCCTGCTTCGAGCTCGCGAAGCGCCGCAATTCCCTGAGCCTGGAGTGCTGTGATGTCACCCGGACGCAGGAGCATTTCGTGAAGCCGGGCGCCGCCGAGGCTCGCGGTCAGCCGGTTGGAGAAGGAGAGCCACTGCTGAACCCGCGCCGTTTCCTCCGCGGCACCGCTACCCAGCCACTCCGGCGCGGCCCTTGCGGCGAGGTAGACGAGCATGGCCGAGGATTCGGTCAGGATCAGGTCTGCGTCCTCGAGGATAGGGATGGAGCCTGCGGGATTGAGCGCCATGAGCTCCGGGCCGCGATGCTCGGCGCCGGGGTGGAAATCCACCGGGCGGATGTCGAGTTTCACACAGGTGAGCGCGGCCATCAGGCGCACTTTGTAGCAGCTGGGCGAGAGGATGTAATCGTAGAGCTTCATTGCGCCACCAGTTGTGCGCCGTATGTGTAATCGTGGCGTTTCAGCCAGCGTCTGTAGGCGACCGAGGTGAGGTCGGCCCGCGTCGGAATTTCCATGCCCGGATCAAGCGGCAGGAGCCGAGGGATCTGGTTTTCGAGAATCGACCGGTCCTGCAGGAAGATCGTCTGCTGAAAGTGAATGAGGTCGGTCAGCGATGTCGTATCGTCGAACAGCGCCATCCACGGCCAGACGTCGCACAGATCCTCGGCAAGCGGCTGGACGAAAAGCGTGATGACGTCCCATTCGCTTGGGCGGGGCGGACAGGTCTTGTAGAGAACGGCGCAGGTCGGCGCCGGCACGCGGTACATATATTCCGTCGTGATGCCGCCGCTTGCCGATTTGGCAGCCTGCGGCTGGTAGAATTTCACCTGCGTAGCCCAGACCTCGTCGTCCCGGATTTCGACCTTGTAGTTCTGGACCTCCGTGTGTGGCTCAGCACCCAGGATGTCGGTGTGCACGAAGGGAAAATGCGCGATGTCGAGAAAGTTCTCCACTGCACGCAGCGGCGAGCAGCGCACGCGAACCACGCCGACATCGACAAACCTTCGGCCGGCCTGGTCTGCCTCGGGGATCGCGAAAAGCGCTTTCTGCGGGGCGCCGAGGGACGACCAGACGTGGCCGTAGCGGACGCGCACGGGCAAGGGGCGTCCGTTTCCCTCCGTCACTTTCGCATTGCCTTCGGCGTCGCGCGCCACGTCGATCGGCTCGCCCATCAGAGCGGTCTTGCGTCCGGCGGCGTCGAGCTTGCTGAAAAGGCCGACCGGATACCACTCGTCGATCATCGCATTGTGCGTCATGGCGCGATCCCCTTGGCCTGGAGAGCTTCGGCCGCCCGCCGCAGGGTCTCGGCGGCCCGTGACGCGGCGATGCGCTGGGCCGGACTGCTGTTGTCGCGTAGCAGAACATGGATCAGCGTCTGATCGTCCTCCTGGGCGGCGAGCAGCAGCCGGATCGTCTGCGACGCCTGCACCTTCCAGACAATACCCTCGGGCCCCGCCGTCGCACCCGCCGCAGTTTCGAGCGCCGCGACGCTGGCATGTGCCGTCAGGGAGCGCAGGGGAACGAGGCCTTCAAGCCGCGGGGGGGCGGCTGCGGGTTCTCCAACGGCAACCCAGATGAGCCCGTCGGACTCTTCGACCCGCTGCGTTGCCACCCGGATTGTTTCTGGTGGCGCCAGCCCCGGATGGGCCGGAATGCGCAGACAGTTTCCTGCCCGTGCATAACTCCAGCCGTGATAGATGCAGGACAGCGCTTCGCCGCGCACGAAGCCATGAGACAGGCGCATCCCGCGATGGGGACAGCGATCCGCCGATGCCGCAGTGCGCCCCGAATCGCTTCGCCAGAGGGCATTTGATCCGGCTGGCGTCCATGCCGGCATCACGGTTCCCGCCGGCAAATCCGCGGAGAGGGCGACTGGCGTCCAGGAGCCGGTCGTATCGGGTAGCATGACTGAGCTTTCTGCATAATATCAATGTCTTGCTGGCTTTGGTCACCCAAGTCATCGCCGATGTCCGCGGTCCAGCTTGCTCACGTTTGCATAATTATTTCGCAATGGCAATATTGGTTAAATAAGGGGCAAAAGATGCTAGGGGCGGCGAAAAGAACTGCCGTGGCCCTCGTCGGCTTGGTCGTCGATCGGCGTGCGTTCTATCGTCTCCACCCAGACGTCGATAGGGCCCAGCGAACACCCCATCTCCATCATGTCGATCAGCTCTTCCGGCCCCTCGACTTCGAGTTCGATTCGGGCGGAACTGGTGTGGGATATGGCCTGGGAAAGCCCGAGCTTGGCGGCATGGCGCTGGATCCAGGGGACGAAGGAGGCAGCATCAAGATCGCCGAGAATTGTCATCCGTTGCCGGAAGTGACCCTGACGTTGCTCCGTCATGAAAGATCTCACGGTTTGGTTTCTTGGTGCACAGCATAGCGCCTGAATGAACTTGCGGAAGGATGATTGTCAAGGCGAGGATGCAAAATCGCAACAGCGGACACTGGGTGACGTCACCGAGAGCGCACCCTACGCTGCAATACTGTCGACGAAAGCGCGCCAGCCGCCGTAGTTGGTGATATCGGTGGCGTTCTCAAGGCCGGCGGCTTCGACGAGGAAACCCTTGGCGTGGCTGCCGTCGCTTAGTTTGATGGTGCCGATACTGAGCGGCGAGGGGATGGCGGCTACAAATTGGCCGAAGGCTGCAGCAGACAGCCGCCAGACTTCGGCCGCGATCATCGCGCCTTTATCATCTGAACAGCGGATCAAGCCCGGTTTGGCGGGCGTTTGGCCGGCGAGACTGAAGAGCCGGTAGGCGGGCGCGGTTGTTGTTGTTCGGACAAACCTTGCCTGCAGATCCGTCAACTGGCTATTCAGCGGCATGCCGGAAAGGTGTGCGCCAACGACGACGAGGTCGATCATCGCTGGCTCGTCGATTTCCACAGATGTGCGCGTCACAGGCTGTGCCCAGCCGGTTGCGCCGAGCGTCAGACCACTCTTCTTGTGGATCTTTGCAGCAAGCGCCGCCGTCAGCCCGTCCTTGCCGGACGCCGCCAGCAGGGTAACGCTGGCGGGAAGGCCGTCGCTGCGAGTGCCGGTCGGCACGGCGATGCCGCACATATCGAGCAGATTGACGAAATTGGTGTAGGTGCCGAGCCGGCTGTTCTCGCGGATCGGTTCTGCATCCAATTCAGCGCGCGTGTAATGGCGGGGGGCGGTCGGCACGCAGAACAGATCGACGGACGTCATCAGCGGCGCGAGCCTCTGCTTTAAGCCCTGCAGCGCATAGAATCCGTCGAATGCATCGGCAGCAGAAAGCGACCTTGCGCTGCCATAGATCTTTCGCGTGACGGGATGGAAGGAGGTTTCACTGGCATCGAAGAAGTCTTTCACCGCCGCATAGCGCTCGGCGACCCAGGCGCCTTCGTAGAGCAGGTTGGCGGTGGCGTAGAAGTCCGCGAAAGGCACCTCGACCATGTGGTGGCCAAGGCTCGCCAGCATATCGAGCGACGCCGCATAGGCCGCCTCCATGGCATCGTCCCCGAAAAACCGCCGGTCCTCTTTCGCCGGCACGCCGATGGTGAGCACGGGTGGCAGCGGGCCATAGCCGATCGCGGGTATCGATCTGGAATAGGCATCGGCGGGGTCGCGTTTGGCAGCGACCGAAAACACGGTCCAGGCGTCATCGGCGGTCAGGGTGAAGATCGAGACACAATCGAGCGTGCGGCAGGCCGGGATGACGCCGGTAGTCGAAAGCGCGCCGACGCTTGGCTTCAACCCGACGATATTGTTGAGACCGGCGGGGATTCGGCCCGATCCGGCGGTATCGGTGCCCAGCGCGAAACTGACGATGCCATGGGCCGTGGCAACGGCCGATCCGGAGCTTGAGCCGCCGGGCACGAGGGTGGCATCGATCGCATTGCGCGGAATGGGATAGGGTGAGCGCACGCCGACAAGGCCGGTCGCAAACTGGTCGAGATTGGTCTTGCCGATGACAATGGCGCCGGCGGCCTTGAGCAGTCGGACGACGGTTGCGTCTTTTTCCGGCCTATAGGCATAGTCCGGGCATGCGGCCGTGGTCGGCATGCCGGAGACGTCGATATTGTCCTTGACCGCGAAAGGAATGCCCCAGAGCGGCGTGGTTTTCGGATCGAAGGGGCCAAGATGCGTGGCTTCCTCGATCAATGCCTGTTTGTCTGCCAGATGCAGGAAGATGCCGGGATCGGCGACGGCCTCGATGCGGGAAAATACGGTTTCGATCATCTCGGAGACTGGCCATCCCGCTGCATAGGCCGCGTGCAGGGTGCCGATATCGAATGCACGTTCGTCGTTCATGCCAGCTCCTCTTGCAGCATTTTTACCGGCTGGTCCCATTGGATCAGTACGACGCATCCCGTGTCGCTCCAGACGGAATGCTCGGTGCCTTTCTTGTTGACGACAAGGCTGCCGGGGCCGTAGTCGCCGGCCTCGTCCGACTGCGTGCCTTCGAGCACGACGATCGTTTCGAGCCCCATGTGCAGATGGCGCGGGACGGATGCGCCGGCCTCGTATTTCAACAGCGCCACGCCCGGCTGGTCGCCCTCGAAACGCTGGATCCAGTGGATCGTCACCTCATCGCGGAAGGGTTCGAAGGGTAATGCACGCCATCCCCCGGCCGTCAGGCTTTCGCGCGTCGTTTCAGGCATGAGTGATCCCCTCCATTATGGCCTCTATCGAGGCGACCCAGCCGACGATGGCACCCTGGGCCACGATCATCGCGATGGCGGCTTGCTTGAACTCGGGAAAATAGCTTTCCGTGGCCTCCTCGGCGAGCAGGCATTCATAGCCGCGATCATTGGCCTCGCGCATTGTCGTCTGAACACAGACTTCGGTGGTCACCCCGGCAAAGACGAGTTGTTCTATGCCGCGCGCCTTGAGGATATCGCCAAGCGGAGTTGCGTAGAAGGCGCCCTTGCCGGGCTTCTCGATGACGATTTCGCCCTCGACAGGCGCCAGCTCGGAAAGGATCGCGGTTCCGGGTTCGCCTGATATCAGCACCCGGCCCATCGGCCCTTCGTCGCCGATCTTCAAGGCCGGGTTGCCGCGGTTGCGCTTGGCGGGGGAAAGGTCGGAGAGGTCGGGGCGATGGCATTCCATAGTGTGGATAACCGGCAGGCCCGCCTCGCGAAACCCCGCGATCAGCCGCTTCACGTCCGGCACGATCCTGGTGATCCGGCTGACATCGTTGCCGAGGCTTTCGCCGAAGCCGCCGGGTTCGGCGAAATCGCGCTGCATGTCGATGACGATCAGTGCGAGCTTGTCGTGCCTCAGCGGAAAGGCAAACGGTTCGGCCTTGATCTCCGCCATCAGTGATGCCCCGCCATATGGGCGCCGATGACGGAAATGTCGGCCGAGAGCGCCGGCGTTTCGTAGACCAGCCTGCCGTCCGACATCACCATGATCCGGTCCGACATTTCCAGCAACTCGTCGAGATCCTCCGAGAGAAGCAGAACGGCAGTGCCGGAATTGCGCGCCTTCATGATGCGGGCGCGGATTTCGGCGACGGCCGAGAAATCAAGGCCGAAGCAGGGGTTGGATACGATCAGGAGATCGACGTCGCCGGTCAGTTCGCGTGCGAGCACGGCGCGCTGGACGTTGCCGCCGGAGAGAGAGGCGATCGGCGAGGAGTGGGACGCCGTCTTCACCTTGAAGTCCGAGATCAGCGAGGCCGCGCGCCTGCGCATCGACTTCATGTCGAGCCAGAGGGCGTCACCGCCCTCTCTCTTCACGTCAAAGGTGCGGAAAGCGAGATTTTCCGTCACCGTCATTTTTGGCGCACAGGCGTTGTTCAGTGGTTCTTCCGGAATGAAGCGGACATTGTTGATGTGTGTTTCGCGGCGCGTCGCGCCATAGAGCGAGCCTTTCACGGTGATGCTGCCGGCTTCCGGCGGGCGCTGGCCTGCCAGAACTTCGGCAAGCTCCTTCTGGCCGTTGCCGGAAATACCGGCAATGCCGACGATCTCGCCGGCACGGACCGTCAGGTTACCGATGTCGATCATCTTCAGGCCGGTACGGTCCGGCGCCTTGATATCGCTGACGACGAGGATCGGCGTGGCATCGGCAGGCACCGGCAGGCGGGTGTCGAGTTCGGCGAGCTTGACGTCGCCGATCATCATGGCCGCCATGTCCTTGGTGGTGAGATCTTTGACCAGCCCGCTGCCCGCCATCTTGCCGCGCCGCAGAACCGTCACCGCGTCGGTGAACTTGGTCACTTCGTGGAACTTGTGACTGATCATCAGCACGGTCAGTTCGCCGCGCTCAGTCATCCCGCGCACCAGGCCGAGCATCTCGTCGGCTTCGGCCGGCGTCAGCACCGAGGTCGGTTCGTCGAGAATGAGGAAGCTGCGGCCGAGATAGAGTTGCTTGACGATTTCGAGCTTCTGCTTCTCGCCTGCCGCAAGCTCGCTGACCGGCCGGTCGAGTGAGATCTTGAACGGCATGCGCTCCATGAAGGCGGCGAGTTCCTTGCGCTCCTTCGCCCAGTTGATGATGGCAGGCACATGCGCGCGGTTGATCACGAGGTTTTCCGCGCCGGTCAGCGACGGCACCAGCGTGAATTGCTGGTAGACCATGCCAAGCCCATAGGTCGCGGCATCCTTTGGCGACTGAACAGACACCTCGTGGCCATCGACCGACAGTGAGCCGGAGGTCTGGTGGTAAAAGCCCATGATGCATTTGACGAGCGTCGATTTGCCCGCGCCATTTTCGCCGAGCAGCGCGTGGAACGTGCCGGCGGGAACGTCGATCGAGACATTGTCGAGTGCCGTGAAGCTGCCGAAGCGCATGGTCATGCCGATCGTCTGGATGCCGACGGCCTTGCCGGCCCTGGGCAGCGGCGTGTCGCGGATCTGGATCATGGCAACTGCCTCACGAGATTTTCGGAGTTGGAGACGGAGCCGAAGACGCCGCCCTGCATTTTCACCATCTTGATCGCTGCCAGATGGTTGCCGTAGTCGGTGGCGCCGCAGCAATCCTCAAGAAGCAGGCATTCGAAGCCGCGGTCGTTCGCCTCGCGCATGGTGGTGTGGACGCACACATCGGTGGTGATGCCGGTGAGGATGATGTTTTCGATGCGCTTCTGGTTGAGGATGAGTTCCAGGTCGGTGGCGCAGAAGGAACCCTTGCCGGGCTTGTCGATGATCGTTTCGCCTTCGATCGGGTAGAGTTCGTCAATGATGTCCCAGCCGGGCTCGCCGCGAACGAGGATACGCCCGCAGGGCCCGAAGTCGCCGATGCCGGCATTGATCCGTCGCGAGCGCCAGCGTTTGTTGGCGGGCAGATCGGCGAGGTCGGGCCGGTGGCCTTCGCGCGTGTGGATGATGTGGTAGCCCTTGGCGCGCATGGCGGCGAGGACTTGTCTGATCGGCTCGATCGGCGCACGCACGAGCGAGAGGCTGTAGCCCATATGATCGACATAGCCGCCGGGACCGCAGAAATCCGTCTGCATATCGATGACGATCAGCGCGGTATTGTCCGGACGTAGGGCGCCGTTATAGGGCCAGGGATAGGGATCGGCGTCGATGTAGCTCAGGTTTTCGCCGGTAGGGACTGCGGTTGCGGCAAGAGGGGTCATGGCCGGATATCCTATTTCGTGATCGACAGGGCGCCGGGTGCGCCTGCGAGCGAGCGGGTGGGCGAGGAAGTGGCGACGAGGATGACGAGGGTGAGCATGTAAGGGGCGGCATAGAAGAGGTAATAGCCCTGCGTGACGCCGACAGATTGCAGGGCCGGGCCGAGCGCGCCGGCACCGCCGAAGAGCAGGGCCGCGAGGAAGCAGCCGATCGGATTCCAGCGGGCGAAGATGACCAGCGCCACGGCCATCAGACCTTGGCCCGAGGAGATACCTTCGTTCCAGGAGCCGGGATAAAACAGCGAGAGATAGGCGCCGCCGACCGCCGCAAGCGAGCCGCCGACGGCCGTTGCCAGCAGTCGCACGGTATCCGGATTGAGACCCATGGCGCGGGCCGCGTCGGAGCTGTCTCCGACGACGCGCAGGATGAGGCCGATGCGGGTGTTCTTGAAGGCCCACCAGAGTGTCACCGAGAGGAGCGCGCCGATGATGAAGAGCACATTGATGTTGAGCGCTGACTGGATCTGCGGAAGGCCCGACCAGCCGCCCAGCGGAATGGAGGGGAGATGCGGCGCGACAGGCTGGATGAAGGGTTTGCCAAGGAAGAAGGCGAGGCCGAGGCCAAACTGCATCATGGCGATGCCGATGGCGATGTCGTTGACCTTCGGGAATTTGCAGATCCAGCCGTGGACGAGGCCGAAGACCGCGCCCGTCGCCATGGCGGCGAGAACGCCGAGCCAGGGCGAGTTGCTCATGACGGCGACGGCGTAGGCCGTCATGGCGCCGAAGACGAGTGTGCCTTCGAGGCCGAGATTGATGCGGCCGGAGCGCTCGGTGATCGATTCACCGAGGCTGACGAAGATGAAGGGTGTCGAGACGCGGATGGCGCCTGCGAAGATGGCGAGCGGGACGCCCCAGATGCCGATGCCGGTTTCGTCCATCACGCAGTCCCTTCTGAGAGGTTTGACCTAAGTCCGGGGCTTTTCCAAAGGTCCGGATTGAAGATCTTGAAGCGGCCGTAGAAGGTCTCGCAGAGGAGGATCACGACAAAGAGCGTACCCTGCAGCACGAGCACGGTGGCATCCGGCAGACCCATGCGTCGCTGGATCAGCCCGCCGGAGGCGTCGATGCCGCCAAGCAGGATGGCGACGGGGATGATCGCCAGCGGATTGTGGCGGGCAAGGAAGGCGACGAGGATACCGGTATAGCCGTAACCGGCGGCAAGCGAGGCATTGGCGCTGCCCTGAACGGCGGCCACCTCGACCATGCCGGCCAATCCGGCAAAGCTTCCGGCAAGCGCCGTAAAACCGACGATCAGCCGGCCGACCGGCAAGCCTTGAATCTGGGCGGCGCGGACATTGCCGCCGGCGATGCGGGCGGCAAAGCCGAAGCTTGTCGCTTCGATCAGCACCCAGGCGATGATGCAGGCGACGATGCCGATCACCAAGCCCCAGTTGACATCCATGCCGGGGATATTGCCAAGCATGTATTCGGCTGGAAGCGGTGCGGTCGAGGGCTTGTTGAGGCTGGCCGGATCGCGCAGCGGCCCCTCGATGAAGTGGTTCATCAGCGCGATTGCGATATAGGCGAGAAGCAGCGAGGCGATGGTTTCGTTGACGCCGCGATAATGACGCAGCACACCGGCAAGGCCGATCCAGATACCGCCGGCGATCATCCCGGCAATCGCCATCAGGGGGATGACGACGATCGGCGAGACGGACGCCGTCAGCGGCAGGGCGATGGCCGCTGCGGCGACACCGCCGAGCACCACCGCCCCTTCGCCCCCGATGACGACAAGGCCGAGCCGGGCGGGCAGGGCGACGCAGAGCGCGGTGAGCAGCAGGGGCGCCGCGCGGCTGAGGCTGTTCTGGATGGAAAACCAGCTACCGAAGCCACCGGTATACATCAGCCTGAAGAGGTCGGCCGGCGATTTGCCGACCACCAGTATGAAGAGGGAGAAGAGCGCCAGGCCGGCGAGGATCGCGCCGAGCGAGATCACCACCGGTTCCGCCCGGCGCGCCAGCCATTCAAGCAGAGGCCTGAGGCTGCGCGCATCGGTGGATAAAGGAGAAAGCGTTGGTGTGTTCACCTCGATCGTCATGGCGCTCTCCCATTTTCTCAGGATGTCGAGCCGACGACGCCCTCGACGAGATAGGCCATGCTTTCCAGCTCGATCGCGTCCTCCGCGAAGGTCTGGCCGGCCGTGACGGCATCGCCGCCCTTGTTGTCCTTGATCGGCCCCTTGAAGACCGAGAAGCTGCCGGCCATCATCTCGGCGAGCGTTGCATCGAATTTCTTGCGGGCTTCCTCCGAGACGCCCGGACCGAGCGGGCTCATCTTGACGAAACCGTCCTTCAGGCCGCCTCGGACGAAGTTTCCAAGCGGGGTGCTCGCTTGGGCCTCGGTGACGAATTTCGTGTAGACGTTGCCCCAGGCCCATTCGGCGCCGGTGAGGTATTTTTCAGGCGCCAACGGGCTCTGGTTGGCGTGGTAGCCACAGACGAAGGCGCCGCGTCCGGCGGCTGTCTCGACGACCACCTTCGGGCTATCGACATGGCAGGTGATAACGTCGGCACCCTGGTCGATCAGCGCGTTGGTGGCCTCGGCTTCCTTGACGGCCAGCGACCATTCGCCGGTGAAGATGACCTGGCAGGTAATGGCCGGATCGACCGAGCGGGCACCAAGCAGGAAGGAGTTGATGTTCTGCAGAACCTGCGGGATCGGCTTGGCGGCGACGAAACCGATCTTCTTGCTCTTGGAGGCATAGCCGGCGGTGATGCCATTCAGATACTGGCCCTGGCCGATGTAGCCGAAATAGGAGCCGGTGTTCATCGGATTGACGCCCTCTTTCCAGAGGCCGCCGCAATGGCGGAACTGCACGTCGGGGTATTTCTTGGCCATTTCCAGCATGTGGGGATCGAAGTAACCGAAGGAGGTCGGGAAGACGAGGCTCGCGCCGTCGAGGTTGATCATCGATTCCATCGTCTTCTGGACGTCGACGGTTTCCGGCACGTTTTCCTCCTCAACCACGGTAACGCCGGACATCGCCTTGATCACGGCGGCACCCTCTGCGTGCGCCTGGTTGTAGCCGTAGTCGTCCTTGGGGCCGACATAGATGAAGCCGACGGTCAACGCAGCCTGGGCGGCGGCGGGTGTCGAAAAGAGCGAAGGCGCAAGACCGAGGGCGGCAGCGCCCGAGGCGGTCGTTTGCAGGAAGCTGCGGCGATTCATGGGAAGGAGTTTGGTCATGGCGGGCTCCTTGCGGCGTGGTGCCGGGTTCGAAAAGGTCACAGAAAACTGTATGCAATGAGTGTGCCAATCAATAAGTTATTGCTTTTTAATGAGTTTAACTGTGGCCTACGATGCTCTCCGCGTAAAGTGTATGCAATATTCTCGAGGAACTGATTTAATTTTAAGCAAGAAATAAATTTGAGCATCACTTCGAAGCCGGAAATGCCGTTCAGTAGGGCAAACAGTTTGAAAGCACATGAATTAGCCTAAATAATCATATATATTCAAATACTTAATGCGCACATTGACAATAATGGTCACGCGTTGCATCTGTATGCAGTGTAAATTCAACCAGATTCGACCCGTGAAACTCGCCAGAAAAAAAGAAGTCATCCGGTCCGGAACAACCGTCGAGCAGATGGTTCGAGCGATCGCCGATCTGATCATCACCGGGACCATGCAGCCTGGCGAGCGGCTCGACGAAGTTTCGCTGGCCAATCGTTTCGAGGTATCGCGAACGCCCGTGCGCGAAGCTCTCGGGCAACTTTGCGCCATCGGTCTCGTCGAGCGTGAACCCAACAAGAGCGCCGTCGTCACCAATGTTACGCAACAGCACCTCGCTTCGATGTTCGAGGCGATGGCGGAACTCGAAGGGATCTGCGCGCGCCTGTCGGCGGAACGCATGACGGTGGACGAACGCAGAATGCTGGAGTCCGAACACAAGGCATCGGCGCGGCTTGTCCATCGCGGCGCGCAAGACGAGTATGAGGCTCACAACACCGAGTTCCACACCCGTCTCTATCGAGGCGCGCACAACGACCATGTGTTCGAATTGGTGACGCAAACCCGGGCACGCCTTGCCCCGTTTCGCCGCGCTCAATTCCGTCTCCCCGGACGCCTTCTACGGTCCTATGAAGAGCACGACGCCATCGTCATAGCAGTCTTGCGGGCCGATGCAGTCAACGCAAGTCGCGCGGCTTACGCACATGTCGCGACTGTTAGTGACGCCAGTATTGTTTTTGCACGCGATGTGGAGTCTGCCTAGCGTCCGGTTGATCACCGAATTGCACATAGGCCGGAGACGGCTGGTTGGGAGCGGAGAGTTGACGCCCCATGGTCGTTTTCCTGCAAGCACTCCAGCAGATCTATGCTGCCGCGATATTCAAACTTGTGCGAGAAGATCGCAGTGGCGGTCGCAAAACCCTTTGCACTCAAACCTGCCAAAACGACAAGAACAATCCCGCGAAAAATCGACGGGTTTCAGCGGTCGGAAAAGCCGCGCATCCTTCAATGCGCGACCTTTTCTGTTGGCCCTATCCAATCAGGCCGGAAGCTGGAAATAGGCGTTTGCCGCCAGGACCACAGCCAATCCGGCAGCCAGTGCGGCATAGGGCAGGATGCCGGCTTTCCTGACCCCCAGGTCCTGACCGACGAGGCCGAGGTCCTCCATCGCGCCGGCCGGGAACTTGCCGCCGTCACGCACATAGTGGCGATAGGCAAAGACCGGCAGGATGAGGGCAGCGAAGATGAAGCCGACCCAGAGTGCATTGGAATATCCCCAGACCTTGGCGCCTGCACCGAGGAAGAGCGCGTTGACGAAGGCGAGAACGGTGTTGAGGCCGATCAGCCAGGTCGGTGCCTTCCACGGGCGCGCGACATGGCCTGAATCCATGCGGTGGATCCAGCCGGCATTGAGGTTGAGGAAGTTGAAGATGATGTAGCCGACATTGGAGACGGCGAGCACGAAGAAATAGCCGGCCACGTCGGATGCGATGGCAAGCAGGATGAGGTTGAAGGCGAAATCGGTCCACATGGCGCGGGTGGGCGCACCGTGCTCGTTGACGTGGTCGAGATATTTCGGCAGCCAACCGTCTTTCGCGCCCTGGTAGAGCGTCCGTGACGAACCTGCCATCGCCGTCATGATGGCCAAGAACAGCGCCATGATCATCAGGATGACGAGGATCTGCGTGACGATCTTGCCGCCGTGAACGAGGTTGCCGAGCGCTTCGGCTACGCCCGTACCATCGACGATGCCGGGTGCGAGCATGCCCGCATGGCCGAGAACGCCTTGGAACGTGAAGGGGATGAGGAAGAAGAACAGGCAGCACAGGAGACCGGAATAGAAGATCGCCTTGAAGGTGTCCGTCTTCGGGTTCTTCAGTTCGCGGGTGTAGCAGACGGCCGTCTCGAAGCCGTAGGTCGACCAGGCGGCGATATAGAGACCGCCGAGGAACAGCGTCCAGCCGCCATTGCTCCAGATGCCGTCGAGGCCGGAATAGGCCGCCGTCGGGGGGATCAGGCCCGTGACGTTGGCGCTGTCGATCTGGCCGGAGAAGATCGGATAAAGACCGATGATCAAGAGCGGCAGGAGAACAATGATGGCGAGCCATTTCTGGACGCTTGCCGTTCCCTGGATGCCGCGATGCTGGATCGCGAAGATCACCAGCATGAGGATGCCGCCGATGACGAAGGTGGCGTTCAGGTTTGCCGTGGCAAGGAACGGGATGTCGAAGGTGGCGAGCGACCAGGTGCGGATCGCAGGCGTCAGCGCAGTGACGGCATCGGTCGACAGAAGGGCCGAAATGGCGTCCTGCGGTGTCTTGCCGGCATTGGCCGCAAGCCATTCGACGACGCGCGGGCTATCGGCCGTCAGCGTTGCCATATTGGCATTGATCCATTCCATGACGGCCTGGGAGTCGGCGCCAGGGATGGGGAACAGGGCGTTGAGGATATAGCCGGCCGCGATGGCGCAGCCGAGCGACAGAACCGGCGACCAGGCGAACCAGTTGCACCATACCGACAAAGGCGCGATGAATTTCGAATAGCGCAGCCAGGCGGTTGCGCCGTAGATCGACGCGCCGCCGGACTTGTTGCCGAACATGCCGGCGATTTCGGCATAGGTGAAGGATTGCAGGAACCCCATCACCATCGAAATGATCCAGACGACGAAGGCGAGCTTGCCCGTCGTGCCTGCAATGCCGCCGATGGAGAAAAGCACGAGCGGGGGGACGCCGGCGGCGACCCAGAATGCTCCTTTCCAATCCAGCGCACGGATCAACTCGCTGCTAGGCGCAGCCGCCGACCCCTCGGTCTCAACGATAGTTGCCATAAACAGTCTCCTCGACCAGTTTTGTGTAAAGCGCGGTGTCGCGCGTCCCCATTATTGACGGCTCTGGCTGCGGCTTTTCTCGCTGGGCGGCGCCTGCTTTTGCAGTGTTCACCACCTTGTTCCCGTCTCGTATTTCCGCTCGCAGCTTATCCTCATAGTGAATTTTTTTTCCTCTGGGTCAAGTCTCTCTTTACTTTCACGGGCCTCCCATAGGATAGTTTGGCCACATTGCCGGTGCATAAAGCGGTGCCTCCGGACCGCCGAACCGGGTGTGCCTTCGGGTGGGAGCTGAGATGACGGATTCCGGAAGATTTGCAGGCGTCCTGGCGCCGCCGCGGCCGAGTGTGATTCTGAGGCCCGGCATTCCCGCATTACCTGCCGGCGTCGAGCGCTATCGCGTCAAGGGGCGTGGCGCGACGGTCGTCAAGATGGCTGCGGGCGACCGCGTCGCGATCAAGGATGTGGAAGGCGGGCAACCTTGCGAGGTCAGCTTTGTCGATGACAAGGGGCGGTTCAACGCGGCCGGGCTCGGTGTCGGCTTTTTGCGTCCCGCGCGTGGCCTTCAGGAGATCCTCGCCCGGGACGACGACAGCGCCAGAAGAGCACTCAGCGCGTTGAAACGCCGGAACGTCGATCTCGCCGGGGCTCAGGCGTTGGTCCTGTTCGGGGATGGCTCGCCGCCCGGAGATTTGGCCGAGTTGACGGTAACGCTCGACGGCTTGCTGATCGTTTCAGCGCCCGGACCGGCCATGGACGCGGAACTCCAGAACACCGCGACGGTACTCGAGCTTCGTATCACGCGCCGAGCCATCGAGCGCACCTATGAGGAACTGCTGCCGGAGCCGATGGCCGATCCGGTGCAGGATCTGCGCATCCGCGCCGCGACGGCCTCCGCCTATTTCGTCCGGGCCGGTGAGTTCATCCAGATTATCGACGTCGCGGGGCGGCAATGTACCGATTTTCAGGCTTTTTCCGCCCGCAAGGTCGACAAGGGGCTTGATCTGGCGCTGGACGCGACGGTGACGCGTACGCTGCTGGGGCGCAGTTATCCGACGCCCGGCTTGCCGTCCAAGGCATTCGATCGCGATTTCGAGCCTCTGGTCGAAATCGTGCAGGATACGGTCGGGCGTCATGATGCCTTCGCGACCGCCTGCAATTCGCGCTATTACGACGACATGGGCTATCCCGGCCATGTCAATTGCACCGACAATTTCAACCATGCGCTTAAGCCCTACGGCATTGCGCCGCGCAAGGGGTGGGAAGCGCTCAATTATTTCTACAACACCAATATCGACCACCAGAACCAGCTCTATCTCGACGAGCCATGGTCGCGACCGGGCGACTACGTGCTGATGCGGGCGCTGACCGATCTCGTCTGCGTCTCGTCGTCCTGCCCGGACGATATCGATGCGGCCAATGGCTGGGATCCGACGGATATCCATGTCCGCACCTATTCAGACAAAGAGAAATTCTCGCGCGCAATCGCCATCCGAATGACCCCTGATGCAGAGCCCGAAATGACCCAGGAAACCGCCTTTCATCCGCGCTTCTCGGCGCTGACGCGCAACCACGCCGAATATCGCGGTTACTGGCTGCCGAACCGCTTCAACAATGAGGGCCCGATCGAGGAATACTGGGCCTGCCGCGAGAAGGCGGTGGTGATGGACCTGTCGCCGCTGCGCAAATTCGAGGTGACGGGGCCGGATGCCGAGGCGTTGCTGCAATATTGCGTCACCCGCGACATCCGCAAGCTGTCGCCGGGGCAGGTGGTCTATACGGCAATGTGCTACGAGAACGGCGGCATGATCGATGACGGCACGGTCTTTCGGCTGGGGCAGAACAATTTCCGCTGGATCGGCGGCGACGACGTGAGCGGCATCTGGCTGCGCGAACAGGCCGAGAAGAAGGGCTTCAAGGCCTGGGTGCGGTCGTCGACGGACCAGATGCATAATCTTGCCGTGCAAGGGCCGAAGAGCCGCGAGATCATCAAGGAGATCATCTGGACCTCACCGTCGCAGCCGTCGATCGGCGAACTCGAATGGTTCCGTTTTGCCGTCGGCCGGATCGGTCACTTCGAAGGCGCGCCGGTCGTCGTCTCGCGCACCGGCTATACCGGCGAACTCGGCTATGAAATCTTCTGTCATCCGAAGGATGCGCTCGCCGTGTTCGATGCGGTCTGGGAAGCCGGACAGAAACACGGATTGAAGCCAATGGGGCTCGAAGCGCTCGACATGGTGCGGATCGAGGCTGGCCTGGTCTTTGCCCACTATGATTTCTCGGATCAGACCGACCCGTTCGAGGCCGGCATCGGCTTCACGGTGCCGCTGAAATCGAAGACCGAGGATTTCATCGGCCGCGAGGCGCTGATCAAGCGCAAGGAAACCCCGCGCTACAAGCTCGTCGGCCTCGATATCGACGCCAATGAGGCTGTCGGCCATGGCGATACGGTGCATATCGGCCGGGCGCAGGTCGGTGTCGTCACCAGTTCGACCCGCTCGCCGCTGTTGAAGAAGACAATCGCACTGGCGCGGATGGATGTCTTGCATTCGGCACTTGGCACCGAAATCGAGATCGGCAAGCTCGATGGCCAGCAGAAGCGTTTGCCGGCGACAATCGTGCCGTTTGCCCACTACGATCCGGAAAAGCTGAAGCCGCGGTCGTGAAGGAGGGGCGTCACCGCAAATCACCAAAACGCCTATAACGAAAATGGTTCGTCAGCCTGCAATAAGATGCGCCGGCCTGACCAAGCCGGCGTATCGGTTTCAGCACGTCGTTCCTCAATTCTTCAGATAGACTTCGAGTGTATCGTCGAGTGCTTCAAGCCATGGCGTATGGTGTTTCGGCGCCATGTTGCCGGTCATCAGCGAGCGGTAGGCATGGTCGCGGAAGCCCATGATGTTTTCGGCCTTGTGGTGTTCCCATTCCATGAAGGTCTGGTTGGTGCCTTCGACGTCGAACTTGGGATAGTCCGTGTCTTCCAGAAGCTCCAGCACATAGTCGCCCTGGAACCAGATCATCTGCTCGGCGTCCTCCAACTTTTCCTCGCGCGCACGCCATTTGTTGAAATGCGCTTTCATTTCTTCCGGGCCGGGCAGTTGGATGCGCCCCATGATCACGTCGCGCGCCCACCAGGCCTGCGCGTCGAACATGTTGAACGTGTAGAACTGGTCCTGCATGCCGATGTAGAATAGCTGCGGATTGGTCTCGTAGACGACGCCCTTGTAGAGGCTGTCGGACCAGAGGCGGTTGGCGGTCTTCAGGCGCAGATCGTCCGGCAGGAACGGGAAGTGGTGCAGATAGCCGGTGCACAGGATCAGCGCATCGACTTCCTTGGTCGAGCCGTCGGCGAAATGGGCGGTCCTGTTGACCAGCTTTTGCAAGAGCGGGCGTTCTTCGAAGCGCTCCGGCCACTTGAAGCCCATCGGCTTGGAGCGATAGCTGGTGGTCACCGATTTGGCGCCATATTTCCAGCACTGCGAACCGATGTCCTCGGCCGAATAGCTGCGGCCGACGATCAGCACGTCCTTGTCCTTGAATTCCAGCGCGTCGCGGAAGTCGTGCGCGTGCATGACGCGGCCGTTGAAGGTTTTCACGCCCTCGAAATAGGGGACGTTGGGGGTCGAGAAATGGCCGGAGGCGACGACGACAAAGTCGAATTCCTCATCATACATCCGGTCTTCGACGCGGTTGTGGGCCGTCACCGTGAATTTCTTCGTCGCCTCGTCAAACTTCACCATGCGCACCGGAGTCGAGAAGCGCACCCATTTGCGCACATCGGCTTTTTCGACGCGGCCCTTGATATAGTCCCACAGCACTGCGCGGGGCGGATAGGAGGCGATCGGCTTGCCGAAATGCTCCTCGAAGGAATAGTCGGCGAATTCCAAACACTCTTTTGGGCCGTTCGACCAGAGATAGCGGTACATGCTGCCGTGGACGGGTTCACCATATTCGTCGAGGCCGGTGCGCCACGTGTAGTTCCACAGGCCGCCCCAGTCAGCCTGCTTTTCGAAGCAGACCACCTCGGGGATGTCGGCGCCCTTCTGGGCTGCCGATTGGAAGGCTCTCAATTGAGCAAGGCCCGATGGCCCTGCGCCGATCACGGCTACTCTGGTCATGTTTTTCAGTTCCCTCTTCAATTTTTTGAATTTGCAATGTTGGTGGAGAAGACCCCTCCCAACCCTCCCCACAAGGGGGAGGGCTTAACCCGTTGGACCCTCCTGCCATCAAATTCCGGCGACGCTATTTCCTGAAAGAATTCTGAGGATGCTGGGGGAAGAGGCCGCTCCCTCCCCCAGGGTTGGGGAGGGGCTTACGCACTTCAATCTGGAAAAATGCCGGGGCTGGTCGGCGAGCCGTCGTCATATTTCGCCAGCCAGTCCAGCATGATCGGCCGGTTGCGCGTCAGCCCCTTGTAGTCGACGATCTCCGGCGGCAGGCTTTTCAATACCCGCGGCAGGCGGCGACCCCATTTCGGCACGGTCACCAGTTCGTCGAAGCTGATGAGATAGCAACGGATGACGAAGAGGATGGCGTTGGAGCGCGGCAGGCGCCAGAGGCTCTGCAGTTCGACGCGCAGATGCATCTTCTCACCGACGTTTTCGGGCGTCACCGTCGTGCGATCCGGACCCCATTTGTGGTAGTTTTCCGGGCTGGTGTCGAGGCGCGGATTGACCGTCATCGTCCAGTTGAGGCGGCGTGTCGGCTTGCCCTGCTGCAGGTTGAGCAGGAATTTCAGCGCCCGCTCGAAGACGCCGATCTGGTGGGCGAGAGGCACAGGACCGTGCCATTCCATGAAATTCATGCCGATATCGAAATCGAGCGACCAGTCGGCCTGGGTGGTGACCATGCCGGCATCCATCCAGAGATTATTGTCGCGCTGGTCGACGATGCAGAAATCGCCCTGGGCCTGGCGCGTGATGTATTCCATCGGCGGATAGGGCAGGGTGGAGGGATCGCCGAAGGTGAAGGTGTCGTCGATCCCCATCGTCCGGTTGATCCAGCGCCAGCGGTCGCCGTTCTTTGTGAGCGTGAAATGCTCGGGATAGTCCTGCGCCTGATGCTCCATCAGGAGTTCCAGCGTATCCCATTGCGCCGCCATCATATGCGGCAGCGCCTGGCAGCGCAAAGGATCTTCCTTCAGCACCAGCGCCCGGTCGTGCATCTCGGCGACATAGTGTTCGTCGACGTCGATGAGGTTTTCGAAGACGCTGTCCTTTTTGCCCCGGACATGCGGTTCCATGTTGACCGAGTACATGTACTCGTCGCGATCGAAGGGGAAGGGAAAGCGCCTGATGTTGTAGAGGCTGTTGCGGAAGGTGAAGTCGTCGCGGAACGTCTCGTTCCTGAACGTGATGGTCATCTTTCCGGCTCTCCGGTGCTAGAGTTGAAGAACGAGTTGCTGGCCTTTGAAACGCGATACGCAGATCATGATTTTCTTGCCGGACGCCCTTTCCTCGTCCGACAGGTAGATGTCGTTGTGTTGCAGCGTGCCGTCGCACGAGAGCACCTCGGTCTCGCATTGGCCGCAGGCACCGCCGCGGCACATGTAGGGGGCGTCGCAGCCATGCGCTTCGGCGGCCTCGAGAATGCTTTGATGCTCGCCGACCGTCATGTGAATGTTGGACGCCTCGAGGAAGACCTGGAAAGGCAAGCCGGCGGGCGGCGCGAGGAAGCGCTCCGAATGGAGGTTTTCCTTCGGCCAACCGGCTCTCAACGCTGTCAGCAGGACGCCGTCGATCATGCCGGCCGGGCCGCAGACATAGAGATGCGTGCCGAGCGGCTGGTTCTCGGCGATCTCGGCGACGGGAATGAAGGTCTTTTCCTCGTCGACGTAGATCTTGATCCGGCTCGGGCCGTAGCGGTCGAGCAGTTGTTGCCAATAGGCGCCGTGCGAGCGCGATCGGATGGCGTAATGCAGTTCAAACGCGATGTTGTCGCGGCTGAACTGCTCCATCATGGCGATGAACGGCGTGATGCCGATGCCGCCGGCAAACAGGATGTGCTTGCGGCCGCGATGATCCGGGGCGAAGAGATTGACCGGCTGGCTGACGGTCAGTTGGTCGCCGGGCCGGACCTGTTCATGCATGAAAATCGAGCCGCCGCGTGAATTGGGGACCCTCAGCACGCTGATTTCGTAGCCGCTGTTGTCGTCGGGATTGGACATCAGCGAATAGGGGTTGCGGCGCAGGATGCCGTTGTCGTGCATCGAGACGACGACATGGGCGCCGCCGGAGAAGAACGGCATGGGATGGCCGTCCATCCGCTCGAAGCGGAAGCGTTTTACGAGGTCGGTCACTTGCGTTACCGCTGCGACCCTGACGGGCATATCCGTATTCAAGCTCACGGGAACATCTCCTCAGGCGCTGGGGCGGTACCCGGTTCTTCGGCATCGATATTGACGCCCTGAAAGGCGCCGAGGCGTCGGGAGTAGTGGTCCCGCACCAGGAGCGGCAGGCCGCAATGGGTGCAGGCGAAGGGGCTTGTCGTCACATTGTCGGTGATACCCTTGCAGTGCACGCACTGGACGCGCCTGGCTGCCGAGCCGCGATGCTCGGTGTGGATCGAATGGTAGTCGATGCCGTATTCCATCGCCACCTGCATGATCTGGCCGATGTAGCCCTCTGTGCCGGCGATGTAGAGCCGGGTTCCCATCCGGGCGAGATCGAGACAGGCGCGCAGGCGAAACAGAAGCGGTTGGAGTGTCGGCGCCTGCCAGAAGATATCCGGCGAAAGCGCCGAAAGTGCTACATCATAGGCTTTGGGTGCGGCGGCCGCGGCCAGATAGAGGATTTCCGATTTCGCTAGGAAGTCGCGGCCCTTGGCCCCGACCTGATCGATCAGGGCCGCCGCCCCTTCGCCCTCGAGGACGAAGAGGTGTCGTTTGGCGTTGGGATCGACGTCGAGCCCCTTGTATTCCGGTCTGCTTTTGATCCCTGCAACGAGCATGCCGATCTCCTCAGCCCTGCGCCGTCCGCTTCTTCTTTTCCGGATCGTCGAAGGTGATCGTATGAGCGATTGCCGGTGCGCTGACGTTCTTGCCCCTTACCTCGAGCTTGGTGCCTTGCACTGCATAAGGCACGTCGACCCGCACGATCGCCATCGAGCGGTTGGTGAGCTTGGAATAGGACGGGCAGGTGATGACGCCGACCTTTTTGTCGCCGGCCCAGACCTCGTCGCCGAGATCGGTCGGGCCATCGGCATCGACCAGCAAGCCGAAGATCTTGAAGCGCTCCTTGCCCTTGAGGCGGGCGTGCTCTTCCGCACCGCGGAAGCCGGTCTTGCCGGGGCTGACCGTGAAATCGAGGCCCAGTTCCCACAGGCTGTCGCCGGGCTGCTCATTGGCGAAAGGATACATCTGTGAATTGTCATAGGGGTAGAAGAGCAGGTAGCTTTCGACGCGCAGCATGTCGAGAACGCTGAAGCAGACGGGGATGATGCCCATCGCCTTGCCTTCATCGACGATGCGGTCCCAGACCATGCCGGCATCCTGGCCGCGCACGAAGATTTCGTAGCCGCGCTCGCCGGTATAGCCGGTGCGGGAGATCATCACCGGGGCGCCGAACAGCGTCGTCTGCATGTGATGGAAATATTTGAGGTCGCGGATGCCCGGCACGTATTTGTCGAGATAATCGATCGCAAGCGGCCCCTGCAGCGACAGGTCGTGCAGGTCGTCGTCGAACAGAACGGCGCAGTTGCGCCCCTGCGCCTGCTTGACGATTTCCTCGAAGCCGGAGCCCGAACCGTGCACCAGCATCCAGGCGTTCGGGCCGGTGCGGTAGACGATGCAGTCGTCGGTGAAGTGGCCGCGATCGTTGAGCATGCAGGCATAGACCGACTTGCCGGGATAGATCTTGGTCATGTCGCGGGTGGTGATGTATTCGAGCACGGCGATCGCGTGCGGGCCGACGAGATGAACCTTCTTCAGGCCCGACACATCCATGATGCCGGCCTTGGTGCGAACGGCGATGTGTTCCTGGTAGATGTCCTTGTCATAGGTCCAGGCGGTTCCCATGCCGCTCCAGTCCTCCAGCTTCGATCCGAGCGCCCGATGCCGGTCTGCCAGGGCGGAAAAACGCCAGCTCAATGCCATGATTGTTCCCTCGATATTTCACTCTGTGGAAATAATTATTCCTGAGTATATGCGTGTTTTTCCGAACGGCAAGCCCGGCCAACAGATTTCTCGAATGGAAAATGCGGTGTCGCGAACGGAGATCGCGACGGTTTCCAGGCGCGAAAGGCGGCACTATGGGCATTCAACATATCGCTTCGAACAGAATCAACATGAAGCTGATCACTGACGACTGGGACGATCTTCTGCGGCTTGCCGGCTCTTTCAGGTTCGGCGTAGTCTAGGCCGCAGGCTTCACCCGTACCCTTCAGCCCAATGACCGACCAAGCCGTCCCGCTCGCTCCTGCAAGAAAGGGAGTGACGAGGCTTGAATGGGGAATCGCATCGATATACGTTCGAAACGAATGCCTTTCCGCGAGATTCCGAGACCGGGCGGCGTCTCAAGGCAACAGCAAACATCACGCTTTCATCGAGACTCTAGGCTTCGCATTTTGATGAGTTGATGAAGTCCGATAGTCGAGCACCGGTACGATTTCACTTTCGATGATGGAAGTCGCGCGACGACGGCAAACTGACGTGGGGAAATTCATGATGCGATGTAGTAGAAGCGCCGCTGCCGCAAAGCGAAATTCAATTGATGAGTAAACATAGCGTCCTGACGCCCTATCCGATTCCACCAGCTTTGGCGTCGCAGAAGGTGCCTAACATCGGTGATGGCTTCATCCTGCGAGCCATCGAAAGATTTTTTGGTCAGGCTGCGCCCGACCGGATATTTTCCCCCCGTATTGCTCCCTCGACGATAGACGAGGGGGTTTTCCGGGAAAGCGATCTCATCCTGTTAGCCGGTGCAAACCAACTCAACGACAACTACACTGTCTGGCCCGGCTTAAACTCAGAGACGATCCGCTCCCACAAGTATCGGATACTGCCGGTTGGGATCGGCTTGCACGGCGAGGCACACGCGGCAAAATCCATGAGCGTTGCGACGTCTGATATCCTCCGGGCCATCCACGAGTTTGTCGACTACTCATCCTGGCGCTGTCCGTTGACTGTCGCCTATCTGGAAGCCGCGCTACCGGCGTTGAAAGGACGTTT
This sequence comes from Hyphomicrobiales bacterium, assembly GCA_900473795.1. GTDB lineage: Bacteria > Pseudomonadota > Alphaproteobacteria > Rhizobiales > Rhizobiaceae > Pararhizobium. The sequence continues at coordinate 192,428 of UCMT01000058.1, read as the reverse complement.
TCTCATGACTGGGTGCCCAGTCATGTTCGATGAGCCGCTGCTCACAGAGCGCCGCTTTCACACAGGTGCCGACCATATTGCGGTCACCATTACCGAGCGCGGGGAGGGCTGGTTTGATCGCGAGCGATCAATCCTGCAGGCCATTCACCGCAAATACCCGAATGCGAAACGCACGCTCGTCCTGCATCAGGATTTCGCACTGTTAGCGGATCCGGATAAGCGTCGGTATCAGGACAAGTTACGACAAGACATCCGAAATGATGCGGCTGCGCTCGGTTTTCTGCTTTACGTTCCCACCAACGCAGACGACGCTATTGGCTTCTATAGGTCAGTCGACATGCATTTCGGCAGCCGGGTCCATGCGCATTTGCTTATGCTGAGCCAAAACCGAAAGAGTTTCGTCACTGCGTTCGATGATCGCACAAAGGGGTTGGCTCTCGCGTTTGGCTTCCCGATCTTCAAGCCCGAGCAACTGGACGACGTTATCACTATGGATTTTGAGATCATTAGACGTCGTGCGCTTGTTGCCTACGAGGCGATGGATCTCTTTGTTCGCTCTGTGAAGAAGAGAACATCCGGGCTGATCACGCAGGCAAGCGGCGCAATAAACGAACCGCTTAGAGCCGATGTGAAGCTCCCTTGATGATTGGTGTCAATCAAATGCACTTTCGAGCAATCAGTGTCGCTTGTCATTCATTTTACAGACATCGGACGAGACATACGAACCGATGAGCAATGTCAAATGCTTCGTCGTCGGCTGCTCCCGATCCGGCACTACCTTGCTGAGCGTTCTGCTGGACAGGCACAGCAAACTGGCAATACCGCCAGAGACCGCCTTCTATCGTGATTTGGCCGCTCACTTCAAAGGTGCCGATCGTTCGCGGGCGATAGAGATCCTTTCGAATTGGCATCGACTTCCAGAAATTGGTCTGGACGCCGAAAAAATCATCGATAAATCCGGTGAGGATCTGTCGCCAGGCGGAATCCTTGGCGCGATCCTCTCGCTTTACGCTGCCGCTCGAGACAAACGTTACTGCGGCGAGAAGACGCCCGGCCACTTCCGCTCGCTTCAGGCTATTCTCGAAGACTTTCCCGATGCGAAGATCATGTTCTTGATGCGAGATGGCCGCGACGCCGCACTTTCTCTGATCTCTATGCCGTTTTGGACACGTGATCTCGCGGCAGCAGCTGAATTCTGGATCCATGCGGCAAAAACGTGCCGCCATTTTCTCGATACCTATCCGGATCGTGTCAAACTGGTTTCCTACGAAACATTGGCGACAAAGCCGGAGGAAACGCTAACCAAGATCATGCATGTATTAGATCTTCCATTCGAGCCCAATCAACTGAACAACGATATCGCCTCGGGCGTTGTTTTGGAGCGCTCAAGGGAATGGAAAGGACGGGCACTGCAGTCAATCGATACGACACGCATCGGGCACTGGCGAAAGACTGCATCCTCCGAGGAAGCCGCATATTTGACGCACTTGATGCGTGATCAACTTGAGCAGTTTGGCTATGAGGTCTGAGAGCAACATGGCAGGACGATGGATGAATGGGAGATTCCGCTGATGAACAATGGACCAACACCAGGCATGAGTGACCCGGAAGTGGGGACTGCCCACCAGAATTCGGAGGCGGCAGCGGTAAAATCCTACAAGGATCATTTGCTGCATTCAATTAACTCTGCTGCGGTAGGTGAGGATCCGTTCTTTCACACTTATTTGGAGGATGTCTTTCCTCACGAGCTTTACGATTGCATACGAAAATACATGCTTGAGAAGAAGTATGGCGAAGACGTGCAGGATCGTCTGCAGGACAATCCTGCCTTTAAAAACTCGCGCTTCAATCTTGAGTTTAACAAGGATGAAATCCCGCTTGTCATTCGCGCACTGTTCAGCGATCCGGAGGTGAAGCAAGCTCTCCTTGCCAAGTTCTATGTTGACCCTTCGCCAGCACTCGTCAACGCGCTAGAGATTCATAAGGAATTTGAGTTTTTCTTTACGAAGGCTGGGCGTTTTCAGAACATCCACGTGGACATCCCACCGAAGTTTTTGTCTTTTGTCTTTTACATTCCAGAGAAAGATGTCGATCCAGAAGACGAACTGAGAAATGGTACGATTTTGTACGATAAAAAATTGCTTCCGCATTATAAAGCGCGGTTCAAAGCAAATTCGGCATGTGTCTTCGTTCCGCATTTTTCAACATACCACGGATTTTCCTCAACTATAGACCGCGATGTCTTGGTGATGTTCTATATAAACAAGGACGAGCTTCAGAACTGGCGGACCATGCGGAAGGAAGTTGGCGATGTTCCGCCGTTCTCCGGCCTCCTGGATGCAATCGAGGCAAAGCTTAAAGCTCATCCATTGATCGAGTTTAGCAAGAGCGAACACCGGCTTCAGGAAGAAAAGGCCGCATGTCTCGTAAATGCTCCAGATGGCCGCGTGATGCGCCCAGACATATAACGGGGCTCACAGACGATGAAGCGGACTGCCACGTTGTTGAGGCGACCGTCGCGTCGCAACAGCGCATAGATTGCTGGCGGCGACAGCGCATTCATTCAGTGACCAAGGACTGACGTGACATTGATATTTTCGACATTTTACGCCTCAGTATCTTCTGAAAACGGCGGCCTCTGCGTGCATCCTCATGCACGGACAACACACGGGCAGTCGATCGAGATGATCAACATGCTCTTTAGATCAGCCGATTACTTCAACCCTCATTCTCGTTACTCAATTCTGACGTCTCCCACCACAGACCTCTCGGGTATCGAGTTGCCATTCGATCGCATTGACATAGATGTCGAGCAACAGTCGCTGATGCTAGATCGAGCAGTCGGTCAAGCACGGCAGGTTAATTGCCTGAAGCCTGATGAAACGCTGCTGCTTCTCGACGCCGACATTCTCGTTCAGGCGAACCTTTCACATCTGGAGACCGAGCCGTTTGATGTGGCAGTGACTTGGCGGGCTGCTACCCTCAAAGTTAACGGCGGTTTTCTTGCCGCGCGCAACAGAGGACAAAATTACGCTGCTTCGTTTTTTAGTCATTTTCTTCAGGTCTTCCGCGAAGATTATCTTGCGGAACAGCAATGGAACGGTGATCAGTTGGCGCTAAACAAGCTTCTTCCGATGCGCAAGGTCTGGAGCGACAACGTTCTTCTTTCGCCGTATGAAGGAGCCACCATCAGAATTTTACATTCGGATACCTACAACTATTCACCTGCTGACGATCCCGTGGCTTTCGCCGATCCCGCGTTGCGAGAGCGCCTCATCCTGCATTTCAAGGGACACCGGAAACGGTTTATGGCCTCGCATTTTAAGGAGTTGATGAATTCCGATAGGCGGCAGTCGAGCACCGATCCGATCTCGTTTTCGGATGATGGAAGTGATCATGTCCCGCTGAGTGGCGTAGTATTCGGCTGAGGCCTTGCTTTCCGGCGCGCGCCGGGGGAAGTCAGTGGGCAGCTGCCGGTAGGGTGATTTGCGGACGATCGCTCTTGAGACCTTCGCGATCACGGGCGCCGTCTAACGATGCCGGCCCTGACGGTCCGGCGAATGGGGAGTTCGATATCTATAGCCCTGCCGTGTCCGGAAGCGAGCTCGGATAGCCCGCGGTCGACAAGCGTGGGCGGACCAGCTCCACTGGCTTCGCCAGCGAGGCTTGCTCAGCGAACTCCAGGATATCGCGCTCATTCCCACGTGCGCAAGCTGCAGCTTATCGGCCTCAGATCGGGCGAGATCCGGCGGGTTGCTCCGTTGCGGATCGGTAACGGTGGGATGAGTTTATTGCTGTCCAGTTGCAGTGCTACAACTGACCACAAGATAACGGGGCACCGAAGCTTTTGCGGGCCTGTGAGTCATTGACGATTGCGAATAAGGAGCCCCGTCTCTCATGAAGGAATTCTTGCATCCTCTTCCGCCTCAAGAGCCTCGTGCCGGAGGCCCGCCGCCCGCAGTCTTTTGGCTGACCGGAATTTCCGGAGCTGGCAAGACGACGATTGCCGGATGCGTGATACGGCTGTTCACTGCGTTCGGGTGGCGGGCGGTCAATCTTGACGGTGACGAACTGCGTAGGGGGCTCAATGCCGATCTCGGTTTTTCAGATGAAGACAGGGCGGAAAATGTCAGGCGCATTGCAGAGGTGGCTTCGTTGATGGCCGACGCCGGCCTGTTGGTCGTTGTATCCTGCATTTCCCCCAAACAGTCGTTTCGAGAGACTGCGAAAGCCATCGTGGGAGCGCAGCGGTTCATTGAGGTTCACATCGATACACCTCTCGATGTGGCGGAGTCACGAGATCCAAAGGGTCTCTATAGACTGGCTCGCGCCGGAAATATCACCGGATTCACGGGCATTCATGCGGACTATGAGGTACCGACCGACCCGCAGCTCAGAATTGACACGACGCTAACGCAGGCTGATCCTGCCGCGAACGTTATTCGCCAGTATTATGTCGGTACGAGGCTCCGAAGCGTATCCATCCTTTAGGCTGTTTCTCAGGGCATCGATTGCGAGCTTGAACAAACCAGCAGCAATTGCTGGGGGAGGGCACGCCGGGTGATGGCGCGGTAGCCGTCGCCGCGATCACAAGCGGCACCAACACATCGGATCCGCGATTGATGATCGCTGCTGGTCTCCTCGCTCGAAAGGCCCGCCAATATGGGCTGAAGCCGCCGGGCTGGGTCAAGACGTCGCTCGCGCCCGGTTCGCCGACGGCTGAACGCTATCTTCGTCGCGCAGGCTTGATGGAAGACCTCGAAGCCGTTGGTTTCGGCATTGTTGGCTATGGCTGCACGACTTGCATAGGCAATTCTGGTCCGCTGCCCCAACCTATTTCCACCGCGATGTCGGAGCCCGGGATTCTCCCTGCCGCCGTACCCTCCGCAAACCGCAATTTTCCGGGGCGGGTCCATCCGCAGCTTGAGGCCGGCTACCTTGCTTCATCGCCTATCGTTGTCGCCTTCGCCTTGGCCGGCACCGTGACGGCGAGCGCGTCGGCTGCTTATGGCCCCAAAGCTGACCTTCAGGGTATACCTTGTGGAAGTGATGATTACTATCGCCGCCAGGGAAGAACGAGGCGTCCCCGCCCGCAGCGGGCAATTGCAATGACAGTGCCGTTCGTTGTAAATTTTCCGCCCGCTCGATTTTGGAGGAGAGGCAGCATGGACCGATTCACGGGCGGTTGCCTGTGCGGCAGCGTCGGAATTGTGGCGTCGGGTACCCCATACCGGGTCGGCCTTTGTCACTGTCTCGACTGCCGCAAGCATCATGGGGCCCTTTTTCACGCTTCCGCGATTTTCCCGCAGGATGCTGTGACGATCGATGGTGAAACACGCGACTATGCCGGGCGGTTTTTCTGTCCCCGCTGCGGCTCGTCCGTTTTCGCCCGCACCGCAGACGAGATCGAAGTGAACCTGGGATCCCTGGATGCCCCTGACCAACTGATGCCTACCTACGAAAGCTGGATCGTCCGTCGCGAGTCCTGGTTGCCGTCGTTTCCGCTGACAAGACGATACGACCGCGATCGTGACGCCACGAGTCGCTTTGAGGAGTAGGTCTAAAGAGCGGTGCGAAGGCGCCGTCACGAGGTGACAGAGACGTATGCCTTGTCGGCATTTCGAACCAGATGCTTCTAGGACGGCACCTTCGACGACGTGGAACGCGAAAGGCTCCGGCCGCATGGGAATATCCCTCCTTGTCGGGCCATCATGCGACGAGAGGACGCCGGGTTTCAAACCTGCCGGACGATGGTGCCGATCACATTGACGAGAAGGCGCGAGGCGGTCAGGGCCGACAGGCCGTCAGTGTCGGCGGGAGGGTAGAGCTCGACAAGGTCGAATCCTGCGATCCTGCCCCGCCTGCCGAGGCCCGCGATCAGGTCGATCACCTGCGTGTAGCTGAGGCCGCCGGGCGTACGCGCCGCCACGCCCGGCATGACGCCGGGATCGAGGCCGTCGCAGTCGAGGGTGACGACAGTCCGCGCTCCTTCCGGAATATGCCGGAGAGCGGCTTCGATGCCCTGGGCGTGAACCTCGCGGGCGGTGACGAAGCGGCTACCGTAGTGCCGCGCCGCTTCGATGTCGGTGAGGCGTGCGCTGCCCACGCTACGGAGGCCGACCTGCACGATGCCGGCGACATGCGCCATCTCGCTCGCCCGACGCATCGGGCTCGAATAGCCGTAGCGTTCGCCATGTACCTCGTCGCGCCAGTCGATATGGGCGTCGATCTGCAGGATCCAGAACGGCCCGTGATCCGCAAAACCGGCGAGGAAGGGAACAGTCACAGAACAGTCGCCGCCGAGCAGGATCGGTACAGCCGGCAATGCCAGGACCTCGCGTGTCTTCGCCTCGATCCGGGCGCGGTTGCCGGCATTGTCACGCATGGTGGTCGGGATATCGCCGGCGTCGATGCATGAGACCGGGTTGCCGTCGAACAGCGGGCCGCCGAGATCGACATCCCAGTGCTCGACGAGCGCGGCATCGTCCTGGCTCGCAGCGCGGATGGCGTCGGCGGCCAAGGTGTAGCCGCCGCTGTCCTTGCCGGGATAGGTACTGCCGTGACCGGCTCCGAAGATCACCGCACGGGGCATGCGGCCATCGGCGAGGCGATCGGGAAAGCCGAGAAAGGGAGGCGAGGTGATCATTTCTTGATAGTCCTGATGATGGTCTGGCTGAAATTGCGGTGTGGAAGCCGCAGGTTGGCGGCGTTTGCGGTAGGGGGCGAAATCCTACGCTAAGCTTGTAAGCTCGCAAGATCTGCCCGTTTTGGAAGTTTTGGAACTACTTGGAAAAGCTTCACTACGACGCTGGTTCTGTTCCGCAAAAGTCATCCTCTTTCAGGTCGAGGGCGCTCAAACCACATGGGGGGTCCGATGAACAATACTCCCCCGGTGGGGCCGGCGGAAGTGTCGCGTCCGCACTCCAGCCTGGCCGCGGCCACCCTGATCGCGATTGCCTGGGCGCTGGACCTCTGGGCCTGGATGCCGCCGCGCTTTCTGCTCGGCTTCTTCGCCAATCCGCTTTAGAATCACGAAGTCCGGAACGGAGTGAGTGAGAACTCATCGCCAAATGGAATCGTGAATCTGGATTGGTTTTAACCCAGTTCGGTTGCCGCGCGTGCGAAGCGGACGTACCTTTCTCCCAAGCCGGGCTGCACGCGGTCGGTGATCAGAAGCGCGATTTGAAATGCCGATGACAGGTCGCGCGTTTGGCCGATACGTCCGGCGAGATATACAATCTCGGGATCGTAGTTTTCCTGTGCTTTCTCGACTTCTCTCACAAACGCACCCAGAGCAAGGTGCGCATTGGCTAGCAAAGCATTTTGACGCTGATCCTCCGAGAGAGGCAGACCGGACCATGTCAGAAATACATGGACGTCGATGTATTGAAGCAAGGCCGAAAAGCTCTCGGCATTGTCCGGCAAGCCGGCTTGCGTAAACAGTGTTCTCTTTGTCGCTTCCAGGCTCTTGCGTTCAGCCCACCGTCCAAGATCGTAGCGGTAGATCGTTGAATCGTCGTAGAGAATCCGCCCTGCCGCGCAAAAAGCAAGGGTGAACGCCCAGTCGCAATAGGCGCCGCGTGTCGGATGCGACTGCGCAAAAAAAGTAAACAATCGCCTAAACAGATCCGAACGGAAGATGCTGTAGTAGAGAGCGTTGTTGCCCCTGGCCTTCTCATTGTATTCAAGTATTCGGCTGCCAGCGATATCTGCGGCGATCGAGAAACGATCGACCCGGTGCACGCCCTTTTCATTGGTCCATATAAATGTCTGGGGCCTGACACCGATGGCATTTTCGGGAAGGGTTGAGAGATCGAACGGCGGCCTGTCATCAAGTCCGTAAATCTCGTCATCATCCCCCATCGGCATGACGAAAGGTGTCTCAACACAAGCGAGCGCTGAGAGCATATTCCCAAGCGCGTCCTGAGCGGCCGCAACAAGATAGGTCAATCGCGGCGAGAAGTTTTTATAATATGCGTGTTTTTCCGGATCGCCAGAATTATCAGAAACGACCAATTGGCAATCCATCTTGTCTGCGTAGATGAGCGCTGTGTCGATCGAGCTCCGGGAGTGCCGCAGATCGCGATTGCTCGGCATGCAAAGGGTAAGCAGTGTCATCTTATTCTCATCCAGACGCATTTGATGCTTCAAGATAGGTGCCTTCGGGTGCGCGAGGCTTGTGCATCTTGTTCTCGCTTAGTCCAGCTCTGCACCAGCCGGGTTTGCTAGCCATTGTCTCTCATTTGATATTTCTGGATCATCGATGTCTGTCTCTCTCGCGAAAGCGCTGCAATCCTACAATGCGCAAGACTACGATAGGGCCTTGAGCATCCTGTCCCCCCTACTCAAGCGCCCGCAATCGCTCGTACTGGATGAAATCCTGCTCCTTGCCCAGTGCTATGCGAAGGTGGGCAAACACTCCGAGGCTGCCGAATTTTACACCAGGGCCGCCGACAGGGGCGGGCCGAAGCAAGCCATGCTACGGACCCTGGCGGCAAACATGCTGGCGAATGATTCACGAGCGGCCTTGAACGACGCACGGATCGCGGCCAAGTCGGGCGCATTCGATGCTCAGGCGGAAGAGAGCTATCGCCGTTATCTGCATGAGTTCATTTGCCTGGACGAGAAACTGATGGATGACCAGCGGGTTCTTGATCGGTTGAGAGCGGGGGATGCACGCTATTTCAATGTCGACTTCCCGCACAGCCACATCCTCTGGTGTGCCGACGAAAGCCTCAACGCCCGCCAGACGAAAATCCACAAGGCAACTCCATTTACGGAACAATCCAGAGCCGCGCGCCGGGCCTTTCCGCATGTGTTTCAGGATAAAATCCGCGTCGGCTATCTCTCTGGCGACTTCGGCGACCAGCATCCGACGATGCGACTGCTTCAGGGCGTGCTTTTCCAGCATAACCGGCAAAAGTTCGATGTGACCCTGTTCTGCCACACCGACGATGCGACGATCAAGAAAGACCGGGGGATGCGGGCGAAATATCCAAACCTGATCCAGGTTGGCCACCTGTCGGATCAGGACGCCGTGAACCTCATCCGCGGGCGTGGGATCGACGTTCTCGTCGACCTGAAGGGGCATACCAAGGGTGCGCGGCTCGGCGTGATCAATCTGGGTGCCGCGCCGATCCAGGTGGCCTATTGCGGCTTTCCCGGTCCGGGAACGGGAATCGACTGTGACTATGTCATTGGCGACCCGATCGTCACGCCCGACAGCAGCCGGCCTTTCTATCACGAAAAGTTCTGCACTCTCCCAGAGAGCTACCAGGCCAATGATGATACGTACCGGCCGCTTCCGCCTGCTGCCTCTCGCCGGGCCCTCGGCCTTCCCGAAGACCGTGTCATATTTGCATCTTTCAACGGCCCGAGGAAAATCACGCCGGCGACGGCGCGGCTCTGGGCGGACATCCTTCTGAGAGCCGAGGAAAGCGTGCTCTGGATGATGTGCACGGATCGGTTTGCACGCGAGAATTTCGCTCAGTGGATGGAGAATGCGGGAGTAGGCCGCGAGCGGATCATCTTCGCCGATCGTGCCGAATATCCAGACCATATTGCCCGTCTGCAGGCCGCTGACATCGGCCTGGACACCTTTCCCTACAATGGTCACACGACGACTTCCGACAAGCTTTGGGCCGGTCTACCGGTGGCGACATACAAGGGCAGCCATTTCGCCTCGCGCGTCAGCGAAAGCCTGCTGCGGGCAATCGGTCTGGAGGAGCTGGTGGCGGCCAATCCGAGGGCTTACGTCGATTTGTGCGTCTCCCTTGCGCAGGCCCCCGGCAATATCCGGGCTCTGAAGGAAAAGTTGAACGCCAATCGACGGACTGCACCTCTTTTCAATACGCGGCATTTCACCCGCCATCTCGAAACGGCCTATACGCTGATGGTGGACCGGTCGAGGCAGGGCCTTGAACCAGACCACATTCGAGTTTCTCCTATGGAAGAACATTGAAAGAGCGGCGGCTGCGCGCGGCCACTTAGGCACAATCGATGCACCGTTTGGGTGCACAACTATACGAGGCAATGTTGGTCAGTAAGCTGGACATGGTCGCTAAGAAGTACGCGGACGGAAAATTTCAATCCGCGATTGACGCCTTTGCGGAAATCAAACACCTGGCGCCATTAGAAGCTGCGCGCGCTTTTGCGACTGTGGCCCAGTGCCACTATCGGCTTGGTCAATTGGATGCCGCAGCAGACTACTTTGTGAAGGCCTCGCAGGCTTCCTCCTCGCATAAGCAGCAGCTGCAGTTTTGCGAACTCGCTTTTGAATTGCACCGAAAAGCCGGAAGCATTTTGAAAGGTCTCGACACAGCCGAGCGCCTCCTAAGCCTTAAACCAAGACATCAAGGAGCCGCCCTGTTCCAACGGCATCATCAGTTCGATTTCCTTATGCTTGATAGATTGAAAAAATCCAACGAGATCGCGCTCGCTGGAATTACAGCCGGTGACGAGTTCTTCCTTTCCTGCGAACTGCCGTTCAACAACATTCATTGGTGTGGCGACGAGCGCATCAACGCTAAAATTCTCGGTCAGGGAAAGTCGGGCTTTTCGCGGGCCGTCCGTGCAGCACGACGCAAACAAGCGCATGAATTCGGCGAAAAAATCCGTATCGGTTACGTGTCCAGTGATTTCTCAAGTGCTCACGCAACCATGATCCTGTTGCAAGGGGTTATCGATCTTCACAATAAAGAAATGTTTGACGTAACGCTCTACTGTTACACCGATGACGCGTTGACCGCGAGAGATGATGGCTTTCGGAAGCGTGTCGTTAGGATTGTCAGCATAGGCAACCTAACCGACCAAGAGGCCTATGATTTGATTCGCAAAGATCAGATCGACATTCTCGTCGATCTTAAGGGCCATACGAAAGACGCCCGTGTTGATCTCATCAACTTGGGCCTTGCGCCAGTACAGGTTGCTTGGCTTGGTTTTCCTGGCAGCGGAACCGGCATCGATTGCGACTACATCATTGGCGATCCGATCGTTACTCCCGATTCCAGCACGCCCTATTACCATGAGAAATTTTGCCGCTTGCCGGAATCCTACCAACCGAATGACAACATTCACCGATCTCTGCCACCACCTGCTCGTCGACAAGATCTCTTCCTTCCAGAAGACAAGGTGGTTTTCGCATCATTCAACAACATCAAAAAGATAAGCCCTGAGACCTTCTCCGCCTGGGTACGTATCCTGACAGCAGTGCCGGAAAGCATATTGTGGATCTTGTGCCGCGACGAGGTGGCTCGGCGAAATTTTCTTCATCTTATGGTGCAGGAGGGCATCGCAGAAAGCAGAATAATTTTTGCGGACCCCGCCGGATACGACATGCATATCGCTCGGCTTCAGGCTGCTGATATCGCACTTGATACCTTTCCATGTTGCGGCCATACGACCACATCCGATTGCCTTTGGGCCGGTCTGCCGACGATCAGCGTCAAGGGAAGCAATTTTTCTTCACGCGTATCTGAAAGCCTGTTAGCGGCGCTAGGACTCCCTGAACTGGTTGCCGAAGATGTGGATGGATACGTTGCGCTCGCTATCGAGTTGGCGAAAGACCGAACCCGTCTTGGCGAGACCCGCCGAAAGCTTGCAACCAATCGGTTTACAAAGCCCCTATTCGACACAGAGCGATTCACACGACACCTGGAAAAAGCGTATGAGATCATGGTCCAGAGAGCCAAGGCCGGCTTGGAACCAGATCATCTTAACGTTCCTCCGCTGCCAACAAGACCGATCCCCTTCCGCTGACAGGGCCTTGGTGCGGGTGTCGATGTCTCAAGGGATTTGCGTTTAGGCATTCTGAAAATTTGAACCTTGACGTTCGCGGTTTCCGCATAGGTCTTTGCTAGACGTTCTCCCGCTCGGGTGCATTGATCACAATGGCGAAAGTGGCAGCCTATCGGGCAAAAATGGCGAATTCCGATAAGGTCGGCGGCAGTCGGGCCCATGGTGGACCGGGCGAGGCAGGGCCTTGGGCCCGACCACATCCGGGGATTCCCCGGTTGGAAGAACTTTGAGAGATCGGCGGCTTCGGGGATGGCGCTAAGACGAGAATTGTGCTGAGTCTATTCAATATAACTTGATTCGGTTCAGTTTTTTGTGATGATTCTTTATCGCCGCGTGCGATAATTTCTTATTATACTATACGCGTGTATCATTTTATTCCAGTAATCTGGTGTATATGCTGCTGTTGCCAATCGACGATTGATTTTACGCGAAAGACAGCCTGATTTTGTTTGAATTTTATTTCAGTTAACTATTGCACTTTACCGCCGTTTAGAACTTCGCGGCTATTGTCTCGGCCAACGAGTGTAGATGCGGGGCAGTCGGCCACGCAGCGGGGGCGGGGTGACCATAGTGCGTATCGTGAAAAGACTCTTTGCGGATCGGTCGGGCAATTTTGCCGTGATGGGCGCCATCGCTATCGTTCCCCTTCTTGGTTGTGCCGGGATGGCCATCGACTTCGCCCGTGCCATGGAGCTCAAGGCGCAGCTTCAGAACGCTGCCGATGCCGCCGTCGTGGGCGCAATCGCGGAAAAGTCCGCCGGCGTCGCGCAGGCGATCAACATGTCGCAGGATGGCCCCGTTCCGCTCAGCGAAGCGGAAGCCGAGGCGCTGTTCGACGCGCAAATGGATACGGGAAGCCCCCAGTATGATCCGGAGGCTGCGGCGGATCTGAAGATCGACACCGTGAACGCTTCGGTCAGAAAAAGCGGCAAGGACATCAATGCCGAACTGACCTATCAGGCGACCTTGAAGACATCGTTCCTGCGCGTGATCGGCAAGGAGAGCATTACGGTCTCCGGCAAGGCGACGGCCACCTACCAGTCGCAGTCTTTCATGGATTTTTACATGCTGCTCGACAACACGCCATCCATGGGGGTCGCCGCGACACCGACCGATGTCAACAACATGATCAAGGCGACGGAGAAAGTGTCGGACAGCGGCTCGAGAAACTGCGCCTTCGCCTGCCACATCGTCTCGGAAAAGGGCGTGATCAACACTAGCAGCAACTATTTCGTTGCCCGCAACAACGGCATCACCATCCGTATCGATGTTGTGGCAAAGGCCGTCGCGGCGCTGACGCTGGAGGCCGAGCGGACGCAGAGCTATTCCAACCAGTTCCGGATGGCCGCCTATACATTCGGCGAAACGGCGGTGGACGTGAAGCTCCTGAAGGTTGCGGCACTGACCGCCGACCTGACGAAGGTGAAGGCCGGCACCTCGAACATCAAGCTGATGAGCATTCCCTACCAGGGCTACAACAACGACCAGCAGACGAGCTTCGACAACGCGCTGACCAAGATCAATGCCGAGATCGGAACGCCGGGCAATGGCACGAGTTCAGCGAGCCCGGAGAAGATCGTCTTCTTCGTTTCTGACGGAGTGGGGGACAGCAACAAGCCGAAGGGCTGCACGAAGAAGCTGACGGGCACACGCTGCCAGGAGCCGATCGACATCACCTACTGCCAGACGCTGAAGGACCGCGGCATCAAGATTGCCGTTCTCTACACCACCTATCTGCCGCTGCCGAACAACAGCTGGTACAATAGCTGGATCAAGCCCTTCCAGTCGGAAATTGGAACGCGCATGCAGGCCTGCGCTTCGCCCGGCTTCTACTTCGAAGTGAGCCCGACGGAAGGCATCGAAGCGGCGATGAAGACCCTGTTCAACAAGGTCGTGCGCTCACCGCGCCTGACGAGCTGAGTTTCCAACCACAGCAGAGGCGATAAAGCATACGCAGCCATGCATTCGGACGATGCATGGCTGCTCCTGCATTCGGCCTTTGCCGAGCCTTGCCTTGTCGCGTTTTCCCCGGCCGGCGCGTTCCGCTCTGTACAATTCGTGCCGGGCACAGTAAGAGGGCGCGCATGTATTGGCCTGCGACGTGCTGGCCGCGGTGACTGCGCTCTTCCTCATCGACCGACGCGCACGGCAGCCGAATTCCGAAAGACAAACATATGACAGAGTTCGACAGCATCGCTCCGGCGATCGCTCAGGCGTTGACGAAGCGCGGCTATTCCGAATTGACCCCGGTCCAGAAGGCGGTTCTCGGTGCCGAACTGGAGGGTCGCGATGCGCTGGTGTCGGCGCAGACGGGATCCGGCAAGACGGTGGCCTTCGGCCTCGCACTCGCCTCGACGCTGCTTGACGGCCGGGAGCGTTTCGCGCAAGCCGGCGCGCCGCTGGCGCTGGCCGTGGCTCCGACCCGGGAACTCGCCCTGCAGGTCAAGCGCGAACTGGAATGGCTGTACGAATTGACAGGCGCCACGGTTGCCTCCTGCGTCGGCGGCATGGACATGCGCAGCGAAAGGCGGGCGCTCGAGCGCGGCGCGCATATCGTTGTCGGGACACCGGGGCGTCTTTGCGACCATATCCGCCGCAATGCTCTCGACATGTCGGCGCTGAAGGCCGTCGTTCTCGACGAGGCCGACGAGATGCTCGACCTCGGCTTTCGCGAGGACCTGGAATTCATCCTCGAGGAAGCGCCGGCCGAGCGCCGCACCTTGATGTTTTCCGCGACCGTGCCGCGCTCGATCGCCAATCTTGCCAAGAGCTACCAGCGCGACGCTGTCCGTATCTCCACGCAGGCTGAGCAGAAGCAGCATCTCGACATCGAATACCGCGCGCTGACCGTTGCGCCAGCGGATCGCGAGAACGCGATCATCAACGTCCTGCGCTTCTACGAGGCACGCAACGCCCTGGTGTTCTGTTCGACCCGTGCGGCCGTCAATCACCTGACGGCCCGCTTCAACAACCGCGGTTTCTCGGTCGTCGCCATGTCGGGCGAGCTTAGCCAGAACGAGCGAACCCACGCGCTGCAGGCGATGCGCGACGGGCGTGCGCGGGTCTGCATTGCGACCGACGTTGCGGCGCGCGGCATCGATCTGCCCGGCCTTGAACTGGTCATCCACGCCGACCTGCCGACGAACCCCGAAACGCTGCTGCACCGCAGCGGTCGCACGGGCCGCGCCGGCCGCAAGGGCGTCAGCGCGCTGATCGTGCCGAATAGCGCCCGCCGCAAGGCCGAGCGGCTGTTGCGCGACGCCAATATCACGCCCACCTGGGCAAAGCCGCCGTCGGCCGACGAGGTGACCCGCCGCGACGACGAGCGTATTCTGGCCGACCCAGCCTTCGAGGAAGCGATCCGCGAGGAAGAGCAGGAGTTCGTCCGCGAGCTTCTGGAAAAGCACGGTGCCGAACAGGTTGCGGCGGCGTTCGTGCGGCTGTCGCGGGCCGGGCGCTCGGCGCCGGAGGATCTGATGGATACGCCATCGTTCACGCCGTCGGCAGATCGCGGCGATCGGGGCGATCGGCCGGAGCGTGGCGAGCCGAGGGCGCCGCGCGGCGATTTCGGCGACAGTGTGTGGTTCTCGCTGTCGGCCGGCCGCAAGCAGAATGTCGAGCCGCGCTGGCTGATTCCGATGCTTTGCCGCATCGGCCGCATCACCAAGCAGGAAATCGGCGCCATCAAGATGCAGGCCGAGGAGACCTATGTCGAGATCGCCCGCGACTGGGTGGATCGTTTCGTCGAAGCGATCGGGCCGAAACTGGCGCTCGAAAAGGGCATCCAGGTCAGGCAGCTCGACGGCATGCCGGACCTTTCCGGCGGATCGCGCGGCGCGCCGTTTGCGGGCAAGAAGGCCGGGAAGCCCGATTGGAAGGGCGAAGGCAAACCGAAGCGCAAATTCGATGCAAAGCCGGATTTTGCCGGTGCCGACCATCGCGCTTCGGAAAAGACCGATGCCAAGCCTTGGAGCAAGAAGCCTGGAAAGCCGAAATTCGAAAAGCCGAAGTTCGACAAGCCGGGCGCCGAGGGTGCCAAGCGCAAGCCGTTCAAGAACAAAGCGAACTGAGGCTTCTCGCTTTTCGCTGAACAGCAATAGCTGCTCCGTCGCACGGATCAAAACCTGCGTAGTCGTGAGAGCTACAGGGCAGAGGATCGGCGAAGCCGCTCATATTTCACCCTCATTACCGGCCTTGTGCCGGTAGTGAGGGTGACGCTATGTCCATCGCGTGTAAGGGCTTCCTAGCGCCCAAGGACTTGGGCGCGCTGGATACCCTCCACGAGGGCGGGTATGAGGGGAGACGGACATCCTTTTCGCGAACTGACGCCTCTGCGAAACTAACCTCCCGCCGCACCAAGCCGCTTGATCTGCCCAACGAGTGTGGAAGCTAACCGCAGGCTCGCGCCGCAGGCGATGGCCATTTGCGGCAGGATCATCCATTCGAGCGTCCAGGCGGCACCGGAGCGTTCCTGCTCGTGAACCATCGACTGGTGAATGCCGGAAAGCTGTACGGCATTGAAGCGGGCGAGCGCGACCAGCGCTTCGGCAGCCACCGGATTCTGCTTGTGCGGCATGGCCGAGGAGCCGCCACCACCCGACAACTCGATCTCATCGCCTGCCTGCGCCAACAGCGCGATGTCCTGACCGAATTTTCCAAGGCTGCCTGAGATCAAGGACAGGATATGGGCGAGGTCGGCGATCGTGGTCCGCTGGCTTTGCCACTGCGGATGATCGGCGAGGCCGAGATGTTCGGCAAGGGCAGCGCGCACAGTGCCAGCCTTGTCGCCCAGCTTTTCGAGGGTGCCGGCAGCGCCACCGAACTGCAGCGGGAAGGACACGACGGCCATTCGCTCCAGCCGGTCCTCGTAGCTGGCGAGCGGTGCGCTCCACGCGTTGACGCGATCCGAAACCCTGATGGCAATTGCCGCCTGCATGCGCGTCCGGGCCATCAGCGGGTTTGCGCCCCACTGCCGGTTGATCTCTTCGAAAGCCGCGCGAAGCTTGTCCAGACGGCTGCACAGGAGCCGGCAAACCGATGTCAGGCGCAGCATCAGGCTGGTGTCGATCACATCCTGGCTGGTGGCGCCGAAATGCAGCTTTTCGGCGGCATCTCCGCCGATCGCCTTGCGCAACTGGCGGACAAGTTCGGGGATCACCACGCCGTCTGTCGCGGTTGCGCGCCGCAGGGCCAGGACATCGGGCAGGAAGTTGCCGCAGACCTCGGCGATGCGTGCCGCTGCCTCGGCAGGTACGATCCCTTGTTTGGCCTGTGCTTTTGCGAGCGCCGCCTCGAACGAGAGCATGGCGCGGATGTCTGCGTCCACCGAGAAGAAGGCGGCAATTTCCTCGTCGCCCAACAGGCCCGAGAGAAACGGATGATCGAAGACGGAGGCGGTCATATCTTCCCCCCAGATCCCTGGAGCGTTTGCGTTTTTCTGCACGACAGTGGCCGTCTGACCCCCCTCTGCCCTGCCGGGCATCTCCCCCTCAAGTGGGGAGATTGGCGTGGCGCGGGCCTCTTGCTCCCGATGTCCCCCCCTTGAGGGGGAGATGTCACGAAGTGACAGAGGGGGTATTCCCGATACTGCCGTGTACTGTGTTTCGGAGTCACGAAGACGCCCTTGTTTTTAAGCATTTCCGGACGGAAACCCGTTTCACACTTTTCCTGGAAATGCCCTAGATGTCGAGAAAGACGGTTTCCTTCTCGCCCTGAAGATGAATGTCGAACGTATAGATAGAGCCCTCGCGCGGCGCGACCAGTGTCGCGACGCGATGGCGGTGTTCGATGCGCACAAGCAGTGGATCTTCGGCATTGGCCTCCGGCTCGTCGGCAAAATACATGCGGGTGTGCAGTCCGATATTGATGCCGCGTGCGACGATCCAAAAGGTGATATGCGGCGCCATCCTGCGCCCGTCCTTATAGGGTACGCGTCCGGGTTTGACCGTTTCGAAGGTGAAGACGCCTTCGTCGGCGCTGGTCGGGCAGCGGCCCCAGCCGGAGAAATTGGGATCGGCGGCACCGCGCAGTTCGGACGGGCTGTTGTAGAGGCCGCCCGCATCGGCCTGCCAGATTTCCACAAGCGCATCCTTCAGCGGCGTGCCGGCGCCATCGATGACGCGGCCGCGGATCGTAATGCGTTCGCCGAGCGTCTTGTCATTGACCATGGCGGCGCCGAGGTCAGCCTCATACACGCCGGTGATGCCGGCGAAATTGGGCGTGCAGCCGATATGGACGTAGGGGCCGGCGGTCTGCGACGGCGATTCCTTGAGGTAGCCGAGATCCTGCACCATCAGTTGCCCTCCAGCCGGTTTTCAAACAGCGTCGAGCGGCGGCCGCGCAGCACGATGTCGAACTTGTAGGCGCGCGCATCCATTGGAATGGTATTGGCCCAGTCGAGCGGCGCGATCAGGTGCTCGATGGCGCGACGGTCCGGGATCGTTGTGACGATGGGACATTTCCAGATCATCGGGTCGCCCTCGAAATACATCTGCGTGATCAGCCGCTGGGCAAAACCATGGCCGAAGACCGAGAAGTGGATATGGGCTGGGCGCCAGTCGTTGACGCCGTTCGGCCAGGGATAGGGACCGGGCTTGATGGTGCGGAAACGGTAGCCGCCATCCTCGTCTGTGATGGTGCGGCCGCAGCCGCCGAAATTAGGGTCCAGCGGCGCGAGATAGGTCTCCTTCTTGTGGCGGTAGCGCCCGCCCGCATTGGCCTGCCAGAATTCGAGCAGCGCGCCGGGGACCGGCTTGCCGCGTTCATCGAGCACGCGGCCGTGGACGATGATACGCTCGCCGATTGCGCTCTCGCCGGGCTTGGCGAAGTTGTGGATGAGGTCGTTGTCGAGTTCGCCGAGGATGGAATGGCCGAAGACCGGGCCGGTGATCTCCGAAATCGTGCCGTCGAGCGAGAGCAGCGCCTTTTGCGGCGAGCGCAGCACGGAGGTCTTGTAGCCCGGCGTCAGCGCCGGTGCATGCCAGGCGCGGTCGCGCTGGAAAAACGCGCCGGTCTCGGGTTTCTTGTTGGAAAGGTCGGACATTTCGCTTTTCCTCAGGCTCCCTGTTCGGCGTCCATCTGTTCGAAAACCTGCTTGGCAATCTTGATCGCGCGATTGGCAGCGGGCACACCGGCATAGATCGCCACGTGAAGAAGCGCTTCGGCGATGTCGGCGCGGCTGGCGCCGGTGTTGGCCGTTGCCCGCACATGCATGGCGACTTCCTCGTCATGGCCGAGGGCAGCAAGCAGGGCGATCGTCACCATCGAACGCTCGCGCTTCGTCCAGGTCGGCCGCGACCAGAGGTTGCCCCAGGCGGCTTCCGTGATCAGTTCCTGGAAGGGCCGGTCGAAATCGGTCGTGGAGGATTGGGCCCGGTCGACATGGCGGTCACCAAGCACCGCACGACGGGTGGTCATCCCCTGGCGGTAGCGTTCGGTCGGCGCGGCGGCGTCATTCATGGCTTTACTCTCCTGACAGGACGATATCGATGAAGGCGCGCAGCACGGCTGTCAGCGCCTCCGGCTGTTCAACACAGGGAATATGACCCGCATCGCGGATGACCTCGTAGCGGGCGCCGGGAATGAGCTTTGCGGTCGAGAGAACGAGGTCGGGCGGTGTCGAGCCGTCCTGATCGCCCACGATGCAGAGGGTCGGCACGGCGATGCGTTTGGCGGCCTCGGTGAAATCCGCATCGCGGATCGCCGCACAGGTACCGGTGTAACCGGTGACGGGCTGGCGGACGAGCATGTTGCGGTAGCCATGATAGGCGTTGTTTTCAGGCCGGCGGAAAGCGGGGGTGAACCATTTCTCGAGGACGCCGTCGGCGATACTCCCGATACCGTTCTGCTCGACGGTCGCGATGCGCGAAGCCCATGATTCCACGGTGCCAATCTTGTGGGCGGTATCGCAGAGAATGAGCGCGCGCACCAATTCCGGTCGCGTCGCATAGAGACCTTGCGCGATCAAGCCCCCGACCGACAGGCCACAGACGATGGCCTGCTTCACCGACAAGAGATCGAGCAGGCCGGCGAGATCGGAAACGTGCAGATCCATCGAATAGGGGACATCGCCGATATCGGAAAGGCCGTGGCCGCGCTTGTCGTAGAGAACGATGGCGAAATCGCCCGCGAACCGCACGATCACGTCCCGCCAGATGCGGAAATCGGTGCCGAGCGAATTGGCAAAGACAAGCACCGGCTTGTCATTGGCAGCTCCGATGATCTGGTAGTGAAGCGTGACGTCGTTGATATGAGCAAACTGCACTGGAACTTTCCTCCACCGCCAGATTGGGACTTTAATCTGGTTAGGTAAAATGACATTTTATCGTCTATCATTAACTTCTGAGTTATGAGTTTTCATGATAGACGCCCGTGTGAAATTCCGTCATTTGCAAACCTTTGTCGAGGTCGCCCGCCAGAAGAGCGTTATGAAGGCGGCAGGCCTTCTACATGTCAGCCAGCCGGCCGTGACCAAGACGATCCGTGAATTGGAAGAGGTGCTGGGTGTCGCCGTGTTCGAGCGCGACGGCCGGGGCATCAAGATCACCCGCTACGGCGAGGCCTTCCTGCGGCACGCGGGGGCGGCACTGACGGCCATTCGGCAGGGGCTGGATTCGGTCTCGCAGGAGCGCGCCGGCGAGGGGCCTCCGGTGCGCGTGGGCGCACTTCCGACCGTATCGACCCGCATCATGCCGCGCGCCATGGCGCAATTCCTGAAGGAGGAGACCGGCAGCCGCATCAAGATCGTCACCGGCGAGAATGCGGTGTTGCTGGAGCAGTTGCGGATCGGCGATCTCGATCTCGTGGTGGGGCGTCTGGCGGCACCCGACCAGATGACGGGATTTTCCTTCGAGCACCTCTATTCCGAGCAGGTCGTGTTCGTGGTGCGCAAGGGGCATCCGCTGCTTTCGGCAAAACGCTCGGTATTCGATGATCTTGGCACCTATCCGGTGCTGATGCCGACACGCGCCTCGATCATCCGGCCATTCGTCGAGCGGTTCCTGATCGCCAACGGCATTGCCAGCCTGCCGAACCAGATCGAGACCGTCTCCGATTCCTTCGGCCGCGCCTTTGTGCGGGCAAGCGACGCCATCTGGATCATTTCGCGGGGCGTTGTCGCCGGCGATATCGAGGACGGCATGCTGGTGACGCTACCGATCGATACCAGCGAGACGAAGGGTCCGGTCGGACTGACGATGCGGGCCAACGCCATTGCCTCCATGCCGCTCGCCATTCTGATGCAGACGATCCGCGAAGCGGCTGCCGAAGTCTCGGGCAAGCCAATGCAAGCGGCCGCGCCGCAATAGGCGAAGGCCCGGTCGTCTCTTGCTGTACGAGTTTATCAGTCCCTGATATTGTTCCTTCGGCTGTAAGTGTTGATTGTATCAGCACATTTTGGATTTGAGGCAAGGCATGTCGGAACAATCGGTTGGCCCTGTCGCCAAGAGCACTGCGGCCGGGTGGACCAGGCCGCTGCGGTCGCTGCTGGGCCTTGCAATGGCGGCCCTGCTGATCGTCGTTTCGGGCACGCTTGTCGGTTTCGGCTACTGGCGGGCTCGGGATTCCGCCCTCGTCAATGCCGAGGCCGACATGCGCGCCTTTTCCGATCGACTGGTCGACCGGATGGGGATACTGTCCGGGCGCACGACAGCGCTCGTCGGGTTCACCGCGTCAATTGCCAATTCCTTCCTCGTACCGCCGCCGGAGCGCTTGGGCGACAAGATCACGCTTCTGCGCGAAGTCATCGCCCAGTCGCCGGATCTCGATGGGATCTATGCCGGCTATCCGGATGGCGCCTTTATCCAGGCCGTCGATCTGAAGACCGAGGCGTGGCGCAGGGCACTTGCCGCGCCGGCAGGCGCCGTCGTCGCCATCCGCGTCATGGAGCCGGCGGCCGCGGAAGTGCGCAGCAACCACCTCGTTTTCCTCGACAAGGACGGCCGTCAGATGCTGGAGCGGCGGCTTCTCACAACCGACTTCGACCCGAGAGTGCGGCCCTGGTATCAGGCAGCGGTCAACGGAACGAAGCCGGCGGCGATCGGCCCCTATATGATGGCGACGACGGGTACGCTCGGCATGAGCATCTCGCAGGCGCATCGCGGCAATCGCGGCATCGTCATCGGTGCGGATATCGATCTCGGCACCATCACCGAGTTCATGGCGCGCGAGCGCCTGACCCCGGGGACCGTCGCCTTCGTGATGGACGCTGCCGGCCGGCCGATCATGCATTCCGACCGCGGGTTGATGGCCCGGATGACGGCACTCAAGGAGAGGGGAGAACTGGATGTTTCAAGGCCGGCGGATCCCTTGCTGACAGGGATCAGGGCCAATCTGCCGAAGGACAGCGGCGTGAGCTTCGCCGATATCGGCGGCCGCACCTACATCATCATGGCGACTTCAGTGAAGTCTGTTCTGTTGCTTGCCGGACACCGCACGGTGGTGGCAGCACCGCTGGACGAGTTGACGGCGATCGCCAGCCGCAACCTTTACCAGGGGCTCGCTATCGCAGCCGCTATTGTCATGCTCGGGCTGCTGACCGCCCTGTTCATGGCCCGGCTGATCACCCAGTCGCTCGGCCACCTGACTGCCAACGCAAACCGGCTGCAGGATCTGGATTTCACCGCGCCGAGCGAGGTCTCGTCGCACATTGCCGAAATATCGACGCTCGGGCGTGCCATGAGCCGGGCGCGCGACGCGATCTTCACCTTTGCCCTCTATGTGCCGAAGGAACTGGTGCGCAAGGGCATCGAATCCGGCGAGTTCGCGGGCAGGGGCGCGCGCCGGCAGGAAGTGACCGCGTGGTTTACCGATATCTATGATTTTACGACGTTGAGCGAGCAGCGTACGCCGGAAGAAGTCCTCGCCCTTCTGTCGGATTATTTCGACATCTTCAACGAGACCGTCAGCGCCCATGGCGGCGAGATCATCCAGTTTCTCGGAGATTCCGTCTTTGCCATGTGGAATGCGCCGGTCGCCAACGAGCGTCATGCGGAGAACGCCTGCCGCTGTGCTCTGGCGGTCGAGAGGAGGCTTACGGTGTTCAATGCCGATCTGAAGGCGCGGGGCCTGCCGGAGTTGCGGACCCGCTTCGGCGTTCATACCGGCACAGCGGTCGTCGGCAGTGTCGGGGCCAGGGAACGACTGCAATATACCGCCATGGGCGACACGGTGAACGTCGCCTCACGCCTCGAGGGCATGAACAAGCTCTATGGCACGACGATCCTCGCAAGCAGTGCCGTGGCCGCACAATGCGGCGACGCGATTGCCTTCCGACCGCTCGGCGAGGCACAGCTCAAGGGCAGGACGACCGCACTGGAAATCTACGAGGTTGTCGGCGTGAAAACGGATGGCGATTGGCAGCCGGACGGTCCGGAGCCACGGGCGGTACCGCAGACGTAACGATCAATCGCCCGTATAGCGCTGTTCACGCCAGGGGTCGCCGCGCATGTGATAGCCGTTCCGTTCCCAGAAGCCAGCCTGGTCGCCAAGCAGGAATTCGATGCGGCGCAGCCATTTGGCGCTTTTCCAGAAATAGAGATGCGGGATGACCAGGCGCATCGGGCCGCCGTGATCGCGCGTCAGCGGCTCGCCTTCCCAGTGCGTTGCCAGAATGCCGTCCTCGGAGGCGAAATCCTCGAGTGGCAGATTGGTGGTATAGCCGTCATAGCTTGTCAGCATCACGAACTGC
The DNA here is from genome assembly GCA_900473795.1 of Hyphomicrobiales bacterium. Lineage (GTDB taxonomy): Bacteria > Pseudomonadota > Alphaproteobacteria > Rhizobiales > Rhizobiaceae > Pararhizobium. The sequence continues at coordinate 168,946 of UCMT01000058.1, read as the reverse complement.
GCTTCCGGTTTCGGCATCACCAGGTCGAGCAGGTCGTGGGTGGAGACGCCCTGCCAGCGATTGTCGTAGCGTGACCAGGTCGTCACGCAATGAATGTCGGAGAACTTGCTGCTCTGCGGCAGCCGATGGAAAGCGTCCCAGTCGAGCTTCACCGGATTTTCGACGGCGCCGATGATCTGCAGCGCCCATTCCGCCGGCTGGATCCGCGGCTGCTGGCCTAGATCGAGAACCGGCCAGTTCTTGACCAGATGCTGGCCCGGCGGCAGGCGATCGGTTTCCGCGCGGGTGATTTTCCCCGTCAGGAACTTGCCTTCCTCGGCCCAGCGCCGTTTGGATACGGTGAGTTTCGTTTCCGGGACATTGTCGCTCATGAGAGGTAACTCGTTGCTTACGCCAGGCCGGCGGAGGAGGAGGCAGCGAAATTACAGGTTGGATCGCCCGCGATGTCAAGCGCAGGCGATATTTGCTCCGCCGTGAAGATCAGAAGGGATAATGCTGGGCGGAATCCTCCACCGTGATCCAGCGCAAGTCGGTGAATTCGTTGATCGCCGCCTTGCCACCGAAGCGCCCGTAGCCGCTGCCCTTGACGCCGCCGAAGGGCATTTGCGCCTCGTCGTGGAGCGTCGGGCCGTTGATGTGGCAGATGCCGGATTCAATCCGTGCGGCAACCGCCATTGCCCGCTGGATGTCACGGCTGAAGACGGCGGACGACAGGCCGTATTCGGTGTCATTGGCAACGCGGATCGCCTCGTCTTCGCCGGAGACACGGACGATCGGCTTGACCGGGCCGAAGGATTCTTCCGAATAGACGCGCATGTCGGGTGTTACATGATCGAGCAACGTCGCCTCGACCACCGTGCCCGAGCGCTTGCCGCCGGCCACGAGTTTTGCGCCCTTCGCCGTCGCGTCGGCGATCAGTTCTTCCATCTTCATGGCGGAGTCGAGGCTGATCAGCGAGCCGAGCACAACGTGGCCACGCGGGTCGCCGGCCGGAAGTTGGCTGGCGCGGGCGGCCAATTTGGCGGCGAACTGATCGGCGATGGCCTCGTCGACGATGATGCGCTCGGTCGACATGCAGATCTGGCCCTGATTCATGAAGGCGCCGAAGATGGCGGCGTTGACGGCGCCGTCGATATCGGCGTCATCTAGGATGACCAGCGGCGCCTTGCCGCCGAGTTCGAGAAGGGCGGGCTTCAGATGCTTGCCGCAGGTCTCGGCAATGATCCTGCCGACCTTGGTCGAGCCGGTGAAGTTGACGCGTTTGACCGCCGGATGGGCGATCAGGGCGGCGACGATTTCCGGCGCGTCTTCCGGCGCGTTGGTAACGACGTTGATCACTCCGGCGGGCAGGCCGGCTTCAGACAGCGCGGTGGCGATCAGCCGGTGCGTGCCGGGGCATTGCTCGGATGCCTTGAGGATGACGGTGTTGCCGCAGGCGATCGGCATGGCGACGGCGCGGGTGCCGAGGATGACCGGTGCGTTCCAGGGCGCGATGGCAAGGCAGACGCCGACCGCCTGCCGCACGCCCATGGCAAGCGTGCCCGGCTTGTCGGAGGGGATAATCTCGCCGGAAATCTGCGTCGTCATCGATGCCGCCTCGCGCAGGATATTGGCGGAGAACATGACATTGAAGCCGGCCCAGGGGGCCGTCGCGCCCGTCTCTTCGATCATCAGTTTGGTGAATTCGCCGACCTTGGCATCCATGATGTCGGCCGCCTTCATCAGGATCGCGCGGCGCTGGCCGGGGCCGGTTTTCGACCAGGCAGGGAAAGCGGCGGCGGCGGCATCGACGGCGGCGGCGACATCGTCCAGACCGGCGGCCGCGGCGCGGCTTGCGAGCTTTTCGGTAAAGGGATCGATCCGGTCGTAGGTGCGGCCGCTTGAGGCTGCGCGGTCGGTGCCGTTGATGAGAAGGGAAATGTTCATGGATGTCTCCTGTGGGAAAATCAGAAACCGAGGACTTCGGCGTTGATAGAGGCTTCGAGGCCGCCATCGGCGGCGAGATTGGCGCCGTTGATCCAGCGGGCGCCGTCAGAGCAAAGGAAGAGGATCGCGGGCGCGATATCGGCGGGCGTGCCGGCGCGGCCGACGCGGGTGATGTCGCTGTCGACCCGGGCGTCGCCGAGCACGGCGCGGAACTGTTTCAGGATCGGCGTTTCGACCGGACCGGGGCTCACGGCATTGACCCGGATGCCGCGCTGCTTGAACAGCAGTTGATGGGCGGCGCGCAGGGTCCAGAGCAAGAGCAGTTCCTTGGAGAGCGGGTAGCCTTCCGCGTCCCTGAGGTCGTGTTTGGCGGCAACCGCTGCCACGTCCGGGAAACCTGCGATGTCGGTCAGCGTCTTTGCCCGCTCAAGATGGACGCGCCAGCCGTAACCGGCGATCGAGGCGACATTGACGATGGCGCCACCTTCGCGCAGGCGCGGGGCAACGGCTTCGGACAAGGCCCGCAGGCCGTAGAAATTGACCGATAGCGTCGAGACGATGCCGGTGTTGCCGGAGAGGCCGGCGACATTGGCGAGCGCGTCGATGCGTGTCGGAAGCTGTGCGACGATATCGGCAACGCCGTCTGCAGTCGAAAGATCGCCTTTGATGAAGGCAGCGGTCCCGCCGGCGGGTTCGCGGACGTCGACGCCGATAACCTCGGCGCCCATCTGGCCGGCCAGTTCTGCGGTGCGCGCGCCGATGCCGGAAGCAATGCCAGTCACCAGGATCGTTTTACCGAAAAGCATGAAATTCACCTTTCACAAGAGAGTCCGGGCTGCCAGACATGTCATTGTTTCCATTGAATTTTGGTCGGACCTGGAAGTTTTAGCCGGTAGCCGACGGGCAGCAGTTGCAGGTCGAAGCGGCGCTCGATTTCACCCCACAATCCGCGCGGCAGATAGAGCGAGAAGATCACGGCGGTGGCGCCGAGCCCGATCAGGTACCAGACGCCGAGCGCGCCGAAGAACGTTTCGATGATGAAGAACAGCACAGCGCCGAGGATCGCGCCCTCGAACTTGCCGATGCCGCCGACCAGCACCATGAAAATCATGTAGGCCGTCCACTGAACGCTGAAATAGGTCTTCGGCTGGAAGGTCGTGGCCGACGCCAGCCACAGCCCGCCGGCAACGGCGATGCCGAAGGCGGCGAGCACGAAGAGCAGACGCTTGGTGCCGATGACATGTACGCCCACGGCGGCGGCGGCGTCCTCGTTGTCGCGGATCGCCTGGATCGCGGCGCCCGTGCGGCTGCGCAGGAGGGCAAAGAGAGCGCCGAGGAGAGCGGCCATCGAGGCGAGCGCCAGCCAGTAGATGACGGCGCGGCGGGTACTGCTGTCATAGACGTTCAGCGAGATCAGCGAGGTGCCGGTCTCGCCCTGGATCAGCCGGTCGAGATTGACGAGCATATGGGTCAGTGCCGAGATCACCCACATGCCGATGGCGAACTCGCCGCCCTTCAGTCGCAGCATGAAGAGCGAAAGGGGTAGCGAGATTGCGCCGGTGATGAGGGCCGCGGCAAACAGCGAGAGGAACGGGTTCAGCCCGGCATCGGCAAGGCGGATCGTGAAGTAGGCGCCGAGCCCGAAGAACACCTGCTGTCCGACGGAAACAAGGCCGCCGTAGCCGGCAAGCGCGTTCCACATGGCGGCAAGGATGACGTAGACGAACAGCGCCGTCATCCGGTCGACCGCGCCCGCGCCGAGCACGAGCGGCGCAAGGGCGAGGAGGCAGAGCACTGCCCCCATGGTCGACAGGGCAAGACGGGAGGACCGGGTCCAGCGTTCTATGGAAATGTCGTTGGCGAGAGCTCTCATGTCTTGCTCCGGAGAAACAGGCGGATTTTTCCGATTCTGGCCCGGCTGACGATGGGCACGCCGGTCAGGAACAACCGCGCGAAAAGGGCGAGAAGGAAGGCGACATGGCCGCCGATGAGGAAACCCTGCGGATGGAACTGCGCGCCGAGCGATTGGGCAAGGCCGAGCACGACGCCGCCGATGAGCGTACCCCAGAGCGAGCCTGCGCCGCCGATGACCGCCGCCTCGAAGGCGAACAGCAGTTGCGGCCCGCCGGAATAGGGATCGAAGGTCGCCCGCATGCCGAGAAAGGCACCGGCGATGCCGACCGTGACCATGGCAATCGCCGCGGCAAATGCATTGACCTTGCGAGCGTCGATGCCCACGAGACCGGCGGTGTCGGGATCCTCTGCCGTGGCGCGGATCGCCCGGCCGAGGGCAAAGCGGCTGAGGAAGAGCTGCAGGCCGCCAAGCAGGGCGATCGCGGTCGCCATCATCAGGACGGCGAGCTTGCCGACATAGATGCCACCGGGCAGTTCCCAACTGTCATAGGACAGGCTGCCGATGAACGGGGCGAGCGAGCGCGTATCGGCGCCGAACTGTTCGAACAGCAGGTTGTCGATGACGATTGCGAGTCCGAAGGTGGTGAGGATCGGCAGGAGCGCGCCGCCGCGGGCACTGCGGTCCAGCAGATAGCGCTGCAACAGCCAGCCGACGGCTGCCATGACCGGCAGGACGATCAGCAGCCCGGCAAAAGGCGGGATGCCGAACTTGGAGGCGAGCAGCCACAGACCATAGCCCGAGGCGACCGCCAGGCTGCCATGGGCGAGATTGATGATCCGCATGACAAAGAACATGAAGGACAGGCCGCAGGCTATGACGGCATAGTAGCCGCCGAGCAGGATGCCCTGGATCAGGGTGTCGATCACGATGCCGTCCTCCCGGTATTCGTCCGATGCAGCCCGAAATAGGCCCCGGTGATCTGGTCGCGGGTGACGCCGCGCGTCGGTTTATCCAGCACGATGCGGCCCTCGAGCATGCAGATGACGCGGCTGGCGACCGACATCGCACGGCTAAGATCCTGTTCGACCAGCACGATGGTGGTGCCGGAGGTGAGCAGCGACTGGAGTTGGGCATAGACACGATCGACCACCAGCGGCGACAGGCCGAGCGAGACTTCGTCGAGCAGGAGAATATCCGGGTTGCTCATCAGTGCCCGGCCGATCGCCGTCGCCTGCTGCTCGCCGCCGGAGAGGTGGCCGGTCTTGGCATGGCGGCGGGGGACGAGGTTGGGGAAAGCGTCGAAGACGCGGTCGATGGTCCAGTCGCCCTGCCGGCCGGCGGTCCTGCCGAGCAGCAGGTTTTCCTCGACCGTCATCTGTGAGAAGAGGCGGCGGCCTTCCGGCACCAGCGCGATGCCCATGGCGATGCGCTTGTGGGAGGGGACGGCGGTGAGGTCCTGACCGCCGAGCAGGATGCGGCCGGAGGCCGGCAAATGCGCGCCGGCAATGGAGCGTAGAAGCGTCGTCTTGCCGGCGCCATTGGCGCCGACCAGCGCCAGCACGTCGCCCTTGGCAAGATCGAAGCTGACGTCGCGCACGGCCTGAAGCAGGCCGTGGCGGACCTCGAGGTTGCGGATGGAGATAAGGCTCATGCGGGTGCGCCTCCGAGATAAGCCTTGACCACGGCGGCATCGCTCATGACCGCTTTAGGCTCGCCGTCGGCGATGATCCGGCCCGCATCCATGCAGATCAGCCGTTCGGCGACCTGCAGCAGGATATGGACGATATGCTCGATCCAGACGATGCCGATGCCGCGGCGGCGCAATTCGAGGATCGTGCCGACCAGTTCCTGGGCCTCGCCGTCCGTCAGCCCGCCGCCGATCTCGTCGAGCAGCATCAGCCTCGGCTTCGTCGCCAGCGCCCGCGCGAGTTCCAGCCGTTTGCGATCGAGCAGGCCGAGCGTATCGGCCTGACGGTTGGCGACGCCGCGCATGCCGCAGAGCGTCAGCGCGTCGACCGCGCGCTCATAAGCCTCGTCTCGACTGGCCACGCCGCCATGGGACGCGGCGACAAGGACGTTTTCGAACGCCGTCATGCCGCTGAAAGGTTTGGGAACCTGATGGGTGCGCACGAGGCCGAGGCGGCAGCGGTTCGCCGCTGCTTGCGCGGTGACATCGCGGCCGTCGAAACGGATCGTTCCGGCGCTCGGCGGAAAGGCGCCGGCGAGTACGCTCAGAAGGGTCGTCTTGCCGGCGCCATTCGGACCGACAATGCCGATCGCGTCCGTCTGGCCCATGGAGAAATGGACATTGTCGAGAACCACAAGCGCCCCGAAGCGCTTGTGGATCCCCTGCGCCGAGAGAAACGCTTCTCCCGGCGGTGCCTCTCTTTTCTGCTGCCGCACGGAACTGTTATCCATTGTAGGGAACTGTCTTGACCCCCACCGGCACATTCGGGTCGGTGGCATTTTCCGTGACGACGTAGTCGAGCGCGAATTTGCTGCCGTCAGGCGCCTTGACCCACTGCGCGCCGATGATCGGACCGGGCGAGACATTGGCCACCGGTCCGCTGGTGAAATCGACCTTTCCGGCAATCGTGGTCGTCTGCAAGGTGCTCAGCGCCTTGGCGACGGCTTCCTTGTTCTTCGCGTCGCTTGCGGCTTTCAAGGCCTCGAAGCCGGCGTCGAGCAGCGACAGGCTGGCACCCAGCTGCTGCGTCCATTGCTTGCCGCTCGTCTCCTCATAGCCATCGGCAAGTTCGGTGCCGGACACACCGGTCAGCGACGACTTGTATGGGAATGCCTTGTGCCAATAGGCCGCGCTGCAGATATTGAAGCCGAGGTCGCCCAGCGCCTCGGTGTCGGAGGGGAACAGGCCGGTCTTCGCCACCTGGCAGATCTTGATCTGCCGCGTCAGGCCCTGCTGGGCCGCCTGACGCCAGAAGGCGGCGAAATCCGGAGGGATCGGGAAGGAGTTGAAGATTTCGACGCCTTCCTGCTTGAACAGGGCGATCTGGGCAGAGAAGTCCGTAGTGCCGGTCTCATAGGCACCGGGATCGACGATCGTGAAACCTTCCTTGGCCAAAAGGGGCGCCAGATTGGCTCGGATGGCATTGCCGTCGGCATCGTTCGGATACATGACGCCGACCTTTTTGTTTGTCTCGATCAGATTCCATTGCGAGACATAGGTCTTGAAGAACTCGTGGACGCCGAAGCCGAAATGATAGGTCCATTTGAACGGCGAGGGTGCGCCCGGCTTCGCGCCGCGGCCGAAATACCAGGCTTCCCAGGGCATGACGGTGGAGAGGCAGGGGACGCCGGCCGCCTCGCAGGCGTCGGCCACCGGATTGATGGTTTCCGGGGTGGAGACGGCGAGCATCAGGTCGATGCCCTGGTTGTTGATCAGGTCCTTCGCCAGTTGGCCGGCGCGCGACGGATCGGACTGAGTATCCTGGTCGAGGATTTCGACCTGGAATGTCTTGCCGCCCGCCTGGAAGCCGGATGCCAGCGCCTTGCGCGCAAGCTCGAGCACATAGCCGTCGGTCTGGCCGAAGCCGGCCAGCGGACCGGTGCGGGGGCTGATGAAACCGACCTTCAGCGTCTCGCCGCTCTGGGCGAAGGCTGTGCGGCCGGAGAGCGCGAGCGCCGCGCCGCCTGCTGCGGTCGCGGCAATGAAAGAGCGGCGGGTCAAAGTCGCCGGATCGAATTTTCCGTTACGGACGTTCATGAGATTTCCTCCCTGTTGCAGGCCTCCCAGCCTGTTCGTGTGTTCATTCCCGCCGATCCGGCACTATCCTCCGGATGCCTAGATCGGATAATCCCGTTTGCCGGATGCCAAGGTGATCCAGCGCAGTTCGGTGAATTCGTCGATCGCCGCCTTGCCGCCGAAGCGGCCGTAGCCGCTCGACTTGACGCCACCGAAGGGCATTTGCGGCTCATCGAAGACTGTGGCCTCATTGATGTGGCAGATGCCGGATTCGAGCCGCTTGGCGAGTGCGAGGGCTGCGTTGATGTCGCGGCTGAAGACGGCCGAGGAGAGGCCGTATTCATTGTCGTTGGCGACTGTCACCGCTTCATCGGCGCTGCCGACCCGGATGATGGCGGCGACCGGCCCGAAACTTTCCTCGCGATAAATGCGCATGGCCGGCGTCACCTGATCGACTACGGTTGCGTCCAACAACGTGCCGTTGGCGACACCGCCGCAGACGAGGACCGCGCCTTTCTGCAATGCATCGTCGACCAGTCCCTTCACGCGCCGCACGGCCTCGGCATTGATCAGCGAACCGAGAGGCGTATTGCCATCCTGCGGGCTGCCGGCAATGAGGCTTTCGGCCTTCGTCCGGAACTTGCCGACGAACTCGTCGGCAATCTCGTCCATGAGGATGATCCGCTCCGTCGACATGCAGATCTGGCCCTGGTTCATGAAGGCACCGAAGGCGGCAGCGCCGACGGCCTCGTCGATATCGGCATCGGCAAGCACGATGAACGGCGCCTTGCCGCCGAGCTCGAGCAGGCAGCGCTTCAGATGCCGGGCGCAGGTTTCGGCGATGATGCGGCCGACGCGGGTGGAGCCGGTAAAATTGACACGGCGGACGGCCGGATGGGCGATCAGCGCTTCGACAACGGCGGCGGCATCCTTCGGCGCATTGGTGACGACATTGACGACGCCGCGCGGAAAGCCGGCTGCGCGCATGACGTCGCCGATCAAACTATGGGTCTTCGGGCAGAGCTCGGAGGCCTTGAGAACCACGGTATTGCCGCAGGCGAGCGGCATGGCGATGGCACGGGCGCCGAGGATGATCGGCGCGTTCCAGGGCGCGATCCCGACGCAGACGCCGGCTGGCTGGCGGACGGCCATGGCGAGACTGCCGGGAATGCCGGAGGGGATGATCTCACCGGTAACCTGCGTGGTCATTGCCGCGGCTTCCCGCAGGATATCGGCGCCAAGGCTGCAGTTGATCGCCGCCCATTGCGCGGTGGCGCCGGTTTCGCCGGTCATGGCGGCGATGAAATCCGATGTGCGGGCGGTCAGGATATCAGCGGCGGTGTTCAGCAACCGGCGCCGTTCGCCGGGGCCGGTTTCCGACCAGTCCGGAAAAGCAGCGGTGGCGGCATTGGCGGCCTTTGCCATGTCGGTGATCGAGCCCGCCGGGGCGATCGTCGCGACATCGCCGGTCAGCGGGTCGACGCGCTCGAAGGTGGATGCATCGGATGCATCCATCGCCTCGTCGTTGATCATCAGCTTTGCCACAAACATTGTCGTCACCCAATCAGGCAGGCCAAGCCTGCGTTTGCCATGGGAGAAGGCGCACGAACGGGACGGGCCAAGCGGCCGCTTCGTGATGTCCGGGTCTGTCGAGGGGCCTCCTCCCAAAGGCTAGTGAGAAGAGACTACGCTGATCATGCGTGGATGGAATGAGATTTTTCGGGTTAATATTGTAATTATATGGCGATCAGCGCATGTTTTGGCCCGGAGGGAGGGGCATGCTGACGATGGACGGAGGCATTCATCATCATGCGCGGGGGGAATGGCGGGAACCGTCGCTCTCGCATCGGCGCATTCGTTTTCAAAAAGGGCTCTATGCCGATTTTCATCATTTCTTTCTTTTGACGGAGGGAGAGGCCGAGCTTGATTTCGACGATGGAGAGCATCGGCGGCTTATTGGTCCGGCCTTCGCCTTCCTGCCACCCCAGGCGCGCTGCGAGGTTTCGATATCAGCCGGGGCCGAGGCCTATTTGATCGGCGCATCGCCGCAGATCATCGTCGATGCGATCGGCGACAAGGTGGAATCCTATTCGCTGCGCATTTTCATCGAGCAGCCGAAGCTGATCGAAGAACCGGACGCCGTGTCGGTCCATGAGATCATTCCCCTGATTTCCGGCTTCGTGCGGGAACTCAGCGATCCGTCCCGCGCTTCCTGGATGGTCGTGTCCGCCTATATGCGACTGCTGCTGATGGCCGTGTGGCGCATATCCGGCGGCGAGAAGACCGAGCAGCGCGGGCGCGGAGAAAGCGGCTCTATCCTGCAGAGATACCGGCAGCTGGTCGAGGTGTGGTTTCGCCAGCACCGGCCGATCAGCGATTATGCCGCAGAGCTCGGTGTCACGGCCGATCGGCTGCATTCGATCTGCCAAAGGGCGCTCGGGCGCTCGCCGATCCAGCTTCTGCATGAGCGGGTGGTGCAGGAGGCGAAGCTCAGGCTGGAGCGCTCGGCCCGCAATATTCAGGAAATCTCCGACAGTCTCGGTTTTCGCGACCCGACCTATTTCAGCCATTTCTTCAAGCGCAGGACCGGGCTTTCGCCGGCCGGTTATCGTGAGATCGCCCGCGCTTCGGCGGGATCGGAAAACCGCGCCCTGTCCTCCGGCTACGCCGACTGGCCCTGATGCCTGTCGTTGGTATTGAAACCGGTGAAGGCCGCGCACCGGTCGATGCGCGGTCCCGTGGCTCGAAGCGTTTCGTCCGGGCCTTGTTCTGGGGAGCCGATTTTTGCAATCAGGCGAGCAAGCCTTCTTCCCGCAACGCGGCGATGAAGGAACTCCAGGCCTTCTTCGGGCTGCCGATACCGTCGAGCGCATCGAGGCAGTGCTGCAGGGCGCGGCGATAGGTCAGGCCACGCCTTGCCGGCCAGCGGCGAAGAAATTCGACGGCGTCCCAGGCGGTGGCGATAATGTTTTCCTGATGGTGCTTGACGATCACTCTGACGGGGGTGGGGAAGCGTTTGTCGCTCAAGGTCGTCCTCATGCTGCTTACAAATTGACGGCACGACAACGCACGGCGCCGGCGAAGGTTCCGACCGGATGTTTATTTCGGCATATGTTAATGCGGCGATATGCGGTGGAGGATTGAGGGGCGAAATCAGAGGCCGAAGGCTTCGCGAAGGTCGCTGCCCTTGTTTTCGCGCATATCGAGGTCGGCCTCGATATGGTCGATGTGGTGGATCATCAGATGGCAGGCGCGGTCGAGATCGCCGTTCTCGATCGCCGTGACGATGTCGTGATGTTCCTGATGGCCGCAGCTCGAAATGGCCGACTGGCCGTAGAGGGCGATGACGAGTGACGAGCGTGCGACAAGCTCATCCATGAAACGCTGCATGACGGCATTGCGGGTCATCGAGGCGAGCATCAGGTGGAAATCGCCCGAGGCCTTGATCTCGGCACGTCGGGCCGTCTGGCCGCGCTCTGCCATAAGCCGGCCTTCTTCCATCAGCAGCTGCCGCAGGTGCTGGAGATGCGAGGGACCCATATGTTTTGCGGCTTCGCGCAGAATGCCCGGCTCGATCAGACGCCGCGTGGCAAAGATCTGCCTGGCTTCCTCGGGCGAGGGGTAGGCAACGAAGGCGCCGCGATTTTTCTCGACATTGACGAGGCCCTCATAGGCAAGCGCCTGCAGGGCGGCGCGTACGAGGGTGCGGCTGACGTTGAACAGCGCGCCGACATCGGCCTCCGACAGCTTGGTACCCGGCGCCAGCCGGCGGTCGACGATCGCATCCCGGATGGAGTCGCGGATAGATTGCGTGCTGATATCGATCTGATCGTCGGCGGGAACTGCTGCGGTTTTCATCAAGGCTCATTTCCGGGTTCTGCACCGCATACTATCGTGGTTTTTGTACAAAGTGAATCGAGATTTTGTCACCATAAGTATGATCAAATTGTATACGATTGTTTGCACATATTGCGGACAAGCGCATATATTTTAAGCAGAATCTAACGCAAGAAGATTTTTCTGCATTTTTTTCAGGCTTGAATAGCAGTTATATTTCAACTGGTTATAGTTTATGTTTCGGTTTGGCACGCTAGATGCATTGAATGTCCCTGTCACAGGAGGGACAGGATGTCCAAGGCGGCTGAAATCGATATCGTATCCGTTTCCAAGGTTTATGGCAGCACGACTGCCGTGCATTCCATCAGCCTGAAAATACCCTCCGGCAGCTACTGTTGTTTCCTCGGGCCCTCCGGTTGCGGCAAGACATCGACACTCAGAATGATTGCCGGGCACGAAAGCATCTCTGCGGGCGATATCCGTCTCGGCAACACAGTCGTCACCGATCTGCCGCCGGCGAAGCGTGGTACGGCGATGATGTTCCAGTCCTATGCGCTGTTTCCGCATCTCGACCTCGTCGACAACGTCGCTTTCAGCTTGAAGATGAAAGGTGTCGACAAAGAGGAACGCCGCGCCAAGGCGCTGGAAATGCTCAAGCTGATGCAGATGGAGCCCTATGCCAATAGGCGACCGGCCCAGCTTTCCGGCGGCCAGCAGCAGCGGGTGGCGCTTGCCCGCGCGCTGATCACCGACCCGGAAGCCCTCCTTCTCGACGAGCCGCTGTCGGCGCTCGATCCGTTTCTGAAGATCCGCATGCGGGCGGAACTGAAGAAGCTGCAGAAGAGCCTCGGTATCACCTTCGTGCATGTCACCCATAGCCAGGAAGAGGCGATGGCGCTGGCCGATGTCATCGTCATCATGAATGACGGGCGCATCGAGCAGGCGGCGTCACCGCGGGACGTATTCGAGCGCCCGGCAACCGCCTTCGTCGCCCGCTTCATGGGCGATCACAATGTTCTGACCGGCCGGGTCGTCGAAAGCGGCGATGGCACGGTGACGCTGGAGGTGGCCGAGGGGCAGAAATTCACCGTCGCAGGTCCAGCCCAGGTACCCGGATCGCCGATCGATATCGGCGTTCGCACGGACCGCGTCCGGCTCGCTACGCCATCCGAAAAGACGCTCGGCTTCCACGGCGTGGTGTCGAACGTCGAATATCGCGGGGCTTCCGTGAAAATCACCGTTCTCGGCGCCGGCAGCGACGATTTCACCGTCATCGCCACCGATGCCGACTATTTCAAGACACCGGTAGCGGTCGGCGATGCCGTGCCGCTGAGCTGGGGCCTGGAGGATGCGGTGCTTCTTGGCCGCGTGGCTGCCTAATCCTTTATCAACATCAAAAAGAGGGAACTGAAATGACGACTGAAAACAAGACACCCAAGAGAATTTCGAGGCGCGGCCTGTTGAAGACCGGTGCCGCGGCAACCGGCGCCGTCATCGGCTCCGGCCTGATCACCGGCTTTCCGACCATCTGGGCGCAGAACCCGATCACGCTGCGCCAGTTCGGCACCGGCGTCTCGAACATCAACGCCATCGCCGAGAAGTGCAAGGCCGACCTCGGCATCACGCTGGAGATGACGGCGACCGATTCCGACGCCGCCGCCCAGCGCGCCGTGACGCAGCCGGACAGCTACGACCTCGCCGATATCGAATACTGGATTCTCAAGAAGGTGTTTCCGGCTGGCGTCATCCAACCGATGGATATCAAGAAGCTGAAATATTACGACAAGATCGTGCCGCTGTTCAAAACCGGCAAGCTGACGCCCGACAGCGTCATTGCGCAGGGTACGGCACCGCACACCGTCGGCTTCGTCGAAGCCCCCGGCGACAAAACCTTCGCCAAGGGCGAAACCCAATATTTCACCATGGTTCCGACCATCTACAACGCCGACACGCTCGGCATCCGTCCGGATCTCGTCGGTCGCGAAATCACCACCTGGGCCGACATCATGGATCCGGCCTTCAAGGGCAAGACGTCGATCCTCAACATCCCGTCGATCGGCATCATGGATGCCGCGATGATCATGGAAGCGCTGGGCAACATCAAATATGCCGACAAGGGCAACATGACCAAGGAGGAGATCGACGCAACGATCGAATTCCTGATCAAGGCCAAGCAGGACGGCCAGTTCCGTGCCTTCTGGAAGTCGTTCGACGAGTCCGTCAACCTGATGGCTTCCGGCGAGGTCGTGATCCAGTCGATGTGGTCGCCGGCTGTTGCGGCCGTCCGCGCGAAGGGCATCGCCTGCAAGTATCAGCCGCTCAAGGAAGGCTATCGCTCATGGGGCGGCGGTCTCGGCCTTGCGGCTCATCTCGAAGGCGCGCAGCTCGATGCGGCCTACGAGTACATCAACTGGTACACGTCCGGCTGGGTCGGCGGCTACCTCAACCGCCAGGGCTACTACTCCGCCGCCATGGGCACGGCCAAGGAGTTCATGTCCGCCGACGAGTGGGGCTACTGGATCGAGGGCAAGCCGGCTCAGGGCGATATCCTGTCGCCGGAAGGCAAGGTCATGGAGAAGGCAGGCGCGGTGCGCGACGGCGGCTCGTTCGAGGAACGCATGGGCAAGGTCGCGTGCTGGAATTCGGTGATGGACGAGGACCGCTACATGGTCAAGCGCTGGAACGAGTTCATCGCGGCTTAAAGGAAATGCCCCTCACCCTAGCCCTCTCCCCGCATGCGGGGAGAGGGGACTACGGAGTTTGCGGCAAGGTCCTTCTCCCCGCCTGCGGGGAGAAGGTGCCCGGCAGGGCGGATGAGGGGCTTTTTCCCGCATTCCATAAATGCAGTTCGACGAACCGGAGACCGAGCACGTGACAGCAGCCATCACGGATGAAGAGACTGAGATCGACATGCCGGCTAAGCCTGCCATTGGCGTGCGCATCGGCAAGGTCGCGGCCTATCTCGCCTCCTATCTCCAGGCGGTGCCGCTGGCGCTGATCCTCGGCTTCTTCTTCCTGCTGCCGATCCTGATGATCGCCGTCGTCAGCTTCTGGGATTACGATTTCGCCGGTCTCTATCCCGATTTCCTGACCATGAACTATACCGACACGCTCGGTTCGTGGGTGACGTGGAAGACCTATCTGAACACGCTGAAATATACGGCGATGGTCTGGGGGCTGACATTGCTGATCGGCTTCTGGGTTGCCTATTTCCTGGCGTTCCACATCCGCACCACGACCATGCAGATGGTGCTGTTCCTCGTCTGCACCGTGCCGTTCCTGACGTCGAACATCATCCGAATGATTTCCTGGATCCCGGTGCTCGGCCGCAACGGCCTTGTCAACACGACACTGATCGAGATGGGCATCATTCCGGCCCCGATCGAATGGCTGCTCTATTCCGATTTCGCCGTGGTGCTCGCCATGGTGCATCTCAACACGCTGTTCATGGTGACGCCGATCTTCAACACGCTGATGCGCATCGACAAGTCGCTGATCGAGGCGGCGCGCGATGCGGGCGCAAACGGCTGGCAGATCGTCTGGAACGTCATCCTGCCGCTGGCGAAACCGGGCATCGCCATCGGCTCGATCTTTGTCGTGACGCTGGTCATGGCGGATTTCTCGACGGTGCAGGTGATGTCCGGCGGGCAGAGCGCGTCCGTTGCGCTGATGATGAAGAACCAGATGTCGCTGCTGCAGTATCCGGCCGCCGCCGCCAATGCCGTCGTGCTGCTGATCGTCGTGCTTCTGATGGTCGCTGCCATCTTGCGCGTCGTCGATATCCGCAAGGAGCTTTGAGCCATGTCCCATGAAAAGCGCACGCTGGAATTCTACGTGCTGGCGGCCTTTTTCGCCGTGTTCGTATTTTTCCTCTATGGACCGCTTTCAGCCGTTCTCATCCTGTCCTTCCAGGGGCCGGACGGGGGGCTCACCTTTCCGCTCAACGGCGTTTCGGTGCACTGGTTCTACAATCTCTTCGAACAGCAGGCGGTCGGCGATTTCGGGGCATCCTTCAAGCGATCCTTCTCGCTCGGGCTGATGGTCATGGTGGTCAACGTGCTTGTTTCGCTGCTCGCCGGTCTTGCTTTCCGCCGCAAGTTCAAAGGCTCGACGGTGCTGTTCTACCTGACGGTCGCAAGTCTTGTCGTGCCCTCGATCATCATCTCGCTCGGCATAGGCGTCGTTTTTCAACAGCTCGGCCTCAAGCCCGCCTGGTATTCGTCGGCATTCGGCGCGCACCTCACCTGGACGCTGCCGTTCGGCGTGCTGATCATGTTTGCCGTATTCAACCGATTCTCGCCTTCTTATGAGGAAGCTGCGCGCGATCTCGGGGCGACCTCGTGGCAGACCTTCCGGCATGTGCTGCTGCCGATGATCGCGCCGAGCCTGATCGGGGTCGGGCTGTTCGGCTTCACGCTCTCTTATGACGAATTCGCCCGCACGCTGATGACATCCGGCACCTACAATACGCTGCCGCTTGAAATCTACGGCATGACCACCAACGTGACGACGCCGGTGCTCTATGCGCTCGGCACGGTCACGACGCTCTTTTCCTTCACAATCATCCTCCTGGCGCTTGCGATCATCCTGGTGATGCGTCGCAGGCAAGCGAAACTGGTCTGATCCCGCATGCGCATTCTTGTCGTCAACCCGAACACCACCCGCTCCATGACGGAAAAGGCGGCGGAGGCCGCACGCGCCGTCGCCGGACCCGGAACCGAAATCATCGCGGCCACATCGCAGATGGGGCCGGTCTCGATCGAAGGCCACTACGATGGGGCGCTCGCCTTGCCCGGCTTGCTGGCGGAGATCAAAAAAGCCGATGCCGCCGGTGCGCAGGCGGCGGTGATTGCCTGCTTCGACGATACCGGACTTGATGCCGCCCGCTCCTTGGCCGGCTTTCCCGTGCTGGGGCTATGCGAGTCCGCGCTGGTGACCGCGGGGTTTCTCGCTCAGCGCTTTACCGTCGTGACGACGCTGGAGCGCTCGCGCGTGCTGCTCGAGAATCTCTCGCGCCACTACGGCTTCGGCGGTCGGGCGAAAGTCCGTGCGGCGGACATCCCAGTGCTGGAACTGGAGAATCCGGCGTCCGGCGCGCTCGGCAAGCTGCGCTTCCAGATCGAATTGGCGCTCGAAGAGGATGGCGCCGAAGCCATCGTGCTCGGCTGCGCCGGCATGGCCGATCTCGCCTACAGCCTGCAGGAGGAATACGGTGTGCCCATCATCGACGGGGTTTCGGCGGCAGTGAAGCAGGCCGAAGCGCTGATTGCGCAGCGGCTGACGACGAGCAAGCGTGGGTCCTATGCGACGCCGCTCGCCAAGGTGTATGCGGGGGCGATGGGGGCGTTTGCCCCAGGCGCGGTCTGATCTTCCCTTTGAGCGAGATGTCAGGAAGTGATAGAGCGGGTAAACATCCTCGCTTGAGACCCCGCGGCTGCGTCCGGCTGAGCGCGCGGAAGGCGACAAGTCCAAATCCTGAACGCGACCGGTAGACCCACTCGTGAGTGAATTCGATGCAGATGTGATCGTCGTCGGGGCCGGCTTTACCGGCCTTTCGGCGGCGGATGCGCTCGTTTCCGCGGGGCTCGATGTCATCGTGCTCGAAGCGAGGGATCGTGTCGGCGGACGCGTGGAGTCGGCGGCTTTTTCGGATGGTGTGCGGGTCGACACAGGCGGCCAGTTCATCTGCGACGAGATGCCGGAAATCATGGCGCTGACGCGTCGGTTTGGCAAAGTGCTTGCCGAGACGCCGATGGAAGGCGCCTTCCTGATACAGCGGGATTCCAAATCCACGGAAACCGGTTCCACTTTTGCGGAATCGGGCCGTATCCGGGCGCGGGCAAACAGGATCGACCCGCACGATCCGATTATCGCCGGCCTGACGGCGGAGGCGTGGCTTGCCCGGCAGAGCGATCCGCCGGATGTCAAGGCCGGCTATCAGGCGATGGTCGAGGGGCTCTGGTGCCGCTCGATCGGCGAAATTCCGCTCTGGTACCTGATCGACAATGATCGGCGCACCACCAGCAACGGCAACGAGCTGCAATATTTCGTCGAAGGGACGATACATGCCGTTGCCGAGGCCTTGGCGGCGACGCTTGGTCCCCGCCTGCAGCTTGATACGGACGTCACGCATATTGCGAGAAGGGATGGATCGGCAACGGTCGCCACCGGCAATCGTGGCGTACTCAAGGCCCGGCAGATTATCGTCGCCGCGCCACCGGTGATGGCGTCGCGCATTGCCCACGAGCCTGATCTACCCAAGCCGTTGATCGACGCATTTGGTTCCTGGAAAAGCGGCACCGTCATCAAGATGTTCGTGCGATACGAGCGGCCTTTCTGGCGCGATCGTGGATTGAGCGGCATGGTGATGTGGCGCGATGTCCTTGGTCTTTTCGCCTGCGACGTCAGCAGCGATCAAGCGTCGGCGCTGGTGGTATTCACAGGAGGGCCGCTGGCGGCCGAATGGAGCGGCAAGGGGGCTGGGTTCATCCGGTCCGAAATCATCCGCCGGCTCGTCGTGGCGCTGGGCAGCGAGGCTGGAGACTATACGGATTTGCGGATGCGCGACTGGGTCGATGATCGCTGGAGTGGCGGCGGTTACAGCGATGTCATCACCGACGTTTCAGCCTGCGACGCGGAAGCGATTATCTGGGCCGGTGCGCCGCCCGTCCTTTTTGCCGCCTCGGAACTGGCCTCGTCCTTTCCGGCCTACATCGAAGGTGCGATTGTCGCCGGTCGCGAGGCCGCCGGGCGCGTGATGATGGCATTGAAATCACAAGTCCAATCGGCAGGCGCCACCGGCACATCCGGGTCATAGCCACCGGACCGGCGACGATCTGACTTGGAACTGCCTACCGGTCCAGTTCGGGATAGACCCGATCGAGGATGCTGGGGCGCAGTTTCTCGCCGATCAGGCAATCGGTGGAAGGGCCGATCTGGACCGGAACCACCTGTTCCACCGGTTGCCGGTGGCTCACCTCCATGACCAGTTTTTGCCTGATCGCAACGGCGAAATCCTCCGATCGACGAACGGGCAGCACGAAGGAACCGGGGCCGCCGATGACGCAGTCCGCATAATACCGGTCGAGCGAGCCGGCGCTGCCGGACGGGCGGATGAGAATGGCAAGCCCATTGATCACGGTGCCGCTTGCGACCGCGGCATCGCGGGCCGGGTCGACCGGCGGGCCCAGATTGTTCGGGCCGTCGCCGGACACATCGATCACGCGGCGCATCGCATCATAAGGGCTCGCGGCGATGAGTTTCGAGGCAAACGCGATCGCGTTGGAAATCGATGTGCCGCGTCGCGTGTAAACCGGCCGGGCGGCGATCCGTTCGGCGAACGCTGCGGCGTCCTCGGCGTCATCGATCAACTGCCATTCGACCAGTGACGTTTCGTTGACGTTGCCGGCCCACTCGAAATAGCTCATGGCGATGCGGCCATTGAGGCCGGCGGTTACAGCATTGATGAACTCCGCATGGCGCAGGGCTTCTACATATCCCATGCGCTGCACCCGCGCTTCCTCGATATCCATGGAACCGGACATATCGACGGCGAGGACGAGCGCGACATCGACCTGGGCACTGCCGGCGGCCGGAGTGACGGCGGCTGCGCCCGAAAGACTGAGAAGCATCGCGAGTGTCGTGAACATCATGTCATCCAATCACTGCTGCCGGTCGCAAGAGCAAAAAGTGTAGCACAGGTCGTTCTTTAGGCGATCCTTTCGCATACAGGCGAGTTCAACAATCGGTGATTTGCCCAAGCGGCAGCCTTGTGGTGAAACTTGCGGTTGATTGGAGTGCTTGATGAAATGCTTTTGAAAAACGACACGGACGCGGTCCTTCTCGACCGGTTGCAGCAAGCGGCGTTCGGTTACTTCCTTGAATACGCCAATCCGGACAATGGGCTTATCGCCGACACGTCTCTACCCGGCGTCCCGTCCAGCATCGCAGCGACGGGTTTTGGCCTTTCCGCCTATCCGGTCGGCGTGGAGAGAGGCTGGATAGGCCGGCGGGATGCCGCGGCCAGGACACTGGTGACGCTGCGTTTCTTCGCCGAAAGCCGGCAGGGCCGCGACAAGAATGCGACGGGGTACAAGGGCCTCTACTACCACTTTCTCGACATGCGGACCGGCCAGCGGACATGGCGCAGCGAGTTGTCGCTGATCGACAGCGCGCTTCTTATTGCCGGCGTGTTGACAGCGGCCGCCTATTTCAACCAGGAAAACGAGGTCGAGGCGGAGATCCGGTCGTGCGCCGCCATGCTCTATGCCCGCGCCAACTGGGCCTGGGCTCTCGACGGCAAAGGGGCGTTCTGGCTCGGCTGGAAGCCGCGGAGCGGCTTTCTGTCCTTTCGCTGGGAATCCTACAGCGAAGCGATCATCCTCTATGTTCTGGCGCTTGCTTCTCCGTCCTACCCGATCGGCAGGGAGAGTTACGACGCCTTTGCCGGGAAATTCGACTGGATGACGGTGAAGGAAAAACCGTTCCTCTATGCCGGGCCACTGTTCATTCACCTTTTTTCGCATGCCTTTATCGATTTCCGTGGCATTCGCGATGCGGCCGTTGCGGCGAAGGACACAGACTATTTTGAGAACACCTGCCGGGCGATTACCGTGCAGCGCGACTATGCGATCAGCAATCCCGGTGGTTTTGCCGGCTATGGTTCCGATATGTGGGGGCTGACGTCTTGTGACGGACCCTTGAGGCCGCGCCGCCTGCAGGATGGCCGCCAGCAACAGTTTTCCGGTTACGCAGCGCGCGGCGCGCCGCTCGGTCCGGACGACGGCACGATCGCGCCATGGGCACCGCTCGCCTGTCTGCCGTTTGAGCCGAAGGCCGCGATCTCGGCGACACGCCATATCGTCTCGACCTATCCCGGGGTGATCCGGGATGGACGGTTTCTGGGCAGTTTCAACCCGAGCGTTCCCGGCAAGACCGCCGAAGGCTGGCTCAACAGCCGCAGCGTCGGCCTTGACCAGGGCCTCCTGTTGATGATGATTGAAAATCATCGCACCGGCCTTATCTGGAACCTGATGCGGGAATCGCCGATCATCCGGCGAGGTCTGAGAAGAGCAGGCTTCTCCGGCGGCTGGCTTTGAGATAAACGGGCAGCCGGCATAGAAACAGTTGGCACCCTTTGGACGAGAACGCGAATACCGGCGATTGGCCGGCCTCTCCCACGATAGAGGATGTGCAAGCGGCCGTGGCTTGGCTTGCGCAGTGGTTTCCGCAGGTGGAAGCCTCTGTTGACGGCGACGGAACTGATTTTTCGCTCGTGGCCGGCGCGTGTCGCGAGCTCGACGAACTTCTGGACTATCAGGGCCGGTTTGCTGCCGGAATGGATGACCGCACAAAGGGCGCTCATCTGATCGCCTTCTACAGTCATCATCTCAGTCTTGCAGCCGGCAGCATTTTTCTGAGAAGTGGTCTCGTCCCCGATCTCGATCCGAGCAGCCTCGCCATTCGCTTTGAACCATATTCCCGGAAAGATGGCGTGGAACTTTCTCCGTCCGATTTGCGCCGCCTTCATTTTCGCTTCCGCGATTTTCGCAAAGGCCCCGACAGTGCCGCCCTGTTCCATGACGGCTTCGTCGCTAGCCTTGCGCCGATTATCGAAACGGTGAAGGCCCGCACCGGTCTGTCATCGGTTGCGCAATGGCGGCTGGCTGCCGACGGCGTTGCCGGTGCGTTTCTCGAAATAGGGGCAGCATCGGCGCAGGAGGAGCAGGCGATGGCTTGGGCACTCGCGATCGTCAACACGGAAGGTTCGCCGCTGAAGTCAGGCGCCTTGCGCTATCAAAAGATCGCCGCAATCGTGGATGGCGTGCCGGTCGAGCGCTTTTTTCGCCTGCGAAGCGGTTGCTGCCTGTATTACCGGACGGATGGCGGAACCTTTTGCGATGTCTGCGTCCTTCTCGACGAGGAGACGCAAAAAAGCCGCCTGCGCGCTCATCTCGAACGCGCAGGCGGCTGAGATTGCAAGCCGGCTCGTTATGCCGAATTCAGGAAGCGGTCGTTGATATAACCCGAGACAAGGCCGAGCACTATCCACGAGGCGAGAGCGGTTGCCAGCGCGGCAACTGCGAATTCGGCGCCGAGAACGGCCGGAACCGGGCTCGAAATATCCGCAGGCTGCGGCGCGCCGTAGATATGCGGCGCGGCCAGCGCGACAAGGCCGGCGATTTTCGCAAGGATTTCGGGGCGCAGCACAAGCAGATACAGACCAGCTCCGGAGAGCAGGACTGTCGCCACCCACCATATCTGCCGGTCATGCAGGTCGGCGGCAGGAAAGCCGGGCAATTCCGGCGGCAGGCCGATGGCGGGCAGCATGTGGACGGCCAGCCAACCGCAAGCGCCCCAGAGGACGCCGTTGCGTAGCGTGATGGGATAGCCGATCAGCAAGCTGATGCCGGTCAGCAACAGGCTGAACCCCGTGCCGGTTACGAGGTTGGCAAACAGGGTTCCTGAAAACCGGCTCATGCCGAACATGATGCCGCCTTCGTCTTCATGCTCGCCCTCATGGGCGTAAGCAGGTGTGATCGGCGAGAATGCAGCAAGTATATCGCCAATCGTTGATGGCTGCTCGAGCGACGAGTGCTGTTGCTGCTGACCCTCGGCGCCGGCTGGTTGTTCGGCGGCGGGCTCCTTGCCTTCATATTCTTCGGCATGAAGGATGATCGGCACGACCCGCGCGGTCTGCGCCACCGTCGTGAAGACACCCGCAATCAGTCCAGCCACCAACGCGGCCAGAAGTGTTTTGACAATCATTTCGATACCCCCAGGTTCAAGCGGAGCGGATGGTCGTCAACGCTCCCTGGCTTGCTATGTTTGAAATCCCCATGGCAAATGCCGCCCGGTGCCGCAGCACGGGCGCATATACCGTCAATGCATGGTTTCCATGGAAACCAGCGATCCGTTGTCAGAGTGAATGCGAAAAGCGCAGGGCTTCTCACACCAGCCGATCAATGGCAGGGGAAACCGTAGGAGTGGCGAACGTCGTGCGCGGTATCATGCAGCACGGCGGAATTCGCGAGACCGGCGCCGAAAACCAGGAAACCGCCGATCAGAAGGGCGAGGATACCGGCGGTGATGCGGTCGTTGAGGGAGAGCGAAACGCTCGAAACTGTAGTCGTAGCCATGACAACCTCCGTGATGGCGTGTGGGAAATGTCCCACCAATTGGGCACCATGCCCTTCATCAACCGGCAGGTTTCCTGGCTCGCGGCGTCAGGTGCTTAGCACCAGTGAGCCTGTCTCGCCTTCCCAAGGTGCGGGCCAAGGCCCGCCGCCGCAGTGGCTTTTGCCGGATTGACCGGCATGACAAACTCTGACCGCTCTACAGTCGCGGGGTCGGCCGTGATTGAAATGCCCAGTATGGGTCCATCCGTCACGTTCCCATTTACTCCCCGGAAGCGTTCGCTTCCAAGGGAACCAATTGATCAGACGATGATTATGACGTCGTTCGGTCCATGTCAATTCGACGATGCGACCCGCAATGCCGCTTTGCCGTCACGGTTGCCGAAGTTCGCTCATAGGTCTATCGTTCGGAATGGGGACAAAGTACGCCGGGGGAGGGCGCCTGTTTTGAATAACACTGAATGGTTGCTTGTATTTCCGATTACGTTTCGCGCTTTACGAGGGCAATAGTTCTTTAGGAACCTTGCGGCACAATCCCGCGCACATTTGCATGCGAAGAATCATTCATAGAGAAAACAATGAAAGCGGCGAGGTCCGAACAGGAATTTCAGAATATTCTTCGGAGGCTGGAGCTCGCGCTTGACGCCTCCCGGATCGGCGTATGGGAACACGATACGCAGAAGGACGAAGTCGTCTGGGATATGCAGATGCACCGGCTCTATGGAACCGGCAAGACAAGCAAGCGCGTCAAGGCGGCGGTGTGGGCCAAGGCGATCCATCCCGATGACCTCAAGCAGGCAGAGGCGGATTTCGACGACGCCATCAAACGCAAGGGGCCCTATTCTTCGGAATATCGTATCGTTCTGCCCGACGGCAAACTTCGGCATCTCCGCTCGCGGGCGCATTGCTTCGAGAACGATGGAAACATCACCTTCATCGGTGTCGAGTGGGACGTGACGGCGGATGTGCTGCTCAATCGGGAACTGCAGCGGCAGAAGGCCATTGCCGAGAAACGCGCCGTCGCTCTCGAGGCGAGCGCCCGACGGATCGAGCACGCGGCCGAGCACGATTATCTGACCGGGCTACCGAACCGCCGCTTCTTCGACCGTCGATTGGTGGAACTTTCCGAGGATGCCGGGCTGGACAAGTTGGCGATCCTTCATATCGGTCTCGACCGGTTCAAGCAGATCAATGATACGGCCGGCCATTCGGTGGGTGACAATGTGCTGAAATCCGCGGCCAGCCGGATTGTCGCCGCATTGCCGAGCAACGCCTTCGTCGCGCGTATCGGCGGCGACGAATTTGCGGCGCTGATCGCCAATTTCAACTCTATCGAGGATTTGAAGACCGTTGCCGAGCGGCTCGCCCAGCAACTGAAGCAATCGATCTGGCACAATGACGAAGTGCTGCGCACCGGCGCATCGATCGGACTGGCCTCCGCCAGTGGCAGACATGTCGCTAGCCTGCTCACCGAGGCCGATATTGCCTTGCACCGCGCCAAGAAACTAGGTCGGGGCAGGGTGGAGGTTTTCTCGGCACAGCTCAAGGCGCAGCTCAACAACGAGCGTCGCGTCGCCAAGCAATTTACGCGCGGACTTGAGAAGGGAGAGTTTGTTCCCTTCTACCAGGCGCAGGTCGATGCGCGCACCCGCCGCATCGTCGGACTGGAGGCTTTGGCGCGGTGGCGTCATCCGAAACGCGGGCTTCTGTTGCCGGGAGAGTTCATCACCGTAGCGGGAGGCCTTGGCATGCTGGACGACCTCGACGCCGCAATTCTGAAGGCTGCGTTGAAGGACCGGCGAGCCTGGATGCGTCAGGGCGTGCACGTTCCGCGGATAGCGGTGAATGTTTCGGCGGCGCGGTTGTCCGATCCGCTCTTGATCGACGAGCTTCAGCAGATGGATGTCGAGCCGGATACATTGTCCTTCGAATTGCTGGAGACGATCTTTCTCGACGACAGCGAAGAAGGCGTGCTTTCCAATGTTGCTGCCTTGAAGCAGATGGGCATAGACATCGAGATCGATGACTTCGGTTCCGGACACGCCTCGATCATCGGGCTGACGAAGGTGAAGCCGCGGCGGCTGAAAATCGACCGGCGGCTGGTCTTTCCGATCACCACCTCGCGCGAACAGAAGCGGCTGCTGCGCTCGATCGTCGACATTGCCAAGGCGCTCGACATCGAAGTGGTCGCCGAAGGGGTCGAGACGCAGGAGCACGCCAAGCTTTCGACGCGGCTCGGCTGCGATGTTCTGCAGGGTTACGCGATCGCTTATCCGGTCTCCGGCCCTGATATGCTGGCCCAGTTGATAGAAATGCAGAACACCGAACTTGCCCTCCAGTTTTGACGGGATTTCTGCAGGCAGCGCTTAGGAAGCCAGCAGATCCTGCATGACACCGATGATGCGGCGGTGCTGGTGCGCGTGCCGTGTGCGGATGCTCGTCGCGGCATAGACGGCCTGCGGAATGGGCGGCGCATCCTCTATCGGGAAAGCTGCGCCTTCCCTGGCAAGGTCAGCCGCGGTGCTGCTCATGACGTAGGCGGCGCCCCCCAGCGTCTTCAGCAAATCCATGATGGCTATGTTCTGTCCCGAAGCCAGCGGCGCCGCTGAAAGATGCGGCAAAGCCAACCTGTGCGCCCGGTCGAAGGCGGGTGAATAGACGGCCTGGATATAGGTCTCGGGCTGCAGTTCACCGACTGTCCGCGCGGTGGTGCTGACCAGCCTGTAAATCATTTCGCCGATGCGTTCGTAGTGCAGGTCGGGCAGGTAGTGTGGGGTATAGAGGATGGCGAGATCCAGATCGCCGGCCGCGAGGTCCCGGTTCATCTGGTTGGAATAATCCGCTTCCATGTAAATCGATGTTGCCGGCAGGTCGGCGCGGACCGCGTAAAGCCAGCGGCCGGCAAAGACTTCGGCGAGATCGTGTTGGATGCCGAGGCGCATGGAGCGCTCATAGGCGCCGGCATTCTCCACCGCCCGCGTCGCTTCGTGCCATTGGTGCTGCAGGGCTTTCGCGTGGTCGAGGAAGCGCAGGCCGGATGGCGTTGGCGTTGTACCGCCCTTGTTGCGGGTGAAGAGCTTGCGGTTGAACTGCGCCTCCAGCGCCTTGACGCGGTGGGAGACGGTGGATTGCGTGATGTTCAGCCGCTCCGCCGTGCGATTGAAGCTGCGCGTTTCCATCAGGTCGAGGAAGGTTTCGATGAGGTCGATCTGCATGAAGGTGCCCGATGTGCCGTTGAAACCCCTCCCCAACCCTCCCCACGAGGGGGAGGGGGTTATCCCGTGTGCCGCTCGCCTGCCGTCCAAAGCACAGAAAAAGGCGAGGCAAACGCGGTCGGCTCCCTCCCCCTCGTGGGGAGGGTTGGGGAGGGGTCTTAATCCGATCCAATCTAATCGAATTCTTCGATCAATAAAGCGAATTCCGGCTGCTTGATGAAGAGCTGGTTCTCGCCAAAACTCTTGTCAAACAGGGGAGCTGCGATGTCGAATCTGCCGTCTCACGCGCGTGTCGTGATCATTGGGGGAGGTGCCGTCGGCGCCTCGGCGCTCTACCATTTGGCCAAGACGGGCTGGACGGACTGCGTGCTTCTGGAAAAGAACGAATTGACGGCAGGGTCGACCTGGCATGCCGCCGGCAATGTGCCGACGTTTTCGTCCTCCTGGTCGATCATGAACATGCAGCGCTATTCAGCCTCGCTCTATCGCGAGCTGGGCGCTCGGGTGGGCTATCCGATGAACTACCATGTGACCGGCTCGATCCGGCTCGGTCACTCGAAGGAGCGGCTGCAGGAGTTCAAGCGTGTCGTCGGGATGGGACGGTACCAGGGCATGGACCTCGACATCCTGTCGCCCGATGAGATCAAGTCGAAATACCCCTTTGTCGAGACGCATGACCTCACCGGCGCGCTCTACGATCCCTATGACGGCGATATCGATCCGGCGCAGCTGACACAGGCCTTGGCAAAGGGCGCGCGCGACATGGGCGCGAAGATTTTTCGGTTCTGTCCGGCCACCGGCGCTCGCCGGGAAAACGATGAGTGGATCATTTCCACGCCGCAAGGCGAGATCCGCTGCGAATATGTCGTCAATGCCGCCGGCTACTATGCCCGCGAGGTCGGCAAGTGGTTCGGCCGCGACGTGCCGATGATGGTGATGAGCCATCAGTACATGCTGTTTGAGGAAATTCCGGAGCTGGCGGCATGGTCGAAGGAGGCGGGCCACAAGCTGCCGCTGCTGCGCGACGTCGACAGTTCCTATTATCTGCGGCAGGAAAAGACCGGGATGAACCTCGGCCCCTATGAGCGCAATTGCAAGGCGCATTGGGTGACGCCGGACGATCCGATGCCGGAGGATTTCTCCTTCCAGCTTTTTCCCGACGATCTGGAGCGGCTGGAATGGTATCTCACTGACGCGGTCGAGCGCGTACCGATTCTCGGCACTGCGGGCCTGTCGCGCATGATCAACGGGCCGATCCCCTATGCGCCGGATGGAAACCCTCTCGTAGGGCCGATGCCGGGCGTGCCGAATGCGTTCGAGGCCTGCGTCTTCACCTTCGGTATCTGCCAGGCGGGCGGCGCCGGCAAGGTGCTGGCCGAATGGGTGGCCGAAGGGCAGACGGAGTGGGACATGTGGTCCTGCGACCCGCGCCGCTATACGCGCTTTGCCTCCGACCAGGACTACTGCATCGCCAAGGGCATGGAAGTCTACGGCCACGAATATGCGATGCATTTCCCGAAACATGCCTGGCCTGCCGGCCGCAACAGGAAGCTGTCGCCGATCCACGACCGGATCGCGGCGCTTGGTGCGCAGTTCAAGCCCTATAACGGCTGGGAGCGCGCCAACTGGTACGCCAAGCCCGGCGACGATACGTCGGAAGAATCAACGCAGACCTGGAATCGGGCGGGGCCGTGGCAGAAGCGGATCGAGGAGGAATGCCTGGCGGTGCGGGACGCTGCGGGCATTCTCGATCTGCCGGGCTTTTCCCGCTACCGGTTAAAGGGCGAAGGCGCGCGCGACTGGCTGCTCAGCCTCATCACCGGCAAGGTGCCGAAGCCCGGTCGCATCGGGCTTGCCTATTTCTCTGACGACAAGGGCCGCATCGTCACCGAAATGTCGGTCATGGCGCTGGAGGAGGATTTCTTCTTCCTGATCACGGCGGCGACCGCGCAGTGGCACGATTTCGAATGGCTGAAAAAACACCTGCCGAAGGATGCAGCCTTCACGCTGGACGATGTCACCGAGAACTTCACCTGCCAGATCCTTTCCGGCCCGAAGTCGCGCGACATTCTCGCCGAGGTTTCCGATACCGATCTTTCCAAGGGCTGGCTGACGCATCAGTCGGTGCAGATCGCCGGCCGCTGGTGCCAGCTGTTGCGCGTGTCCTTTGCCGGTGAACTCGGCTGGGAAATGCACACCAAGATCGATGACACAGCCGTGATTTTCGACACGGTCTGGGCGGTCGGGCAGAAGCATGGCTTGAAGCCCTTCGGCATGGAGGCGCTGGATAGTCTGCGCATCGAGAAGGGTTACCGCGCCTGGAAGGGCGACCTTTCGACCGATTACACCATTCTGCAGGGCGGGCTTGAGCGCTTCGTTGACTGGGCCAAGCCCGACTTCAAGGGCAAGGCGGCGCTGGAACGCGAAAAGCAGCACGGCGTCACCAAGCGCTTCGTCACGCTGGTGGTTGACGCCGGAGACTGCGACGCGCCCTACATGTCGACGCTCTGGCATGGCGGCAAGGTGGTTGGCGAAACGACCTCGGGCAACTGGGGTTACCGCATCGGCAAGTCCGTGGCGCTGGGCATGCTGCGCGCCGATCTGGCGGAGCCCGGAACCGAGGTCGAGGTCGAGATTTTCGGCGACCGCTTCAAGGCCGTGGTCCAGGTTGATCAGCCGCTGTTTGATCCCAAGAATGAAAGACTGCGCGCATGACAAAGGCGATCCCCACAAAGGCGAGAGCCGTCATCATCGGCGGCGGCGTATCCGGCTGTTCGGTCGCCTATCATCTGGCGAAACTCGGCTGGACCGACGTCGTCCTTCTGGAGCGTAAGCAGCTGACCTCCGGCACGACCTGGCATGCGGCCGGCCTGATCGGCCAGCTACGCGCTTCGCAGAACATGACGCGGCTGGCGAAATATTCGGCCGATCTCTACACCAAGCTGGAAGCCGAAACCGGTATCGGCACGGGCATGCGCCAGTGCGGCTCGATCACGGTGGCCCTGACCGAGGAGCGCAAACAGGAGATTTATCGCCAGGCCTCGCTCGCCCGCGCCTTCGATGTCGATGTGCGCGAGATTTCGCCGGATGAAGTCAAGGCGATGTATCCGCATCTGAATGTGTCGGATGTGGTTGCCGCCGTGCACCTGCCGCTCGACGGCCAGTGCGATCCGGCCAATATCGCCATGGCGCTCGCCAAGGGTGCCCGCCAGAACGGCGCAACCATTCTCGAGGGCGTCAAGGTGACCGCCGTGCACAAGAAGGACGGCCGCGTGTCGGGCGTCACCTGCGAGCAGAACGGCGAGACGTTCACGATCGAGACCGAGAACGTCGTCAACGCCGCCGGCATGTGGGGCAGGGAACTCGCCAACATGTCCGGTGTCACCGTGCCGCTGCATGCCTGCGAGCACTTCTATATCGTCACCGAGCCGGTCGCGGGGCTGAAGTCGCTACCGGTGCTGCGCGTGCCCGATGAATGCGCCTATTACAAGGAAGATGCCGGCAAGATGTTGCTCGGTGCCTTCGAGCCGGTGGCCAAGCCCTGGGGCATGGACGGCATTCGCGAGGATTTCTGTTTCGACCAGCTACCGGAGGATTTCGATCACTTCGCGCCGATCCTCGAACAGGCGGTCAACCGCATGCCGATGCTGGAAACGGCCGGGATCCACACCTTCTTCAACGGGCCGGAAAGCTTTACCCCCGACGACCGCTACTATCTCGGTGAAGCGCCGGAACTGAAGGGTTATTGGGTCGCAGCCGGTTACAATTCGATCGGCATCGTCTCCTCCGGCGGCGCCGGCATGGCGCTGGCGCAGTGGATGAATGATGGCGAGCCGCCGTTCGATCTCTGGGAGGTCGATATCCGCCGGGCACAGCCGTTCCAGAAGAACCGCACTTACCTCAAGGAGCGGGTGACCGAGACGCTCGGCCTGCTTTATGCCGATCACTTTCCCTATCGCCAGATGGCGACGGCGCGCGGTGTGCGCCGCTCACCGATCCACGAGCACCTGAAGGCCCGTGGCGCGGTGTTCGGCGAAGTGGCGGGCTGGGAGCGGGCCAACTGGTTTGCCAAGCCGGGACAGGAGCGGGAATACAGATACAGCTGGAAGCGGCAGAACTGGTTCGAAAACCAGCGCGACGAACATCTGGCGGTTCGCACCGGCGTTGGCCTGTTCGACATGACGTCTTTCGGCAAGATTCGCGTCGAGGGCCGTGATGCGCTTTCCTTCCTGCAGCGGCTCAGCGCCAACCAGATGGATGTGGCCCAGGGCCGCATCGTCTACACCCAGATGCTCAATGCGCGCGGCGGCATCGAGAGCGACCTGACGGTCACGCGGCTCTCCGAAACGGCGTTTTTGCTCGTCGTTCCCGGCGCGACGCTGCAACGTGATCTTGCCTGGTTGCGCAAGCATATCGCCGAGGAGTTCGTGGTCGTCACAGACGTCACCGCCTCGGAATCGGTGCTCTGCATCATGGGACCAAAGGCACGCGAGCTGATGAGAAACGTCAGCCCGAACGATTTCTCCAATGCCGCCCATCCCTTCGGCACAGCGCGGGAGATCGAAATCGGCATGGGTCTCGCTCGCGCCCACCGCGTCACCTATGTCGGCGAACTGGGCTGGGAGCTCTATGTCTCCACCGACCAGGCGGCGCATGTGTTCGAGACGCTGGAGGAGGCGGGCAGGGACATCGGGCTGAAACTCTGCGGTATTCATACGCTGGACTCGTGCCGTATCGAAAAGGCCTTCCGCCATTTCGGCCACGACATCACCGACGAGGACCATGTGCTGGAGGCCGGGCTCGGCTTTGCCGTGCGGACGCAGAAAGGCGAATTCATCGGCCGCGATGCGGTGCTGAGGAAACAGGAAAAGGGACTGTCTCGCCGGCTGGTACAGTTCAGGCTTGCCGATCCCGAGCCGCTGCTCTTTCACAACGAGGCGGTGGTGCGCGATGGCCGGATCGTCGGCACGGTGACTTCCGGCAACTACGGCCACCATCTCGGCGGTGCGATCGGGCTTGGCTATGTGCCCTGCGAAGGCGAGAGCGAGGCGGATGTACTTGGCTCAACCTACGAGATTGAGATTGCCGGTACGCGGGTGAAGGCGGAGGCGTCGCTTGCACCGATGTACGACCCGAAGGCCGAGAGGGTGAGGATGTGATGATGCAGGAGAATTCGGCGATCGCGGTTACCCCCCTCTGTCACTTCGTGACATCTCCCCCTCAAGGGGGAAGATTGGTGGCGGCTCCGGCTGCGACGAATGTCACCGATCTTCGCCCGACGCGAACTCGGTTTGTTGTTGTTGGGCTGAGGGGTAACCGCGATCGCTTGATCTCCCCCCTTGAGGGGGAGATGTCTCGAAGAGGGGGGTGCGCCGCGTGCTCTTCAGCCTGGAGGAACTCCCATGCTCGCACCTGACGCCAAAAACACCATCGCAACCTCCACTGACCGCATCGACCAGCTCGTTGCCGCCCACAAGCCGGGCCACGGTCTTGCCCGGCCGTTCTACATGGACCCGGACATCTATGAGCGGGATCTGGAGCGCGTGTTCCGCCGGCATTGGCACTGCGTCGCGCATGAGAGTGTCATTCCGAAGCCGAATGACTTCGAAGTGTTTCGGATGGCCTCAGAGCAGGTGATCGTGACGCGCCATGCCGACGGGACAATTCACGCACTGCTCAATGTCTGCCGCCATCGCGGCGCCGAGGTCTGCACCAGGGACAAGGGCAATGCCCGTGTCTTCGTCTGTCCCTACCATGCCTGGAGCTACGGCAATGACGGGAGCCTGAAAGCCGCGCGGTTGATGCCGAAGGATTTCAAGCGGGAGGACCATGGGCTGAAGAAACTGCATGTCCGTGTGGTCGAAGGCCTGATCTTCATTTCCTTCGCGGACAACCCGCTGGATTTCTCCGAGGTCGAAAATCTGCTGCACGCCACCTGCGGCCAGTATGGCTGGGGGCAGGCCAAGGTGGCGCATCGGCAGAGCTATCCGGTCGATGCCAACTGGAAGCTGGCGGTGGAAAACTATGTCGAATGTTACCATTGCGGTCCGGCGCATCCGGAATATTCGCAGACCCATGCGCTCGAACAGCCGCTGCACATGATCGAGGCGCTGAACGCCGCGATGGAGGAGCGCACCTGCGCGCTCGGCATAGAGGTCGGTTCCGGCGATCACTGGCAGACGTCGGCGAACGGCAAGGAAACCATCCATGCGTTTCGCTATGCGCTTTATGACGGCGTCAAGACCGGCAGCCAGGACGGATCGCCGCTCAGCACGCTGATGGGCCGTTTTACCGAATTCGACGGCGGCGTGACCTCCGTCCATCTCGGCGGCACATCCTTCCTCGTCTGCTACCCCGACCACGGCATGATCTACCGCTTCATTCCGAAGGGGCCGGAAGCCTGCGAGATGGAGCTGATCTGGCTCGTCAACGGCGAGGCCGAGGAGGGCCGGGACTATGATCTCGCCAAGCTCACCTGGCTCTGGACGGTGACCACCGACGAGGACAAGACGATCATCGAGCACACGTCGCGCGGCGTCCGTTCGCACTATTTCGTGCCCGGGCCGATCGCGCCGATGGAGCAGAACGAGCTGCGCTATATCAACTGGTATCTGGATGAGATCAGCCGGGCGACCTGATCCCCGGCGTTTAGGGCAGCCGTCCGCGGACCTCGGTGACCCGGTAGGACCATTTAGGCGCCGTCGGTTCGACGCCATAGCGATTGGGGAAGGTGAAGTAGGTTTCGAAGCTCTGGTTCTGGCCCGCAGGAATGCGCGCGAGAATGAGGGCGGTGTCCTCGCCGAGCATTCTGCACTGGTTTTGCGGGCAATCCTCGAGCGTCACCGACAGCTTGAAATAGTCGAGATTGAAGCCGCTCTTGTTTACTACCGCGCCGGTCGCACGATAGCTCGTGTCCGGACGGTTGCGTGTGAACGCCAGTCCGTCAACGGAGATGTCGTCCGGTGTCAGCGCCGGTTGGACCTGCTGTCGGCTCTGATCGGTCTCCGCGTTGGGAGTATTGTTGCCTTCACTGATCCAGATGATGAAGGCGATGATCAGCCCGACTGCGACCATCAGGCTGAGTGCTGGTTCGGCAAAACGCTGGAAGCGCGACGAGCGCATGGCGAAATAGACGATCAAAAGGCCTGCAAGCGCAGGAAATATCCAAATCATCAAAGTCCTCCCGCTCTTTATATAGGCGGGGCGTGGACGCGAGGGAAGCGGGGTGCGGGGCAGGGCTGCGATTGTCATGCAAAGTGGAACAAAGCGCGCGCCAACCCGTTTCCAGCAGGTCGCCCCCGACGTGTTTCAATCATCAAAAGGAGGAAACCAATGGCAGAAAGAGCCCTGGAAGACCTGTTCTACGGCCTGCTCAAGGATGTCTACTACGCCGAACGCAAGATTCTGAAGGCCCTGCCGAAAATGGCCAGGGGCGCCCAGAGCCCGAAGCTGAAGGCGGCATTCGAAAAGCATCGCGACGAAACCGAAGGTCAGCTCGAACGCCTGCAGCAGGTTTTCGAAATCTTCGGCAAGCGCGCCGTCGGCAAGACCTGTCCGGCGATCGACGGCCTGATCGAGGAAGGCGAGGAAATCCTCGATGAATTCAAGGGATCGCCGGCGCTGGATGCCGGCCTTCTGGCCGCGGCGCAAGCCGTCGAGCATTATGAAATGGCCCGCTATGGCGCGCTGAAGACCTGGGCAATGATGCTCGGCCTCAACGATGCGGTCAAACTGCTCGACGAAACGCTGCAGCAGGAAGGCAAGACCGATCACGACCTGACGAAGCTTGCCGAAGCATCGGTCAATGCAACGGCTCTCAAGAAGGCCGCGTAACAGAGCATCGTCAAAATGGCCGGATTTACACCCGGCCATTTTTTCTATTTCAGGCTGATCCAAAAGGATCCGTTGAAGGGAACGGCAGCAAAGCGCTCGTTGATTTCCTTCAGGCTCTCGTCGGGATCGACGTCGGCAAAGAGTTCCGGCCGCAGCCATCGGGCGAAGGCCTCGGCCGCGAGAATATTCAGCGGCACGGCATTGAAGAAATTCCACAATCCATGCACGCGGCCGTTCTGTACGCCGGAAAGATTGGCGAGCACCGGACTTTTTACGGCCTCGCCAAGCGTCTCGCGGGCCTCCGCGGCAGGGACGCCGGGGCCGACGGAAAAGGCGCTGTAGGTGCCGCCCGGTGACGCCGTGGCGATATAGACTTCCGGGTCGGCGGCGATCAGATATTCACTGCTGACGATGCCACCCTGGCGCGGCAGGTTGTTGTCGGCGATATTGCGGCTGCCGGTGATGCCGATAAACTCGCCGAGGCCGCCCGTTCCGTAAGCGTAGCAGCAGCGATCCGGATTGGGGAACGCATCCATCAAAACGGTCGGGCCGGGTTCGGGATGCGCCGCGACGCGTTCGGTAATCCGCTTCAGGTGCTCCTCGTAGAAATCGGCGAAGGCGTTTGCCTGTTCCTCGCGTTCGAGGATCTTGCCAAGCAGGCGCATGTTGCCGGGCGTGTTCTTCATGGGGTCGCTGTTAAAGTCGACGATGAAGACCGGCACGCCGGTCGTTTCCAGATAGTCGATCGCCCTTTTTCCAAGTTCGCTGTCCGCCTGCCAGTTCGCCATGATGGCAAGGTCCGCCTTGAGCGACAGGATGGTCTCGAAGGACAGGCCACCACCGGTGCCGTCGTCGATGATCGGTACATCGGCAAGTGCCGGAAATTTCGCGACGAAATCCTTGTAGATCTCAGGATTGTCGCCTTTCATGTCGCCGGACCAGCCGGCAAGCAGGCTGACCGGGTCCGGGTGGATCAGCGACAGCGCGACCAGGTTGAAGCCGCTGCCGAGCAGGATCGCTTTCGGCTTTGCCTTGATGGTCACCTGGCGGCCGATGGCGTCGGTAAGCGTCATCGGCCAGCGCTCCTGTGCATTCGCCAGGGAGGCGAAGGCGAGAAGCAGGCCGAGGGTCAGGAGGAGAAGGCGCTTCACGATCATTGCTTTCTTTGAGCGGGCAGGGCGCAGAGTTCGCCGCAGCTTGGAATGCCGGGCAGCAGATAGCGCAGGCAGCAGACCTTGCGGCGGCAGACGGTTTGCCCGCCTTCGATCTCATGGCGCAGGCAACCCAGGAAGGGATTGGGAGAACCGTCCGGCAGCCGCGGCTCCGCGAACAACGGTCGCGCGGCCCACACGTCGCCATCGGCCGGGCGCTCGCGCTCCGTCGCATTGAAGGCATAGTCGATATAGACGGCGGCATTGTTCCAGGCCAGTTTCGGGGCAATGCCGCCCTGCGCCTTCAACTGCGAAACGATGTCGGGGATATGCTGGCTGACCAGAGGAATCACGAAGGAGAGCAGGTCGTCATTGTCGCCGTCGCTCCAATCGCCTTCGCTGGAAAGCCCGAGTGCGCGCGGCAGCCCGTCTTCCGCAAGGGCAATCGTCATGTTGTGCACGGCGATCGGCAGTGCGCAATCGGCCCGGCGCGCGACGATGTAGGGGATTGTCAGGATCGAGAAATAGTACAGGGACCATATGGAGGCGACTGCGCGCCGGTCCGTGCCGCCATGGGCCGTGGCATAGGTATCGAGAGCAGCGGAAAACCCGCCGGAACCGAAGAAGTCCGCCAGCGGAACGGCACCGTCGAGATCCGCGGAGAGCATCATCTTCTCGCCGCACCAGGCATGTTCGCCGGCAAAGACCGCCTTCAGGCCGGGTGGCCCGAAAGCGGTCCTTGCACCATGGTTCGCGGCGGTGACCAAGGTCTTACCAGCTGTATTTCAGCGAGCCGATGACGGCGCGGCCCTGGTCGCGGTAGCAGAAGCCTGCCGAGCAGACCGCTTCGCGCCGGTCGAAAAGGTTGGTGGCATTCACCTGCAGGCGCAGGCCCTCATACTTCTTGTCGATTGCCGCGAAGTCATAGTGGGCGGCGGCATCGAACAGGACGCGCGACGAATTGCGGGTCGTATTCTGGTCGTTGCCGTAGCTCGAACCGAGGAAACGGGCGCCGGCACCAAAACCGAGGCCTGCGCCCGGCCCGTCTTCGGGAAGCGTATAGTCAGCCCAGAGCGATGCCATGTGACGTGGCACGGAGGAGACGTAGTTGCCGACCGTGTCGGCCGCGCCCTCGGTGATCTTGATATCGGTATAGGTATAGGATGCGATCAGCGACAGGCCGTTGTCGAGGCTGGTGTTTGCCTCGACCTCGAAGCCGCGCGAGCGCACCTTGCCGCGCTGCACCTGAACGTTTTCAGGCCCGCTCCCCAGATCGATAACCTCGTAGTAGAGGCTGTTCTTCTGGTCGATGTTGAACAGCGCGGCGGTGATCATCGTGTTGCTGTTCGGCAGCAGATACTTGACGCCGATTTCCTCCTGCTCGCTTTTCGTCGGCTTGAAGGGAGAGCCGGTCTCCCGGTTGATACCGGCGTTCGGGGAAAAGGCAGTGGAGTAGCTGATATAGGGGGCGAGGCCGAAATCGGTTTCGTAGGTCAGGCCGATACGGCCGGAAAACGCCTTGTCCGTCTGGGACACCGAGTCCACCGCATCGGTGGTGAGATCAGTCGTGTCGGTATCGGTCGAGACCCAGTCGTAACGTGCGCCGGCCGTCAGGGTCCAGGCGTCGTAGCGGATCTGATCCTGCAGATAGGTGCCGAGCTGCCACTGATCCTGAACGACACGGCTGGTGAAGTCGATCGGATCGGTCGGGCGGCCCTCGGTCGGATCATTGGTATCGAGCGGCGGCGTGAAGCCGGTGCCGGAAAGCGAGCGGAAGCGCAGCTTGCTGTAGTCGATGCCCGCGAGCAGCGTGTGATCGAGGGCGCCGGTGTCGAACTGGGCTTCCAGTTGATTGTCGATCACGAAGGCCGTCAACCGCTCGTCGAACGTGCCGGCGCTGCTGTCGAGTAGCGTCGGATCGACAGCGTTCGGCGCATAGGCGAAGGCCCAATCGGTATCAGTGTTCAGCGTGGAGACGCGCATGTTCTGGCGGAAGGTGAATGTCTCGTTCAGCCGGTGCTCGAATTCATAACCGATGCGGGCCTGCTTCTGGACAGAATCGTTGAAGTCCGGATTGCCGGAGAAGATGTCGGTTACTTCGCCGGTCAGAGGATCGTTGTAATAGGCCGCCGTGCCGCCCGTCTTGGTGCGGGAGTATTCGCCGAGGATGGTCAGCTTGGTGTCTTCGTCCGGCTTCCAGGTGAAGGCGGGGGCGATATAGGCGCGGTCGTCCGGTACGCCCACCTGTTCGGTGTCGGCATCGCGCAGGAGCCCGGTCATGCGGTAGTACAGCGGATCGGTTTCGTTGATCGGTCCGGAGAAATCGAACTGTCCCTGATAACGGTTGTCGGTGCCGTATTGCAGCTGCAGCTCGCGCAGCGGCTCCTCCGTGGGGCGCTTGGTGATCAGGTTGAAGAGACCACCCGCGCCGGATGCGCCATAAAGAGCGGATGAGGGTCCGCGCAGGATCGAGACGCCTTCCAGGCCGTAAGGCTCCGTCTTGAACAGCGATGAGCTGGCGCCGGGCTGGCGCAGGTTGTCGCGGAACACGCCGTTATAGGTGACGTCGAAGCCGCGCACCGTGAAGGAATCGAAGCGCGGATCGAACCCATAGGCGCCGACGCGCGAACCCGGCGTATAGGCGAGCGTATCGAGAAGGGTCTGCGGGTTGCGATCCTTCAGCTGCTGCTCGGTCACGGACGAGATCGATTGCGGCGTCTGCAGGAAGGGTGTGTCGATCTTGGCGCCCGTCGCGCTGCTGGTGCCGACATAGCCATCCGCGGTGATGACGCCGCCGCTGCCGCCGGTAACGGTCAGGGTCTCCAGCGTTGTTGCGCCTTCGCTCGTGGTGGTCTGCGCCGCATCCTGGGCAAAGGCCGTCAGCGACAAAGCGAGAAGCGAAGTACCCGCGAGGGCGAAGCGGACGGTGGACCGGGTGGCGCGGCAAAAACGGGGCATGTCATGCACTTTCTGGATAAGCGGAGCGTTATAAGGTGACTCCTTCTATCAAGATTATTTTCACGGCAAAGTGAAATGCATGAGTATAATACTCACGTTTTATCGGGTGTGGGATTTGCGCAACATCCAGAAAAACCTATGGTTACTTATACCTTAGCCACAACCTAAAAAGACCGCGCCTTGAAAAAAGCGCGGTCTCTGAAGGATGGACGTAGTGGTTGCCGGGAAGACGGCAGAGCCTTTATCCGTGGTTGATCATCACGTGGCGGACGGCCGTATAGTCCTCCAACGCGTAGATCGACATGTCCTTGCCGTAGCCGGACTGCTTGACGCCGCCATGCGGCATCTCGTTGGTCAGCATGAAGTGGGTGTTGATCCAGGTACAGCCATATTGCAGGCGAGACGCCGCCTTCATCGCCTTGGAGATATCCTTGGTCCAGACGGAGGAGGCAAGGCCGTAGTCGCTGTCGTTCGCCCAGGTGACGGCCTGGTCATTGTCGGTGAAGCGGGTGACCGAGACGACGGGGCCGAAGACCTCGCGGCGGACGATCTCGTCTTCCTGGGTCGCGCCGGCAACGACGGTCGGCTGGAAGAAGAAGCCGTCCTTGCTGCCGAGGTTTCCGCCCGTGGTGATCTCGATGTGCTTCTGTTCGCTCGCGCGCTCGACGAAGCTTGCCACCCGGTCGCGCTGGCGTTTGGAAATCAACGGGCCGATCTCGTTTTCGGTGTCGTCGGCGAGATTGTATTTGATCGTCGAGACGGCCGAGGTGAGGTCGGCGACCAGCTTCTCGTAAATGCCGTCTTGGGCGTAGATACGGCAGGCGGCGGTGCAGTCCTGCCCGGCATTGTAGTAACCGAAGGTGCGGATGCCACTCACGACAGCTTCGAGGTCGGCGTCGTCATAGACGATCACCGGGGCCTTGCCGCCGAGTTCGAGATGGGTGCGCTTGACGGTCTTGGCGGCCGCCTGCAGCACCTTCTTGCCCGTCGCGATATCGCCGGTGATGGAAACCATGCCGATCTTCGGATGGTTGATCAGGGTATTACCGACCGTTTCGCCGCGCCCGAGGATGACGTTGACGACACCTTCCGGCAGAATATCGGCGAGCAGCCGCGCCATTTTCAGCGCCGTCAGCGGTGTCTGTTCCGACGGCTTGAACACGACGGTGTTGCCACCTGCAATCGCAGGCGCAAGCTTCCAGGCCATCATCATCAGCGGATAGTTCCACGGCGCGATCGAGCCGACGATGCCGATCGGATCGCGGCGGATCAGCGAGGTGAAGCCCGGCAGATATTCGCCCGCAACAGGCGCGTGCATCGAACGCACAGCGCCGGCGAAGAAGCGCCAGCAGTCGATGATCGCCGGCAGTTCGTCGTTGCGCACGGCATTGATCGGCTTGCCGCAATTCAGCGCCTCCAGCGCCGCAAAGGCGTCGGCGTCCTTTTCGATGGCATCGGCGATCTTCAGGAGATAGCCGGAGCGCTCGCCGGGCGTCGTCATCGACCAACTGACGAAGGCTTTTTCCGCCGCATCGACAGCGCGCTCGATCTGCGACTGCGAGGCTTCCGGCAGGTCGATGATCTTGGCGCCGGTCCGTGGATTGAGGATAAGTTCCTCGGCTTCGGTTCCGGCCTCGAATGTCGATCCGATCAGCAATTGCGTATCCATGTCCGTTCTCCCTTGATGTCCGGATTATTTGCCGGCGCCGGCGATCTGGTCGCCGTCACGCGTGAGGTAGTAGGCCGCCAGGATCGGCAGGAACGTCACCAGCATCACCACCATGGCGACGACATTGGTGACCGGCCGCTGGCGCGGGCGGATCAGTTCCTCGAGCATCCAGATCGGCAGTGTCGACTGCTGGCCGCCGGTAAACGTGGTGACGATGACCTCGTCGAAGGACAGCGCGAAGGCGAGCATGCCGCCGGCCAGAAGCGCCGTGCCGATGTTGGGCAGGATGACGTGGCGGAAGGTCTGGAAGCCGTCGGCGCCGAGATCCATCGACGCTTCGATCAGCGAACCGGAGACGCGGCGGAAGCGGGCAACCGCATTGTTGTAGACCACGACGATGCAGAAGGTCGCGTGGCCGAGCACGATGGTCCAGAAGGAAAACGGGATATCGGCCATCGAGAAGGCCGAGCGCAGGGCGATGCCGGTGATGATGCCGGGAAGGGCGATCGGCAGGATGACGAGCAGCGAGATGGTTTCCCGACCGAAGAAGCGCGTCTGGCTGACGGCGGCGGCGCAAAGTGTGCCGAGCACCAGCGCAATGGCCGTGGCGATCGTGGCGACCTTAACCGACAAGGTGAGTGCCGCCCAGACGTCCGGCCGATCCCAGGTGATGGCGAACCATTGCAGCGTCAACCCGGGCGGCGGGAACTGGTAGCTCTTTTCCTCCGTCGTGAAGGCATAGAGGAAGATCAGGAGGATCGGGATGTGCAGGAAGGCGAGGCCGCCGATAGCAGCGATCTTCAGGCCGAGCGGCGCAGAGGTGGAGCGGTCAGAGCGCATCGAAGGCTCCCATGCGTTTGGCCATCCAGAGGTAAAGGCCCATGATGACGATCGGCACGACGGTGAAGGCGGCGGCGAGCGGGATGTTGCCGGCCGTGCCCTGTTGCGCATAGACGGCCTGGCCGATGAACAGGCGCGACGAGCCGACGATCTGCGGGATGATGTAATCGCCGAGTGTCAGCGAGAAGGTGAAGATCGAGCCGGCGACGATGCCGGGCAGCGCCAGCGGAAAAAGCACATGCCGGAATGTCTGCTGCGGCGTGCCGCCGAGATCGGAGGAGGCCTCGATCAGATTTGCAGGGACGCGCTCAAGCGCTGCCTGGATCGGCAGGATCATGAAGGGCATCCAGACATAGACGAAGACGAGGAAGGTGCCGGTATAGCTGACCGAGAGCGAATTGCCGCCGATGACGGGCAGCGAAAGCCAGCCGTCGAGCAGCCAGAGCAGGTTGAGCTTGGTGAAGGCCCAGGTGAGAATGCCTTCCTTGGCGAGGATCAGCTTCCAGGCATAGATCTTGACGAGGTAGCTCGACCACAGCGGCAGCATGACGCCGAGATAGAAGACAGCCTTCCATTTTCCTCTGGCGTAACGTGCGGCGTAGTAGGCGATCGGGAAGGCGATCAGCGCCGAAAACAGCGTAACCGTGGCGGCCATCAGGACCGTGCGGACGATGATGTCGAAATTGGCATCCGACAGCAGCTGCTTGTAGGTCGCAAGCGTGAACTCGTAATTGATCAGCCCGGAGAAATCGTCGATCGAGAAGAAGCTCTGCAGCAGAAGTGCAAACAGCGAGCCGAGATAGATGATGCCGAGCCAGAGGATGGGCGGGCCGAGCAGCACGGCGAGCAGGACGTGCGGGTGCTTCCAGAGGAAGTCCGAAATTCGTCCGGTGAGGCGCGGCCTGTTCGGCAGGATGGTTTGTGTGGCGGCGAGGGTCATGCAGCCTCCATCAGATGTAGGTCGTTGCGCGAGAAGGCGAGCTGCACCTGCGCGCCGATGTCGGGTACGGGCATGGCGGCGGGGCTGGCAACGATGATCTTTTCTCCGTCGCAGTCGACGCTGACGCGGTTGACCGCGCCGAGGAAGCTGCGGGCGGTGACAGTACCGGGCAGGGTGAGTTGCTCGGCCCAGGAGGTGCCGATGGCAATCGCTTCCGGGCGCAGGCTCGCGGCTGCGGCGGGAACCCCGAGCCTGGCGCAGATGGCGCTGGACAGGATGTTGGACGAACCGACGAAATCGGCGACGAAGCGGGTCTGTGGCCGCTGGTAGATATCTTCCGGCGTGCCGAGTTGCTGGATCTTGCCGTCGTTGAACACGGCGATCCGGTCTGCCATCGACAGGGCTTCGCCCTGGTCGTGGGTGACGAAGACGAAGGTGATGCCGAGTGATTTCTGCAGGCTCTTCAGCTCTTCCTGCATCTGCTCGCGCAGCTTGAGGTCGAGCGCGCCGAGGGGTTCGTCGAGCAAAAGCACCTTCGGCTTGTTGACGAGGGCGCGGGCGAGCGCGACGCGCTGGCGCTGGCCGCCGGAGAGCTGGCCCGGACGGCGCTGGCCGTATCCCGGCAGCTTGACCATGGCAAGCGCGTCTTCCGCCGCCCTGTGCCGTTCTTGCCTGCCGATGCCCTTGACCATCAGGCCATAGGCGACGTTGTCGAGAATGGAGAGATGCGGAAAGAGGGCATAGTCCTGAAACACGGTATTGACGCTGCGGCGATAGGGCGGCACGCCCTCGGCCGTCTCGCCGAAAATCTCGATATGGCCGCCGGTCGGCTGCTCGAAGCCGGCCATCAGCCGCAGGCAGGTCGTCTTGCCGGAACCCGACGGGCCGAGCATCGCGAAGAACTCGCCCGCCGCGATTTCAAGGTCGACCGCATCGACCGCTTTGACAGTGCCGAAATGGCGGGAGACGTTTTCGAACAGGACGGCCGCGGTCATAGGGGACTCCGAATGTTTTGCGAGGTGCCCCTCATCCGGCCTGTCGGCCACCTTCTCCCCGCAAGCGGGGCGAAGGGGCAAGCGGCAATCTCCGTCATCCCCTCTCCCCGTTCACGGGGAGAGGGTTAGGGTGAGGGGCATTCAGTAGATTATACTCTTCTTACCGGCCGCCAATGACGCCGATATAATCCGACACCCAGCGATGATAGGGCACGCACTCGCTCTGGCTCGCGCATTTGGAAACGGGCGTCTTCCAGAACTTGATCTTCTCGAAGTCGTTGTAGCCGTTGGTTGCACAGCCTTCGTCGGTCAGCAGTTCATTGCCCTTGCAGGCGGCCGGAACCGAGGGAACGGTGCCGAACCAGGCCGAAACGTCGCCCTGCACCTTGGGCGACAGCGAGTGTTCCATCCACATATACGCGCAGTTGGGGTGGGTGCTTTCGGCATGCAGCATGGTCGTGTCAGCCCAGCCGGTGGCACCCTCCTCCGGGAAGACGGAGGTGATCGGCAGTTTTTCTGCCTTCAGCAGGTTGACCTGGAACGGCCAGGAGCCGGAGGCGACGACGCCTTCGTTCTTGAAGTCGT
This sequence comes from Hyphomicrobiales bacterium, assembly GCA_900473795.1. Classification (GTDB taxonomy): domain Bacteria; phylum Pseudomonadota; class Alphaproteobacteria; order Rhizobiales; family Rhizobiaceae; genus Pararhizobium. The sequence continues at coordinate 126,304 of UCMT01000058.1, read as the reverse complement.
CGATCTGGATCATCGCATCATGCCAGTAGCGGCCGGCCAGCGTGCGCTGGACACGCAGTACGTCGAGTGCGGCCTTGTACTGGTCCTCGTTGAGTTCGTAGGGGTCCTTGATACCGAGTTCCTTCTTGTGGAACATCAGGTAGTTGGCGGCGTCCGCTACATGGATCGGACCGTCATAAGCCTGGATGCGGCCCTTGTTGGACTTGCCGTCCGGCAATGTCATCTCTTCGAACACCACGTTCCAGCTCTTCGGCGCCTCGCCCTTGAAAGCCTCGGTGTTGTACATCAACACGTTCGGGCCCCAGACATAGGGCGTGCCATAGTGGGTGCCGTTCACAGTATGCCAAGGGGCGTTCTGCAGGCGCTCGTCGATGGTCGACCAGCTCGGGATGAGGGCGGTGTTGATCGGCTGGACACGCTTGCCGGCGACGAGGCGGAGCGACGCGTCGCCCGAGGCGGTGACGAGGTCGAAGCCGCCTTCGTTCATCAGCGCGACCATTTCGTCCGAGGTCGCCGCGGTCTTGACGCTGACCTTGCAGCCGGTGTCCTTTTCGAAGCTGGTGACCCAGTCATAGGCCTTGTCGGTCTCGCCGCGCTCGATATAGCCGGCCCAGGCGACGATCGACAGTTCGCCTTCTCCCTTGCCGAGTTCCTTCATCGCCTCCTGAGCAAAAGCATGGGTGGCGAAGGCGAACGAAAGGGTGAGCGCGGTGCAGGATTTCAGAATCTGCTTCATCTTCAATCTCCCGGTTTGGTCCGTGTTTTTCACGGTTCTGTTCCCAGAAGAAAAGGTGCCTCTATTTTGCCGCTTTCGCAAATTCATTAATCAGAATGTTGCTATCGGTTTTTCCGATATCGATCGACTTTACCGGGACCTGCCGCTGCGCAGGGCCTCTGCAACCCCGATGAAGTCCTTTGCCGATTGCGGCAACCCGGATCCCTTGCGCCAGACCATGCCGACCTGCACCACGGGGAGAGCGCCGGAGACGTCCCGGCTTTCGATCCTGTCGCCTTCCAGCGACCAGGGCCGGTAGACGAGATCGGGCAGGAGCGCGATGCCGGCGCCGGTCGCGACCAGGCTGCGCACCGCCTCGACCGACCGGGTGCGAAAGGCGACATGCGGGCGGGCGCCGAGCGCGGTCAAAAGCTTGCCGGTATTCTCCTCGATTTCGTCGACCGTCAGCATGATCAACGGCTCCTTGGCGATGTCGGCAACAGAGATGATATCCGCCGAGACCAGCGGATGACCGAGCGGCAGCCAGAGGCGATAGGGCGAAGTCTCGATGATTTCCGCCTGCAGCGCCATGCGGTCGCGCAGGTTGGAAATGACCATGACCGCGACATCGAGTTCGCCTCCAACAAGCAGGTGCTCGAGATAGGAGCCGTTGTCCTCGATGGCACTGACCTCGACTTCCGGGCAGGCGCGGCGATAGCGGGCAAGGAGATCGGAGAGAACGTAACCGGCGACGAGCGAGGTGACGCCAAGATTGAGCTTGCCGCCGGTACGGGATTCCCGCTCCTGCGAAAACGAGCGCCGCGCGTCCGATACACCCGCGAGGATCTTGGTCGCATGACGCAGGAACTGGTGGCCGTTATGGGTGATGTGCAACCCGCGCGGATGCCGTTCGAACAGTTCGACGCCCAGGTCCGTCTCCAACTCCTTGATGGCTTCGGTGATCGAGGATTGCGAGATCGACAGGTTCTGCGCGGCTCGGGTAATGGATCCCTGTTCGGCGACGGCGATGAAATACTGGAGCTGACGGAGGGTGAAAGCCATGGTTTAGTTAACCCAGCGGGAGGTGAAATTGTCATCGGGGTGAAGAAGCACGACAACATCCCCCTGCAGAGGCTTTGTTTGCAGTCGAGCCCGCCCGTCACTTCCGGCAGAGAAGGGGCTTCTGTCGCCATATGCGGAATTGTCGGAAATCATGTAGTCCCCAACCCAAAGAGTTGGATACATCGCGCCTGTTGGCAATGAGAGCCCCTGAAAACCAAACGGGCGCGCTAGATAAGAAATGCCGCCGGTGACCGCTATCGCACTGATCAGGAGAGGAAGAATGACAAGAACGGCGGCAAGAGAAAGTGCAACTTTGCGCCACTGCTTCCACATTTTTTTCACAGATAACCTCTTGCATACAAATGTGAAGCCGGCGCTTATCTGTTGATCGACAGTTTGCCATTTATGGTGGTTATAGTGACACGTGCAATCCCCACCGAACCCGGCATTCTCGCCTTCCACAAGCGCTGCGAGGAATTCTACCCCGCCGATGCGGTGGATGCGCCCATCGAGCAGCAGCGCAAATGGTACGACGCGCTCTGCGCCGAGTTCGACGCGCCGTCGCCGGATGGATTGACGCGGCAGGATGAGGCGGTCGGCGGCCGGATTCCCGTGCGACGGTATCGGCCTATTGAAGTCGCAACGCAGACGCGGATTTTCTACATCCATGGCGGCGGCTTTGTCGTCGGATCGCTCGAAAGCCACGACGCGATCTGCGCCGAGATCGCGCATGCGGCGCGGGCCGAACTGGTGTCCGTCGACTACCGGTTGGCGCTGGAGCATGTCTGGCCGGCCGCCTTCGACGACTGTTTCGAGGTGCTGACCTGGCTTCTCGCCGATGGCCGACCGCTGGTCGTCGCGGGCGACAGCGCCGGCGGCAATCTGGCGGCGGGGATTGCGTTGAAGGCGAAGGCGAAGGCAATCACCGGTATCGTCGGGCAGGTGCTGATCTATCCGGGGCTCGGTGGTGACCTGACGTCGGGCTCCTATGCCGAAATGGCCGAGGCGCCGGGTCTGTCGACGGCCGATGTCCTCTACTACCGGGACGTGCTGAAGGCCCCGCCGGAGAACGCCTTTGCCCATCCGCTGAAAGCCGCCGACCTCTCCGGATTGCCGCCGGCCTATATTACTTCGGCGCATTTTGATCCCTTGCGCGACGACGCTGCAGTCTACGCCCAGCGCCTGATCGCCGCCGGCGTCAACGTCACCTATCGCGACGAGCCGCAGATGATCCATGCGTGGCTGCGCGCCCGTCACATGAGCGAGGGCGCGCGGGAAGGCTTTCTGCATCTCTGTTGGGGTGTCAGTGTCCTCGCAGGAGCGCTCTGATCACCCCTTGGCCTTGAGGACCAGAACCGGGTCGGCACTGAATTTCGCCGGGAAGAGCGCCTTGAGGTTCTCGATCTTCGGCATGTCGTTGTAAACGATGTAGGGGTAGGTCGGATTGAGCGTCAGGAAGTCCTGATGGTATTCCTCGGCCGGATAGAAGGCACTCATATCCGAGACCTTGGTGACGACCGGTTCGCCGAACACCCCCGCCTTGCCGAGCTGGGCGATATAGCTTTGCGCGATCTTCTTCTGCTCACCATTGGTGGCAAAGATTTCCGAGCGGTACTGCGTACCATGGTCTGGGCCCTGATAGTTCAATTGTGTCGGATTGTGCGCCACCGAGAAAAATATCTGCAGCAGCTGACCGTAGGTGACCTCTTTCGGATTGTAAGTGATCTCGACTGACTCTGCGTGACCCGTATTGCCGTTGCTGACCGTTTCGTAGACGGCCGTCTCCTTCGTGCCGCCGGAATAGCCGGAGACGGCGTTCTTCACGCCCTTCACATGCTGGAAGACACCCTGCACGCCCCAGAAGCAGCCGCCGGCGAAGACGGCTTTTTCGGTGGTTGCGCCCGCCGTTTCATCGATGGCGGGAGGAGGAATGACGACGGCTTCTTCGGCGGCGTTGCTGAAAGTCGAGGACATCGCGAAGAGCGCGGCAGCGATCGCGGTTGCGCCAAGGCCGAGCACGAGGGAGCGTCCGGTCTTTCGCAAGGCGGTTTGTGTTTTGATGGACGGCATGGCATTCCTCCTGTTTTATCGCGGACGCAGTCTGGTTAGCGCCTGAGCCTTGCGACATGCGCCTTGCTTGATGCGCAAACAGTGGCCTGACGCTCCTTCACCGGTCAAATCGCAAATGCGTGCGTAACGCCAAAGTGAGAAGCCCGCCGCAGCGCTACACGCTCGTGTGATGTCAGAAGGAATGGATGCAGGATATGACGGCTATTACCGATCTCGACGTGCTCTTGCGCGACATGCGCCCGGACCTGCGTCCCGCGGAATATGTCTATTGCACGGTGGCGGGCGAGGCGGCGGGTGACTGGCTTTCGCTGTCGCCGCTCGGCTTCTTCCGCGAGGACGAGGGCCTGACGCTGATCCTCGAGCGCACCGTGGCCGACAGGGCCGGCCTGCCTTATGGGCCGGTGCTGCGCTGCATCACGCTGACGGTGCATTCGGCGCTCGAGGCGGTTGGCCTGACCGCAGCGGTTGCGGCGGCGCTGACGCGGCATGGCATCAGCGCCAACGTGGTTGCGGCCTATCACCACGACCACATTTTCGTGCCGGCCGCAGACGGGGAGCGGGCGCTCGCCGCCTTGGCCGAAGCGAGGCCCGTCTAACGGGTTACATAAAGTCGCGGGGAAGGCGCTTCTCGAAGATCTTTTGGAAGATCTGTGTTTCGCCTTCGAAGGCCGTCACCGAGGCGGATGTCAGCCATTCGGTTGCCGTGCAGCCGATCCGCGAGATCGAGACGGTCTTGACCGACCAGTTTTCGCGTTTGGCAATGCAGGTCCAGGTCGATACCCCTGTCATCGACAGAGGGTCGTCCGTGGCGATGGTCCACGTCTCGTCGCGAATGTCCTGCGTGGCGAAACCGGTACCCGGATGTTCGAACAGGCCGGTATCCTCGTAGATATGGTAGCGCGTCTCGCCGGTCGTCATGTCGCGCTCGACGCGGCGGTTGGTCTTGCCAGGCGCAAGCTCGGTATATTTCGGCAGTGGATCGGGATTTGCCGGCTCCGGCATGGTGATGACCTGATGGTCACCGAGTTTCGGCAGGGCAAGGCCGAGGGAGGCGAGATCGAAGGCCAGGCCCGGATCGGTCGGCGCAGGCAGGACCATCGGCCAGTAGGATGTCGAGAGCGACAGGCGGATGCGGTGGCCGGCGCCGAAGCGATAGCCGCAGGCATCGAGTACCAGTCGGATCTGCGTTTTCTTGCCTTTCTCCATCGGCTTCGGCTCGGCGTAATTGTCGCGGTGCGCCAGATTGAGCACACCGAAGGTGACGCGGGTCGCCGTGCCATCCGGATGGACATCGACGAGGCGAGCGATGAGGTTTGCCCAATTGCCGTCGCAGGCGAGCTCGGCGGTCAGCACCGGCTGGCCGAGATAGTCGACCGCATGGGTCAGTGGCGCGGTCTCGAAGGTCAGCGAGCCGGCATCGTCGATCCGCTGGTCGCCCGCCATTTCGGCGTCCGGCTTCAGCGTGAACCATTCGCCGGCGGCGGTGCCGGTATCGAGCGGCGATCTCAGATAGGCGTTGTGATCGTGGGCGCCGGCGATCGGCATACCGTCCTGCAGGCTGCCGAACTGGTCGACATAGAAGCACTGCATTTCCGGCGGGCGCCATTTGTCTTGAGCAATCCAGAAACCGGGCTCGACATTGCGCCGCAGCGCCGGCCGCGGGCCGTCAAGGATGAAGGCGCGCATCTGCGGCAGGTTTTCGACGCCGGTCTCTTCATCGCGCAGCCAGCGGTTCCACCAGACGATGGCCTCGCCATGGAAATCGGCGCGCGGTTTCGGCCAGGCGAAATGCGGATATTTGTGGACCCAGGGGCCGATGAGGGCTTTCACTCGATCGCCCATGCCCTCGGCTGCCTTCATCGGCGTGTTGCGGTAACCATCGGCCCAGCCGGCGATGACCATGGCCGGTACCGGGAAGCCGTCGAAGTCCTCGCAGATCGAGCCGTGCTTCCAGAAGGCGTCACGGCGCTGGTGCTCCAGCCATTCCTCGATGAAGAAGGGCTCCAGCGCCAGGCGCTCCAGCCACATCTGCCGCCACATCTCGCCGACCAGCGCCGGATCGGGCGAGCGCGACTGGTAGGCGAGCATGGTCGCCGCCCAGGAAAGCTGTGCGGAGAGATGCGTGCCGTTCTTGTAGTGGATGTCGTCATTGTAGCGATCGACGGTCGAGGCGATCGAGATAACCGCCTTCAGCGCCGGCGGCTTCAGCGCCGCCACCTGCAGGCAGTTGAAGCCGCCCCAGGAAATGCCCATCATGCCGACCTTGCCGTTCGACCAGGGCTGGGCGGCGATCCAGGCGATCAGTTCGCAGCCGTCGGCCAGCTCGCGCGGCGTGTATTCGCCGTCGATGACGCCGTCGGATTCGCCGGAACCGCGGATATCGACGCGAACGCCGGCGATGCCGGCAGCGGCGAAAACCGGGTAGGTGGATTCGTCGCGCGGGCTGGTGCCGTCACGCTTGCGATAGGGCAGGTACTCGAAGACCGCCGGAACCGGATCGCTGTCGGCGCCCTCCGGCATCCAGATGCGCGCGGCCATCCGCGTCCCGTCCTGGAGGACGATCCATTGGTTCTCGATGACGGTGAAATTGCCTGTGGTCATGTGCTGGTCTTTTCTGCATGCTGTCGCGGCCGCATTTTCGGCGGCGTCGCGGGAGGACGAGAATGTTGAAGAGAAATGTTTCGGCGGCCGTTTTGATCCTTGCCTTTGCGGCTCCTGCCGTCGGTGACGACGCGCCACCGATTCCGGCCTGCGCACTGTCGGGCTCCACCAGCGTCATGATCGGCGGCAAGCCGGCACTCCGGTTGTCCGATGTCGCCAACTGCCCGCCCGAACTCTACGAGACCGTGCCGAGCATCTTCATCGAAGGGCAGCCCGTCGTGCATTTCCGTTCCGGCACCGGCGTGAAGGGGGATTGCTCGGCGAAGGGCGATCCTTCGGTCATGCTGGAAGGCGAGGCTGCGCAGCGCACCGGCGATGTGAACTGCACCGCCAAGTAAGATTGCAGCCCGAGCTGATCGGCTTCGGGCTGCCTTTGGATCGCAGATGCTCAATTCCCCGCGCTTTCCATCCTTCGTGTCGTCAGCACCTTCTCAAGCCACCCGAGCTCCATTTCCGGAACCGATTTCAGAAGCAGGTCGGTATAGTCGTCGAAGGGCGGCGACAGGACCTTGGACTTCGGGCCGAAGCGGACCAGCTTGCCGCGGTGCATGACGGCGACGCTGTCGGCGATGGCGCGCACGATGGCAATGTCGTGGGTGATAAAGACATAGGAAACAGCGGTTTCCTCCTGAAGCTTCAGAAGAAGATTCAGGATGCCTTCGGCCACCAGCGGGTCGAGCGCCGAGGTCGGTTCGTCGCAGAGGATCAGTTCCGGTTTTGCCGCCAGCGCCCGGGCGATCGCGACACGCTGCTTCTGGCCGCCGGAAAGTTCCGCCGGATAACGGTCGAGGAACCGGTCGCCCATCTCGATCTGGTCGAGCAGTTGCCTGACCCGCTCCGTCTTCTTGGCGCCGTGAAGGCCATAGTAGAAGGAGATCGGCCGGCCGATGATGTCGCGCACCGTCTGGCGCGGGTTCATCGCCGTATCGGCCATCTGGTAGATCATCTGCACGCGGCGAAGTTCGTCCTTGGTACGCCCGCTGAGGGCCTTTGGAAGCTCCTTGCCGTCGAAGGTGATCTTACCGTCCTGAGGCGGCAGAAGACCGGTGATGACGCGGGCCAGCGTCGATTTGCCGGAACCGCTTTCGCCGACGATCGCCAGCGTCTGGCCCTTGGGCAGATGCATGGAAACGTCATGCAGCACCTTGAAGCCGTTGGCATAGCCGGCACTGACATGCTCGATCTTGAGCAACGTATTGCTCTGGTCGCGGGCTTCCTCGCGCTTGGTCTGGCGGACGCTGACCAGCGCGCGCGTATAGTCCTGGTTCGGGGCTTCGATGATCTGCTTGGTCGTTCCGTATTCGACGGTCTTGCCGTGGCGCAGCACCATGATGTCGTCGGAAATCTGGGCGACGACGGCGAGATCGTGGGTGATGTAGAGGGCGGCCGTATGCGTTTCCTCGATCGCATGCTTGATCGCCGCCAGAACGTCGATCTGGGTGGTGACGTCGAGTGCCGTCGTCGGTTCGTCGAAGACGATCAACTCCGGATTGGGGCAGAGCGCCATGGCGGTCATGGCTCGCTGCAACTGGCCGCCCGAGACCTGATGCGGGTAGCGGTCGCCGAAGGTTTCCGGGTTCGGCAGGCCAAGCACCTTGAAGAGATAAAGCGCGCGCTTTTCCGCCTCCGTGCGGCTCATGATCTTGTGGCGCAGAGAGGCCTCGATCACCTGTTCGCCGAGCTTGTGGGCCGGGTTGAAGGCGGCAGCGGCAGACTGGGCGACATAGCAGACCTTGCAGCCACGGATGGTGCGAACGCCGTCACGGCCAAGCGCCAGGATATCCTTGCCGTTGAGCAGCACCTGCCCGCCGGTAATGGATGCGCCGCCGCGGCCATAGGCGAGCGCCGAAAGCCCGATGGTCGATTTGCCGGCGCCGCTCTCGCCGATCAGGCCGAGGACCTTGCCCTTCTGGACGTCGAAGGAGACGTTTTCGACCAGCGTTACCGTTTTCGGCGGCTCACCCGGCGGATAGCTGGTGGCCTCGATCTTCAGATTTTTTACCGAAAGCAGATCAGGCATCGCCGCGCCCTCCCTTGAGGCTCGAGGTTCGCTTCATCAGCCAGTCGACGACGAGGTTGACGCAGATGGCAAGGCCGGCAATCGCGCCGCCGGGCACGAGTGCTGCCGAGATGCCGAAGATGATGCCGTCCTTGTTGTCCTTGACCATGCCACCCCAATCAGCGGCCGGCGGCTGGATGCCGAGGCCGAGGAAGGAGAGGGTAGAGAGGAACAGGATCGAGAAGGCGAAGCGCAGGCCGAATTCGGCCAGAAGCGGCGACAGGGTGTTCGGCAGGATTTCCCGGAAGATGATCCAGCTTGTGCCTTCGCCGCGCAGCCGAGCCGCCTCGACGAATTCCATCACCGCGACATCGAGCGCTACGGCGCGGCCGATGCGGAAGACGCGGGTACTGTCGAGGACCGCCATGACGAGGATCAGGATCCAGAGTTGTTGTGGCAATACGGCAAGCACGACGAGCGCAAAGATCAGCGTCGGGATCGCCATCATCAGATCGTTGAAACGCGAAAACAACTGGTCGATGAAGCCGCCGGTGACCGCCGCCGTAAACGACAGCAGCATGCCGAGCGAGAAGGAAATGAATGTTGCTGCTAAAGCGACAAAGATTGTTGTTCTCGCCCCGAAGATGAGGCGGGAAAGCAGGTCGCGGCCAAGGTTGTCCGTGCCGAGCAGGAAGTCGCCGCCCATCGGCAGCCAGATATCGCCGACCACGTCGCGCTCGCCGAACGGGGCGATCCACGGCGCGAAGATGGCGCAGAAGAGGGCAAGGACGATACCGGCGATGCCGACCCAGGCGCTTATGGGAATGGAGCTCAATCTCATCGTGGATGCCTCAATCTCGGATTGGCGAGGATGGCGAGAATATCCGCAGCCATGTTGAGGAAGATGTAGAAGGCGGCGAAGATCAGGCCACAGGCCTGCACCACCGGCATGTCGCGCACCGTGACGGCATCGACCATGTACTGGCCCATGCCGGGATAGACGAACACGACTTCCACCACGACGACGCCGACGACGAGATAGGCGAGGTTGAGCGCGATGACGTTGATGACCGGCGCAACGGCATTGGGGGCTGCGTGCTTCGCGATGATGCGAAAGGCGCTGAGCCCCTTCAGTTCCGCGGTCTCGACATAGGCCGAGGACATGACGTTCAGGATAGCTGCCCGTGTCATGCGCATCATATGGGCAAGGACCACGAGCACGAGCGTGGCAACAGGCAGCGCGATGGCGGACAGGCGTTCGCCAAAGCCCATGCTGTCATAGACGGTGGCCGGGAAGGTCGCGACGCCGAACTGAACTGCGAAGAACAGGATGAGCAGGTAACCGACGAAGAACTCGGGGAGCGAGATCGCCGCGAGCGAGATGACGTTGATGATCTTGTCCGGCAGACGGTTTCGATACTGCACGGCGAGCATGCCGAGTGCGACGGCGAGCGGCACGGACACCAGTGCGGCGAAGAAGGCGAGAAACAGCGAGTTTCCGAGCCGCTTGCCGATCTGTTCACTGACGGAGTTCTTGCTGGCCCAGGAGGTGCCGAAATCACCCTTGACGGCGCCGCCGAGCCAGTTGAGGTAGCGCTCGGTCAACGGCTTGTCGAGGCCGAGATCCTTGCGGATGTTTTCAACCGCCTGCGGCGTTGCCGACTGGCCGAGATAGGTGGTGGCGAAGTCGCCGGGCAGGGCTTCCACGCCGCCGAAGATCATCAGCGACACGGCAAAGAGAAGACCAACGCTCAAACCCAGGCGCTGGATGATGAGGGCCGCCAGGGGGCGGCGCAGGGTAAAACGGCGCCAGAACGTGCCGGTCACCACACCCGTCGGGGAAGTGACCATCGTTCCGGAGACGGGTGTGGGCAGCGAGGGACTTTCGCCCCCCGCTGCCATGCCCGTCGTCAGCGCCGGACCCGTATTCGGTCCGCCGCCCGTCATCAGGCGTCGAGCCAGACGCGGGTTGCGACGTAGCCGTTCGACATGTCGTTGCCGATGTCGTGGACGTAGCCCTTCACCTGCTTGGTGCAGGCGTTCACGAAATCATTGAACATCGGCAGGATCAGGCCGCCTTCATCGCGCACCATCATCGCCATGGTGCGGTACATTTCCTTGCGCTTGGCTTCGTCCAGTTCCGAGCGGGCTTCGAGCAGGATCTTGTCGAAATCCGGACGCAGGAACTTGGTGTCGTTCCAGTCGGCGGTCGACAGATAGGCGGTCGAATACATCTGGTCCTGGGTCGGGCGGCCGCCCCAGTAGGAAGTCGAGAAGGGCTGGACGTTCCAGACGTTCGACCAGTAGCCGTCGCCGGGCTCGCGTTTCACTTCGATCTCGATGCCGGCCTTCTTGGCGCTTTCCTGGTAGAGCACGGCCGCGTCGACGGCGCCCGGGAAGGCGACATCCGAGGTGCGCAGCAGAACCGGACCGCTATGGCCGGACTTCTTGTAGTGAAAGGCCGCCTTGTCCGGATCGTAGGCGCGCTGTTCGATGCCTTCCGGGAAGAGGGCATAGGTCGAGTTGATCGGGAAGTCGTTGCCGACCTTGCCGTAGCCGCCGAGGATGGTCTGGACCATGTTTTCACGGTCCATCGCGTATTTCAACGCCATGCGCAGGTCGTTGTTGTCGAATGGCGCTGTGTTGCAATGCATGATGAAGACGTAGTGGCCGCGGCCGGCGGTCGAGAGGATCTCGACGGTCGGCGCACGCTTCAGCAGCGCTACGGTCTTCGGATCGACACGGTTGATGTAGTGGACCTGACCGGAGGAGAGGGCGGCGATGCGGGCCGTGGCGTCGTTCATGTTGATGATTTCAACGCTGTCGACATAACCGCGGTTCGGGTTCCAGTCGTTCGGGTTCTTTTCGAAGGTCGCGCGAACGCCAGCTTCGAAGCTGGTCAGCTTGTAGGGGCCCGTGCCGATGGCGGCGTTGGGATTGTCGTAGCCGCCGCCCGGCTGGATGATCAGGTGATAGTCGGACAGAAGCAGCGGCAGGTCGGCATTGCCTTCCGTCAGCGTCAGGACGAGATCACCGCCCTTGTTCTCGATCGTCTTGATCGACTTCATCACGCCAAGCGCGCCCGATTCCGACTTCTCGTCGGTATGGCGCTGCAGGGTCTTCACGGCGTCTTCGATCGTCAGTTCCTTGCCATCGTGGAACTGCACGCCCTTGCGGATCTTGAAGGTCCAGACGGCTGCATCCGGTGAAGGCTCCCAGGATTCGGCAAGAGCCGGAACGGCAGCACCTGTCAGCGGATCGGATTCGACCAACAGGTCGCCCCAGTTGCGGCCGACGCAGAAGAGCACTTGAGAGAGGGCCTTGGCCGGATCGAGTGCGTCGGTGGCCGAGCCGCCTTCGAGACCGAGCTTCAGATGTCCGCCGCGCTTCGGTTCCTGGGCGGCCGCACTTGCGGCAAACAATGTGCTGGCGCTCGACAGGGCGATGCCGGCCGCCATTGCCCGGCCCATGAATTCGCGCCGGTTCATCTTGCCCATCTTGACCTGATTGGCGAGGTAATTCTTGTATTCGCTCATTCCCCTGTTCCCTTTGTTTGATGGCTTTTGCCGTTCTGATTATTGTTCGATCACTGGTTGATCGGGTCGCTGCTAGAATGCCTGCCGAAAGACAGGGAGGCCAGTCGTTTTTGCGGATTTGTCTGCCGCCTCGGTACCTTTCCTGAAGTGGGCGTTCCGCTGCCGGAAGACCCTGTTGAAATTGATGCTATCGTCCAAATGACGACCTGTATTCATACAAAAAATCTGCAGTTTTCATAAGTATGCCTTATGGCACATTGCTGTAGGGCAGTATTGCTGGCGCCCGCCGGTCGCGGGGAATTCGTGACGACTATTTCCCCCTCCAGATCGGATCGCGCTTCTCCGAAAATGCCCGCGCGCCCTCCAGTTGGTCCTCGCTCGAATAGAGAATGTCGACCGTCTTGAACTGGCGTTTGGTGATCTTGTTCATCGTCGTCTGGAAGTCCTCGCCTTCGGCGGCGCGGACGACTTCCTTTATTGCGGCGTAGACCAGCGGCGGGCCGCTTTCGAGCAGGCGGGCGAGTTCCCAGGCTCGGTCCATCAGCGTGCCGGCGGGCAGGATTTCGTTGACGAAGCCCCAGCGATGCGCCTCGGCGGCATCGAGCCAGCGGCCGGTCAAAAGCATGTCCATGGCGATGTGATAGGGGATGCGCTTCGGCAGCTTGATCGAGGCGGCATCGGCCACCGTGCCGGAGCGGATTTCCGGCAGCGCGAAGGCCGCGTGTTCGGTGGCGAGGATGAGATCGGTGGAAAGTGCGATCTCCAGACCGCCGCCGCAGCAGATGCCGTTGATGGCGGCGATGATCGGCTTGTTGAGATCGCGCAGTTCCTGCATGCCGCCGAAGCCGCCGATTCCATAGTCGCCATCGACCGCGTCGCCGGCGGCAGCGGCCTTCAGGTCCCACCCCGGACAGAAGAATTTTTCTCCTTCACCGGTGATAATCGCGACGCGCAGTTCCGGGTCGTCGCGAAAATCGCGAAAAATTTCGCCCATGATCCGGCTGGTCACCAGATCGATCGCATTGGCCTTCGGCCGATCGATGGTGACTTCGAGAATGCCGCCTTCGCGGCGGGTTCTGATTGGTCCGGTCATAGGCGTCAGTTCCTTCGACGGATCAGGGCGTCGGCGGCAACGGTTCCAGACCCCTGCGGCAGCACCATGATAGGATTGATATCCAGTTCTTCGAGCTTTGAAGCGTTTGCAACGACATAGGATGCCACGGCAGCGACAGCTGCGGTCAGCGCCTCGATGTCGCCTTTCGGGCTGCCGCGATAGCCATCGAGCAGCTTTTGGATCTTCAGGCCGGAAATAGCTTCGCCGATCGCCTCCGGCGTCGTCGGCAGGGTCAAAATCGCGGAATCTTCGAGCAATTCCACGAGAATTCCACCCGCTCCAACAGTGAGCACGAGGCCCGCGACGGGATCGCGCAGCGCGCCGACGATGATCTCCGCGACGGGCTTTGCGATCATTTTTTCGACGAGATAGCCGGTGGCGACGTTCTTCATGGCGCCTGCCGCGTCAAGCACGGATTGGCGATCACTCAGATTGAGCTTGACCGCCCCCGCTTCCGTCTTGTGGGCAACGCCAAGTCCCTTGAGTACGACGGGAAAGCCCAGCGCTTCTGCTGCATCGGCGGCCTCGGCCGCGGTGTTCGCAACCGTGCCGATCGGCACGACGAGGCCGAACTTCGCCAGTTCGGCCTTGGCTTCACTCTCGCCAAGGGTGACGATCTCGCCTGGCATCGGTTCCGCAGACAGAAGCGGCCGCGGCGCTGGTCTTGCCCAGGTCTCGCCAATACCTGCGGAAATCTCGGCCGCGGCCAGCGCTTCATCGATGCCGCAGAAGGCGACGACGCCGGCCGCCATCAGCGACAGCGCCGTTTCCTCCGGCATGTTTTCGCCGAGACTGGCGACGATGCCGGCCACGGCACCAGTCGCTCTGGCTGAGGCGATGACGGCTTCGCAGGTGGTGTTCCAGTCTGCTGCGTCGCAGCGGTCTTGACGGGGAAAGTCGAGAACGACGAGATTGAGGGCATAGTCGCCCTTCATCATCGCGGTAAAGGCGGTCGTCTGCTTCTCCAGATTGCCCCAGACGAAGGTGTGGTAGTCGAGCGGGTTGGCGATCGTGACCATGGCGCCAAGGCTTTCGCGCAGCGGCTGGCGCTGTTCGTCCTTCAGGGCGCGAAACACGGTCTTGCGCCTCACGCCGGCATCGGCCATCAAAGATGCTTCGCCGCCCGAACAGCTCATCGAGGAAATGTCGAGGTTTTTCAGCGGCGGGTGGAGATGGAGAAGCTTCAGCGTTTCCAGCAGTTCCGGCAGAGTGTCGACGCGGCCGATACCGAGACGCTCCAGCAGGGCGCCGGAGACGGCATCGTTGCCGGCCAGCGATGCCGTATGCGAGACGGTCGCAAGCTGCGCCTGTTCCGATTTGCCGACCTTCAGCGTGACGACCGGCTTCTTCAGTTCCCGCGCCCGCGCGGCCAGCCGCTGCAGCGCCTCGATGCTGTCGAAACCCTCGATGTGCAGGCCGACGGCGGTGACGCGGGGGTCTTCCAAGGCGGCGATGGCGAGTTCGGAAAGGCCTGTTTGCGCCTGGTTTCCAGCCGTCATGATATAGGCAAGCGGCAGGCCGCGCATCTGCATGGAGATGTTGCAGGCGATGTTCGAAGACTGGGTTAAGACGGCAACGCCCCGGTCGACGCGCTGCATGCCGTGCTGGTCAGGCCAGAGCAGGGCGCCGTCGAGTGCATTGATGAAACCGTAGCAGTTCGGCCCGACGATCGGCATATCGCCGGCGGCTGCGACCAGCGCGTCCTGCAAGTCGTTGCCATCGGCAAGCTCGCTGACCGCCTCGCGAAATCCGGACGCATAGCAGATTGCGCCGCCGGCGCCGCGGGCCGAAAGGTCGCGGATGATGTCGATGGTGAGCTGGCGGTTGACGCCGACGAAGGAGGCATCCGGCGCGGATGGAAGTTCTGCCACGGAGCGATAGCACCGGCGGCCGAATATCTCGTCCTCCCGAGGGTGAACCGGCCAGATCTCGCCCTTGAACCCCATCTTGTCGCATTGCTCGATCACCCGGCGCGCTTCCTTGCCGCCGAAGACGGCGATGGATCCGGGCCGGATCAGGCGGGTGAGGGAACGGGAAGATGTCGTCATGACGCGCCACCTCCGGCGAATAGCCCCCTCTGCCCTGCCGGGCATCTCCCCCTCAAGGGGGGAGATCGATCGCGGCAGATTGCTGTGATCCTACCCATCGTAAGTGATCGTTGCCACATGGCTTTGTCAGGTTGCTCCATGGATCTGACCGGCGAGGTGGGCGGGAAGCTTGCCACTCGTTGATCTCCCCCCTTGAGGGGGAGATGCCCGGCAGGGCAGAGGGGGGTAAGGGCGGATGCTGACAGCGCCATGCTCACGCTCCCAGCGGCCGGAGCAGATCGCGGCTGATGATGTGCCGCTGGATTTCCGAGGTGCCGTCCCAGATGCGCTCGACGCGGGCGTCGCGCCAGAAGCGGGCAAGCGGAAGGTCGTCCATCAGCCCCATGCCGCCATAGATCTGGATCGCCTCGTCGGTGACCCGGGCAAGCATTTCCGTTGCAAAGACTTTTGCCGAGGCAATTTCGCGGTTCGACGGCAGGCCCTGGTCGAGACGCCAGGCGGCCGACAGCGTCAGCAGGTCGGCGGCATCGATGTCGGTGATCATGTCGGCGAGCTTGAAGGAGACGCCCTGGTTGGCGCCGATCGGCTTGCCGAACTGCTTGCGTTCGGCGGCATAGGACAGCGCATAGTCGAAGGCGCGGCGGGCTCGGCCGACCGAGGTCGCAGCCACCGTCAGACGCGTGGCGTAGAGCCAGTCATTGGCGATGTCGAAGCCCTTGTGGACCTCGCCGAGTATCTGCGACGAGGGCAGGCGGCAATCATCGAAGGTCAGGATACAGTTCTTGTAGCCACGATGCGACACGGAATTGTAGCCGTCGCGAATGTCGAAGCCCGGTGTGCCGCGATCGACGAGGAAGCAGGTGATCTTCTTCTTCGGCCCGCGCGGCGTGTCTTCTTCGCCCGTGGCGATGAAGACGATGACGAAATCGGCGATGTCGGCATGGCTGATGAAGTGCTTGGTGCCGTTGACGATCCAGTCGTCGCCGTCCTGACGCGCAAAACACTTCATGCCGCGGACGTCGGAGCCGGCATCCGGTTCGGTCATGGCGAGCGCATCGAATTTTTCACCGGTGACGGCGGGGATCAGGTATTTCTGCCGCTGCTCCGCGTTGCATGCCATCAGGATGCCGGAGGGCCGGCCGAAGAAGACGGTCAGCGCCATCGAGCCGCGGCCGAGTTCGCGCTCGACCAGCGTGAAGGTCTGGTGATCGAGACCGGCGCCGCCGACCTCCTCGGGCATGTTGCAGGCGAAGAAGCCGAGCGCCTTGCACTTGGCCGCGATCTCCTGACCGAGTTCGCGCGGCACGAAACCGGTGCGCTCCACCTCGTTTTCGTACGGATAGATTTCGGTTTCAACGAAGCCGCGAACGGTGTCGACGATCATCTGCTGTTCTTCGGTCAGTGCGAAATCCATCTCAAGTCCCTCCTGTTCTTGTCTGCCTCTAACGCACCGCGCTTCGAGGCTCTGCCTCCCCCTTGTCGGGAGGGGTTGGGGAAGGGAACGCTCGACAAGAACCCCTCCCGGCCCTGCGGGCCACCCTCCCCACAAGGGGGAGGGAAAGTCCCTAGGGCTTCTGCCCGACCGACCTTCCCACGCCTTCGGGCTTCGGCAAGGTCGCATGTGCCTCCGCAATAGCCTTCACTTTGCCAATGACTTCGGGCAGTGCTGGAACGGCCTTGCTCGCCTTCGAATCCACATGCAGCAGCATCTGCTCGGCGGTCGCGACGGGCTCATTGTTTGCCGCGTTGTAGATCGTCGAGAAGATGTGCAGGCGTTTTTCGTCGTGCGACAGGATCTGGCAGGTCGAGTACAGCGCGTCGCCGAGCTTGGCTTCGCCGAGATTGCGGATATGCGTTTCGACCGTGTAGTAGCTGTGGCCGCCCTTGACATAGTCGAGATCGACGCCGATCAGGCGGAGCAGGCCGTCGGATGTGTCGCCGAAGACCTGCAGATAGCGGTGTTCGGTCATGTGGCCGTTATAGTCGACCCAGGCGGCGTTGACCTTGGTGTCGAGGATGCGGATAGGTTCGGCTTGACCCAGATCGGGCTGCGGCTTTTCTGCGTTGGCCCAAAGGCGCTGCTCGAATTCTGCGAGCAGCTTGCCAGCACCCCAGCCCTTGCCGCCATCGCCGCTTTTCAGCGCATGCATGATGCCGACGAGGTTTTCGTCTCGGATACGCTCCAGTTCGCGGATCGAACGGCCGGCCGCCTGCGCATCCGACTGGGCGCCGATCTTCTCGACCAGGGCGTCGTCGAGATCGACGACATCGGTGAATTTCGTCCAGGGCCATTTCAGGCAGGGGCCGAACTGGGCGAGGAAGTGGCGCATACCGGCTTCGCCGCCGGCGATGCGGTAGGTCTCGAACAGGCCCATCTGGGCCCAGCGCATGCCGAAGGAATAGCGCATGACGTTGTCGAGCGTTTCGGTATCGCAGATATCGTCCTGGATCAGCCAGAGGGCTTCGCGCCAAAGGGCTTCAAGCAGGCGGTCGCCGACGAAGGCTTCGATCTCCTTGGCGATGACAACGCCCTTCATGCCGATCTGTTCGACGGCGACGCCGGCGTGGGCGATCGTTTCCTTCGAGGTCTTCTTGCCGCCGACGAGCTCGACCAGCGGCAAGAGGTAGACGGGATTGTAGGGATGCGCGACGAACATGCGCTCAGGGTATTTCATCTCGGCCTGCAGGTCGGACGGCATCAGACCGGAGGTGGAGGAGCCGATCAGCGCGTCCGAGGAGGCGGCCGCGTCGATCTGGGTGAGGACACCGCGCTTCAGCTCCAGCCGTTCGGGGACGCTTTCCTGAATCCATTCAGCGCCTTGAACGGCCTTTTCAATGCTCTCGCAAAAGGTCAGCGTGCCCTTCTTCGGCAGCGGTGCCATGGTCAGCATGGCATAGGCCTTTTCGGCGTTGGCCATGACTTCGCCGATGATGCGCTTTGCCTCCGGATGCGGATCGAACATGTTGACGTCGACACCGGCCAGGATGAAGCGCGCCGCCCAGGCCCCGCCGATAACGCCGCCGCCGATGCAGGCCGCCTTGGTGATTTTGGTCATGCTTGTTCCACCTTCAATTTTAATAGCTCGTTCTTGCGTCGGGCAGCGTGTTTCACTCCTCACCAAGCGCGCCCAGGCACTCAGCGTTGCTTCGTGCGGGCTTGCTATCCTCTCCCACAAGGGGAGAGGTAAGAACCGCGGCAACACCCCACTTCGCGGCAGAGCGAGCGCTTGCGGCACGCTACCTCTCCCCTTGCGGGAGAGGATAGTTCGTCCCCGAGAGGCGCAGCCGATCGGTTGGACGAACTTGGTGAGGGGTAAACCCACCGGAAGCCGGAACGGAATTTCCTACCGCTTCGTCAGCTTCAGCTTTTCACGCACTTCCGCCGGGCCGATCACCCGCGCGCCCATGCCTTCGATGACGCTCACGGCTTTTTCGACGAGCTGGCCATTGGTGGCGAGCTGGCCCTTGCCGATATAGAGATTGTCTTCGAGGCCGACGCGGACGTTGCCGCCGGCAAGCACTGCTGCTGCCGGATAGGCGAGCGCGTTGCGGCCGATCGAGAAGGCTGAGAAGGTCCAGTTCTTCGGCACGTTGTTGACCATCGCCATGAAGGTGTTGAGGTCGTCGGGGGCGCCCCACGGAATGCCCATGCAGAGCTGGATGAGCACCGGATCCTCGATCAGGCCTTCCTCGACGAGCTGCTTGGCGAACCAGAGGTGGCCGGTGTCGAAGGCTTCGATTTCCGGACGCACGCCAAGCGCCGTCATCTGGCGGGCCATTTCGCGCAGCATCGACGGCGTGTTGGTCATGACGTAATCGCCGAGCGAGAAGTTCATCGTGCCGCAGTCGAGCGTGCAGATCTCGGGGCGGCATTCGGCGACGTGGGCGACGCGCTCGGTGGCGCCGGCCATGTCGGTTCCCTGCGGATTGAGCGGCAGCGGGCTTTCGACATTGCCGAAGATCAGGTCGCCGCCCATGCCGGCGGTCAGGTTCAGCACGACATCGACATCGGCCGAGCGGATGCGGTCGGTCACTTCCTTGTAGAGGTCGAGACGGCGGGCGGCGGCCCCGGTTTCCGGGTCGCGCACATGGCAATGGGCAACGGCTGCACCCGCCTTGGCTGCCTCGATTGCCGCATCGGCGATCTGCTTTGGCGTGATCGGCACATGTGATGATTTGGAAACGGTGTCGCCGGACCCGGTGACAGCACAGGTGATGAAAACGTCGCGGTTCATGCTCAGTGGCATAAAAAGCCTCCCCTTGTTCTTGACGTGCATTACGAGCCAAGAACGAGGGCGCTGCTTTTCCTTTTCGGGTGTGTATTATACATTTCCAGAACCAAAAGCCGGAGATGGACGAATGCTTGCTCCACGGGACGAAACTCAGCATATCGACCTGCTCGTGCTGCCGGAGACCAATCTGATCCTCGTCGCATCGGTGATCGAACCCTTGCGCGCCGCAAACCGCATTGCCGGAAAGGCGCTCTACGACTGGTGCATCTTCAGTCCGGACGGCACCGCGATCGAGACCAAGAGCGGCATCCCTATCCCGGTCGCTGGACCTTTCCGGCCGCAGAAGGAGACCGCGCCGCTTTTTGTCCTGTCGAGCTACAACTGGCAGGCCTATACGACGTCGCATCTGCGCATGCAGCTTTCCCAGACGGCACGATATCGCGAAGTGATGGCCGGCATCGAGTCAGGCTCGTGGATGCTGGCCGAGACGAGCCTGCTCGACAATTATTCGGCCACCACCCACTGGGAGGATTTCGAGGATTTCACTGCCGCCTATCCGCAGATCACGATGGTGCACGAGCGCTTCGTCATCGACGGCAAACGCATCACCACCGGCGGCTCGCTGCCGACGCTCGACCTGATGCTGGAATTGATCCGTCGCCAGCACAGCTATTCGCTGGCACTGGAGGTGTCGCGGCTGTTCATCTACGAGCAGGAGCGCACGCGCGGCGACCTCCTGCAGGTGCCGGCGATCGGCAACATGCGGATATTGGACGCACGCGTCGGAGCGGCCGTCAAGCTGATGGAGGAGACGGTCGACGCGCCGCTGACGCTCACCCGTCTCGCCAAGCGGGCTGGCGTCAGCGCCCGTCATCTGCAGGACCTGTTCCAGGAAACGATGGGCGTCGCGCCGCATGCGCACTATCTGGCGCTGAGGCTGAACGCGGCGCGGCGCAAGGTCATCGAGACGCGTGCCGATTTCGCCGATATCGCCGCCGCCACGGGCTTCAATTCATCCTCGGCCTTTTCCCGCAGCTACCGTGCCCACTATCGTGAAAGTCCGAGCGAAACGCGCAGGCGCCTGAAGCTCAAGAAGTGATTCAATCCCTTCATGCGCCGATTCAGGTGGCGATCGATTCCTGAGTCGATTCAAGGGATTGCGGCGTGGTCTGGAGATTCCGATTCAATCGAGGTCACCAGCATCATCGCCAGCATTGCTTCTCCAGCCTGCCGCGACAGCGCGTTCTTCTGCCAGACGAGGCAAAGGTTCTGCATATAACCGGCCCCCAGTCGGCGCATGGCAGGGGCGTTTCGCACGCGCGCCGCCGAGCTTTCCGGGAGGACCGAGAGATATCCGTGGTTCATCACTAGGTTAAGGATGACGGGGATGGAATCGACCTCGGTTATCGCCAGCCGACTGCGTCCGTGTTCGCCGAGCGTCTCGTCAATGAATTGTTCGGCCTGCTGACGCAGCCCGCTTTTCAGGCTGGGAACGGCGATCGGATTGGACTGAAGCAGTGCATGCAGATCCGCGCCGTGCCGGTCGAAGAGAGAAGCGTGTCCCGTAAGCGCCAGCGGCGCGCGCGAGATCAGCCTGCCTTCGAACTCCGCAGGGAAGGTTTCGAGATCGAGCAGCACGACGTCGAACAGGCGGCTCTTCAAGCCGGCGATCAACTCGTCGGCGGTGGTGCTGGAAATGAACAGCGGCTCACGGGGATGGGTGCGGCGCCATTCCGCCGTCAGCACTGCCAGCATGCGGGCGATCTCGCTCTCCGGCCCGAGCGGCATGACCGAGCCGAGACGCCATGTCGCGGCCGTCCGGCGGAAGCGATCGCCGGATGCGCGCGAAAGTCGCTGCCAGATATCGAGCAGGCTTTCGGCGATTGGAATCGCGGCTAGGCCCTCTGGTGTGCAGGCGATACCCGACGGGGAACGAATGAGCAGATCATAACCGAGGTCCCGTTCGAGATCGGCCATCTGCCGGGTCAATTGCGGCTGGCCGGTGCCCGCTATTTTTGCGGCGCCGCGAATGCTGCCGCTGCGCGCAACTGTCACGAAACGGTCGAGCGCCGCCAGACTGATCGAGGGCACGGCGTTCAACTGTCCGGCCGGCCCCGGTAAGAGCAGCAACTGGATTGCCCGGTTCGCCGTCGCTAGGTCCGGCATCCGGCTTTGCGCCTCCAGCGTCGGCACGAAATTGCCGCCTTCGCGCCTGACGAGCGGTACCGCGATGGCGGCTTCGAAGCGCTTCAACGCGGCGCTGACGCTGGTGACTGGCCGCCGACCTGCCTTCGCGGCTCGGCGAATCCCCCGCTCCTCGAGGATCGTATGAACGAGGGAAAGCGTGGCGATATCCATGGCCGGTGTGTCTCAGTTGAAGGAACATGCGGGATGAAAATGGATGTTCGGTTCTTCACATCTCGTGTTCCGTTTTTGGGATATATCACATTGGAGAAGATTGGGCATAGCATGTGCGGCATCAAACGTGGGTCAAAGCATGCACGCATCGGTGAAAACCATTGTCCTGACCGGCAATCCGCTCGACTTCGCCGCACTGGAGAAGATCGGGTCGGGGCTTTATGTGCCGGTGGTGGCCGAGCAGTCTTTCGCGCGGGTGGAAGCGGCGCATGCGGTGATTGCCGATCGTATCGCCATGGGTTTGCCGGTTTATGGCGCAAACACCGGCGTCGGCTCGATGAAGGACCGTTTGTGGACCGTCGATGACCTCGTCGAATTCAACGCCGCGCTCGTCAAGGCCCACCATTTCGGCACCGGCGAACTGTTTTCCCAGGCCATTGTTCGCAAGGCCATCGCCATTCGCATCAATACGGCACTTGGCGGCCACACCGGCTGCAGCGTCGACCTGGTCAAGGCGTTCCTTGACCTGCTGGAACGCGGCGTCGTCCCCGCCGTCCATCGCCATGGTTCGATCGGTTGCGCCGATATCGGCCTGATGGGGCAGGTGGCTTCCGTCTTGACCGGCACAGGCGAGGCATTTTTCCGTGGTGAGTTGCTCCCCGCCGCTGAAGCGCTCAGCCGCGCCGGGCTCGAACCGTTCGTCATGCAGCCACGTGATGCGCTGGCTTCGCTGAGTGTCAACGCGACGGCCTTTGCCGCGGCGGCCGACGTTTTGCGCGAGGCAGCTTCCGCCGTCCGGGTCGCGATGGCGACCGGCTTGATGTCCTCCCTGTCGTTGGGCGCATCCGCCGATCCGTGGCGGGTCGCCGCGACGCTTGCAACGCGCGGCGAAGCGCTGGTCGGCTCCTGGCTCTACGGCCAGTCGAATGTCGTCGATTGGCCGTTACCGACGGCGATCCATGATCCCTTGAGCCTGCGCATGACTGCGCAGGTGTTTGGCGCTGCCGTGGATACGCTTCTCGTTGCGGCCGAACGGCTGGTCGATGCCACCTATCTGTCCGACGACAACCCGGTGGTGCTTGGCGGCCAGGTGCACGCCTCTGGCGCCTCGCTGCCGCTGACGACCACGCTCTATATCGAGACGGCGCAGATCGCCTTTTCCCATGTGGCGCGCAATATGCTCAACCGCTGTATCCTGCTCTCCAATGGCGTGCGGCGAAACCTGCCGATCAATCTGGTCGTTCCCGGCGAGGTGGCGAGCGGTCTCGGTCCGCTGATGAAGCTCGTGGTCGAACTCTACATGCGCGTCCAGTCGATGGCCGTGCCGCTGTCGGCACAGTCGATCGTCGTCGCCGGTGGTCTCGAAGAGGAGGCGACCTTCCTGCCGCTGATTGTCGAGCGCATGGAAACGCAGGTGCGCGATCTCCGCCAGATGGCGGCGATCGAGGCGCTGCTGTCCGCACAGGCGATCGATCTGCTCGGTGACAAGCCGCAAGGCGTGACCCAGGTCGCCTATGATCGCGTCCGCGCGCTGAGCGCGATCTACCTGAAGGATCGCCCCCTCTCGAAGGAGATCGAGGCGCTGCACCGGGAGTTCGCGTCGGAGGGCTTGCTGCGTAGCCTTGTCGAAATGGCGCCGATGCCAGAGTTCGATGATTTCTTCGCGCTCGGCAAATGAAAGGGGATTGAGATGTCCGATTTCGACCTGGTTCTCAAAGGCACGGTGGTTCTTGCCGACCGCATCGTCGAAGGCGGACATGTGGCGGTGCGTGACGGCAAGATCGCCTTTCTGGGGCAGGGCGCAATGCCTGCCGCGCGCGAACGTCATGATCTCGGGCAAGCGCTCATCCTGCCCGGCGCCATCGATGCGCAGGTGCATTCGCTGAGCCAGAAGGATCAGGAGGATTTCATCTGGTCGACGCGCTCCGCTGCCGCCGGTGGCGTCACGACGATCGTCGACATGCCTTATGACGAGGGTAATCTCGTCTGCTCGGCGGAGGCCGTGAAGCGCAAGATCGTTCATGCCGGCGCGCAGGCCCGCGTCGATTTCGCGCTCTATGGCACCATCGATCCCGAGGAAGGCCCGGCGCGGATCGGCGAAATGGTCGAGGCCGGTGTCGCCGCCTTCAAGTTTTCGACTTTCGGCACCGATCCAAAGCGTTTTCCGCGTATCCCGGCCGGCCTTCTGGAAGACTGTTTTCGCGCCATCGCGCCGACCGGGCTGGCGGCGGGCGTCCACAACGAAGATGACGAAGCGGTGCGGGCGGCGATCGACAAGGTCAAGGCGGCCGGGATCACCGACTACCGGGCGCAGGGCCTGTCGCGACCGCCGCTGACGGAGCTTCTGGCCAC
The DNA here is from genome assembly GCA_900473795.1 of Hyphomicrobiales bacterium. Lineage (GTDB taxonomy): Bacteria > Pseudomonadota > Alphaproteobacteria > Rhizobiales > Rhizobiaceae > Pararhizobium. The sequence goes on along the minus strand of UCMT01000058.1, from coordinate 102,157 downwards.
CAACCAGATCTATGAGACGGGGGCCGCGACCGGCTGCCCGGCCCATGTGGTGCATTGCTCGGTCGGCCGCGGCTACGAGATCGCCGCCGCCTACCGGGCGCAAGGATACCGCGCCACGATCGAATGCTGCATCCATTATCTCGTTCTCGATGAAGAGAACGATGTAAAACGGCTCGGTGGCAAGGCGAAGATCAATCCGCCGATCCGCTTCCGCGCCGAGGTCGAGAAGCTCTGGCGACACGTGGCCGATGGCAATGTCACACTGGTCTCGACCGATCACGTCAGCTGGTCCGAAAACCGCAAGACTAATCCGGACATGCTGGCCAATGCCTCCGGCGTGCCAGGGCTGGAAGTGATGGTCCCGCTCTTGGTCAAGGGCGCGCTGGAGCGTGGCATTCCGCTGACCCGTGCCGCCGCATTGATGGCGCGCAATCCGGCGCGGCATTTCCGTCTCGATCACCGCAAGGGCGCGCTCGACCTCGGCAAGGACGCCGATATCGCCGTACTGACGCCCGAGCCTTACACCTATGACGCGGCGACAAGTGGCAACAATGTCGTCGGGTGGTCGCCCTATAACGGCATTCGGCTGCCATGGCGCGTGGCTGCCACCTACAATCGCGGCGGGCTCGTTTTCGACGGCAAGACCGTGCTGGCCGCGCCAGGCGCCGGCGAATTCGTCCGGCCGCTGCCGAGTTTGCCGCTGCGCAAGGCCGTGTGATGGCCGTGATCGAAACCAATCTGCCGGTCGATGCCCGCCGCGTCGCCGACATCATCAAGGGGCTGGCGCGGATCACCGAACCGGACCGGCCCTATACGCGGCGCGCCTTCACGCCGCTGTTTCTGGAGGGGCGCGCCTTTCTGGAGCAGCGCTTCAAGGTCGCCGGTCTCGAAACCCGGATCGATGCTTCGGGAAACCTGATCGGCCGCCGCAAGGGCCGCAAGTCGGGCCTCGGTACGATCATGCTCGGCTCGCATTCGGACACGGTGCCGGAAGGCGGGCGGTTCGACGGCATCGCCGGCGTGGCGGCGGCGCTGGAAGTGGCCCAGGCATTGCAAGATGCCGGCATCCGGCTCGACCACGATCTTGAGGTCGTCGATTTCCTTGCCGAAGAAGTCTCGGTGTTCGGTGTTTCCTGCATCGGCAGCCGCGGCATGGCGGGGCTGATCCCCGACGGATGGCTCAGCCGGACCCACGGCGAATTGACGCTGCGCCAGGGCATGATCGACACGGGCGGCGACCCGTCTCGGTTGGCCCGGCAGAAACGATCGGACATCAAGGCATTTCTGGAGCTGCATATCGAACAGGGGCCGGTGCTCGAAGCCGAACGTTGCGATGTGGGTATCGTCACGGCGATTGCCGGTATTACCCGGATCGAAATCTTGTTTGAAGGCCAGGCCGACCACGCCGGCACCACACCGATGAGCCGCAGGCGCGACGCACTAACTGCCGCGGCCAGAATGGTCGGCGACGTCGCACGCCTCGGGACGGAATTTTCCAAGGGCGAGGGGCATTTCACCGCGACGGTCGGCGAATTTTCGATCGAACCGAACGCGGCCAATGTCGTGCCGTCCCGAGCCCGGCTGCTGATCGATGCGCGGGCGGAACTGCGGCCCGACATGGAGCGCTTCATTGCCGAGATCGATCAGCTTGCCGTCGATATCCAGCGCGATACCGGCGTGTCGATCGCCTCGCCAAAGCTGATCTCCGACAATTTTCCGACGCCCGCCGATCCGCTGGTGCTGCGTAATCTGGAAGCGGCCTGCGATCGTGTCGGCGCAAGACATCGCCGTATGGCCTCCGGCGCCGGGCATGACACCGCCTGGATGGCGCGGATTTCGAAGGCCGCGATGATCTTCGTCGCCTGCCGCGACGGCCGATCGCACACGCCGGACGAATGGGCGGACAATGACGACATCACGCTCGGTGCGGCGGTCCTGTTCGAGGCCGTCAGGAAACTCGATGCGGATTTACAGGGAGCGGGCTGATGGGCCGGATACTCACAGAGAAAGACGTCGAGGCGGCGGTGAAGGGCGGCTCGGTCTATGCCGCCGGCGGCGGTGGATGGGCAGATCACGGACGCATGCTCGGCTATGCGGCGGTGTCGATCGGCAAGCCGGAGCTGGTGTCCATCGATGAGCTCGATGCGAATGACTGGGTAGCGACGGCGGCTGCGATCGGCGCGCCGGCCTCGACCACACCCTGGGAAATGCGCGGCGTCGACTACGTCAAGGCGGTGCAACTGCTGCAGGAGGCGCTGGGCGAAGAGATCGCCGGCCTGATCGTCGGCCAGAACGGCAAGTCGTCGACGCTGAACGGCTGGCTGCCGTCGGCGATCCTCGGAACGAAGGTCGTCGATGCCGTCGGCGATATCCGCGCCCATCCGACCGGCGACATGGGATCGATCGGTCTTGCCGGCTCGCCCGAGCCGATGATCCAGACGGCCGTCGGCGGCAATCGCGAGGAAAACCGCTATATCGAGCTCGTCGTCCGCGGTGCCACGGCAAAAGTATCGCCGATCCTGCGCACCGCCTCAGACATGTCCGGCGGCTTCATCGCGTCGGCCCGAAATCCTGTGCGCGCCTCCTACGTCAAGGCCAATGCGGCGCTCGGCGGCATCTCGCTGGCCCTGACTCTAGGTGAAGCGATCATCGCTGCGGAAGGGAAGGGCGGCAGTGCCATCATCGACGCGATCGTCAAGACGACGAACGGCGCGATCCTCGCGGAGGGGACGATCACCGACAAGTCGGTCGTCTACACCAGGGAAGCGTTCGACATCGGCACGGTGACTCTGGGGAAGGGCGATGACTCTACGATACTCCACATCATGAACGAATATATGGCGGTCGAGAATGCCGGAGCCGCGCGGCTCGCCACCTTCCCGGACGTGATCACGACACTGTCGCCGGATGGCGAGCCTTTGAGCGTCGGCCAGTTGCAGGTCGGTATGAAGATATTCGTTCTGCATGTGCCGAAGACGGTCATCCCGCTCGCCTCCAGCGTGCTCGATCCATCCGTCTATCCGCCGGTCGAGAAGGCGATGGGCATCGACATCGCCCGCTACGCCTTGTCCGGCCGGATATGAGGAGAACGAGCCATGTCGCGCGACACCGGTCTCGAGGAACTGATCAGGCAAGAGCTTGGTGAAAGGCCGGGACTTTCGGAGAAGCCGATGTTCGGTGGCCTTGCCTTTCTCCTTGACGGCAATCTTCTTTGCGGCGCGCGGAGCGACGGCATGCTGGTCCGCCTCGGCAAGGGCAATGATGGCTGGGCGCTGTCGCTTGCCGGCATCGAACTCATGGTGATGGGCGACCGCCAGATGAACGGTTGGGTGCGTGCAGGCGCGCAAGCCTATGGCGACGACGCCCTGCGCAAGCGCCTGCTCGATGCGGCGCTCGCCTATGTTCTTTCGCTGCCGCCGAAGTGACTGCCGATCGCGCTGTCCACGGAGTGGCGTGGAGCAGCGACATGATCGCAGATTGAGAAGGAAAGACGACAATGCCCAAAGCCAACCCGCGTCACCCGAACTTCCCCATCCCTGGCGGCACGGAATTGCGTGCCAAGGGTTGGCGGCAGGAAGCCTTGCTGCGGCTTCTGGAAAACGTCCTGTCGGTCGGTGAGGATCCAGACAATCTGATCGTCTATGCGGCGCTCGGCAAGGCCGCGCGCAACTGGGCCTCCCACAAGGCGATCGTCAAGACGCTGATCGAGATGGACGAGGACCAGACGCTGGTTATCCAGTCCGGCAAGCCGGTGGGGCTCTTGAAGACCCATGCAAAGGCGCCGCTCGTCATCATGGCCAATTGCAACATTGTCGGCCAGTGGGCGAAGGCCGAGGTGTTCTATGAACTGGAGCGGCAGGGGCTGATCTGCTGGGGCGGGCTGACGGCCGGCGCGTGGCAGTATATCGGCAGCCAGGGCGTCATCCAGGGCACCTATGAAATCTTCATGCGCATCGCTGAAAACCGGTTCGGCGGCGATCTCGCGGGACGCTTCATCCTGACCGCCGGTCTCGGCGGCATGGGTGGCGCGCAGCCGCTGGCCGGCCGGATGGCCGGCGCTGCGATCCTCTGCATCGACATCGATCCCGTCCGCGCCGAAAAGCGCAAGGCGGTCGGCTATCTCGAACATGTCGCGCCCGACCTCGATACGGCGCTCGCGATGATCGGTGAGGCGGTGAAGGAAAAGCGCGCAACCTCGATCGGCCTCGTCGGCAATGCAGCAGCCCTCTATCCGGAAATCGCCAGACGCGGCATCGTGCCCGATATCGTGACGGACCAGACATCCGCCCATGACCTCGTCTACGGCTACGTGCCGAAGGGCATGAGCCTCGACGAGGTGAAGCGCCTGCGGGTCGAGGGGCAGGGGCAGCTGATGGCTGCCAGCCGCGCCTCGATCGTCGATCATGTCAAGGCCATGCTGGCGTTTCAGGCGCGGGGCTCGGAAGTCTTCGACAACGGCAACCTGATCCGGACGCAGGCGCGAGAAGGGGGCGTTGCTAATGCCTTCGATATCCGCATCTTCACCGAGGCCTATCTGCGCCCGCTCTTTGCCCGCGCCATCGGCCCCTTCCGCTGGATGGCGCTGTCGGGCGAGGAGAGCGACATCGCCCGCATCGATGACCTGCTTCTCACGATGTTCCCGGACAACAAGATCGTTACCAACTGGATCCGGCTGGCACGGGAAAACGTGCCCTTCGAAGGCTTGCCCGCGCGCATCGCCTGGCTCGGTCATGGTGAACGCACCGAACTGGCGCTCGCCGTCAACGCGCTGGTCGCATCCGGCGAGCTCAAAGGCCCGATCGCCTTTTCCCGCGACCATCTCGATGCTGGCGCGATGGCGCACCCCAACATCATGACGGAGCGGATGAAGGACGGCTCGGATGCTATCGCTGACTGGCCGCTGCTCGATGCGATGCTGCTTTGCTCCTCCATGGCCGACCTCGTCGTCGTCCATTCGGGCGGCGGTGGCTACGCCGGCTATATGACCAGCTGCGGCGTGACGGTCGTGGCCGATGGCACGGAGAGCGGAGCGGAACGGCTGAACCACGCGCTGACGAATGATACGTCGCTCGGCGTCATCCGCTATGCGGATGCGGGCTACGAGGAGTCGCTGGACGAGATCGAGAAGAAGGGCATCGGATACATCGGTTTGGCGTAGTGCGAGGACGGGTCTGGCCGGCCGGACCTTCGGCCAGCGGATTGCCGACGCCTTGGCAATCCATATGGTACGCGGTAGCATCTCCGTCTGGAGGAAGCGGCCATGACATCAAGCTTCAATGTCCACAGTGCGGCGGGCTATGAGCAGCTCATGGGGCGCTGGAGCCAGCAACTCGCGCCTCTTCTGATCGATTTCGCAGGCCTGGCGGATGGCGAGCGTGTCCTCGACGTCGGATGTGGGACCGGCAGCCTGACATTTGCGCTGCCGAAAGCCGCCAATGTGAGCGAGATTGCCGCGATCGACTATTCGCCTGTCTTTGTCGCGGAAGCGACACGACGCAACCCCGATCCGCGGATCACCATCCAGGAAGCCGATGCGTGCGCCCTTCCGTTTCAGGACGGTTATTTCGATCGAGCGCTTTCGCTTCTGGTTCTCCACTTCGTACCCGAGGCGGGAAAGGCAGTCTCCGAAATGCGGCGAGTCGTCCGTCCGGGCGGCGTGGTCGCGGCTACCGTGTGGGACCATCTTGGCGGCATGCCGGGTATGCGCATGATGGTGGACACCGCGGCCATGCTGGACGAAAACGCGCGCCAATTGCGGAGCCGGTATTGTTTCCAGCCGATGATGCGGCCGGGCGAAATGAAGCAAAGCTTCATCGAAAATGGGCTGCTGGAGGTGGAACAGGCGTCGCTGGTGATCCGCATGGATTACCAGCGACGCCTATTGGGAGCCAATAGCCGCGGGCGAGGGGCCTCTGGGCAAGTATGTGGCTGCCCTGGCCCCGGCGCAGCGCACAGAAATTGATGCCGCTGTGCGGGACGCCTATGAGGCGGGCCAGCCCGATGGGCCAAGGTCGTTTGCAGCCGTGGCCTGGGCCTGTCGGGGCGTCGTTCCCTTCGCCTGAAGGGCCGGCTTTCGGGACGGCCACGGCGCTGCGGATCATCGCGATGGGTTGCGGCGCGGTATCCGTCGTGGACGCCGCGCCGCCCTCGATCAGGTGTTTACGAGCGCAAGCTGGGCGCGAGCCTGCAGGATCTGCGAGCAGGCGTTGGCGGCTTCGACGCCCTTGACGACGAAGTGATCGCGGAAGAAGCGGATATGGGCTTCCGATTCCTGGAAATTGTGCGGCGTGAGGACGGTGGACAGGACGGGCACGCCGGTGTCGAGCTGCACCCGCATCATGCCGTCAAGAACGGTGCCGGCGACGAAATCGTGGCGGTAGATGCCGCCGTCGACGACGAACGCCGAGCCGATGATCGCCGAGAAGCGGCCGGTTTTGGCGAGCGTCTGCGCATGCAGCGGAATTTCAAGTGCGCCGGGCACGTCGAAGATTTCGACGTCCGATGCCTTGCCGCCAAGCTTTTCCCAATGGGCGACGAAGGAATTGACGCATTGATCGACGATGTCGGCGTGCCAGCGCGCGCGGATGATGGCGATCTTCTGGGTGGGGTGGGAAGCGATTGTCATGTCAGTCTGGCCTTTCAAGGGTTGAGCCATTTTTCAATGATCCCCTTGGGCGAACACGCAGACACGGTGACCCCTTGGAAGGTGGCCCCTGATCTGCTTGCTCTCTTTCATCCGGACTTTAACCGTCGGCTCCGGAATTCAACCGGATCTGCTGACCTTCACACAGGCGTATGAAGCGCTCGCGGGCTCCGGGAATTTCTCCCCGTTACCGCCGGTGGGGAGTTTCACCCCGCCCTGAGAACGTGCGCGGCTGACTATAAAGACTGGCTGGCGGGCGTCAAATGCAGGGTGCGACGCGCGCGACGAAAAAGGCGACAGATTTTTCCAATCAACCTGTCGCCTGAAACATATTTTTGCGGATCAGGTGCTACTCGCGAATGATCAGCAGATCGCTCGCGGTGAATCGCAGGGTGACGACGTCGCCGACGGCGGGCGGGCTGAGGCCCGGTGCGTTGAACATGTCGAAGGAGATCACCGGATCGCCGACCTTCATGCGCGTGCGGATGACCGAGCCGAGGAAGTTGGTGGAAACGACCTGGCCGGTCAGCGCCGTATCGCCCTTGGCGCCTTCGGCGATCGAGCCCGCTTCGGGCCGCAGCGCCAGCGAGACCGTGTCGCCGGCCTTGACCGGGCCGAGGGGCTCACGCAGCGTGATGCCCTGGTCGCCGATGGAGATGCGGTTGGAGGCAGGGTCGACGACCGTGGCTTCGATCAGGTTCAGCGTACCGACGAAGGAGGCGACGAAGCGGGTGGCCGGCTTGTTGTAGATGTCGAACGGCGAACCGATCTGGTCGGCACGGCCGCTGTTCATGACGACGATGCGGTCGGAGATCGACAGCGCCTCTTCCTGGTCGTGGGTCACGAAGACCGTGGTGATGCCGAGCTGCTGCTGGATCATCCGGATTTCTTCGCGCAGGGAGACGCGGATCTTGGCGTCAAGCGCCGACAGCGGCTCGTCGAGCAAAAGCACCTGCGGCTTCGGCGCCAGTGCCCGGGCAAGGGCCACACGCTGCTGCTGGCCGCCGGACATCTGATAGGGGAAGCGATCGGCGAGGTGGCCGAGATGGATGAGCCCCAGCATTTCCTTGACGCGCGCGTCGACGGCCGCCTTGTCCATGCCGGCGATCTTCAGGCCGAACGCGACGTTGTCGTGCACTGTCATGTTGGGGAAGAGCGCATAGGCCTGGAAGACCATGCCGATATTGCGCTGGTTGGGCTTGAGGCTTTCCTGGTTCTTGCCGTTGATCTTGATCGTCCCGCCGCTGGGCGTTTCGAAACCTGCGATCATCCGAAGAACCGTTGTTTTGCCGCAGCCGGAAGGACCGAGAAAGGAGACGAACTCGCCTTTCTCGATCGTCATGTCGAAATCATGGACGACCCGTACGGGACCAAAGCTCTTCTGAATGCCGGTGAGTTCAAGAAAGGACATGGACGATCAATACCTCAGGGCTTGGAAGGAGCCGATTTGCTGAAACGGGAGACGAGCTGCAAAAGCGCCATCGAAGCCCAGGTGATGGCAAAAGCGATGATGGCAAGTGCCGGCGGCTCATAGGCGCGGTTGGCGCCGATCAGCTGCAGATAGGGGCCGAAAGCCGGGCGGTTGAGCAGCGACGGCATGGTGAATTCGCCGATGACGATGGCGAAGGTGATGAATGCGCCGGACAGAACGCCGCTCATCACGTTCGGAAAAATGCATTTGAACATGATGGTCGGCCAGGATGCTCCAAGGCTCTGTGCCGCTTCCGTCAGCGTGGCGACGTCGATGGTGCGCATGGCTGTGTCGACCGAGCGGTACATATAGGGCAACGACAGCGTCATGAAGGAGAACATCAGGAGCAGGTCGGTGCCGCGCGCGGAACCGGTGAAGGGAATGAACGACGACGAATTGTAGAGACGAAGATAACCGAAGACGATGACGATGGCCGGAATGACCAGCGGCATCAGAGTGATGAACTCGACCACAGGCCGCATCTGCGGCAGGCGCAGGCGAACCCAGTAGGCCGTCGGCACGACGAGCAGGATGCCGAAGACGATGGTGAGGATGGCCATCACGATCGAATAGCTGAAGGATTCGCGGAACTGAACGTCCGAGAACACCGAGCGGTAGGCGTCGAAGGTATATTCACCGCGGCGCATGCGCAGCGAAAATTCGAACGTAGCGATCAAGGGGATGATGAAATAGGAGGCGCCGAAAAGGATAGCGATCCAGGCGCCGATCTTTTGTGTCTTCATTTCTGCCACCGTTCGGCGCGCATGCGGAGCCAGATATAGATGAGGTTGGAAATGCCGGTGATGACGATCATGCCAAGCGCCAGCGCATAGCCGAGGTTCGGATTGTGCAAGACGTCGCCACGGATCTGTGCATAGAGCTGGATCGGCACGATGTTGAAGGTAGAACCGGTCAGCGAGTAGGCCGTGGCGATGGCGCCGAAGGCATTGGCGAACAGCAGCAGCGTCGTGCCGAGAATGCTTGGGAACAGGATCGGCAGCGCTACCTTCGTCCAGTATTGCGTGTTGGTCGCGCCGAGGATTTCGGCCGCTTCCCGCCATTCCTTCTTCAAGCCGTCGAGTGCCGGCGTGATGATCAGCACCATCAACGGGATCTGGAAGTACATATAGGTGATGGTCAGGCCGATGAAGCTCAACAGGTTGAAGCCGGTGGCATAGAGATTGATGCCGAACCAGTCGCGCAGGAGCAACGTCACGAGGCCCGTGCGGCCGAGCGTGGCAAGGAAGGCGAAGGCGAGAGGCACGCCGGCGAAATTGGAGGCGACGCCGGAAAAGGTGAGAAGCGAGGAGCGGATCCAGGAGGGCAGGCCGCCGAGCACCACGGCCCAGGCGAGAAAGAAGCCGATGAACGCGCCGCCCAGCGACGATGCCAGGCTGACCTTTATCGAAATCCAGTAGGAGGCCAGAATCTTGTCGGTGAAGAGCCCGGAAATGTTGTCGAAGGTGAACTCGCCGGCCGGATTGAGAAACGCACCGGTGACCAGGTAGAGCGTCGGGGCGATCAGGAACATCACTGCGAAAAGCAGGAAAGGCAATATGCCGAGCCAATCGATGGCCGTCTTCTTCAAATCAATGGCCTGTTTGGCGCTCATCCGGAAACCATTTGGTGAAAAGTGAAAAACAGCCTTCCCGCAATGATGCGGGAAGGCCTTGATGCGACAGTCTTACTGAACGTTCGCGCCGACGACGGTGTCCCAGCCCTTGGTGATGGCTTCCTTGTAGGCGCTCTGTTCTTCCAGCGTCGGGAACACGGCCTTTTCATAGGCAGCGGCCGGCGGCAGCTTGTCGAGCAGGTCCTGCGGGATCTTGCCGTTCTTGGCGAGATCGTTGAAGCGGATCGGATGGCAATAGCCCTTCAGCCAGCCGAGCTGACCTTCGTCGGAATAGAGGTATTCCATCCAGAGCTTGGCGGCGTTCGGGTGCGGCGCATAGGCCGAGATCGCCTGAACGTAGACGCCTGCAACAACGCCGGAGGCCGGGACGACGACGTCGACCGGCGGGTTGCCGGCAAGCGTGTCACGGTCGGCAAGCGCGTTGTAGTCCCAGCGCAGGATGATCGGCGTCGTGCCCTGTGCGAGCGGAGCGGACTTGCCGATGACCGGGACGAAGTTGCCCTTCGAGTTCAGTTCCTTGAAGAAGGCAAGGCCCGCTTCGCCGGCCTTGGCGACGTCGCCGCCGGCAGCGGAAAGACCAGCTGCGAAAACGCCGGAGATGGCCTGGTTTGCGGTGCGCGGGTCACCGGCAAGGGCCACCATGTTGGCGAATTCCGGCTTCAGGAGGTCGGCCCAGTCCTTCGGGCTTTCCTTGACGAGGTCCTTGTTCACTTCGAAAGACATGACGCCATAGTAGTCGCCGTACCAGTAGCCATCAGCATCCTTGGCGGTGTCCGGGATCGTGTCCCAGGTTTCGACCTTGTAAGGCTGGATCAGCTTGTCGGTCTTGGCGGACGGGCCGAAGGAAAGGCCAACGTCGATCACGTCCGGAGCCTGGTCGCCCTTGTTGTCCTTGTTGGCCTTGATGGCTTCGATTTCATCGCCCGAACCGGCGTCCGGGTTGAGTTCGTTGACGGTCAGGCCGTACTTGGCCTTGAAGCCCTCGATGACGCCGCCGTAGCCGCACCAGTCGTGGGGCAGGGCGATCGTGGTGAGCGTCCCTTCAGCCTTGGCAGCGGCAATCAGTTCGGCGCTCGGCTCGGCAGCCGCGATGGCGGTCGATGCCACGACCATGGCGGTCGAAAGCGAAAGTAGGCGGCGCATATGTGAAATCACTGGTCTTCTCCTCTTGTGGTTATATCAGGCAGCTTCGATGGAAGCTGATACTGGGGTCCGATGAAGCTTATGTGACAGGTGCTGTCCCTTTTGAGACAAGACATTCGCAGCCGGAACACCTTCATTTTATTTTCAAAATTTGAACCCGCCCGGATACAGGCGGTAATTATACCACTTATTGAATTGCGGTTCGCGACATCCTTCGTCAGGGTCCGGCGCTGCGTTCTATGTCTCTTGCTCCTCCTATAGCGGCCTGCGGAAAAGCCGTGTTGAATCGAACAGGCCTTCGAGTGTTTTCATGCGGTCGCGCGTCTCGTCCCAGATGGAACTCTGCACGGCCTCGATCAGCGCCTCGACGGCAAACAGGATGATGACCGAACTGTCCCAGGCGGACGGTGCCTCGATCTGGATGCGGAAAACACGCCGTGCCGACTTGGCGACGGGAGAGCCCCACTGGTCGGTGAACAGAATGATTTCGACACCGCGGTCGCGGGCAATGCGCGCGAGCGTTTCCATTTCCTGCTCGTAGCGGCGGATATCGAACAGGATCAGGACGTCGCCCTTCTTCATGTCGAGCACGTAGTGCGGCCAGGAACTGGAATTGGCGGCGATCCGGGTCACGCCGGAGCGGATGACCTGCAGATGTGTAAAGAAGTAATCGGCCAGCGCGCCGGTGATGCGGCCGCCAACCAGATAGATATTGCGCTTGCGGTCGGCAATCATCGAGGCTGCACCGTCGAACTCGGCGGTCTCGAGCTGGGCGAGGCTGGCGCGCAGGTTGTTCATCGTTGCGTCGGCGAAACGGTTGAGGATATGCGCGCCCGGCGCGTTGGCGGCCCAGCGGTCGTGCTTGCTGATCGGGTTGGAGATCGTCGCTTCGAGTTCCTGGTGGAGTCGCTGCTGGAAATCGGGAAATCCGCGAAAGCCGAGCTTCTGCACCATGCGCGCAACCGTGGGCGTCGACACGCCTGCATTCTCGGCAACGGTCGTAATGCTGCCGAGCCCGGAGACCGGGTAATTGTCGAGAAGCGTCGCCGCCAACTGCTTTTCCGCGCGCGTCAGCACGGAGAAATGGGCGTTGATCACATCCGACACCGTCACAGTGCCTTCAGAACTTGTCAATATCGATCCCCTGAGCCGGTCTTTGCCAGCTTTGTGACAGAGTAAACATCGCTGTCACAATTGGAGTCAATGGGTTTTTTGAAGAGATCGTTTCAGATTTCGGTTGACACGGGTGAAGTCGTGAAGAATTCTTTTCATTAACGAATGCTGCGGCCCTTTTCACCGGGCCTGCTTTCAGGCCTGAAGGCAACTGAAAAGGAAATCGCATTTGATGAAGCTTTTGACAGAGGCGGAGGGATCGCCTGTCGCGGTGGAAAATTCGCAGGCGTCGAGCCCGTTTCTGCTGGTGTGCGAGCACGCGTCCCCCCGTCTTCCTGAGAAAATGGGCACGCTTGGTCTTCCGCCTGCGGCCCTGTCCAGCCATATCGCCTGGGATCCTGGTGCGCTGGCCGTGTCCCAGCTCCTGGTGAAAAGCCTTGATGCGACGCTGATCTATCAGCGGTTTTCACGTCTGGTCTATGATTGCAATCGCCCGCCAGAAGCGGAAGCTGCCATGCCGCCCGTCAGCGAGGTCTTCGAGATACCCGGCAATGCTGCAATTTCCGCAGCTGAGCGCCGGGCGCGGACGGAGGCGCTCTATCTGCCGTTCCGCGAAGAGCTGGCGGATTTCATCGCTGCGCGCAAGGTGAGCGGGCTACCGCCAGTGCTGGTGACGATGCACACATTCACGCCGGTCTATCACGGCAGGCAGCGCGACGTTGAAGTCGGTATCCTGCACGACACAGACAAAAGGCTGGCCGACTGTATGCTGGCGGCGGCCGGAAAAACGAAACGCTACGATACTCGCCGCAACGAGCCCTATGGGCCGGCCGACGGTGTGACGCATACACTCATCGAGCATGGCTTGAAGAACGGCCTGCTCAACGTAATGATCGAGATCCGCAACGATCTCGTTCGGGATGAAGTCGGCCAAAAGGTCATGGCCGATTATCTGACGGGCCTGCTGGGTGAAAGCCTGGCGTCACTGTCGCAATAAAAAGACCTGGGGAGCGGCATGTCCGCGGAGACTGGTCCATGGGCTTCCATGGACACTGGCACTTCAGCCGGCCGGCAATACCGCCGGAGGCTGGTCGATACAGGGGAAAAAAATGTCAGACTATACTGATACAGACAAGCATGAGGATATGCAGGTCCTCCATTCGATGGGCTATGCGCAGGAACTCGAGCGGCGCATGAGCTCGTTCTCGAACTTCGCCGTATCCTTTTCGATCATCTGCATTCTTTCGGGCGGCATCAACTCGCTGGCGCAGGCAACATCCGGTGCCGGCGGCGCTGCGATCGGCATCGGCTGGCCGGTCGGCTGCTTCGTCTCTCTCGTCTTCGCCGTCGCCATGGCGCAGATCAGCTCCGCCTATCCGACGGCGGGCGGTCTCTACCACTGGGGTTCGATCCTCGGCAACCGGTTCACCGGCTGGGTGACCGCCTGGTTCAACCTTTTGGGTCTCGTCACGGTTCTCGGCGCCATCAACGTCGGCACCTACTACTTCTTCATGGGTTCGTTCGGCACCCCCTATTTCGGCCTGGAAGACACGATTACCGTTCGTCTCGTCTTCCTCATCATCATTACCGGACTGCAGGCGCTCGTGAACCATATGGGTATCGGCCTGACAGCCAAGCTCACGGACTTTTCCGGCTACCTGATCTTCGCGACGGCCATCTTGCTCGCGCTTGCATGCCTGGTTGCGTCCGACACCTACGAGATCGATCGCCTGTTTACCTTCGCGAATTACTCGGGCGAAGCAGGCGGCAATGTCTGGCCTGCAACCTCGGGCACCTGGGTGTTCCTGCTCGGTCTGCTTCTGCCGATCTACACGATCACCGGCTATGATGCTTCGGCGCACACGTCGGAAGAGACGGTGAAGGCGGCGGTTTCCGTTCCCAAAGGCATGGTCTCCTCGGTGCTGTGGTCAGCCCTGTTCGGCTACATCATGTTGTGCAGCTTCGTGCTGATGATCCCGAACATGGACGAAGCCGCCAAGCAGGGCTGGAACGTGTTCTTCTGGGCGATGGACGCTCAGGTCAATCCGGTCGTCAAGGATGTCCTCTATCTCGCTATCTTCGTCAGCCAGTGGCTGTGCGGTCTGGCGACGGTTACCTCGGTCTCGCGCATGATCTTCGCCTTCTCGCGTGATGGCGGCCTGCCGGCTTCGAAGGCGCTTGCCAAGGTCAGCCCGACCCATCGCACGCCGGTGGCGGCGATCTGGACCGGCTCGATCCTGTCGGTGCTGTTCGTCTGGGGCTCGTCGCTGGTGACGATCGGCGAAACGCCGGTCTACACGATCGTCGTGTCCTGCACCGTCATCTTCCTGTTCTTCTCCTTTGCGATCCCGATCACGCTCGGCCTGTTTGCCTGGGGTACGTCGAAGTGGAACAAGATGGGACCTTGGGACCTTGGCGAAGGCGTGTTCAAGCTGTTCGCCATCCTGTCAATTCTGGCGATGATCCTGATCTTCGTTCTCGGCATCCAGCCGCCGAACGACTGGGCGCTCTATATTACCGTCGGCTTCCTGATCGTCACCGGCATTGTCTGGTTCGGCTTCGAAACCCGACGCTTCAAGGGGCCGCCGATTGGCGATGAGGTCGCACGCCGTGCAGCTGAAATCGCGGCAGCTGAAAGGGCTGTTGGCGAGAAGTGAGCTACTAACACAGGGCGGAAGCCGCCTTTGCGGCTTCCGCCAGACGTCCAGAAAACGGGGCTGCGCAAGGCTTCGTTACGATCAAGCACGGGATTTTTAGCAATGAGCGCGAGCTACTCGTTTGAAGAATTGAAGAAGGATGTCGCCGAAGGCCGCATCGATACGGTCCTGGCCTGCCAGGTGGACATGCAGGGACGCCTGATGGGCAAGCGTTTCCACGCGCAGTTCTTCGTCGACAGCGCCTGGGAGGAGACCCATAGCTGCAACTACCTGCTGGCGACGGACATGGAGATGGACACGGTGTCCGGCTACAAGTCGACCAGCTGGGAAGCGGGCTACGGCGACTATACGATGAAGCCCGACCTTTCGACGCTTCGCCGCATTCCCTGGCTCGAGGGCACGGCGCTGGTTCTCTGCGACATGCTCGACCACCACACCCACAAGGAAGTGCCGCATTCGCCGCGCGCCATCCTCAAGCGGCAGATCGCCCGGCTCGAAGCCATGGGCCTCAAGGCCTACATGGCGACCGAGCTCGAATTCTTCCTGTTCGACCAGAGCTATGACGACGCGCGCGAAAGCGGCTACCGCGACCTGAAGCTGGTCAGCGGTTACAACGAGGACTACCACATCTTCCAGACGACCAAGGAAGAGGATGTCATGCGGGCGATCCGCAATGGCCTGCAGGGCGCCGGGATTCCGGTTGAAAACTCCAAGGGCGAGGCGTCCGCGGGCCAGGAGGAAATCAACGTCCGCTATGCCGACGCGCTGACCATGGCCGACCGGCACGTCATCATCAAGAACGGTTGCAAGGAAATCGCCTGGTCGCGCGGCAAGGCGATCACCTTCCTGGCGAAATGGAACTACCACGCCGCCGGCTCGTCGTCGCATATCCATCAGTCGCTCTGGAGCCTTGACGGAAAGACGTCGCAGTTCTTCGACAAGGAAGCGAAATACGGCATGTCGGAAACGATGCGCCACTACGTTGCCGGCCTCCTGACGCATGCAAGCGAGATCACCTATTTCCTCGCGCCCTACATCAACTCCTACAAGCGCTTCATGGCCGGCACCTTTGCGCCGACCAAGGCCGTCTGGAGCAAGGATAACCGCACGGCAGGCTACCGCCTTTGCGGCGAGGGTACCAAGGCGATCCGCATCGAATGCCGCGTCGGCGGTTCCGATCTCAATCCGTATCTTGCCATGGCTGCGCTGATCGCCGCCGGCATTGCCGGCATCGAGGGCAAGTTTGAGCTGGAAGCGCCGTTCGTGGGTGACGCCTATGGCGGCAAGAACATCCGCGAAATCCCCGGGACGCTGCGCGACGCAACGCGTGCGATGAACTCCTCGAAGATGCTGCTTGACGCCTTCGGCGAGGAGGTGATCGAGCACTACACCCGCGCTGCCGAATGGGAGCAGGAGGAATATGATCGCCGTGTGACGGATTGGGAAGTTGCACGCGGGTTTGAGCGGGCGTAACGCCATCATTCAATAATGGACTTCGATCCGGCATCTGTCCGAACGACCGGTGCCGGATCGCACTTTTTGACGTCAGAACAGGAAAACGATCATGACCATGATCCAATGCATTTCCCCGGTGAACGGGGAGGTTTACGCGGAGCGCCCCGCTGTGGATGCGGCCACCGCTTCGGCTGCGGTAGCCCGCGCGCGCGCTGCTCAGAAGAGCTGGGCGAAACGGCCGATCGAAGATCGGGTCAGGCTGGTGCTTGCCGGTGTCGCACGGCTCAACGAGATGGTTGACGAGGTCGTGCCGGAACTCGCCTGGCAGATGGGGCGGCCGGTGCGCTGGGGCGGCGAGTTCCGCGGCTTCAATGAGCGGTCAAACTATGTCGCCTCCATCGCGGCCGACGCGCTGGCGCCGATCATCGTCGAGGACAGTGCCAGCTTTGAGCGCCGCATCGAGCGTGTCGCGCACGGTGTCGTCTTCGTCATTGCACCGTGGAACTATCCCTATATGACGGCGATCAACACGGTCGCGCCGGCGCTGATGGCGGGCAATGCGGTCATCCTCAAGCATGCGAGCCAGACGATCCTCGTCGGCGAGCGCATGGTGCGCGCCTTCGTCGAGTCAGGCGTTCCGGAAGACGTGTTCCAGAACATCTTCCTCGACCATTCCACGACCTCGGCGCTGATCGCGGCCAAGAGCTTCGATTTCGTCAATTTCACCGGCTCCGTCGAAGGCGGCAGGTCGATCGAGCGGGCTGCTGCCGGTACGTTCACGGGTCTTGGCCTCGAACTCGGCGGCAAGGATCCGGGCTATGTCATGGAAGACGCAGATCTCGACGCTGCCGTCGATACGCTGATGGATGGCGCGATGTTCAATTCCGGGCAATGCTGCTGCGGCATCGAGCGCATCTATGTGAACGAGAACCTCTACGACGATTTCGTCGAAAAGGCCGTCGCCTTCGCCTCTTCCTACAAGCTCGGCAATCCGCTCGAGCAGGAAACCTCGCTCGGCCCGATGGCGCATAAGCGGTTTGCCGCAGAAGTCCGCGCCCAGACGGCCGAGGCCGTTGCCAAGGGCGCCAGGGCGCTGGTCGATCCGAAGCTGTTTCCGCAGGATGACGGTGGTGCCTATCTTGCGCCGCAGGTGCTTGTCGATGTCGATCACTCGATGAAGGTGATGACGGAAGAAAGCTTCGGCCCGGTCGTCGGCATCATGAAGGTGAAGAACGACGAAGAAGCGCTGGCTTTGATGAATGACTGCAAGTACGGGCTTACCGTGTCGCTGTGGACGAAGGACGCGGAGCGCGCTGCCCGGATCGGCAATGACCTCGAAACCGGCACCGTCTTCATGAACCGTGCCGATTATCTCGATCCGGCGCTTTGCTGGACCGGCGTAAAAGAAACAGGCCGCGGCGGCTCGCTGTCGGTCATCGGTTTCCAGAACCTGACCCGTCCGAAATCCTACCATCTGAAGAAAGCCTAAGCGATGACCATCACAGCCAACTGGAGCTATCCGACCGCCATCAAGTTCGGGGCGGGGCGGATCAAGGAACTTGCCGATCACTGCAAGGCGCTTGGGATCAAGAAGCCGCTGCTGATCACCGACCGGGGCCTTGCGCCGATGCCGATCACCCAGAACGCGCTCGATATCCTCGACGCCGCCGGTCTCGGCCGGGCGCTGTTCAGCGACGTCGATTCCAACCCGACCGACGTCAACCTCACGGCCGGCGTCAAGGCCTTCAAGGACGGCGGCCATGACGGCGTCATCGCCTTCGGCGGCGGCTCGGGGCTTGATCTCGGCAAGTGCGTCGCCTTCATGGCTGGTCAGAGCCGTCCGGTCTGGGATTTCGAGGATATCGGCGACTGGTGGACGCGCGCCAGCGTCGAGGGCATCGCCCCGATCATCGCCGTGCCGACGACGGCAGGCACCGGTTCTGAGGTCGGCCGCGCCTCGGTCATCACCAATTCGGAGACGCACACGAAGAAGGTGATCTTCCATCCGAAGTTCCTGCCGGCTGTGACGATCTGCGACCCGGAACTGACGGTCGGCATGCCGAAGGTGATCACCGCCGGCACTGGCATGGACGCCTTTGCCCATTGCGTGGAAGCCTATTCCTCGCCGTTCTATCACCCGATGTCGGCCGGTATCGCGCTTGAAGGCCTGCGTCTGGTCAAGGAGTATCTGCCGCGTGCCTACAAGGACGGAGCTGACATCGAGGCTCGCGCCCATATGATGAGTGCGGCGGCGATGGGCGCTGTTGCCTTCCAGAAGGGGCTCGGTGCCATCCACTCGCTGTCGCATCCGGTCGGTGCGATCTACAACACGCATCACGGCATGACCAATGCCGTCGTCATGCCGCCGGTGCTGCGCTTCAACCGCCCTGCCATCGAGGACAAGATCGGCATGGCCGCCGCCTATCTCGGCATTTCCGGCGGCTTCGACGGCTTCTACGACTACGTCCTGAAGCTGCGCGAAGAACTGGGCGTGCCGGACAAGCTGTCTGCGCTCGGCGTCGGCACGGATCGCATCGACGAGATGGCTGCGATGGCCATCGTCGATCCGACGGCGGGCGGCAATCCGGTCGAACTGACGCTCGATGCCGCAAAGCAACTCTTCAAAGAGTGCATCTGACCGCAGGCGTGTCGCCTTTTTCAAAGGGCCTCACCGATCCGTAGTCACCATTTAAACGGAGCGATCCCGGCGGGGTCGCTCCGTTTTTGTTTCCCGGCTAATGATTTGTTTGCCGTTCGTTAACGCTGATTTGCAAGGCTGAAGGCACTGAGCGCCCTTACACCAAGGGCATGGTGATGGCAGCGAAGCGTGCCGGCGGAAGTGAGATGGCAGTAATTTCAATCGCGAATGCCAAGGGGGGAGCCGGCAAGACGACGGTGGCATTGCTTCTGGCCATGGAGTTTGCCCAAGCGGGCGGGAAGGTCGTCATTTTCGATTGCGACCCTCTGGCGTTTGCAACGAAGTGGCACGGCTTGCCCGGCGCGGTCGACGGCATAGCGGTCGTGACCGGTGTGACATTCGCCAATCTGGGCGCCAATCTGCGGGCTCAAGGCAGCCAGTCAAGCCATATCATCATTGATCTGTCGGGAGCGCGCGACGCGCTGATTGCCTTGGCTGCCGGCCTTTCCGATCTCGTGCTTATTCCGGTGCAAGGGTGCGCCATGGATGCGCAGGGCGCTGCGCACGTGCTCGACATCATCGGGCAGGTGGCAAACAATGCGCACAGCCACATCAAGCATGCCGTCGTCCTGACCCGGGTCAGTTCTTTCGTGACCACGCGCGCCATCCGAAGCGTCAAGGCGCTGCTTGCCGAGCGCAACGTGCTGTTGGTCGATACACCCATCATCGAACGCAGCGCTTATCGCGACATGTTTGAACTTGGCGGCACGCTGTATACGATCGACGAAACCAAGGTCAGCAATCTCGCCAAGGCACAGCGAAACATGCAAGGACTGGCGTTGGAAGTCCTGCACCTGGTGAATGGGCAGCCGCATCTGCAATTGAGCGGTTCCCTTGCGCGTATCTGCTACAAGGCACCGGACCGCATCCCGCAATCAGAAGGCGTTGCCGGACATTCGCCAGTCGCGCGGGCCGCTCTGTCCTTCGAAGGCGGCGCGGTACACGCCGATCCCTGATCGCTCAAAATCGCGACGATTTTGTCACGAGGTGAGCCCTCACGGCGCGGCTTCACCACCGCTTTGGCCTGCCTCGTTAATTCTAATGAGGCGCGTGTTTAGATTTCCTTAACCACGATCTGAAAGGTTTGATTAACCGGAGCGCGATGGATTTTGCGCTTTTCGGAGAGCCATGCCGGGGCTCGGACGCTTTTCAGACAGGGACAGCAATGCCAGTCATTACATTTGCAAACACCAAGGGCGGCGCGGGCAAGACGACCGCCGCGCTTATCCTCGCTACGGAACTTGCACGCAATGGCGCGCGCGTCACCATTCTCGATGCCGATCCGCAGCACTGGATCTCCCACTGGCATGAGATTTCGGGAAAAGTCGCAAATATCGACGTCATTTCGAATGTGACGATAGCGTCGCTGCAGACGCATATTCGCGAAAACCGGGCCACGACCGACTATTTCGTCGTCGATCTCGCCGGCGCCCGCAACACCCTGATGGCCACCGCGATCGGCCTTTCCGATCATGTGATGATCCCGATCCAGGGCTGTGCCATGGATGCCAAGGGCGGTGCCCAGGTGCTCGAGCTGCTCTGTCATCTGCAAGAAAGGGCTGGCATCCGGATCAACCATTCCGTCGTCCTGACGCGCGTCAACTCGCTGGTGACGACACGGGCGCTCCAGGTCGTGAAGCAGTTGCTGGCAGAACGGTCCGTTCCGGTCCTCGATACGCCGATCATCGAACGCGCCGCTTTCCGCGATATCTTCGACTGCGGTGGTACTCTGCAAACGATGGACCCGGGCCGGGTCAGCAACCTCGACAAGGCCTGCGAAAATGCCCGCGCATTCGGCGACGAAGTGCGCAGGCTGGTTCCGCTTCGACTAGTCAAATCGGTCCGCCGGGCGGCGTGATCGCACGACTGCAGTTCAAAGCCGCGCGGAACGATCTGCGCGGTTTGCCTTTTTGCGGAAAGCTGCGATGCCGGATATTAGCCGCGAAAATCGCCGTCCTTCATCTTGCGTGCATCATAGTTCAGGTCCCATTCCTTGCCCGGCTTTTTTTGGCCGGGTGGGGTTTTATGGGCGGTCGCATCGTCGGATCCGGTGATGACGCGAGGCTTGGCGCTGATAACGCCATTGTTGTCGCTACGCCTCTTCGGCCTGGCGAACTGACCTTCGGCATCCTTGTGAATAACGCTTTTCCCGCCAGCGCGCGGCGGATTGTCCCGGGCAACCATCAGCGATCTCCCTTTGTCTTGGCGACGTCCGTTGCCTTGCTACGGTCGGGATCGTTCAGGTTCGCGCCGTGCGCATCGCGTGCTGTCGCGGGATTGTCTTTAGCGGGCAGATAACCGCGCGGCCGGGTCTCTTCCGGCCCCTCCCACCGGGGCGACTGTTCGGTTGTTCCTGCAGGGCCGGGTTTGGGTGTCTTCTGTTCCATATCTGGCTCCTTTCATCCCTTTTCCTCAACAGGACAGCCGGTGAAAGGTTCCATTCGGTGGGAAAAGACGAATAGCCGGCGTTCGATTTGCCGAATATTCCGATTCAGAAACGACGGTCGATGAAGTGCTTGGCCTGGGCGCCGGCGTGATAGAATGCCGACTTGAGGTTGCGCCATGGATCGGGTGTCACCGGTGTTTCGGCCAGCGGCAGGGCATTCGGCTCGCCGGTGACGTGATTGGCAAGCGCCCGGCCGAAGACCGTGCCCGGCGCGATGCCACGGCCGTTATAGCCGCTGATCGAAAACACGTTCGGCGCCATCACATGCATCTGCGGCAGGTTGTTGGTGGTCATGCCGATGCGGCCGTCCCACCAGTATTCCAGCCGGAGATCGCCGATCATCGGGAAAAGCTTGCGCAGCGAGCGTTTGACGAAGGCGCGGTGCGTTCCTTTCGCCAGCGCGTCCAACCGGCCGATGCTGCCGAAGATCAGCCGATTCTGCTGGTCCATCCGGAACGACGTCATCACAAGACCGGTATCCCAGCAGCCCTGCCGCTCCGGCAGGATGCTGCGGGCAATATTGTCGCTGAGCGGTTCGGTGGCGAACTGGAAAAAGGGCAGGATGGTCAGTTCTTCCGTATGGGCGGTCCAGGGTGTGCGTTCGATGAGCTTGCCATAGGCATTGGTGGCGAGGATCACGCTTTTCGCGGTGATCGAGCCGCCCGGCATCGTCAACTTCCAGCCGTCACCCTTGCGCTCCGCGGCGAGCAACGGCGTCTCGGTATAGATTTCGGCCCCGGCTGCGAGTGCGGCGCGGGAAAGGCCGCGGGCATAGGCGAGCGGCTGGATCGTGCCGGCGCGCCGGTCGAGCAGGGCGCCAGCGAATCCTTCCGCACCCGTCAGCGTCTTGGCACGTTCGGCGGACAGCACCTCGACAGGCGCGCCGAATTTCTTCCACTGCGTCTCCCGATCCCTGAGTTCCGCCAGGCCTTCGGCGCCGACAGCCATGTGCAGCGTGCCGTTGCGGACCGCCTCGCATTGGATCTCGTGCTTGGCGACCAGATCGTAGACCACGGACGGCCCATCGCCGAGTTCGGTGAGCAGACGCGTGCCGGCTTCGGCGCCAAGCGTTGCAATGAGATCGTCGGGTTTCGTCCACATGCCGGCATTGACGAGACCGACATTGCGGCCCGAACCGCCGAAGCCGATCATCTTCGCCTCGGCGACGGCGACTTTCACGCCCTTTTCGGCGAGATGAAGGGCTGCCGAAAGACCGGTGAAGCCGCCGCCGATCACCGCGACATCGACGGTGATATCGCTTGCCAGCGGCCGGGTCTCGGGAGCCGCAGGCGCCGTGGCATGCCAAAGGTTGGGAAGGGAGCGTTCGGCGGCCATCACGGCGTTCCTCGTCTGTCGAAATTGAACTTACTTTCTTCCGACAGATAGAACATTGCTGCAATGTTTTTTAATGATAAAACATGATGAGGTCATGAAGCCCAGGGATGCAGGAAACCGCTCAAACGGTTTGGGGCCGCGGCGCTCCAAGCTACGCACCGCGACCCCCTGTTCCATCTCCCGAAAGTGTGCCCAATATCACTCTGGCCGGGTGGCGTGAGCCCTCGGTGAATGTTTTCGTGCTGAAAACCGCCAGGCGCGCTATCGGCTGATCCCCAGCGCTCCCAATACCCCTTATTTTTAACAGGTTTTGAGCGTCTTTACTCCCCCAAATGGAGGAGGATGTGCAAATTTTTTAGTCGAGGAATTCGACGGTGGTCCCGACACTAACCATCTTGGCGAGCTCTGTGGCATCCCAATTGGTTAGGCGTACGCAGCCATGGCTTTGGGTCTTGCCGATCTTCGAGGGTTCCGGCGTTCCGTGAATGCCATAGGTCGGCTTCGACAGGGCGATCCAGACCGTTCCGACCGGTCCGTTCGGACCGGGCTGCAGGGTCAGTATCTTGTCATTCTCCCCCTGCTTGAAGTTGATTTTCGGATTGTAGGTATAGCCGGGATCGAATGCGATGCGATCGACCTGCACGGTTCCCGAGGGTGATGGCGTGTCGGACGAGCCGATCGTTGCCGGATAAGCGGCAATCAGCGTGCCGGCCTCGTCATAGGCAAAGACCTGCTTGCGGTATTTGTCGGCCACGATGCGGGTAACCTTGCCCTTCTTCATTTCCCCGGGGTTGATCACCTTGATGATCGTGCCGGGAATCGTGAAATCGACGCCGGGGTTCAACTCCCGGAGATAGGCTTCGTCCATGTGGAACTTTTCGCCGAGCATTTCCACCGTGGAGGTGAAGGACAGATGCGGAAGAGCAGCCTTGTGCGCATAGTCTTCCGGAATGGCGGCGACATAAGGCCCGGCGGCATCTGAGGCGGTGATCGTGTAGGTCGTGATCGGCAGCCCGCCGGAGAAGCGCAGCCGTTCCATGATGTCATCGGTGTTGTTCGGATCCAGCGTCTCGCCCGTCGCCTGCTGCCAGGCCTCGATCGCCTTGGTGACGTTCGAGCCGTTCTTGCCGTCGATCACGCCGGGAGAAAATCCTTCGCGGTCGAGAAACACCTGCAGGGCCGTGATTTCGGCGCTGGATTTCTTCATGATCTGTGCAGCCGGGGGCAGGGTCTGGCGTTCCTCCCGCGGCAGGGCTTCCATGTCGTTTTCGTCCAGAGGCGCCGAATACTCGTTGGGCAGTTCCTGACGCTCGACACTCGGCGGCGTCGCATCGCGGTAGTCGGGTATGGACGCGGTGACGTCGCCCGGCTCTGAAAAGCCCTGCTCGGGATCTTCCGGCTCGGAAACTCCGAAACCCTGATCGGAGTAGTCACGGTTCATTTCGCGGAGGCGCGCCTCGTTGCGTTGCCGGCCGTTGCCCATCACGGTCGCCACGATATTGCCCCAGGAATCGACCAGCACTGTGCGGCCACGGCGGTCGCGCATCATCTGCACGTCGCCTTCAGGCAGATAATCGAGAATTTCGCCTTCCGGCGTGACGAGAACCGCATTGGCCGGCAAGCGGCCGAAGCCGTCCTGCGCCTTTGCCGCAGAGGCAAGGGCGAGCATGCTTGCGGCAGCGAGGAGGGCAATTCCGGTTCGGGAAACAAGCGTCACGATGAAACCTATAGTCTGGCGGTTGTGGTCGGGGCCTACAAATCAAATGGGACGGTAATATGAATAAACTGAATTCATCATGAACAGTTCCCTAAAATCCATTTAATTCGGTGGGTTGCCCGTTTCAAGCAGAAGATTTGCCGCTTTCTTTGCGGTAGATTCCCGGGACTGATTGTCGGCGGTTCCCGCCGACTCATGCGCCGGGGGAGATGTTCGATGCCGATCACGATGTCCGGGAGGGACCAGGAAAGTGAATTCCAGATCCTGCTCGACCGCCAATCGGCGCTGGATATCGGCGCCTTTGTCGTCGACGGCGTCGATATTTCGCCGGGTACCGCGATACCCTCGGACGGCGACCGGCGCATCGATCAGGCGCTGCAGGGCTTCTTCTTTACCTGCGGTCCAGACCATATCCGCCATCCGGAACCGGTCGAAGGTTTCGATGACGGGCGACGGTTTCCGTTGCACGGTTCGCTTTGCGGCACGCCGGTGCGGCGGACGGACATGTCGGCCCCGGGCGAATCGCCGGAATGTTTTGCCGAAACCGAGGTTCTGCTTGCCAATGGCGGAACGGCGCTGGTGACGCGGCGCTGGTCGATCAGCCGGGACGAGGCAGAGGTCTTGCTGTCGGACCGGGTGACCAACACCGGGCCCAAACCGTTCGCCCCGATGCTGATGTATCACATGAACATAAGCGGCTCGTTGCTCGGGGAGGAAACGCATATCGGCGGGACGATGTTTGGCGACGAGCGGCAACCGTGGCGGTTCGGCGAGGGCGAAAGCGCGCATTTCTGTCTGCCGGCCGCCGAGACGGCGGATGACGGCTGGGCGCAGGTGAGCCTCGGTCCTTTCGAGGCCTTGTCCGGCCGCTCGCTGATCGTGAGGTTTTCAACAGCAACCTTGCCGTTCCTGCAGATGTGGCGGTGTCAGCGCGGGTCGGCCAACGTCATCAGCATCGAGCCGGTGTCGCACCGGATTGCCAGGCGAACCGATCTTGCGGCCGCGGGTGAAATGCCGATGCTCGCTGCGGGAGAGGCGGTGGACTACGCATTGGCTTTCCAGATCCGCTGAAAACCGGCTTTGCGATTGACGCCTCAGGCTGGCGGTCTTACATCAGTGCGGACACCATTTTCAGGAAGGTTTTCCCATGGACATTCGCCAGATCAACGATGAATATTCGGTCACCGGACAGATTTCCGTCGAAGACCTCGATGCGATCAAGGCGATGGGATTCAAGTCGATCGTCTGCCACCGCCCGGACTTCGAGCAGCCGGACCAGCCGCAGTTCGAAACCATCGCCGCCCGCGCCAAGGAACTCGGCCTCGACATCACCCATATTCCGGTCGGCCCGATGGGCGTGACGGCAGATGCCGTGCGCGAGATGGTCGATGCGCTGGATACGTTCGAGAGGCCGATGCTCGGCTATTGCCGCTCCGGCGCCCGCTCGACCAATGTGTATCAGCAGACCCAGCACATTCGCGGCTGACATAGTCTGGAACGGCGCGTGTCCTTTCGATCGCGCGCCGTTTCCTTTGAGAGCCTAGCCGTTTCTGATCTGGCTCAACGTCCGCGTTGGCGTGATCGCCTCCGGATCGAGCCTGATCTCGATGATCGACGGCTTGCCGCTCCGCCGCGCCCGTTCGAAAGCGCCGGCAAATTCCTGCGTCTTTTCCACGCGCTCGCCATGTCCGCCAAAAGTGCGGGCATAGGCGGCAAAATCCGGATTGGTGAGATCGGTTCCACTCACTCGGCCGGGATATTCCCGCTCCTGATGCATGCGGATCGTGCCGTAGATGCCGTTGTTGATGACAAGCGTGATGATCGGCAGATTGTAGCGTATGGCGGTTGCGAATTCCTGTCCGTGCATCAGGAAGCAGCCGTCACCGGCAAAGCAGATCACTTCGCGTGCGGGAAAGAGATGTTTTGCCGCGACGGCCGCCGGCAGGCCATAGCCCATCGAGCCCGATGTCGGCGCAGCCTGCGTGTTGAAGCGGCGGAAGCGGTGGAAGCGATGCAGCCACGTTGCATAGTTGCCGGCACCGTTGGTGAAGATCGTATCCTCGGCCGTGTTCGCCTCGATGTATTGCATGATCGGTCCCATCAGCACATCGCCGGGGCCGGTTTCCGGCGGTGTGGACCAGGTTAGATAGGCCTGGTGCATCGCCGTGGTGCGATCGTGCCATGCCGGCGGTGCGGCCGGCTTCAGGTCGTCCAAGGCAGCCGTGAAGTCGGCGGGCGCCGCCGCCATCGCAAGGTCCGGACGGTAGACGCGGCCGAGTTCGCCGGGGTCGGGATGGACATGCACCAGCGTCTGGCGCGGGTAGGGCACGTCAAGCAACGTATATCCGGACGAGGGCATTTCGGAGAAGCGGCCACCGATCAGAAGCACAAGGTCCGCCTCGCGGATTTCCTTGGCGAGCGCCGGATTGATGCCGATGCCGACATCGCCGGCATAGTTCGGATGAAGGTGATCAAACAGCATCTGCCGGCGGAAGGAGCAGCCGACCGGCAGCTTGAACCGTTCCGCAAATGCCTGGAATTGCCGGATGGCCTGTTCGCTCCAGCGCGTACCGCCGAGAATGGCGATCGGGCGCTCGGCCTTAGCCAGCAGGCCTTCGAGCGCCTTGATCTGGCCGCTGCCGGGATGGCTTTCGACAGGCTGATAGGGTTTGGCGGCCGGCGCCTCGGTCTTCTGCGTCAGCACGTCCTCCGGCAAGGTCAGTACCACCGGGCCGGGGCGGCCGGAGGTGGCGATGGCGAAGGCGCGGGTGACGAATTCGGGTATGCGAGCGGGGTCGTCGATCTCGCCAACCCATTTGGCGATTTCGGTGAAGGCGCGACGATATTCGATTTCCTGAAAGGCCTCGCGCTCGCGGGCGTCGCGCTGCACCTGGCCGATGAACAGGATCATCGGAATCGAATCCTGGCGGGAGATATGCAAGCCCGCGGACGCATTCATGGCACCGGGGCCGCGGGTCACCATGCAGATGCCCGGTTCGCCGGTAAGACGGCCCCAGGCATCCGCCATCATCGCCGCACCGCCCTCCTGGCGGCAGACCACCACGTCTATGTCGGTATCGTAAAGCGCATCGAGCACCGCCAGATAGCTTTCGCCCGGCACACAGGAAATCCGCTTGACGCCATTCGCCTTCAGCGCCTCGACGATCAGTTCCCCGCCTGTCTTCATGTCCGCTCCTCCCAAAGCTCGTGAAAACTGTTTTGTCAGATTAAAGGTGATGTCGGTGCTAGACCGGCGCCCTTGTCGATCCTGCGGTTATAGGCCGGACGCGATGATCATCGCGCTGACTGCCAATTTTGCCGCAATGTCGGTCATCCGCACCTTCTTTATGTCCGTCGTGCCACCACCGCCAGGCACCAGCCGGCAAAATCCCGCATGGCGCTGTCGCGTTCCGTTTCATTCAGCGTTTCGTGGCGCATCGTTGGATAGACCACCGTCGTCACGCCTCGCAGCCCAACGGATTGCATTCGTCTGGCCAGCCACTTGATTTCCCGGGCACCGTTGGTGGCCGGATCCTCGCCACCGCCGACGAGATGGACCGGCAGGTTTTGGGGCAGGCGTTGCAGCCGCTCCCGCCTTGCGCCGAGGAACGTAAGTTCGAAGAGGTCGATCCACAGCGAGACGCTGGCGTCGAAGCCGCAGAGGGGGTCCTCGACATATTTTGCAACTTCGGCGGCATCGTGCGACAGCCAATCGAACTCGGTCCTGCGGTTCTCGATAGACTTGGCCCAGGCCCCGAATGTCAGTTTCGGCAGAAGGCCGCTTGGGACATCCGAACCCTTCAGCATCTTTTCGGCCGCGAGAATGACCTGCGCGGCGCGACCGGCAAGACCCGGATTGAAGTTGGAGTTCCACACCGCCAGCCCATCGTAGAGACCGGGATCGGCCTCTGCGGCATTGAGCGCGATCAGTCCGCCCATGGAATGGCCGAACAGGATAAGGGGAAGGCCTGAATGATTGGCGGCCGCCATGTCGCGCATTGCCCTGACATCGGACAGGACCTTGTCGATGCCCTGCCGGTGTGCATAGCGACCGAGCGGCGCATCGCCGGCTTTGGTGGTGCCATGGCCGCGATGGTCGTGCGCATAGACGTGAAAGCCGTGCCCGGCCATGAATTCGGCAAAACGGGCATAGCGGGCGGAATGTTCGGCAAGGCCGTGGCTGATGATCAGCACGCCTTTTTCCGGCGCAACTGCCGGCCAGTGGCGCCAGGCGAGCGCGGCTCCGCTCGGGCTTTGCAACGTTTCGACCTTGGCAAACACCCGTATCCTCCCAGGCGAAGTTCCAGCACGTTCCTGCTATCAACTTGATTTGTCAGCGAAAGGCAATCTCTGCTTGGTGCTCGTTTCGCATCAGGTCAGGAAATATCGGCCGAAGATAGATTCCAGGTTGCATTTTTCCCGTTTTAGTCTCTAATTGATCATGTTTTGTTCTTGTTTTCGGAGGGCTTTTTCATGCAGGGGAATATGTTTATACGCTTTTTAAGCCGTGCGGGACTTGCCGTGCTGGCGGCAACGATCGCATTTCCGGTGCTTGCCGATGATCAGGCGGCGCCGAGCAGAAAAACGCAATATATTCTCGCCGTCAGCTGGCAGCCGGGTTTCTGCGAGACGCGGCCGAAGCGCAAGGAATGCGTCGGCCAGACGGCCGAACGCTACGACGCGACGCATTTCTCCCTGCATGGTCTCTGGCCGATGAAGAAGAGTTATTGTGGCGTCGCGGCAGATATTCGGGCGCGCGACAAGAAAGGTGACTGGCTGGAGCTGCCGCAACTGGCGATGGCTGAGGAAACCGAGGCGAAACTTTTGATCGCCATGCCGGGAACGCAATCGGGCCTCGACCGGCATCAATGGCTGCGCAGCGGCACCTGCCAGGGCGGCACGGCGCAGGACTATTTTGCCATTCAGCTACGCCTTCTCGACGAGCTCAACGGCTCGGCGGTGCGAAGCCTGTTCACCGCTCGCCTCGGGCAGGAGGTGACGCAAGACGAGATCAAGCAGGCGTTCGACACGAGTTTCGGCAAGGGGGCCGGCGACCGCGTGCGGATGCGCTGCCAGAAGGCGGCTGACCGCAGCGTGATCACCGGATTGACGATCGGGCTTTCCGGCGATGTCGCGGCCGGCGCTGGCCTGTCGCCTCTGATCCTGGCTGCCGGCGATACCGATTTCAAATGCGGCAGGGGGATCGTGGACGCCGCCGGCATTCAATGAATGGCTGAGGCAAAGCCGGTTTCTTCATTGCTCCGCCGGGATAATTCGCCTACATAGCGGGCAAAATCCCATTCCGTCGGAGCAGTCTCTTTATGGCACGTCAATTCATCTATCATATGTCCGGGCTGAACAAGTCCTACGGCACCAAGAAGGTGCTGGAGAATGTCAATCTGTCGTTTTACCCGGATGCCAAGATCGGTATCCTCGGCCCGAACGGCGCCGGTAAGTCGACCGTGCTGCGCATCATGGCGGGCCTCGACAAGGAATTTACCGGCGAAGCCTGGGTCGCCGAAGGCGCGACCGTCGGCTACCTGGCACAGGAGCCGCAGCTCGACCCGAACAAGACGGCGATGGAAAACGTCATGGAAGGCGTTGCCGACAAGACGGCCATCCTCGAGCGCTACAACGAGCTGATGATGAATTATTCCGACGAGACGGCGGAAGAGGGCGCGAAGCTCCAGGACATCATCGACGGCCAGAACCTCTGGGATCTGGAAAGCCAGGTCGAAATGGCCATGGACGCGCTGCGCTGCCCGCCCGGCGACGCCGACGTGACGAGCCTTTCGGGTGGTGAGCGCCGCCGCCTGGCGCTCTGCAAGCTGCTGCTGTCGAAGCCCGACCTGCTTCTGCTCGACGAACCGACCAACCATCTGGACGCCGAAACCATCGGCTGGCTGGAAAACCATCTGCGCCAGTATCCCGGCGCCGTGATGATGATCACCCACGACCGCTACTTCCTCGACAACGTCACGGGCTGGATCCTCGAACTCGACCGCGGCCGCAGCATTCCCTACGAAGGCAACTACTCGGCCTACCTGCTCGCCAAGGCCAAGCGCATGGCCCAGGAAAACCGCGAGGACGCGTCCCGCCAGAAGGCGATCAGCCGCGAGCAGGAATGGATCGCTTCCAGCCCGAAAGCCCGTCAGGCCAAATCAAAGGCGCGTATCAAGGCCTATGACGAACTGGTCGATGCCGCCGATAAAATGCGTCTCGGCGATGCGCAGATCATCATTCCGATCGGCGAACGTCTTGGTCAGGTCGTCATTGAAGCTGAGAACATCACCAAGGGTTACGGCGATCGCGTGCTGATCGACGACCTGTCGATCAAGTTGCCGCCGGGTGGCATTGTCGGTGTCATCGGACCGAACGGCGCCGGCAAGACGACCCTGTTCCGGATGATCACGGGTCAGGAGAAGCCGGATAGCGGCAGCTTCCGCGTCGGCGATTCCGTGAAGCTCGGCTATGTCGACCAGAGCCGCGATGCGCTGGATGGCAACAAGACCGTCTGGGAGGAAATTTCCGGCGGCGCCGAAGTCATCAAGCTCGGCAAGCTCGAAATGAACTCGCGCGCCTATTGCGGCGCCTTCAACTTCAAGGGCACGGACCAGCAGCAGAAGGTCGGCAACCTCTCCGGCGGTCAGCGCAACCGCGTCCACCTCGCCAAGATGCTGAAGGCCGGCGGCAACGTGCTGTTGCTCGACGAACCGACCAACGACCTCGACACCGAAACGCTGGCGGCGCTGGAAATCGCCCTGGAAAACTTCGCCGGCTGCGCTGTGATCATCAGCCACGATCGCATGTTCCTCGACCGTCTTGCCACGCATATCCTCGCCTTCGAGGGCGATAGCCATGTCGAATGGTTCGAAGGCAACTTCGAGGATTACGAGAAGGACAAGATTCGCCGCCTCGGCCCGGAATCGGTCAATCCGAGCCGCGTCAGCTACAAGCGTCTGACCCGTTAAGGGCAACCCCACGAGCCGCCTCTTTGGCGTCTTCGTACACCCCGTGAATCGGAAGGCGGCTCCTTGTGGCCGCCTTTTCCGTTTGTGGACGTTGCGGCGTTGCGCCACATTTCATCTTGCGGCACTCGCGAAAATCACATAAACATATCTTTATGTGTTGATGAGGGTGGCAATGGCGAAAGAGCAAGGGCTTGGACTGGACGCGTTGGTGGACGTCCTTAAGGCAGCGGGAGAGCCAACGCGCATGCGTCTTCTCGCCTTGTTGGCTGCCGGCGATCTGACCGTCACCGATCTTACCGAAATTCTCGGCCAATCGCAGCCCCGAATTTCCCGCCACCTCAAACTGCTCGCCGAAGTGGCGCTGATCGATCGCTACCAGGAGGGTGCCTGGGCCTATTTCCGCCTGAAGGGCGAGGGGGCGGGGGTCGCCTTGGTGCGCGATCTCCTGGCCGCTTCCAACGTCTCTGATGCGGTGTTGACGCGGGACGCAGAGCGGCTGGCGGCATTGAAGCAGGCGCGCTCGGAGAAGGCGCAGGCCTATTTCAGCCGCAATGCCGCCGAATGGGACGAATTGCGCCGCCTGCATGTCAGCGAGGCGGATGTCGAGGCGGCGCTGAAAAAGGTCGTCGGCAGTGAGCCGGTTGATGGGCTGCTCGATCTCGGCACCGGCACGGGGCGTATTCTGCAACTGTTCGAAGGGCTCTACCGGCGCGGCGTCGGCGTCGATGCCAGCCGCGACATGCTGGCCGTTGCGCGCGCCAATCTGGATCGGGCCGGCATCACCAAGGCCTCCATCCGGCATGGTGATATCTTCAACCTGCCGCTGGACGGGCGCCAGTTCGACCTGGTCACCATTCATCAGGTTCTGCACTTCCTGCAGCAGCCGGAAGCGGCGATCGCCGAGGCCGCCCGCATGCTGTCGCCCGGCGGCCGGCTGGCGATCATCGATCTCGCCCCGCACGCACTGGAATATCTGCGCGACGACCATGCCCATATGCGCCTCGGCTTTTCGCGCCAGACCATGGCGGAATGGCTGGAGAAGGCCGGGCTCAGTGTCGAAGAGGTCGTCGATCTAGCCCCGGAAAAGGACCGCGACCGCCAGTTGACTGTGACCATATGGCTTGCCCGCGACCAGCGGCAGACCGCCGCCGTAGAATCATCCGAGGGCGGCAAAGCCCTAGCCTATGCCGGGAGAACATGACATGCCGATACACACCCTTTACCCGGCCGAACGCGGCAATCTGAGGCTCTCCTTCGAATATTTCCCGCCGAAGAACGACGAGATGGAAACGCAGCTGTTCCATACGGTGGAGAATCTCGCGGCCTTCAATCCGGCATTCGTGACGATGACCTATGGCGCCGGCGGATCCACCAAGGCGCGCTCCCTGACGGCCGTGCGGCGGATGATCCACGAGGCCGGCTTTCCGAACACGGCCGCCCATCTGACCTGTGTCGGCGCCGCCAAGGACGAGGTGGATGCGATCGTCAGCGAGTTCATCGACGGTGGCGTTCGGCATTTCGTCGCCCTGCGCGGTGATCCGCAGGGCGGGATCGGCGCCCGCTACGAGCCCTTTCCCGGCGGTTATGAAAGCGCGGCCGCTCTTGTCGCGGCGATCCGGGGCAGAGGCGACTTCGAGATTTCCGTGTCCGCTTATCCGGAAAAGCATCCCGAAAGCCCGGACGTCGCCACCGATATCGATATGCTGAAGCGTAAGGTCGACAGCGGCGCAACCCGCGCACTGACCCAGTTCTTCTTCGACAACAACGATTTCGAGCGCTACCTCGAACGCGTGCGGGGCGCCGGTATCACCATCCCCGTCGTTCCGGGCATCCTGCCGATCAACAATCTGACGCAGGTCAGCAAGTTTGCCGGACTGTGCGGGGCGCGGATTCCGGAGGTCGTTGTCGCCCGCTTGGCCCATCTCGACGAGAGCCCGGAGGAACGCTTCAAGGAGGCGACCCATATTGCTGCCGAGCAGATCGTCGATCTCGCCCGTCGTGGTATCCGCGATTTCCATGTCTATACGATGAACCGGTCGCCGCTGGTGACTGCGGTTTGCGATCTCGTCGGGTTTGAGCGGGCCGCGC
Organism: Hyphomicrobiales bacterium; assembly: GCA_900473795.1. Classification (GTDB taxonomy): domain Bacteria; phylum Pseudomonadota; class Alphaproteobacteria; order Rhizobiales; family Rhizobiaceae; genus Pararhizobium. The sequence goes on along the minus strand of UCMT01000058.1, from coordinate 68,787 downwards.
CGGCTGCGGCCGCATCCCGTGCTGCGGGTGCTGCAGCGTAGGCGGATCGCATCGGCATCCGAACAGAAAAAAGCCCTTGAGACCGGATGGTTTCAAGGGCTTTGTCGTCTGGCAGCCTCTCTTTGCAGTGCTCGGTAGAGCGACTAACTTGCTCGATCATGCTGCAATTGGTTTACGGTATTATAGTCCTTTTTTACCGATTGGACTGTTCGCCTGACGTTTTCAGATGAAAAGCATGGTTGCTACGAAAACGAACGCTGCACTTATCATGAGGACATTCAAAGAATGTGTAATTCCCATAACCGGCCCTCCTTGCGTTAACGCACGAAACATAGGGTGAAAATGTCACGGGTGAAAGAAAAAGTTATGCTGCGGTGCGGTACCTTATGCTTAAAAAATGGTTATGCACAGGGCTAACATGCTTATTTAAAACGATTTTATATGCCGCCACATTTTTTTCACAATGTCTTCGATCTGGTTAATGTAACGCACTGAAATGCGCTGTGAGTGGCCAAATAGAGACATTTCCGCTCCGCAGAGGAATGCCGAATCCGGCACTTTTCAAGATCGACGCGAAGGCAGGATGCGGCCATCGAGCACCACCAGTCCGACGGCAATCAGCAGCATGCCGGCGACATCTGTCGGTTCAAGCGTTTCCCCAAGGAACAGGAAACCGAGCAGGATCGCGCTGGGCGGCACCAGCAGCGTCACCAACGAGGTGTTCGTCGCCCCCGCACGGCTCATGATGCGGAAGAACAGGATATAGCCGTAGGCCGTGGAGATCAGCGCCAGGGCCAGCACGGCAAGAACCGAGGTCATCGGCGGCACCGGCAGTTGCCAGGGCGTGTCGATGACCAGGGAGAGCGGCAACATGATCAGCGTCGATGCGGTCAGCTGCCCGGCCGCGGTTACGGGCGCCGCCAATCCCCTGAAGCGCTTGCCGTAGGTCGCGGCGAAACCATAGCTGATTGCGGCAATGACCGGGAAAAGCAGCGCCCAGAGCGGGATGTTGCTGCCAGACTGTATCAGGCCGGGCAAGGCATTCGGCCCAATCAGCACGGCCGTTCCGGCAAGGCCAAGCAGGCAGCCGGATATCTTTGCAAGGCTCAGCTTCTCGTCATGCGTCAGCGAATTGGCGATCAAGACGGTCCAGACCGGCGTCGTCGCGTTGAGGATAGCGGCGAGGCCGGCCCCGATCTGCGTCTGGCCAAAGAAGATGAGCGTGTGCGGAATGGCGTTGTTGATCAGCCCGAGCAGCAGAAATTGCGGCCAGCGGGCTTTGAGTTCGCGGTAGATGTCGTAGCGGCCGAACACATAGATGTGCAGCGCCAGGGCCGCGAGCGCCACGCGCAATAGAACGAGTGTCAAGGCCGGCACATGCTGGATGGCGATGCGCGCGAAGAAGAACGAACCGCCCCAGATCAACCCGAGCAGCGCCAGAAGGCCCCAGGTGGCCGGTGTCATCCTGTGCTGCAAACCATCCGTTTTTGCGTGCATGCGACTTGACCTTCCCCTGCCTCATTCGGAACATACCGAGGGTTAAGGCTTGAAGCGGGATTTATCCACCCGATTCTTGAGCTTGGCCATCGACGCGAGGACGATCCGCTGGAGCCGTTGACGACACAATCCATCGCCGCTGCCGCGCATGAGGGGCAGGGGCTTATTCCCATCGCGATCGTGGTGGCGGTTGCAGCGCTGCTGGGGCTGGGCTTCCTGCGTCTGCGCCAGCCGCCGCTGGTCGGCTTCATCCTGGCGGGCGTCGCGCTGGGGCCGACCGGGTTCGGCTTCATCTCCTCCAGCGGCAACGTCACGCTGCTTGCCGAGATGGGCGTCGTCGTCCTGTTGTTCTTCATCGGCATGGAGCTCTCGATCAAGGCCTTCGTGCTCAGCCTGCGGCAGGCGCTGCTTGTCGCCGGCGGCCAGGTTATCGCCGCCATCCTGGCGGCCGGGCTGATTGCCTTGATTACCGGGGCAAGCCTGGCGGAAGGGCTGATCCTCGGTTTCGTCATTGCCATGTCGTCCACCGTCGTTGCCATGAAGATGCTGGAGGATATGGGCGAACTGCGCAGCGAAACCGGGCGGATCGCCGTCGGCGTGCTGATTGCCCAGGATATTGCGGTGGTGCCCATGCTGATTCTGGTTTCGAGCCTGGGCGGTGAGGACGTGCGGATCGCCACGATCGCAGTGAAGATGCTGATCGCCATCACCATCCTTGCCGCCTTGCTGTGGTGGTTCGGCCGGCATGGGAAACTCAGGATTCCGTTCAGCGAGGCGGTCGAGGACAAGGTCGAGATCCTGGCGCTCGGGGCGCTCGCCGTCTGTTTCGGCGCAGCGGCGATTTCCGGTCTTGCCGGCATGTCGCCGGCCTACGGCGCCTTTTTGTCCGGCATCGTCATCGGCAATTCCACCCTGCGCAGCCGCGTCATCCCGGTGATCGAGCCGATCCAGAGCGTGCTGCTGGTGGTGTTCTTCCTGTCGATCGGGTTGCTGATCGACCTGACCTTCATCGGCGAGAATTTCTGGTCGGTGCTGAGTGCGGCGCTGATCGTCATTTCCGCCAAGACGGTGCTCAATATCTTCCTCTTGAGAAAGACCGGATCGTCACCGCAGATCGCGCTGATCGCTGGCCTGTCGATGGCGCAGATCGGCGAATTCTCCTTCGTGCTGGCGGCGGCTGGCTTGAGTGCCGGGGTGCTGCAGTTCGATACCTACAAGGTGGCGATCGCCGTCACCGCCATCACGCTGCTGGTTTCGCCGCTGTGGGTCAGCGTGATGCACCGGCTGGAGAACATCGCTTCCGAGCATCTTTCGACCTACCGCAAGGCGTTTGCGATCGCCTATGCGCGCGAACTGAGCGAGGTGTCGAAAGGAGGGGCAGCGCTTGCGGATGCCCGTTGGTCGCTTCGCCTGCGGTACCGCGCGTTGCGGCTTGCCCGCCACCACCGGCGGCGGGCGCGTTTGCACGGCGAGCGCGAGACAGATGTTAAAGAGCGTTGAGAACCGCTTCCGTCGCCCAGCCGTCAGCCGGCAGGCCGAGGCGCAGCTGTTCCTTCTGCAGCGCGGCGCGCGTACCGGAACCGAGGATGCCATCGATCTTGCCGACATCGTGGCCCTTGGTTTGCAGCTTCACCTGCAGGGCCTTCATGCCCTCGTCGCTCAATCCCTGTTCAGGATTGCCGCTCTCATAGGGCGGTGCGCCGGCAAGACGGGTGGCGAAATAGGCAGCCGAGGTCGTGTAAATGAATGACTGGTTCCATTCGAGATAGATGTTGAAATTCGGATAGGTCATGAAGGCAACGCCATGGCGTCCCTGCGGGATGACGACCGAGGCGGGAAGCTGCGAAAACGCGGTGTTGCCGTCGCGCGGCTTGACGCCGAGCGTGAACCAGTCGCCGGCGGTCATGCCGGACTGCAAGCCGGTCTTCTCCCACGGCAGGTTTTCCGGCAGGCTAACCTCCTGGATCCAAGGCCGGCCGGCCGTAAAGCCGAGGCTCTTGATGAACTTCGCGGCCGTCAGGATGGCATCGGGCGAGCTTTGCTTGAGGTTCACATGGCCGTCGCCGTCGCCATCGACGCCCTGGGCGATGATATCTTCCGGCAGCATCTGCACCTGTCCGATTTCGCCGGCCCAGGCGCCCGTGGTGGTTGCCGGGTCAAGATCGCCGTGCTGGACCATCTCGATTGCGGCGATCAGTTGCGGGCGGAACATTTCCGGGCGGCGGCAGTCATGCGCCAGTGTGACCAGCGCGTTGCGGGTGTTGAAATCCCCCTGAACGGCGCCGAAATCCGTCTCCATCGCCCAGAAGGCGGTGATCACCGGGGCTGGAACGCCGAATTCGCTTTCCGCCCGTTCGAAGACCGCGGCATATTCCTTCATCTTCTTCGCGCCCGTATCGAGACGCGCCTTGCTGACGGTGCGTTGCGAGAATTCGGTGAAGCTCTGCTTGAAGACGCCCTGCGCCCGGTCACGGCCCAACACCTTCTCTGAAATCGCAGCGCCAGCGAGCGCGCGGTCGACGGCTTCTGCCGGGATACCCTTGGCAATCGCTTCCGCCTTGACGCCTTGCAGGAAGGAAGCAAGGTCGCCGCCGCAGGGCGCTGCGGGCGTGGTCGTTTGCTGCGCAAGGGCAGACGAGGTCAAAAGGGTGAGAAAGCCGATCGAAAGAACGGAGCGCAGGGTGCCGCGTGTCATCGCAAGTCCTTGTTGTCAGGCCGGGACTGGCCGGATGCGGCCCGCAAAAGAGCCGCGGTTGTTCGTGAAATTATGGAAGCCGCTGTCGCACGGCAATGGGGCGGAAAGAAGAAAACCGCCTCAAAGCGGATCACGTCAAAACGGATATTTTAGGTCTTTGTTTTTATGCATGTCGTTATCCCGAAACCGCTGCACACTGTTGGGCGACATGCATTGGTCGCTCAATTCTCGGCCTGTTCGCGCGCTTTCGAAACGGCTGCCACCCAGTTTTTCCAGTTTTTGGGCGATCCTGCAAAGACGTTGATGTCGGCATCGCCGTCAATACCAGGGATGACACCCGTGCTGGTATATTGCCAGAAGGCCCAGCGGCGCTCCGGGTAGATCTCCGTCGGGTGCTTGGCGACCGAACGAACCCAGAAATGATAGTCGTTGAACTGGCCGACAAGATTGTCACGGTGGAAGTCGACCGAGGTGTAAATGATCGGGCGCTTGCCATAATGCTGCTCCAGCCGGTCCATGAACCGCTTCATTTCGGTCTGCACGGTCAGGGGCGAAGGCCGGTAGCGGCAGGTCTTTGATTCGCCGTTCCATTCGACATCGACAACCGGCGGCAGATAGACCGCGCTCTTCGGCACATTGGCGATGAACCAGTCGGCCTGCTGATCGGCCGTCGAGCAGAAATAGTAGAAATGATAGGGCGCATAGGGCAGGCCGGCGGCGCGGGCGCGCTGCCAGTATTCGTTGAACCGCGCGTCTACCCTGTCCTTGCCTTCCGTCGCCTTGATGAAGGCGAACGAAACACCGGATCCCTTCACCTTGACCCAGTCGATATCGCCCTGCCACTTCGAGACGTCGACGCCGTGGATATTGTGATTATACGGCGTGCGTGCGCCGAAATCCTGCGGGTCCTTGTCCTGGAACTTGGGCGGGATCGATGCGGTGGAAACCAGATCGTAGTCCGTCGACGTGCAGCCGGAAAGAAGCGTCACAATAGGCAGAAGAGCCAGGAATAGCCGGCGCATGAGGTTCCCGTTCTGAAACGATCGACGATGATGCCTCACACGATGGTGCCCGCTGATGTGAATCCCCCGGAGGCGTGAGCCCCATATTCGTCATATCATCGTAAAAATTGAGTTAGTTTCAAGCTGCAATGTTGAAATGGCATCGCCATCCCGAAGGGTAGGCGGCTTTCCGGTTGATCCGACCCTTAGCGCGGGAGCGTGATGCGGAGCTTGCGGCGGCTTATTTCGACGAGCGGGTATAGACGAACAGCCAGGCATAGCCACGACCGATCGGCCGGAATTCGACCGCATCGCCGAATTTCGCGGCGTTGGCCTTGAGCACGGTCACCATCGTCTTGCGCGGCGTCACGTGAAAGCGTTTCAGCCATGCCTGCAGCCCCCGCTGGAACAGGCGTGGCAGGCGTTCCTGCTGGCCGAAATCGGCGATATGGAGCGAGCCGCCGGGATTGAGCGCCGCAATCGCCGCGTCGATCGCCTTCTCCCAGTCCGGGATCATCGACAGTGCATAGGAAATGACGATGCGGTCGAAGCCGGTTTCGCCGAATTCCGACGGCTGGAAATCGGTCGCGTCGGCGACACGCAGAACCGTCTTGGTCCGCCCGGGCCTGCCCAGCTTCGCCTCGGCCGAAATGAGCATCTCAGCCGAGATGTCGAGCCCGAACAGGCGCGCCTGCGGAAAACGCCGGCCGATCAGAGCGAGATTGCGGCCGGTGCCGCAGCCGATTTCAAGCACGCTGCCGCCGGCCGGAACATCAAGCCCGCGGATCAGAGTGTCGCGGCCGAAGAGATAATATTTGCGGGTCAGGTCGTAGAAATGCCGCTGCGTGCGGTACATCCGATCCATGCGCTCGGCATGGCTGGCGCCGGTATCGATCGCCGTCATGCCGTTTTCCTGTAGATATGGAAGCCGCCATAGATGGCAGAGCGATCCTTGAGGTTCAGGGCCTGCGACTTGTCTGCATCGTAATGCCACTGGCCGAGCAGGGCCTGCGATACGCGGCCCTCCAGGATGCTGGCTTCCGCAGCGGTGCGGAAGATCACGACGGCGCCTTCTGCCGATGTCCGGGTAATTTCGCTCCACAGGTCATTGAGCTGGCGGTCGCTCATCCAATCCTGCGCATCGAGCAGGACGTAGCGGTCGACGGAACCGGCCGGCTTCTTCGCGAGAAGCTCGGTGAAGCTGGCGTGATGGACATGCACGCGTTCGGCATTGTTGCGGATCGCCTCGTGACGGCTGGCCTGCAGGTAGACCGGCAGTTCGCCTTCATGCGGCAGCGGATAGCGGCGGGCGAAGGCTTGCCAGGCGAAATAGTTTTCCTTCAGCGGGAAATAACAGGAAAGCTTTTCGAGACGCTGGCGCAGCACGCCGGCCAGCGACTTTTCCTCGCTGAGGCTGGCAAGCTCGTCGAACTGTTGCGGCGGAATGCCAAGTCCGAACAGCGAGCTCTTGCGGCTGGTGATCCAGCGGATGACCGGGCGGTCGAACAGGGGCGCCAGCCGCTCGTCGAAGAACTGGCGCTGTTCGCGCATCGAGCGGGCACTGGCAAGTTCGCTCGGATCGACGCCGTGCAGGCGCGCCAGAAGGTGACCGAGGCTGATGAAGCGGCCGAGCAGGCCGGTGCGGTAGATGTTCTTGCCGAAAACCCGGATGCGGCGCTGGCCCGCCAGGCTGCGGCTGTTCCAGTATTTGCGTGTCGCGGTGTCGAGCTTGGGCGCAAGGAACATATCGAAGGCCTGGACGTTGCTGGCAACATCGTGCCGGGCAAGGAAGCGAACGATGTCCGCGTGGGCGGGCAGGTGTCGGAAAGCGGCAAGCTTCAGCCGGTTGAGCGCAATGTGATGCGGATTGAGATCGACGACGTCGATGCGCTCGGGTGCGGCGGAAAGATAGGCGAGCATGTTGCAGCCGCCGGAGCCGATGGTGACGATATGGTGTTCCGGCCGGATCTGCATGGCGGCCATGTCGACAGCCGGGTCCTCCCAGATCTGCGGATAGACCAGACCGGTGAAAAGCAGTCCGAAAAGCCGTTCCGACAGACCGTCGAGCGTAAGCGCCTTGTGCTGGATCAACGCGGTTTTAAGCTTGTGGTTCTTTTTGCCATAGCCTGCATCGGGGGCGAGATCGGTCATGTCAGCCTGCCATCTGTTGAAGTTGGAAGGCTTCTAAGACGAGTCCGCTACACTTTGATGACGGAGGGCTTATACAAACTCCCATTTGCACATGTTGGATGAAGCGATCTCGCCGGCGGCGGGTCGGTTTAAGCCGCGGACATGATCGTCGGTTTGTGGTACGAACAGCCGAGATAGCGGCGCGATCAATAGGTTAGAAACATTTCTCGCGCCAAAGTGATTGCCATAAACCCTTCCTAAAAGCATGGAATCCTGTTTTTGTGGCGGTGGCGAAGCAGGGGCGGTGCGTATGCGCAGAAGATTGTTGTGGCTCGCGGGCTCGGTGTCGGTCGCCATTGCGGCGATTGCCGGCTGGCTTGTGGTCCTGCCGCCGGAACTGCTGCGCGTCGGCGACAGCTATGCCGCCAAGATCGTCTGCTCCAGTGTTTTCCTGGCCGGGCGCGATGCCAATGAGGTTCTCGCCGACGACGTCCAGGCGCCCGGTCATCCTCTCCTGCGCCTCGTGCGCATATCGGTCGATGAAAACCGCAAGGCGGTGACCGCCCGCATGTTCGGCTTTGCCGCTCCGGGCCATGCGATCTACCGCGAGGGTCTCGGATGCACCAATGTCACCGAAGGCGAGTTCGCCGCGTTTCCGGGCAACCGGCAGCTTCGCCGCAGGCCGCCGCAATCCGATGAGGGCAAAGCTTGGCCGGACGGCAGCGGCGCGAACGTCAATCCTGCGGTGCAGACGCTGCTGACCGATCCGCAGCTTGCCGGACCTGGCATGCGCGCCATCGTCGTCGTCAAGGATGGAAGGATCGTTGCTGAACGCTATGGCGAGGGTTTCAACAGCGGCACGCCGCTGCTTGGCTGGTCGATGACCAAGTCGGTAACGGCGGCGCTGATCGGCCTGCGGATCAGGGAAGGGCAGATGGCGCTCGATCGTACGGAGTTGCTTCCGCAATGGCGAAACGACCCGCGCAGCCAGATAAAGCTCGGCGATCTTCTGGCCATGCAGAGCGGCCTTCAGTTCAACGAGGATTATGGCGATGTGACCGACGTCACCCGGATGCTGTTTCTCGAGGGCGACATGGCGAGTTTCTCGGCGTCGAAACCGCTCGAGGCGCAGCCGGGCGAACGCTTCAACTATTCCAGCGGCACGTCGACCATTCTTTCGCGGCTCTGGATGGACAGCTTCGGCAGCATCCGTGAGGCGCTCACCTTTCCGCGCGCGGCTCTGTTCCGGCCGCTCGGCATGACGAGCGCAGTGCTGGAGCCGGATGCGCACGGCACTTTCGTCGGCTCCTCCTATATGTATGCCTCGGCACGGGACTGGGCCCGGTTCGCTCTCTTCCTGCTGCAGAACGGCAGCTGGAACGGCGAGCAGATCCTGCCGCCGGATTTTGTCACCTTCATGCACACGCCCACGAAGGCATCAAACGGGCGCTATGGCGCAGGGCATGTCTGGACGAAGTTCGGCAAGGATGGCGGCCCGCCATTGCCTGCGGATGCCTACTGGCTGCAGGGCCATGACGGGCAGACCGTGATGCTTTCCCCGTCGCTTGGGCTTGCCGTGGTTCGTCTCGGGCTCACGCCATCGAGCCTGGGCTATGACGTGCGTATGCTGGAGGCGAAAGTCGTTGAGACAGTCAATTGAGCGCCTCTGAAGAAATCCGGTGATTTCGGCACTGCCTGTGTCCTTAAATCCTATTCGCCGATTTAAGGAGCAGCTTTAGCGAGGCTTATTTCATGCCCAGCGTTTCAAGCAGGCCCTTGCGCTTGGCGTGGTAATAATAACCGCTGGCATAGAGCTTGACGGCGCCGTCGTTCTGGTTGTCGGCCACCATCCAGGCACCGGCCAGATATTTCGTCGCATATTTCAGATTGGTCTCGGCATCGAACAGGCCTTCGGCGGGACCTTCGTAACCGAGGCCCTTGGCCGTGTTGTAGCGGATCTGCATCAGGCCGTAGTTGCCGGCGTGATAGGCGCGCGGATTGTAGGTGCTTTCGCGCTTCACGACGCGATGAACCAGCTCTTCCGGAATATTGTTGAGCTTCGCGTAATAGGCGATCAGCCGGTCGAGTTCAGGACGCGAACTGGTCGGCTTTTCCGCGCCAGTCAGCGACGCCAGCATCTCCTTGGCACCGCCAAGTGCGGCCGCCGCCATCGAAGGCTTCTGCACCGGCACGATCATGCGCTTGGCGACCAAGGTCTCGAGGCCAACCGGTTCGCCGGTGTCGAAATCCGATTCCATCGCGGCCATCATCATGCCTTCGGGAATCTGTGGAGACAGCGAGGTGGCGGTCTGGTCCGCAGTCGCCGGCACCATGGCCATTGCCGTCTGCGGCAGCGCCGATGGCGTTGCGGCTTGCACTGTCGCCGAAGCCTGCGGGGTGACGAGCGGATTTGCTGTGGGAACGGCCACGGCCACCTGAGTGGTAGCCGGAACGCCTTCATTGTTCGCGCCGACCGGTGTTGCGGCTGGATTCCCGCCAGGCTGCATCATCGCGGTTTCGGCCGCCAGCGCTGCCGCCGTCGCGGTCGTTGCGCCGTCGGGCGTCGGCAGAGCGTAAGCCGTCATTTCCGTTCCGGGCTTCGGCAGCGGCGTCACCGTCTGCACCGCCATCAGCTGTTCCATCGGTGTGCGCTCGACGCTCGAGCATCCGCCAACAAGTGCCGCCGAGGCTAGAGCACAGGCCGCAACAGCCGGTTTTGAAACGGAAAAACGGAAATTAGCCATGCTGTCGCTTTCGTGCTGTCAGGCCCCGTAGCCCCCTGCAAATCAGCAGCCAAAAGCCGCCATCTATGAATCTTCATTAACTCATGGGGCAGGGAACCGCAAGCACGGGACGCCTTTTCAGGCGCCGGCACGCCGCAGGCCAGCCGTCAGGAGGCCCGCGCCGATCAGCAGCGAGCCACCGGCGCGGTTGACGATGGTCTGAACCTTCGGCTTTCGAATCGTTTTGCGGGCGGCCGAAGCCATCAGCGCATAGGCCGTTGCGTTGATCGCCGCGAGCACCAGAAATGTCGATTCGAAAATCAGCATCTGGCCGAACAGCGGACGGCTGAGATCAAGGAACTGCGGCAGGAAGGCGACGAAGAAGACGATGCTTTTCGGGTTCAGCGCCGTGACGACATAGGTGTGCAGGAAAATCCGCAACGGTTTCTCGGCCGGAACCGCCATCGTCCCGTCGGTGGTTTCGGTCGCGATCGGCGTGCGCCAAAGCTTGATGCCAAGCCAGACGAGATAGGCGGCGCCCACCCATTTCAGAACGGTAAAAATCGCCGCCGACGTTGCCAGCAGTGCGCCGAGGCCGAGCATGGAGGCGGTCATCGCCGTGAAATCGCCAAGAGCGACGCCGGCAACCGTGGCGCCTGCAACCTTGCGTCCGTGCCCGAGCGCGTAGGAGATCACCAACAGAATGGTCGGGCCGGGAATCGCGAGCAGGATGGACGATGCGGCGGCGAAGGCCAGCCAGTGTTCGATCGACATGAAAAAGGCTCCGTTTGGACGTGGCGTTCCATCGAGGAAGCCATGCGCAAACGGAGCCGTCAATAGGCTTTGCCAGCCGGCGGAATCAGCCCGCCGGAGACCACTTCTGGCCGATGACATCCATCACTTCGCCGAACCACTTGACCGAGGTGTCGAAATGCTTGCCGCCGCGGATACGCGGGAATTCGATTGTCCGGAGCTTGCCGCCCTGATCCTCGTCGTGACCGGTGACGCCGGAGACCTTGTTCAGCGCGCTTTCGACGGCAAGATCGACCATGCCCTGGATAAGGCGCAGGTCAGCGCCGTTGGCCGGTGCCGAGCGGGCGTAGTATCCGGATTTCTGCACCATAGAGCGTTCGGCGCCGAGGAGGGCTGCGAACTGCTTGGAGAACCAGCCCCCGACATTGATCGTGTCGATCTTCACATGGCCGAAGGCGTCGCGCTTGATGGTCTCACCGGCAGCCTCGCGCTCGGCAACGACGGCGTCGAGGCAGGCGCCCTCGCTGACGAACAGCGTGACGAATCCCGCCTTGTCCATCGTGGCGCGCAGACGCGCAGCTTCGGCTTCGAGGTTGAAGGCGGTTTCGGGCAGGTAAAGCCCGTCGATGTTCTTCATCTTGGCGTTCATCATGAAGCCGTCGACGAATTCCTTGTCGTCGGTCATCTGGATGTAGGCACGGGCGGTGGCGGCGGTCAGCCAGCCGCAGTGACGACCCATGACTTCATGCACGACGAGGGTGCGCGGTGCAGCACTCTGCTCGTTGCTGACATGGTCGAAGAACTTCGCACCGTATTCTGCCGCCGTCCAGGCGCCGAGCGACTGGCGGATCGGCACGACGTCGTTGTCGACCGTCTTCGGCAGGCCGACGACGGTGAGGTCGTAGCCATTGGCGCCGAGATAGGCGGCGAGATCGGCTGCCGTCGTATTGGTGTCGTCACCGCCGATCGTGTGCAGAATGGTGATTCCATCGGCAGCGAGCTGCTCGGCTGCGACCCGCAGGGGATTCTGGCCGTCCTTGACGAGACCACGCTTGACGCAGTCTGCGGCGTTGGTGAGCTTCACGCGGCTGTTGCCGATCGGCGAGCCGCCGTGGCGGTGCAGGACATGGGCCTTCTCGCGCATGTCGCGCGTGATTTCGATCCGGTCGGCAAGAAGCAGACCCTGGTAGCCGGAACGATAGGCAACGAGCTCGATATCCGGCGCGATGTCGGTGTAACGTTCGATCAGGCCACCGACGGCGGAGGACAGGCAGGGGGCGAGGCCGCCTGCGGTCAGCATTGCAACTTTCTGTTTGGGCATGAATTTCTCCTCGGGGATTTCGGCAAGATCGTTCGAGGTCTCTCTAGCGCAAATCCCTTGGAAGTTAAATGACATCCCGTCACTTAGGCAGAGGCGCGGGCTTATACGATGCGCGCCTTGCGCCCGAGCGCCAGACCTGTATTCGACGGATCACCCCGCCGAATAGAAATAGTGAGGTGCCATCACAAATTCGTCATCTGGGCCGATTCGGCGGGTTCCATGCCTTGCAATCCGCGTCAACATCTGTTCAAGCTGCATCATGAGCCGCCCGCCTATTGCGGCCGCACCGCTGTGTCTGCCTCTTCGCACTCGTCCATGGGCGCTTTGCCCGTGCTGCCGCCTCCCGAAAGCAATGTGTATCAGCAATGATGGGAAAGAACGTGCCTATGTCACTTTGGGATCGCATCCTCAGCATCGTCACTGCGGCGGGCAACGCGCTTGCCGGCGTGGTCGAGGCGGTCCGGACGCTGTTTGAAGGTGACCCGGAGACGCGCCGCAAGGTGGCTTTTTCGGTCGCCATGATCGCGCTGTCCGCCAAGATGGCAAAGGCCGACGGCGTCGTCACCGAGGCCGAGGTGTCCGCCTTTCGGGATATCTTCAAATTTCCGAACGATCAGGCGCAAAACGTTGCGCGGCTCTACAATCTCGCGCGCCAGGACGTCGCCGGCTACGAGGCCTATGCCGAAAAGATGGCGTCGCTCTGCGTTTCCTGCGAGCAGCATTGCCCGGTGCTGGAAGACATCATCGACGGGCTCTTCCATATCGCCAAGTCGGATGGCGCCCTGCACGACAAGGAGATCGCGTTCCTGAGGCGCGTCGGCGAAATCTTCCGCATGGACGAAGAGCAGTTCCAGGAGATCTTGGCGCGCCACGTTCATCCGTCCGGCAGCAATCCTTACGACGTGCTCGGTGTCTCGCCGAAGGACGACTTTTCGATCATCCGCAAGCGCTACCGCGTGCTCGTCTCGGAAAATCATCCAGACATGCTGGTTGCGCGCGGCGTGCCGGAAGAATTGCATGCGATCGCCAATGATCGCATGGCTGCGCTCAATGCCGCCTATGAGGCGATCGAGAAAGAACGCCGCGCTGCATGACGCACTTCGTCTGTGACTACCCGGCCGCGCGCGCCGTACCATCGCCCAACCATGGCGAAAGGGCAGGCGGGCTGAAACCGGACATGATCATTCTGCACTATACCGGCATGGAGACGGCGGCTGCCGCGCTCGACTGGCTCTGTCGTGAGGAAAGCCAGGTTTCCAGCCACTATTTCGTCCATGAGGATGGGCGGATCGACCAGCTCGTTGCCGAGGATCGTCGCGCCTGGCACGCCGGCAAGAGCGTCTGGAAGGGCGAGACGGACATCAATTCCCGCTCGATCGGCATCGAAATTGCCAATGCCGGTCACCTCGGCGGCCTACCGGATTTCCCCCCCGTACAGATCGAAGCGGTCGCCGAATTGTGTCTGGACTGTGGCAATCGCTGGTCTATCGCCCCGGAAAGGGTGCTTGCACACAGCGATGTGGCTCCCATTCGCAAGGTGGATCCGGGAGAAAAATTTCCTTGGGAAGCGCTCCATTCGAGGGGAGTCGGGCACTGCGTTCCGCCAGCACCGATCGGCGGCGGACGATTTTTCCAAAAGGGAGATCAGGGGCAGCCCGTCGAAGCGGTTCAGACGATGCTGTCGCTCTATGGCTACGGAATTGAAGTGACAGGCATTTTTTGCGAGAGGACGGAGGGGGCGGTTGCCGCCTTCCAGCGCCATTTTCGCCAATCCCGGGTCGACGGCATCGCCGATATTTCGACCCTCGATACCCTCCACAGGCTCCTGTCGGCGCTGCCGGATTTCAGCCGCTGAGCGCACTTGCCGAGACGGGTTTTGAAGATCGCCTGAAGCCTTCCTGTCACAAAATTTGTGCACCGCCACATGATCGTCACGATGCCGGGGTCTTTTGCGGCCGTACCGAATTGCAGGTGATTTCGAGGTGCAACGCCTCTTCCTGCTGATGACGAAGATCGGAATGCAAGACGGCAGGGCGGGGTGCGCCCACATGCTGCTGTGCCCGAAAGTGGAGATTTCAAGCTAAATGAGACTATCGCATCTTGCTGCGACTGCGGCATGCTTCTGCATGCTCTTTTCCGGGGTTGAAACGTCGTATGCCGCGGGCATAGACAAGACCATCACTTCCTCCATCACGCCAGCCACGAGAACCACCGGTTATCCTGCGCCGGGCGCCTCCCTCGAGACGACGACCTATAGTGGACTCATCCAGACCTATGCAAAGCAATACGGCGTTCCGGTCGATCTCGCCCATGCGGTCGTCAAGGTCGAAAGCAACTTCAATCCCAAGGCACGCGGCAGCGCCGGCGAAATCGGCCTGATGCAGATCAAACCGGCGACGGCCCGGATGATGGGTTATACCGGGGGCAAGGGTGGCCTGTTCGATCCCGAGACGAACATCAAGTTCGGTATGAAATATCTTGCCATGGCGCATGAACTGTCCGGCGGTTTTACCTGCGGCACGATCCTGCGCTACAATGCCGGTCACGGCGCCACGAAGATGAATCCGGTGTCGCGCCGTTATTGCGGCAAGGTCCAGAGCATCATCAACTAAGCGCTCCGGATGCCGGATCAGGTTTTGAGTACCGGCATTTCTCAAGTTCGCAGATGCCAGCCGGCAAATGCCATGCTATCTCCGTCAGATCGTTTTCAAGGACGGCAGGCATGGCGGAAACTTTCGATTTCATCATTGTTGGCAAGGGCATGATGGGCGCGGCCGCCGCCCGCCATCTGGCCCGCAGCGGCGCCAAGATCGCGCTGATTGGACCGGACGAGCCGGAAAACTGGCAGAGCCACGACGGTGTTTTCGCCAGCTACTACGACAATGGCCGCATTACGCGCACGATCGATCCCGATCCCGTGTGGGCCCTGCTGGCCCGGCGGTCCATCGAGCGTTACGCCGAGATCGCGAACGAGAGCGGCGTCGATTTCTACAGCGAATCCGGTTGCCTGATCGCTGCACCTCTCCCGGGTGGCGAGGACGGCCATCTCGACAACGTCATCTCCGCCCGCGACCGCCTCGGCGTCGACGCACCGTTCGTCGGGGAACGCGATCTTGCCGATCAATTCCCCTGGTTCCGTTTTCCGGTTGGTTACGGCGGCGTGTTCGAACCCCGCAATGCCGGGCATATCAACCCGCGGGCGCTGGTACAGGCGCAGGTGGCTCTTGCTGAAAGGGCCGGCGTCACGATCATTCGTTCGGAGGTCGTCTCGGTCGAGGAGACCGGGGAAGTCGTCGCGGTGGGCACCGCGCCGGGCGTCTCGTTTACCGGCGGCCGCGTGCTCGTTGCCGCCGGCGGGTTTTCGATCTCCAAACATTTATTTGCCCGGCCGCTTGATCTTGTGGTCAAGGCACGGACGGTTCTGTTTGCCGAGGTGGCGGAAGATGATCTGCCCCGCTTTGCCGGCATGCCGTCCCTGATCGGGTCCGCGCCGCGGCAGGACGAGAGCTACTACCTGCTGCCGCCGATCCGCTACCCCGATGGCAAGTCCTACATCAAGATCGGTGGTGATCCGAGCGACGTCAATCTTGCGAGCGAGGGTGAGGTGCGGGCCTGGTTCCGTGGCGGCGCAAATCAAGCAGCGGCCGAGCATATGGAGGGGTTGCTGTCTCGTGCCATGCCGTCCTTCACGCCGGCATCGCTGAAATGGAGCCCTTGCGTTACGACCTTCACCCGTCACGGTTATCCCTATATCGGCTTTAGCGGATCGGATCGCATCGCCGTCATGACCGGCGGCAATGGCATGGCGGCAAAGAGTTCGGACGAGATCGCGCGGCTCGGGGCGTTGCTGCTCGCAAACGGCCAGTTGGATGCGCCGGAATACGAGACGGACTTCAGGGTTTGCTACCGGTAGAAACACGGACGGCGACGCCTTATTTTCTTTTGTCTATGGCAATTGGCGGATGCGTCGGCTATGCACCGCCTGCCAGTTGGCCGGGCAGCCGCTCTCCGCTAGGGCCGAAAGGCTGCGGGGGGAGGAAAGTCCGGGCTCCACGGAAAAACGGTGCCGGATAACGTCCGGCGGGGGTGACCCCAGGGAAAGTGCCACAGAGAGGATACCGCCTGCTTTGGCAGGTAAGGGTGAAAGGGTGGGGTAAGAGCCCACCGCGCGCATGGCAACATGGGTGGCAAGGCAAACCCCACCGGGAGCAAGACCGAATAGGGATGACGTGGAGTGCGCAAGCGCTCCGGCCTTTTCCGGGCCAGTCATCCGGGTGGGTTGCAGGAGGCAGCGCGCAAGCGTTGTCCCAGATGAATGGCTGCCACGTTCCGGCTTTCGGGCCGGAGCCATACAGAACCCGGCTTATAGGCCAACTGGCAAATTCTCCTTTTCCTTGATCCCGGCGATCGCGATTCCTGAAATCGCGTATCCGCTTGAATGATTACTATTTTTATATATTGCTAATATTTAAACTAATAATTTTTACTGGAGGTGATTCGACAGTGAATCCAAAGTGTTGAGGGGTCTGTCGTAACCATTTGTTAAACTTAACGGACTATCAATATTTGCTGACGACGCGTGCTGAAATAGAGCAAATCCCATTGACGCCCATATGGTCCCATGTTATCCCAATCATGCACAATACACGGGCTGATTCAGGCCGATTCACCGCAAGTTTCGGGACCTCCCTTCGGAGGGTTTTCGAACGGGCATGTCGCCCGCTGGTGGAGTGTTGTGCCTTGTTTTGAAGGTGTGCACGGGCCGTTGGGGCTTGCGCGTTTACCGGAAACGGCAGTATCGCGTCATGAACCGCTTCCTATCGCATGCGACAAACCGGATCGATGCAAAGGGGCGGGTTTCCGTTCCTTCGATGTTTCGCTCTGTTCTGTCGGCGCTCGATATTCGGGAGCTTTATTGCTTTCAGGATTTCGTCTTTCCGGCTATCAGCGCCGGCGGTCCGGAATTGCTGGACCGTTTCGAAAGGCAGATCGGCGGCGAGGATCCGTTTTCGCCGCAGACCAATCAGATGTCGCTCCTGATTCATGGGGGCGGGGTCTTCATGAAGCTCGACCAGGAAGGCCGATTGATGGTTACGGATTTCATCCGCGACTTCACCGGCATCACCACGGAGGTGACCTTCGTGGGGCGGGCGGATCATTTTCAGTTGTGGGCGCCGCAGGTGTTTCTGGAACGCCAGGCGGCGGCGCGGGAAGAACGCAGGTTGCGAGGTCAGCGTTCGGACTAGAGTGGAGAAGCGGAATGATGGCGGATCAAGGCGAAGGTTTACCCGATGCCGATGGCGGACCGGTCCGTCACATTCCGGTTCTTCTCCCAGAGGTGCTTGCGAGTCTCGATCTCGGCCCCGGCAAGATCATTCTCGATGGTACCTTTGGCGCCGGCGGTTACACCTCGGCCATATTGGCGGCCGGTGCCGATGTGATCGCACTCGATCGCGATCCGGCAGCCATTCAGGGTGGGCAGTCGCTGGTTGAGGCCAACAAAGGTCATCTCACCCTTATTCATTCGCGGTTCTCCGATCTTGCGCGTTATGCTCCCGAAGGCGGGCTCGACGGTGTCGTGCTCGATATCGGCGTCTCCTCCATGCAGATCGACGAGGCCGAGCGTGGCTTCTCCTTCCAGAAGCGCGGCCCGCTCGACATGCGCATGTCGTCGGACGGTGTTTCCGCCGCAGACGTCGTCAACCGGGCCAAGGTCTCGGACCTCACGCGCATCTTCGGCTTCCTCGGCGAAGAGCCACAGTCGGGCCGCATTGCCCGCGCCATCGAAAAGCGCCGGCTTGAAGAGCCATTCGTCACGACGCGCGATCTCGCGGGGCTGATCGAGATCGTCACGCCGCGCAAGGCGAAGGACAAGATTCATCCTGCCACGCGAGTCTTCCAGGCACTGCGCATCTTCGTCAACGACGAGCTCGGCGAGCTTGCCCGGGCGCTGTTTGCTGCCGAGCGCGTGCTGAAGCCCGGCGGGCGGCTGACCGTCGTCACCTTCCATTCGCTGGAAGACCGGATCGTCAAGAAGTTCTTCCAGGATCGCGCCGGCAAGGCCTCCGGTTCGCGTCACATGCCGCTGGTGCACGAGCGTGCGGCAACCTTCGCACCAGTTGGCAAGTCTATGGTGGCGGCCAGTGAAGACGAAGCGTCCAGGAACCCGCGCGCCCGGTCCGCCAAGATGCGGGTTGGCGCCCGCACCGATGCCCCGCCTCAGGCAGATGATCTGTCCATCTTCGATTTGCCGAACCTTGCGAGCCTTGGAAAGATTGGGGGCTGAGACATGTTGCGTACCTTTGACATCGTCCTGATCGTCGTCATGACGGCCGCAGCGACCGTCACTTACACGATCAAGCACCAGGCGGAAAACAAGCTTGAAGAAGTGCGCAAGCTGGAGGCCGAGATCAAGCTCGAGGAAGACACGATCGACCTGCTGCGCGCCGACTGGGCTCTGCTCACCCAGCCCAATCGTCTTGAAAAGCTGGTGACCGTCTACCAGCAGGACCTGCAGCTCGCGCCGACCGCCTCGACCCAGATCGCCCGTCCGGAAGAACTGCCGATGCTGAAGGCCGATCTGCCGCCGCCGGAGGACGTTCTCGAAGTGATGGGGATGGCCAAGAGCAAGTCGAAGAAGCCGGCAGCAAAGACGGATAACATTGCAACAGGTTCGGTGGCACGCTGATGTCTTTTCTGTCCCGCATCATGGTCGTCAAGAGCAAGGCCCATTTCTCCGCCGGCGGCAACAATCATCCTGGCGATCTCCGCATCCCGTTCCAGGGAACGCGCAAGAAGAGCAGCAACCAGGCAAGAAGCCGTGTCGCGATCGTCATCGTCAGCTTCGCTGCTGTCTATTGCGTCATCGGCGGCCGCCTCGTGCAGTACGGTCTGGCGAAGCCCGACACGGTTTCCAGCATCGGTCGCGCCGATAATCTCATGGCCTCGCGCCCGGATATTCTCGACCGCAACGGTGAAATCCTGGCGACCGACATCCGCACGGTCTCGCTCTACGCCGAGCCGCACAAGATCGTCGATGCCGACGAGGCCGTCGAGCAATTGTCGACTGTCCTGCCCAATCTCAACGTCGCGGAAATCTACAACAAGCTGAAATCCAAATCGCGGTTCCAGTGGCTGCGCCGCCAGCTCACGCCGAAACAGCAGAGTGAAATCCTGGCGCTCGGCATTCCCGGCATCGGCTTCCGGCCGGAAAAGCGCCGCTTCTACCCCGGCGGAGCGACGGCCTCGCATGTCGTCGGCCACGTCAATGTCGACAACCGCGGCATCGCCGGCATGGAACGCTGGATCGACAACCAAGGACTGGCCGATCTTGCCGCCATCGGCATGACCAGCGACGCGAAGCTCGAGCCGGTCAAGCTTTCCATCGACCTGCGCGTGCAGAACATCCTGCGCGATGTCGTCGTCGATGCCATGGGAAAGTTCAAGTCGCTAGCCGCAGGCGGCGTGGTGATGGACGTGAAGACCGGCGAAATTCTCGCCATGGTGTCCTATCCCGACTATGATCCCAACAAGCCCGCCGATGGCGCCAAGGAAGGCTGGATGAACCGCATGTCGAACGGCACGTTCGAGATGGGGTCGACCTTCAAGTCGTTTACGACCGCGATGGCGCTCGATTCCGGCAAGGTGACGTTGAAGGACAGCTTCGATGCCCGGTTCCCGATTCGTATCGGCGGCTTCACCATCAAGGATTTCCACGGCAAGCATCGTGTTCTGACCGTGCCGGAGATCTTCCAGTATTCATCCAATATCGGAACGGCCAAGATGGCCGATATCGTTGGCATCGCGGCTCACAAGGAGTTCCTGACCAGGATGGGCCTGCTCTCCAAGATGCAGACGGAACTGCCTGAAGTGAAGATGCCGAGCCAGCCCCGCGAATGGAAGAAGATCAACTCGATCACCATCTCCTTCGGTCACGGCGTCTCCACGACGCCTTTGCAGACCGCAGTGGCGGGTGCCGCCCTGTTGAACGGCGGGCACCTCATCGAACCGACCTTCCTGCCGCGCACGGCGGCGGAGGCCGAGGCCGCCTCGACGACCGTCATCAAGAAATCGACCAGTGACGATATGCGCTTCCTGTTCCGCTGGAACGCCGTCAATGGCTCCGGCAAGAACGCGCGCGTGCCGGGCTACAATGTCGGCGGCAAGACCGGGACCGCAGACAAGGTCGTGAACGGCCGTTATTCGAGCGCCGCCAATTTCAACGCCTTTCTGGCCGGCTTCCCGATCGACAATCCGCGCTATGTGGTCCTGACCTTCATCGACGAGCCGAAGACCGACAAGGGCAATGGCGCAGCACTTGCAGGCAACACGGCAGCTCCGATGGTGCACGACATCATCAGCCGCTCTGCGCCGCTTCTTGGCGTGGAGCCGAAGTTCGGGGAAGACGGTTCTGCCTTGCTTGTGTCTTATTGACCATGGAATGACAATCTGGAGGATTCGCCGCCCGGCGGGTCGGTATAACTGAAAAGTGCATCCATGAAGATCAAAGACCTGATCGGGAAGGATTTCCCGGAAATTGCCGCGCAGTTGAACGCCGCCGCCGGCGATATCGACATTGCCGCCATCACCGCGGATAGCCGGCAGGTCGTTCCCGGGGCGCTGTTCGTGGCGCTTTCGGGAAGCAGGGCCGACGGCAAGACCTTCATCGATGACGCAATAGCGCGCGGCGCCGCCGCCGTGGTCGCAGGCGCTAAACTCTCAAACGATGCTTCAACGCCGGTTTTTGCCGCCTCGGCGCCCCGCCGCGTGCTGGCGCTTGCCGCTGCAAATTTCTACGGGCGCCAGCCGCAGACGATGGTGGCGGTCACCGGGACGGCCGGAAAGACGTCGGTCGCCTCGTTCACCCGCCAGATATGGGCCCATTCCGGCCATGCCGCGGCAATGATCGGCACCACGGGCGTCATCGCGCCCGGCCGCAACGATTATGGCTCGCTGACGACACCGGATCCGGTATCCTTGCACAAGCTGCTCGCGGAACTGGCCGATGCCGGCGTCACCCACGCTGCCATGGAAGCGTCGAGCCACGGGCTCGACCAGAGCCGTCTCGATGGCGTGCGCCTTGCCGCCGCCGGGTTCACCAATCTCGGCCGCGACCACATGGACTACCATCCGACCGTCGAGGACTACATGGCGGCCAAGATGCGGCTGTTCGACGGCGTGCTGCCGAAAGGATCGCCGGCGGTGATCTTCGCGGACGACGCCTGGTCGGCACCGGCGATCACTGCAGCCAGGGCGGCCGGCCACGAGGTTCTGACCGTCGGGCGCAAGGGCGACTATCTGAGCCTGAAGCGCGTCGAGCATTTCCGCCACAAGCAGATCGCCGAGGTTCATGTCGGCGATGAGATTTTCGAGGTGCATGTGCCGCTGGCCGGCGACTTCCAGGTTTCCAATGCGCTCGTTGCCGCCGGTCTCGCCATGGCGACCGGCGTCGACGCCAGGGCGGCGATAGCGGCACTCGAAAAGCTTCAAGGGGCGTCAGGCCGACTCGAACTGGTCGGCCACACCAGGGATGGCGCGCTGGCCTATGTCGACTACGCCCACAAGCCGGATGCGCTGGAAAACGTCCTGACATCCGTCCGTCCGTTCACGACCGGACGGATCATCCTGGTCTTCGGCTGTGGCGGAGACCGAGACAAGGGCAAGCGTCCGATCATGGGCGAAATAGCGACAAGGCTTGCCGACGTGGTGATCGTCACCGACGACAATCCGCGCTCGGAAGTTCCCGCAACCATTCGCAGCGAAATCATGGCGGAGGCCAGGGGCGCGACCGAAATCGGCGACCGCGCGGAAGCGATCAAGGCTGCCGTCGCCATGTTGACATCCGGCGATACGCTCATTGTCGCCGGCAAGGGGCATGAGGAAGGGCAGACGATCGGCTCCGTTACCCTGCCTTTCTCCGACCATGCCGAGTTGAGAAAAGCATTGGGAGGTCAATGATTTGAGCTTTCTCTGGACAGTAAGCGACCTGATGGCGGCCATGCGCGGTCGCCCGATGGGGAACCTGCCTGAAGGCATCACCGGCATCTCGATCGACAGCCGCTCCATTGGCAAGGGCGAAGCTTTCTTTGCGATCAAGGGCGACCGGGTCGATGGCCACGACTATGCCGGCATCGCGATTGCCAACGGAGCTGCGCTCCTGGTCATCAGCGAAGCAAAACTGCCGGCGCTCGGGCGGCTGACCGCGCCGATGATTGTCGTCGACGACGTGCTGGAGGCGATGGTGCGGCTCGGCTGTGCGGCTCGCGACCGCAGTGCCGCCAAGATCATCGCCGTCACCGGTTCCGTCGGCAAGACCACCACCAAGGAGATGCTGCGTCACGTGCTGTCGCCGTCCGGCCGCGTGCATGCATCGGTCGCCTCGTTCAACAATCACTGGGGCGTGCCGCTGACCCTGTCGCGCATGCCGGAGAATACCGATTTCGGCATCTTCGAGATTGGCATGAACCACGTCGATGAAATCCGGCCCCTGGTCAATATGGTCCGTCCGCATGTGGCGATCATCACCACGATCGCCGCGGCCCATCTCGGCAATTTCAAGGATCTCGGCGAGATCGCCTCTGCCAAGGCGGAGATCATGGAAGGCCTCGTCGACGACGGCCACGTGATCCTCAACCGCGACAACGAGCAGTTCGATACGTTGGAAAAAGCGGCAACCGCGCTGGGCGTTGCCCATGTGCACAGCTTCGGCAGCAGCGCCAAGGCCGATTTCCGCATGGTGGAGTTTGTCGGAGGGTCGGAAGGGGCGGTGCTCTGGGCGGCGATCGGCGGCAGGACGCTGGAGATCCAGCTGGGCGCGCCGGGCCGCCACATTGGCGAGAACGCCTTGGCGGCGATTGGCGCTGCGGCTCTCGCCGGGGCGGACGTGGATGCCGCGGTTGCGGCTCTGGCGACTTTGCAGCCGGAGAAGGGGCGGGGCGCAAGGCACCGCCTGCCGATCGGATCGGGTTCCCTCGTTCTGATCGATGAAAGCTACAACGCCAATCCGGCATCGATGCGCGCCGCGATCGCGCTCCTCAAGGATGCCGAACTGCCCGAAGGCGGTCGGCGCATCGCCATTCTCGGCGACATGCTGGAAATGGGCGAATTCGCGGGCAGGGTTCACGCCGAGCTTGCTGTGCCGCTGGTCGCAGCTGATATCCGCGACGTTTGGCTTGCCGGACCGGAGATGGCGCATTTGCGCGATGCGCTGCCGGAGGATTTTCATGTCGAATACCGTGAAACGGTCGATGAGCTGAAGCAATTTGCGCTCGGCTCGATCGCGGCCGGGGACGTGGTGATGATCAAGTCGTCGAAGGGGACCGGCTGCGGCAGGATCGTTGCGGCTTTGCTTGAGAAATATCCGCCTTCATCCGGGATGGGACACGCCGAATAAGGCTGGGACAAGGCTTTCGCGGCCGATGTTCCATGCTGACACTTTTGATACTTCGCAGCTATTCTTCCATTCGGTGATTCTGATGGATGACACCTGCAACGAACCTTTGGGGAAAGGTCCCATATGCTCATCTGGCTTGTCGAACTGGCGGACCATTTTCAATTCTTCAACCTCTTCCGGTACATCACCTTCCGTACCGGCGCCGCCCTGTTCACATCGGCAATCATCGTCTTCCTGTTCGGACCACGGATGATCTCGTCGCTGCGTGTCCGCCAGGGCAAAGGCCAGCCGATCCGTGCAGATGGGCCGCAGACGCATTTCAAGAAGGCCGGCACGCCGACCATGGGCGGCCTGATGATCCTCGCCGGCATCGTCTGCAGTTCGCTGCTCTGGGCCGATCTGTCCAGCGTCTACGTGGTTTCGACGTTGCTTGTGACGCTCGGTTTCGGCGCCATCGGCTTTTATGACGATTATCTCAAAGTGACGAAGCAGTCGGACAAGGGCTTCTCCGGCAAGGCCCGTCTGGGTATCGAATTCGTCATCGCCGCCATTGCCGTCTTCTTCATGATGCGGACCGCCTTGTCCGCGGGAACGAGCGGCTCGACCTTCGGCTCGTCGCTGACATTCCCGTTCCTCAAGGA
Organism: Hyphomicrobiales bacterium; assembly: GCA_900473795.1. GTDB lineage: Bacteria > Pseudomonadota > Alphaproteobacteria > Rhizobiales > Rhizobiaceae > Pararhizobium. Next base: position 44,634 of record UCMT01000058.1, on the reverse strand, counting down.
CTTCACCCTCAATCTCGGCTATTTCTTCATCCTGTTCGGCGGTTTCGTCATCGTCGGCGCCGGCAATGCGGTCAACCTGACCGATGGCCTCGATGGTCTCGCCATCGTGCCGGTGATGATTGCCGCCGCCTCCTTCGGCATCATCGCCTACCTTGCCGGTAACGCGGTGTTTGCAAACTACCTGCAGATCCATTTCGTCCCCGGCACCGGTGAACTCGCCGTCATCCTCGGCGCCGTCATCGGCGCAGGCCTCGGCTTCCTCTGGTTCAATGCGCCGCCGGCGGCGATCTTCATGGGCGATACCGGTTCGCTCGCTTTGGGCGGCCTGATCGGCACCGTCGCCGTCGCCACCAAGCATGAGATCGTCATGGTCATCATCGGCGGCCTGTTCGTCATCGAAACCCTGTCGGTGATCATCCAGGTCTTCTGGTTCAAGCGCACCGGCAAGCGCGTCTTCCTGATGGCGCCGATCCACCATCATTTTGAGAAGAAGGGCTGGACCGAAAGCCAGGTCGTCATCCGCTTCTGGATCATCGCGGTCATCCTCGCGATGGTCGGCCTCGCGACCCTGAAGCTGAGGTAGGAGCCGATGATCCCGGTCACGACATTTCAGGGTAAGCAGGTCGCGCTTTTCGGCCTCGGCGGTTCGGGCCTGGCGACGGCGCAGGCGCTGGTTGCCGGGGGTGCCAAGGTGACAGCCTGGGACGACAATCCCGAGAGCGTTGCCAAGGCGGTTTCCGAGGGCATCGGCACCGTTGATCTGCGACAGGCGGACTGGAGCGCCTTTTCCGCCTTCGTTTTGTCGCCGGGCGTTCCGCTCACGCATCCGAAGCCGCACTGGACCGTCGATCTTGCTCATGCAGCCGGCGTCGAGATCATCGGTGACGTCGAACTCTTCGTGCGCGAACGGCGTGCCCATGCGCCGGATAGCCCTTTCATCGCGATTACCGGCACAAATGGCAAATCGACGACGACGGCACTGATTGCCCATATCCTGAAATCAAGCGGCCGCGACACCCAACTCGGCGGCAACATCGGCACGGCGGTTTTGACGCTCGATCCACCGAAGAGCGGCCGCTTCTACGTCGTCGAATGCTCGTCCTACCAGATCGACCTTGCGCCGACGATCAATCCGTCTGCCGGCATCCTGCTCAACCTGACGCCCGATCATCTCGACCGGCACGGCACGATGCAGCACTATGCCGATATCAAGGAACGTCTTGTTGCCGGAAGCCGGGTTGCCGTTGTCGGCGTCGATGACAGTTTTTCGAGGCTGATCGCCGATCGGGTCGAGCGCTCCGGCACCAAGGTCGTGCGGATTTCGCGGCATCATGTGCTGGCGGATGGTCTCTATGCCGAGGGCAGCCGGATCCTGCAGGCCCTTTCCGGAGCAACCAGCCTGTTTGCCGATCTCGATGGCATCCAGACCCTGCGCGGCGGCCATAATGCCCAGAACGCGGCGGCAGCGATTGCCGCCTGCCTTGCCGTCGGCGTCTCACAGGCAGACATCCTCACGGGCCTCTCGTCTTTCCCGGGTCTGAAGCACCGCATGCAGCCGGTCGGCCGCAAGGGGCAGGTGGTTTTCGTCAACGACAGCAAGGCGACCAATGCGGATGCGGCAGCGCCCGCCTTGTCGAGCTATGAGCGGATCTACTGGATTGCCGGCGGCCTGCCGAAAGAGGGCGGCATCACGACGCTGTCGCCGTTCTTCCCGAAGATCGCCAAGGCCTATCTGATCGGCGAGGCGGCGCCTGCTTTCGCGGCAATGCTGGGCGAGGCCGTGCCGTTCGAGATTTCCGGGACATTGGAGCGGGCGGTTGCCCATGCCGCTGCCGACGCGGCGAAGGACGAAGCAGGGCCATCCGCCGTCATGCTCTCCCCGGCTTGCGCAAGCTTCGACCAGTATAAGAACTTCGAAGTCAGGGGCGATGCCTTCGTCGGTCACGTGGCTGCGATCGACGGCGTGACGATGCTGATATGAGGCCGCAGCTTGCGGTTTATGAGGGCCGATAGGCCCTGATGATGACAGATTGGCGCCGGACGCGCCGTTGAAGGGGACGAAGAGATGGTAAGCCGTGCCGAACGTGGCCCCGTGGCCGACTGGTTCTGGACGATCGACAGGTTCTTCCTGGCGACCTTCATTCTGTTGATGGGGATCGGCTTCATGCTGTCCTTCGCCGCAAGCCCGGCGGTGGCCGAGCGGCTCAATCTCGACAGCTTCCACTTCGTCAAGAGGCACGCCGCGTTCCTTCTGCCGTCGCTTGCGGTGATGATCGGCATCTCCTTCCTCTCGCCGCGGCAGGTGCGCCGAACGGCGATGATCCTGCTTCTCGTTTCGCTTGCCCTCATGGTGCTCGCCTTGTTCTTCGGTGCCGAGGTCAAGGGATCTCGCCGCTGGGTTTCGCTTGCGGGTCTCTCGATTCAACCTTCCGAATTCATGAAGCCGGCCTTCGTCGTCGTTTGCGCCTGGTTGTTCTCCGAGCATGCGCGCCAGCCGGAAATTCCAGGCAACCTGTTTGCCATCCTGCTTTACGGCATCGTCGTGGCGCTGCTCGTGGCGCAGCCCGATCTTGGCCAGACGATCCTGACGACCGCTGTCTGGGGCGGCATGTTCTTCATGGCCGGCATGCCCTGGCTCTGGATCGTCGTGCTCGGCGGTTCGGCGGTCGGGGGTCTGGTGGTCGCCTACACAATCCTGCCGCACGTGGCTGGCCGTATCGACCGGTTCCTGACCGGGGAGGGAGATACCTTCCAGGTGGATACGGCGCGCGAGGCGATCATTCGCGGCGACTGGCTGGGGCAGGGACCGGGCGAGGGCATCGTCAAGCGCATCATCCCCGACAGCCACACCGACTTCATCTTCTCGGTCGCGGCGGAAGAGTTCGGCATTATCTTCTGCATGGTCATCGTGCTGATCTTCGCCTTCCTCGTCATGCGCGGTCTTTCCCATGCCTTCCGCGAACGCAACGATTTCACCCGCTTCGCCGTTGCCGGCCTCGTGCTGCAGATCGGTATCCAGTCGATGATCAATGTCGGCGTCAACCTGGAGCTCCTGCCGGCCAAGGGCATGACCCTGCCGTTGATCTCCTATGGCGGTTCCTCCATGGTGGCGATCTGCGTGACGGCGGGCTTCATCCTGGCGCTGACCCGCCATCGCCCGGAAAAGCGCGCCGTCGAGCGCAGCCTGTTCCGCTCAGGCATGGGCGTTCCGGCGGAGTAAGGACTGATCATGAGTAAAGGCATCATCATGCTCGCCGCCGGCGGCACCGGCGGCCATCTGTTTCCTGCGGAGGCGCTGGCGCACGAGTTGAAGGCGCTCGGTTATTCCGTCCATCTGGTGACGGACAGTCGGGCGGAGCGCTACGCGGGAAAATTCCCGGCCGATGAAATCCATGTCGTGCCTTCGGCAACCATTGGCTCGAAGAACCCGTTGAAGGTCGCCGGCTCGCTGTGGACGCTCTGGTCCGGCGTGCGTATCGCCCGCCGATTGATGGCAAAGGTCCGGCCGAAGGTCGTCGTCGGTTTCGGCGGCTATCCGACCATTCCGCCGCTGCTGGCCGCAACCGGCATGGGCATTCCCTCGATGATCCACGAGCAGAATGCCGTCATGGGCCGGGCGAACAAGGCACTCGCCAAACGCGTCAAGGCTATCGCAGGCGGTTTTCTGCCGGAAACGAATGGTCCCTACGCGACAAAGACGGTGACGACGGGAAATCCTGTTCGGCCGGCGGTGTTGGACGCCGCCAAGGTGCCGTATCAGCCGTCTGGTGAAGGCGAAGATTTCCGCCTCGTCGTTTTCGGTGGCAGCCAGGGCGCGCAGTATTTTTCCAAGAGCGTGCCAACGGCAATCAGCCTGCTTGACGACAGCCTGCGGGCGCGCCTTCGCGTCACCCAGCAGGCCCGCGCCGAAGACATGCCGATGGTCGAAGGCTGCGTTGCCAAGCTCGAGATGAACGCGGACATTGCGCCGTTCTTTACCGACATGGCGGAGCGGATCGCCAAGGCTCACTTGGTCATCTGCCGATCGGGCGCTTCCACGGTGTCGGAGATAGCCGTGATCGGCCGCCCGGCGATCCTGGTGCCTTATCCTTACGCGCTTGATCACGATCAGGCGGCCAATGCGGCCGCACTTGCCGCGACCGGCGGTGCCAAGGTGACCGTTCAGGCAGAGCTTTCGGCCGAAAAACTGAGCCGTATCCTGACGGAGGCCATGAACAACCCCGCCAAGCTCGCCGGTATGGCCGCAAGCGCCAAACAGGCGGGCAAACCGGATGCCGCACGCTTGCTTGCCGCCATGGTTGAAGCTATTGCCAGCGGTTCGACGATTGCACAGTTCAAGGAAACACGCTCATGAAGATGCCGCAGACGATCGGCCTGGTTCATTTCATCGGTATCGGCGGTATCGGCATGAGCGGTATTGCCGAAGTGCTGCACAATCTCGGCCACAGGGTGCAGGGCTCCGACCAGTCCGACAGCGCCAACGTTCAGCGCCTGCGTGACAAGGGTATCGAGGTCTTCGTCGGCCACAAGGCGGAAAACATCGGCGACGCCGAAGTCGTCGTCGTCTCGACCGCCATCAAGAAGAGCAACCCGGAACTGATCGCCGCGCGCGAAAAACTGCTGCCGGTGGTGCGTCGCGCCGAAATGCTCGCCGAACTGATGCGCTTCCGCAATGCGATCGCGATCGGCGGGACCCACGGCAAGACCACGACGACGTCGATGGTCGCATCGCTTCTCGAAGCTGGTGGGCTCGACCCGACCGTCATCAACGGCGGCATCATCAACGCCTACGGCACCAATGCCCGCATGGGCGAGGGCGAGTGGATGGTGGTGGAGGCCGACGAATCCGACGGCACCTTCCTGAAGCTCCCCGCTGATATCGCTGTCGTCACGAATATCGATCCGGAGCATCTCGATCACTACGGCAATTTCGATGCCGTGCGTGCCGCCTTCCGCCAGTTTGTCGAGAACGTGCCGTTCTACGGTTTCGGCGTCATGTGCCTGGATCATCCCGAGGTGCAGACCATGGTCTCGAAGATCGAGGATCGCAAGGTCATCACCTATGGCGAAAACCCGCAGGCCGACGTGCGCTATTCCAATATCCGCATGGATGGGGCGACGTCGATCTTCGACGTGGAAATCCGCCGCCGCCGCACTGGTCAGGTCATCAAATTGCCCGATCTGCGCCTGCCGATGCCGGGGCGGCACAACGTCTCGAACGCCACCGCTGCGATCGCCGTTGCCCAGCGCCTCGGCATCAAGCCCGACGATATCGCCAAGGGCATTGCGGCCTTCAGTGGTGTGAAACGGCGCTTCACCTTCACCGGCGAGTGGAACGATGTGCGCGTCTACGACGACTATGGCCATCATCCGGTCGAAATCAAGGCGGTGCTGAAGGCCGCCCGCGAGGCCTGTAAGGGCCGCGTCATTGCCGTGCACCAGCCGCATCGTTTCTCGCGGCTGCACAGCCTCTTCGAGGACTTTGCTGCCTGCTTCAACGATGCGGATACAGTGCTGCTTGCGCCCGTCTATTCGGCCGGCGAGGACCCGATCGAAGGGGTCAATTCGCCGGAGCTCGTCTCCCGCATCAAGGCTGGCGGTCACCGCGATGCGCGCTTCATCGATGGCCCGGACGCGATCGCGCCGATCGTCTCCGCCATTGCGCAACCGGGTGACTTTGTGGTTCTCTTGGGGGCTGGCAGCATCACATACTGGGCTGCCGCCCTTCCGAAGGAACTCTCAGGTATTTCAGGAAATTCCGCATGAAACAGGTTGATGGTACAAAGCTGCTGGCCTCTCTCGGGGACAGCGTAAACCAACTGCGCGGGCGTCTGACGCCGGATGCGCCGATGGACCGTGTCACCTGGTTCCGTGCCGGCGGTCTTGCCGAGCTGATGTTCCAGCCGCATGACGCCGATGATCTCGTCGCGTTTCTGAAGCTGCTGCCGGACGAAGTGCCCGTCATGGTCGCAGGCGTCGGCTCGAACCTGCTCGTCCGCGACGGTGGCATCAAGGGCGTCGTCATTCGCCTTTCGGCCAAGGGGTTTGGCGACGTGGAGCTTGTCTCCGAGACCCGCGTGAAAGCGGGCGCGATCTGCCCGGACAAGAACCTTGCGGCAATGACGCTCGATCACGGCATTGGCGGTTTTCATTTCTACTACGGCATTCCCGGCTCAATCGGCGGTGCGCTGCGCATGAATGCCGGCGCCAACGGCGGCGAGACGCGCGAGCGCGTTGTGGAGGTTCACGCGGTCGATCGCCGCGGCAACAAGCACGTGCTCACCAATGACAATATGGGCTATACCTACCGGCACTCGGCCGCCGCGAACGATCTGATCTTCACGCACGCGGTTTTCGAAGGCTATCCGGAAGACAAGGCGAAGATTCGCGCCGACATGGACGCCGTGCGCCAGCACCGCGAGACGGTTCAGCCGATCCGCGAAAAGACTGGCGGCTCGACCTTCAAGAACCCGGACGGCCATTCTGCCTGGAAGCTCATCGACGAAGCCGGCTGCCGTGGTTTGATGATCGGCGGTGCGCAGATGTCGCCGATGCATTGCAACTTCATGATCAATACGGGCCAGGCGAGCGGTTACGAGCTTGAATATCTCGGCGAGACCGTGCGCCAGCGGGTTTATGAAACCTCGGGCATCACGCTCGAATGGGAGATCAAGCGCATCGGCACTTTCATGCCGGGCTACGAGGTGCGGGAATTTCTCGGCCAACTGACGGCCTGAACCAACCTTCGGACGAAAAAAGACCGCCGCGGAGCGATTCGCGGCGGTCTTTTCGTTTCCGCGAACGGCTCAGACCTCTTCCTTGCCTGAAAGCAGGATGCAGACGAGCGTGATCAGCGTCGCCAGTCCGAGGTAGTAGCCGACATAGGTCATGCCGTAATTCGCCTGCAGCTAGGTGGCGATATAGGGCGCGAGCGAGGCGCCGAAGATGCCGGCGAAGTTGAAGGTGATCGACGAGCCCGTATAGCGCACATTGGTCGGAAAGGGAGCGGCGAGCGCCGTGCCGATCAGCCCGTAGGTCATGCCCATCAGCGCCATCGCAAATGTGACGAAGACGAAGATGCTGCCTTCGCCGCCGGTCATCAGGCCGGGCAGGAAGAAGGAGAAGACGCCGATCAGAACTGTGGTGGCGACCAGGATCTCGCGGCGGCCGAAGCGTTCGGCAAGTTTGCCGGCGATCGGGATGAAGATGCCGAACAGGACCGAGCCGAGGATCTGGACTTCCAGCGCGTCGATGAACGGGATCTTCAGGACCTTGACGTTGTAGGACAAGAGATAGGCCGAACCGATGTAGAACAGCACGAAGGTTGCCAGCGCCACGAAGGTGCCGAGCACGAGACTGCGTTTGTGGTTGCGAAAGAGTTCGGCGACCGGCACTTCGACGCGTTCCTGGCTGTCGATCGCCTTCTGGAAGGCCGGCGTTTCGGTGATCGACAGGCGCACCCAGAGACCGACGGCGATCAGGATGATCGAGGCGATGAACGGCACACGCCAGCCCCAGCTCAAGAGCGCGTCCTGCGAGATGACGTGCAGGAGCAGCCAGAAGACGCCGGACGACAGGAAGAGGCCGACCGGCGCGCCGAGCTGCGGGAACATGCCGTACCAGCTGCGCTTGCCCTCCGGTGCATTTTCCGTGGCAAGCAGCACCGCGCCGCCCCATTCGCCGCCCAGCCCGAAACCCTGGCCGAAGCGGCACAGCGCCAAGAGTAGTGGCGCGACGACGCCGATCTGCTCATAGGAGGGAAGCAGGCCAATGATGACGGTCGAAATGCCCATGGTCAAAAGCGCCGCAACCAAGGTCGTCTTGCGTCCGACCCGGTCGCCGAAATGGCCGAAGACGACCGCGCCGAGCGGGCGGGCAAAGAAGGCGATCGAAAAGGTTGCGAAAGAGGCGAGCAGAGCCGTGGTCGGATCGCTGTTCGGGAAAAACAGCGTCGGGAACACCAGCACGGCGGCCGTGGCATAAACGTAGAAGTCGAAGAATTCGATGGTCGTGCCGACCAGGCTTGCCAGGAGAACGCGCGCCGGCGAGTTGAGCGCGCCCTTGTTCAACGGCTGTGCAGTCGGCGACAACGTGGATGTCGTGTCGCTCATTGTCGTGTGTCCGTATTGGGAATGTTGTTGCCGTCTTGGGAGGCAGCTGCGCGGCTCTTAACGCAGACGGTCCCTCAATAAAACCGTCAGACGCAACGAATGGCAAGATTTCGGGGCCTGTTCGTTGCAGATCTGTCGTCATCCATGCGCGTCAAGCGCCTTCGATAGCCGCGGAATGATCAAAAACGGCCTCGCGTGCATTTCTCTCGATGCACAATCATTGACCAGAATCGATTTGTCGCAAATCTTGGGTTGTGCGCTCCGAGAATGGGCGAGGCTGGCTGGAATGCGCATGTGTTTTCGTTCAGGGGGCCCGAGGAAAATGCGGCAAATGCGCATAAAGGCCCATTGGAGCATTTGCTCCGTTTGAGGGGAAACCATGTTCAAGAGGCTTTCTGCGGAATTTTTGGGAACATTCTGGCTCGTTTTCGGCGGGTGCGGCAGCGCGGTCCTGGCCGCAGCCTTTCCGGACGTCGGTATCGGTCTGCTCGGCGTTTCCCTTGCTTTCGGCCTGACCGTGCTGACGATGGCCTATGCGGTGGGCGGCATTTCCGGCGGGCATTTCAATCCGGCCGTGTCGGTTGGCCTGACCGTTGCCGGCAAGTTTTCCGCCTCTTCGCTCATCGGTTACATCATTGCCCAGGTGGCGGGTGCGATCGTTGCGGCGTGCGCCCTCTACGTGGTCGCCAGCGGCAAGGCTGACTTCCAGCTGGGTGGCTTCGCGGCCAATGGTTATGGCGAGCACTCGCCAGGCGGTTATTCGCTGACCTCGGCGCTGGTCATCGAGGTGCTGCTCACTGCCTTCTTCCTCTTCATCATCCTCGGTGCCACGAGCGGCCGCGTGCCGGCGGGTTTTGCGCCGATCGCCATCGGCCTGGCGCTGACGTTGATCCACCTGATCTCGATCCCGGTCACCAACACGTCGGTCAATCCGGCACGCTCGACGGGGCAGGCGCTCTTTGTCGGCGGCTGGGCGCTGCAGCAGCTGTGGCTGTTCTGGCTTGCTCCGATCATCGGAGCGGCAATCGGCGGCATCGTCTGGAAGGCTGTCGGCGAAGGCGACTGACAGCTCCGCAATACTACCGTCAATCGAATGCAGGGAGGCTTCGCACAACTGTGCGGGGCCTTTCTCTTTTATCGGTCACCTTTTCCGAAAATCAGTTGCATTGGATTTAACTCTCTGATTCCAAGCGATGAATCGACCAGACCGTTGATTCGATAGCAAATATTTCGGCCATCCCTTGGATCGGGTTAACCAAAGTAAACGGTTCATTAACCATAATGCCGTTCTAGTGGGTCTGTGCCTGAGGGGTGCGACTCGTGAGCGTGAACAAGCTAGGCGCAAGCGGAAATTTGTAAGACTGGCGTAATGTCGGGGGTTTTTATGAGTGGTAAGCACGTCGCTGTCCTGATGGGCGGGTTTTCTTCGGAGCGGCCGGTGAGCCTGTCGTCCGGGACTGCGTGCGCCGACGCCCTCGAGGCCGAGGGCTATCGCGTTACCCGCATCGACGTCGATCGCAATGTCGCCTCCGTGCTTGCCGATCTGCGCCCGGACGTCGCCTTCAATGCGCTGCACGGCCCCTTCGGCGAAGACGGGACGATCCAGGGCATTCTCGAATATCTCGAAATCCCTTATACGCATTCGGGCGTCCTGGCGTCGGCGCTCGCCATGGACAAGGCGCAGGCCAAGCATGTCGCAAGTGCCGCCGGCATTCCGGTTGCCGAGGCGCGCATCATGGATCGCCACGATTTCGGTTCGCGGCATCCGATGAAGCCGCCTTATGTCGTCAAGCCGGTCTGTGAGGGCTCGAGTTTCGGCGTTGTCATCGTCAAGGAAGATCAGTCCCATCCGCCGCAGGTGATCACCTCGAGCGAGTGGCGCTACGGCGACCGCGTGATGGTCGAGCGCTATGTCTATGGGCGTGAACTGACCTGCGGCGTCATGGGTGACAAGGCGCTTGGCGTGACCGAAATCATCCCGCAGGGGCACGCTTTCTACGATTACGATTCAAAGTATGTAAAAGGCGGTTCAAAACACGTCATCCCGGCGGATATTTTACCGAATATTTACCAAAAAATACAAACACTCGCAGTCAAGGCGCATCAGGCGATTGGATGCCGCGGCGTAAGCCGCTCCGACTTCCGCTTTGACGACCGTTTCTCTGAAGACGGAGAGCTCATCTGGCTGGAGGTCAACACTCAGCCCGGAATGACTCCAACCTCTCTGGTGCCTGAAATGGCGGCGCATGCCGGCCATACGTTCGGTGAATTCCTCAGGTGGATGGTGGAGGACGCGTCGTGTTTGCGTTGAAAGGCAGGAAAGCAGCAAGAGTGCGGGCTCCGCTAGAGGCGGCTGATCTCGACGGTCAGCGCGTTCTGCCGCGCCCTCTGCGCCGCGTCGTGCGCTTCCTCGTCAGCCTTGGAACCGGCCGCATCCATTTCGCTCCGCATACCGGCACCGTCTCGGCGCTGGCCTTCCTGGCCGCGACCGGTTTCTACGGCATGTCGCTCGGTGGTCACAGCCAGGATTTCGCGCAGACGACGACCACGGCCGCCGGCTTTGCGATCGAGGACGTCAAGGTCTCCGGCAATGAGCAGACCTCGGAAATCGATATCCTGCAGCAAATCGGCCTCGACGGCGCGACGTCGCTGGTGGCGCTCGACATCAATGTCGCCCGCAAGCTGATCAGCGAAATGCCCTGGGTCGAGGACGTTGCTGTCCGCAAGGTCTATCCCGGTACGATCGAAGTCAGCCTCAAGGAGCGCAAGGCCTTCGGTATCTGGCAGCACGGCACGGACCTGTCGCTGATCGAGGCGAGCGGCAGCGTGATTGCGCCGTTGCGCGACAACAAGTTCGCGGACCTGCCGCTCTTCGTCGGTCGCGACGCCGAGACGGCTGCCGCCGAGTTCTACGAGCGTTTCTCGCAGTGGCCGGAAATCGCAAAGCGCGTCAAAGCCTATGTTCGTGTTGCCGGCCGCCGCTGGGACCTGATGCTCAACAACGGCATCACCATCAAGTTGCCTGAACACGATCTCGATCGCGCCATGCAGGTTCTCTCGACAATGGAAGAGGGGCAGCAACTGCTGGAGCGCGATATCGCCGCGGTCGATCTGCGGCTGGAGGATCGCACGACGATACAGTTGACGCCCGAAGCCGCCGCCCGCCGGCAGGTGGTTCTGGAAGCGCGCACGAAGATGCTGAAGAAGCAGGAACAGGAGAACCGTACATGAGTCTTTTCGGTTCTTCGAATTTTGGTCTGCCCCGCCTGAAGCCGCTTAATTCCAAGCGGTCTCACGTCGTTTCGGTTCTGGACATCGGCTCCACCAAGGTGGTGTGCATGATCGGCCGGCTGACGCCGCGCGCCGAGAGCCAGATCCTGCCCGGTCGCACGCATTCGATCGAGATCATCGGCATCGGCCATCACAAGTCGCGCGGCATGAAGAACGGCGTGATCGCCGATCTCGATGCCGCCGAAAGCGTCGTTCGTCTCGCCGTTGATGCCGCCGAACGCATGGCGGGCCTGACGATCGACAGCCTGATCGTCAACATCTCCGCCGGCCGCCTGCAGAGCGATGTCTACACGGCCTCCATCGATCTCGGTGGCCAGGAAGTCGATGCTGCCGACCTGAAGAAGGTTCTCGCCGCTGCCGGCCAGCAATCGCAGCGCCAGGACCGCGTCATCCTGCATTCACTGCCGACCGGCTTTTCGCTCGACGGCGAGCGCGGCATCCGCGACCCGCTGGCGATGTTCGGCGATTCGCTTGGCGTCGACATGCACGTGCTGACGGCCGAACGCGCCGCGCTGAAGAACCTCGAACTCTGCATCAACCGCGCGCACCTGTCGGTCGAAGGCATTGTTGCAACACCTTACGCCAGCGGTCTCGCAGCGCTGGTGGACGATGAAGTCGAACTCGGCTGCGCCGCCATCGACATGGGCGGCGGCACGACGACGATCTCCGTCTTCGCCGAAGGCAAGCTGGTGCACGCCGACGCCGTTTCGCTGGGCGGTCATCACGTCACCACCGATCTGGCACGCGGCCTTTCGACCCGCATCGAGGATGCCGAGCGGCTGAAGGTGGTTCACGGTTCGGCTCTGCCCAACAGCGCCGACGAACGCGACATCGTCTCGGTCGCACCGATCGGCGAGGACGACCGCGACCAGCCGACGCATGTGCCGCGCGCGCTTGTCTCGCGCATCGTGCGCGCCCGCATCGAAGAGACGCTCGAACTTATCCGCGACCGTATCCAGCGTTCGGGCTTCAGCCCGATCGTCGGCAAGCGCGTCGTTCTGACGGGTGGCGCCAGCCAGCTCACGGGTCTGCCGGAAGCGGCGCGCCGCATCCTGGCCCGCAACGTTCGCATCGGCCGCCCGCTCGGCGTGTCGGGCCTGCCGGCGGCGGCCAAGGGGCCGGCCTTTTCGACGGCCGTTGGCTTGATGATCTATCCGCAGGTCGCGGACATGGAAACACATGCGGCGCAGGGCGGTCTGCTCTCGTCGCTCGCAGGAAACAACAGCCGTATCGCCCGCGTGGGCCAATGGCTGAAGGAAAGCTTCTGATCCCTTCGGCTCAGCCGGGGGGATGCAATACGGAATTTAGTGGCCGGCTCGGCAAGGCGGCCAGAAACCAGGAAGGAACGGGTACAATGACGATCAACTTGCAAAAGCCGGATATCACCGAGCTGAAGCCTCGCATCACCGTCTTCGGTGTCGGCGGCGGCGGCGGCAACGCTGTCAACAACATGATCACCGCAGGCCTCGAGGGCGTCGATTTCGTCGTCGCCAACACCGACGCCCAGGCGCTGACCATGACCAAGGCCGAACGCATCATCCAGATGGGTGTCGCGGTGACCGAAGGTCTCGGCGCCGGCTCGCAGCCGGAGGTCGGCCGGGCTGCCGCTGAAGAGTGCATCGATGAGATCATCGATCACCTGAACGGCACGCATATGTGCTTCGTCACCGCCGGCATGGGCGGCGGCACCGGCACGGGTGCTGCTCCGGTGGTCGCCCAGGCGGCCCGCAACAAGGGCATCCTGACGGTCGGCGTCGTCACCAAGCCGTTCCATTTCGAAGGCCAGCGCCGCATGCGCCTGGCCGATCAGGGGATCGCCGAGCTGCAGAAGTCGGTCGACACCCTCATTGTCATCCCGAACCAGAACCTGTTCCGGATCGCCAATGACAAGACCACGTTTGCCGACGCGTTCGCGATGGCCGACCAGGTTCTCTATTCGGGCGTTGCCTGCATCACCGACCTGATGGTCAAGGAAGGCCTGATCAACCTCGATTTCGCCGACGTCCGTTCGGTGATGCGCGAGATGGGCCGCGCCATGATGGGCACCGGCGAAGCATCCGGCGAAGGCCGTGCCATGGCCGCAGCCGAAGCTGCGATCGCCAACCCGCTGCTCGACGAAACCTCGATGAAGGGCGCTCAGGGTCTGTTGATCTCGATCACCGGCGGCCGCGACCTGACGCTGTTTGAAGTCGATGAAGCTGCGACCCGCATCCGCGAGGAAGTGGATCCGGATGCCAACATCATCCTCGGCGCAACGTTCGACGAAGAACTCGAAGGCCTCATCCGCGTTTCGGTTGTGGCAACGGGTATCGATCGTACGGCCGCGGAGGTGGCTGGTCGCTCCGCTGACTTTCGTCCGGTAGCAAGGCCGATCGTTCGTCCGTCGGCCGCCATCCCGGCAGCTCCCGTCCAGCACGCGCCGGTCGCCGTTCAGCCGCAGCCGGCACCGGTTGCTGTCCAGCCGGCTCCGGTCGTCCAGCAGGCAGTCGCTCAGGCAGCTCCGCAGACCTCCGACGACATCGCCCGCGCGATCCGCGAAGCCGAACTCGAACGTGAACTGTTCCTGTCGATGCCGCGCGGAGGTGCCGCCGCTCCGGTTCAGCAGGCGCAGGAAGAGTTCCGCCCGCAAAGCAAGCTCTTCGGTGGCGCTGCTGCGATTGAGCAGCCGGCCGTCCAGGCCGCTGCCCCGGTCCAGCGCACCGTTGAAACGGTGGCTTACCAGCCGCAGCCTGCCGTTCAGGCGCCGATTGCCCAGGTTCGTCAGGAGCCGATCGCTCCGGTGATCCGCCAGCAGGCCGAGCCGGTCCGCATGCCGAAGGTGGAAGACTTTCCGCCGATGGTGAAGGCCGAGGCCGAGCATCGCGCCCAGCCGGTGCCGCAGGAAGAACGTGGCCCGATGGGTCTGCTGAAGCGAATCACCAGTTCGCTCGGACGCCGCGACGAGGAAGACCACAATGTCACGGCGGACATGACCGCAGGCGCGCCGAGCGCCGCCTCGCAGCAGCGTCGCCCGCTGTCTCCGGAAGCAAGCGTCTATGCGCCGCGCCGGGCTGCTCCCTTGGACGACCGTGCCCGCGCTGCATCGCAGCCGCGCGTGCATGAAGACGATCAGCTCGAAATCCCGGCGTTCCTGCGCCGTCAGTCGAACTGATTTTTTACCCGCCTTCCACCTTGCCGAAATGCCCGGGTTCGCGCCCGGGCATTTTTTATGGATTATCGATTGTTTTCAGTGGCTAATGTTGTTCCTTACCCAGCGTAACAAACCGAAACGAACAGTGATTTGGAATGACGGCCGGGTGCAATTATCTTCACGCTTGGGACTGATGGGGCTGAACCGCGATTCGATGCATCGCTGGCTGCAGATTGGACCGGTTGGCGGTGCGTGGCGCTGCTGTCCGACTGTGTGTCTTGCGGCGTTTGAAAGCGTGCGGCCCGGGGCCCTTGAGAAATTCGGCGGAAACGCCAGGAAGCATTTTGAAGGCGAGAAGCATGGGAATGGGAATTGGACTGCTTGGGTTTCAGACAACGATTGCAAACTCTGTAACTCTTAGCGGCACAGGCGTTCACTCAGGCGCCGAAGTTGCAATCACGTTCCATCCGGCGGAAGCCGACAGCGGTATCGTCTTTCAGCGGATGGACGGCGATCAGGCGATCAGTGAATTCAGGGCCGTCTCCTCGCAGGTCGGCAACACCGATCTCTGCACCGTTCTCGGCTTTTCTCCTGCCACCTCGATCGCGACGATCGAGCATGTGATGGCGGCGATTTACGCGCTCGGCCTCGACAACCTTCTCATCGAGGTACACGGCGCCGAAATGCCGATCATGGACGGCAGTTCGGCTCCCTTTATCGAGGCGATTGAACAGACGGGTCTCAAGGCCCTTGCCGTCAAGCGCCGCTATATCCGTATCCTCAAGCCGGTCCGCATCGAATCGGGCTCTTCCTGGTCGGAATTCACGCCCTATGACGGCATGCGCTTCGAAGTGGAGATTGATTTCGATTGCCCGCTGATCGGCCGTCAGGCCTGGAAGGGGGACCTCACGCCGTCGGTCTTCAAGACCGAACTGTCGCGCGCCCGCACCTTCGGTTTCATGCGCGATGTCGAGCGCATGTGGGCGGCAGGCCGTGGTCTTGGCTCATCGCTCGAGAATTCAGTCGTCATCTCTGACGACGACACGGTGATCAACGTCGAGGGTCTGCGTTACACGGACGAATTCGCTCGCCACAAGACGCTGGACGCGGTGGGCGACTTGGCCCTTGCCGGTGCACCGTTTATCGGCTGCTACCGTTCCTATCGCGGCGGCCACAAGATGAATGCGAACGCGCTGAAGGCGCTGATGAGCGATCCGACGGCTTATGAAATCGTCGAGACCGTAACGCGGCGCCAGCGCGCAGCCCCGCGCGAAGGGATCGCCGTCAGCGCTCCGTAAGTCGGATTCGGCTCTTCCGGAGGCGGAAAACCAGTGCTGATTTTGCCAAAAGCCGGTCTTTCGACCGGCTTTTTCATGCTTCCGCCGCCACAAAATTGCGTTAATCGATCATCATGACGTTGCGGTCTTGTTGCATCTTGATCTAAAACGCGGTTCATAGGCGGCGGTATTCTTACCGCTGTGCGAGTTGGGATTTACGAATGGTATTTGCAGGCCAGTTTGAATTGAAGAAGATGGCGCGTGTTGCCGTCATCGCGCTTGCGGCTTCCGCGACCAGTGTGCTGGTGACCGCCTGCCAGAACGATCCCGACATCGATATCACCAAGCTGGCTGCGGAAACGGATCCGCCGGATGTCCTCTACAATCAGGGGCTTGCCAACCTGAATGCCGGCAAGACGACGGAAGCGGCGCGCAAGTTCGATGCGATCGACCAGCAGCATCCCTTCTCGGAATATGCCCGCAAGGCGCTGGTGATGCGGTCCTTCGTCAACTACCGCAACGGCCAGTATCAGGACGCCATCAACGGCGCGACCCGCTATCTCAATCTCTATCCTGAATCCGAAGATGCGGCCTATGCGCAATACATCGTCGGCCTGGCCTATTCGAAGCAGATTCCGGCGGTGACGCAGGACCAGAAGCCGGCCATGCGAACGATCGAGGCGAT
Source organism: Hyphomicrobiales bacterium (assembly GCA_900473795.1). Classification (GTDB taxonomy): domain Bacteria; phylum Pseudomonadota; class Alphaproteobacteria; order Rhizobiales; family Rhizobiaceae; genus Pararhizobium. The sequence continues at coordinate 28,140 of UCMT01000058.1, read as the reverse complement.
GCAGGTTGTCGTTACCAAATATCCGGATTCGGATTATGTCGAGGATGCCGAGGCCAAGATCCGCTTTGCCAAGGACCAGCTCGCCGGCAAGGAAATGCAGGTCGGCCGCTATTACCTCGAGCGCAAGGAATATCTCGCCGCGATCACGCGCTTCCGTACCGTGGTCGAGCAGTATCCGAACACCAACCAGGTGGAAGAAGCCTTGTCGCGGCTGGTGGAAAGCTATTTCGCCATGGGTATCACCAGCGAAGCGCAGACGGCGGCGGCGGTTCTCGGCCACAACTATCCGGACAGCCAGTGGTACGCCGATGCTTACAAGCTGCTGCAGACCGGCGGCCTTGAGCCGCGCGAAAGCGGCAATTCGTGGATTTCGCGCGCGGGCAAGAAAATTCTCGGCGTCTGAGCGAAGAGATTTGAAACAGGATGCTTTCACAGATTTCGATCCGCGATATCGTCCTGATCGAACGGCTTGATCTGTCCTTCGACGCCGGCTTGTCGGTTCTGACCGGGGAAACCGGTGCCGGAAAATCGATCCTGCTCGACAGCCTCTCGCTGGCGCTCGGTGGGCGCGGCGATGGTTCGCTGGTGCGTCACGGCGGCGACAAGGGGCAGGTGACGGCGGTTTTCGATGTCGGCATGAGCCATCCGGCTCGCATCATGATTCGCGAAAACGGCATCGACGACGACGGCGACCTGATTTTCCGCCGGGTGCAATCGGCCGACGGCCGCACCAAGGCCTATGTCAACGACCAGCCCGTTTCCGTCCAGCTGATGCGCCAGGCGGGGCAGTTGCTCGTCGAAATCCACGGCCAGCACGACGACCGCGCTCTCGTCGATACCCATGCCCACCGCACGTTGCTCGATGCCTTTGGCGGCCTTGCCGAAGAGGCGGAGAACGTCGCGGGCCTCTATCGCATCTGGAAGGACGCCGAGCGCACGCTGAAGAAGCACCGCGAGAAGGTCGAGGCGGCCGCCCGCGAAGCCGATTATTTGCGGTCGTCGGTGGATGAACTGGAGACCCTCTCGCCGCAGGATGGCGAGGAGGACGATCTCGCTGAACGCCGTTCGCGGATGATGAAGGCCGAGCGCATCGCCGTCGATATCAACGAGGCGAGCGAATTCCTCAACGGCAATGCCTCGCCGGTTCCGCTGATCGCCTCGCTGGTGCGCCGGCTCGAGCGCAAGAGCCATGAAGCGCCGGGGCTTCTCGAAGAAACCGTGGAATATCTCGACACCGCGCTCAACCATCTCTCCGATGCGCAGATGGCGGTCGAGGCAGCACTTCGGAAAACCGAATACGATCCGAAGGAACTGGAGCGCGTCGAGGAGCGCCTGTTTGCACTCAGGGCCGCCGCGCGCAAATATTCCGTGCCGGTAACGGCGCTTCCGGCTCTGGCCGTGAAGATGATTTCCGACCTTGCCGATCTCGATGCCGGCGAGGAGAAGCTGAAGCAACTCGACGCGCAGCTTGGCCTCGCCAAGCGCGCCTTCGATACCGCTGCCGCCGCACTCTCCGCCAAGCGCCACAACACCGCAACGGCTCTTTCCGAGGCCGTCATGGCCGAGCTTCCAGCGCTGAAGCTCGAGCGTGCCCGGTTCATGGCGGAAGTCACCTCTGAACCGGATTCTGCGACAGCGGATGGCATCGACGTGGTCGAGTTCCACGTGCAGACCAACCCGGGGACGCGCCCAGGCCCGATCATGAAAGTGGCTTCGGGCGGCGAGCTCTCGCGTTTCCTTTTGGCGCTGAAGGTGGCGCTTGCCGATCGCGGTTCGGCGCCGACCCTGGTCTTCGACGAAATCGATACCGGCGTCGGTGGCGCGGTGGCGGACGCCATCGGCCAGCGGCTGAAGCGCCTGTCTAAGAACGTGCAGGTGCTCTCCGTGACCCACGCCCCGCAGGTGGCGGCCCGCGCCGCGACGCATCTGCTGATCTCCAAGGGGCCATCGGCGGAAAAATCCGAAGCCATCGCCACCCGCGTCGCCCGCATGGACGACAGGGCCCGCACCGAGGAAATCGCCCGCATGCTCGCCGGGGCCTCCGTGACCGACGAGGCGAGGGCGGCGGCAGTAAGACTGCTGGCCGGGAACGTTTAGTTTTCACCCTTCCGTTGAGGGGGAGGGTCGGAGCGATGCTCCAGGGTGGGGTGACTTTCGAGCGGCCCCATAGATCACCCCACCCGCGCGTTCCGCGCGACTCCCTGCAAGGGAGGTGGGTTTCAACATCTTCCCATTCCTCGAAATTTCTCTAAAACGACTCCCAAAATATGGAGTCCCAGCATGTCGACCGAATCTGTTGCCGTTGAAGATCTGACGCTCGAAGATGCCGCTGCCGAGCTGGAGCGGTTGGCCAAGGCGCTTGCGCATCACGATGCGCTCTATCACGGCAAGGACGCGCCGGAGATTTCGGATGCGGAATATGACGCGCTGAAGCGGCGCAACGAGGAGATCGAAGCCCGCTTTCCGGAATTGATTCGCGCCGACAGCCCGTCGCGGAAAGTCGGGGCGGCACCTTCGGCGATCTTCCAGCAGATTACCCATGCCCGGCCGATGCTGTCGCTCGACAACGTGTTTTCCGACGAGGACGTGCGGGATTTCATTTCCAGCGTCTACCGCTTCCTCGGCCTCCTGCCGGACAATTCCATTGCCTTCACCGCCGAGCCGAAGATCGACGGCCTTTCCATGTCCTTGCGCTACGAGAACGGCAGGCTCGTCAGTGCCGCCACGCGCGGCGACGGCACGACCGGCGAGAATGTCACCGCCAATATCCGCACCATCAAGGAAATCCCGCAGACGCTTCCGTCCGATGCCCCTGCGGTCGTCGAGGTCCGCGGTGAGGTCTATATGGCCAAGAGCGATTTCCTGGCGCTCAACGAGCAGATGGCGGCAGAGGGCAAGCAGACCTACGTCAATCCGCGCAACACGGCAGCCGGGTCGTTGCGCCAGCTCGACCCGACGATCACGGCCAGCCGCAAGCTGAAGTTCTTCGCCTATGCTTGGGGTGAGATTTCCGAGATGCCGGCCGATACCCAGTTCGGCATGGTCGAGGTCTTCAAGCGCTGGAGCTTTCCGGTCAATCCTCTGATGCAGCGCCTGTCGTCGATCGAGGCGATCCTCGACCACTACAATGACATCGGCCTCAAACGTCCCGATCTCAACTACGATATTGACGGCGTCGTCTACAAGGTCGACCGGCTCGACCTGCAGCAGCGCCTCGGCTTTCGCTCGCGCTCGCCGCGCTGGGCAACGGCCCACAAGTTCCCGGCCGAGCAGGCCTTCACCACCGTCGAGAATATCGACATCCAGGTGGGGCGCACCGGGGCGTTGACGCCGGTCGCGCGGCTGACGCCGGTCACCGTCGGCGGCGTGGTCGTCACCAACGCGACGCTGCACAATGCCGACTATATCGAGGGCATCGGCAATAGCGGTGAGCGCATCCGCGAAGAGGAGCATGATATCCGCATTGGCGACACGGTGATCGTCCAGCGCGCCGGCGATGTCATTCCGCAGGTGCTCGATGTGGTGATGGAGAAGCGTCCGGCAACAGCGGAGCGCTATCCGTTCCCGAAGATCTGCCCCGTCTGCGGCAGCCATGCGGTGCGCGAGCGCAACGAGAAGAGCGGCAAGCTCGATTCGGTGACCCGCTGTACCGGCGGCTTCGTCTGCCGCGCGCAGGCGGTCGAGCATCTCAAGCACTTCGTCTCCCGCAATGCTTTCGACATCGAGGGGCTGGGCTCCAAGCAGATCGATTTCTTCTTCGAGGCGGAGGATCCCGCGCTGTCGATCAAGACGGCACCGGACATCTTCACGCTGGAGAAGCGGCAGAGCGGTTCGCCGCTCACTAAGCTCGAAAACATCGACGGTTTCGGCAAGGTCAGCGTCCGCAAGCTCTATGACGCGATCAACGACCGGCGGCAGGTGGCCTTGCATCGGCTGATCTATGCGCTCGGCATCCGTCATGTCGGCGAGACGACGGCAAAGCTGCTGGCGCGCTCCTATGGCAGCTACGCCGCTTTTTCCGAGGCGATGAAGGCCGCCGCGGACACATCGTCGGAAGCCTGGAGCGATCTCAACACGATCGACGGTATCGGCGAGGTCGTCGCCCGGGCGATCATCGAGTTCTACAAGGAGCCGCGCAACATCGACGTCGTGTCGCGCCTCCTGGAACAGGTCACACCGCTTGACGCGGAGGCGCCTGTTTCAAGCTCGAGCCCGGTTGCCGGCAAGACTGTCGTCTTCACCGGCTCGCTTGAAAAAATGACGCGTGACGAGGCGAAGGCCATGGCGGAACGGTTGGGCGCCAAGGTTGCCGGTTCGGTGTCGAAGAAGACCGACCTGCTCGTTGCCGGTCCCGGCGCCGGTTCGAAACTGGAAAAAGCCCGTGAACTCGGCGTCGAAACCACCGATGAGGATGGCTGGTTTGTCCTGATCGGTGGGTAACTGCGCTTCAACAGCTTGAAAAGCTTCCCTTGCGCCGCTGTCTTCTTTATGTGGACTGTCAGATTTATGACAGTTTCGTGACAATGGCGAAGACGGGTGATTGAACAATGCTGGGTTGGTTTCGCAAACTCCTGCCGCGTGAAGACAAGTTCTTCGAACTTTTCGATGCGCATTCGCGCACTGTGGCCGGCGCTGCCGATGCGTTGAAGGCGCTGCTTGCAGGCGAGGGCGATCATGACGCGCATTGCGATCGCATCATCGCGCTGGAAGACGAGGCCGACAATATCACGCGCGAGGTGATGTTGGCCGTCCGGCGCAGCTTCATTACACCGTTCGACCGCGGCGACATCAAGGATCTGATCCAGTCGATGGATGATGCCATCGACATGATGCACAAGACGGTGAAGACCATCCGCCTGTTCGAGCAGAAAAGTTTCGATCCCGGCATGCGCGAGATGGGCGTCCTCGTCGTCGACGCCGCCCGGTTGATCGCCGAGGCGATCCCGCTGCTCGATCGGATCGGCACGAATGCCGCGCGCCTCAGCGCTATCGCCGAGGAGATCACCCGCGTCGAGGGGCGTTCCGACGAACTGCATGAAGAAGGTCTGAAGGACCTGTTCCGTCGTCACGGCACGTCGAACCCGATGGCCTATATCATCGGCAGCGAAATCTACGGCGAGCTTGAGAAAGTTGTCGATCGCTTCGAAGACGTCGCCAATGAAATCAGCGGCATCCTGATCGAGAACGTCTGATGGAGGCCACGCTCGCGCTTCCGCTGCTTGCGGGTCTGATCGGCATTGCGCTGTTCTTCGACTTCCTCAACGGTCTGCACGACGCGGCGAATTCGATCGCCACGATTGTTTCGACGCGCGTGCTGAGGCCGCAATATGCCGTGATGTGGGCGGCGTTCTTCAATTTCATCGCCTTCCTTTTCTTCGGCCTGCATGTCGCCGAAACACTCGGCAAGGGGATCATCGACCCGGCGATCGTCAATCCGCAGCTGATTTTCGCCGCGTTGATGGGCGCGATCATCTGGAACATCGTCACCTGGATCTTCGGCATCCCGTCGAGTTCGTCGCATGCGCTGGTCGGCGGACTGGTCGGTGCGGGCCTTGCGAGGACCGGCGGCGATGCGATCGTGCTCAGCGGCCTGTTGAAAACGGTCGGCGCGATCTTCCTGTCGCCGATGATCGGGTTCTTCCTGGCGCTCATGCTCGTTCTCGTCGTCTCGTGGATTTGCTTGCGCCAGACGCCGTTTGCCGTCGATCGCAGCTTTCGCGGCCTGCAGTTCATTTCAGCCTCGCTCTATTCGCTCGGCCATGGCGGCAATGACGCGCAGAAGACCATGGGCATCATCGCAGTGCTGCTGTTCAGCCAGGGTCATCTCGGGCCGACCTTCCACGTGCCGTTCTGGGTTGTGATCACCTGCCAGTCGGCCATGGCGCTCGGCACGCTCTTCGGCGGCTGGCGCATCGTCCACACGATGGGTTCGAAGATCACCCGGCTCAATCCGATGCAGGGGTTTTGCGCGGAAACCGGCGGCGCCATCACGTTGTTCGGCGCCACCTGGCTCGGTATCCCGGTCTCGACGACGCACACGATCACCGGTGCCATCATTGGCGTTGGTGCAGCACGGCGTGTCTCGGCCGTGCGCTGGGGGCTTGCCGGCAATATCGTGATTGCCTGGATCGTCACGCTGCCGTCGGCTGCCGCGATCTCCGCCTTGTTTTACTTCGTCGCCTCGGCGTTTTAGCCGAGGGCTGCCGGCGGCCCCGCTGCCGGCACTGAACCTCGTCAAGTTTGGCTGGCTGCCGTTGCAATCTCTACTGTGCGACGAGGACAACATTGCCGATTTCTCGTCGCACCCCGGCAGGGCCGCAAATTCGGCGCGACACCCGCCGCCAAATAGTGTCCTATGGGTGCAGGCGACCGCAGAGCCGCCGTTTTTGAACGGAACCGAGGAACACCCATCCATGAAGCTTGCTACCCTGAAGGATTCGACCCGGGACGGAAAACTCGTCGTGGTATCGAAGGATCTCACGCGCTGCTCGGAAGTCGGCCACATCGCCCGCACACTGCAGGCGGCGTTGGACGACTGGGCCTACGTCGCCCCCCGCCTGCAACAGGTCGCGATCGGCGTGGAAAGCGGCTCGCAGCCGACCATGCGGTTCCATGAGCATGATGCGGCTTCGCCATTGCCGCGCGCCTTCTTCTGGACCGGTGGCTCGGGTGGCTTTTCCGGGCCGCGCGATTCCCTTTCGCTTGCCGAGGGGGCATCCGACATCGCTGTCACCGCGCAGGTCGCCGTCATTACCGGCGATGTCGAAGCGCAGGTCGCCAGTGCCGATGCGAAGGATGCTGTACTGCTCGTCCTGCTCGCCAGCGACGTTTCGGTTGGCAATGCGAACGCGGCCTCGACGTTTTCTCCTGTCGCCGTCACGCCTGACGAGCTGGACGAGGGCTGGAACAGGGGCGACCTTTCACTGCTCGTCCGCCGGAACGGAAAGGCCGTCGATGGCGGCAGCAGCGGCAAGCAGGAGGCTGCGGGCGCCGTCGCAGCGGCTGCAACCCTTCATCCGCTGCTCGCCGGCAGCAGCGTTGGAACAGGTCTCGGCAAGACAGAGAGCGCCCTTTCCATCGGTGATACCCTTCGCATCGAGATGAACGATCGGACCGGACACTCCATCTTCGGCGCCATCGAGCAGACGGTCAAAACGCGCGGCAGATGATTGTCCCGGCACGCCGGGCCCCTATTTCTCCGCAGGCAATTCTTGAATTGTCTTTTTGCACTGCACACGTTAGGGAAATCGCGCCGGATTTTGCGGGGAGCCCGTGAAATCCGGCAAGAGCCAGCCGCCACGCTAAGGCGGCAGCCTTGACGGATTGGAGGATCCCGGGATGGAAACGATCACCACGATTGCAGCGTTGCGCGCGCGCCTGGCGGACCATCGCCGCGCCGGCAAGACCATCGGCCTGGTGCCGACCATGGGTTATTTGCATGTCGGCCATATGGAACTGGTCAGTCGCGCGAGGGCGGCGAACGACATCGTCGTCGTCAGCCTCTTCGTCAATCCGCTGCAGTTCGGCGTCAACGAGGATCTGGCGAAATATCCGCGCGATCTCGCCCGCGATCAGGCGATGCTCGTTGCAGCTGGCGCGGATTTCCTCTTTGCGCCCGGCGTCTCCGACATGTATCCGCGGTCGATGGAAACCGTGGTCGATGTGCCAACGCTTGGCAGCGAGCTCGAAGGCTCTGTCCGGCCCGGCCATTTCGCCGGCGTCGCCACGGTCGTCACCAAGCTCTTCAACATCGTCCAGCCGGACCGCGCCTATTTCGGCGAGAAGGATTTCCAGCAGTTGCAGATCATTCGCCGGATGGTCGAGGATCTGGCGCAGCCGGTCGAGATCGTCGGCGTTGCCACCGTGAGGGAAGTCGACGGGCTCGCATGCTCGTCGCGCAACGTCTATCTGACACCCGCCGAACGGACCGCCGCGGCGATCGTGCCGAAGGCACTCGACGAGGCCGAACGGCGGATCGCCGGCGGGCTGACGGATGTCGCAGCCGTTGAAAAGGCGATTGCGGATTTCATCGCTGCGGAGCCTCTGGCAACGCCGGAAGTGGTCGCCCTTCGTGATCCGGAAACACTGCACACATTGACGGAAATCGGCGAAAAACCGGTTCTTCTGTTGCTTTTTGTCCGTTTCGGGAGCACGAAACTGCTCGATAACCGGGTTTTCACGCCGAAAACCGCAAAATTTGCAAAGGTGGCCTAAGCATGAGTGTACAGGCAATGAAGCGTCGCCTGAGCCCGGGCAACATCGAGGCGCTCAAGGGCGAACGGCCGATCGTCAGCCTGACGGCCTATACCACGCCCATCGCCCGGCTGCTTGATCCGCATGTCGATTTCATGCTGGTCGGCGATTCGCTCGGCATGGTGCTTTACGGCCTGGATTCGACCGTTGGCGTCACGCTGGACATGATGATCGCCCATGGCCAGGCGGTCATGCGTGGCTCCGAGAAGGCTTGCGTCGTCGTCGATCTGCCCTTCGGTTCCTACCAGGAGTCCAAGGAGCAGGCTTTCGCCACCGCAGCGCGCGTGCTGAAGGAGACAGGCTGCAGCGCGGTGAAGCTCGAGGGGGGCGCGGAGATGGCCGAGACGGTCGATTTCCTCACCCAGCGCGGCATCCCCGTGCTCGGCCATGTCGGCCTGATGCCGCAGCTCGTCAACACCATGGGCGGTTACCGCTCGGTTGGCCGCAACGACAAGGAAGCGGCGAAGATCAGACGCGACGCAAAGGCCATCGACGATGCGGGGGCTTTTGCCATCGTCGTCGAGGGCACGATCGAACCGCTGGCGCGCGAGATTTCGGCGGAGCTTAGAGCGCCGACCATCGGCATCGGCGCGTCGCCGGCCTGTGATGGGCAAATCCTCGTGTCGGATGATATGCTGGGCATCTTCAGCGACTTCAAGCCGCGTTTCGTCAAGCATTTCGCCGAACTGGCGCCGCAGATTTCCGCAGCTTTCGAGGCTTATGCCAACGAGGTCAAGGCACGGACATTTCCCGGCATCGAGCACACGTTTCAGGTCAAGCGCTGATTTGCGCTGCGGGCGGGGTTCTGTCCCGGTCCGCTTCGATCAGAAATTCGGATCGCTGCATCAATCTTATTGAATTGTTCCCTGGCCGGTCGCGGCCTATCTGTGCGTTCCACCTCACGCACGGTGCGGGAAAACGTGGCTTGGCCTTTGGTCCCAGCGTTCCGGAAAGTTCCTTCATGACCAAAGACGATTTCTGGCAGGGTGTTCGCGGCGGTTTTCCCGTCATGGTGTCGGCATCCCCGTTTGGGGCGTTGTTCGGCGCGCTTGCGATCGACAACGGCTTTTCGGTTTTCGATGCGGTGTTCATGAGCGCCACGCTCTATGCGGGCGCCAGCCAGATGGTCGGCATCGAGCTGTTCGGCCACAAGGTCCAGCCGTGGCTGATCGTGCTTTCGATCTTCGCGGTCAATTTCCGCCATATCCTCTATTCGGCATCGATCGCCCGGCATATCCGCCATTTTTCCGGCGTGCAGAAGTTCTTCACCTTCTTCCTGCTGGTCGATCCGCAATATGCTGAAACCGAGAAGCGGGCCGAACGCGGCGAACCGGTGAGCTTCGCCTGGTATCTCGGCTTTGCGATGATCATCTACATACCCTGGCAGATCACGACGCTGCTCGGGGCGATCTTCGGGCAGATGATCGGCGAACCGCGTGCGATCGGTCTCGACGTGCTGTTGTCGATCTACTTCATGGGTCTGGTTCTCGGCTTCCGCAAGCGGGACAACTGGCTGCCGGTCGTCGCCGCCAGTTCGCTGGCATCCATCGCGGCCATGCATTTCGTTGGTTCGCCCTGGCATGTCAGCATCGGTGCCATCGCCGGCATCGCGCTTGCCGCCTGCCTGCCGCTGCCGAAACAGCACGAAGAGCCCGTCACGCTGGAACACGAGGTCTGACCATGGATAGCTCAGAGCACATGCAGCTGATCTACATCATCCTCGCGGCCGCCGTTGCGACCTTTCTCACCCGCATCGGCGGCTACGTGATGATTACGCAGATGAAGCGCATCCCGCCGCGCATGGAGGCGGCGCTGAATTCAGTGCCCGCCGCCGTGCTCTCGACGCTGGTTGCTCCTGCCTTCGTCTATGGCGGCTTCGATGTGGCAGCCGCCATGCTCGTCGCCTTCGCCGTCGGTTTGCGGGTTTCGTCGCTCTGGATGCTGGCGGTCGGCTGGCTCGTCGTCATGACGATTCGGTATTTGACCGTGTAGGGAGCGAATCACGTCAGCGTTGCCCCTCATCCGGCCTGTCGGCCACCTTCTCCCCGTTCTGACGGGGAGAAGGCCTGCGGGGAGAGGGTTAGGGTGAGGGGCCAATCGCAAACTCTCGTGCCCGTGATCCGGCTTTTAGGGGGGCTTAGCGGTCCAGCGCCGCCGTCGCCGCCTTCAACCACTCCAGCACTTTTTCGTCCGGGATCAGCGGCGACAGTTTTTCGCGCGTCTCGGTATGATAGGCGTTCAGCCAGGCAAGTTCTTCGTCCGTCAGCAGGCTGGTAACGACAAGACGCCGGTCGATGGGGCAGAAAGTGAGCGTCTCGAAGCCGAGCATCGGCAGGTCGCCGCCGTCGATCGGGGTTGTCTCCAGCACATGCACGAGATTCTCGATGCGGATGCCGAAGGAACCGGGGCGATAATAGCCGGGCTCGTTCGACAGCATCATGCCGGGCAGCAGTTCCTGCATCGAAGCGCGGGAAATGCGTTGCGGGCCTTCATGCACCGAGAGATAGGAGCCGACGCCGTGGCCGGTGCCATGGGCAAAGTCGGCGCCTGCTTTCCACAGCGCAATGCGCGCCAGCGGATCAAGATCGACGCCCCGCGAGCCCTTGGGAAAGCGGGCGAGGCTGATGGCGATCATCCCCTTCAGTACCAGTGTGAAGAAACGCCGCTGTTCTTCCGGCACGGTGCCGATCGCGACGGTGCGGGTGATGTCGGTGGTGCCGTTGACATATTGGCCGCCGGAATCGATCAGGAACATGGTTCCGTCGGCGATGGTGAGATCGCTCTCCGTCGTCACCCGGTAATGCATGATCGCGGCGTGTTCGCCGGCGCCCGAGATCGTGTCGAAGGAAATGTCCTTGAGCGGGTTCTGCATCCGCTCGCCGACGGCCGCGCGGCAGGCTTCGAGTTTTTCGACTGCGGCGATCTCCGTGACAGTTCCGGGATGTGTACCGTCAAGCCACGCAAGGAACTCGACCATGGCTGCACCGTCCTGCAGGTGGGCGCGGGCGGAGCCTTCGAGTTCCGCGCCGTTTTTCCGGGCGCGGGGCAGGCGGGCGGGATCGATCGCCTCGATCACCGTGCCGCCGCTGCTGCGGATGCGTTCGGCAAGCGCAAAGGCTGCGTGGTCCGGATCGATCATGATCTTTGCGCCGGTCGCTGCGAGCGCTGCGACACGATCCTCGAACGAGGCGGGAGCCTCGAGGTTCGAAAGCTGGGTGAGATAGGCTTCCTCCTCGATGCCGGTCTTGCGCTTGTCGAGGAACAGCTCGGCCTTGCCATCGGCATGAACAATGGCGCGGGCCAGCGGATGCGGCGTGTGCGGCACGTCGCTGCCGCGGATGTTGAAGGTCCAGGCGATCGACGAGGGGTCGGTCAGCACCACGGCACTGGCATCTGCCTTGGCAACGTCCTGTGCCATCGTCGCGAGCTTGTCCTTGGCGAGCACGCCGGCATGATCCAGCGGCTGGATCTTGACGCGGCCGAGCGGCGCTGCGGGCCGGTCAGCCCACTGCCGGTCGAGCGGATTGTGGTCGAGGAAGGAGAGCGTGCCCCCTAGTCCTTCCAGCGCCTTCTGGAGCTTGCGCACCTCGGCGCCGGTATGCAGCCACGGGTCGATGCCAAGGCGAAAACCTTTCTTGCCGTGCCGCTCGAGCCAGAGATGCGGCGGTTCGCCGACCAGGTCGCCACCCTCGAAGACCGTGCCGTCCACCTGCTCCTTGAGCTGGGTGACGTAACGGCCATCCACAAAGACAATCGCCTGACTCTGCGTGATGAGGGCAATGCCGGCGGACCCGGTGAAGCCGGTCAGCCAGGACAGGCGCTCGGCCGACGCAGGCACATATTCGCCCTGGAATTCGTCGGCGCGGGGAACGAGGAAGCCGTCGATGTTCAGGGCGGCGAGCGCGGCGCGCAATGCTGTGACGCGCTCCTTGCCGAACTGGGGAGTGGAGGTGACTTCGAAAGACTGGAACATCTGATTTTCCTGCGATAGGCCCGAAGAAGAGCCGCTGGGTCGGGATCGCGTGCGCGAAGGAACTGGCCGATTCCTGAAGGGTACGGGCACTCTAGCGGAAAATGATATAACAGCGAAAGCCTGTGTTTTGCTCGGTTGTTATCTAGAACTAATCCGGGAATCGAAGCAGTTCCGGAAAAGCCACGTCGAATTTTCCGGCTGGATTCGCAATCTCCGATATCCAACAATTGCATTCATTCGCGATCGCCCCAACGAATACAATTGCCGGATCGTGCCTAGCCTTGTTATGAAGGCTTAGGAAACAGTAAGCGGCACGCGGTGTCCGCATTTTTTCATGTGCATTGATTATCGGATTGTCGACGGTCCGCAAGGCGGATTGACTTTTGACTTTATTCCCTGTGACCACGCTTTTGCCGGTCAATACGATTACGACCGCGAGGGTTCTGACGTTTTTAGTGTGAGTGAGGAGGCCTTCCTTTTCATAGAGGGCATGGTCGCTCGCGCGTTCCCGGCATGGAGCGATGGTTACCATTGGGGCATCGCCTGGCTTTCGAAGGAGATATGGATTGACGTGCTCTCCCACTTTCCAGAGCTGCGAGGCGATGTAAGTGCTGGGGTTCATCTGGATGCAATCATCGGCAAATATGTCGTCACCCCTGCGTTTCTGCATGATCGACATGAGTTCCAGCGAGAGACACTCCTCAGATTTCTAGACCAGTTTGAGACGCGTGTACGGTCACTGCTCCACCGCTATCCTTATCTGCTTATCGGCGGCGTCTGATCACCCGCGACCTTTGTGTGTTTGTGAACGCGCCTATTCAATTTTCGACGAATTTCCGGATAATCTCCCATGTCAGCCGTTGATTGTTCTGCGACCAGCGGTCGTCGGTGAAGAATACCGGCTCCCCCGGGTCGAAGCCGCTACAACTGAAATCCGACTGGCGAGAGAAGAAGGCGACGAAATCGGCTTCTGTCTGCCACGCCGCCAGCGGATCGCCGGCACTGCCGTCGTAGATTTCGCGCAGCGTAATCGTGTTGCCGGTGCGGATCAGGCCATGTCCGCAATAGTCGCGGTGGAATTGGTGGATAAGGCCCGTGCCCGGCTCGCATGTCATCAGCTTCTGCCACAGCGATCGCGCGGCTGCCTCGCCGTAGGCCGCGTGACTGAGACGGTCGCGGCATTCGAGATGCCGGCGCTGCATCTCCTCTTCCGAGGCGTTGATGACAGGGTAGGGCGGCCATTTTGTCTGGCTTTGCCTTTTCCCGCCACGCATTGACCAGAGGGCCGCGCCGAGAACCCAGACGATCAGCATAAGGCCGATGAGAGGTATGATTGTCGCCAGCATCCATCCTCCAGCGTCTGAACCGTCACAATTATCATACTTATGCGTCGTGTGCATGGCTCCCATGCTGCAATGCACCTAGACCCGTTTCAAAAATAGTCTATAAACCCACTCAACGAACGCGGACGCAAATCTGTTGTTCACGCGAATGCCGAAAGGCAAGAGCTGCATGGTCTGAATATGGTTGGTCGCCCTTCTCCTCCTCCCTCCGGGTGGCCAATTTCAGATCATGAAGAGTCCGCTTGAGCGCTCCTCCTCCTCAAGCTCGCGGACATGACCGGCTTGCCGGTCAGCGGGCGGTGCTTCGGCATCGCCTTTGTTTTGAAAAACCCGCTTGTCCATGACGGACAGGCGGGTTTTTCATTGTCCGGAGGTTTAAAATGCCATCCCTCAGGGACGGTCGAGATGGATCGTCACCCAGCCGTTGCGCCAGATGGTGCGAACATGGCGCAGATGCTGACCATTATAGGCGGACAGCACCTTCCAGCGTTGCGACGCCAGAATGCCTGACAGGATGACCGAGCCGCCGGGCGCCAGATGGCCGGCAAGCTGCGGCGCCATCTTGATCAGCGGGCGGGCGAGGATGTTGGCGATGATCAGGTCGAAGGGACCATGGGCGGCAAAGGCCGGCGAGTGGAAGCCGGCGGCGGTCACGGTGGCGATGCCGGTGGCGATGCCGTTGCGGCGCACATTCTCGGCGGCGACACGCGTCGCGATCGGGTCGATGTCGGTTGCCAGCACCGGAACCGGCTTCAGCTTGCGCGCGGCGATCGCCAGGACGCCGCTGCCGGTGCCGAGATCGAGCGCGTTGCGGACCTTGCGGGCGCGCATGACGGTTTCGATGACTTCGAGGCAGCCCGCCGTCGTGCCGTGATGGCCGGTGCCGAACGCCTGGCCGGCATCGATCTCGATGGCGATGTCGTTGGCCCGCACCTTGTCGCGGTCATGCGAGCCGTGCACGAGGAAACGGCCGGCGCGCACGGGCGACAGGCCCTCCAGCGACTTGGCGATCCAGTCGACATCGGGAATGACTTCCCGCTCGATCGTCGCATCCGGAAAATGTGGCGCGACGACTTCGGCGAAGCGCACCCGCATCTCGTCTTCCTCGTCGAAATCGATGTAGAGCGACGCCTCCCAGATGTCCTTCTTTTCATCCATCTCCATGGTGGCGATGGCGTAGCCGTCATCCTCGAACGCTTCGGTCATCAGGTCCATGATGACTTCCGACTGCTTTTCGGTCGTGGTGATGAACAGGCGAAGGTCGCTCAATGTCTTTATCCTTGGTCGGCGGGCGGCTTGCGCGCTCTAGCATGCCCGCCGATCAAAGGTAAAGCGCAGGACTACCTGGCGTCGGGAATCCAGGGCGGCGGCGGCGTGTCCTGGCCGGAAACATTGCGCAACGCCGCCGCGGTGAAACCGGGGATGCTGTTCAACAGCGGCATCAACCGTGCACGCACACCGGTCAGGAGCGGATTCTTCAGGGTGATGAAGGTGGTGTTGCGCCGCGTCTCCTTGAGCACGGTTTTGACGACGGGCATTCTCAGGCTGGAATAGTCCTGTTCCCGCCCTTCGGAAATCAGCCAGCCGAGCCAGCAGGCGTCCTCGATGCCGAGGTTCATGCCACGGGCGCCAGCCGGCGAATGCACATGGGCGGCGTCGCCGGCAAGAAAGACATTGCCGCGGCTCATCGTTTCGACGTGGCGGAAACTGATGGTGAAGTCCGATTTCCAAGTCCGTTCCAGGACCGTGGCCGGATGATCGATGCGCGTTTCGAAATCCTCGATCGTCGATACGTAACGCAGCGTATCTTCGCACACCGGCAGGCGTCCGAGCACGCCCGGATTGAGAAAATTCATCTGGACGAAGCTGGTATCGACCTGCTGGGCATAGCGGTAATCGGCGAGGAAAAATCGGCTTTCGATCGCATCGCCCGGAAAAGCGAAACCGCAGGCCTTGCGCACGGCGGAATGGGCGCCGTCCGCACCGATCAGCACGTCCGGCAGCACCGTCTCTGCCCCGCCGTTCACGTGCAGAAGCGTCACGATCGGGTTCCTGACATCGCCGGACACCGCCTGAAGGTGCGTTGACCACTCAGGTCTGATGCCGACAGCCGACAGCCGCTGGAGCAGCAATCGCTCCGTTTGGCCCTGTGGCAATGCGTAGATCGGGCAATAGGGGCCGCGGAATTTTTCGGTGTCGATCGTCAGCAGCAACTTGCCTGCCGAAGATATCTTGAATTCGGTCAAGCGACGGGCTTCAGCCAGGATCAGGGCAGTGGCGCCGCAGGCTTCCAGAAGCGTCAGGGTTCTGGCGTTGATACCGAGCGCCCGGCTCTCGTTGATTGGTGCCGGTCCTGGGGCGTTTGCCACCAGACGGGGCCGATAGCCGCGCCGCGCAAGTTCGAGCGCCAGAGCAAGTCCGGTAGGCCCCGCACCGGCAATCAGAATTGACCTTCCGGTGCGCTCCCCCATCAGCCCCTCGCGACGATCACGATGTCTTCAGCAGATTTTCCAGTTTCTTGACCGCGGTGTCCGGATTTTCGCCATAAGCGATGGTGCCGGTGAATTTGCCTTCGGAATCGAGAAGGAAAACGGAGGCGGTGTGGTCCATCGTATAATCGCCGTCCGGCTTCTTCTCGTCCAGCGGGATTTTCTTGGCGTAGACCCGGAAACCCTTGACCATTTCCATCACCTTGTCCGGCCGACCGGAAATGCCGATGATTCGCTTGGAAACGTTCGAGACATATTGGCCAAGGACTTCAGGCGTGTCGCGTTCGGGATCGACGCTGATGAAGTAGGCCTGCAGCTTGGTACCGTCCGGGTCGACCTTTTCCAACCAGCCGTTCAATTCGAACAGGGTCGTCGGGCAGACCTCCGGG
Organism: Hyphomicrobiales bacterium; assembly: GCA_900473795.1. GTDB lineage: Bacteria > Pseudomonadota > Alphaproteobacteria > Rhizobiales > Rhizobiaceae > Pararhizobium. The sequence goes on along the minus strand of UCMT01000058.1, from coordinate 11,693 downwards.
CAATGGGTGAAGCCGAAGAACAAAGCAGTCGGCTTGCCGGTGAAAGCCTTTTCCGAGATCGGCTGGCCGGTCTGGGAGACGAGCTCGAATGGCACGCCGAAAGGACCGGCCGCGATCTGGTCCTTCGAGGCGGTCATTTGATAGGTCATCCAGCCGAGGGCAGCCGCGACGACGGCCACGGCGGCCCAAAGAACGATGCGAAGTGCTTTCATGATGATGTCCGGTTCATTTAACCAATCTTTATGACCAGATAGACCTTCGCACCGAAGGTTGCAAACGTTCGGGCAGCCAGCGTCAATATGCGGCAGGCAGGATCAGAAACACCAGGAAAGGCCGTTTTCGGCCATGGTCAGGAATATCTCCGGTCCCTGAACGATCCATCCGAGAAATGCGGCGAGAAGCAGAACGAGGCCCCCGCCGGCAAGGGCGGTGACCATCAGGGTTGGCGGGTGCTTTTTCGCATTATCCTGCATGCCGCCATGTTACCCGGCAGCGTCGAAGATTGAAAGGTGTGGATGGCACGTTTCCGGCGCGGTCCGGGGCATTCGAATCCCGAGAATTCGGCGCTCATTTTAGCGAATGGTTAATTTGTGTTTGCCATGTTCTAAGTGCGTGGAGGGGTGCGAATCCCCTTGCCGACATGACGTCGCCGGTTTGCATCAGTCCGGTTTCCCGCATCATCGCTCCCTTTTCCTGCGCGCGCGACGCTCGCTGCCGCACTCACGAACTGGATACTGCTGTATGACGTCTGCACAACTCGACCGTAAACTTTCCGTCAGCCAGCGGCTCGGCACTCTGGGTTTCGCTGCCTTCATCGGCTTTGGTTCGATGCTGGCTGTTGGCTGGTATCAGAATTCGCATGTCAACCAGGCGCTCGACAAAGCCATCATCGCGCAGGATGCCATCAAGAATGCCGGAGCCATGCGGCTTGCCAGCGTCGAGCTGACCCTGGTGGCGATGGATACGATCGTCGATCGCGAGGAGCGTCAGGTCGCGCCGGAACGGGTGAAGGCGGTCGCCGATTTCATCTCCGCACTGAATGCCGGAAAGCCGGCCGCAATGGAATTGGCCGCATCTCTAGGCAAGCCGGAGATCATGGCAACGTTTGATGCCGATCTCGCCGAGATAACCAAGGCTATTCAGGTGGACCTGAAGAAAATGGTGGAAGAGGGCGCTCCTGCGGATGCATACGGCGCTATCGACGATACGATTGATGGCGCCGGCGAGCGCATGGCCGTAACGCTTGGAAAATTGTATGAAGAGGCTGGCCTGGCGCTTGGTGCGCGTGTCGCCGATGCAACCGACCGCTCGCACGAATCCCTCCTGTTCCAGATTGTCGTTGGGCTCTTCGCCATGGCGTCGCTTCTGGGCATGCTCTATTTCCACGGCAACGTCCTTCGCCGTGGCGTTTTTGCCGTGCGCGACAGCATGCAGCGCATCCTGAAAGGCGACTATGAAACCGCGGTAGAGGCGGTCAAGCGCAGCGACGAGATTGGTGAAATGGCCCGTTCCGTCGAGATGTTCCGGGTCGCCGCTGTCGAAAAACGCGATCTTGAACGCTCGGCTGCTGCAAGCCGCAGCGAAAATGAAGCCGAGCGCGCAGCGGGCGAAGCAGCCCGTGCAGAAGAGGTACGGCAGGTGCAGACTGCGGTTGCCGCGCTTGGGCAAGGTCTGAACCGCCTCTCGGAAGGCAATCTGACGGCAACGATCGACCAGCCGTTCCGTGCCGATCTCGAATCGCTGCGTCAGGATTTCAACCACACGGTCGAAAAGCTGCAGAGCGCGCTTGCCAGCGTCCGCGAAAACAGCAGCTCGATCCAGTCCAACAGCCAGCAGATGCGCGGCGCCGCAGACGATCTCGCCAAGCGGACCGAGCAACAGGCAGCCTCCCTGGAAGAAACCTCGGCAGCGCTCGACCAGATCACCGTCACCGTGCGCACCGCTACCCAGCGCGCGGAGGAAGCGAGCCAGATGGTCGGCGAGACGCGCACCAATGCGGAAGAGTCGCGCCGCATCGTTCGCGAAGCGGTCGACGCCATGGCCCGGATCGAAAACGCCTCGTCCGAGATCGGCAAGATCATCAATGTGATCGACGAGATCGCCTTCCAGACCAACCTGCTTGCGCTGAATGCCGGGGTCGAAGCCGCCCGTGCCGGAGAAGCCGGCAAGGGCTTTGCGGTGGTGGCGCAGGAAGTGCGCGAGCTCGCCCAGCGGGCAGCAGGCGCCGCCAAGGACATCAAGGCTCTGGTCGGGCGCTCCAGCACCGAGGTTGGAACCGGTGTCCGTCTGGTGCAGGAAACCGGCGAGGCGCTCGGTCGCATCGGCACGGATGTGGTTCGCATCAACGAGCACATGACGTCGATCGTGATGGCCGCCCGCGAGCAGTCGACCGGTCTTCAGGAGATCAATACGGCCATCGGCCAACTGGATCAGATGACCCAGCAGAATGCGGCAATGGTCGAGGAGACGAATGCCGCCAGCCATACGCTGGCACAGGATGCCGAAGGCCTGACCGCGTTGATCGGCCAGTTCCAGCTCGGCGGTGGCGTGTCCGCCCCGCAAATCCGTCAACCGGTTCGCGTCGCCACATCGGCCACGGCGCGCCCCGCGCCATCTCCCGCCAAGGCCTTGATGGGCAAGCTGGCGGGCGCCTTTAACAGCCCCGCGTCGTCCGTGCCGAAGGCATCGGGTTCCGCCGAAAACTGGGAAGAGTTTTGATCATGTCAAACGCAATCAAGCAGTCCGGTGCCTATCTCGAAATCGTTTCGTTCCACCTGGGCGATCAGGAATTCTGCATCGACATCATGGCGATCCGCGAAATTCGCGGCTGGGCGCCAGTGACGCCGATGCCGCACACGCCGCCTTACGTTCTCGGCCTCATCAACCTGCGCGGCGCCGTCATCCCGGTCATCGACATGGCCTGCCGGCTCGGCATGAAGATGACCGAGCCGTCGGAGCGCTCGGCGATCATCGTCACCGATATCGCCGGCAAGCTGGTCGGCCTTTTGGTCGAGCAGGTCTCCGACATGATGACCATCAAGAGCGAAGATCTGCAGCCGGCGCCGGAGATCATTCCGGAGGCACAGCGTGCCTTCTGCCGCGGCATCGTCGCTCTGGAAAAGACCATGGTCTGCTTCCTCAACCTCGACACGGTCATTGCCGACGAACTGGCGCAGGCGGCCTAAGCTGTCATTGACGAGAAGGGCAGGCACCGCGCGGGAAACCGCGCGGTGTTTTGCTGCGTTCGTGATAGATTGGTCGTTGGCAGAAGCCGGCTGGTTTTTCCCGACACTCCGTCTATTGTGCGATGCGAAATGCGGGCGCCGTTTTCTGCCCGAATCTGCTGTTGCAATGATAGGAGACTGCCGTGAGATGCCTTCTGCTCGTCGATATCCAGAATGGCTTCTGCTCGGGGGGCAACCTTGCCGTCCCGCATGGCGAAGATGTGGTGCCGGTCACCAACCGGCTGATCGCACAGGGCAGGTATGATCTCGTCGTCGCCTCGCAGGACTGGCATCCGGCCGATCATGGCAGCTTTGCCTCGCAGCATTCCGGAAAGAAGCCTTTCGAGATGGGCGCGCTAAACGGCAAGCCGCAGATGCTGTGGCCGGATCATTGCGTCCAGGGCACCCGCGATGCCCAGTTTCATCCCGGTCTGAACTTCGCAGGCATCGACCATGTCCAGCGCAAGGGCGAGAACCGCGAGGTCGACAGTTACTCTGCCTTTCGCGACAACGATCACGCCGCCCTGACCGGGCTCTCCGGCTACCTCACGCGAGCGCGCGTCGGCACGCTCGATATCTGCGGGTTGGCGACCGATTATTGCGTCAAGGCTACGGCGCTTGATGCCAAGGCGATGATGCCCGGCGTTGACGTCCGATTCATTACCGATGCAAGCCGCGGCATCGATCCCGCCGGCGTGCAGGCCGCAACTACCGAAATGGCGGCTGCAGGCGTTCGCATCATTACGTCCAAGGATGTCTTCGCAGAGCGATGACGCGGCTACTTCGGCGCGCCGTTCGTCCAGGTCACCGGCTGTCCGTAAAGCGGAATGGTCGAGATCGACATCTTGGCGGAACCATCGGTCAATTCGCGCGAGTGGGCGAGATAGATCAGGGTATTGTTTTTCTTGTCGTAGATCCGGTTGACGACGAGTTTCTTCCAGATCAGCGAAAGCCCTTCGCGAAACACTTCCTCGCCCTCCTGGCCGAGATCAATATCGCCGATCGTCACCGGCCCGGTCTGGCGGCAGGCGATCGAGTTGTTGGAGGGGTCCTCGAACCAGTTGCCCTTTCTCAGGCGGTCGATGACGCTGCGGTCGAAATAGGTGACATGGCAGGTGACGCCGGCCACCTTCGGATCGGTGACCGCATCGATCAGGATGTCGTTGCCGAGCCAGTCGACGCCGACCTCGCCGACGGTTTCGGCTTGCGCCGGCAGGGATGCGACACTTGCCGCGATAAGCGCGCAGGCGGTGAGAAGACGAAGGGGAATCGGCATCGATTGTTCTCCAGAGGCGGTATCCCTGACATAGGATGGCCGCCTGGCAATGCAAGCCGCATGGCGGGCAGAACCGCCGGCAGCGTCGGTATCAGCCAACGTTCGACAGGGGCTGCACCGAGGTAACCGCCATGGCCGCCGCGCGCATCTGCGCGGCGGCACCGGCCAGTGCCCGGGCGCTGGCCGAGGAAGCCGCTTCCAGGCTGTTGGCTATACTCAACCGGTCGCGTCCCGTCGCCTTGGCCTCGTAGAGCGCGAGATCCGCCTGCATCATCAGATCGGCCAATGCGCCGCCAGGCTCGGCGATGGCAATGCCGATGCTGACCGTCAGCGGTATCGCCCTGCCTTTGCCGTTGCTGGCTGGCGTTGTTCTGACCGCTGAACAGATCGCCTCGGCGACGGCGACCGCTTCCGGGCGGCCGACGCCGGTCAGCACGATGCCGAATTCTTCGCCGCCCAAACGCCCCAGAAAGCCCCGCCCGGCAAGTGTCTGTTTGACGATCCTGGTGAAATGTCCAAGCGCCGCGTCGCCGCCGGCGTGGCCGTGCTGATCGTTGATCTGCTTGAACCTGTCGAGGTCCAGCAGCATGAATGCGGTCTGGTGCCCAAATCCGGCGGCAGCGTGAGACATCCGCTCGCATTCGGCCATGAAGGCCCGCCTCGACAGGGCGCCCGTCAGTTCGTCATGCGCGATCAAATGACGGAGATTGGCAATCACCCAACCGTGCAACAGCAGGACGACGCCGAGCAGAAACAGCGGCATCATCAGTTGCCGGGCAGCCACGAGCGCCGTTATCCATAGCTGCGGTTCGATGGCGCTGCCCAGATCGGTGGCTACGCCGATGATCCGAATGGCGTGCAGGGCAGTCACTGCGAAGGCGGACAAGCAGCAGAACAGCACATAAGGGGCGATCGCCCTTTGCCCCGACCAATGACGCAGGATCGTGACACCGGTGAGGAAATAGACCAGCCCTGCCAGGGCGGCACTGAAAGCGAAAGACGGTTCCGGATTTTCGAACACTTGACTGAAGACGCCGAGGACAATGATCGTGCAGGCAAGGGTTGCGACGAGCAGCGTCAATCTGAGGGGCCTTCGCCCGAGGAATTCCCGAAAGCCGTTCAAGGCGGCCAGAGACGCAGCGACCATCAGCGTCGATCCGACCACCAAATTGAACCAGGGGGGCGTAATTGTCGATGCAAGGCTGGCGCCGGCGTAAAGCGTCGAGAAAACGCAGGCGAGGGTGAAACTGCCAACACCCGGCACGCCGCTCTTGCGCAGCAACAGCAGCACGGGAAACATTACTGCAAGGGAAATGACTGCGATGGCGGAAAGAAAACTCATGGGGGCGAATTCCTGCCGGGCGGCGCTTAAAAGGTTTGGTCCGTTTGCGCGGATAAGCCTGAATTCGTAGTCATGGCACTTTAATTTTTCCGGCCGAAATTCGCTGCAATTTTATCCAAACCGATTACTTCCCCCCAATTTCCACCGCCATTCGCACATCGAACGATGAATTGCCGTTCGCTACCCCTGATTTAGGCGTCGCAAGCCCGCATGCGCGTCATCGGCGAGACGCCGATCTGGCATTGCGGAGCCTGCCGCACATTTCGAGCGCACTGGAAACTGCAGACTGCGCTCTGTGAAAACGGATCCGAAAACAGGCCAATCGGTGTGGCCGCGTCGCCCTGGAAGGAGGAAATGCGATGGAATGGTTCGGTCGCCGAGCGATACAGTCATGCCGAGAAAAACCCCGCCCGCCGCTTGGCGTCCATAATATCGCCAAAAATTAAGGTTTGAGACCAAGCGCAAACGCAGACTGTCGAACCTTGGGTTCCGTGCTGCCGTCGATGCATACCGCATGTCCGCTGGACCATGATGTCGCGGGCGGGGAGGGCATGGCCTTCTTCGCCTTTTTATATGCCGCAAATGCTGCCCGTCTTCCCGCCTCCCTCTCCTCGCTATTTCGCGGGGCCAGCGTAAAGGAATTGGTTACCATACTTTGTCATTCTTCTGATCGATCGGCATGCCCGGGAAAGCGCAGAGTATGGCGCCCCTCAAGCATTGGACCGGCCTCCTCGGCAATGCGTTCCGTTGCCTTCGGATTGTGTAATGCGTTTTGGGTAACGAGTATCATGGCGTTTGCGGTCGAAAAGTTCAGTCATGTCGCCTCATCCGGCAAACCGGCAGGCCGCTCGAAAAAGGCGCTATCTCTCGTTTCCGGAGCGACCTTTATCGGTGTTGGCATCGCTGCGTCGATCTGGATGATCGCGACCTTCGCGGCCATGCAAACCATGGGACCGTCGCTGCCGTCAGACAAAAATCCGCGCCTGGAAGCGTCCCTGGGGCTCAACGCGATCGTGCGCGCTGCCCCACAGCAGCAGCGCGTCGTGCGGCTTGCCAAGTTCTCGCGGCTGACAGTCCTGCCGCCGATCCATCTGGCCTCCAAGCTTGTGCCACAAAAGAGCATTGCGGCCGTTGCCCTGGCGAAGCCCCCCGTCGACTTTATCGAAAAGACACAGGTTCTGGCGCTGGCGAAGGCGGCTGCGGCGAAGGGCGACGACGTAACCACCGGCTCGACGCCCATGGTGGCCAATGCGCTCGTTGAAAACGTCCCGCTCAAGGAAGGCTTGGGCAAGCCCTTCAGTCTGGTGATGCAGGAACCGGCCTCGTCGCTGAACGGCATGCTCCCGGATTTGGGGCCGCTGCCGCTCTCCAAGCCGAAGAGCCTTGCCCACAGCGCCCGTAAACCTGCCGATGGCACAAAGCCGGCGACCAAGGAGCTTGCCTACGCCAAGCCGGATTTTCCCATGGACGATGAGGACGAGGTTCGTCCGACCTTCCGCGGCCGCAAGGGTGTTGCCTATTACGATATCTCGGCCGGCGTGGTTTACATGCCGAACGGCGAGAAGCTCGAGGCACATTCCGGCATCGGCAAGATGCGCGACAATCCCGCCTACGTCCATGTGAAGATGAAAGGCCCGACGCCGCCCGGCACCTACAAGGTGACGATGCGCGAAGCGCTGTTCCACGGCGTCGCGGCCGTGCGTCTGACGCCGGTCAACGGGGTCGCGCCGCATGGCCGCGTCGGTCTGCTTGCCCATAGCTATCTCCTGCGCAACCGGGGCGACTCGCACGGCTGCGTCGCCTTCGAGGAATATCCGCGCTTCCTCAAAGCCTTCAAGCGCGGCGAGATCACGCATATGGTCATCGTCAACAGCATGAAGGGCGGCTTCTCCGCACCGAAGAAGACGCTCGCCTCGCTGTTTTCCAAGGGCGCCTAGACACTGTCTGCGCTCGCATTAACGTCTGCGGATGCGCGAGACATATAAATTACGATATGCTAATGTGCCTCCCTCTCGAGGAGGGGGGAGATGTTTGCTCCAGATCGGGTTGTTGTCGCCGCGTTCAGTGTTCTGCTCTCCGCCGCAACGCCGTCCGTTGCCGCGCAGTCGATCGGCAAGGCCGTCCACATCAAGACGGCTGTGACGGGGGCGAGCGGCGAGCTTGCGGTCGACGATCCGGTCTATCAGGACGAACGGATTCGCACGTCCAAATCGGGGCTCGGCCAGTTTGTCTTCCGCGACGGCACCAAGCTCGCCGTCGGCTGGGGCTCGTCCGTGGTCATCGACAAGTTCGTCTTCGATGGCTCGCGCTCGGTGAAGAAGCTCACCGTCAAGGCGGCCAAGGGCACGTTTCGCTGGATCAGCGGCAATTCCAAGCATGCGGCCTACGAGATATTGACGCCGGCGGGAACGATCGGCGTTCGCGGCACCGTCTTCGATTTCTACATCGGTGCCGACGGCACGACGGCGATCGTGCTGTTGGGCGGATCCGCCAGTTTTTGCGGCCCGGGCGGCTGCAGGGAACTTACGCGGCGCTGCGACTGCGTGGTTGCCAAGCCCAACGGGAGCCTGACCGATACCAGCAAGGTCAATCGCGGTATCTTCAACACGCTCGGCAATACCAAGGCGCTGCCGTTCCTCTCGGGCAATCAGAAGCTTTCGGGCATTGGCGGCGGCGGTTGCGGCCTTGCGAGCCTTGCGGAGCCGCAGGACAAGCCTCCAATCAAGGAGAAACGCGCTGCTCCCGTCAAGCCGATAGTCGAACCAGACGACGACAGGCCGCCGGACGACAAGCCGCCGGACGACAAGCCCGACAAGCCGCGCGACCACGACAAGCCCGAGAAGCCCGATTACGAAAAGCCAGACAAGCCGCGCGACCGCGACAAGGGCCACCACCATCATGATCGCGACGGGCACAGTGTCGACGACGGCAGCCAGCATCACGGCGACCACGACGACGGCTATCATCGCGGCCGCGACAAGGACCGCAGCGACGGCGATCATCGCGGCGGGGGCCGCGGCGACAAAGGCCGGAACGGGAAGTGAGGCGGAGCGTCGTTGCGGGGCATGACGTCTGCGATGTTCCCCGCCGCCGGAATAGGCCGCCAAAGTGCCGGTAACCATCATCTGCTTCAGTGTAGCGTCTTGCCGCCCGGAAGGACGTGCGGCGCTGGGGCGGGACGTTGGAGAAAGTGGTCTGCCCGGCGCGCGATGCGGCGATAGAACTCCGCCAGATCTGCCGACAATCCGCCGGTATGGCGTTTTGCTTCGCGCAGGATTTCGCGGGCGGCCGGCGATTGTGCCGCCAGCGCGTCGATCAGCCGCCCGTGGACATGCTTCAGTGCGGCAAAGTTGGCCGACGCGGCGAAATGCTCGTCGCCGACGACGGCGAAGGTGCGGGTCCGCGTGCTCTTGCCCTTGAGGGCGAGCGCGCCTGCCTCGAGCAGGGCATAGCGCGGCGCCAGGTTCGCCGTGCTTTCCGATACGAGGATATCGAAACAGACATCCTTGCAGGCAGCCTCGATGCGGGCTGCGACATTGACCGTGTCGCCGACCGCCGAATAGTTGAAATGGGTTTCCGCTCCCATGTTGCCGACGCAGGCAAGGCCGGTATGGATGCCGATGCCGATGCCGACCGTCTGGCCATTGCCAAAGCCGAATGCGTCCTCGGCATTGAGGCGGGCCAGCGTTTCGCGCATGGCCAATGCGGCGTGAACGGCCTTGGCCGCATGGTCGCCGACATCGACGGGCGCATTCCAGAAGGCCATGATCGAATCGCCGATGAACTTGTCGAGGGTGCCTTCATTGGCGATGATGTGGCGGCTGAGGGCGTCGAGAAACGTGTTGAGGAATGTGACCACGGCGGTCGGCGCCAACCGTTCACTGATCTCGGTGAAGTTGCGGATATCGACGAACATCACCGTCAGTTCGCGGTCGTCGCCGCCGAGACGCAGGGCGTCCTGTGTGTGTTCGATGCGATAAAGCAGCGAAGGGGAGAGATAGTGGCCAAAGGCCAGCCGGACCTCGCGGCGTTCCCGGTCGATCACCAGGAAGCGGAATGCGGTGGCCGCGAAATGTGTGATCGAGCCGCTGATGATCGGTGCCAGCGGATCGAGGAGCAGGCCGCCGTAGAGGAAGGCGAGCCAGGAGGCGGCAAGGGCGAGCGCCGTGATCAGCAGGCCGCAGACCAGCGCCATGGCGGGACTGACGAAGGTGGTCAGGACGACGAGCAGGGTGCCGGCCACGGCAATCGACAGGATTTCGAGGCCATCGGCCCAGTCGGGCCGCGAGAGAAAGCGCCCGGACAGGATCTGCTCGACGATCTGCGCCTGGAGCGAGACGCCGGGTACGTTCTGCCCGAGCGCCGTCGTGCGAATGTCCTGGAGGCCCGCGGCCGAGGTGCCGACGAAGACGATGCTGCCTTCCATGGCCGCACGTGTTTCAGGCGACACGCCTTTTTCGGCCAGTATCTGTCGCGCCGAAATATACCTGTCGGCCCTGTCGGGGGTGACATAGAGCCAGAGCGCGCCTGCGCCGGTCACCGGGACGACGAAATCGCCGATCCTGATCAGGGTGATGGTGTCGGGAATATCCGGAGCATTGGCCAGCACATAGGTCGAAGCGCCGAGCGCCACGCGCAGCGCCTCGATGGCAAGGTTCGGGTAGAGCTGCTGCCCGTCGCTCAGCAACAGCGGCACGGTGCGCACCACTGCTGACGGATCGCCGGGATTGAGGCTGATATGGCCGATGCCGGCGGCATTGGCCTCAAGCTGCGGCCGCAGGGGCGTCGCGCCGGTGATGCGGGGCGGCGCGTGGAAGGGCGGTTCGCCCGTGAAGGCAAAGCCGGCCTTCATCTCGGGCCGGGCGTTGCCATCGTTGGAGAGCGCAAAGCCGAGCACGACCGGCTTTTCGGCAATCGAGCGGGCGAAAATCTCGTCATTGTCCGGCAGCCGCGCAACGATCGAGGGATCGACGCCGACGACATCGCGCATGACCGTGCGTGGCGACAGGCGATCGGGTTCGGAGAAGAGGATGTCGAAGGCGATCGCCGCCACGCCCATGTCCGACAGCCTGTCCACCAGCCTGGCCATGCGGTCCCTCGGCCATGGCCACTGGCCGAATTCTTTCAACGACGCTTCGTCTATGTCGATCACCCGCACCGGCAGGTCCTGGAACGCCCGCGGCGCAATGCGCTGATACTCGTCGAATGCCACTTCGCGGGCCTGCCGCATCAGTTGCGGGTCGCTCGCCCGCAGGATCGTCAGGATCGCTACGATCACCAGACCGACAATGACGCCAACTTGCTGCGCGCGTGTCATGACTACGCCATCCGCCCCTTTGACACTGGAGCCTAGCACAACCGGCGCCGATGGGGAAAACAAGGGTTCGGGTCCCGTTTTCCCTCCCTTGTCTGAGGCCGCGAGGGGCTCCGCGTTCGTGGCGCTACTCCTCCCCAACCCTTCCCACAAGGGGGAGGGGGTAGTCCGGCGTCTGCTGCCCCCCAAACGCCATCGTCCACGCGCGATCGCTCGCCGTGTCTTGGGCTTCAGGTATCGGACGGGGCGCTGAAAGCTGCCTCGTGAAAATAGAATAGGTGACACCTCTCAGGGCCCCGTTCGGCGGTTTTTGCCCGCAAACTCGTTCCGCTACGGCCTCGTCGGCCCTCTGTGCGATTGCACGCCTGCAGCAGCATCGGCCTGCGGAGGGGAACCTTCTCGCGAACCCCGATGCCAAGGACTTCCGTCCTTTCCCTGAAACCGGCGCCGGCCCCGCCTGACTGCCACGGCTGGCAGCGTATCCGTGGGCGGAACGGGATGAGTGTAGCGGCGGTGTTGGGGGCGGGGATATTTGGG